>CAWGZN010000007.1:0-694675 GCA_963827075.1 uncultured Acidimicrobiia bacterium | reverse complement strand
CACTACTGGGTGGGTGACGATGAGATCGACAAGCTGCTGCGTCGAGGCGGTGACTGGCTCAGAACGCATCCGCAGCGTGAGCTGATGCGCACGGCGCTACCTGCGCCACGACCGACGCTTGACCCGGGACACGTTGGCCCGTCTGATCGAGGCCGACGATTCGATCGAGGATCCTGACGCCGCCCAGGAGTCGAACGACGACGAGGAGCTCGCGATCGAGCGACCGGTCCGGCTGAACGATCTGCGCACGGAGTCGGTGGTGGCGGCGCTCCGCCAGAGATGCCGGTGTGACCCGGGTCGCCGATCTCGGTTGTGGGCAGGGCACACTCATCCGCGCCCTGCTGAAGGAGTCGTGGGTGGAGCACGTCGTCGGAGTTGACGTGTCGTGGCGGTCGCTCGAGGTGGCCGCCCGCCGGTTGCGACGTGATGAGATGTCCCTCGTCAACGCGCTCGGGTCGATCTGTGGCAGGGCGCACTCACGTATCGCGACAAACGGTTGCGGGACTTCGACGCCGTGTGTCTGGTCGAGGTTGTCGAGCACATCGATCCGCCGCGACTCGAGGCCGTCGAGGACGCCGTGTTCACCGCTGCTCAGCCGCGAATGGCCGTGGTGACGACACCGAATCGTGACTACAACCAGTTGTTCGACCAGCTGCCCGCCGGTCGGTTCCGCCGGCCCGCGACCACCGCTTCGAGTGGAGCCGCGCCGAGTTCGGCCAGTGGTGCAGCGCTGTGGCCGGCCGCAACGGTTACGCAGTGACGCTCAGCGGGATCGGATCCGAGCACGAAGCCCTGGGGTGCCCGACTCAGATGGCGGTGTTCACACGGTGACGGTCGCGATCCCAGAGCTCTGTGTTGTCGCACTCGTCGGTGTGTCCGGTTCCGGTAAGTCGATCTTCGCCACCCGCCACTTCAAGGACTCGGAGGTGCTGTCGTCGGACTTCTGCCGACGGCTCGTCAGCGACGACGAGAACGACGACCGCGACGGCCACGGCGTTCGACGTCCTGTACACGATCGCGGCCAAGCGCCTGGAGCAGCCGCCTGCTGACGGTGATCGACGCGACCAACCTCCGACCCGAGGACCGTCGACCGATCGTTGAGTTGGCCAAGCGGTACCACGTGCTCACGTGCGCCATCGTTCTCGATGTCAAGCCCCGAGGTGCGCCGTCGAGCGCAACGCGTCGCGACCGATCGTGACTTCGGCGGCCATGTTCTCCGCAACCAGCACTCGGCGCTCCGCCGGTCGCTCAAGGGGCTGCACCGGGAAGGCTCCGCAGGGTCGCTACGTGCTGCGCGGGGTCGACGAGATCGCCGAGGCCGAGATCGGTCCGCGAGCGGCTGCGTGGACCGACCGCCCGCGACCTCACCGGACCCTTCGACATCATCGGCGATGTCCACGGCTGCCACGACGAGCTGGTCGACCTGCTGAGCGAACTGGGCTGGATCGTGGAGTCCGGCGCGAGGGATCGAGCCGCTCATCCGGAGGGTCGGCTCGCCGTGTTCCTCGGTGATCTCGTCGACCGTGGCCCTGCCTCCCCGGCAGTGCTCCGGCTCGTGATGAACATGGTCACGGACCGAGCCGCCCTGTGCGTTCCCGGCAACCACGAGATCAAGCTGAAGCGGGCCCTCGACGGGCGGGACGTCACGAGGTCTCACGGACTCGCCGAGACCATGGAACAGCTCGACGCCGAGACTCCCGAGTTCCGTGTCCAGGTCGCCGAGTTCATCGACGCGCTGATCAGTCACGCCGTGCTCGACGGCGGTGCGCTCGTCGTCGCCCACGCCGGCCTGCCCGAGGCGATGCACGGTCGAGCGTCGGGAGCCGTCAGGGCGTTCGCCCTCTACGGCGACACGACCGGCGAGACCGACGAGTTCGGACTGCCGGTCCGCTACCCGTGGGCCGACGACTACCGGGGCCGTGCTGCGGTCGTCTACGGCCATACCCCGGTACCGACCGCGTCCTGGGTGAACCGCACGATCTGCATCGACACCGGCTGCGTGTTCGGAGGCGCCCTCACCGCCCTGCGGTGGCCCGAGCGAGAACTCGTCTCGGTGCCGGCCCACCGGACCTACTACGAAGCCCATTCGTCCGCTCGCAGCCGACACCCGGCCCGCTGGCGTGCTGGACCTCGACGACGTCTACGGCAAGCGGATCGTCGAGACCCGACTCCACGGCACGGTGACCGTGCGCGAGGAGAACACCGCGGCGGCGCTCGAGGTGATGAGCCGATTCGCGATCGACCCGCACCTGGCCCGTCTACCTGCCGCCGACCATGTCACCGCCGGCCACGTCGACGCTTCCCGGGTTGCTCGAGCATCCCGCCGAGGCGTTCAGCGCCTTCCGGCGCGACGGCGTCACCGAGCTGATCTGCGAAGAGAAGCACATGGGCTCGGCCGTGATCGTCGTGTGCCGTGACGAATCGGTCGCTGCCCGTCGCTTCGGCGCCGCGTCCGACCCCGGCTTCGGCCGGCGCCATCTACAGCCGCACCGGACGCGCCTTCTTCGCCGACTCGACGCTCGAAGTCCGACTCCTCGACCGCGTTCGGGCGACCGCGGACAAGCTCGACCTGTGAAAAACCAGCTGACACGGACTGGATGGTCCTCGACTCCGAAGTGCTGCCCTGGTCCGCCAAGGCCACCGATCTGGTCCGCAACCAGTACGCCAGCGTCGGCGCCGCCGCGCTCGCCTCGCTGAACGCCGAACAACAGGTGTGGGCCGCCGTCGCCGGCCGACTCGATGAGGCCGTTCCGCACGCCGATCGCACCACCGCCCGGCACGGCATGGCCGCGGCATACGTCGACGCCTATCGCCGCTCGACCGCTGGGAGACCGAAGGACTCGACGGCCTCCGCATCGCCCCGTTCCAAGTGCTCGCCACCGAAGGACGGGTCCGGTGCCCTCGACCCCCATCCCTGGCACATCACGCTCGCCGGTCGGCTCTCCGACGCCGACCCGGACGTGTTTCTGCGCGACCCGGACGATCGACGTCACCCTCGGAGACGACGCCTCCGAGCAGGCGGCCACCGCCTGGTGGACCGAGCTCACCGCCGCAGGTGGTGAAGGGATGGTCGTCAAGCCCACCCATGTCGTCTCCAGCACTCGACGCGGCATCAGCCAACCCGGTGTGAAGTGCCGCGGACCGGAATACCTGCGCATCATCTTGGCCCCGAATACACCACCCCCGCGGAGCTCGACCGCCCTTCCGCCAACGCAGCCTCGGCCACAAACGAAGCCTCGCCGGGCGCGAGTTCGCCCTCGGCATCGAAGCCCTCGAACGATTCGTCGACCACGAGCCACTCCACCGCAACCACGAATGCGTCTTCGGTGTCCTCGCCCTCGAGTCCGAGCCCGTCGACCCACGGCTCTAGCCCAACCAACGCGCATACTGTGGTCCCCCGTGAGGTTCCGTCGACGCGAGTGGGACGTGCCGATGCCGGACGCACTGGTGTCGTACTGGACGGCGTGGAACGAGCCGGACGTCGAGCGGGTTGGCGGGCATCTGGTCAGCGCCGTGACCGATGACGTCGAGTCGAACGATCCGCGGGACTCCTTCGTCGGGATCGCCGAGCTCGCGGCCGCGATTCGACGGCTCAGGACGAGCAAGCCCGACTACTGGTTCGTTCTCGCGTCGGAGATCGACCACCACCACGACCGGCTGCGATACCGATGGGACATGATCCGCAACAGTCGCACGTTGATGCAGGGGCTCGACGTGGTGACGCTCGAACCGTCGTCGGGGCTCATCGCTCGTGTCGACGGGTTCTTCGGGCATCCCACGCCGATCGATGACCACCAGAGCGGTGTGCCCCGTCGTTGCGCACCGTCAGAAGTGAGACATGAGCGCTGAAGCCCGAATCGTCCCTCAGGCCGAACGCACGTGCAGTGCGGCAGGCACAAACCGGTCGATCGAGGCGATGAACCCGATGCTGCAGCCGGCGTCGATCGGGCGTGGGGCTGCTGCGTGCGTATCGACCACTCGGATACGCAGCTCGCTCGGCCGCGGGTCACGAAGCATCTTTCGGCTGAACGTGCCGACCCAGTAGCG
The DNA here is from genome assembly GCA_963827075.1 of uncultured Acidimicrobiia bacterium. Lineage (GTDB taxonomy): Bacteria > Actinomycetota > Acidimicrobiia > Acidimicrobiales > Ilumatobacteraceae > JALZMG01. Next base: position 690,628 of record CAWGZN010000007.1, on the reverse strand, counting down.
CCCGTCGTAGTCGGCATGATGAAGCTCCTCTCCGTTCCGGCCGACCTTGACGCGGAGCGACTCGTCGCCGCTGCGGCTGTTGGCGATCACGAGCTTCCAGATCCCCATGACAGCGATTCTGCTCGCCCGACCAATCGGGTCCCTCGGTCCATGACAGCGTGCGGCCGTGGGGCGACAGGATCGGCCTGAAGAACAGGGGCGGCATGTTGTAGGGCGCGTCGTCGGTGGGGTCGAACATCCCGCCGGAGCTCGCCGCCGCGCAGCCGATGGAAGATGAACGCCTCGGTGAGGTCGGCGAACGACATGCGTACAATGACGCTCGCGAACCCTCCTGCCCCGACTCGGCGAACGGCGGGAGCCGCGTTGACCGAGGAGCTTTCCGGTGCGCCGGCCGGTCCGAGTGAGCGTCGAGCGCCGCTTGAGAACTCGACGTAGACGCCCCCGAAGTGATCATCCGATGGCACACCGGGCGTGCGGTCCCGGTCGATGTACGTGGCGACGGTCGCCCGGCCCTGATCGCCCACGGTGCCGACGTGCGACAGCTCGACATCGCCGGTCTCGCTCACCTGGCGGCCCCCGTCGGGGGCGATCCGCACGATCCGCCGCCACTCTCCGTTCGGCCGGCCGCCCGGTCGTACCTCGACCCACATCGTGCCGTCACGTCCGCGAACCGCCTTGGTTACTACGCCTCTGCGGACGCCCGCGACTGAGGCGGTCCGGGAACGGGCGACCCGCAGCACGTTGTGCGGTCCGTTGCCGATCAGGGCGAGGCCGCGGGGAAGTCCCGGGCAGGCGACGCCCGCCCCTCCGGCTGCGCTGTCCAGCCCGGCGTCAGCCTGGGCGGCGCCCGTCCCGAGCGCGGTCGCGGCCAGCGCCGCCGCGACCGCGACCGCCACCGGAGCGCGGCCAGATCGACGCCGAGCGGGTGGATGAGCGGCACGAGTGAACTTCATGATGTCTCCAAGGGGGTTGTCGACTGCGTCGGACGTGCGACCGGCGGACGTGACCGACCGGTCGCCCTCTTTGACGTCACACGGGGCGGATCCGGTTGACCGACCAACCGAAAAATCGCGCCGTCAGCGACCTTGCCAGTGAGGTGATCGTCCGTCAGCCACGGCCCGCGCACCCTCGGTCGCATCGTCGGTGTTCGCGGCGAGCTTGCGCATCGTCTCGGCGAAGCGCACCGATTCGAGTGGCGGGAGCCGCCGCGATCGCACGGCGATCTCCTTCATCGCCCGCTGGGCGAGTGGAGCGCCGGCCGTGAGCCGCTGGGCGAGACGGCGAGCCTCGGTCATCAGCTCCTCGTGGGGGACGACCCAGCCGGCGAGGCCGATCTCTCGGGCCCGCTCGGCATCGATGCGGTCACCGGTCAGAGGAGCTCCATGGCGTACTGCCAACCGATCCGCTCCGGTAGGCGGAGCGCTCCGACCGCGGCGGGCACGCCGAGCCGCACCTCGGGATACCCGAACTCGGCGCGGTCGCTGGCGATCACGAAGTCGCACCACGTGACGAGCGTGAGCCCGTAGCCCAGGCAGTAGCCGTTGACGGCGGCGATGACGGGCTTGAAGATCTCCCAGCCGCTCTCGAAGGAGTTGAGGGTGGGCTTCTCCCAGAACGTGCCGGCGAACACGCCGGCGAGCCGGCACCGTCCTTCAGGTCCGCTCCCACGCAGAACGCCCGTCCCTGGCCGGTGACGATGGCCACCCACGCGTCCGGATCGTCGCGGAAGCGGGCGAACGCGGCGTTGAGGTCCTGGCGCAGCTCGGCATTGATCGCGTTGAGCGCGTCGGGACGGTTGTAGCTGATGGTCGCGACGTGCGCATCGAGCTCGTAGGTGACGGTGTCGGCCATGCCGCCAGCGTGGCACCACGGCCGAGTCGAGCGCTCGCTGGCGACTCGACGTCGTGGGCTCGCCGGGGAACTGTCGGGTGTTGCTCGACGTCCAAGCGATCGTGAGGGGAGCTCGACGGATCGCCCCGTGGCTGGCGTTGACGCTGCTCGCCGCGGCGTGTGGTCGAGATCCCGATCCGTCCGCTGGAGGCGAGGGGACCGCCGACCGCCTGCAGGCCCCGTCCACCTCGCTCGCTCCTGGCTTGCAGTGGTGTGACGAACTCACGCCGCTCACCGGCGACGTGATCGGAAATCTGCCCGGCGGCGGGAATGTCGACCCCATCTTTCTCGGTGCGGTCCAGACCTACGCCAACGAGCACCGCGACACGTTCGCCGGCCTGTGGATCGACCGCGACGCCGGAGGCACGCTCGTCGTCGCCTTCACCGACGACCCGGGGCTGCATCGCGCCGAGTTGGCCGCTCGGCGCCCCACCGCGAGTGACGATGTCGGCATGGACCCGCGCCCGTCGATCGTCGACGATCGCCCGATCGGCCAATGGGATCAGGCGTTCGACGTCGTGCGGGCGACCTTCACCGAGGCCGAGCTGCAGGCGGCGCAGGAGCAGGTCGCCGAGTTGTTCGACGATCCCGACGCCGGGCTGGAGAGCACCGGCATCGGGACGACGATCAACCGCGTCACCATCTCGCTGCTCGAACCGACCGAGGAGCGTGTCGCAGCGCTATCCGCCCGGGTTCCGACGGACCGCGTGTGCGTCGGCGGCGAGGCGCTCTCGCCCGATCGTGACGAGTTCCGACCCGGTGATCCGCTCGAAGTGATCATCGTGCCGGGCGGTGACGGCACGCTCCCGGCCGACACCGTCGTGTACTGCGGAGGCCATGACTTCCCGCTGTCGGCACTTGACACTGCAGTCCCGGTCGCCGAGTACGGCGACCCCCAGCTGATCGTCGAGCTCGACGCCTTCTTGAACGGTCCCGAGGGTCGGTACTGGCCCCAGGATCGCTGGCACGTGCTCACGGAGAGCGACGACCAGCTCACGGCGGTCTCCGCCGACGCGGATGGCGCAGCGTTCATCACGTTCGAGGCGACCCGAATCGGATGGTCGTGGTCCGGGGCGTCCGGGTCCGGGAAGTGTCGACCACGGGTGACGCTCCCCGACGGGCTCGGCGAGGTGCGTTGGCGGCTCGACCCGGCGTTCGATCGACCCACTCCCGAGAGCACCGAGATCCACGTGCTCGTCACCGAACAGGCCTGCGTCGGTGGGCAGGCGATGGGCGACCGCCTTCTCGGTCCGCAGGTCGTCGAGACCGATTCAACCGTTCTCGTCGCCTTCGCCGCGATCAATCCTCCCGGTGCGCACACCTGCCCCGGCAACCCGTCGACGCCGGTCACCGTGCCGCTCCCGTCACCGTTGGGCGACCGGCAGCTTCGCGACGGACTGGTCGTACCGATCAACATCAGCGACCATCTCCAGTGACCGGTCCGGCCCCGGTGGCCCATCGTGCGACACTCGGGAGGTGACGAAGCAGGAGGTCGACGAGTACCTCGCCCATCTGGAACCTCCCAAGCGTGCGACGCTCGAAGCGCTGCGCCGTTCCATCCTCGCCGTCGTGCCCGATGCCGAGGAAGGACTGTCGTACGGCGCGCCGGCGTTCCGGCTCCAGGGCAAGCTGGTCGCGGGGTTTGCCGCGGCAAAGCGGCACCTCTCGTACCTCCCCCACAGTGGGACCGTCCTTGCCGACGTGGCCGACGACGTCGCCGGCTACCGGACCTCCAAGGGTGCGCTGACGTTCGACGTCGATGCTCCGCTCCCGGACGCGCTCGTCGCCACGCTGCTGCGGGCGCGGCTTCGCGAGCTCGACATGAACGATCCGCCGTGACCGCCGCTTCGGTTGCTCACGACGCTTGGCGTGCTTGGCGGGGTGAGGTTCCCATGTGGCGAGCGGATCCGGATGGGCGATCCGGCGAGCCATCGAGCGTCGCTCGGTCGCCACCTTGGCCACCGTCTCGGCGCTCGGTCGGCCGCACGCAGCGACGGTGCTGTACCAATGCGCCGACGACGCCCTCTACGTCAGCACCTACCGCGACAGCCGCAAGGCCCGCAATGTCTCCGACAACGGCGTCGCCGCGATGACCATCGCCGTGCGACGCCTGCCCTTCGGCCCGCCCGCCAGCATCCAGTTCCAGACGTCCGCCACGGTCCTCGCCAACGACGATGCCGAGATCAAGCGCCTCGCCGCGGCGGGTCGCCTGAAGCGGATCATCGCCCACGGCGAGCTGAACCTCGACGGGGCCTGCTTCCTCCGAATCGCGCTCCCGGCCCGCGTCATCACGTACGCGTTGGGAATGTCACTGTGGCGGGTTGTGCGCAACCCGCTCGACGCGGCCGGCGAGGTCGACCTGCGCACGCCCAGCAGCGTGAAACTCAGATCGTGATTCGGGCCGCGGCTGTGGCCGGAGTCGCCGGTGTTCGGAGTGCCGGTCGGCTCGATGAGCAGCAGCTCGGTCTCCTCCTCGGCGAACGGCTGGTGCTCGACGCCGACCGGGACGACGAAGAGCTCGCCCGGACCAAGCACGACCTCGCCGTCGGGCAGTCGGATCGTCAGCTTGCCCCTGAGCACGAGGAAGAGGTCGTCGGTGTCGTCGTGGTGGTGCCAGACGAACTCGCCCTTGACCTTGACGACCATGATGTCGTGCCCGTTGAACTGTGCGACTGTCCGCGGCGACCAGTGGTCGTCGAAGGCCGCCAGCTTCTGCGAGAGGTTCACTGCCTCCATCGGCGATGACGGCATCGGGCCAGAGTAGACGGGCCTTTCGGATCTGGCTGTCCGCGATCCTCGGCGGCGAGATCGGGCTTCGCCGCATGCGCAATCAACCCGGGGCCGCCCAATTGGCGAGATAACTTCCGGTCGTGTCCACGGGCGAGCTCGGCCCCTCGGCGCTTCCGGGTCACACCGACGAAGCCGCCTCGGGTTCACTTCGGTTGTTCTGGTCGTACGCCCACGAGGACGACCAGATGCGCAGGGAGCTGCGCACACATCTCGCTCCGTTGCGGAACGAGCGTCTTCTGGTCGACTGGAGTGACCGCGACATCACACCGGGCACTGACTGGGACACCGAGATCTCAGCGCGCCTGTCGAGCTCGAACATCGTCCTGGTACTGGTCAGCGCCGACTTCCTCGCTTCGTCGTACGCGTATGGCAAGGAGTTGCGGCGTGCGCTCGAGCTGCACGACTCCGGCGTGCTGACGGTAGTTCCTGTGATCCTCCGACCGTCCCTGTGGCGCAACCTCCCGATCGGCAAGCTCCAGGCCCTGCCGCAAGACGCCCGCCCGATCTCGACTTGGGAGGACCGGGACAGCGCATACCTCTCGGTGGTCGAGGGCCTCGCGGGACTAGCCCGCGAGCTCAGCGCGACCTCGCACACCTTGCTCGCCGACTGGCTCACGTCCCGGCTGCTGCGACTCGAGGTGATCCGGACGGTGCAGCGTCACCTCGCCGAGCGGCAGCTCTACACCGGGCCGATCGACGGAATCCCTGGACCGATGACCGAACACGCAGTCCGTGCACTGCAGCGCACGGGAGGCAAGCGCGTCGACGGCAAGATCGGTCCTGACGTCATCCAACTCCTGACGTCCCCCGTCGGTGTCGACTCACCGACCACGACCGACGTGGGCCTTCCGACCGAGCAGCGGGCCGTCGGCGTTCGAGATCACACGACCGAAGGCGTCGGTCCCTGAAAGGGTTTCGGGATGGCGATCGAGGTGCGTCCGGCCACTGAGTTCAAGGACGTGAAGGTCATGCTCGGGCCGAAGCGGCCCGACGCGAACGTGTGCTGGTGCCTCAGCTATCGCCTGACCTCCTCGAAGGAGAACCGTGAGCTGACCGGTCGCGCCCGCGGCGAGCGGGTCCGCAAGCTCGTGCGGCAGAGCCCGCCCGGGGTGCTCGCCTACGACGGGGACGAGGTCGTCGGGTGGGCGGCCGTGCATCCGCGGGCCGACACGAGCTTCGCCCGCAACCGCAAGATCCCGCACGTCGATGACCTCGATGTGTGGTCGGTGTGGTGCATCCGCGTCCGTCCCGGCCATCGCGGCACGGGCATCTCACACCACCTGCTGGCCGGCGCGATCGACTTCGCTCGCGCGAACGGTGCGCAGGCGATCGAGGGCTACCCGATCGACAACAAGGGCGAGAAGATCGACCTCACCATGGCCTATGTCGGCACGCGGAGCTTGTTCGAGCAGGCCGGGTTCACAAAAGCGTCCGACACCGACTCGGTGCTCGACGGCTTTCCACGCGTGCTGATGAGACTCGACCTGCGACGAGGGCGGCGGCGGAGAAGGTCCTGACTCCGGGTTGAGAGCAGTCGTCTATGACCGGTACGGCCCGCCGGAAGTCCTCCGAGTCGAGGAGGTCGAAACGCCGGCGCCGGCCGCTGGCCAGGTGCTCGTCAAGGTCGCCTCCACCTCGGTGAACCTGTCCGACTGGGAGTGTCTGCGCGGCGCTCCGCTGTACGCCCGGATCGGCGGACTCCGCACGCCGGCTCGCCGGACGCTCGGCTCGGACATCGCCGGGCGCGTGGAAGCCGTCGGGGCCGGCGTCACCCGATTCCGTCGCGGCGACGAGGTGTACGGCGACAACCTGCAGCTGAAGGGTGGCTTCGCCGAGTTCGCAGTGGCCCCCGAGTCGGCGCTCGCCGTCAAACCGGGCGCGCTGACGTTCACCGAGGCGGCGACGATCCCGCAGGCGGGGGCGATCGCCTTGCAGGGGATCGCCGGCGCCGGGCCTGGATGTCGGGTGCTGATCAACGGGGCCGGCGGCGGCTCGGGCTCGTTTGCGATCCAGCTCGCCCGGCGCGCCGGCGCCCACGTGACCGCCGTCGACAACGCCGGCAAGCTCGACTTCATGCACTCGCTCGGTGCCGACGACGTGATCGACTACCGCCGCGAGGACTTCACCCGCCCCGACGAACCGTACGAGCTAATTCTCGATCTCGTCGCCCACCGGTCGGTGTTCGCCTACCGCCGAGCGGTGGCCCATGGTGGGCGGTACCGCTGCGTCGGTGGATCGGTGTCAGCGCTCCTACGGGTCCTCACGATCGGCTCGATCGCGGGCCGGCTCACCGGCCGCCGGCTCGGTGTGCTGGCGGTGAAGGAAGGGCCGACGCACTTCGAGCCGCTGGCGGACCTGTGCGTGGCGGGCGACGTCGGCATCCACGTCGACCGCGCCTTCGGGCTGGATGAGGTCGCGGACGCGCTGTGCCACGTCGGCGAGGGTCGCGCCCTGGGCAAGGTGGTCGTCGAGGTCGAGTGAGTGTGTTCCTCTTCGCGATGTTCGAGGGCGGCGGCAACGTTCCGCTGATCACTCCGGTGGTGGCCGCGATCGTCGAACGCGGTCATGACGTCGTGGTGGTCGCAGGTCCGAACATTCGCCGACCAGCCGCGCCGCCGCCGTCGGATCGCTTCCTCGATCGCATACGCGCGGCCGGGGCGGCGCGCATCGTCACGTTGCTCGAGGAACCGCTCGACCCGCTCGCCGGCTACGAGGCGACGGCGGCGATCTTCGGACGCACCCCGGACAGCCTGTACGGGGCGACCGACGTCGGGCGGACGGCGCGGTGGTCGCAGCCGTGGGCGGAGCGAGTTGCGGCGGTGGTGTCCGACCGTCGGCCGCAGGTCCTGGTGTGCGACTTCTTCTTGCTGGGTGCGCTCGCCGCCGGTGAGAGCGCCCGCCTGCCGACGGCGGCGTTGGTCCACAACAGCAGCATGAACTGGCCGTTGCCCGGGCTGCCGTTGCCGCCGCCTGGGTCGCAGCCCAAGGGCGGCGCAGCCGGGTGGTTGCGTGACCGGGCGTGGGCGGTGCTCTACAACCATGTCGCACGGCGCGAGGGTCTGCGGTTTCTCAACGATGCGCGCGCCGGTCTCGGGCTCCCGCCCCTGCGGCGCCCGCACGAACAGGTGGAACGAGCCGCCCGTGTCCTCGTGATGGGGACTCGTGCGTTCGAGCTACCGCTACGGGTGCCGTTGCCCGACAACGTGCGCCACGTCGGGGCGATCCCGACGAAGCCCCCGCCGACGTCGTGGCGTCCGGTCGATGGAGATGACGATGAACGGCCGCTGGTGCTGGTGAGCTTGAGCACCCTCCCGCAAGGCCAGGGTCCGGTGATGCAGCGGATCCTTGACGCGCTGGATGACCTGCCGGTTCGGGCCGTTGCCACGCTCGGACCGACGCTCGCCCGTGAGACGTTCGTCGCCCCGCCGAACGTGCAGGTGGAGACGTTCGTCCCCCACGAAGCCGTGCTGCCGTACGTGTCGGCGGTGGTCACGCAGTGCGGGTTGAGCACCGTCACGAAGGTGCTGGCGTCGGGACTGCCCATGGTGTGCCTGCCGGTGCTGGGCGACCAGCCGGCGAACGCGGCGCGCATCGAGGCCGTGGGTGCCGGTGTGCGCCTGCCGACGGACGCGCCCGCGACCACCATCGGCCAGGCGATCCGACGCGTGCTCGACGACTCCCGGTTCCGGCGCGCCGCCCAAGGTTTCGCGGCAACCGTCGCCACCGAGGACCCGGCGCGCGTGACCGTTGCGGAGCTCGAGGACCTCCTGCCGTAGCTCTCGTCGTCCTCCCGGCTCAGCCCGACGCGCTGCGGCTCCGTCGGGGCCTGGGCCGTAGCCGCGTCTGTGTCACCGCATACGTCGTCGACGACCGAAGCGGTGACACAGACCAGAATGAGGGGGGAGGGCGGCTAAACGGAGCCGGCGACGTCCTGCAGCTGCGCCCCAGTCCGGTCCGGCCGGTCGGCCGGGAGTCGTCGGGAGACGAGCACGCCGAGGCCGGCGACGGCCGCCGGGACGATCAGCGCCGCGCCGACGGCGTCGCCGGCCGGCCAGCCGAGGTCGTCGCCGAGCGTCACGATGACGCCAACGGCGCCGGTGCCGAGGGCCACGCCCAGGTTGTCCAGCAACTGGAGGGACGCAGTCGTCGCCCCGTACTCGTTCGCCGGCGCGGTGCGGAGGGCGAGCTGGGCGTGGGCCGCGTAGGCCAACCCGATCCCCAACCCACCGGCGGCCCAGCCGACGTGGATCACCCAGAACGGAGTGGCGTCGGGGAGGGCGGCGACGGCCACCACCGCGATGGACGGCAGCAGTACCAGGAAGCCGAGACGGATGAAGACGGCCTCCCCGGTCCGGCTGATCCAGCGGTCTTGACACCATGCGCCCGCCGTCCAGGCCAGCGTCGCCAGCGTCACGGCGACACTCCCCGCGAACACCGACGCGCCGCGGCCGCTCGTGAGCGCGTACGGCACGAACGTGTCCGCGCCGAAGAAGGCGAACGTCAGCAATCCTCGGGACAGGATGACGGACGGCAGCCCCGCCCGAGCGCGCATCGTCCCGGGCGGGGTGAGCCGGGTCAGTGGGGCGAAACCGACGACCAGACCACCCACGATCCCCGGGACGAGCAGCCATCGGGACGCCGTGAAGCTGGCCACGATGAGCGCCGCGCCGGCGGCAACCCGCACGGCCTCGACCATCCGACGCCGAAGGAACCTCGTCGGTGGTGGCCCGGAGTCCTGCAGTGGCCCGAGCCGCATCATCGCCGGCACGACGAGCGAGCCGGCGACAGCGACGAGCGGAACGAGACCCAGGAAGACCCAACGCCATCCCACTCGGTCGGAGACCCGTTCGGCCAGCACCGGGCCGATGATCCCTGGCACGACCCAGGCCGTCGACAGCACGGCGAACATGCGCGGCCGCGCATCGACGGAGAACGAGCGACCGATCGCCACGTAGCCGATCGCCGGCACCACGCCGGCGCCGAAGCCCTGCACGAAGCGGCCGGCGACGAGGACCGGCATCGACGGCGCCAGACCCCCCAACAGCAGACCCACGCCGAACAGGATGAGACCCAGGACGTACGGCCGACCGGCACCGTGGCGATCGGCCTGATCGCCGGCGAAGACGATGCCGATCATCGTCCCGAGGAAGAAGGCCGTCGTCACCCATCCGTACCAGGCGATGCCCCCGAGATCCGCCTCGATGTCGGGCAGGATCGTGATCACGGCCAGCGACTCGAAGGCGACCAGCGTCACCACCGAGACGAGGCCGACCTTCAGGGCCCGGCGCCCGTCATCGGAGCCGGCGGGGCCTCCCATGGTCACGAGCTGTCGCCGGCCAACGCCTCGAGCATGGCGGGGGTGTCGATCGAGAAGTGGGCGGCGACGGCGCGGCCGTCGCGGATGGTCCAGCGGTGCACCTCGGGGATGTCGAACGGCCGCTCCGACGCCACCGTCGTGCCGCGAGTCCGCCCGTACTGGATGACGTCGCCGTCAGCCTCGAACAGCGCCTCGGTGGTCACGGCGGACGCGATCGCGCCCGTCAGTGCGGAGGCGAACGCGGCGAGTCCGTCGTGGCCGACGAACCGTCCACCCCACGGCAGCCGCGAATCCTGCGTGATCACGCACTCGGCGTCGACGAGCTCAACGAGCGCCGGGATGTCGCGGGCTGCCATCGCGGCGTAGATCTGCTTGACGACCTCGACATTGGACATGGGCGGCAGATTACGGTCGACTGCGAACCGAATCGTCTCGCCAGACGAATTGAAGCTCCGATGCTCACGGTCGGCTACCCGCTGACCTCGATCGGAGATGACGACGACGATGAACGGACGAGGGACACTTCTTGCTTCACGGGCACGGCCGCTCGCTCAGGCGCGTCCAACCTGGTCCGGCCCCGTTGACGCTGACCCGCTCGGGAAGGAGTCGGTGGAGCTCGATCCGTTCGATCGGATGGTGTTGATGGCCGATGGCACGGTCACGACGTTGCTCGAGGCCTGCGCCGGCGAGCCGATTGTCACGAGGACGACCCGCCAGTCAGGGGCGGCGACGCTCGACACGCTGCGCGCCGCCAGCGGGTGCTGGTGGCAGACCGACGCCCGGCTCCTGCGTCTCGAACCGGCCGAGTCGCTGATGGCCAGGCGGGTGACGCTGCGGGGCGGGCTGACCGGAGTCGTCTACGTGCTGGCCGAGTCACTTGTCGTGCCCGACCGCCTGCCCGACTGGTTCGCCGATCGCCTGGTGCGGGCGGGAGCCTCGCTCGGGCGCCTGCTCGCGGCGGGACAGCTGGACACGCGTCGCGAGATCGAGCTCATTGTCGCCGAGCGGGCGGGAGCGGCCGCCGACCACCTCGGCGTCGGACCGAGCTCGACGCTGGTCCGCCGCATGTACACGATCCTGATCGGCCAGCGTCCGGTCGCCGCGGTGACCGAGTGGCTCGTTCCGGGACGTCTCGGCACGTCCACGCAGCAACCGTTCGTGTCGTCGGCCGGCCACCCCCCTCGCGTTCGCCGCAGTCCGGAGTTCGTCGCCGACCTCTGACGGCGGGCGGCTCGTGGCTCAGTCGGTGACCTCGACGATCAGCTCGATCTCCACGGCGATGTCGAACGGCAGCTCGGCCATCCCCACTGCCGACCGGGCGCCACGCCCGGCGTCGCCGAACACCTCGACGAGGAGGTTCGAGCACCCGTCGATGACCTGCGGCGTGCGGTTGAAGCCCGGCGCGCAGTTGACCATGCCGAGCATCTTCACCACTCGGGTCACCCGGTCCAGCGAGCCGAGCTCGTGCCGCATCGCGGCGAGCAGCTGCAGGCCTGTCAGCCGCGCGGCCTCGACGGCCGCGTCGATATCGACGGTGTCGCCGACCTTGCCGGTCACAACGGTGCCGTCAGGCCGGCGGGGACCCGTGCCCGACAGGAACAGCAGGGAGCCGGTGCGTACGGCGGGGACGTAGTTGCCGGCCGGCGTCGACACCGCAGGCAGGTCGATCCCCAGCTCGGCGAGGCGTTCATCTGCGGACACGAGCGAACCCTATGTCGCGTCCCCGGATATCGCCTTCCCGAGCCCGTGCACGCGATGGGATCCTTGGTCGATGCCCGCAGGATTCCCCGCCCTTCGCGCCGTCGTGCTGGATGCGCCCAACTCTCGAGCGGTCGCCGAGTTCTATCGAGAGCTGCTCGGATACGTGTACCGCCCGGGCGACGAGGCCCCCGCACCAGGCGAGCCGGACCCGCAGGGTGAGGACTGGCTCGTGCTCCGGGACCCTGACGGTGTGGCGCGCCTCGCCGTCCAACATGTCGCCGAGCTCAGCGCGGCGACGTGGCCCGATTCGCAGGTCCCCCAGCAACTGCACCTCGACCTGACCGTCGCCGACGTGCGTGAGCTGGCGACCCAGCGCGACCGCGCGCTGTCGCTCGGCGCCAAGGTGCTGCAGGATCGGTCGACCGACCCCGACGAGCCGCTCTACGTGTTCGCCGACCCGGCGGGCCACCCCTTCTGCATCTTCGTCTCGCCTGATCACCCCGCCTGAGCGTCGAGACCGAGGAACTCAGCGTCGGGGTTGGTGGGCGACGGAGCCTGCTCCTGGAGCAGGCTCCGTCGCCGAAGCTTCGGTCGGCTCAGTCGAGCGGGATCTTGATCAACTCGCCCCCGCCCACGAGCACGGCGCCGGTGGTCACGTAGGCGGCGTGCTTGGTCAGCGCGACGCCGTACGGGGCGAACAACCCTCCGGCCACCGTCTCGTGCGTGCTCCCGCCGCCCGGCGGGATCCGGACGAGCGACCCGATCGGTCCGTTGAGCAGCCCTTGTGACGCGATCTCGACCGCGTACAGCGAGCCGTCCCTGGCGAAGGCCAGGTCGGTGACGTTGGTCAGGCCGGACGCATACACCGTCGGTGCGCTGCCCGGCACGACCCGCCAGATGTTCGCGACGCCGGGGGTGAATGGGAACCCTGTCAGCTGGCTGACGTAGAACGCTCCGTCGGGCCCCCGTACGACCGACGTCGGGACGGGGTCGGCGTCCACGAACGGCGGCGGCGCTGGTGCGCGCGGGATCGGGGCGACCGTGCTGAACCGGCCCTTGTGCGACGCCCGTACGATGGCGTTGCCGCCGGCATCGGCCACGACGTAGGCGCCGCCCCGCCGGAGCAGGCCGACGGGATTGCTGTCGATGTCTTCGCCGCCGGGATTGGCCGCCGCCTCGTACGCCAGCACATCGGCGAACAGCTTGACGTTGTCCTTGCCGACCCGGCCCGACAGCAGGGTGCCGAGCAACTCGCCGTCGGGGCAGGACTCCCGGAAGGCGTCGCTACCGCCGATCCCGATGCTCACGACGAAGTCCTTGTTCCCCTTGAACGCGATGTCGGACGGACCGAGCGTCTCACCGTCCTGGTTGATGATCGACGGCAGACCGGTCAGCACTCGCTCGACCGAGCCGTCGCCGACGACGCGGGCGACCGAACCGGTGAACCCGATGCTGAACGTGCCAAGTGGATGCGCGAAGTCGCACTCCGCATCGCCGCCGGAACCGGCCTCCGCCACGTAGATCTTCCCGCCCGGCGCGATCACCACGTGGCGCGGGTTGTTCAAACCGCTGGCCACCACTTCCGGCTCTTCCTGGGCTCCGGCCGTCCCACTCGTCACGGCAGTGATGGTCGCGATCAACGCCACCGCCCCGACCAGTGCGGTGCCGCGCCCCGCCCGTCCAATCTTGTGCACAATTCCCTCCTCGCCCGAGCGACCCGCGCGCTCGCCGGCGGGGGAGAGCATTGCACGATTTCCCGCGTCGGTGGTAACCCAGCGGCGACCGCAGGAACCCGCTGGGGAACCCTTGGGAGATGTCGGTACCGTGCTGCGGTGCCGTCCGCCTCGACCCTCGTGCTGTTCTGTTCAGCCGCCCTCGTCCTGCTGATCATCCCCGGGCCGTCGGTGCTGTTCATCGTCACGCGCAGCGTGGAGCACGGGCGCCGGGCCGGTCTGGTCTCGGTCCTCGGCACCCACGCCGGCTCGCTGGTCCACGTGGCCGGTGCGGCGTTCGGCCTCTCGACCCTCATCGTGTCGTCGGCGCTCGCGTTCAGCGCCGTGAAGTACCTCGGCGCCGCCTACCTGATCTGGTTGGGCGTCCGCCGGTGGCGCGCCGGTGACTGGCGACTCCTCGACGGGGTCGTGACACCGGCCGCGTCGGGTCAGGTCTTTCGGCAGGCGCTCGTCGTGTCAGCGCTGAACCCGAAGACGGCGATCTTCTTCCTCGCCTTCCTCCCGCAGTTCGTCGCGCTCGAGCGCGGCGCGGTCACGGTCCAAGTGCTCGTGCTCGGCCTCGTCTTCATCGCCCTGGGCCTGGTCAGCGACGGCACCTACGCCCTCGCCGCGTCGGCCCTCGGGCGCGTGCTCCGGCGCAGCCGGCGGGCCCGCCGGGTCGAGCGCTACGTCTCGACCAGCGTGTACCTCGGGCTCGGCGCGACGGCCGCGGCGACCGGAGGACACGTCAGCGCGACCGCCTGACGGGTCGGGCTACCGCCGCTTGCCGACGTCGGACTGGGCAGCCGCGCGCTGGTTGAGGGCGGCGTCGTCGCGCAGGAGGTAGCCAGCCGTCACGTTGGCGGCGTCGACCCTGGAGACCCCCGACACGTACTGGCCGTGGTTGCGGTACAGGGTTTGGAGCGTCGCGTCGTCGAATGGTTGGTGCGTCCCGAACAGGAAGCAGAACGACGGGCCGCTGTTGGAGCCGGTGTTGAGAGCGATCGGCACCGCGACCTGAGAGAGCTGGATCCCGCCTTGGGCGAGTCCGAGCTCGTTGCGCACCTTGGTCAGTCCGTCGAACTCGAGGTACGGGGCGTGCGGTGGCGCGGTGCCGTCGGCCACCCAACTGGCGAGGTGGTCGTAGGCGGCCGCGACGACCTGACCGAGCGGCACGCGACTGAACGGAGGCAACGTGCAGTTGTAGGTCGGCGCCCCCGTGGGCAGGTCGCGGTCGGAGATCGGTCCGCGATACACCTGTCCCTCGAACCCGGAGTGGGCGCTGCCCGCGACCTCCCAGCGGCGGAACACATCGCTGTCGGGTCGGCGGGTCGCCGGGTTGGTGACGTCGGTCTCCGACAGGACCTGGAACACGGGCTCCGGACCAACACGCGACGGCGCCGACCCGACGATGAAGGCGTACCCGTCGAAGACCGGGGTGACCTGGGGGAGCACGGCGTTGTAATAGACCGTCATCCGGCCGGCCGATTGGGAGGCGCCGATCGCCAGCACCTGCTCGACGTCGAGCCCGCCCAGCAAGTCGGCCCCGGCCGGCTGCCGTACCGCCGCCGCAGCCTGGGCGAAGATCTCGTAGGACAGTTGATCGGTGACGAAGGAGCCGCCGCCGGTGACGTCGAGGTCGCCGTAGCGGGCGGGACTCCAGCCGCGCAGGAAGTCGACGCCGACGCGCTGGGCGGACACGCCGATCCACGTGTATCCCGCCCGCACCAGCCGCGAGCTCCACAACGCGTCGAGGTCGTAGCCGGCCGTGACGTTCTGCCACTCCATCAGGACGGTGCCGTTGAACGCGGCCTGCCGGGTGGGCCGGCGCACGATCACCCTCGTGCGGTACGGCACGTCCTCAGCGAGCCGGACGCCTGCCGTGGTGTAGGCGTCAGCCGTTCCCGAGAGGTAGAACTCCTCCTCGACGTATCCGGCCGAGGCGAGGTCGACCGTCGTCGAGAAGAACGGATACGTGTCGGCGACGTCCGACGCCATGCGGTCACCCGGCAGGGCGCCCGGGATCGGACCCTCCACGACGAGATCACCCGGCGCGGCGCCGGCTGCCTGGCCGGCGGCCCAGGCCAAGCGCCCAAGTCGACACGGCCACCGCCGTGGCCACGAACAGTCGGATCCGCCCGCTCGTCGGACGTGCGTGCATCGGACCACCCCCGTAGGTCGCTGGCTGCGGAACGGGCCTGCCCGCCCGGATCCCCGACGACCCACCCCCTGTCACGATCGACCGTAGATGAACTCGACGGCGCATTCAACTTCGAGCCCACGGTCCGGCGGGCTCTGTGTGAAGGTTGCGGTGTGAAGTTCGGAATCTTCTTCGAGCTGTCGGTCCCTCGTCCGCTGACGCGAGCGGCCGAGCAGAGCGGTGTACCGCAACGCGCTCGAGCAGGCGCGGCTCGCCGACGAGCTCGGATTCGACACCGTCTGGGCCGTGGAGCACCACTTCCTCGAGGAGTACTCGCACTGCTCGGCACCGGAGCTCTTCCTCACCGCGGTGGCGATGCAGACCGAGCGCATCCGCGTCGGCCACGGCGCGGTGGTGTGCGTGCCGCAGATGAACCACCCCATCCGGGTGGCGGAACGGGCGGCCGTTCTCGACATCCTCTCGGGAGGGCGGCTCGAGTTCGGCACCGCGCGGGCATCGACGTGGACCGAGCTCGGCGGGTTCGGCGTCGATCCCGACACCACGAAGGTGTCACTGGGACGAGTACGTGCAGCTGCTCCCGCGTCTGTGGACCGAGGAGCGGGTCGCCCACGACGGCGCGACGGTCTCGATGCCCGAGCGCCCCGTGCTCCCCAAGCCCCTGCAGGAGCCGCATCCACCGATGTGGGTCACCGTGACGACGCCGGGAACCGAGCTCGACGGCGCCGACCGAGGGATCGGCTGCCTCGGCGTCGCCGCCGCCAGCTTCCAGGAGCAGGAACGCCGCACACGCGAATACCGCAAGCGCATCGCCCTGTGTGATCCGGTGAGCTCTGTGGTCAACGACCAGGTGGCGACGATGAACTTCCTCTACTGCCACCCCGACGACGCCGTCGCCACCACCGTCGGTGGGCAGATGTTCAACCTCTTCATGCTGCTCAACGGCCACCTGCTGTGGACCCGTGAGGTGTACCCGACGGCGGCCTACCAGTCGCTCGCCAACCTCGCCCCGGCGGCGGCGAGCCGCGACGGCGACAGCCCCTCGGAACGCCGCCCCGTGCCCGACGGCATCGCCATCGGCGACCCCTCGCGGATCGTCAGGGCGATCAAGGTGTGGGAGGAGATCGGTGTCGACGCCGTCAACTTCGTGCTCAACACGGCGGACGCGGTTGCCCAGGACGACGTGC
The DNA here is from genome assembly GCA_963827075.1 of uncultured Acidimicrobiia bacterium. Lineage (GTDB taxonomy): Bacteria > Actinomycetota > Acidimicrobiia > Acidimicrobiales > Ilumatobacteraceae > JALZMG01. The sequence continues at coordinate 673,873 of CAWGZN010000007.1, read as the reverse complement.
TCGCGTCACTGCGGCTGTTCGCGGCCGAGGTGATGCCGGCGTTCCGGTCGGGGAGGGACTGATGCTGCAGGGCACCGCCGACGCCGAGGAGATCGGCACCGTCGCACCACACGTCGCGTCACCGTCCGCCGAGCCGCTGTCGATCCCGAAGGCGGAGCTGCTGCAGGTCGCGTGGGAGGTGGACGCGGCGGATCGCGACGCGCTCCTGCCGCCCGCCCTCCACCCGGTGAACCCCCCCGTCGTCACGTTCTCGTTCCTGCGAGCACGTGAGTTCACCCACGGACCGTTCACGCTTGCCGAGACCCGGCTGCTCTGTCGCAGCGGCATCCGGACCCGCGGCTATCACGTCGGCGCGTTCGTCGACAACGCCGAGGTAGCCGCCCTGCTCGCCGCCGGATGGGGCTATCGGATCGCCGTCGCCGACGTGACGTTGAGTGCGCGGTACGACGGCGTGACGGGACACGTCGCTGTCGACGGCGCACCGGTGCTGCTGACCGGCCACGTCCGGCCGCGGGCGTTGTCACCGGCCGACCTCCAGTACACGTCGACGATGCATCCGGCGCGGCTCGACCGTGGACTCCGGTTGCTGCAGGTCGAACGCGACTTCCAGTTCGTCCGGGCCGATCGGGGTGAGCCGTTCGTCCACGCCTTCGACGCCGCGGCATGGGGTGAGGCGCGGCTGCGGCTCACCCATCCGGTGTCGGCGTCGTCGGCCGTTGCGGACGTCACGGTGAAGTCCGTCCGCTTCGCGTGTCGCATGGACGTTTGGGCCTTCGAGGGCACCGAGTCCATCTCGGCGCGCTGACCGACGCGGGTCTACCGCGAGCCGGCGGCGCGTCGTGTCGGCGTGAAGTGCACCGGCATTCGCCTGACCCCGGCGATGAAGCTCGACGCGAGCAGCTCTGGTGGACCCACCGGCTCCAGGTCGGGCAACCGGGTGAGCAGCTCGCGGAACATCGCCGAGATCTCGATGCGGGCCACGTGCAGTCCGAGGCACAAGTGGGGCCCGCCTCCACCGAAGGCCAGGTGGGGATTGGGCTGGCGGGCGACGTCAAAGCGGTCGGGGTCGACGAAGACGTCCTCGTCCCGGTTCGCCGAGCCATAGAACAGCACGACCCGGTCGCCGGCGCGGAGCTCCACGCCGCGCAGCGTCGTGTCCTCCATCACCGTGCGCTGGAAGTTGGCCACCGGGCTGGTGTAGCGGAGCATCTCCTCGATCGCGGTGGGCAGCAGCCCGTCGAGGTCGGCGACGAGGCGAGCCCGCTCGTCGGGATGGTCGAAGAGCTGTTGCATCCCGGCCGCGACGAGGTTTCGCGTCGTGTCGCCGCCGGCGTTCACGAGCAGGAGGAAGAAGAACTGGAGCTCCCCATCGGTCAGCCGGTCACCGTCGATCTCCGCTTGCACGAGCGTCGAGGCGATGTCGTCACCGGGCGCTTGGCGCTTGGCCTCGACGACCCCGGCGGCGTAGGTGAGCATCTCCGTGACCGCGCGCAGGCGGTCCTCGCGTGAGTGCACGCTCTCGTCGGTCGTGTGCATGATCTCGGTGAGCTCGTAGAGCCGTTCACCGTCCTCCCGCGAGATCCCCATCAGCTCGGCGATGAGGCCCGATGGCAGGCGTCCCGAGATGTCGGCGACCAGATCGCACTCGCCGCGCTCAGCAATCTCGTCGACGATCTCCCGGGCCAGCTCGGCGATTCGCGCCGCCAGCAGCTGCGCGTTCTTCGGTGTGAAGCCGCGGGACACGAGCAGCTTGAAGCGATCGTGCTGCGGCGGATCCATGAACAGCATCATCTGCCGGTTCGGCGCGAGCTCCTCCTCGGTCGGGTCGCCGACCATCACGCCCTTCGCCGACGAGCTGAACAGCCTCGGCTGGCGGCTCACCGCGCGCACGTCCTCGTACTTCGTGATCGCCCAGAAGCCGTCGGTCTCCGGCTGCTCGTGCCGATAGACGGGCGCGTTGGCGCGCAGCCACGCGTACTGCTCCCACGGATGGCCGGTGCGGAACGCCTCGGGAGAGATGAGATCGATGGGCTCGCCCATCGCGAACATCCTGTCGCGTCACGGTCGGCGGGCGAGGTGTCGCAGCAGCTCCGTCAGACCGGCGAGCTGGTAGTACCAGAAGCTGGTAACGGTGGCGCGGATGGCGGCGTCGGTCTGATTGCGCAGGAGGATCGCGGCGATCGTGCGGCCGGTGTTCTCGAAGATCGACTCCAGCAGTCCGCGGTCACCGTCGCTGACCGATCCCTTCGGGAGGGCATCGATCAGCGTGGCGACCGACCGATCGGACAGGCGTTGGGCGACTGCCTCGTGGCGGGTGCCGGCGGCCCGGGCGAGCACGACCGCGGCCTCCAGCGGGTGAGTCAGCCAGAACTCCATCATCTCGTCGGCGACGTCCGTGGCGACGTCGTCGTCGCGGACCAGTCCGGCGAACGTGTTCACGCGCCGTCCGACAACGTCCTCGAACGCGGCGCGTCCGGGCCCAGATTCTGCGCCAGCAGGCTTTCTGGGCGCGATTCTTCGCGACGGCTGAGAACATCTGCGCCCAGAAACCGCAATGAGAACGATCGCGCCCAGATCGCAGCAGGCTTCGACGTGCGTTACTGGCCGATGCGTCCGTCGATCCGCTCGCGCAGCAGGTCGACGTGACCCATGTGGCGGGCGTACTCCTCGATCATGCCGACGAGCACCTCGCGCAGCGACATGTCTCCTCCGCCGGTGCCGTGCTGATTCAAGGGATCGCCAACCGTGATGTCGAGGCTGGGCGCCTCGGCCACGAACCGCTCGGCGAAGTCGACCTCCGCTCGCCATGTGGCCCATGCCTCGGCGACCACCTCGGGGTCGGGAACGGCGCCGTCGAAGTCACCGTCGCGGTTGGTCTCGGAGCAGTACAGCCGAGGCACGTCCTCGCCCGCCATGTCGATCCGGAACGTGTCGTGCTCCATCTCGGCCAGGTGCCGCACCAGCCCCAGGAGCGACATCGTCGACGGCTCGACGGAACGCCGTGCCATGGCCTCGGCGTCGAGGCCGGCGCACTTCAGCTCCAACGTGAGGCGTTGACAGCGCAGGGACTCGACGAGCGTGGTGCGCTCGTCGCCCAACGTCGGTCCGTGCTCGCGCGGGTCGTCGTCCGAGGGCTTGCCGTCCTCGGTGAACATGTCCGCCCGTCGGGTCGTGGCCATGACCACCATCATCGGTGACACGCCCGACGGGCGACGAGGGGATTAACGCACGGACCCCTTGGTGCCCGAGCTACGGGAGCTCGCAGCGGGTTCGGGTCTCGCCGGCGGTGGCCAGCGAGCACCAGTCGGTGCCGGTGCCGCCATCGATGCGGTCGACGCCGAGGCCGCCGTGGACGCCGGCGGTCACGCCACCGGGCGAGTTGTCGTTGCCCGGTCCACCGCGTACGTCATCGCGTCCGTCGCGTCCGTTGACGAGGTCGTTGCCGCCCTGGCCGGAGACCACGTCGTCACCGATCCCCCCGTCCAGGTTGTCGGGCCCGGCTCCGCCCCTGATCACGTCGTCCCCGCCGTTGCCGAGGATCGTGTTGGCGACGCTGCTTCCGGCGAGGTTGTCGTCGTGGCCGCTTCCCTGGGCGCTCTCGAGACTGACCAGTGTGTCGGTGCCCCATCCGGTCGCCCGGTTCCGGCCGAGATCGACCGCGACGGCTGCCGGTGCGCCGGCCCATGAGCCCCGGTCCGTGCCGGGACCGCCGTCGAGGCGATCGTTGCCGGCCAGTCCGTTCAGGACGTCGTTGCCGCCGAGACCGCAGATCTGGTCGTTGCCGGCCGTTCCCGTGAGCACATCGGCACCGGCCGTCCCGACGACCGTGCAGGTGTCGCCGTCGTCAATGATCGTTCCGACCGCGCTGCCATCCACGACGAATGCGCCGGTCGGGCTGGAGAGCGTCACGGTGAACGTCTCGTCCGGTTCGCTCCGGAGGTCACCGACGATCGGGATGATGACCGTCTGCGAGGTCTGCCCGGCTGCGAACGTCACGGTCTGTCCCGCTGTGGGCAAGGCCGTGTAGTCCGACGGGGCGGTCGCCGTGCCGTCGACGGTGTTGACGACCACGGTGGCGGACGTCACGGGCGCCGGGTCGGCGATGATCGTGAATGTCAGTGGCGTCGTTCCGGCATCGGGCTCGGTGATGGCGGCGTCGGCGATCGAAAGCCCTGTCGCCGGTCCGAGCGCGAAGTCGCGGCGCACGACATCATCGGCGACGACGCCGACGACTTGTGTCGCAGGACGGTGCCCATCGGCCGCCGCGGTGAACGGGTGGCTCCCGGTGAGTGACGAGAACAGCAGGTAGAAGCCGTCTCCGAGGTTCGGGTCGTCGGGGGTCGCGCCGGTGGTCGCGGTGTCGGCGGGTTGGTCGTCACTGGTGACGGTGGCACCGTCGAGCGCGGCGCCCGAGTCCAGGTCGGACACCGTTCCGACGACGAGTCCGCCCGGAGTGAGCCCACAGGCGTCGCGTATCGTGAGGTTGTCGATCTGCCACCACCAGGCCCACGTGCCTCGGTAGCGGAAGCGGAGCTGGACGTTGGACGCTCCGGCGGCGGGGATCGGGATCGTCTCGACTCGGGGCCCGCGCCGGTCGGTCGTGGTGTTGTGCCACAGATTGGTCCAGGAGGTGCCTCCGTCGGTCGTGTAGTCGACGTCGACGATGCTGTTGGGGAAGGCTCGGTAGTCGCTGTTGAACGTGGCGATCGGGGCTCTGGCGGCCGTCAGGTTCAACGATGGGGTGATCAGGTCGGTGTCCTGGCTGTTGCCGATGCCGAAGGAGTCGCTGTCGATGATGGCGAAGCCGCCGCTGCCTCCGGTGAGGTTGCCCCGGTTGCGCGAGTCGGTGAACTGCCAGCCCCCGGACGGCGGTGCGATTGACGACCGTCCACCCCGGAGGCGTGGCCGTGCCGTCGAACGTCTCGCTCAGGTACGGCGCGGCGGTGGCAGTCGTGTAGCCGGGAGCCGTACAGCTGCTCTGGATGGCGAGGGCGACGTCGTGGGTGGTCGGGGTCGAGGGAACGGTGAGCGCGCTCACGCTGGGCCGGTAGCCGGGGCTGACCGCGGTCGCGGTGAGCTGGTAGGTGCGGTGTTCGAGGAGCTCGACGGTGTACTGCCCGGTCTCCGGATCGGTGTACACGGTGACGCCCGGAGTGCCGGCGATGTCGATGCGGGCGTACAGCGGCCAGCCGTGCCCGGACCCGTCGGTGACGGTCCCGGTGATGGTGACCGGTTCCGGCGGGCCGTCTCGGACCAGTTGGACGGAGGCGAGGGCATCGAGCCGGCCTTCACCCCACACGTTGTTGTTGACGGCGGTGCCTCCGCACTGGAGGTCCGACACGTCGTGGGCGGCGATGTCGAGCGCCTCGATGGTGGCGTCGATGTTGCCGATGAAGCCGGGGCCGGCCGACCACATGAGGGCGACGGTGCCGGCGACGTGGGGGGACGCCATCGACGTGCCATTGGCGCTGCCGTAGGCGCTGCCGGGGAGGCTGCTGCGGATGTTCACCCCGGGCGCGGCGATATCGGGCTTCACCCCACCGAGGGGGGATGCGCCGCGGCCGGAGAAGCCGGCGATCGCGCCGTTGATGTCGAACGCTCCGGCGGCGTAGGACTCGCGGGTAGTCGCCGGGGGAGCTTGCCGACCCGCAGCCCGCCGCGCCGTCGTTGCCGCCGGAGAACTGGGGGAAGATGCCGGCGGCCCGCCAGGCCTGGACCAGGTCCCGGTACCACGGGTCGTTGCCACCACCGCCCCACGAGTTGTTGACGATGTCGGGACGCAGATCCGGACGCGGGTTGGTGCCGGCCAAGTCGGTGGGGGCGAGCACGAACTGGCCGGCCGACAGCAGTGAGGCGTCGGAACAGTTGTTGTTCTCGCAGCCCTTGACGCCGATCCAGCGAGCGCCCGGGGCAACCCCGATCTGGTTGCCGGCTCCGTCGTCGCCGACCATCGTGCCCATCGTGTGGGTGCCGTGTCCGTGGTTGTCACACGGGGTGGCCATCGGGGTGCCGCACACTCCGGTGGGATCCCACCAGTTGTAGTTGTGATCGAAGCTGCCGCCGTCGAGGTTGCCGCGGTACTGGTTGACCAGTGCCGGATGGTCGAACTGCACCCCGGTGTCGATGTTCGCGATGACGATCCCTTCGCCCCGCACGCCGAACTGGGACCACACGTCGTCGGCCCCGATCTGGTCGATTCCCCACTCCACCGCGTTGACGCGGCTGCGATCAGTGGAGCCGCCGACGGGGTCGGGGACCTGGTAGGTGACCGGCGCGGTGATCGCCTCGACCGCCGGGTTGGCGGCCAGCTTGTCGACCAGCGCTTCGCCGCCGCGGACGCGCAGGGCGTTGGTGACCCAATAGGACGTGTACTTGGCGCCGCGGGCGTCCAGCTGGGCGCGCACCGGGGCTTGGCTCGCCGTCGCGGTGGCCTTCAGCTGGTCGACCACGTACGCGCCGCGTTCGGCCCAGTCGGTGATCGCGGTGGCCGCGCTCAAGTCGGCGTGGTCCCCCAATCGCACCCAGAACGTCGTCGTCCCGCCATCGTCGACCGCTTCGATCACGGCCGGATCGATCTTGGCGCCCTCATCGGGCGGCTCAGGAGGCGCCGCCTCCACTGCCACTGAAGTCGCCGTGGGCACCCCCGCCATCGCGACCGCCACCAACACCGACCGGGCCAACCCGTGGGTACCGCGCACCGCTACACCTCCTGCAACGCAACAACCCGTCCACCGTCCGCCCGAACGGCTGCAACCTGGCTGCAAGGGACTCCGGCGTGACCGTAGCCTGCGCGGATGGCGCGCAAGAGCGAATCTCGCGACGGCGTGGAGCTCACCAACCTCGACCAGCCGTTGTTCGAGGGCTCCGGTGTCACCAAGCGGGACATGGTCGACTACCTCGACCGGGTGCACGACCGGATCCTCCCCGAGCTCCGCGACCGCCCGTTGTCGGTCATCCGGGTCACCCATGGGCAGGACCCGTTCATGCAGAAGAACCTGCCCAAGTACACGCCGGACTGGGTGGCGACGCTGCCACTGTGGGCGGAGGCCTCGAAGCGCACCGTCACCTACGCGCTGTGCAACGACCGCCGGACGCTCCTGTGGTTCGCCAACCAGCGGGCCGTCGAGTACCACCCGACGCTGTCCCGGGCCGACCGCCTCGACCGGGCGACGCACCTCGTCCTCGACCTCGACCCACCGCGCGCCGACGACTTCGCCCACGCCGTCGGCGCCGCGCTCCTCGTCCGTCAGGCGCTCGCCGACGTCGGCTTCGGCCGGCGCGGTGAAGACCAGCGGGGCGAAAGGGGTGCACGTCTTCGTGCCGATCGAACGGAGGGCGACGATGGAGGACGCCGCCGCGGCGACCCGGGCCATCGCCCACCGAGCCGAGCGTCTCGACCCGTCCCTGGTCACGACCGCGTTCGTGAAGGCGGACCGTGGGGGCAAGGTGTTCGTCGATTCCACTCGCACCGGCGGGGCGACGGTCGTCGCCGCCTACAGCCCGCGGGCTCGTCCCGGGGTCCCCGTCTCGTTCCCGATCGAGTGGGACGAGCTCGAGCACACCTCGCCGGCGAACTACACCGTCCTCACCGCCGCCGACACGCTGGGCGATGGGGATCCGTGGGCGTCGGCGCTCCCGTCGCCCCAGCGGCTTCCCGCCGACCTGATCGCCGAAGGGCATGACATCCCCGTCGCACGCGTCGCCGCGATGCACGAGGGCAAGCGACGGGCCCGGGCCCAGCGCGACTCACCCGGCTGAGCCCGGGTCTCGGACTCCCTCCCTTGCCGCGACCGGTAGCGATCGCCCGGTTCCGCCGCGGTTCCGCCGCCCGGGGGGGTCAACGGTCGAATCGCTACTGGTCGCTAGCGGCCCAGTTATCGCGCGCCGGCGCGTGACAGCCAACAGCCATGCCTTGCGCGTGGCTTGCTGGGAGGGCCTAGCCTGGTGCCCGGCGGTCGGGCGGCCACTGGAGGGAGGGTCGCGTGGGCATGAGCATCGAGGTCGACGTACTGGGTCCGCTGCGGATCGCGGTCGACGGCGTCGCGGTGGAGCCGCCGGCGCAGGTCGCCCCGCTCCTGGTCGCGCTCGCCGTCCCCGCCGAGCCCATCCGCAAGCTCGACCTCGCCCGCGAGGTGCTCTATCTGTCGCCGGGCAGCATCGACTCCCGGCTGTCGCGGCTCCACCGCCTGCTCGGCGTCGACCTGCCCGTGCACCGGGTCCCAATCGCCCGGTCAGGCCTCGTCGAGCTCGACCGTGACGCGGTGCGCGTGGATGCTGACCGGTTTCGTGCGCTCGTGGCTCAAGCCGATGCGATGGTCGAGCGCGAGCAGCGGGCCGAGGCTCTCCGGGTGCTGCTCGCCGCCGACGAGCTGTGGCGCACCGGTCCGTCCGCGTGGGAGGGGCTCGGTGACCAGGACGGTCGGACCGCGTTCGGCCAGGCACGCGAGGAGCTCCTCGACCGCCGGTGTCATGCGCGGACGCTCGCCGTCGAACTCGCCCAGGAGCAGCCGAGCGCCCTTCCGCTGCCCCGCCTTGTCCAGTGGACGAGAGACGGGGACGCCGCGCCGGCCGTCTGGAACGCGAGGATCGTGCGGGAGCTGGACACGGTCGGGCCAACGGCAGCGCGCGCCGCGCTCGCGGAATGGCCCGTCGACGAGGCGGACGAGCGGGCCCGCCGCTGGGCAACGCTCGTCGTCGAGGAACAACCACATCCAAGCTGCCCGTCCGCGCCGGCGATCATCCACCCGGCGGGTGAGCCCCCGCCGCCGGTCGGGCGGGAGCACGAGTTCGCCGAGCTGTGGCGCTTCACGCGGCGGGTCGCCGAGGGTCGGGGCGGGGTCCACCGCCTCGTCGGTGGCTCCGGCACCGGCAAGACCCACCTGCTCGGACACCTGCAGCAGCACGCGGGCGAGCGGCTCGGACTGTCGACCATCGCCATCGACGTGGAGGAGAACACGGGTGTCCAAGGCGTCCTACGTTCCGGCCTGACCCCGCTCTGGCACGACCTCCTGCGCCGCCCGGACCCGCCCGACGAGGTCCTCGGCCGCGCCGACGAGATCGCCGGCTTTCTCGGTGGTCCGACGATGGACGAGCCGAAGGGTGTCTCCGGCCGCGAGCCGACCTCTCCGACTCACCACGCCGCTGGCCTCGCCGGAGCCGTGCTCCGCGCCGTCGAGCAGCCCGTGCTCCTCCTGCTCGACAACGTCCATCGGGCGACCAAGGAGCTGCTCGACGTGATGGGTCTGCTCGGCCGCGACTCGTTGGGCGTGGTCGGCGTGGTCGCGAGTCTGCGTCCCGATGGCTGCTGGGGCCGCCTGCGGGTCGACGACGACCCGACCGTCACGCTGCTCGAGCCGTTCGACCTGGCGGCCGCCGGCCGATTCCTCGCCAGCGTTCGGGGCCGGCCGGTGGACGAGCGCGAGGTCGAGTGCCTCCACCGGCGAGCGGGCGGCACTCCGCTGGCCCTGCTCAACGCGTCGGACGACGTCGAGGTCACCGTCAGTCCGCGGTCCGCGCCGTCGGTCGTGTCGACGCTCGGACGATGGCTCGAGTCGCGTCCGCCTGCCGCGCGTCGTGCCCTCGCCGTTGCCGCCGTGCTCGCCGAAGGCACACAGTTCGACCTGAACCTGGTCGAGCAGATCCTCGACGGTGAGCGCGACGCCGTCTGCGCGCTGGCGGCGGAGCTCGACACGGGCATCGAGGTCCACCGGGTGGACGCCCGGGCCGCGTTCACCCACCGCGCCTGGCAGGAGGCGGCGTACGCGGCGATCGAGCCGCATCGCCGCCGCGCCCTCCACCAACGGGTGCTCGAGTTGCTCGAGCGACAGCTCGTGCACACGTCCGACCCGATCGAGCTCGCCTCGTGCGCTGCCGCGATCGCCCATCACGCCGGCCGCGCCGACACCGGCGGCTTGGCGACGACGATCGGGCTCGGCGCGCTCGTGCGGGCCGCCGACACGCTCGCGCCGTACGAGACGGCCACGGCGATCTCGCTGTACGAGCGGGCGCGGGAGATGGCTCGTCCCGACGAGCAGCTGGCGATCCTGCTCCGCCAGGCGCGGGCGCGGCGCCTGGCCGCCGAGTGGGACGCCGCCGAGCGCGACCTCCGGGCCGCGGCCGAGCTCGCCCAGACCCTGGGCGACGTCGTCGCCGAAGCCGAGGCGACGCTGCTGATGGCCCACATGTGCTGGGATCCGGTGCGCTGGAACGGCACTCTCGCCGACCGCCTCGAATCGCTCCTCGCCCGGGTGCCGGAGGACGAGGTGACGCTGCGCGCCCGCCTCCAGGCGTGTCTCGCGGGTGGCACCTACCAGGACGGAGTGACCGGCGCCGGACCGGACTCGACGACGCTCGCCCGGTCAGCCGCCGCCGTCGTCGACCAGCTCGAAGCCGGCGACGCGGCCGAGGTCCTCATGTGGGTGCGCAAGGGCCTGGTCGATGTCGAGCCGCCGGACCGCACGCTGCAGATGGCGGTCAGGATGCGCCAACTGGCCAGGGGCTCCTCGTACCTCACGGGGAACGCGATCCTCGCCTCGCTCGTCGACCGCATCCGGCTCGGCGACGACGAGCGGGCCCGGCGGGACAGCAACGCCTATCGCGCCCTCGCCACGGCGACCGGCTCACCCGTTCAGGGGTACATCGCGGCGACCCTGGACGCGCTGTGGAGCCTCCACGACGGGACGTTCGACGACGCGGCCGAGGCGATCAGCGCGGCCGAGCGGCTCGGGCGCGAGTTCGGGGGCACGACCGCCCGCCAGGTCGTCGCCGGCCAGCAGGTCGTGCTCGTCCGCGAACGTGGTGCGATGTCACCGCAGCTCGTCGCCCAGCTCGACGCCCACCGCCCGGCGGACGGACGGATCCCGCTGTGGAACATCGCGATCGCCTGGCTACAGGCCGATTGCGGGTTGGGCGCGTCGGCCGGTGACCGGCTGCGGCCGATGGCGGCGCAGACGGACGACTTCCGTGCCCTGCCGCGCGGGCCCCACCGCATCGCGGCCCTTGCGTTCGTCGCCGAGGCCCTGTTCCGCATGGACGTGGCCGGTTGCGCCATACCGGCCGACCGATGCACCGCGCGATGCGTGTCGATGCTGCTCGCCGCCCACTCCGACCGGCAGGTCTTGCTCGGCTGGCCGGTCGCCCACCTCGGGCCGACCCGTCGCTACGTCGGGCTGAGCGCGGTCGTGGGGGGCAATCTCACCTCGGGGTTGCACCATCTCAACGGCGCCCTCCGGCAGTCGGCGAGCGCTCCGCACCGGGCGCGCATCCTGCTCGACATCGCCGCGGTGCTGGAGGACCTCCGGCCGGCGGTCGCCCGACGAGTGCTCGACGAGGGCCACCGGCTGGCCGACCGGATCGGCATGCGCGCCCTCGTGAACAGCTGAGTCCGCACCCAGATCAAGGGCGGCGCGACGCTCGTCACTAGGTTCAGGACGTGAGCGAAGCCACCGCCGCGACGACCGGGGCCGGGCTGACCAGGGCCGAAGTCGAAGAGCGCATCGCTGCCGGCCGCGTCAACCGGACGGACGACCGCCCGTCCCGGACCGTGGGCGAGATCATCCGCGCCAACGCCTTCACCCGGTTCAACGCGGTGATCGCGGTGCTGATGGCGATCGTGATCGCCCTCGGCGAGTGGCGCGACGCGCTGTTCGGCTTCGTCATGATCCTCAACCTCGTGATCGGCGTGGTCCAGGAGTGGCGGGCGAAGACGACACTCGACCGGCTGACGCTCATCAGCGCGCCGAAGGTCGCGGTGTGGCGCGACGGTGCCCGCCAGGAGATCGCCAGCGAAGCGGTGGTGATCGACGACGTCTTCGAGCTCGCCCCGGGTGACCAGATCGCGGTCGACGGCGAGGTGCTCGACTCCGACGGGCTGGCCGTCGACGAGTCACTGCTCACGGGCGAGTCGGACGCCATCGACAAGGTCGTCGGCGACGACGTCAAGTCGGGCAGCTTCGTCACTGCTGGCGGTGGGATGGCGCGCGCCACTGCGGTCGGCGACGACTCCTACGCGGCGCGGTTGACGGCCGAGGCGAAGCAGTTCCGTTCCCCGAAGTCGGAGACCGCCAAGGGGATCGACCGCATCCTCCGCTTCGTCACGTGGGCGATCCCGCCGGCGGCGTTGATGCTCTACTTCGGCCAGCGGGCCAGCGAGGAGGAGTCGGTGCACACGACCCTGCTCGGGGTCGTGGCCGGCGTGGTCGCGCTCGTCCCGCAAGGGTTGGTGCTCCTGCTGAGCATGGCCCAGACGGTGGCGGTGATCCGGCTCGGCCGCAAGCAGGTGCTCGTCCAGCGGCTGCAAGCCGTGGAAAGCCTCGCCCGCGTGACCGTGCTCGCCTCGGACAAGACGGGGACGCTGACGACCGGTGCGATCACGCTCGAGAAGGTCGAGCTGCTGACCGGCGCCGCGCCCGCCGGCGGCGACGGCCGGGTCGAGACGGCGCTCGCCGCCGTCGCCGCGGCCGACGAGTTCCCCAACGCGACGATGAAGGCGATCCAGGTCGCCCATCCCGACGACCCCGGATGGTCAGTGATCGACCGGGTGCCGTTCGACTCGACGCACAAGTACACGGCGGTGGAGTTCGCGACGGGCGGGGCGTGGTACGTCGGAGCCCCGGAGGTCCTGCTGCCCGGGGACCATCACGAGGTCGAACGGGTCGCGACTCTTGCCGAGGAGGGTCTGCGCGTGCTGCTCCTCGCCCAAGCCAGTTCCTTGCCCGACGGCCGTTCGGTGCCCGACGACATCGCCGCCGCGGCGCTGGTCCTGTTCAGCGACGAGGTGCGGCCGGACGCTGCCGACACGGTCGAGTACTTCCTGCGCGAGAACGTCCGCCCGAAGGTGATCTCGGGCGACAACCCGGTCACCGTCGCCGCGATCGCGCGGCGGTGCAACGTCCCCGGCGCCGACCGGTACGTCGACGCCCGCGAGCTGCCCGACGAACCGGACGCGCTCGCCGAGCTCGCTGACGCGACGGCCGTGTTCGGTCGGGTCACCCCCGAGGCGAAGCGCACGCTGTTGCACGCCCTCCAGCGACGCAGGGAGGTCGTCGCCATGACCGGCGACGGGGTCAACGACACGCTGGCCCTCAAGGACGCCGACCTCGGGATCGCGATGGGCTCCGGGACGCCGGCCGCCAAGTCGGTGAGCGACATCGTCCTCCTCGACAACCGCTTCGCCACGTTGCCGAGCGTGGTCGCCGAAGGCCGGCGCGTGATCGCCAACATCGAGCGCGTCGCCCGGCTGTTCCTCACCAAGACGGTCTGGGCGGCGGTGCTCGCCGTGCTGACAGGAATCCTGCTGTTCGCGGTACCCGCTGCGACCGCGTCACCTGACCGTCGTCGACGCGCTCACGATCGGTATCCCCGGGTTCGTGCTCTCGTTCCAGCCCAGCCACGAACCGGTGCGCACCGGGTTCGTCCGCCGCGTGTTGCGCTTCTCCATCCCCTGTGGCTTGGTGATGGGTGCGGCGACGATGTTCGTCTACGAGTTCGGCCACGGCCGGCTGGGCCAGACCATCGAGGAAGCCCAGAGCGCGGCCGCGCTCACCCTGACCGCGATCGGCTTGTGGGTGCTCTTCGAGCTCGCCCGCCCGCTCGACACCATCCGGCTCGTCCTGCTCGTGGTCCTCATCGCGATGGGCGTCGGCGCGTTCTTGATCGGACCGATCGCCGACTTCTTCCTCCTCGAGATCCCGCCCGCCGACTACGCGGGGTGGATCGCCGGCACCGTCGCCGCGTCCTGCGTGCTGATCGACGTCGGGCTACGTCTCACGGGTGCCGGACGCGCCGAAGCGGGGCCCCACGAGGGACCCCGCTCCGATCACTGAGTCGGTCAGCTCTGGCCAGGACCCAGATCGACGTCGATGCCGATGAGGGCGAAGACCGTGCCGTCCACGAGGACGCGGTCGTTGCCGCCGAGCGTGTTGACCTGGACCTTGTCGAGGCGCTCGCTGCCGGCGATGCGCACCTGGGTCTGCAGGCCGTCGGCGACGACGGTCGAACCCTGGGTCCCGAGGAAGATCCGGTCCCAGCGGGCGCTGCCGTTGACGGTCACGAGGTCGGCCTGACCGTCAGGACCACCCGTCGGGCCCTGCAGATCGACCGCCGCGACGCGGAAGTCCGTGCCGGTCATGTCGTTGGCGGTGAACGTGTCGACTCCGGCGAGCGCCGTCAGGTCGAGCTTCTCGACGCCGTCCATGTCCATGCGGATGTTGGCGACGTCACGCAGGAACACCGAGCGCCCCCCGTTCGGGGACAGGCTCATGTTCTCGTCGGCGCCGGCGCCGTTGAAGTCGAGCGTGTCCCAGCCGTCCTGGCCCTCGACGACGTCACTGCCGTCGCCCGGGTCCCAGCGGAAGCTGTCCGACCCGGGACCCATGATGCCGGTGTCGTCCCCGCGGTTGGGGTCCGCCGCGTCGTGACCCCATCCGCCGTAGAAGCGCTCCGCGCCGTCACCGCCGTCGAACCGGTCGTTGCCGCTGCCGGCGTAGACCGTGATCGCCTCGTCGGCGAAGGCGCCGTTGACCTGGTCGATGCGGATCTGGTCGTCGCCTCCGAAGGCGTTCACCTTGATCTTGCTGAACTTCGCGCGGTCGAAGCTGCGCTCGGCGCTGCCGTCGTCGCCGAAGTCGACTTCCAGGATCGACGGCGCCCCCGCCTTCAGCCGCAGGGCGATGCGGTCGTCGTGATTGCTGCCGTTGACGAAAAGCGTGTCGTGGGCGATCCAGGCCGTGTTCGCCTGCGCGGCCGACGCCGGGCCCGCGGTCACCAGCACCGCGGCGACGGCGCCAATGCCCGCGGCGAGGCCGAGCCGGCGCGCGGCTCGAGAGTGATTCTTTGTCGTGGTCATGATTCCTCATCCGGTGTGCCCGCCGGCGGGGGTGCCGGCGTGTGGGGTGCTCTACGGGCGGGAGCGAGGTTCGGTTCAAAGTTCCTCGCGAACCCCTCGGCCGGGTGCTTCGCCCAACCCGTATGCTCCGGACCGGAGCGCTGACCGGACGTGCCGAACCTCTACATCCTGCCTGATCAGCGGCTCGTCGAGTGTCGCCCGGCGGAGTCGATCCTCTCCGCCGCGCTGCGCGCCGGCGTCCCGTTCGCCCACGCCTGCGGCGGACACGCGTCGTGCTCGACGTGCCGGGTGGTCGTAGTCGAGGGATGGAGGGGTTGCGCCGAGCGGAGTGCCAAGGAGCGAGTGATCGCCGACCGGTTGGAGCTCGCGCCGGAGTTCCGGCTCGCCTGTCAGGCGAAGATCACAGAGGACGTCACGATCCGCCGTCTGGTCCTCGACGACCGCGACGTCGAGCTCGCCGATCTGCGCCCGGGCTTCCGCCAGCGGGCGTGGGGGCCGGCGCGCTGGGCGTTCGGGCGCCGGTTCCGCCCGCGGGCGCCGACCACGCCCATCGGGCAGGAGGTGCAAGCGGCGATCCTGTTCGCCGACATCCGGGGGTTCACGTCGTTCGCCGAGGCACTGCTGCCCTACGACGTCATCCATGTGCTGCAGCGCCACGTGCGCGAGCTGAGCCGGGCGGTGGAGCGCAACGGCGGCGTGATCACCAGCTACATGGGCGACGGCGTCATGGCGCTGTTCGCGCCCGCACGAGGAGACTCGCCGAGCCGCCGCGCCGTGCGGTCAGCGGTGGAGATGCTCCGGGACACCGATGAACGACGGGCGGCGCTGGAGGAGCTCTACGGGCGCTCGTTCGACCTCAATGTCGGCGTCCACTTCGGACCGACGATCATCGGGCCGCTGTGGGGGACCTCGCCGGCGGTGACCGCGATCGGGGACACGGTGAACGTCGCCAGCCGCATCGAGCAGGCGAACAAGCTCCACGGCACCCGGCTGCTCGTCTCCGACGCGACCCTCGCCGAGCTCGACGGCGAGGTCGAAGTCGGTCGTTCCTTCCGCTGCGTGCTGCCCGGCAAGGCGGGCGAGTACACCCTGATCGAGGTCCTCGACCTCTAACGGGTTCTTGCATCTACTTGGCGCGCCACAGCGCGGCAAACGAGATGCAAGAACGGCGGGGTCAGGCGGCGACGAGCGCCTCGTCGGCGTCGGGCCGGTACACGGTGACGTCCTCGAGGAGGTCGACTCGCGCCCACGCCGGGCGGTCGCCGTCGAAGAGGTCGAGCAGGACGACGCCGTCGTCCGTCACGAGCATCGCCTCGGCCGTCCGCCGCTCACCGTGCAACGTGAACTCGATGACGTCGCCTTGTCCCACGTGCTGATTGATCTCGTTCACCGCATTGCCTCCGCAACATCATTCGTTGCCGACCTTAAGGCGGATGGACACCCGAACATTCCGCATTCGTCGTCTCGCGGCCGTGACTTTGGGCACTACCTGTCGGCGATGACCTTCTCGAAGCACTGGCTGAGGACGGCGTCGGCGTACTCGCCGAAGCACGGGATGGCGACGAAGCCGGCCCGTTCGTACAGGCGGATGGCCTCGCGCTGACGGTCGCCGGCCTCGAGCACGAGTCGGGTCATGCCCGCCGACGCGGCCCACTCCTCGAGCGCGGCGAGGATGCGGCCGCCGACACCGCGCCCGCGTGCTTCCGGGGCGACGAACATCCGCTTGACCTCACCGGTCGTCGGTGAGATGCGCCGGATCGCTCCGCACCCGACGGCGACGCCGGCGTCTCGCGCGACCAGGAACGTGCCGCGACCATCCGTCACGTCCTCGGCGGGGAGGTCGAGGAAGTTCTCCTCCGGCCGGTACAGGCTGTTGAGGTATTCGTCGAGGTCGACGAGCAGCTGCCGCGACTCCGGCTCGTCGAGCGGCTCGGCCGAGATCGTGATCTCCGGCGCGCTCATGTCGACGGCACCCTAACAACGGCGCCGCGGCCGTCAGGAGGCGTCGTCCTCGAACCTCACCTCGATCGTCAGCTCGTCCGTCCCGCGCACGATGCCGAGCGCGACCACGTCCACCTCGTCGCCACTCAACGAATCGAGGACGGCCCACAGGTCGTCGGCGTTGCGGACGTCGGTGCCGTTGGCGGTGACGATGAGATCGCCGGTCAGGAGGCCGCTCGCTGCTGCCGGGGAGCCGTCGTCGACACCGCGGACGAGCAGGCCGTCGCGCTCGGGGAGTCCCACGGCGCGGCGCAGGCGCCGGGCCACGAACGAAGGCGCCACGGCGATGCCGAGCCGGCGGCGCCGCGGTGACCGGCCGGCGGCGAGACGGTCGACCCGCTCGCGGAGCCCGGCGTCGGCGGGGATCGCCAGATAGAAGCCGTCGCCGAGGCGATGGGTGTTGATGCCGACGAGCCGCCCGTCGGCGTCGAGGAGCGGCCCGCCGGAGGAGCCGCGAGCGAGCGGGGCGGTGTGCTCGACGCTGCCCCTGATCCGGCGGCCACGCGGCCCGCGGAAGGTCCGCTCGACCCCGCTGACGACCCCGAACGTGACCCGCAACCCCTGCCGGCCCCGGCCGGCGGCGAACACCACCTGGCCGGCGGCCGGCGCGGTCTCGGCCCAGTCGGCCACGGCGGTCTCGCCGGCAGGCTCGACCCCGAGGACGGCGAGGTCACCGTCGGCGTCGGCCCCGAGCACCTCGCCCTGGGTCGTCGTGCCGTCGGCGAAGCCGATCTGGGTCGTGCGGTCGCGCAGGTTGTGGGCGTTGGTGAGGATCCGGCCGGGCGCGATCACGATGCCGGTGCCCCGCCGATCCCGGCCGATCGTCACCGTCGCCGGACCGATGCGCTCGGTGACCGACCCGATCGCGGCCTGCAGTTCGTCGAGCATCAGTGCACCTCCTGGAGTGTCACTTGCAATCTGCTAGTGACTATAGACTCTCCCGTCGTGCTCGCCACCGGCCACAATCCGACCATCGAAGCGGCCCCGCTCGATCGGGCGCTGACCAGGGTCGGGGACCGCTGGACCCTGCTCGTCGTGGAGGCGCTCCTCGACGGCCCGCGTCGCTTCGGCGAGCTGAGCGAGGCGCTCCCGGGGATCGCGCCGAACGTCCTCGCCGCCCGCCTCCGGCGCCTCGAGGCCGAGCGCCTCGTCGTCGCCACGCCGTACTCGACCCGGCCGGTCCGCCACTCGTACGCGCTGACGGCCGACGGCCGAGAGCTCGCCGGTGCCCTCGCCGTGCTCGGTTCGTGGGCAATGCGCGTCGACGGTGTCCTGCCCGGCGTCCCCTATCACGGCACCTGCGGCACGCCGCTCGAGCTGCGGCCGTGGTGCCCGACGTGCGGGCGCCCGGTCGACGACGCCGACGCCGACGACCTCGACCGGCTCTGAGTGCGGACCGCGGCCTACCGGAAGACCGGCGGGCGCTTCTCCAGAAACGCCCGCACCGCCTCGGCGTGCTCCGGTGAGCGGTAGCAGGTCTGGATCGCGTCGAGCTCGCGCCGCTGGACGACGGCGAGGTCCGTCTCGGCCGCGTTCAGCGTCAACAGCTGCTTGATCAGGCGCAGCTGCGTCGGCGGGTTCTCGGCGAACGCACCGGCGATGGTCATCGCCTCGTCGAGCAATGTCTCCGGCGAGGTCACCCGATCGACGAGCCCCAGCTCCCGCGCCTCCTCGGCGAGGACGGTGGCCCCGCTCAGGGCGAGCCAGGACGCGGCGCCGAAGCCGCACCGGCTCACCAGCCAGTGCGACGAGGCGAGCTCCGGGACGAGACCCATCTTGACGAACCGGGCCGACAACTTGGCCCCTTCGGCCGCGACGAGCTGGTCGAACGGGAGCACGAGCGTCAGGCCGACGCCAATCGCCGCGCCGTTGATCGCGGCCACGAGCGGTTTCGACTCGCGGCACAGCGCGACCCAGTCGACCGGTCGCTCCGCCCGCGGCGCTGAGTCGGACCGGCCGTCGGGGCCACCGAGCTGGTGCTCGAACACCGCCTCGATGTCGGCGCCGGCGCAGAAGCCGCGGCCCGCCCCGGTGACGAGGATGGCGCCGATGGATGGGTCGTCGTTGGCTGCGGTCACCGCCGCCGTGAGCTCGGCCATCATCGTCGGTGTCCAGGCGTTGAGCCGCTCCGGGCGGTTCAACGTGATCCGCAGCACGGCGTCGACCGGCTCGACGACGATCTGCTCGTAGGTCCGACTCTCGTTCGCGCTCATGGGGCTCCTCTCTTCGCGCTCCGTTCGATCAGGCCGCGGGCGTAGGCCGCCTGCCCGACGTGCTGCAGGCCGTCGTCGGCGATGCTCACCAACCGCACGCCCAACGTGACCGGCGGGACCCATCGGCTATCGACGACGCGGTCGAGGTCGTCGGCGGTCAGGCCGGCCAGCAGCTCCCGGGTGCGATCGTCGACCGCGGCGAGGTACTCGAGCAGCACCTCGGGCCGCTCCGGCCGGACGGACGCCACGTCGGCCGCCGTGTGCCCATAGCCCGTGTTGTCCGGGTCCGCGTCGAGTCCGAACCGCCGTGCCCATCCGCCCGTGACCCAGAGCTGGTCGGCGTACAGCAGCTCGGCGACGTGGTGGTCCTGGACGCGCGCGAGGTGCCAGACGAGCCAGGCGATCGTGTTCGCGCCGGGTGCCACCGGTTCGGTCAGCCGGTCCACGTTCAACCCCTGGACCACGCGCCGAGCGAGGGGCGGGATCCGGCCGTACAGCTCGAGGAGGAGAGCGGCGACGTCCACGTCAGAGCACGAGGCTCGTGCCGCCGTCCACGATCTGGATGTGGCCCGTCGTGTATCGGCTACGGATCAGACCGACGACCGCCTCCGCGCAGTCGTCGGGGGTGGCGGCGCGGTGCAGCGGTGCGATCGCGGCGATCCCTTCGTGTTGCGCCTTCCAGTCGGCCGTCCACGGCGTGGCGACGAGACCGGGCGCCACCGCGTTGACGCGGACGGGGCCGCAGGACTTGGCGAGCAGCGTGGTGAGGTGGTTGAGCGCCGCTTTCGTCATCGCGTAGGCGATCGACGACCCGATCGGCCGGAGGCCGGCGATCGAGGTGATCATGACCACGTTCGGGTCGGGCGACTCGCGCAGGTGCGGGATGGCGGCCTTCGTGAGCCACCAGGTGCCGAACACGTTGACCTCGAACGTGCGCCGGAAGATCTCGTCGGTGAGGGCGTCGAGGTCGGTGTGGGGGATGAGCGTCGTCCAGCCGGCGTTGTTCACGAGGATGTCCAGGCGGCCGAAGTGCTCGAGCGTCCGGTCGAGCAGGTGCTGACCCTGGCCCTGGTCGCTGATGTCGGCCTGGACGTAGATCGCCTCGGTCGGCAGCCGCTTGGCCACGGCCACGCCGGCGTCCACCGAGGACGACGAGTTGACGACCACGTTGGCGCCGAGCGCGGCGAGCCGCTCGGCGGTCGCCTCTCCGATCCCGCTCGACGACCCGGTGACGATCGCCACCCGGCCGGCGAGCTCGCCCTCGCTCCCGGTCACTGGTGCACCCTCTCTCTGATGCGAGCGACCGAGCGCCAGCGAGGGAGCGGCCAGCAACTGCGCGGGCAGTATGCGGTGTGGCCGGGGAACGCCGTAGTGGTCATCGGTGCACCCGACTGACAGGGCGAGCGAGCGAGCGCCAGCGAGCGAGCGGCCAGCGACGGCCTGCGTGGCCGGGGAACGCATTGACGTGCGGCATCGGTTGGCGATCGTAGAGCCGCGCCGGCGGCCGGTCCCTAGCGTGGGGGCGTGCTGCGCGGGAAGCTCGTCACGTTGCGCCGGGCCACGGCGGCCGACGCGGTGGCCCTGACAACGATCAGAGCCCAGCCCGAGGTGCGCCAGTGGTGGGGTGGGAGTGAGGACCTCATCGCCGAACTGCTGGACGATCTCGACACTCCCGGGCTGCACGTGCTCGTCGTCGAGATCGAG
The DNA here is from genome assembly GCA_963827075.1 of uncultured Acidimicrobiia bacterium. Lineage (GTDB taxonomy): Bacteria > Actinomycetota > Acidimicrobiia > Acidimicrobiales > Ilumatobacteraceae > JALZMG01. The sequence continues at coordinate 653,110 of CAWGZN010000007.1, read as the reverse complement.
GCCCGGATCGTCGGAGCGATCCAGTGGGAGGCCGAGGAGGACCCGATGTACGCCCACGCGAGCATCGACCTGTACCTCGATCCGGCGGTGCACGGGCGCGGGATCGGTACCGACGCCGTGCGCACCCTCGCCCGCCACCTCATCGACGAGCAGGGCCACCACCGCCTCGTCATCGACCCCGCGGCGGCGAACGCCGCCGCCATCCGGTGCTACGCCAAGGTCGGCTTCCGACCGGTCGGTGTGATGCGCCAGTACGAGCGGTCGGCGGACGGGTCCTGGCACGACGGGCTGCTGATGGAGCTGCTCGCCGGCGAGCTCACCGACTGATCCGCGCCCCGATCTGTTCGGCGTAGCGCTGGAGGTGGTGCCAGGCGGCCGCGGTGTCCGCGGTCATGACGTGCGGCTCGCGGAACTCGGTGACGTAGAGGGCCATGTCCGTGATGTCCCAGCGCAGCCGGTAGAGGCCCGCGTCGACGTCTTCGTCGGCGGCGTCGTCGCTCGGGCGCAGATGCCACCAGTCCCGTCCGCCCGGCGCGATGAGGGCCGTGTCCCAGTCCACGAGCGCGGGTCCGTCGTCGGTCCAGATCACGTTGCCCGCGTGCGGCTCACCGTGGGTCACGACCCAGCGCCCTGGCTCGGAGCGCACCGTGGTGACGAGGCGGTCGTGGATCTCGAGAGCGGCCGTCAGCTCGTCCACGATCCCCGTGAGCAGTTGCCGGGTCGACTCGGCGTACGGCCCGCCCGTCCACGGTGCGTCGAGCGCGGCGAGGGCGGCCTCCAGCTGCGGCCGGCAGGGGAGCGTGAAGTCCTCGCGCCGGGCGACGTCGGTCACGATGGCCGTGGCCTCGTGCAGCCGCTCGAGGAGGGCACGCACGGCGCGGACCTCCGCCGTCGACCCGTACTCGCCGAAGCGGCCGGCGGCGCCTTCGAGGTAGGGGAACACACACATCGTGAACCTGTCGGTGAGGCGGCACAGCACGTTCCCGCGATCGTCCGGGGTCGGCGCGACGACGAACTCGAGCCCGCCGTCCCGCAGTCGTCGCGCCGTCTCGAAAGCGGCGGCGAGACGGGTGAACGCGAGCTCCGGCGCGCCAGCAGGCCGATCCAGCTCGTCGACCGTCACGAAGCATCGGCGTCCATCCCGGCCGACGGCGATCCAGTGATGGCTGCCGAAGCCGACGGCCGCGTACTCCAGCGAATCGATGTCGAGTGCCCAACCCGAGGCCAGGGCGGTGGCGATCACGCGCTCGTCGAGGTCGGGCGCGGTGTTCATCCGGGGACGAGATCGCCGAGCCGCCGACTCCTGGAGCCGTTCACGGCCTCGCCGCCGCGGTGATGCGGATCAACCGCGAGTGCGCGTTCACCACCGCGGCGGCATCCATCGGGCCGCCGACAGTGAGGCCGTCGTACTCCTCCTCGACGTGCCCTTCCCGCCGCACGAGCAGACGGAAGGCTCCCGCGCGCTCCTGGGCCGCGGGGAGGATCTCGACCTCGGTGCCGCGTCCCAGCGGCTCACCCGTGACGGTCTCGAAGCTCAACGCGGTCGGCGGAGCCGGACCGACCGGCCGGGCAGCAGGCGGGTCCCGGAACCAGACGGACATCCGGGTGCCGCCGGCCCGAACGGTGTCGCGGAGCGACGGGAACTCGTCGGCCAGTCCCTCGGCGCACACCTGGAACAGGCGGGTGCCGTCGGGGAACCCACGAAGGACGAACTGACCGAGGTCACGGAGCGCGGCGGCCGGATGATCGCGACCGACTGCGTTGGCCACGGCCGAGGAGCAGACGATCTGGCCACCGTGGGCGACGGCGCAGATGCGCGCCACCTCGTGCACGGTCAGGCCCACGTACTCGCCGCCTGAGATCGTCACCGGCCCACTGTGGATCCCGATGCGGACCCGGAGACGGACGCCGTCCGGCCAGCTGTGCTGTTCGACCCGGCGCTGGGCCGTGACCGCGCCGGAGATGGCGTCGCGCGCGGTCGGGAAGACGTAGAAGAGACTGTCGCCCTCGCTGCCCATCGAGCGCCCGCGATGCTCGTCGAAGGCGCGCTCCAGCATGCTCTGGTGGACCCGCAGCAGGAGGCCGTACGAGCCCTTCAGCTCGCGCAGCAGCACGGTCGAGCCCTCGATGTCCGTGAAGACGAGGGTCAGGCCCCCCTTCGGCTGCTCCATCGCCTCGCATTATCGCGGCGCGAGAATGCCGGCATGCCGCCGACGACGAACTCCCCGGTGCGCCTGCGCATCAGCGCCGTCTCTGGCCGGGTCACCGTCACCGCCGAGGACCGCACCGACGTGGTGGTCGATCGGGGCGGGGTGGCGCACACGAGCGCGGATGGCGCGGTGGAGATCGGCCCGGCCCAGCCGTCGAGCTCGATCGAGGTGCGGTGTCCTGCGGGAGCGGACGTCATCGTCGGGACCCGCTCGGGCCGGGTCGAGTTGAGCGGCCGGTACGGGAGCATCGGGGTCACCTCGCAGAGCGGGTCGATCCGGGCCGGGGCGGCGGCGGAGGCCGACCTGCGGACGCTCTCGGGGTCCGTCGAGCTCGCCCACTGCGACGGGCGGTGCCGGGTGTCGACCAAGAGCGGCCGGATCACGCTCGGGGCGACCGGCGACGCCGAGATCTCGACCGTGTCCGGCTCGGTCGGGCTCGACGGCGCGGCGGGCGGGGTGCAGGTGCGCACCGTGAGCGGGCGGGTCAACATCGTCTCGGCGGGTCGAGGACCGGTGCGCGCCGGTACGGTCTCCGGCTCGATCACGATCGCATTGCCCGCCGGCGTGCGCCCGGCGGTGCGGTTCTCCGGCCGAGGCACCGTCCGGAGCAGCTTCGAACCGGGCGACGACGTCATCGTCGACCTGGCCAACGTGAGCGGCACCGTCCGCCTCGTCACGGCGTGATGGCTGCACCCCCCCGACCGGCGGTCGAAGCCATCGAGGGCACGATCGTGTTCACCGATCTCGTCGGCTTCACCGAGTTCACGGCGACCCGCGGGGATGCCGAGGCGCTGCAGCTCCTGGCGACCCAGGACCGCCTCGTGCGGTCCGTGCTGCCCGGTTCGGCGCGCATCGTGAAGGAGCTGGGGGATGGGTTGTTCCTCTGGTTCCCGGCGCCGCAGGGCGCGCTCCGCTGCGCCCTCGACCTGCGCCGCGTGCTCGAGGAGGAATCGGCGACGACCGGGCTGCCGCTGTGGATCCGCGTCGGGATGCACCACGGCCGCGCCCTTCAGCGTGGCGCGGACCTGGTGGGCAACGACGTCAACGTCGCGTCGCGCATCGCCGACGTGGCTGCGCCGGGAGAGGTCCTCGTCTCCGACGCGGTGCGCACCGCCGTCAGCCCGGATGCGGTGTGGTTCGAGGAACTCGGGCCGGTGGTGATGAAGGGCCTCCCGGCCCCGATCCGGCTCTGGCGGGCGTCGGACGGCTGAGCCGTCCGCATCAGTCGCGGTCGCGCTGCCTCGCGGCGGAGTCCTGCTCGCGGACCCACCGGGCGAGCGCGGCGAGCAGCTTCTGCGCCAGCGCGGGCACCTCGTTGAGCACGGCGGTGAAGCTCTGGTCGTTCAGGACGTAGAGCCGGCCGTCGCTGAGCGCTCGCACGGTGGCCGATCGCGGCCCACCGTCGAGGAGGGCGAGCTCGCCGAAGTAATCGCCCGTGGACAGCTTGGCGAGGATCTGTCCGCCCCGCTCGACGGTCGCCTCGCCGACTTCGATCAGGTAGAACTCGCGCCCCGGTTCGCCCTCCGTGCAGATGACGTCGCCGGCCGACATCGGCCGCGGGTTCATCACCAGCGCGATGCGGTCGAGCTCGGACCGGAGGAGGCCCTTGAACAACGGAACGTCGCGCATGAAGGCCTGCAGGTCGCCGTGCTTGGCCACGAGATCGACGCTAGTCGCGCGAGTCGGTCGCGCCGACGCCGGGTATACGTCGGCCATGCGCAGCTCCCGACCCCGTTCCGTGGCGGTGGTGGCGGTCGCGCTCGCCGGGCTCGCGCTCGGCGCGTGCTCCGACGAGGACCCGCCACCAGGCGGCTCGCCCCCGACGCTCTACGAGGAGACGATCCTCATCGACCCGACGCCCACGACGACGCCCTGAGCGTCAAGCGTCGAGGCGTTCGTCCAGGCGGATCGTGACCGTGTCGCCGGCCTGCTTGGCGATGACCTTGCGCACGTCGGCCTTGATCGGGAGCTTGTGAGTGCCGTCGCCGATGGCCATGAAGGCGCTGCGGAACGGGTGTCCGTCCACCGTCCCGCGGACCTTGACGAGCCCATGCGTGCCGAAGAACTCGGCCGATCCCGGCATCACGACATAGGTCCAGCCGCCCTTGTTCGGACTCTTCTGGAGGGTCGCGGTGAACTGCTTGTTCAAGTCACTCATCGCTCTTTCAGACCGATCCGAAGGCCGATCCTCATCGTTGGGGCGCGGCGTCAGCGGGGGCGGACGGGCGGTGACGCGGCGGCCGGCGAGCGCCCGATCTGGTTCACGGCGCGGACGGCGAACCGGTACGTCTGGGTCTGGGAGAGCCCTGGCCACACGTACGACCGGCGCAACCCGGCGAAAGTCCTGATCGTCCTCGCCGCCCCGTCGTTGCGGATGATCACGTAGTGCCGGATGATCGAGCCGTTGTCGGCGGGCCGCGTCCACGTGATCCGGGCCGCGTCGTCCAGGGCCTGGACCCGGACGGGCCCCGGGCGGCCGGGCGCCTTGGCCGCGGTCCGGTACCTGATCGCCACGGTGGCCTCGAACCGGCGCTGCCGGAGCACGGCGATGCGGACGTTCTGCGGAGTCGTCCAGCTGCTGCCGGCAGGCAGGTGCGTGTCGGAGAACTCGTGGGCGCCGGCCGTGCTGCCCGGACCGGCGTCGAGCAGTTGGGTCCGGGAGCCCCGCTGGAAGCGGATCTGCACGCCGTTGCTGCCTGCGGGCATCGACCGGTCGTAACCCGCTCGGGTGCGGTACTCGACCCAGTACGTCGCCCGTCCGGCCCGCACGCGGACCGCCTTGAGCCCCCGTCCGATGGTCTCGGCGGGCCGCAGGGTCACGGTGCGAGTGGACCGCACGCCCGCCCCTCGCTGCAGCCAGCCCAGCCGGGCCTTGTAGAACCCGTTGAAGTGCCCCGGGCGGAGGTTCCCCATCGCGTCGATCTCGTCGCCGTACTCGATGACCCGGCACCTGGGGCCCCACGTCACCCAACGCCACTGCGGACTCCGGCACACCCGTGACGAGGCGTGCTGCAGGCCGAGGTTGTGGCCCTGCTCGTGGACCACGACGTGGAGGCCGATCGTGTTGAACAGCCACACGTGCTGGCCCGGGACGGTGGCGAAGCCGAGGAGGCCGCCGGCGTCGCACGGCAGGTAGAGGATGGCCCGCTGGAAGCGCGACAGGTTGAACCCTCGCCGCTGGGCCGCCCTGAGCGCCTGGTTCATGATTTGGAACGCGCCGTTGACGCAGTCGTTCGGACGAGGGACCCGCAGCCAGGGGGTCACTACGCCCGAGATCGAGTAGCGGCGATGCGACACCTCGCGGAACCACGTGTTGCTGCCCCGGATCACCTTCCGGAACGTCGCCGGCTTGGACGGCTGCGCCGGCGCCCGGCGCGTCCAGAAGGCGCGGAGCACGAGCACCCGCGTCGAGCGGGGAGCAAGCGCGGCGGTGCTTGACATCGCACCGGCCGCAGCCCTGACGGTGAGCGTCTCGACGGCGAGCGTGTACTCGTCGACGGCCGTTCCGGTGACCGTGACCTGGCTGCCCGCAGCCGGCGCCGGCTCGGTCACTCCGTCGAGCCACCACGTCTCCTCGGCGCCGCGCACCGCGTAGCGCAGGTCGTCACCGTTGGGATCGTCGATCGCCAGATGTTGGAACTCGCCGCTGATGGTCACCGTCTCGACCTGACTCGGGACGGGCGCTCCGCCGCTCGCCGCGACGGGTGCTGCGACCACCACCGCTGAGACCCCCAAGGTGCCGACGAGCAACGCCGCCAGCCCGATCCTCATTCTCACTGTGACCTCCAAATCACGCCGTTCAGAGCTGCTCCTGGAGGGCCGCCCGGTCACGCTCCGTCAGAGGCGGGCGGCAGTCTAGACACCCGCGCGGACCGAGCGCCTGGCGGTTCCCCAAGTTTCGACCGGAGGTGGAGCCGGAGGTCCGGACCGTGGTCGGATGCCGGCCGCTGGTCGTCTGACTACCGTCGTCGGGCGTGGCGACCGACCCCGCGGCGTGGTTCGACGATCGCCGCAGCTGGGGGCTCATCGCCGGGCTGGCGGCGGCCGTCATCGCCCTCGTGTGCTTGATCGAGCTCGACGAGATCCGGGTGCTCGACGTCGTAGTCGTGGTCGTCGCAGTCGGCTCGTACCTCGGGCAAGGGTTCGTGCCCTGGATTCCCGCGTGGGCTCCGTTCGCCGCCGGGGTGCTCGCCGTCGTCGTCCTGAACACGACCGACCTGCGGGCCGAGGGCGCAATGTTCTTCGTCGTCCTCTCCCTCTCGCATCTGGCCCTCAACGAGACGCACCGCGTGATCGTGCACGTCTGCGCCATCGCGGCGATCGCGGTTCCCGGCATCATCGCGGCCACGGGCGACACTGAGTGGGGGTGGCAGTACTGGATGATGGGGTTCGCCTTCGGCTGGGGGTTCGGCGAGCTCGGCTACCGGTTCCGCCTCGCCCGTGACGAGCTCGCCAGTGCCCGCGCTCTGGTGGCTGACCGGGCGGCCCTCGGCGAGCGGCAACGCATTGCCCGTGACCTGCACGACGTCCTGGGCCACTCGCTGACGATCGTCATGCTGCAGCTCACGGCGGCCCGCCACCTCCTTCGCCGCGACCCCGACGAGGCCGACGCCGCCCTGGCCGACGCCGAGCGCGTCGGTCGGGACAGCCTCAACCAGGTACGCAGGACGGTCGGGGTGCTGCGCGCCGGCAGCGCGGACGAGGCGACCGATGGAGCCGGCCCGTCGCCGACACTCGAGGACCTCGACCAGCTCCTGGCCGACTACCGGACAGCCGGCATCGCGGTGGAGGCGGACATCACCGGCCCGCTGGAGGCGGTCGAGGCGGCCAGCTCGGTCGCCGGCTACCGCATCGTGCAGGAGGCCATGGCGAACGTGTCCAAGCACTCGCCGACCGCCCGAACTGCGGTGACCGTGCGGGTCGACCCGTCCGACGGCCGGTGCCAGATCGTCGTGGACGACCGCGTCGGCGGTCCGCCGCCACGTCGCTCGGCCGGCGGCTTCGGTCTGATCGGGATGCAGGAGCGCGCCCGGTCGGTCGGTGGCACGGTGCAGGCCGGCCCGGTGGACGGCGGCTGGCGCGTGTCGGCCGAGCTGCCGGCGTCGACCGAGCTCGAAGGTGCCGACGGGTGATCCGCGTCGTACTCGTCGACGACCAGGACCTGGTCAGGGCCGGCCTGGAGCGGATCCTCGGCACCGAGGACGACCTCACCATCGTCGCCCAGTGCGCCGACGGGGCTCAGGCGCTGGCCGCAGTCGATGAGCACCGCCCCGACGTGGTGGTCATGGACATCCGGATGCGGGTGATGAACGGCATCGACGCCACCCGGCGGATCCGTGACGCCGATGGGCCCCCGGTGCTGATCCTCACGACGTTCGACGACGACGAGACCCTGTGGTCGGCGATCGACGCCGGCGCCGCCGGCTTCGTGCTCAAGGACGCGCCGGCGGTCGACCTGATCAGGGCGGTGCGGACGGTGGCCAGCGGGGCCGCCTGGCTCGATCCCCAGGTCACGCCGCGGGTGCTCGCGATCTATCGCACGACCGTGCTGCCCCAGGCCCGGCAGCAGGAGCGCGCGGAGCAGCTGACGGAGCGGGAGCACGACGTGCTGCGCCTGATCGCCGGGGGCGCCACCAACACCGAGATCGCCGCGTCACTGCACGTCAGCGCGGGCACGGTCAAGAGCCACGTCGGCTCGATCTTCACCAAGCTCGGCGTCCGCGACCGGGCCGGGGCGATCGTCTACGCCTACCAGCACGGCATCTCCTCACCCCCCGGTCCGACCTGACGTCTGGACCGTCGTCCGATGACACGGGCGGACGCCGTCCGTACCGTCGGCCTCATGACTGCGGTGCTGGAGATCGAGCAACTCACGAAGCGATATGGCGAGCTCGTCGCCGTCGACGGGGTCGACCTCGCCGTCGAGGAAGGGGAGATCTTCGGGATCCTCGGCCTCAACGGCGCCGGCAAGACGACGTTGGTCGAGTGTGCCCAGGGCCTCCGCCAGCCCGACGGTGGCACGGTGCGGCTCCTCGGCCGGAACCCGGCGCGGGACCGCAGCGCCCTCGCCTCCCGTGTCGGCAGCCAGCTGCAGGACTCGAGCCTCCCGGAGCGGATCCGCGTCAGCGAGGCCGTGGCCCTCTTCGCCGACCGCCGCGCGACGCCCGAGGTGGTCGCCGAGTGGGGACTCGAGCGGCTGTGGGGCAAGTCGTTCGGTGCGCTGTCCGGCGGCCAGCGGCAGCGCCTGTTCATCGCCCTGGCGTTGCTCAACGAGCCCGAGATCGTGTTCCTCGACGAGCTCACCCAGGGACTCGACCCGTCGGCTCGCCGCATCGTGTGGGATCTCATCCGGCTGATCCGAGCCCGGGGTACCACCGTCGTCCTCGTCACCCACTTCATCGACGAGGCCGAGGTGCTGTGCGATCGCGTCGTCGTGATGCGCGACGGCCGGTTCGTCGCCCACGGCTCCCCGGCCGAGCTCGTCGACGAGCACGGTCCCGGTGTCGGCGTGTCGTTCACCGACCCCGGAGCCGACGCCGGCGACCTCCGCTCGATCTGTGGCGTGCGTTCGGTCGGTCTGTCCGGCGGGCGGGTCGAGCTACGTGGCGATCGCAGCATGCTCGCCCACGTCGGTGCCCACCTCGTCGAGGCGAGCAGGACCCGCGGCATCTCGGTGCCCGGGGACCTCCACGTCGACGAACCGTCCCTCGAGGACGCCGTCCTCGGCCTCATCGGAAGGAATGCAGCATGAGCGTGACCCGTCGCCTCCTCACGTCGGAGTTCCGGCTCCTCCTCCGCGAGCCCCTGGTCCTCGCGTTCGTCGTCGCCTTCCCGGTCATCACCGTGCTCGTGCTCGGTGGTGTCTTCGACGACGACGACCCGGCATTCGAAGGGACGCTCCCCAGCGACTACTACATCGCCGCTTACTTCGGCGTCGTGATCGCCGCCGTCGGGCTGATCATGCTGCCCGTGCACATCGCCGCCTACCGCGAGGCCGGCGTCCTCCGGCGACTCGACGCGGCCGGCTTCCCGCGCTGGTCGTTCCCGGTCAGCCAGTACGTGGTCGGCATGGTCTTCGTCGCCATCGGTGCCGGGGCGCTGCTCGCCACCGCCGCCCTCGCCTACGGGCTGCCCGAGGTCGACGACGTGCCCCGCACCGTGGTCGGGATCGTGGCCGGCTCGCTCGCCTTCATCACGATCGGCGTCCTGCTCGGCACGCTGCTGCCGAACCCCCGGGCGGCGCAGGGCGTCGGACTGCTCCTGTTCCTGCCGATGTTCCTGCTCGCCGGCGGTGGCCCGCCGCCCGAGGCGATGTCACCGGTGATGAACGACATCTCCAATGCACTGCCCCTGACCCACGTCGTCCGGGCGATCCAGGAGCCCTGGCTCGGGCTCGGGAGGGGCACCGACCACCTGGTCGTCGTGATCGCGATCACCTTCGTCGCCACCGCCATCGTGCTTGCCCGCACCGGGGCCTTCCGGGCGGCGACGACCGCCCGCCGTCCGGCCGGCGCCCTCCCCGGTCGGACGGCGGTGTCCTGACGGAGTGGTCCGAGCTGGTGCGCCGCCCCGATCGGGTGTCCCTTCCCGTCGAGCGCAACAGGGCCGGTACTGGCGACCGGCCCTGTTACGCGCGTGCGACGCGGAGAGCGGGCGGCTTCGGCGCGGCTCATGGTGATGCATGAACGGCTGGCCGGCGCGGCAGAGCGGCGTTCACGGGCCAATGCGGTGAAGGAATTCCCTGAAGCGGGTTGCGCTACGAACATGTGTTCGATAGACGTTGGACACATGTTCCCAGAGGTGGAGCAGCTGCGAGGCGATCGCCGCCTTGCGAGCGCTCGACCCGGACACCTTGACCGACGACGAGCTGCACGAGTTGGTGGTGGCGTTGCACCGTCAGACCCATCGGCTGGCCGGTGCCCGGGCCGGTGTGGTGGCCCGGTGGGATCGGCGTCAGGGGTGGGCCGACGACGGCTCCCGTAGTGCCGCTCACCGGTTGGCCCGCGACGGCCGCACCAGCGTGGCCACGGCCCGGCGGGAGTTGCGCCGGGCCCGGCACCTGGAATCGATGCCGCACACCGCCGCCGCGGTGGCGGCCGGTGACCTGTCGGTGGATCATGTCGATCTGTTGGGGGCGGCCAATGACGGATGCCGGCGGGTGGTGTTCGCCGAGCACGAGGAGATGCTGGTCGAACAATGCACGACGTTGCGGTTCGAGCAGGCCTGCCGGGCGGTGAAGTACTGGCGGTGCCGGGCCGATGCCGACGCCGTTGAGGACGACGCCCAACGGTTGCACACCGGTCGCAGCGCGTCGGTGGCGGTGACGATCGACGGGATGGTCGACGTGCGGGCCTGGTTGGATCCGATCGGCGGGGCCGCGGTCAAAGCCGAGCTGGCCCGGTTGGAGCATGAGCTGTATCTCGCTGATCAGCGTGACGGCACCATGCGCACCGTCGCTCAGCGGCGCGCCGACGCCCTGGTCGAGATGGCCACCCGTTCCGCCACCGCCCCGGCCAAAGGGCGCCGGCCCAAGCCGTTGTTCACCGTGTTGTTGGGCGACGAGTCGTTCACCCGGTTGTGCGAGTTGAGCACCGGACAGGTGATCACCCCCGGCCAACTCGTCCCCCACCTGGGCACCGCCCAACTGGAGAGCGTGCTGTTCGACGGACCGACCACGGTGATCTCGGTGTCCAAACGGCGCACCTTCACCGGGGCGCTGCGCCGGGCGATCCAAGTCCGTGACCGGCACTGCCAACACCCCGCCGGCTGTGACGTGCCCGCCGACGACTGCGACGTCGACCACACCGTCCCCTACACCCAGGGCGGACCGACCAGCCAATTCAACGGCCGCCTGCAATGCCCACCCCAGAACCGCGACGCCGACAAACACGACCACGACGCCATCCCCCTCCCACCCCGCCCCATCACCCGCCTCGACGAACTCCGCGCCCTCATCCGCTGGCGCAACCACCACTACCACCCCGACGACCAAGACGACGACGACGACGACGAAGAGGCGAGCTAGTCGTAATGCCGCGAGGTCAGTTCCCGGTTGCCACGTTCCAAGTGAACGCGCTATCGCGACAGGATCGTCACCACCATCGCCGCGTTCTCCACCCCGAGGAACCCGCCACCGTTCTGCGCCAGCGCGACCCGCGCTCCGTCGACCTGGCGGTCGCCGGCGCGACCCCGGAGCTGATCGACGAGCTCGACGAGCTGCCCGCAACCGGTCGCCCCGATCGGGTGTCCCTTGGAGAGGAGGCCCCCGCTCGTGTTCACCGGCACCCGGCCGCCGAGCGTCGTGGCGCCCGATGCCAGCAGCTGGGGGGCTTCGCCCGCATCGCACAGGCCGAGCTCCTCGTACGTGATGAGCTCGGCGGGCGCGGCGGCATCGTGCAGCTCGACCACGTCGAGATCCTCGGGCCCGATCCCGGCCTGCTCGTACGCCTGGTGGGCCGCCCGCTCGACCGCGCCGGCCTCGCCGCGGGTTCGATCGGTCCCCGACACGAGGGCGCTGGCGCGCACCCGCACCGGATCGGCGCCCACTCGGCGGGCGTAGTCGTCGGAGCACACGACCACCGCCGCCGCGCCATCGCCGATCGGCGAGCACATGAGCAACGTGAGCGGCGAGGAGATCTCCCGGCTGCCGAGCACCTCCTCGAGCGTCACCTCGTCGCGGTACTGGGCGTTCGGGTTGCGAGCCCCGTGGTAGTGGTTCTTCACGGCGACCTGGGCGAAGTCCTCGGCTCGGGCGCCGCTGCGCTCCATGTACGCCCTCGCCATCGCCGCGTAGACGTCCATGAAGAACGAGCGCTTCCCCTCCGAGGCGGCATCGACCTCTCCTGGGAGGAGCTGGCGTTTGAGCTCGTCGAGTTCGAACAGGTCGACCGCGGTCCCGATGGCAGCGAACGACTTGGCCTTGTCGGGATGGGTCATCTTCTCCGCCCCGATGGCGAGGGCGACGTCGACGTGGCCCGACCCGACCGCCATGCACGCCAGCGAGAACGCGCTCGATGCGGAGGCACAGGCGTTCTCGACGTTGACGATCGGGATCCCGAGCAGGCCGGTGTGGCGCAGGGCGACCTGGCCGCGGATCATCTCCTGCCCGCTGAGCACGCCGGCGGTGGCGTTGGCGAAGAACGCCATGCCGATGTCCTCGGGCTCGGCGCCGGCGTCGGTCAGCGCCGCCCGCACCGCCTCCTCGGACAGCGACCGGATAGTGCTGTCGAGGAACTTGCCGAACCGAGTCATCGCCGCTCCGGCCACCAGCACGTCACGCATCACCGCTCCTCCTCGGCGATGTCATGCTAATGACATGCCGACCTCCCTGACGTTCGACGAGCACGTCGCCGCCCTGGAGGCGTCGGGAAGGCGGCTCGGTGAGTACGCCCGGGACGCCGGGATGGCCGCGCCGGTCCCGACGTGTCCGGCGTGGGCCGCCGACGCGCTGCTCGCCCATCAGGCGATGGTCCACCGGTGGGCGACCGCTCACGTGCGGGGTGACGATCCCGACGCGGTGCCGAACCAGACCGCGATCCGGACGACGGTCGCCGACCTTCCGGCCTACTACGACGAGGGGCTCGGCGGGCTGCTCGCCGCGCTCCGGGCGGCGCCGGCCGATCTCACCGCGATGACGTTCCTGAAGGATGCGCCCGCGCCCCGTGACTTCTGGGCCAGGCGGCAGGCCCACGAGACGACGATCCACATGGTCGACGCCCTCGCCGCCAAGCTCGGTCGGGCCCCGACCGCGGAGGAGTCGGGCATCGAGAAGGGGCTCGCCGTCGACGGCATCGACGAGCTCGTCCGCGGCTTCTTCACGCGGGGTCGGAGCAAGCTGTACGACGGTGAGGAGTACACGCTCGCGGTCGCGCCCTCCGACGCCTCCCGTCGTTGGGTGCTCCGCGTCGCCGAACGCCTGACCGTCGATCCTGGCGATGGTCAGGATGACGACGTCGAGCCGGCCGCGACCATCACGGCCCCCGCCGTCGACCTCTACCTCGCCCTCTGGAACCGGGGCGGTGAGGTCGACGTCGAGGGTGGTCGATCGGAGGTGCTCGACCGCTGGCGGTCGACGCAGCGCGTCACGTGGAGCTGAGCGCGGCCGTCACGCGGCGTCCCGCGCGCTGATCGCCCAGGCGATCCCCTCGTCGGGGTCTTCCACCGCCAGCTGCAGCTGCCAGCCCGTCACGGGCTCGTGGGCGTCCCACCACCACCAGCGCAGGTCGCCGGCGAGCGTGCCGAGCTCGGCGGGCGGGACCGGCCAGTCGTCGAGCGCGTCGCCGAGCGCGGCGAGGAGCCAGAGGGCGCCGAAGCGGCCGGCGGCCGCGCCTCGCCGGCGCCCGTGCGCGCCGCCGCTCGCGCCCGCCCACGCCAGCCACGCCAGGGCGGCCTTGGGGTCGAGCTCGGCGACCCGCGCCGCCCGCACCCCGAGCGCGTGCACGGCGGCACCGGTGCCGCCTTCGACGGCCACCACGTCGGCGTGGCCGTCCGAGCTCACGGTCCACGGCTCGACGAGCTGACGCACCGCCAGCTCGACGGCCGGGTCGTCGATCTCCACGCCCTCATCGGTGTCGACCCCGACGAACACGGCGGGCATCGGCGGCGACGGGAACTCGGCGCCGCGGTCGCCGTAGGTGGCGAGGGCGTACGCGGGCTCCCACGATGCGAGCTCGTAGGGCAGGTCGAGCGCGTTCGGCAGCCCCGCGACCGTCTCCGGCTCGATCGCCTCGCCGCGCAGGACCCGCTCGTGGGCGACGAACGCGGCCCGCGGGCCGGAGTCGAGGAACGGGGCGACCTCGGTCCACGGGTGGTTCTGGGCGATCACCTCGGTGAGCGGTCCGATCGTGAACCGTCCGGACCCCTCGTCGAGCACGCCGGTCGCCCACTCGGCCGGGGCGAGCAACGCGAGGCGGTACTCGGCGAGCGTCGCCGCCGGCCAGAGCTGACGGCCGGTGCCGACCGCATGTCGCGCCCGGTCGCGCAGCCGGCGCAGACGGCTCCAGTCGTCCGCGGCGGTGCAGTCGTCGACGAGACGCACGAGCCCGTCGAGATCCGCGCGATGGATCAGCTCGTCGAGGACCGGGTCTTCGTCGGGGTCATCCACGGTGAGCGCCGCCTACACCAGGGGCCACGGATAGCGGTGGCCGGAGTCGTCACCGGGAAGGACCTTGTGCGTGGCCAGCCAGCGGGCCCGGCCCTGCATCGCCTCGACCTCGTCCGGTGTGATCAGTTCGGCGATCTCGACCGGCACGCACTCGGCGAGGGCGCCGACCGCGGCCAGCTGGGCCCGGCTCAACCGATCCCCGGCGAACTCCCAGATGACGGTGCGCAACTTGAAGTCGGTGGCGAAGCACAGACCGTTGTCGATCGCCCACACCCGATCCCGTGCCGCGTCGCCGGCCGGATCGCGGGCGAGCAGGCAGTGGCCGCTCTTGCGGTCGGTGTTGTTGGCGACGACGTCGAGCACGGCGATGCCGCGGAGCTGGTCGTGCAGATCGGGCCGCTGCTCGGCGATGGTGAAGTAGTGCTCGGCGTGGTCGGCGTCGACGAACCACTGCAGCGAGCCCTCTCCGAGCGGCGCGTCCGCCCGCAGGACCGTCGGTGGGACGGCGCCGATCCCCAGCGCCTCGCTCAGCCGGAAGGCGGCAACCTCTCGGCGATGCAGCCCGGGTTCGAAGTCCCACAGCGGGCGCTCGCCGCGCACCGGCTTGTAGATCGCCCGGGCCGGCGGACCGTCGTCCGGTTCGATCTGGACGAGGAAGGTGGCGTTGCTCGCCCACGGCATCCGGCCCTCGAGCGTGATCGGCGCCGTGGCGAGGATCGCCAGCGCGTCGTCGGGGACGCCCTTCAGTTCATCCGCGGACACGGGTGGCCATCGGGATCGATCGGGAAGCCGCACCACATGCACATCGGCCGGCCGGCGGCGACGACCTCGTCGGCGTGGTCGCAGAACGCGGCCGCCTGACTGCGCGTGACGTACAGGCGGATGTGCCCACGGTCCGGGTTCGCGTCGGCGTCCTCCTCGTCCTCGTCGACGTCGCTGGCGACGAGCTCTTCGAGCTGGACGAGCACCCGGTCGTTGCCGCGGTCGTAGCCGAGCCCGATCGGACCGAGTACGAATGCCTGGTCGTCGAGCTCGCGGTCACCGAGATCGAGTGCGCCCGGCATCGGGCGGTCCTCCGGCGGCGGGAGGTCGCTCAGCACGCGGCGCAGGTACTGGCTGATCGCGGTCACCTGCTGCTTCTCGCACTTCACCGTCACCCGCTGCCGGCCGGCCCGGGCGTGGAGATAGAAGACCCGTGAACCGGGCTCCCCGATCGCGGTGGCCGAGAAGCTGTCGACCTCGTCGAACTCGAAGAAGACGCTCACTGGTGCACCGTCCCAGTGTGACCACGCGTCCGGCTCGGCGCGGACCAGTAGGCACCAGTGAGCGAAGAACGCACCGTAAATCTGATGAGCTCGCTCCGCTCGCTCATGACGGCCGGAGCTCCCGCAGGGAGTTGCCGGTGGAGTTGACGGCGAGCACGGCCGGGCCGCCGTCGGTCCACGTGATCACGCTGATCGCCCCGGTGCTGATCACGATGCGCTGGAACAGATCGAGGTGGGTGCCGAGGGCATGGGCGACGGCCGCCTTGATCGGGTCGGCGTGGGAGACGCACACGATCGTCCGGCCCCGGTGGTGGTCGCGCAGGCGCTCCAGGGTCGTGACGATGCGGTGCTGCATCTCGGGGAAGCTCTCGCCGCCGGGGAAGCGGAACGTCGACGGCGCCCGCTGGACGGTGCGCCACTCGCGCTTGCGCATCAGCCGGCGCAGACTGGCTCCCGTCCACTCGCCGAAGTCGCACTCCTGGAGGCCGCGCTCGACGTGGGGCCGGTGTCCCGTGGCCTTGCCGATCGGGGCGGCGGTCTCACGAGCGCGCTCGAGTGGGGACGTGTACACAGCCGCGACGCTGTCGAGCTCACCGATCCGGGAGGCGGCCACTTCGGCCTGCTTGCGACCCGTCTCGGCGAGGTGCAGACCGGCGGCGCGACCCGGCAGCACCTTGCCCGTCGAGTTCGTCTGACCGTGCCGAACGAGCAGGATCGTCGTGGGGGGATTGGGGGTCGCGGTCGCCATCGGCAAGATCTCAACCTACTGTCGGTGGCATGGATCGGCTCGACGGGCTCGCCGCCGAAGTCGTCGCCTGCCGGCGCTGCCCGCGTCTCGTCGCGTGGCGCGAGCAGGTGGCGGCGGAGAAGCGGGCCGCGTTCCGCGACGAGGTCTACTGGGCGCGGCCGGTGCCCGGGTTCGGCGATCCCGGCGCCCGCATCGTCGTGCTCGGTCTGGCCCCGGCGGCCCATGGTGCCAACCGGACCGGGCGCGTCTTCACCGGTGACCGCAGCGGTGAGTGGCTGTTCCGGTCGATGCATCGCGCCGGGCTCGCCAACCAGCCGACGTCGACGCACGCCGGCGACGGCCTGCGCCTCCATGACGCGTGGGTGACCGCGCCGGTCAAGTGCGCGCCGCCGGGCAACCAGCCGCTCCCCGTCGAGCGCGACACGTGCGCACCGTTCGTCGCTCGCGAGCTGGCCGTGCTCGAGCCGGCCGTGGTCGTGTGCCTCGGCGCGTTCGGCTACGCGGCCGCCTGCCGCTACTACGACCTACGTCCCCGCCCGCGCTTCGGTCACGGCGTCGAGGTTGTCGTCGCCGGCGGACCGGTGCTGCTGGGCTGCTTCCACCCGAGCCAGCAGAACACGTTCACTCGCCGGCTGACCGAGCCGATGCTCGACGCGGTGTTCCGGCGCGCGGTGGAGCTGGCGGAGGCCGGGCGACGCGCCGGTAGCCTCATCGATTCGTGAAGTTCGCCCGGTCTGCCGCGCTCGCCCTCGTCGCCGTCCTCGGGGTTGCCGCGTGCAGCAGCACGCCGAGCGCGAAGGCCGTCGCCCAGGACTACATCGAGTCGATTCCGAACCTCACCGACGCCCAGCGCCAGTGCATGCTCGAGAAGCTCGACAGCTACAGCGACGAAACACTGACCTCCATCGGCGACGCCAACCTCGACGTCGACTTCGACGACCAGAGCGCGGCGGCAACGGAGACGACGCCGGCGTTCGGAGACTTCGTCGACGACCTGGCCGAGTGCATGAGCTCTTCCGAGGGCTGAGTACCCGTCTGAGCAGGCGTTCTGGGCGTGATTTTCGCGACTGCTGAGAACATCTGCGCCCAGATACCCCGAGAGAGTCAGGCTGGTGCGGCCGCTTTCTTCTTGGGCGGCGGAACGCCGACCTTCGGGGCGGGGTCGGCCCAGTCCGGCCAGCGACGACGGGAGACGATGGACAGCGTGCGCAGCAGCTTCATCGCCTTCTCGTCCTCTTGGGCGGGGCGGGAGAGGATCGTGCCGTCGGCGATCATCCGGTTGACGACCTCTTCACCGAGCTCGGTGCGCACGATCGTGAGCGTCCAGTCGTTGTCCACGCCGATGCCACCGGTCGAGACATCGGCGTGTTCGGCGGCGAAGTCTGGACACAGCTGGCAGCCGGTCCGCGTCCACTGGTGGCACTCCTTGAGGTCGATCTCGTGGTACGAGCCGTCCTTCATCCAGATCTGGAACACGCCCTTGATGTTCATCTTGACCATCTCGGACTTGGGCAGGCCGTACTTGGCCTGGAACAGCTCGGGGAAGATGGCGTCGTCGAACGTCTTCGAGCAGAGCAGGCCGATGTTGAAGAGGAACGGCCTGGACACCTTGCCGGCCTTGCGGTCCCACATCGTCGGAGGCGCGCTGGTCTGGCAGCCCATGCCGACCAACGCCAGCCGGCTCAGCCCCTCGCTGTGCGCATCCCGGATGGCGAGCGGGTTGGCGCAGTACGTGTAGCGGCTGCCGGCGGTGGCGAGCACCTCGGCGGGGTTGTGCACGAGCACCGGCTTGGCCTTCCACGCGTCGTCCGGCTCGACGCCGCTGACCATGGCCGCGTCGATGTAGTCGTGCTCCATCAGCCAGATCAACATCGCCGAGACGAAGCCGCCGTCCTGGCCGAGTTCGTGCTGCGTGGCATCGCTGGCCCGGGTGAGGAGGAGCTGCCGCCAGATCCCGGCCATCTCGTCAGGTTCCCGCTCCCGCCCGAACAGGTGCTGATCGGCGGCCGTCTCCCACGCCCGGAACCGGGGGCACGCCCTGGTGCAGGTCGTGCAGCCCTTGACGCCGTGGATGCAGTCAGCCGGGCCGAGCTCCTCCTCGAGGTGGAACGGGATGTACTTGCCCTCCTCGTGCTCGTAGCCGATGACGTCGTGGGGGCACGTCACGACGCAGCCGGCGCAGCCGGTGCACAGCCCGGTGGTGATGACCTCCTCGTAGAGCTCCTTCCACTGGGCGGTCCAGCGAGTGGGCGCCTGGGGCGCGGCCTCGGCCACGGTCATGGAGGCAACTTATTCGGGCGGATGTCGTCGGTGCTCCCGGGAAGGAGCAAGATGGCGCCGTATGGACCTCACGTATCCGCCCGAGGCCGAGGCGTTCCGCGGCGAGGTGCGGGCCTGGCTGGAGGAGAACCTGCCGGCGAACTGGTTCGACGACGACTTCGAGATGAGCGCCGACGAGCGCAGCCGCTTCAACCGGGAGTGGCCGGAGAAGCTCCACGCCGGCGGCTGGATCTGCGCCACCTGGCCGGAGGAGTACGGCGGCAAGGGTCTGACGACGATGCAGGGCGTCGTTCTCGCCGAGGAGTTCGCCCGGGCGAAGGCGCCGATGCGGGCGGACTTCTTCGGCGACACGCTCGTCGGTCCCACCATCCTGCAGTGGGGCAGCGAGGAACAGAAGCAGGAGTTCCTGCCGAAGATCCTGAGCGGCGAGGTGCGCTGGTGCCAGGGGTTCAGTGAGCCCAACTCGGGCTCCGACCTGGCCAGCCTGAAGACGTCGGCCGTGCTCGACGGCGAGGAGTGGGTGATCAACGGCCAGAAGGTGTGGACGACGGGCGGGCACCACGCCGACTACTGCTTCCTGCTCACCCGAACCGATCCGGACGCCCCCAAGCACAAGGGCATCTCGTACCTGTTGGTGCCGATGAAGCAGTCCGGGATCGAGGTGCGCGGGATCACCCAGCCCGACGGCACCGCCGAGTTCTGCGAGGTGTTCTTCGACGACGCCCGGTGCCCG
This sequence comes from uncultured Acidimicrobiia bacterium, assembly GCA_963827075.1. Taxonomy (GTDB): domain Bacteria; phylum Actinomycetota; class Acidimicrobiia; order Acidimicrobiales; family Ilumatobacteraceae; genus JALZMG01. The sequence goes on along the minus strand of CAWGZN010000007.1, from coordinate 633,771 downwards.
AAGGACAACGTGGTCGGCGGCGTCAACAACGGCTGGAAGGTCGCCAACTCGACGCTCGCGTTCGAACGCGGGCAGTCGGCCACCACGGGGTACCGCCGGTTCGAAGAGGAGTACCGCCTGCTCGTCGACGCGGCGCGGGACCGGGGCGTGCTCGCCGACCCGTGCATCCGGCAGCAGCTGATGAGCTACTACACGAAGATCCAGATCCTGCGCGTGAACGGTCTGCGCACGCTGTCGGCGACGGTCGCCGGGGTGAAGGATCCGGCGGTCGCCGCCCTCGGCGCGACGAACAAGATGTTCTGGTCGGAGATGCACCAGGCGGCGATGGAGCTCGCCCTCGACATCCACGGTCCGGAGGCGATGCTCGTCACGACCGGGCCGGCCGGTGGGTCGTGGCCGGGCGCGCTCCGGGACAAGCGCCGGGCCGGCTATCCGGTGACGCCGATGGTGTCGGCGTTCTTCTTCTCCCGGTCCGAGACGATCTGGGGTGGCACCAGCCAGATCCAGCGGAACATCGTGGGGGAGCGCGTGCTGGGACTTCCCAAAGAACCCCGTTAGAACCCTCGGATGCCTACAGCACGCTGGCGATCAAGCTGGCGTAGGCGTCGGCGCCCTCCGGGTCGATGTGGTAGCCGTCGCCGGCCAGGTGACCCGGACGGTCGGCGACGGACGACCAGTCGGCGATCCCGGCCCCGTGCCGCAGGGCGCAGTCGCGCAGGATCGCGTTGTTGCCCGCCTCCCAGCTCCGCGGCACGTGCAGGGTGACGAGCACGATCCGGCGTCCGGCGAGGACGTCCATCAGCGCGTCGCACGTCTCCCCGCTCACCGGGCCGTTGGTGCCGAGGTGGACGACGACGGTCCCCGGTAGCCCGCCCTCGTCCCGGCGGGCGAGCAGGATTTCGAGCCCGGTCGAGAACTGGCGGCTGACCGCGGCATCGACCTCGACGCCGCCGATCTCGTCGGCCAGCGCGCCGGCCGCGCCCAGCATGACCGAGTCACCCAGGGCGAGCACACCGCCTGACGGCGCGGCGATCGCGGCCGGCCGGCTGCCGCCACGCGGTGGGGGAGGTGGCTCCGGCGCGGCGGTCCCGGTGCGGAGGACCGCCTCAGGGGATTCGACGAAGGCGGCGGCGACCGCGGCCCGGGACATCCCGCCGGCGAGGTTCGCCTCCCACGAGGTCGCGCCCTCCGGATCCGGCTCGCGCCCGAGCACGTCGGCGTAAAGAGCGTGCACGAACCGGTCGTGCGGCGGGTCGCTCTCGTGGCGGGCGCGGTACTCGGCGGAGTCCAGCACGGTCGCCGTGAGCCACTCGAAGCTCCCCGTCTCGCGGTACTGCTCGACCCCGGCCCGCAGCTCGGCCGGTGAGGGCGGCCGGCGGAGCAGTCCGAGGTGAAGGCGGACGACGCTGTCGGACACGCCCTGGGCGATCCCAGGGACGGTCAGCGGCGCAGGCGCGACGGTCGCAACGGTCGCGACGGTCGTGGTGGTCGTGGTGGTGGCGATCGTAGGCGGCGTGGTCGGCGTGGTCGACGTGGTCGACACCGGTGCCGGCGTCGAGATCGATGGCGTCGTCGACGGCGACGAGGTGGTGGACGTGGTAGTCGACGGCGCCGCGGTCGTTGGGCTGGTCGTGGGACTGCTCGCCTGTGACGACGTGCACGCGACCGCGGTGACCGTCAGCGCGGCGACGACAAGAAGAACACGCGCCAACCGACCCACCGCGGGCGATGGTAGACGGGCCCGCGTCCCGTTCGGCGGTTACTCGCCGGGATGAGTGAGCGTCGTGCCGCCGCAGCACCGCCGTTCGTGGAGCCGGCGGAACCCGACGTCGAGGGCGGTGAGCAGCAGGGCGGCGGCGAGCACGCCGGCGATCACATCGCTCGTCCAGTGCACGCCGAGGTAGACGCGGCTGGCGCCGATCAGCAACACCGCCAGCACCGCGCCGACCGCCGCCGTCCAGAACACCCGGCGGGAGCTCGTGTAGAGCGACAGCACCACCGGCACCATCGCCCACAACGCGGCGGCGGCGAGCACGTGGCCGCTCGGGAACGAGTGCCCCTCGCCGACGACGAGCCGGTCGAGCGACGGTCGTTCCCGCCCGACGCTCTCCTTCAACGTGAACTCCATCAGCGGGCGGAGCAGCGTCGCCACGACGACGAGGGCGGCGACCATCCGGCACCGACGCCAGGCGAGGACGGCGAGGATGAGCCCGCCGACCAGCACGACTCGAGTGCTGCCGAAGAACGAAATCCACCGGAACATCTGGTCGAGCCATGCCTCGCGCTGCTCGACGACGAACCGCTCGATCGGCCGGTCGACGTGCAGCAGCGTCGAGCCGCCGTCGACGGTGGCGGCGATGGCGAACACGACGAATCCGAGCGCGACCGCGAACAGCCGGGAGAGCGGACTGCAGAGCACGAGCGACGGCGACGTGGGCGGATCAAGATGGCCCGAGGTCCGCAACTCCTGGAGCGCCGGTGGCGTCGCCCCGACCGATCCCGCGACTGCTGGGGGACTGATCACGCTCATGGTGGCCGAAAACCTACCCGGTGCGCCCGGATCCACTCGCCAACGGTGTGAATTTGGTTACACCGGCGAATCCAGGCCGTCGGAAATTGGTTGCACAGTCCAACATGTTTGGGATGTCCCGCCCGCGCCTCGTCACGAAGCCCTTCATCGCCGTCACGGCGGCGACCGGGGCCTTCTTCGTGTACGTCGGCATGCTCATCCCGCTGCTGCCGCGGTTCATCGAGGACGAACTCGGCGCTGGTGAGTTGGGCGTCGGGCTCAGCATCGCCGCGTTCGCCGCGGCAGCCATCGCGGTGCGCCCGCTGATCGCCCGGCTGATCGACGCCAGGGGGCGGCGCCAGGTCATGACCGCCGGCGCCCTGCTCGCGGGCGTCGCCGGCGTCGCCACTGCCACCGTCGATGACCTCGCGCCCCTGCTCCTGCTCCGCGGCATCGCCGGCATCGGCGAGGCCGCGCTGTTCGTCGGCGCCGCGACCCTGATCTCGGACCTCGCCCCGCCGAGCCGACGGGCCGAGGCGGCGAGCTACTTCTCGGTCGCCGTGTTCGGCGGTCTCGGCATCGGGCCGGTCATCAGCGAGACCGTGCTCGGTGACGATCGGTACTCGCTCGCCTTCGTCGTCGCCGCCGGCTTCACCGTCCTCGCCGCGGTCATGTCGTTCGCCGCGCCGAACCGGGTCACCGTTCCGAGCGAGGGTGTTCCGGCGCCGGCGCAGCGGATGCGCTTCCTGCATCCGGCCGCCGTCGGTCCCGGCGTCGTCCTCGCGGCCGGGGTCGCCGCCTTCACGGCGTTCTCGGCGTTCATACCCGAGCACGCCAGGGCCGTGGGGATGGCCGGCTCGGCCGGCTTGTTCGCCGCCTACAGCGTCGTCTGCCTGGTGCTCCGCGTCGTCGGCGCCCGCCTCCCCGAGCGGCTCGGGCCCCGCCGCTCCGTCACCATCGCCTTCACGACGAACGCGATCGCCTTCGTCGCGCTGGCGCTGTTCGCCGAGCCGTGGGCGCTCTGGCTCGCCGCCGTCGTGATCGGCGTCGGGATGGCCTTCCAGTACCCGGCGCTGATGGCCCTCACCGTCAACCGCTCGCCCGACCACGAGCGGGCGGCGGCGCTGAGCTCGTTCACGATGTTCTTCGAGATCGGCACCGTGTCCGGCGGTCTCCTGCTCGGCGTGGTGGCCGAGTCGATCTCCAAGCAGGCCGCGTTCGCCGCGTCCGTCGTCGTGCTCGTGTTCGGGCTGTGGCTGCTGCGGACCAGGGTCGTGCCCGTGCGAGCCCGGGATTCGCGGCTCGCCGCCGCGCCGGTCGCGGCTCCGGCATTCGTGCCATCCGCCGGCGACTGATCCGGTTCCGGCGACCCTGTCCGATTCTCGCTAGTGACGGCTCGTTCGGGCCGCCATCATGGCGACGATGGTCGTGCTCGATCACGAGCGGTGCTACCGCGCGGTGCTCAGCCGTGACCGCCGGTTCGACGGGTGGTTCGTCGGCGCCGTCTCGACCACCGGCATCTACTGCCGGCCGAGCTGCCCGGCCGTCACGCCCAAGCGCGGGAACATCGCGTTCTACCCGACTGCGGCCGCGGCCCAGCAGCACGGCTACCGCGCCTGCAAGCGCTGCCGTCCCGACGCCTCGCCCGGATCGCCGGAGTGGAACGGGCGCGGCGACGTCGTGGCCCGGGCGATGCGCCTCGTCGCCGACGGGGTGGTCGACCGCGAGGGTGTCGGCGGACTCGCCCGCCGGCTGGCGTACAGCCCGCGCCACCTCAACCGGCTCGTCACCGACGAGCTCGGTGCCGGCCCGCTCGCGATCGCCCGCGCCCAGCGGGCCGAGACCGCCCGCACGCTCGTCGAGACCACCGATCTCGACTTCACGACCATCGCCCACGCCGCCGGGTTCGGCAGCGTGCGCCAGTTCAACGACACCGTGCGGGCCGTCTTCGGCGTCACGCCGACGGCGCTCCGGGCCGCGGCGAGCAACGGCGGACGCAGCGGGGCCGAGACGGGCGCCGTCGAGCTGGACCTCCCCGTGCGCGAACCGTTCGGCGCGGCCGCCCTCCTCGGCTTCCTTGCCTCGCGAGCGATCCCCCGGATCGAGCACTGGGACGGTGAGACGTACCACCGCACCCTCGCCCTTCCTCACGGCCACGGAGTCGCCGAGGTGGCGACGGCGACGCGTCGAGCGCGACCGGTCGTGACGGCCCGACTGCGCCTCGAGGACTGGCGCGACCTGGGCCCGGCGGTGCAGCGGCTGCGCCGGCTCCTCGATCTCGACGCCGATCCGGTCGCCGTCGACACCGTGTTGGGCGAGGACCCCGCCCTCGCGCCCGCCGTCGCGGCGGCACCGGGCCGGCGCTCGCCCGGCGCCGTCGATCCGTTCGAGATCGCCGTGCGTGCGGTCGTCGGCCAGCAGATCTCCGTCGCCGGGGCCCGCACCATCGCCGGGCGCGTCGTCGAGGCGGTCGGTGAGCCACTGCGCGTCGTCGCCAGCCCGGAGCTGACCCACGTCTTCCCGACCGCCGCGGCCCTGGCGGAGATCGATCCCGACCGTCTGCCCATGCCCGCGAGCCGGCGGCGCACGATCACCGAGCTGGCGGCACGCGTCGCCGACGGGAAAGTCGTCCTCGACGGCGGCGCCGACCGGGACGAGCTCTCGGCGGCCCTCGACGACGTGCCCGGGATCGGCCCGTGGACGATCGGCTACGTGTTGATGCGCGGGCTCGGCGATCCCGACGTGTTCCTGCCGACCGATCTCGGCGTGCGGGCCGGACTGGCCCAGCTCGGAGTCGGAGCGGTCCGGGCCGAGGGGTGGCGGCCGTGGCGCTCGTACGCCCTCCACCACCTGTGGGCACTGCCGAAGGCCGTGCGCAAGGAGAGATGATGCCCCATCACACCATGACCACCCCGATCGGGCCGCTCACCTTGATCGCGGACGACGACGGCCTGCGCGGGGTCCGCTTCGCGACCGAGCGGTCCCCGGTGCCCGATGGCGACTCCGCCGAGCCGGACCACCCGGTGCTCGTCGAGACGGTCCGTCAGCTCGACGAGTACTTCGCCGGCGAGCGCCGCCAGTTCGACCTGCCGCTGCGGCCGGTCGGCACCGCGTTCCAGCTCGCCGCCTGGCGTGCGCTGCGCGCGATCCCGTACGGGCGCACCGTCAGCTACGGCGAACAGGCCCGACGCCTCGGCCATCCCGGCCGGGCTCGCGCCGTCGGCGCCGCCAACGGACGCAACCCGTTGCCGATCGTCGTCCCGTGCCATCGGGTGATCGGCGCCGACGGCAGCCTCACCGGCTTCGGCGGCGGGCTCGAGATCAAAGCGTGGCTGCTCGATCACGAGCGCCGCGTTGCCGGCGAGACCCTCCCGTTCTGATCGCTTCGTTCTTGCACCTGTACTGCGCGTCCTGGCGCGCAGTTCGGATGCAAGAACGGGATGGGTCAGGTGCGGTGGCGGGCGCGGGCGGACTGCTCGCGGCGCTGGCGGGCCTCGGCCTGCTTCTTGCGGCGCTGCTCCTGCCGCTTGGCCTTGATCGCGTCGCGCTCGGCGTCGTCGACCTCCGGCGCCGGCGCGACCGGGCTCGGCGGGGGCGCCTCGACCTTGGGCAGCGCCACCAGCTCATCGTGCTTGAGCAGGTCCCGGATGACGTTCGCCGCCGTCGCCTCGCCCGCCACCGTCGATGCGAGCATCATTCGGGTCGTACCGATGCCGTGGCGCTCGACGATTCCGGGCAGCGCGGCCCGGAGCTGGTCGGTCGTCGGGTTGTCGGCGTGGTCGCCGAGCTCCTTGATGCAGTCGGCGAGCGCGGCGTCGGTGAGGACCATCACCAGGCCCTCCATCGTGCCGTCGATGCGGCCCCTCGCCGCCGCCTCGCGGATCGCGGCCGGGGTGGCCTCGCCGTTGGTGAACCGCTCGACCGCCTCCCGGTGGTCGTCGCCCAGCGCGGCGACGAGGACCTCGAGCTCGTCGTCGGTGGTGGCGCGGATCGCCCGATCGAGCAGTCCCAGCGACTGCAGGCGACTCTTCATCTGGTTCACGGCGAGCGACGCTATCGGTCGCCGCCCCGACGCCCGGCGGAGGACTCATTGCCGCGAACGGCGGGTACTAGGGTTGTGCCATGGCCACAGTCACCCTGGACGACGTCAACAAGGTCTACGACAACGGCTTCCAGGCGATCTACGACCTCAGCCTCGACATCGCCGAAAGCGAGTTCCTCGTGCTGGTCGGCCCGTCCGGGTGCGGGAAGTCGACAGCCCTGCGCATGGTCGCCGGCCTCGAGTCGATCACGAGCGGCGAGCTGCGCATCGGCGACCGAGTCGTGAACGACGTCGAGCCCAAGGACCGCGACATCGCGATGGTGTTCCAGAACTACGCGCTCTATCCGCACATGACGGTGTTCGACAACATCGGGTTCGCCCTCAAGCTGGCGCGGGTCCCCAAGCCGGAGATCGACAGCCGGGTGCGCAAGGCGGCGGCGATCCTCGAGCTCGAGCCGTATCTCGATCGCAAGCCCGGGCAGCTCTCGGGCGGTCAGCGCCAGCGGGTCGCGATGGGCCGGGCGATCGTGCGCCAGCCGGCGGCGTTCCTGATGGACGAGCCGCTCTCCAACCTCGACGCCAAGCTCCGCGTCCAGATGCGAGCCGAGATCGCCCGCCTCCAGCGCGACCTCAGCGTCACCACGATCTACGTCACCCACGACCAGGTCGAGGCGATGACGATGGGTGACCGGGTCGCCGTGCTCAAGGACGGCTACCTGCAGCAGGTCGACACGCCGCAGAACCTGTACGACGAGCCCACGAACGTGTTCGTCGCCGCGTTCATCGGCTCGCCGTCCATGAACCTGTACGAAGGTCAGCTCACGCTCAACGACGAGAAGGTCGTGCAGATCGGCAGCCAGCGCGTCGCCCTCGCGCCCGAGGCGCTGTCGAAGCGGCCGGCGCTCGAGCAGTTCAACGGTCAGCGGGTCGTGGTCGGCATCCGCCCCGAGGACTTCGAGGACGCGGCTGTCGCCACCAATGCGCCGACTGATCGCCGCCTGAACGCCAAGGTGCGCCTCGTCGAGGCGCTCGGGTCCGAGCTCGTGGTGCACTTCGAGATCGACGATGCCAAGCGGGTGAACTCGGGCGACCCCGACGCGCCCGAGGAGCTGCTCGGCGAGGGCGTGGCCAACGCCGTTGCCCGCTTCAGTCCGAGGTCACGGGTGACCGTCGACGACGACGTCGAGATCAGCGTCGCCAGCGAGAACATCCACTTCTTCGACGCCCAGAGCCACAAGGCGATCTGGTCCTGACTCCCGCTTCTTGCATCTAGTTCGTGCGCCCTGACGCGCCAAGTAGATGCAAGAACGCGTTGGGGGGTGTCAGCCCTTGACCGAGCCGGCGAGGATGCCGCGGACGAAGAACCGCTGGAGCAGGAAGAACACGGCGAGTGGGACGGCGGCCTGGAGGAAGGCGCCGGCCGTGAGCAGGTGCTCGAACTGGCCGAACTGCCCGGTCTGGGCCGCGATCACGACCGTCGACGGCGCGGCGTCCTGGTTGGCGCCGATCATCGTCACCGCGATCAGGTAGTCGTTCCACGTCCAGAGGAATTGGAAGATCGCGAACGCGGCGAGCACCGGCACGGATAGCGGGAGGACGAGCCGGTAGAAGATCTTGAAGTGGTTGGCGCCGTCGATGCGCGCCGACTCGAAGATGTCCTTCGGCAGCGACGAGATGTAGTTGTGCAGCAGGAAGATCGCGAACGGCATCGCGAACGCGGTGTGGGTGAGCCAGATCGAGGTCGTGGTGCCGGCGAGGCCGAGGTCGGGGAAGACCGTGATCGTCTTGTCGAGATAGGGAATCGTCCAGTGGGCGCCGTTCACGTACATCAGCAGCAGCGGGATCAGCGCGACCTGCAACGGCACGGCGAGCAGGGCGACGGTTCCGATGAACAGTCCCTGGCGGTGCTTGAAGTCGATCCAGGCGAAGGCGTAGGCGGCGAACGCGGCGAAGGCGATCGGGATGATCGTCGCCGGCAGGGCGATGGCGAACGAGTTGGTCAGCCCCTGCTTCATGCCGCCGGCCGCGGTCGTGCCCAGGACCTCTCGGTAGTTGTCGAGGCTGAGGTCGCCGATGTCGCGCCACGCCGTCCACCACCCACTGGTTCGCTGCTGATCACGCGTGCGCAACGAGTTGATCAGCAGGCCGAGGGTCGGGATGCTCCAGATGACGACGAGCAGCCACAGCACCCACGTCGGGATCGACCGGAGGAAGCGGTAGATCGCTCCTCCCGCTCCGTTGCCCCGCTGGTCGGGGTTGACGATGCCCGCGGTCACGGGAGCCCCTCGCCGTGCGAGCGACCGAGCGCCAGCGAGGGAGCGGCAAGCAGCGGCCTGCGTGGCCGGGGAACGCAATAGCGGTCACGGGAGCTCCTCGCGCCGTGCGAGCGACCGAGCGCCAGCGAGGGAGCGGCAAGCAGCGGCCTGCGTGGCCGGGGAACGCAATGAGCCGTCACGGGAGCCTCCTCGCGCCGTGCGAGCGACCGAGCGCCAGCGAGGGAGCGGCAAGCAGCGGCCTGCGTGGCCGGGGAACGCAATGAGCGGTCACGGGAGCCTCCTCATGCTCGTTCCGCTTGCATCCGGCGGATGTTGATCCACATGATCGGGATCACGGCGACGAACAGCACGACGGCGAGTGCCGAACCGAGGCCGAGGTTGCTCTGACCGAACGCGGTGATCCACATCTGGTTGGCGATCACCTGGGTGCCGAAGCTGCCGTTGCTCATCGCGTAGACGATGTCGAAGACCTTCATCACGGTGACGAACAGGGCCGTCGTCACGACGCCGAGGGTCGGTGCGATCTGGGGCAGCGTGATCTTCCAGAAGACCTGTGACTCGGTGGCCCCGTCGACCTTCGCCGCCTCCGTGAGCTCGGTCGGCACGGCCTTGATCGCCGAAGAGAGGATCACCATGGCGAACCCGGTCTGGACCCAGATCAGCACGACCATCAGCCACATGTTGTTGAATGGCTGCACCTGGGAAATGAACAACACCGGCTCGGGCGTGACCACCCCATCCCGCTCGACGTAGCCGCCGAGCCCGGGGCCGAGGATCCGGTAGACCAGGTAGGCGTCGAGGAGCAGGAACCCGGCGGCGAAGCCGATCATGGTGCTCGTCTTGCTGTCGAGACCACGCTTGATGAAGCCCAGGAAGCCGAGCGCGAGCACGCCCAGGGCGACGAGCCAGATGACCTTCCCCGTGCTCGACGTGGTCGTCTCGCCGATCCAGACCCAGATCGCGTTCATGAACCCGGTCTGTGGCTGCGAGGGATCGCGGGCCTGGTACATGAAGCGCCAGATGATCCCGGCGCCGATGAACGAGATCGCCATCGGCAGGAAGATCAGTGACTTGGCCGCGTTCTCGGCCTTGGCCCGGTCGGCGAGCACCGCGACGGCGAGGCCCAACACCGTGGCCAGGGTGACGACGACGATCACCCACCAGATGTTGTTGAAGATCGTGCCCCTGATGGAAGCGAGGATGGCGCACGACAGGATGAAGAAACCCGCCAGGATCGGACCGAGGGAGCTGGGGCCGCGCTCGAACGCCTGGCTCGTCCGCCGCCCGGCGATCACGCCGACGAGGATGCCGAGCGCGAACAACGCCAGCGCGATGTAGAAGAGCCGGCTGGTGAACATGTTCGTCCAGTTGTCGAAGTTCACCGAGTTCTTGTTGGTGAAGATCTCGGTGTAGTTGTCCCACCCGACGGACTCGCGGCCGTTGCGGTTGTAGAACGAGAGGTAGATCGTGCGGATCAGTGGAGCTAGCAGCCCGATGCCGATGAAGCCCAGAGCCGGCGTGACGAAGATCCAGGCGCGCGAGCGCTGTTCGATGCGCCGCCGCCTCGCCGCGTTGGGCGGGCTCGCCAGCCCGAACCGGGCCCCGAGGATCGCAGCCGGCACGACGGTGGCGTAGGCGACGCCGAGGAAGTTGCCCTCACCGACCTCTCCGCCGCCCCATGCCCCGACGAACCAGCCGACCCCGGCTCCGGTGATGACTGACAGCGGGGCGATCGCCGGGCCGTAGCGCCAGAGGCCGAGCAACCCGAACACCACCGCCCCGACGCCGACGCAGACCCACAGCTTCGTCCAGTCGATCGTGGGCCATGCCGACTCGTCGAACGCGTACGCCGTGAGGAAGCCGAAGGCGATGAACCCAAGCACCGCCAGCGGGAAGCGGGCGAGCTGCTGGCGGGGCGCGCTGAGCAGGAGCATCACGAGACCCAGAGCGGCGCCGCCGATCAGGCCCCAGAGCAGACCGTTGATGTTGAACGGTTGGGTCCGCCAGCCGAGGACGTCGTCGAACACCCCTTGGCCGCTGATCCGTACGCGGTCGTCGAACAGACTACGGAACAGTCCGTTGGCCTCGGCGACGAAGTACGTGAGGAACCCGGCCGTGGCACCGATGAGCGTGTTGAACCGGGTCCAGTGCTCGTACGCCTGGTCGAAGAGAAGGTTGGCGCCGACCCACAGCGCCGCCGTGAGCACGACGGCGAGGGCGACCTTGAGCGTCGTCTCCGCCATGTCTCGCGGGCCGACGTAGTAGAGCAGGAAGGCGGCGAGCGCGACGAAGACCAGGAACCGGGCGATGGCGCCGAACGTGAACCGCGACGGGCCCGGCTCCTCACGCACGCGCTTGGGGATCGGCGCGGACGGTGCCGCCGGCGCCGCGGCGGCGGTGTCCTCTGCGACGGCCATGCTGCACCCCCTTGCCGATCCGTTCGGATCGACAATAGGTGAAAACGAGCCGGTGCCGGTGACCCTCGCGGATCACCGACACCGGCCTGCACTCGCTCGACGGCGACTGCGACGTCGTCAGGGCATCAACTCGGCCATGCAGCCTCGATGTTGTCGGCGGCCGTCTGAGCGTCCTCGTCGCCGTTGACGAACGCCGTGCCTTCGATCGTGAAGGCCCCACCCGTGGCGACCTCGGCGGGGATTGCGTCGGAGACGTCGAACGCCGCCGGATCGGCGGTCTGGAGCTCCTCGATGAAGCCCTGCTCCTGCTCGCTCCAGAGGCTCAGGTCGGCGTTGCTGTTCCCGGTGAGGAATCCGGAGGTGTCGCCGCCGAGACGCTCAGCCTGGGCGGCCTGACGGGCGTTGGCGAACTCGGCCGAGCCGAGGTACTCCATCACCTGCCAGACCTCGGGAGCGTCGCGGAACGCGCCTGCGCTGATGCCGCCGACCAGCACGGGGTGGCCCTCGTCGGCCGGGAAGTAGAACGTGCTCACCTGGCCGGGGCCCTCGCCGAACTCCGTGCCGTCGGGGAAGAAGGCAGCGTAGAAGCTCCCCTGCCGGTGCATCATGCACCGGCCCTCGACCAGCGGCGACGCGTTGTCGCCGAACGCAGTCGAGGCAATCGACCCTCCGGACGCGAACACGGCGCCCTCCTTCGTCCACAAACCGGACCCGTCGGGGTTGGCGACCTCGTTGAACGTGTCGACGATGGCCTGGTCGTTGAACGGGATCTCGTGGTTGAGCCACTGGTTGTAGTAGTCGATGCCCTGCTCGCGCAGGACCAACTCCTCGACCCAGTCGGTGAACGGCCAGCCGGTGGCCGGGCCGGACTCGATGCCGACGCAGAGCGGGGTGTCGCCGTTGGCGATCATCTCGTCCATCAGCGCCTTGAAGTCGGTGAGGGTTTCGGGGACCGTGTAGCCCTTCTCCTCCCACACACAGGGGAGGTACCACACGCTCGACTTGTAGTCGGACTTGAACGGCACGCCGTACTGGGTGTCCTCGACGTTGGAGAACGTCATGTAGCTCTCGTCCCAGTTCTCTGACACCGATGCCACGACGTCGTCGGGGACCGGGAAGAGGTCGCCGTCCATGGCGAACTGCTTCAGCTTGCCCGGCTGCGGGAACGCGGCGATGTCGGGCGGGTTGCCGCCGAGCACCTGGGCGTTGATCTGCTGTTCGAAGTCGCGCCGGCCGACGTAGGTGATGTCGATCCCGCTGGCCTCACCGAACTCGGTCAGGGCGTCCTGCATCCCCCCGGCTTCGTGATCGGAGTCCTCGACGCCGAACACGGTGACGGCGCCTGCGCTACCGGGGCCTACTGGTTCGGCAAGCGGAGCGGTGGTGGCGGGCCCCGCGGTGGTGGCGGGCGCCGCGGTGGTGGGCGGTGGCGCGCTGATGCATTCCGACGGTCCACTGGTGCCGGTCGTGCCACCCGCGGTGGTGGCGGTCGTGCCACCCGTGGTGGTGCCGGTCGTGGCACCGGTCGTGGTGGCCGGCGCCTCGGTGCCGCCGGTCTCGCTGGGCGCTTCGGTTCCGTCCGTGTCGGCGGCGCCGTCGTCATCGTCCTCGGTGCTACACGCTGCGGCGAGGATGACGAAGGCGATCGGGAGCGCTGCCAGTTTCAGCGAGCGTTTCCTCATCGATTCCCCCTTGTGGTTCTCCGGGTGGGTCCCGGACGGTGCAAACGCTTACAGATGGGTGATCCCAGGTCAACACCGTATCGCTCGGGTCGAGCGACGGGTGATCAAGTCGATCGCGCCAACGCGGTGTTCGGTGGCGTGATCCTCGCCGGCGAGGCGACGGAGAAGGGCGCGGGCCGCCATCGCACCGTGCTCGACGACGTCCTGGCGCACCGTCGTGAGCCCGAGCGCGACGGCGACCTCGTGGTCGTCGACGCCGACCAGGGAGACGTCACCGGGGATGTCGAGGTCGAGCTCGCGAGCGGCGATCACGGCCCCGAACGCCATCTCGTCGGAGAGGGCGAAGATCGCCGTCGGCCGGTCCTCGCGGCCGAGCAACGAGCGGGCGGCCTGGTGCCCACCCTCGACGGTGAAGTCACCCGGTGCGATGAGATCGCGATCGAGGTCGATGCCCTGGGCCGCGAGCGCCTCGGCGGTGCCGTGGATGCGTTGACCGGGGACGTCGAAGTGCTCGGGCTCCTCCGCTTGCCCCCCGAGGACGCCGATGCGTTCGTGGCCGAGCGCGGCGAGGTGCTCACCCGCGAGCCGGCCGATCGCGATGTTGTCGACCCGCACCGACGAGCACACGTCGGTCTCCTGTCCGATGGTGACGACCGAGAGGCGACGTTGACCCAGATCCACGACGTCCTTGTTGGTGACCGCGACCTCGACGAAGATCAGGCCGTCGACACGCCGGTCGAGGGCGTTGGCGGTCGTCACGACCTTGTGGCGCGACGCGGCGTTCGGCGCGGTGAGGATCAAGAGGTCGTACCCGTCCTCCGCGCACACCGCCTCGGCCCCCGCGACCACGTTGGCGAAGTACCACGAGTTGATCAACGGGACGACGATGGCGACCGTCCGGCTGCGCCCGGCGGCCAGCCGTGAGGCCGCCGGATCGGCGCGGTAGTTGAGCGCCCGGGCGACCTCCTCGACCCGCGCCCGCGTCGAGACCGCCACGTTGGGCAGCCCGCGCAGGGCGCGACTGACCGTGGCGACCGACACCCCGGCCGCGCTGGCCACGTGCTCGATCGTCGAGCGCTCGACGGTCGTGGGCTCGGCCGGCATCGTGAAACGGTACCGCGCCCCTCCGCCGCCGTGAACGTGCAGGTCGTGGTGCCTGCCAGGGGTGGACTAGAAGTGGTCGATGACCACCGAGCCGATCAACGTCGTCGACGACGGGGGAGTCCGTGTCGTGACGATCGACCGTCCCGAGCGGCGCAACGCCGTCGACGCGGCGAGCGGGGCGCTGTTGCTCGACGCCTTCTCGAGCTTCGACGACGACGACTCACTGTCGGTCGCCGTGCTGACCGGCGCCGGCGGCTACTTCTGCGCCGGCGCCGACCTCAAGGCGCTGCTCGCGGGGGACCGCCGGCCGGTCTCGGACGACGGTCCCGGCCCGATGGGACCGACGCGCCTGCGCCTCGGCAAACCGGTGATCGCGGCGATCGAGGGTCCGGCGGTCGCCGGCGGGCTCGAGCTCGCCCTGTGGTGCGACCTCCGGGTTGCCGCGCGTGACGCCATCCTCGGCGTCTACTGCCGGCGCTTCGGTGTCCCGCTGGTCGACCTCGGAACGGTGCGCCTCCCGCGCCTGATCGGACACAGCCGGGCGATCGATCTGATCCTCACCGGGCGCGGCGTCGACGGCGTCGAAGCCGAACGCATCGGGCTCGTCAATCGCGTCGTCGAGCCCGGGCAGGCGCTCGCGGCGGCGATCGAGCTCGCCCGGGAGCTGGCCGCCCTGCCGCAGGTATGCATGCGCAACGACCGGCTGTCGGCGATCGAGCAGTGGGATCTCGACGAAGACGCGGCGCTGCGCAACGAGGCCGCCCGGGGTCGGGCGACGATCGACAGCGGCGAGACGCGGGACGGCGCGTCCCGGTTCGCGGCCGGGGCTGGCCGGCACGGCGCAGCCGAGGGATGACAGACTCTCGCCCCATGGCTGACCCGGCACCGGCCGTCACTTCCGATCCGTTCGTCACCGACGGACCTGGACCGGAGCTGTCGGTCGTCCACGAGCTGACCATGCGCGTCGACCTGGCCGCACCTCAGATCATCGGCGCCGGGCCACTGGGCGTCCGCGTCGTCGGTGGGGTCACGGCCGGAACCGTCCGGGGGCACCGGCTCAACGGCTCGATCACCGGACCGGGCGCCGACTGGATGCTCATCGGACCGGACGGCTTCGGGCGGGTGGATGTTCGCATCCAGATCGAGACGGACGACGGCGCCGTGATCTACGTCCGCTACGAGGGGTTGATCGAGCTGAACTCGGCGTCGTCCGCGGCGCTCATGGATCGGGCCGCTGAGACATCGTGGGGCGACCAGTACTTCCGCACCACCCCTCGCTTCGAGACCGGCGACGAGCGCTACGCGTGGCTCAACCGCACCGTGTTCGTCGCCCGCGGGCGGGTCGTCGCCGGCGGCCTCGAGTACGAGGTGTTCCGGGTCGAGTGAGCGGGTCCGAGGCGCTGCTGCGCCCGGCGCTGCGCGGTTCGCTGCATCGCTGGTCGGCGCCGGTGGCCGTCGCCCTCACGGTCCTCGTCGCGGTGCGGGCGCCGACCGGCGGCGCGCGGGCGGCGGTGATCATCTACGGGATCGCGGTCACCACGATGCTCGGCGTCAGCGGGACATATCACGCGCCGCGCCTCGTCGGGCGCCAGCGGCGGCTGCTGCGGCGGCTCGACCACTCGGCGATCTTCCTGGCGATCGCCGGGACGTACACGGCGGTGATCGTGCTCGCGATGGAGGGGGCGACCCGCGTCGCGCTACTCGTGCTGGCCTGGATTATCGGGGGGATCGGTATCGCCATCCGGATGGTGTGGTTCGACGCCCACCGCGGGCTCGTCGCCGTGGTGTACATCGCCGCCGGGTGGATGATCCTGTTCGACCTGCCCGCCTACGTGGACGCGCTGTCGGGCGGCGAGCTCGCCTGGCTCGCGGTCGGGGGAGGGCTCTACTCGGTGGGTGCGCTGGCGTTCGCACTGAACTGGCCCGACCCGTGGCCGACGGTGTTCGGCTACCACGAGGTGTTCCACACGATGGTGATCGCGGGCGCGCTGGCCCACTGGTTCGCCGTCATGTCGCTCGCCGGTTGAGCGGTGCTGTTCCGGCAGCAGTTCTGGCCCGGTCTGCAGGACGGCTCGGTGACGCTCGCCTTCCGGCGGTGGAAGCGCCCGACGGTCAAGGCCGGAGGGCGGCTCACCACGCCGGGGGGCGTGCTGGCGATCGACGACGTGACCGTGATCGCGGAGTCCGACATCACCGACCGCGACGCCCGCCGCGCCGGATTTCCCGACCGGGCGGGCCTGCTGGCCGAGTTGGCGGGGCGCGAGGGCGTGCTCTACCGCGTCGCGTTCCACCGCGCCGGCGAGGACCCGCGAATCGCGCTGCGCGAGCAGGGGGCGCTGACGGAGGCCGACGTCGCCGAGCTCACCCGCCGGCTCGGCCGGCTCGACGCGGCGAGCTCCCACGGGCCGTGGACCGAGGCGGTCCTGCGCCTGATCGGGGCGCGCCCCGCCGTGCGGGCGGGCGACCTCGCCGAATCGCTCGGACGTGAGCGGCTGGCGTTCAAGGCCGACGTCCGCAAGCTCAAGGGGCTCGGGCTGACCGAGAGCCTCGGCGTCGGGTACCGGCTGTCGCCGCGCGGCGAGGCCTGGCTCGCCCGCAGCCCGACTCGCCCGGAATAGCCGAGTGGCAGGAATCCCGCCCAGATGGGGGATTAGACGGGGCGGGCGGCGGCGACCGCTCGGGCGATCTCGCCCCAGCGGCCGACGGAGGCCGGGTTGCGCGTGATCGCCTCGGCCGTCGTGTAGAGGACGAGTCGGCTGGCGAGGCCGCCGTAGCGGGCGATGAGCGTGTCGGCGATCTCGTCCCACGGGCCGACGACGGCGAAGTGCTCGAGCATCTCGTCGGTGATCAGCTCGGCCATGCCGGGCACGTCACCGGCCTTCATCCGCGTGTTGAGCCGGGCCGACGTGCCGGAGAAGCCGAGATCCTCGAACTGGAACGCGTAGTTCTTCGTCGAGCCGTAGAACGCGATCTGGGTGCGGGCCCGCTGGAGGATCGGTGCCCGCTCCTCGGGCGTGTCCCCCGGCACCGCGGTCACCGGGACGATCAGCTCGACGTCCTCGACGGTCCGGCCGGCCTTGGCGGCGGCCTTGGCCAGCGTCGGCAGGAGGCGGTTGTGCAGGTAGGGCAGCGAGTGCAGGGGATGGACGTGGATGCCGTCGGCGACCTCCCCGGCCGCGCTGACCATGGCCTCGCCGACCGCGGCGATGTCGAGCTTGAGGTCCTCGTGGGCGTGCCGGCGCGGGCGGCCGATCGGCGGGAGGAGGCTCATGCGGTAGTACGGCCCGAAGTGGTCGAGCGGAGCTTCGCCGCGGAACGCCGCCCAGCAGTCGCGGACCGCCGTCACGTAGTCGACCATCCGGGCGACCGGGCGCTCGAACGCGGTCCCGTAGCGCCGCTCGATGTGGGCGCGGACCTGGCTACCGAGACCGAGCCGGAAGTGCCCGCCGGTCAACTCGGCCAGCTCCCAGGCGGTCTGAGCGGTGACCATCGGGCTGCGGGGGAACGCCACCGCGACCCCGGTCGAGAGGTGCAGCAGCGGTGCCGCATCGTGGGCGGCGGCGATCGACAGCCACGGCGTCCGACTCATCTCGGTGAAGACGAGGCCGGCGAAGCCGGCCTTCTCGACGGTACGGGCCAGCCGCTGCACGTCGCCCCACGGCCCGGGATCGGTCATCACGTCGACGTTCATGACCGTCCATGTTGGTCCCTCCCGTTCTGTCGTTCGCCACCGGCCCGATCGGGCCGGTGGCGACGACAGAACCGCTACATCTCGTCGGCGGGAAGGCCCAGGCTCACCTTGCCGGCGTGGGTCAGGGTCTGCTCCGGCGTGAACGGGTGGAACTTCGCCCCGCGGATGTCGCGGTAGCAGCGCTCGATCGGGCTGGTGCGGAAGTACCCGGCCCCGCCGGCCACCTCCATGGCGAGGTCGCAGACCTCGATGCCGCCGAGGGCGATCTCGCGCTTGGCGGCCATCATCGCCACCACGTTCTCCACCGCCGGCTGGGGGTCGTCGCCGACGGTCGCGATCGCGCCGTCGAGCGCCCACGACATCACGCGGAGCCGGTTGTCCATCAACCCGACCTGGCGCTGGATCGCGGGATCCTCGGCCCGCGGCGTGCCGGCCACGATCGCGACGGCGGCGTCGCGCGCCGCCTCGGCGATCGCCGAGGTACACGGCCGAGATGACCGGGAAGGCGTTGCTGATGATGACCTGCAGCGGGCCGTCGACCACCCCGTACGGACGCCGGGCGAGGATCTTGTCCTCGGGCACGAACACGTCGTCGATCTCGACGTCGTGGCTGCCGGTGCCGCGCATCCCGAGCGTGTCCCAGTTGTCGAGCACGGTCACGCCGTCGGCCTTCACCGGCACGGCCATGTTGAGCACCACCTTGTCGTCGCCGTCGGCGTCGAGCACGAACATCGTCGAGAAGACGTCGCCGACCGGGACCTGACTGGCGAAGACCTTCCGCCCGGTGACCCGGAAGCCGCCGTCCACCGGCACGGCCACGCCGCGTGGCCGGGTGAAGTCGGCGCCGCCCGTCGAGACCAGCACGATGCCATCGTCCGCGATCCGGCGCAGCGTCGCCTCGGCGCCTGGCAGCCCCCGGCGGTGACGCCAGGCGGTGAACAGCGTGACGTGGTGGTGCATGGACACCGCGAGCGCGCTCGATCCGCAGGACTTGGCGAGCTCGCGCTGGGCCATCGCGACCTGCGCGATCGTCGCGCCGCGTCCGCCGAGCTCGGCCGGCACCGCGAGCGCGAGGTAGCCCGTCGACTTGAACAGATCGAAGGCCTCGGTCACGAACGTGCCGTCGCGATCGTGGGCGCTGGCGAACGGAGCAATCTTGGCGCCCAGCTCAGCGGCCCACGCCACGAACGCCGTGGCCTCCCCTTCGGTGGTGGTTTCCGTGATCGTCATGCCGCAGATCGTGACGATGGATCGGATCCGCGACCAGTCAATTAAATGCACCTCGCCAATCGTCCCTGGATGCGACGATGAACCGTCATGAGGGAGTACGGGCAGTATTGCCCCGTCGCGCTGGGCAGCGAGGTGCTGGCGGAGCGATGGACTCCCTTGATCCTTCGCGAGATGGTGCTCGGGAGCACGCGTTTCAACGAGATCGAGCGGGGTCTGCCGAGCATCTCCCGCTCCCTGCTCGCCAAGCGGCTGCGCTACCTCGCCCGCAAGGGCGTCGTCGAGATGCTCCCGTCCGGCGACGGTCGCGGCCACGAGTACCACCTGACGCCGGCGGGCAAGGACCTCGAGCCGGTCATCATGGCCCTCGGCGAGTGGACCGTGCGATGGCTGTTCACCGAACCGGTGCCGCAGGAGGTCGACCCGATCGCGCTCACCTGGTGGATGCACCGCCGGGTCGCGATCGAACGGACGCCCGCGGGCCGCGTCGTGATCCGGTTCGACTACCGCGACCCGGGACTCACCCGTCTCTGGCTGATCCTCGATCGCGGCGAGCCGTCGGTGTGCAACACCGATCCTGGATTCGACCCCGATCTGATCGTCACGACCGACTCGGTGTCGTTCATGCGCGTGTTCTCCGGGCTGGACGACCTCGCCGGCGCGCTCGAGTCGGGCAAGGTGCGCATCGACGGCCCACCGCGGCTCGTGCGCGAGTTCCCGCGCTGGTTCCTCTGGAGCCCGTTCCTGCCCGCCGTACGGGCCCGCGTCAACGGTCCGGAACCAGTCGACTCTGCCCGATGATCTTCACCCAGCACTACCTCGCCTGTCTGTCGCAGGCGTCGTACCTCGTCGGTGACGAGACAACCGGTCGCGCCGTGGTCGTCGATCCACGGCGCGACGTCGAGGTCTACGTCGAGGAGGCGGCCGACCACGGCCTCACGATCGAGCGGGTCATCGAGACCCACGTCCACGCCGACTTCCTGAGTGGTCACCTCGAGCTGGCGGCCCGGACCGGTGCGGTGATCTCGTACGGGGACGCGGCCGAGGTCGAGTTCCCGATCGAGCCGTTGCAGGACGGTCAGCGGCTCTCGCTCGGGGAGGTCACGCTCGAGATCCTGAGCACTCCGGGCCACACGCCGGAGTCGATCTGCATCGTCATCTACGAGCATCCCGACGACGAGGTCCCGTACGGGGTGCTCACCGGCGACACGCTGTTCGTCGGTGACGTGGGCCGGCCCGACCTGCTCGCTTCGGGTGACCGGGGACTCTCGGCCGACGTGCTGGCGCGCCACCTCTACCGCTCGTTGAACGACAAGCTGATGCGCCTTCCCGACGCGACCCGGGTCTTCCCGGCCCACGGTGCCGGCTCGGCGTGCGGGAAGCAGCTCTCGAGCGAGACCAGCTCGACGCTCGGGGACCAACGCCGGACGAACTACGCGTTGCGCTGCACGAGCGAGGACGAGTTCGTGGCCACGATCACCGAGGGGCAGCCGTTGCGACCCCACTACTTCGAGTTCGATGCCCGCCGCAACCGGCAGGCGCACTCGCTGCTCGATGAGCGAGCCCCGGCGGCGCTGGACATCGACGACGTGCTGCGGCGGCAGGCGCAGGGAGCAACCCTGCTGGACACCCGTGAGCCGGCGGACTACGCGGCCGGGCACCTTCGCGGCGCGGTGAACATCGGGCTCCAGGGCCGCTTTGCGGAGTTCGCCGGCAGCGTGCTCGCACCCGATCGCGAGATCGTGCTCGTCGGCGACCCGGCGGCTGCGGACGAAGCCAAGATCCGCCTCGGACGAGTCGGCTACGACCGCGTCCTTGGGCAACTCGACGCACCGGGTCTCGTATACGCGACGCGCCCCGAGATCGTGGAGAGCAGCTCCCGGCTGACCGCCGCCCAACTCGTCGAACGCCGGACCGAGACGGCGGGCCTGCAGCTCGTCGACATCCGCAACCCGGGCGAGACGACGGCCGGCACGATCCCCGGCGCGGCGGAGATCCCGCTGGCCCGGATCACGGAGTCGCTGACGGCGCTCGACGCCGACGCGCCCGTCGTCCTCTACTGCGCGAGCGGCTACCGCTCGCAGATGGCGGCCAGCGTGCTGCGCGCCGCCGGCTTCGCCGATGTCTCGGACCTGCTCGGCGGTTTCACCGGCTGGGACGGCGCCGGCCTCCCGACGTCCAACTTCCTCGTCCACTCGAGCGAGCCGTTGAACCGCGAGCTCCGCGATCCGTCGCTCATCGACGGTCCGGTCACGCCGAACGCGGCGTTCTACGACCGCAACCACTTCGCCATCCCGACGATCGATCCGGCGTCGTGGACGCTGACGGTCGGCGGGCTCGTTCCCCGTCCGGGCCGGCTGGACCTGCAGGACATCGAGGCGATCCCCGCCACGCGCCTCGTCGTGACGCTCGAGTGCGCGGGGAACGGACGGTCCACGTTCGACGGTCCGATCGAGGGTGAGCCGTGGCGGTTGGGCGCGGTGAGCACGGCCGAGTGGACCGGGGTCCCGCTTCTCGACGTGCTCGACGGCGTCGGCGCGAGGAGCGGCCAGCACGTCGTGATGCGCGGCGCGGACCGTGGTCACGTGGAGGGGGTGGCGGAGCCTGTGCGCTTCGAGCGCAGCATGGCCGTCGACGACATCCGTGCGACGGGGACGCTGCTCGCGTACGCCATGAACGGTGAGCCGCTCCCGCCGCGACACGGATACCCACTGCGCGTCATCGTCCCGGGGTGGTACGGGATGGCCTCGGTCAAGTGGCTGACCGAGCTCGAGGTCGTCGACGCGCCGATCGACGCGTACTTCCAGACCTCCCGCTACGTGTACGAATTCGAACGCGATGGCTCGATCGTCCGCGAGCCGGTCGAGGAGCAGCGGGTCCGATCGCTCATCACGTCGCCGGCCGACGGCGCCGAGATCGAGGCCGGCGACGTTGTCGTCCGCGGCGTTGCTTGGTCCGGCACCGGACCGGTCGCGTGCGTCGAGGTCAGCGTCGACGGCGACGTCTGGCGGCCGGCCGAGCTGGCCGGCGACGCCGATGGGTCGAGCTGGCAGCCGTGGGAGCTGACCGTGCGTCTCGACGGACCGGCCACCCTGCGGGCCCGCGCCACCGATCGAACCGGCGCCACCCAGCCGGAGCGACCGGTCGCCAACCGCTTCGGCTACGCCGGCAACGCGATCCACGAGGTCCGCGTCCAAACCGGCTGACGCCACCCCAGTTGGTGGCGGTCGCGATGGATGTCGCTCGGGGATCGGGCCACGATGGGGTGATGCAGTACGTCAAGCTCGGTTCGACCGGCGTCGAGGTGTCCCGGGTCTGCCTCGGGTGCATGAGCTTCGGGGTGCCCGACCGCGGTGGACACCCGTGGAGCCTCGACGAGGAAGCCAGTCGCCCGCTGATCCGGAGGGCCCTGGACGCCGGCATCAACTTCTTCGACACCGCCAACGTGTACTCCGACGGGACGAGCGAGGAGATCACCGGACGGGTGCTCGCCGAGTACGCCAACCGCGACGAGATCGTCCTCGCCACCAAGGTCCACGGGCGGATGCGGAAGGCGCCGAACGGGGCCGGCCTCTCGCGCAAGGCGATCCTCGCCGAGATCGACGCCAGCCTGCGCCGTCTCGGCACCGACTACGTCGACCTGTACCAGATCCACCGGTGGGACAGGTCCACGCCGATCGCCGAGACGATGGAGGCGTTGCACGACGTCGTCAAGGCGGGCAAGACGCGCTACATCGGTGCGTCCTCGATGTACGCGTGGCAGTTCGCCAAGGCCCAGTACCTCGCCGAGCGGCACGGCTGGACGCCGTTCGTGACGATGCAGAACCACTACAACCTCCTCCACCGCGAGGAGGAACGGGAGATGCTGCCCCTGTGCGCCGACCTCGGCGTCGGCGTCATCCCGTGGAGCCCCCTCGCCCGCGGCCGGCTGACCCGGGACTGGGACGCCACGACGGCGCGCGCCGAGACCGACGAGTTCGGGCGGACGCTGTACCAGCCCGACGACCGGGTCATCGTCGACGCCGTCGCCGGGATCGCCGACCGGCGGGGCGTGAGCCGGGCTCAGGTCGCGCTCGCCTGGTTGCTGCGCCAGCCGACGGTCGTCGCACCGATCGTCGGGGTGACCAAGGCCGAGCACATCGACGACGCCGTCGCGGCGCTGGCGGTCGAGCTCACCGACGACGAGGCGGCCGAACTGGAGAAGCCCTACACGACGCGGCCGATCGTCGGCTTCGAGTGACCCTGCGCGACCCGAACGGGTACTACCTGACGTTCACCGAGGACCGGACCGCGGGCGAGCTCGGCGGTTGAGCCGGAGTCAGCCGGTCACGCCGTCGCCGCACGCGGCGGGGTGCTCGACATCTTCTTGCGCAGCTCTTTGCCCGTGCTGTGCAGGCCGAACCCGAGCACGATGCTCGAGATGCCGCGGGCCAGCGCCGACGCCCCGACCCAGATGACGAGCACGGCGATCGACCGGCCGGCGTAGCCGACGGCCCAGAAGCCGATGAGCACCTCGACGACGCCGAGGACCAGCTGCAGCCACCACAGGTCGTTCTCCTCCTTGGTGGAGATCGAGATGACGATGTCCATGATCCCGGCGAAGAGGATGTACCAGCCGATGATCGCAGCGAGCACGAGGAACGTTTGGCCGGGCCAGACGAGCGCCACGATCCCGGCGAGAATGGCGATCACCGCGAACAGGATGTGCATCCATCGCCAGCTGTCGCTCTGGAAGCCGACGTAGAGCTCCATGATCCCGCCGATGATGAAGCCGAACCCGAAGAACACCGCGATCGCCCACACGGTGTCGAAGTTGAAGGACAGCACGATCCAGCCGAAGATGATCCAGAGCACCCCGGCGACCAGATAGAGCCACCAGCCCTTGGACACCTCGAGCAGCTCGTCCGCGTCGGGCGTCGTGTCCATGCGTTCCTGCCCCTTCCGTCGGCGTTCGGCGGTTATCTACCACACCCGCGACGGCCGTTCGAGGATCCCGACGGGCCGCGATGGACGGGTCAGAGATGGGAGAGCATTCCCGCCATCTCGGAGGCCGAGGGAGCGGTGAGGTGCCGGTGCCCCTTGCCGGCGGCCCGCCGGGAGCGGCCGCGGCCGTTTGTCGGCAGAGTCGGGAGGAACTCCGGCTTGCGCCGGGCCTCGGTCGCCGCTTCGAACCCGCTCGCCAGCTTGATCAGCGTCGGCTCGCTGAACGCCGTCCCCATGAACGTGAGGCCGACGGGGAGCCCGAAGGAGTCGCCCGCGGGCACGCTGATCAATGGGTACCCGGCGATCGCGGCCGGCCCCGAGCTGGCGCCGAGGAAGTGGTCACCGTTGACGAGGTCGGTCGGCCACGCGGGTGAGCCCGTCGGCGCGACGATCGCGTCGAGGTCGTGCTGGGCCAGCACGGCGTCGATGCCGTCGGTCCCTCCGATGCGACGCTGCTCGGCGAGGGCAGCCCGGTACGTGGCCTCGTCGAACGGCTGTGACTCGGCGAGGTCGAACCACTCCTGCAGGAACCAGCGCAGCTCGACGTCGGCGTTCGCCTCGTTGAACTCGATGGCGTCGGCGAGCGACCCGATCGGCACACCCGTGCGTGTCGCGAGATAAGCGTTGAGGTCGCGGCGGAACTCGAACACGAGCACCGTGACCTCCTCCTCGCCGGCGTTGATCTGATCGATGGTCGGGATGTCGGCCGGGTCGACGATCGTCGCGCCGGCGGCCGCCATCGCATCGATCGCGGCCTGGAAGACGGCGTCGGTCTCCTCGCTGTACCCGGTGACGCCGGCGCGGGCGACGCCGATACGCGCTCCGACCAGCCCGTCGGGGTCGAGGAACTGGGTGTAGTCGCTGAAGACCTGGCCGCGGTTGGCCGCCGTCGCCGGATCGCGCGGGTCGGCGGTCGTGCTCGCGATCGCGCCGAGCACGGCAGCGGCGTCGGCGACGGTCCGTCCGTGGGGTCCGACCGTGTCCTGCGACGCCGCGATCGGCACGACGCCGGCCCGGCTCGTGAGCCCGACGGTGGGCTTGATGCCGACGACGCCGTTGGCGCCCGACGGGCACACGATCGAGCCGTCGGTCTCGGTCCCGATGGAGGCCGCGCACAGGTTGGCGGAGGGGGCGGCGCCCGATCCCGAGCTCGAGCCGCACGGGTTGCGGTCCAGCACGTACGGGTTCTTGACCTGCCCGCCGCGACCCGACCAACCGCTGGACGAGTGGAAGGACCGGAAGTTCGCCCACTCGCTCAGCCCCGCCTTGCCGAGGATGACTGCGCCGGCGGCGCGCAGCCGGGCGGCGACGGTGGCGTCCTGCGCCGGCGCATCGCCGACCAGGGCGAGTGAGCCGGCTGCCGTCTGGGTGCGGTCGGCGGTGTCGACGTTGTCCTTGAGCAGGATCGGGATGCCGTGCAGCGGGCCGCGGACGTGGCCGTCGCGGCGTTCCCGATCGAGCTGCCTGGCGATCCGCTCGGCGTCCGGGTTGACCTCGATCACCGAGTTCAGGCGCGGGCCCCGCCGATCGATCGCGTCGATCCGGCGGAGGTACTTCTCCACCAGCTCTCGTGAGGTCAGGCGGCCCCGCCGCATGCGCTCCTGCAGCTCGGCGATCGTCACCTCCTCGACGTCCCGAGCCGGCGGCCGGCCCCGTGACGCGGCATCCACCGATTGGCCGGTCAGGCCGGCCATGACCGGCGCCGCTGCGGCCGCGCCGGTGCCGAGACGAAGGAACTCGCGACGATCCATCTGATCCACCTTTCACCGTGACGATCCGTGGTCGCTCCGCCCGGTTGCCGCCGCCCACGATGCCGACCGCCCTCGGCCGACCCCCGTGACGGACCCTACTTCAGCGGTCGCGAACGTCAGGCGAGCGCGGCCGCCGCGGCGGGGTGCGGGTCGGGAGCTGGCCGGCACGGCGCCGGAGCGACGGCGCGTCGCCACGCCAGGCCGACGAGGGATGCCGAGGTCAGAACCGTGATCGCCACGATCATCCACCCGGCTGTATGCACCCCGGCGCGCTGGCTGAGCGCACCGAAGACGAGGGCGAACGGCAGGAAGGCGATCCAGGTCAGGGTCCCGACGCCGGACGAGACACCGGCGCGGATCGTCGACGGCACGCAGTCGTGGAGCAGCTTGGTGAGGAAGGTGCTCGATGCGACGATGAGGAGCGCCAGTCCGACCTGGGCGGCGATGACGACGACGGCGACGTGGCTCACGGTGAGCGTCACGCTGAACCCGAGCATGAGCGCGATCACCGTCGCCAGGGTGGCGGGGCGGGTGAAGTGCACCCGTCCGGCGAGCAGGCCACCGAGCCCGAACGCCGACATGAGGCCGGCCCAGTGCGGGCCGTAGAGCAGGCTCGGGGCGGCCAGCGCGACCATCCAGAGTGGTCCGAACTCGAGCAGCGCCTGGAGCAGCAAGGCCGTCAGGACCATCGACGCGATGATCGGCAGCAGCCGGCCCCGCCCGAGGATCGTCGCGTAGGTCAACGCGATCTGGCTGCGCAGGCTCGTGGGCTCGTCCGCCCGGTGCAGCTGCGGTTCGCGGAACGCGGCGAGCATGCGCACCGACAGGAGCCCGAACGGGATCGTCAGGAAGTAGGTCAGGCGCGGTGAGGTGACCGACGCCAGCCACCCGCCGGCGAGCGAGCTGGTCACCAGGGCGGCGCTCTCCCACATGCGCAGGCGGCCGATGGTCGCCTCGAACCCGTCGCCGTCGCCGAGCTCCTCGAGTGCCGTGTCGTAGATGATCGAGTCGATCGTGCCGGACTGCATGGCGAAGAACACGCCGAGGAGGAGGGCGGCGGCGAGGTAGGTCCCGACGTTGGTGCTGAGACCACCGACGAGCTCACTGGCCATCAGGGCGATGCTCGCGACCACGAGGACGCCGCGCCGGCTCCACCGGTCGGCGAGGATGCCGGAGGGGATCTCGAGGAAGGGCACGACCGCGGCGTACACGGCGGCCATCACCCCGACGCTCGCGGCGTCGAAGCCGATCTCGCTCATGAAGAGCTTCTCGACCGGCACCCACAGGATCGTCCCCTGGAACAGGGCGGCGGCGAAGAGGGGCCGGAGCCGCCGCCGCAATCTGCGGCGCGCATCGTCACGCTGGCCGGCGGCGGAGATCTCGATCGCGGTCACGCTCATGCCCCGTTGAGACGACCGCTGATCGGAGACTCATCGCCCGGGCGCGGAGCCGTCCGTCACAGCGTCGGCGGCAGCCCGAAGGCGGGGAACACGCTGGCGTCGAACGTCGTGATCTCGACCACCGCGCCGCCTTCGATGCGCAACACATCGAGCGTGATGCCGCGGTAGGTCGTCTCGCCCCACTGGCGCACGTAGTTGGCCGCTGCCGGCTGCCCGTTCGCCTCGGTCGGCACGAGGCGCCAGTCCCCGGGGTTGTTCGGTCCGAACAGGTCACGGAAGAACGTTGCGACGGCCTCGTGACCCTCGTACTGCGCCTCGTCGGGCGGCATCGCGATCCGGACGTCCTCACCGAGCAGCTCGACCACGGCCGCCGCGTCGGCGCTGGCGTGAGCGTCCATGTAGCGCTGCAGCAGCTCACGCTCCTCGAGGCTGGGCGGTGTCACCGGAGTCAGTTCGGTGCCGCCGGCGCCGCCAAGCTCACGCAGTCGCTCGCGCGCCCGTTGCAGCGCGCTGTTGACGGCGGCGGTCGAGCTGTCGAGAAGCTCCGCCGTCTCGCTCGCCGACCAGCCGAGCACGTCGCGCAGGATCAGCACCGCGCGAGGACGCGGCGGGAGGTGCTGGATCGCGGCGAGGTAGGCGAGCTCGATGGTCTCCTTGGCCATGACCACCGCCTCGGGCTCGACCGCTTCGCCGGCGCTCGCGTCCAGATAGCGATCGGGGATCGGCTGCAGCCACGGGACGTCGTCGAACGACGGCCGGTGGCGCGGCGAACCACCGGCCGGGACGGTCGCCACCCGTCGCCGCTTGTGCTTGATCGTGTCGAGGCAGGCGTTCGTCGCGATCCGGTACAGCCAGGCCCGGAACGACGAGCGGCCGGCGAAGCCCGCCCGGTTCCGCCACGCCTTGACGAACGTGTCCTGCACGACGTCCTCGGCGTCCTCGAGGTTGCCGAGCATCCGGTAGCAGTGCACCCGCAGCTCCCGGCGGTGGCGCTCGAGCAGCCGAGCGAACTCGGCCTCGTCTCCGCTCGTCACCGCGGCCACGATCGACGGTTCCTCGCCGACGGAGGAGGACGCCTCGAACCTCGTCACGTCTGTTCAGACGATTCGGCGACCGTCGAGTCATCGCGCCCGGGTGATCTCCGCCGAGGCCGCGCTGATGGTCAAGGAGCACTTCATCGAGACCTACGGTGCGCCGCGTTACACGATCGGCTGGGGCGGTTCCGGTGGCGCGATCCAGCAGCACCTGATCGGCAACAACTACCCGGGAATCCTCGACGGCATCGTGCCCGCGGCCTCGTTCCAGGACTCCCTGACGCTGGGCACCGTTCCCGACTGCCGGCTGCTCGCCCTGTACTTCGCCAGCCCGGAGGGCGTGGCGGCCGGGTGGACCCCGGCGCAGCAAACGGCGGCCTCCGGCTACGGCACGTTCAACTCGTGCAGCCTGTGGCACCTCGCCTTCGCCAGCCGGACGAACGCCCTCGAGGCGTGCCCGACGGCGATCCCGGTGAGCGCGCGCTACCACCCGGTGACGAACCCGAACGGGATCCGGTGCACGAGCTTCGAGCAGATCGCGACGCAGCTCGGACGGAACCCGGCCAACGGGTTCGCCTGGCGCCCGCTCGACAACATCGGTCTCGAGTACGGGCTGGAGGCTCTGCAGGAGGGCGTGATCACGGCCGAGCAGTTCGTCTCGCTGAATGAGAACGTCGGCGGCTTCGACGTGATCGGCCAGGTCGTCCCGGAGCGGGTCGTCGCCGATCCGATCGGCGTCCAACGCTCCTACCAGACTGGCCGCGTCAACACTGGCGGACTCGGGCTCGCATCCACCCCGATCATCGACATGCGGGGGTACACCGACTTCGCTCCACCGTTCGGTGGGGACATCCACACCCGGTTCCACTCCTTCGTCGTGCGCCAGCGGCTGCGGGAGGCCAACCGCACGGCCGCCAACCAGGTGATCTTCATCGCCAACGCGGCGGGGGCTGGGGCCATGCAGACCGAGGCCCTGACCCGCATGGAGGAGTGGCTGGCCGCGATCCACGCCGACAAGGGGCGCGGCACAGCCGCGGCGCGGGTGATCCGCAACCGCCCGGCGGGCCTGAGCGATGCCTGCTGGACCTCGCCCACCACGAAGATCGAGGAGCAGTTCGAGTACGGGCGGTCCGGCGAGTGCGAGACGCTGTTCCCCAGTTTCGGTGACACCCGCACCGCGGCGGGCGGCGGACTGGCCGGCGACACGCTCAAGTGCCAGCTGAAGCCGCTCGACTTCACGGCGTATCCGGTCACGTTCACGCCGGACCAACAGGCCCGCCTGCGGGCGACGTTCCCGAGCGGCGTCTGCGACTGGACCAAGCCGGGTGTCGACGAGCAACCACCGCTCGGAGTCTGGCTCGACTACGGCCCGTGACGGGCCGAATCGGCGCTTCTGTTGTTCGGGATCGGCCGGATCGCGTCGATGCCGAACGACAGAACGGGGGGTGGAGGACTATAGTGGAGCGACACTTCTTGGGAGAGTCGCACTGCTTGCGCTGGACGGCAGGGTGCGCTCCGGGCTTCTCGACCGAGCTGACGTAAGGAGCTCGTCGTCGACAGCGACACTCTCGAATCCCACGCCGTGGCGGACAGCAAGGAGCGTGCACGATGATCAAGAAGCCGCGGCGGCCGGCGAAGCCGGCGGAGAACCCGTACCTGACGTCCGGTTCCGCCGATGATCTCAGCCCGGCCAACCGCATCGCCTACGAGATCGTCGCCGAGCGGCGCGACCTGGTGCCGTCGGTCGAACGGATCATGAACGCCGGACTCGACCAGGACGGGACCGTCCACGCCCTGAGCTTGTTCCGCGAGTCGTTGACCTCCGTCGGCGATCCGCATCGCGACCCCCGAGTGGCCATCGCCACCGCCTCGACGTGAGCCAGGCCAGGTTCCAGAAGCAGCAGCGCGAGAAGGCTCGCCGGGAGAAGGCCGCCGCCAAATGGGCGCGGCGGCAGGCACGCAGCAGCGAGCGCCAAGACGCCCCGGCCGCGACACCGGCGTTCGACGAGGCGGAGGTGTTGACCGAGTTGGCCGCCCTCCATGCGCGGTTCGACGCCGGCGAGATCCCCTTCGACGACTTCGTCACGGCGAAAGAGGAGCTGACGCAGCGCCTCAGCATCCAGTGACGAGCGACCGGGTTACCGGGTTGCGGTCAGCCGACCGGCGCTGGGGCGACGACGTCGTAGGCCTCGAGCCCCTTGCGCCCCTGCCGGATGGCGAGCTCGACCTCTTGGCCGGTGGCGATGCTTCCAGAGGTGTTCGTGTGATGGACGAAGACGTCCTGCTCGGAACCGACGTCGATGAATCCGTACCCGCGGCGGTCGTGGAAGAACGTGACGGTGCCCATCCGCCGCTCCGCCCGAAGCGAGGCCGTGCCCGTCGTCCGCCGCTCCGCCCGAAGCGGGGCGGGGCAGAGTTCGGCGATCGATGGCCTGCCGATCTTCACGTCGATCCCGACGTCCCGCTGCAACCTGCGCACCGTTCGCTCTGACCCTCGCTCCACGAGCGCGACGACGATCCCGGATGCACCGGCGCGGGCCGTGCGCCCGGAGCGGTGGACGTAGGTCGCGGCGTCGGCCGGTGGGTCGTAGTGGACGACCACGGCGATGTCGTCGACGTGGATGCCGCGCGCGGCAACGTCCGTCGCGACGAGCGTCGACACGGCACTGGTCGCGAAGGCCTTCAGGGCGCGGTCACGCTGGGGCTGGCTCCGTCCGCCGTGGATCGGTGCCGCGGGCACGCCGAGCCTCGTCAGCTGCTTGGTCAACCGGTCGACCCCGTGACGCGTCCGGCAGAAGACGAGCGTCGACCCGAGCTCGCGCGCGATGCTGGCGGTCAGCTCGGAGCGCTCGGCCCGGTCGATCGACCAGAACGCATGCCGGGTGGCGCTCAGATCGGGCCCGGTCGGGCCGACCTCGTGCCGGACGGGGTCTCGCTGCACGGACGCGGCGAGCTCGCCGACCGCACCGTCGAGCGTGGCCGAGAACATCAGCACCTGGCGGCCTTCGCTGGTCTGCTCCAGGATGCGGCGGACCGCGGGCAGGAAACCCATGTCGGCCAGGCGGTCGGCCTCGTCGACCACCACCTGCTCGACGTCATCGAGGCGTAGCGCGCCCATCGACAGCAGGTCTTCCAGTCGCCCCGGGCACGCGACGACGAGCGACGCGCCGGCTTCGAGCGCTTGGCGTTGGGGGCCGTAGCCGACGCCGCCGTAGATGGACACGACGCGGTGCCGCCGAGCCCTCGCGAGCGGCCGCAGCGCACTGGCGATCTGCTCGGCGAGCTCGCGGGTCGGTGCCAGCACCAGTGCGGTCGGACGCCTGCGCCGTCCCGGGCGGAGGTTCGCCACCATCGGAATGCCGAACGCCATCGTCTTGCCCGAGCCGGTCGGCGCCCGACCCGTGACATCTCGTCCGGCCAGCGCGTCGGGGATCACTGCGGCCTGGATCGGGAAGGGTGTGACGATCCCTGACGCGCGGCAGCTGCGCGGACAAGTCGTCGGGGACGCCGAGCGCGGCGAACGTGGGGGCAGACATGGTGGAGCTTTCTACGAGTTGGTCAGCGAAGGCGACCGGAACTCGGAACGTCTGCGCGGCGGCGGGGGGACGCCAGGTGGCCCACCCTATCGGTGTGGCCTCCCGAAATGGCAGGTCGCGCCAAGTCGGCGGCGACGAGTCGTCGCCGCTACTGGCTCAGCTCGGCCACCTCGTCGGCGGTGAGGGTTCCGCGCGCCGGGTCGGCGGGAGCGGCTCCGATCGTCCCGGATATGCCAGCGGTGGTCCGGCGGGGTCGTCCCGGTCCAGCCTCGACGGGGATCGGCTCGGGCGGCGTCCCGGGCGGGTCCGCCGGACGGCGCAGGTGCCAGTCGGTCAGCGCCTGGTACGCCGCGGCCACGACGAGCAGACGGTCTTCGGCATACGGAGTCCCGCCGAGGATCGTCCCGATCGGGAGCCCGGACGCGGTGAACCCGATGGGCAGGGCCAGCTCCGGCAGGCCGATGATGTCGAAGGGGACGGGTGACGTCTGCACGACCACGTCGCACTGGGCGAAGAGATCGTCGAGCACCCGCCGGATCAGCAGCAGCTTCGCCCGCTGGCCGGTCACGAACTCGTTGGCGCCGAGCATGGCGCCCTGCAGCCAGCTGGTGAGCGACACCCCGAACTGCCGCAGGTCCGTCCGCAGGAACGGCATGAACGGCTCGCTGCGCTCCGGCAGCCGCACGTTGTTGAACGTGCCGCCGGTGAGCAGCTCCCACTCCTCCGGGAGAGTCACGTCCACGACGGTGGCGCCGGGGATCGTGGCCAGTGTGTCGAGGAACGCCCGGCGGGCCGCGGCAGTTGTGCTGGTACCACTTGCGTAGCCGGGAATGACGCCGATCCGCGTCGCCCGACGGAGCCGTACCTCTCGGCCGACCACGCGGGGGGTCGCCGCGGTGATCAGGTCCGCCAGCGGCGGCAGCCCCTGGGTCCGCGGGTCGTTGGCGTCGGACCCGGCCATCGCGGTGAGCATGATCGCGGCGTCCTTGGCGTCACGGGCGAGCGGACCCGGATGGTCGCGCGAGTACGTCAGGGGGACGATGCCGTAGAGGGACGCCCGCCCCATCGTCGGCTTGAGCCCGGTCAGGTTCTGGGCGTTCGACGGTGACGTGATGGAGCCGCCGGTCTGCGTGCCGATCCCGGACGTCGCCATCCGTCCGGCGACTGCGGTCGCCGTCCCGGTCGACGACCCGCCGGGGTCGACGCCGGGGTTCGTCCGGGGCCCACGCGTTGACGGTCGTGATCGTGCCGTTGGGAGCCGTGGCCCGGGTGGTGGCGAGCGGGCCCATCTGGGTCTTGCCCAGCACGATCGCGCCGGCGGCCCTGAGGTTGGCGACCGTCGTCGCGTCGAACGGTGGCACGAAGTCCTGGAAGATGAACGAGTTCGCGGTCGTCACGGTCCCGGCCGTGAAGTAGTTGTCCTTGATCGCGAGCGGGATGCCGTGCAGCACGCCGCGGTACGGCCGTCGGTCCGGCGGCGCGGCGTCGGTGAGGACGGTGTTCCAGGCCTGGTAGATCGCGTCGAAGGCGACGATCCGGTCCACGTACGCCTCGACGAGGAGCCGTGGGTCGAGTCGATCGCCTCCTGATCAACGTGGCGGCCTCGGCGATCGTGAGCTCGGTGATGTCGGCGAGCGCCTCCGGCCGGGGCGTGGCGTAGGCGTCGTTGTCGAACAACGGGCGACGCGCCGGCTCGGGGCTCCGCATCGCCGTGTCCGCGGCCGTGGATGAGACGACCGCCCCCGCCGAGGCCGCGGCGAACGTCGCCGACATCCGAGCCAGGAACACCCGTCGGGCGAGCAGTTCGTTCATTGCTCGGTCCACGCTTCGAGGATCGACGGGTAGAGCGCCGGGGGCGGTCCCTGCTGCGACAACTCGGCCGCCTGGGCCGGATCGGTGCCGCCGGGCGCCGGGAGTTGGTACGCGGCGAGCGTCGGCACGGTCGAGCGCATGAAGTTGCGCAACGACGACAGCACGCTGGTGAGGCTCGGCGTACCGGTGACCGGATCGGTCGTGGCGGGCAGTTGGTCGAGATCGATGCCGATGCTCGCCAACCGGGCCCGGATCATCGTGTTCAGCTCCTCGTCGGTCGGGGGAACGGGTGCCACGGGTGATGTCCTCCTTCCCGCCCGCCGGTGGGCCCGGGTGCGGTCAACGACGTGGCCGCACCCGGGCGTCGTCCGTCAGTCGGCGACGTAGGTCAGGTCGTGATCGATCTGGATGCCCGCCGTCGGCACCCGAGGCCCGCGAGCCGCACGCGTCCGCCGGGCAGCGGCTTGTCGCCTGGTGCGGTCGGCCGGGTACAGCCGCACCCCGTCGACCATCGGCTCGGCGGCCGCCCCGTCGAGCAGCAGCGGGATCAGCCCGCGCAACCGTTGCGCCATCGGCACGAGGTACCCAGGACCGATCCCGCGGTCGGGGGCGCGCTGGACGCCGATCCCGTGCAGGGCGAGCCGTGCGGCCACCGTCCCGTCCGGGTTCGGCCCCGAGTACTGCGCCGCGGTGAGGAAGTAGCCGCACGGCGGTTCCTCGATGGTCCCGACGATCGGGCGTCGACATCGGGCGCGCTCGGGAGCGGCGGGAACAGCGGCCAGGGGTAGGAGCCGCGGAACACGATCCGGCCCTCGTTCGCCTCCTGGAAATCGATCGAGTCGGCGATCGTCGCCTGGATGGCGGGGAGGTGGTCGCGGTGGTACTCGAGCACCTTCCTGATGATCCACATCTGGCCGTAGCTTCGGCGGTTCTGGTTCTCCGCGGGTGTGGCATTGGGGCGGGTGGATCCGGCCGCGCCGCGGTTCTCCGACAGCATCCCGACGATGCTCTTGAGGCCGAACGTGTTGCGCAGGATCGTCTCCTGGCTGGCCCCGCCGTTGCTGTACGGGCCGACGTACCACCCGTCAGCTGCAGCGCTGTTGTAGATCCAGCGCTCGATCAGGTTGTCCTTGGCCTCGAGGTGGAGCCCCCTGTAGACGTTCAGGTGGCGGGGTCCGAGCACCGGAAGATCCTCGTTGTCGCCGTTGTGGCCATCGACCGCGACGTCCGGGGTGTAGTCACGAAGCGTCGCCGAGAGCGCCTTCGTCTCGGGCTCGCGCAGCAGGGAGTGGTCGCGGTTGAGGTCCTGGCCGGTCGAGCTGCCCCTGGTGTTCCTCGCCCGGCCGTCTCCGTTGAGCGTGACGACGAACATCACCGTCGTGCGCGAGAGGATGTCGAGCAACTCCGGGTTCGTCGTGAACGCCAGCTCGCGGGCGTAGATCATGCACGACTCGCGCATCGACGGCTCGTCCCCGTGCACGTTGCAGTTGATCAGCACGGACGGATGATTCGAGATCGACGCGGCCGAATCGCGTGGCTCCGGATACCCGAAGACCATCATGTTGATCGGCCGGCCGAGCAGCGTGCGGCCGATCTCGACGACCCGCATCCGCGTGGCTCGCCGCGTCGAGCGCGGCCGTGTAGGCGTACTCGTTGACGTCGCTCGTGAACACGGCCCCGTTCATCTGCTCGAACTGGGTGCGCAGGTTCTCGCCCGGCACGGACGGATCACCGAACTGCGGTCGGGTCGTGTCGAACACCGGCTCCGAGAACGGTTGCGGCGCGGTCCCGATCAAGGCGCGGACGCGCCACCGGAACCGTTGGCCGAGCACGAAGCCGGCGTCGGCGAACGTCGGCGCCTCCGGCGTGACCGTGCGGGTCGGCTGCCAGAGGCCGACGATCCGCTCGGCGCCGGTCGGCTCGTTCGCCGCGTTCACCGGCGTGCGCTCGATCTCATATGCGGTCGCCCCCGCGACCGGTGTCCAGTTGAGGGTGGCGAACCCGTCACCCTGGACGACCTGCAGGCCGGCGTCCTGGGCCTGCGACACCTGCGTCACTGGCGCGGTCACCACCGCGGCCGTGACGCCGAGCGCGACGGCGATCGACATCACCCCCGCCCGCCCTCGATTCCTCCATGAGCTCATGCTTCCTCCAGGTGGACAGGTTGTTGTGTGGATAGCTAGCCGGATCGGATGGGAGCAGGTGCCTTCGCCCGGGGCGGAGCACCGAGGATGTTCGAGCCCGTCTCGGCGACGGCGAGGACGTCGTCCGCGACGGCGGAGAGTCGCCCGCGTCCGAGCCGCAGCTCGGGGCCTGAGATGGAGATCGCGCCCACGACGCTGCCACTGGCGTCGCGTACCGGGGCGCCGACGCACACCACGCCCGGCACTCGCTCCTCGGCATCCACCGCGTAGCCCCGGCGACGAACTCGCGCCAACTCGCGGCGGATGTCGTCCGGGTCGACCAGCGTCGTCGGAGTCCGTCGCTCCGGCGGATGGTCCCGGAGGATCTGCTCGACCTCCGGCCACGGCAGATGAGCGAGCATCGCTTTCCCCAGGGCGGTGCAGTGTGCGGGATGGCGGCCTCCAGCTGTCGACTGGATGCCGAGCTCCCATTGGCCGTGGGCGATCGCCAGGTACAGAACCTCCCCGCGATCGAGGATCCCGAAACTCGCCGTCTCGTTGACCCTCGCGGCGAGCTCCTCGACGAGCAGCTGCGCCTCGGAGGCCAACGCCACGGATCGGAGGAACGTGGACCCGATCTCGAAGGCCCCGGCCCCCGTCTCGTACAGCCCGCGCCGTCGGCGGACGAGGTCCCGGCTCGCCAGCGACTCCAGCATCCGCAGCGTCGTGCTCGGGTGCAGTTCGACTGCCCGGGCGAGCGTCGAGAGATCGGCTGGCCCGTTTTTGCTCACGGCGATCAGCACGTCGAGCGCCCGTACCACTGACCGGATCTGGTAGTCCGCGGCCACAACGTTCCTTCTCACTCCATGAAATGGAGCCTCATAGCGTGCGCCCAGGCGCACGGTACTGCGGCGCTCACGACCCGTCAACGGGCGGTCGGCGGGTTGCGGGGAGCTCCGGCGGGATCGGCTCGGTCAGGCGCCGGGCGGACGGCGCGCGACGAGCAGCAGGTCGATGGCCTCACCGCTGGCGGTCGGCCTGACCACCTCGCGAAGTTGCTCCACCTGCAGGCCGGTCGCCGCCGCCCGCAGTTGCTCCTCGGTGTGGAGGAGCCGCGGATCCTGCGGGCCGCCGACACCGTCGGTGAGGTTGCGCAGGGCGTGCCCGAGCACGACGAGCGTGCCACCGGGCGCCAGCCACGCGCGCACTCGCGGGAACACGTCGTCGGCGAGGTGGAGGTAGGCGACGAGGACGAGGTCGAACGTCGTCCCGGCCGGTGGCTCCCACTCGCGGATGTCGGCGACCACCCAGTCGACGGCGAGCCCGGTCGACTCCGAGCGCCCGCGCGCGATGCCGATCGCCGAGAAGTCGACCGCCGTGACTGCCCACCCGCGGCTCGCCAGCCAGACGGAGTGGCGGCCCTCACCGGCGCCGACGTCGAGCGCCCGGCCGGGCTGCACCCCGCCGCCGACGAGCGACGCAACCGTCGCGTTGGGTTCCGCCGACCACAGTCGCTCCGTTGCCGCGTAGCGCTCGTCCCACCGGGCTGCGGCGTGGCCCGCCTGGTCGCCGCGGCCGCGATGGTGGTGCTGTGGGTCCGTCAGGAGCGCCGCTCCGCGAGTTGCTGGTCCAGTGCGGCGTCGAGCCGGTCCTGCGGCCATCCCTCCACGAGGGCCTGGCGGAGGAGGTCGACCTGGCTGGCCGGGGCCATGCCTCCGACGGGCGGCGTGACGTCGAGGTTGGCGGGGAACGGGTAGCCCTCGGCCGCCATGACGATCAGCGCCTCAACCTCCGGCGACATCCCCTGGTCCCGGTGGAGAGCGGCGAGGTACGGGTAGCAGGACTTGACGACCTTGGCCGTGTCGATCGTCTCCATCGGCTTGCCGAACGCCGAGGAGACCTGGAGCAGGTTCGCCATGCGCAGCACGTCGGTCGTGCGGTTGTCGCCGGCGGCATGGAAGAGGGCGTGGTTGAAGAAGATCCCGTCGCCGCGCCGCATCGGGAGCTGCACGAAGTGGTCGGCGAAGTACTGCTGGAACCCCGGGTCGCGGTAGGCGAGGAACCCGAGCTCGTACTGCTGGGAGAACGGCAGCAGCCGGGTCGGGCCCGACTCGACGGACATGTCGGAGTGCGCGACCGCGCCCTGCAGGGTGAGGAAGACCGACGCCCGGTGCATCGCGATGGGGTACAGCGCCGCCTGCTCGTCGGTCTGGAAACCGAGGTGGTAGTCGCGGTGCGGTCGCTGGGCTGTGCCGCCGGGACGCACGACGTTGATCTGGGCCGTCATGCGGTAGGCCGGCCCGAGCCAGGCCGAGCAGATCAGGTCGAGTACCGGGTTGGCGAAGTACGACGCGAACGTCGCCGGTGCCCGCTCGGCCAGCTTCTGGAACGAGTTCCAGATCCGTTCGTTGAGACCGGGCTCGGCGTAGTGGTCACCGGGCGTGATGCCGGCGGCCTTCTCCGCTTCGATCACGTCCCAGTACACGGCGGTGGCGTCGTCGACGACCGCCGGATCGACCATGCCCGTGATCACGAGCACGCCGGGTCCGTCGAGCAGACAGCGGTGCAACTCGCCCATCACGTCGAGCCGCCCGGCGGGCGTCGCGGCGGCCCGGCGCAGCCCCTCGGCCGGATACACCGGCACCTTGTCGATGATCGCATCGGCGCTCGGCACGGTGGCCGGATCGACCTCGGACGCGCACACCGCGGCGAACGCGCCGACGTCGAGATCGGCGGTCGACTGGAACGCGGGGGTGTCGCGAAGGTCGGAGTGCAGGGTCATCGGGACATCCTGTACCGATGCGAGCGAGTGAGCGCCAGCGAGCGAGCGGCCAACACCGGCCTGCGTGGCCGGGGAACGCAATGGAGGGTCATCGGGACATCCTGTACCGATGCGAGCGAGTGAGCGCCAGCGAGCGAGCGGCCAACACCGGCCTGCGTGGCCGGGGAACGCAATGGAGGGTCATCGGGACATCCTGTACCGATGCGAGCGAGTGAGCGCCAGCGAGCGAGCGGCCAACACCGGCCTGCGTGGCCGGGGAACGCAATGGAGCTCATCGGGCCGTCAGGATCGGGAGACCCGTTCGTGGTGGGCGCCGACGATGAACACGGCGAGGCGGGCGGTGGTGTCACCGTGGTTGCGCCACGCGTGGCGGGTGCCGTTCTGGACGACGGTGTCGCCGGCCCGCAAGTGGACCTCGACGCCGTCGTCGAGCTCGAGCCAGACCTCGCCGTCGAGCACGACCTCGAAGTCGATCGTGTCGGTCGTGTGCATGCCGGGGGCGTCCGGCTCCATGTATCCGGCGAGTCCTGGCATCACCTCCTCGAACTCGGCCAGCGCGGTGGCGATGTCGTCGGGCGGCACCCGTTCCTGGCGATGCCCCGGCGGGACCGTGAACATCCCGAACCGGAACCCACCGACGGGCGGGAAGTACGAGTGGTGCGGCGACGACGCCCCGTCGTCGGGGAACCGGGGTGCTTGGTCACCGCCCCAGAGGCGGTGGAACTCGGCGCCGGGCGTGAGGGCGGGCCGGAGCCCGTCGACCTCGGTGTCGCTGGCGACGACGGCCTTGCCCTCGTCGTTGTGCCCGGTGACCACGCGACGTACTCGCATGGCCGGGCATCGTAGGGCTCACCAGCGGGCGATCAGTCCCGATGCGGTCGGCCGCATGTAGCTGGCGAGCGAGGTCCTCGCCGTGCGCAGTTCGGCGGCCGACGGGACGCCGGCCGACTCGAGCGCGGCGACGAACACCGAGCGGGCGCGGTACCAACCGCCCATCGTCTTCTGGTCGTACAGCGTCTGACCGGCGGGCGTGTAGAGGAGGGGGCCGCCGGGGGCGTCGGGGTAGAGATCCTGGACGAGGTGGTGCGGCGTGTGCGTATCCCAGTAGACCGACCACGTCAGCCGCAGGCGAGGGCCGAGGTCGACGTACGCCGCGGTCGACCTCGCCTTGGCGAACGCGAGTCCGCCGAAGACCTCGGTGCTGCTGAACGCGGCGTCGAAGAAGGCCGACTCGTTGACGATGCTCGACCAGGCGGGCGAGTCGTCCTCGAGGACGATCGGACGGTCCACCCCCACGCCCATGATCGTGAGCGCGCTCGGGCCCTTGGCCTCAGCCGGCGACCCGAAGGCGAGAACGGTCGCCGTGACCACGGCGAAGATGCGCAACCTCATGCGCGTTCCGACACCGCGCCGAGCGCCCAGGTTCCCCCTCCTCAGCTGTTTGTGTCACCGACGCCGCCGCATGCGGCGAGAACGGTGACACAAACCGGGGAATTCAGGCGGCGGGACGGCCGAACCACTGCTCGCGCAGCGGGAACAGGTACCGGTCCGTCACGACGTTGAGGACACGACGCGCATCGGTGAACTGCTGGGCGATCGAGTCGAGCGCGCGCACGGACCCGCTCGGCGCCGGCGCCAGCCGCGCCGCGAGCCGGTACCAGCGGGCGCCGAGCAGCTCGAGCAGTTCGAAGGCGTTGGCGTCTTCGGCCCGTCCGGGATCGAGACCGGCGGACCGCAGCAACGACGTCGCCGCCATCGGCCGTCCGAGCGGCGTGCTCGCGGTGTGGTCGGGGAAGATGCCGGTGAGGAACAGCGCGAGGTCGCCCAGACGGCGCAGGATCCCGGGTCGCTCGGCGGGAGGCACCGCCTCGAGCAGCCCGACGAGCTGCAGCGGGTCGAGCTCGCTGAACCGTCGCCGCCGCCAGCCCCGCCGAGTGGCCGTCCATGTGCTGCCGCTGACGACGTGGGTGTACGAGCCGAGCAGTTCGACGAAGAAGAACCGCCGGAGCGGGTCGCCGAGCAGCTCCCGCAACCGGTCGACCCCGAAGACCGGCACCCGCCGGCGCGGTCCCACCCACTCGTCGATGTACGACGCCCCCGCCAGATGCTCGGTGACGCGGTGGACGGCGACGGCGAACGTCAGAAACGGTGACGCGGCGCGGGTCGGGTCGAACGCCGGCTCGGCGGCGAACGTCACCCGCTCCAGTTCCGGCGACGAGAGCGCGGCCAGCAGCCGCCGGCCGGGCGCGGCGTCCGCCAGCATCGTCAGATCGCCGGCCGTCAGGTGCTGCCGGTAGGCGTTCTCGAGCGCCTCGTCGTCGCGGGCGTCGTCGGCACGGTCCCAAGCCATCGTCGGGATCGACGCTAGCGGACGAGGCGCGCGCGGATCGGGAGCGCAGCGGGCATCATCGAGGGATGCGCTGGGAAGGAGCGAGCGTCCTCGTGACCGGGGCGTCGCGCGGGATCGGCCGGGCGGTCGCCATGGCTGCCGCTGGGCGAGCGGCGCGAGTCGGGTTGCTCGCCCGCTCGGCCGACGCGTTGGCAGTGGTGCGTGACGACGTGGAGCGCCGCGGGGGAAGGGCAGTGGTCGCGGTGGCCGACGTCGCCGATGCGGCTGCGCTCGAGCGGGCTGTCGCCGCGGTGCGCGACGAGCTCGGTCCGGTCGACATCCTCGTCAACAACGCCGGCGTCGGCTGCTGGGGCCCGTTCGTGGACCTGCGTCGCGACGACGTGTCACGCGTGATCGCCGTCAACCTCACCGCCGTGCTCGACCTCACCCGCCTGGTCCTGCCGGAGATGATCGAGCGCGGGCAGGGTCACATCGTCAACGTCGGCTCGGTCGCCGGGCGCCTCGGCGTGCCGTTCGAGTCGATCTACTCGGCGAGCAAGTTCGGCCTGGCCGGGTTCACGGAGGCGCTGGCGGTCGAGCTCGGGCCGTTGGGCATCGGCGTGTCGATGGTCAACCCGGGCCCGGTCGCGACCGGGTTCGCCGACGACAGTGGCTGGCCGGCGACGCGGCCGCGACGACCGCGAGCCGTGCCACCCGAGCGGGTCGCGGCCGCTGTGCTCGCGGCCGTGGAGCACGGCCACCTCGAGCAGGTCGTGCCCCGGTGGTTACGGCTCGCCCACGTCGTTCGTTCGGTCGTGCCGGCCGCCTACCTGGCCGGCGTGCGGCGGGCGGTCGCTCCTCAACTCGCCGACTTCGCCCGGCGCAGGACCTGACGCGGCCCCAGCCAGGCGGCGCCGACGAGCCCGGGACCGACGTGGGCGCCCATGGCCGCGCTGCACGTGAGCACCGGTTCGGTCGCCGCGACGAGCCGGCGCAGCCGATCGGCCCGCGAGCGTTGGGCCGAGTGGAACACGAGCGTCGTGTCGGCGTGGCCGCGCCCGCGGCGCCACGCCGTCGCGACGGCCCGGAGCGGATCGCCGGCGGCCGCCAGCGGCACCACCTGACCGTCCCGGAAGCGGGCGATCATCGCGTTCGGCTGGACCCTGGTCCCCGACCGGTGGACATGGCCGCTGTGCTCGAGCTGGCTCGAGTCGAGGATCGCCGCGACGAGCTCGACGCGTGCGGCGGCGTCCCGTGCGACATCGCTGACCTCGTCGAGGCTGGCCCCGGCCCGGGCGGCGGCGAGGGCCGCCCGCACGACGAGTCCTTGTCCCGCCGCCGCGGTGCGCGTGTCGACCACGACCGTCGGGCGGGTCGCCAGCTCGGCGGCGACGCGGGCGTTGTGGGCCATCACGGTGAACTCGTGCGCCGGCGTCAGGACGAGCGCGCCGAAGTAGTCCCCCGTCTCGACGGCGTCGAGATAGGCGGCCGGTGGTGGCGCGTGCGACTTCACGGCTTCGCCCCGGTCGAGGCGCCGGTAGACCTCGGCCGGATCGACGTCGCCGTCGCCCGCTTCGTGGTCGGTGAACAGCAGGCCGACCGGGACCACACGGAGGTCGGCGTCGGGCCGATCGTTCGCGTGGGACTCGACGCACGCGGTCGAGTCGGTGACGACGACGACCCCGGAACCGGCCATACCCCAGGCGTCTAGCACGTCGCGGCGGT
This sequence comes from uncultured Acidimicrobiia bacterium, assembly GCA_963827075.1. Lineage (GTDB taxonomy): Bacteria > Actinomycetota > Acidimicrobiia > Acidimicrobiales > Ilumatobacteraceae > JALZMG01. The sequence continues at coordinate 591,348 of CAWGZN010000007.1, read as the reverse complement.
GGCCGTCGACCGCAACTGCACCGAGGTCTGATCTACTGACGCGATGGACGCTCTGACCGTGTCGGAGTTGAGCGTCCGCACCGGTGTCCCGGCGAGCACGATCCACCACTACCGCGAGCGGGGACTGCTGCCGCCGCCGGTCGTCGCGGGCCGGCGCCGGTACCGGTACGGCGACGAGCACGTCCTCGCCCTGCGCCTGATCCGCCGTCTGCGCGACCGGCGCGGCCTGTCGCTGGACCAGATCGCGACGATCCTTCCGGAGCTGCTCGCAACCGAGCAGGAGGCGTTCCGTCCGGCGATGTGGGACGTCCTGCTCGGTGCGCGCGCCAGCGCCGATCCCACTCACGCCGCGCTCGTCGACGTGGCCGTCGTCGAGCTCGCCCGCCGGCCGTTCGACGAGGTGACGGTCGGCGACTTGTGCGCCGCAGCCGGCGTCGGCAAGGGCACGTTCTACCGCTACTTCGAGTCGAAGGAAGCGGCGTTCGTCGTCGCCGCCCGGGCGGCCGCGGATCGTGTCGCCTCCGCCGTGACGGCCGCCGCGGCGACCGGCCCGACCGCGGTCAGGGACGCGCTGCACGACGCGCTCGGACCGGTGCTCCCGTTGCTCCTCGAGTTGGCGACGAGGGCGTCGCGAGGAACGGAGCCGTTCCTCACCGCCGCGCCCGAGGTGTTCGGGACGATCGTGACCGCCATCGCGGAAGCGATCGGACGCCCGGGCGAGGGGCTCGCCGTGCTCGTCGATGCGGCGACCGACCTGGTCGCGCTGACCTTGGGCAATAGGTAATTGACCTACTTCGCGGCTCTCGTACAAGATTTGTGACCAACTGGTCCACATTCTTGGACGAACTGGTCCGGGAGGCTGATGCGAGCTCGCGCCACACCGATCGCCAACGACGCGAAGGATCAGGCCACGCTCGCCTCGAGCGAGAACTTCACGGTCGCTTCCCGTCTGCTCCCGCGACGGCAGCGGGAGCATCTCATGGCGCTGTACGGCTTCGCCCGGCTGGCGGACGACATCGGAGACGAGAGCGCCGGCGACCGGCTGGCCGAGCTCGACTGGCTCGAGGGGGAGCTCGACCGGGCGTTCTCGGGGGTCGCTACCCACCCGGTCCTGGTCCGCCTGGAGCAGACGATCGTGGCGTGCGGTCTGAGCCGTCAGCCGTTCGTCGACCTGATCGAGGCCAATCGCCGAGACCAGGTCGTCACGAGCTACTCGACGTGGGCGGAGCTCCTCGACTACTGCGCGCTCTCGGCGAACCCCGTCGGTCGTCTCGTGCTGGCGGTGTTCGCGGCCGACACGCCCGAGCGCGTCGGCTGGTCCGACGACGTCTGCTCGGGGCTGCAGGTCGTCGAGCACCTGCAGGACGTCGCCGAGGACGCGGGCCGCGGGCGTGTGTACCTGCCCGCGGATGACCTCACGCGCGCCGGGTGCACCACCGACGATCTCGTCCAGCCGGCCGCGAGCCCGGGCCTGCGCACGGTCGTGGCGAGGCTCGGTGATCGAGCTCGCCAGCTGCTCTCACGCCGGCGCTGCCGCTGGCCCGGTCACTGCACGGCCGGCCCCGCTGGGCGGTCGCCGGCTTCTGTGGCGGCGGGCTCGCCGCGCTCGACGCCATCGTGGCCGCGGACCACGACGTGCTCGCCCGGCAGGTACGGACGCGCCGGGCCGGCGCGCTCCGACACGCGATCGCGATCGCCGCCGGTCGACCGGTCACGTCACTCGACCCCGGACGGGGCGTCAGGTGACGATCGACGAGGCCTACGGCCACTGCTGGGCCGTGACGTCGTCCCAGGCCAAGAACTTCGCCTACGGCATCCGCCTCCTCCCGGCGCCGAAGCGCAACGCGATGGCCGCGCTCTACGCCCTCGCCCGGCGGATCGACGACATCGGCGACGGCGAGGACGAGCCGGCCGCGAAGGTGGAGCAGCTGGATGCCGTGCGCGCCGACCTCCGCACGCTGCGCACGGACGCAGCCGCGGTCGCCGGCGACCCCGTGTTCGCCGCCCTCGCCCACGCGTCGACGCGGTTCCCGATCCCGCTCGAGGCGTTCGACGAGCTCGTCGACGGCTGCGAGCAGGACTCGGTGGGCACGACGTACAAGACCATCGACGAGGTCGTGCACTACTGCCGGCTGGTCGCCGGATCGGTGGGGCGGCTGTCGCTCGGCGTGTTCGGGGCGCGCGACATGGCGGCCGCCGTGCCCCTCGCCGACGACCTGGGCGTCGCCCTGCAGCTCACCAACATCCTCCGCGACGTCACCGAGGACCGCGGCCGCGGCCGGGTGTACCTCCCGGCGACGGACCTCACGGAGTTCGGGTGCGCCCCGGACGCCAGCGGGCCACGCGACGCGATGGGTCTCGTCGTGCGCTTCGAGTGCGCCCGGGCCCGCTCGTGGTACCGCAAGGGCCTCGCCCTACTGCCGCTGCTCGATCGGCGCAGCCGGGCGTGCACGGCCGCGATGGCCGGCATCTACCGCCGCCTACTCGACCGCATCGAGCGCGACCCGACGGTCGTGCTCGACCGGCGGGTGTCGCTGCCGACCCGGACCAAGCTGCTCGTCGCGGCCAAGGCGATCACGGTGGGTTCACCGTGAGCGGCGACCGCGTCGTCGTGGTGGGCGGCGGCCTCGCCGGGTTGAGCGCGGCCCTCACGCTCGCCGACGAGGGCGCAACCGTGACGCTCCTCGAGAGCCGCGGCCGCCTCGGTGGTGCCACCTGGTCGTTCCGGCGGCGGGGCCTGTGGTTCGACAACGGCCAGCACGTCTTCCTGCGCTGCTGCACCGCGTACCGCGCGTTCCTCGACCGCATCGGCGCCACCGGCGCGGTGCGCCTGCAGGACCGCCTGGAGCTCCCGGTCCTCGCTCCCGGCGCAGAAGTCGCGTGGCTGCGCCGCAACGGTCTTCCCGCCCCGCTCCACCTCGCCGGCAGCCTCGTCCGCTACCACCACCTCTCCCTCGCCGACCGTCTGCGACTCGGGCGGGCACTCGCCCCGCTGCGCCGGGCCGACCTCGCCGACCCGTCGCTCGACACGAAGACGTTCGCCGCCTTCCTGCGCGAGCACGGTCAGCGGACGCGCGGCGATCGAGCGGCTGTGGGACCTGATCTGCGTCCCGACCGTCAACCTGCCCGCCGAGGAGGCGTCGCTGGCGCTGGCCGCAACGGTCTTCCAGATCGGCTTGCTGACCGACGCCACGGCGGGCGACATCGGGTGGTCGCGTGGGCCGCTCGCCGACCTCCACGCCGGACCGGCCGAGGCGGCGTTGGCGAGCGCCGGTGCCGACGTGCGCACGAGCGCGCCGGTCGAGGGCATCGACGTCGATCCGGGCGGGGTGGCCGTGCGCACGGCGACGGAAAGTCTCCGGGCCGACGCCGTCGTCGTGGCCGTCCCACCGGACGCCGCGGCCGCGCTCGTTCCCGGCGTCACTGGCGCGCCCCGCTGGGCGGACCTCGGCACGTCGCCGATCGTCAACGTCCATCTCGTGTACGACCGCGAGGTCGTCCCGTACGAGATCGCGGCCGTTCTCGACAGCCCGCTCCAGTTCGTGTTCGACCGCACTGCCGCGTCGGGACTGGGAGCGGGCCGCGGCCAGTGCCTCGCCGTCTCGCTGTCGGCGGCCACGCGGTGGGTGACGACGCCGTCGGACCAGCTGGTGAGCATGGCCGAGCGTGAGCTCGCCCGCCTGTTCCCCGACGCGCTCGCCGCCCGCAGGCTCGACGCGGTCGTGATCCGCGAGCGGGCGGCGACGTTCCGCGGCAGCCCCGGGACGGCAGCCCTGCGTCCACCGGTCCGAACCGACCGGAACGGCGTCTATCTCGCCGGGGCGTGGACCGCGACGAGCTGGCCGGCGACGATGGAGGGCGCCGTCCGCAGCGGCGTGTCCGCCGCCCGGGCCCTCCTCGCCGACCTCGCCTCGACCCATTCGCATCCTTCCGAGGAGGTGCTCGCATGACGCTCATTGCGTTCCCCGGCCACGCAGGCCGCCGCTGGCCGCTCGCTCGCTGGCGCTCACTCGCTCGCAGCACCACGGGGGTGTTCGAGTGAGCGTTGCCGCCGTGACCGACGTGCTCACCCGCTCCCGCCGGCTCACGGACCCGGCGCTACGCCGGGCGCTCGCCGGGCTGCACCGCGACATCCGGCGGGCGGCCGAGTACCACTTCGGGTTCGTCGAGGCCGACGGGACCCCGGGCGACGGGAGCGGGAAAGGGATCCGCCCGGCGCTTGCGCTGCTGTCGGCGGAGGCGGTCGGGGCGACGCCGCACGTCGGTCTACCGGCCGCCGTCGCGGTCGAGCTCGTGCACAACTTCTCGCTGCTCCACGACGACATCATCGACGGCGACCGGGAGCGGCGGCACCGCCCGACGGTCTGGGCGCTGTTCGGGGTCGGCCAGGCGATCATCGTGGGGGACGCCCTCCAGACGCTCGCCCATCAGCTGCTCCTCGCCGAACCGTCCGCCGAGTCCGTGCGGGCCGCCGGCCGCCTGACCGATGCGGTCGCCGAGATCATCGCCGGTCAGGCCGACGACATGGCGCTCGAGAGCGAGGAGTCGATCACCGTCGACGGCTGCGTGCGCATGGCCGCGGCCAAGACGGGCGCGCTGCTCGCCTGCGCGGCGGGGCTGGGAGCCGTGCTGGCCGGGGCCGACGCCGGCGCGGTCGATTCGCTCGAGCGGTTCGGTGCCCGCCTCGGCCTCGCCTTCCAGGCCGTCGACGACATCCTCGGGATCTGGGGCGACCCCGCCGTCACGGGCAAGCCGGTCGGTTCCGACCTGGCGTCGAAGAAGAAGACGCTGCCGGTCGCGTTCGCCAGCGCCGAGGACCCCGACGCGGCAGCCGAGCTGGCCGCCCTGTTCCGCAACGGCCGGCTCGATCAGGACGCGGTCCGCCGCGCCACCGCAGCGGTCGAGCGGGGCGGCGGACGGGAGGCGACGGAGGCGTTCGCCCGCGACGAGCTCGCCGCCGCGGTGACGACGCTCGAGACCGCCGGGCTCGACGACCGGGTGACCGGCGACCTGCGCCTCGTCGCCGAGTACGTGTGCGAGCGTGAGCTGTGAGTGCCGACGTGATCATCGATGCGGCCCGCACCGCGCGCGATCGCGGCGCGGACGCGCTGCTGGACATGCAGCACGCCGACGGGTGGTGGAAGGGCGAGCTGCAGGCGAACGTCACGATCGACGCCGAGGACCTGCTGCTGCGCGAGTTCCTCGGCATCCGCACGCCCTCCGTGACCGAGCGGACGGCTCTCTGGATCCGCTCCCAGCAGCGCGACGACGGCACGTGGGCGACGTTCACCGGCGGACCGGGCGACGTGTCGACGACGGTCGAGGCCTACGCCGCGCTGCGCTTGGCCGGCGACCCCGTCGAGGCCACGCACATGGAGAAGGCGGCGGCGTTCGTGCGCGACTCCGGCGGGCTCGAGAGCTCTCGGGTGTTCACGAGGATGTGGCTCGCGCTGGGCGGCCGCTGGTCCTGGGACGCGCTCCCCGCGCTCCCGCCGGAGGTCATCTTCCTGCCGCGGTGGTGCCCGCTGAACATCTACGACTTCGCCTGCTGGGCCCGCCAGACGATCGTCGCCCTCACCGTGGTCGCCGCCCACCGGCCGGCGCGGCCGCTGCCGTTCGAGCTCGACGAGCTCCGCACCGGCGCGGTCCCGCCCCCGATGCAGTCGGTGCGCACGACCGAGGGTCGCTTCGAGCGCCTCGACGCCGTGCTCCGCCGGTACGAACGGCGTCCGATCCGGCGGCTTCGGCGCGCCGCCATCGAGCGGGTGCTCCAGTGGATCCTCGCCCGTCAGGAGGCGGACGGATCGTGGGGTGGGATCCAGCCGCCGTGGGTGTACTCGCTGCTCGCCCTCCACCTCGAGGGCTTCGCTCTCGACCATCCGGTCATCCGGGCCGGGTTCGAGGGACTCGAACGGTTCACCATCGACGACGACCTCGGGCGACGGGTGGAGTGCTGTCAGTCACCGGTGTGGGACTCGGCGCTGGCGATGATCGCCCTGAGCGACGCCGGGCTGGCGCCCGACCATCCGGCGCTCGTGAGGGCGGCCGAATGGATCGTCGGGCAGGAGATCCGGACACCCGGCGACTGGGCGGTGCGCCGGCCCGACCTCGAACCGTCCGGGTGGGCGTTCGAGTTCGAGAACGACAACTACGCCGACACGGACGACACCGCGATCGTGGGCCTGGCCCTCCGGCGGGTCGAGCACCCCGACGCCCGGGCGGTGGACGACGCGTGTGCCCGGGCGCGGCGGTGGCTGGAAGGGATGCAGAGCGCGGGCGGCGGATGGGGCGCGTTCGACGCCGACAACACGCGGGATCTGTGCCGGCGGATCCCGTTCTGCGACTTCGGCGAGGTCATCGACCCTCCGTCGGCGGACGTCACCGCTCACGTGATCGAGTTCCTCGCCGCCGAGCCGCAGCGCGACCGCGGCACGTTGCGGGCGGGCCGCAACTGGCTCGTGGACCAGCAGGAGGCCGACGGCTCGTGGTTCGGGCGATGGGGAGCCAACCACGTGTACGGCACGTGCGCCGCGCTCACCGCACTGGTGGCCGCGGGCGGGCACTGCTACGACCGGCCGGTGCGCCGGGCGGCGCAGTGGCTGCAGGACCATCAGAACGAGGACGGAGGATGGGGCGAGGACCTGCGCTCGTACACCGACGACCGGTGGCGTGGCCGTGGTGACTCCACCCCCTCGCAAACGGCGTGGGCGGTGATCGGCCTGCTCGCGTCGGGCATCAACGGCGACGTCGTGGGGCGGGGGGTGCAGTGGCTCGTCGAGAACCAGCGGGCGGACGGCACCTGGGACGAGCCGCTGTTCACGGGCGTCGGGTTCCCGGGCGACTTCTACATCAACTACCACCTCTACCGGCAGGTGTTCCCGGTCTCGGCGCTCGGGCGGTACGTCTCCGAACGGGCGGGCCGATGAGCGAGCTCCTCGTGCTCGCACCGATGCGGATGGAGGCCCGCGCCCTGCGTCGTGGTGCGATCTCCGCTCGCGTCGAGGTCACCGGCGTCGGCCGGCGTCGCAGCGAGGCCGCCGGACGCCGGTTGCGCGCCACGATGTCGGCCCACCGTGCGGTCGCCGTCGTCGGAGTCTGCGGCGCGGTCGATCCGGCGCTCGTCCCGGGCGATGTCCTCGTGGCGTCGTCCGTCGTCGCCCCCGACGGCACCGAGCGCGCCGTGCCGGGCGCGGCGATGCTCGCCGCCGAGCTGACGCGGGTCGGGCTCCGCGCCGTCGCCGGGCCGTTGCGCTCGAGCACCGGGCTGGTGCGGAGACCGGAGCGGGCGGCGTTCGCGGCCGAAGGCGTCGCCGCGGCCGACATGGAGTCGGCGTGGCTGCTCGACGCGATCCCGGCCGACGTGCCGCACGCCGTCGTCCGCACCGTCGTCGACGCGCCCGGCCACGAGCTCGTGTCGCTCCGGACACCGGCCAACGCGCGCGTCGCGTTCCGTTCGCTCCGCGCCGTGGTGCCGGTCCTCGAACGGTGGGCGGCGGCCGTCCGCCCCCGGCGCGTGCTGCTCGCCGCGCCGCGTGGGTTCTGCGCCGGCGTCGAGCGGGCGATCGAGGTCGTGGAGCGGGCCCTCGAGCGGTACGGACCGCCGATCTACGTGCGCCGGCACATCATCCACAACACCCACGTCGTGGCCGAGCTGGCGGAGCGGGGCGCGGTGTTCGTCGAGGAGCTGGTCGAAGTGCCCGACGGGGCCCGCGTCGTGTTCGCCGCCCACGGCGTGGCGCCCGGCGTGCGGGACGAGGCCGAGCGACGGGGCCTGCTCCCGATCGACGCGACGTGCCCGCTCGTGGCCAAAGTGCACAGCGAGGTCCGCCGGTTCGCGGCGAGGGACTACCGGGTGATGTTGATCGGCCACCCCGACCACGAAGAGGTGCAGGGGACGACTGGGGAGGCGCCGGACGCGATCGTCGTGCTCGAGGACGTCGATGCGGCCGAGCGGGTCGTCGTCGACGCGCCCGAGCGCGTCGCCTACGTCACCCAGACGACCCTCGCGACCGACGAGGTGGACGAGATCGTCGCCCGGTTGCGGGCCCGGTTCCCGGACATCGAGGGGCCGGCCCGCGACGACATCTGCTACGCGACGCAGAACCGGCAGGATGCGGTGCGGCTGCTGGCGGGGGAGTGCGACCTCGTGCTCGTGGTCGGCTCGCCCACGTCGTCCAACTCGAACCGCCTGGTGGAGGTCGTCCGCCGGGAGGGCCGCGCGGCCCATCTCGTCGACGACGACGGCGGGGTCGAGCTCGGTTGGGTGGCGGAGGCCGAGACGGTGGGGATCACGGCCGGGGCATCGGCACCGGAGGAACTGGTGCAGCGCGTGATCTCCGCCCTCGGCGGGCTCGGACCCGTGGACGTGGCCGAGCGCATCCTGCTCACCGAAGACGTCCACTTCACGTTGCCCACGGAGGTGCGGTGATGGGAGTTCCGGCACGGCAAGCCATGGCGGTGGGTTGGTACCTGCTGCGCAATCGCATCGCGAGGCGGGAGCGGTTCCCGCTCGTCGTCGAGCTCGAGCCGTTGTTCGCCTGCAATCTCGCCTGTCCGGGCTGCGGCAAGATCCAGTACCCGACCGAGGTGCTGCGCCGCCGGGTGTCGGTCGAGCAGGCCGTCGGCGCGGTCGAGGAGTGCGGCGCGCCGGTGGTGTCGATCGCGGGCGGTGAGCCGTTGCTCCATCCGCAGATCGCGGAGATGGTGTCCGAGCTCATCGCCCGCAAGCGGTTCGTCTACCTGTGCACGAACGCGATGCTCATGCGACGCAAGCTCGACCTGTTCACGCCGTCGCCGAGGTTCGCCTTCACCGTGCATGTGGATGGCCTCCGCGACCGCCACGACGCCGCCGTCGCCCGGGAGGGAGTGTTCGACGAGGTCGTGGCCGCGATCCGTGAGGCCAAGGCGCGGGGCTTCCGGGTCACGACCAACTCGACGTTCTTCACGACCGACAGCCCGACGGCCGTCCGCGACGTGCTCGACTTCCTGAACGACGACCTCGAGGTCGACTCGATGATGTTGTCGCCGGCGTACGCCTACGAGAAGGCCCCCGACCAGGAGCACTTCCTCGGCGTCGAGCAGACCCACCGGCTGTTCCGGGCCGCGTTCGCCGACGGGCGGCGGCGCCGGTGGCGCCTCAACCACAGCCCGTTGTTCCTCGACTTCCTCGAGGGCAAGGTCGACTACCAGTGCACGGCGTGGGGGATCCCGAGCTACTCGGTGTTCGGCTGGCAGCGTCCGTGCTACCTGATGGCCGACGGCTACGCGGCGACGTACCGCGAGCTCGTCGACACGACCGACTGGGAGCGCTACGGCCGGGGCCGGGATCCGCGCTGCGCCAACTGCATGGCCCACTGCGGCTACGAGCCGACGGCCGTGGTCGCGACGATGAAGTCGCTCCGCGAGTCCCTGCGGGCGCTGCGAGCCTCCGCCTGACCCCCTCCCGTTCTGTCGGTCGGCAACGACCGTTGTGAGTCGATCCCGACCGACAGAACGAAGTCAGGGGTGTTCGCCGGCGGCCGGCCGGATCACGCGGCGGTCGGTGACGATGGCGGTGACGAGGTCGGCGGGGGTGACGTCGAAGGCGAGGTTGAGGGCGCGCGAGCCGGCGGGGGCGGTCGCCACTCCCGCGAGACCGAGCACCTCCTGCTCGTCGCGGACCTCGATCTCGATCCCGTCGCCCGACGCGGTGGCCGGGTCGAGCGTCGACTCGGGGGCGGCGACGACGAACGGCACGCCCGCCCGCGCCGCGGCGAGGGCGAGGGGATAGGTGCCGATCTTGTTGGCGACGTCGCCGTTGGCCGCGATCCGGTCGGCGCCGACGACGACCACATCGGCGAGGCCGCGGGCGATCACGGTCGGTCCCGCCGAGTCGACGACGATCTGGTGCTCGATCCCGAGCTCGGCCAGCTCGAACGCGGTCAGCCGCGAGCCCTGGAGCAACGGCCGGGTCTCGTCGGCGGTCACCGAGCGCAACGCGCCCCGCTCGTGCAGGACGCGCACGATGCCGAGCCCGGTGCCCCACTCCACGCAGGCGAGCGCGCCGGTGTTGCAGTGGGTGTGCACGCGCATGGGTGAGTCGGCGAGCTGCTCGAGGAGGTCGGCGCCGCGGTGGGCGAGGGCGCGGTTGGCCCGCACGTCCTCCTCGGCGATCGCGACGGCCTCGGCGACGACCGCGGCGGCACCGTCGTCGAGGTGGGCAGCGACCCGCCGCACAGCCCACGACAGGTTGACCGCCGTCGGCCGGGCGGCGGCGATCCGTTCCGCCTCGGCGTGGACGAACGATGCGGGCTGCCCGTGCCGCTCGGCGCGGAGCGCGGCGATGGCCACGCCGAACGCCCCGGCGACGCCGATCGCCGGTGCGCCCCGCACCGCCAGGCGCACGATGGCGTCGATCATCGTGTCGACGTCGCGCACCTCCACGCGGACCACCTCGTGCGGCAGCAGGGTCTGGTCGAGGAGGACCGCGTGATCCCCGCACCACTCGATCGTGCGCACGGATGTGGATCGTAGGATCCGCCGCATGCCGGAGCTCGCCGACCGCCTGGCTGTGGCCGAGGCACGGGAAGCCGTGCACGCGGCCTGCCTGCGCATGGTCGCCGACGGCCTCGTCATCGGCTCGGCCGGCAACATCAGTGTGCGCGTCGACGACGACCACTTCGTGGTGAGTGCCGCGGGCGTGTGGTACGACCAGCTCGGACCCGACGACCACCCCGTCGTCGACGGCCGGGACGGGTCGTGGAGCGGTCCGCTCACCCCGACCAGCGAGATCGCCCTGCACACCGGGTTGATGGCCGCGCTCCCGGACGTCGGCGCCGTGGTCCACACGCACTCGCGGTACGCCGCCGCCTTCTCGGTCGCCCGACTCGAGCTCCCGTTCATCTGCAACGAGAGCATCGCCACGCGCGCCGAGCGGGTGCTCGTCACGCCGTACGCGCCGCCGGGGACGGTCGACCTGGCGGATCACGTGCTCGCCACGTTGGCCGCCCAGCCGGGCAGCCGAGCGGTCCTGCTCGCCAACCACGGTGTCGTCGCCGTCGGGCCCGATCTCGACGTCGCCTACGTCGTCGCCCAGTCCGTTGAGTGGACGGCGCAGATCTGCCACCTCGCCCGCACGCTCCTCGCCGCCGACGCGGCCGAGCACGTGCTCGACCGCGATGTCCTCGACGCGATCGCTCGCAACTACGGGTTGACGATCGCGCCGCACGAGCGGCCCGAGTGACCGTAGGGTGAGCGCGGAACAACGGCCTCGCACCAGGAGCACGGGATGCGCATCGGGATCTGTACCGGCGGGGGCGACGTCCCCGGGTTGAACCCGTGCATCAAGGCCGTCGTGACTCGCGTCGCCGACGGCGGGCACGACGTCGTCGGCATCCGACGCGGCTGGGCCGGACTGCTCGAGACCGACCCCGACGACCCGGCTTCGATCGCCGCCAACGTCGTGCCGCTCGACCCCAACACGGTGCGCACCATCGACCGCACCGGGGGCACGATCCTGCACACGTCGCGCACGAACCCCGGCCGGGTCCGCGCCAACCGGGTGCCGGCGTTCCTCGCCGGCGAAGCCGTCGGCGACGACCCGTACGACTTCACGCCGCACGTGATGCGCGTGATCGACCGCCTCGGGCTCGACGCGCTCATCCCGATCGGCGGCGACGACACGCTCTCGTACGGCCTCCGTCTCCACGACGAGGGCATCCCCGTCATCGCCATCCCGAAGACGATGGACAACGACGTCCACGGCACCGACTACTGCATCGGCTTCTCGACCGCCGTCACCCGCGGCGTCGAGTTCATCCACGCCCTGCGCACGTCGACGGGGTCGCACGAGCGCATCGCCGTGATCGAGCTGTTCGGCCGGTACAGCGGTGAGACGTCGCTCATCACGGCGTACCTCGGCGGCGCCGACCGGGCGGTGATCTCGGAGGTCGCGTTCGACGTGGAGCGGCTGGCCTGGTTCCTCGTCGAGGACAAGCGACGCAACCCGTCCAACTACTCGATGGTCACGATCTCCGAGGGGGCGACGATCGCCGGCGGCGAGATGATGCTGTCCGGGGAGGAGGACGCCTTCGGTCACCGCAAGCTCGGCGGGATCGGCGCGGCCACGGGCGAGCTCGTCGGTCGGATCACCGGTCAGGGGATCGTGCTGCAACAGGTCGCCTACCTCATGCGCTCGGGCAGCCCGGACTCCCTCGATCTGATGGTGGCGACGAACTACGCGGTGATGGCCGCCGACCTGGTCCTCGAGGGGGCGTCCGGCCGCATGGTCGCCCTGCGCGGCGGGACGTACACCAACGTGCCGATCAGCGTCACCCGGGAAGGCGTGAAGCGGGTCGACGTCGACGAGCTGTACGACGCCCAGGCGTACCGGCCGAAGGTGCGCCACGTGGCCGGCAAGCCGATGTTCCTGTACTAACACTTCGTTCTTGCATCTACTCTGCGCGCGCTGGCGCGCAAACCGGATGCAAGAACGCGGCTGATGGCCTATCCGGGGGTCGTGGGGAGCCAGACGCGCATCGTGGACGGGCCGCGGTTGGCCCAGTCGTGGTACGGGATCAGGGGGATCTCGACCGGGCCGCTGTCGCGTTCGGCCGCGGCGTCGGGTCCGTACGGCCAGGCCCGCTCGGGCGGGTCGATCAACTCGCCGGTGACGACGGCCGCGCCCTCGTTGTCGCGAGGCGGCGTCGAGGAGTCGACGCGCACGATGTCGACGGAGGACTGCCCGGGGAGGTCGATCGACTCGGCGCACAGCACGAGCGGACCCCGCTCGACCGCGACGCAGCCGCGCACGGCGTCGATGCGGGGATCGGGGTGCGTCCAGCGCGGAGCCATCGGGAGCGTCAGCGTCAGTTCGTCGCCGACGGCGAACGGCCGCTCCACCACCGCCGAGCCCGGCGCGACCGCACGGCCGCCATCGCCATCGTCGAGTTGGGCCCCCGCCGCCCACGGCGGGACCCGCAGGGTCAGCGCCCATGGCTGGCCATCGGTCTCGGTGACCCGCACGGTGACCGTGCCGTCGTGCGGGTAGTCGGTGGAGATCTCCACGCCGACGGTGCGACCACCGTCGAGCGTCGTGCGGACCCGGCTCGACGCGTACTGGTGGATCTGGATCCCGGCCTCGTCGGCGGTGGCGAGGTAGGCGGCGAGGCTGGCGAACGTGCGGGCCACGTTCGTCGGGCAGCACGCGACGAGGAACCACGGCGCCCGCAGGCTCGTCCCGGCCCGCTTGCTCTCCTCGTCGTCGGGTGCCACCCGACCGGGCACGTGCTGGTGCAACGGGTTGGCGTAGAAGAAGTGGCGCCCGTCCGGCGCCGGCGACGTGGCGACGACGTTGTGCAACGTGCGCTCGAGCAGATCGGCGAAGCGGGACTCGCCGGTCGCCAGGAGTAGCCGCCACGCGAGCATCACCGACGCGATTCCGGCACACGTCTCGGAGTACGCCCGGTCGGGCGGCAGCACGAAGTCCTCGCCGAACGCCTCCCCGGTGTGCTGCGAGCCCATCCCGCCCGTGAGGTACGTGCGCCGCGCGATCGTGCCTTCCCACTGCTCGACGAGCGTGCCGAGCAGCTCGTCGTCGTCGGTCTCGACGGCGACATCGACGGCCGCCGCGGCGAGGTACAACGCGCGGACGGCGTGGCCGCGGAAGATGGTGGCGTCCCGGATCGGGACGTCGTCCTGGAAGTACGCCGGCCCGAACTGGATCTCGCCGAGCGTGCCCCGGCCCCGCCGCTCGAGAAAGCGCGCGGCCTGGTCGAGGTAGCGCTGCTCACCGGTCTGGCGGGCGAGCTCGGCGAGGCCGAGTTCGATCTCCGGATGCCCGCAGACGCGCTCGATCCCGCCGTCGGCGAACGTGTCGCACACGTGGTCCGCGACCCGTCGGGCCATCTCCACGAACTCGTCGACGCCGGTGGTGCGGCTGCGGGCGACGGCCGCCTGGAGCAGGTGGCCGTCGTTGTACAGCTCGTGGCCCCACTCGAGATCGCTGTACCGCGGGCGCTGGCCCGGGCGGCCGAAGACGGTGTTCAGGTAGCCGTCGTCCTCCTGCGCCGGCGCGATGACCTCGGTGAGCCCTCGGAAGCGCTCGTCGGCGTCCGCCGAGCCGGAGCGGCCGACCTCCCACGCCATCGCCTCCATCAGCTTGAACACGTCGGAGTCGGCGAACATCATCCCTTGGTGGTTGCCGGCGATGGTGCCGTCGACGGCGCGCGTGAAGTTGCCGACCCAGCCGAGGCGCTCCATCCAGCCCTGGCAGTGGGCGAGCGTGACGTCGGAGTTGACCTGCTGGCGCGCCGCCCAGACGCCGCCGGTGATCTGCACCTCGTCGAGCCCGAGCGGCCGCAGCCGGCCGCGGCTCGGCACGACGGGTGTGCGCAGGCTCACTTGACCGCTCCGCTGAGGAAGCCGGCCACGAAGTACCGCTGCAGGAGCAGGTAGATCAGAACGCACGGGATGATCGAGATCGTCACGCCGGCCTGCAGCATCCCCCAGTCGGTACCACCGAGGCTGGTCTCGGTGCGCGCCGCCGAGAGGATCAGCGGGAGGGTGAACTTGGCGTCGGTGTTCATCATCACGAGGGCTCCCAGGAACTCGTTCCACGACATGATGAAGGCGAAGAGGGCGACCGTGATGATCGCCGGCACGGCGGCGGGCATGAAGATCCGCCACAGGATCTGCGCCGAGTTGGCGCCGTCGATCATCGCCGCCTCCTCGAGCTCGCGTGGCACCGCCTCGAAGCTGTTGCGCATGATGTACAGGCTGAACGGCAGCTGGATCGCGGTGTGGATGATGGCCAGGCCGACGAGCGAGTTGGTCAGCCCGAGGTCGGAGAACATGAGGAAGATCGGGGTGATCAGCGCCTGGTAGGGGATGATCAGGGCGAGGAGCAGCAGGACGAACAGGGGCTCTTTCACCGGGACCGGGAACCGGGCCAACCCGTAACCGGCGAGCGTGGTCAGGATCAGCGTGAACAGCACCGTCAGCACGGCCGTGCCGAAGCTGTTGGCGAGGTAGGTCGGCAACCCCGCCTGGTACTCCCACAGCCGGCGATACGCGTCGAGGCTGAAGCCGTGGGGGATGAGCGTCGGCGGTGATTGGGCCGCCTCCGAGGTCGGCTTGACGGACGCCAGCACCGACGCCACGAGGGGCAGCAGCATCACCGTGCAGATCGCGATGCACACCGCGCCGATGAGGTACCGGCGGCGGCCGCGGCGCGGGGGCGGCCGCCGTGGGGGAGCGGGTGCGTCCACGCCGATGGTGACCGCGTCCGGGACGATCACCGCGCTCACGCGTGACTCCTTCGGGTGAGGATCATCTGGGTGACGGTGAACAGGAGGATGAAGAAGGCGAGGATCAGCGAGAGCGCGGCGCCGTAGCCGAGCTTCAGGAACGGGAACGAGTTCAGGTACACGTAGAAGACCGACGTCGCCGTCTGGTTCCTCGGCTGACCGGCGGTCATGATGTAGAACTGGTCGAAGGCCAGCAGGGAGCCGATCACGCTCACGAGCGTGACGAGCAGGATCGTGCGCATGGTGAGCGGCACGGTGACGCGGGTCGTGCGTTGCCACGCCGACGCGCCGTCGACCTTGGCCGCCTCCGTGATCTCCTGCGGGATCCGCTGGATGGCGGCGATGAACAGGATCATCCCGAACCCGATCACCTTCCAGGTCACCGAGATGATCACCGCCCACGTGGACGTGTTCGGATCGACCCCGAGCCACAGGATCGGCTCGTCGATGATGCCGAGCTCGACGAGCGCCTGGTTGAGCAACCCGTAGCGGGCGCTGAACAGCCAGTACCACAGCAGGCTCGACGCCGCCAGGCCGATGACGACGGGAATGAAGACGACACCCCGCGTGAATCGGCGCAGC
The DNA here is from genome assembly GCA_963827075.1 of uncultured Acidimicrobiia bacterium. Lineage (GTDB taxonomy): Bacteria > Actinomycetota > Acidimicrobiia > Acidimicrobiales > Ilumatobacteraceae > JALZMG01. The sequence continues at coordinate 575,482 of CAWGZN010000007.1, read as the reverse complement.
CGGGTGTTGCCCGCGGTCAGCAGCGCGATGAGGTAGCCCCCGATGATCAGGATCGGCGTGATGAGGAGCGTGTACTTCAGCGTGAAGCGCAGTGCGCTCCAGAACTGCTCGTCCTCGAACGCCCTGGAGAAGTTGTCCAAGCCGACGTACTCAGGCGGGGTGATCAGGGTCCAGTCGTTGAGCGAGACCCGGACCATGTGCACCAACGGGTAGACGGTGAAGGCGAGCACGAACAGCAACGCCGGCAGGACGTAGAGGAACCCGGTCAGCTTTCGGCGTCGGGTCGCGCGCATCCCGTCCCTCGTACGTCAGCCGTGAGGGGACGAGGGACGGGAGCTCGCTTCGCGCTGCGCTTCGACTACTCGCAGGAGATCCGCTCCATCTCTTCCTTGGTGTCGGCGATGATCTGGTCGATGTCCTCGTCGGTGTAGTACACCCGCTGGAGCATCTGCAGCCACGGGCTCTGCGGCGAGTTGATGATCTCGAAGAACTTCAGCGTGTACGGCGTCTGGGCGATCGGCAGCGCCTGGGCGGTGTCGGCGACGTCCTCGTCCTGGTTGGAGAACTCGTTGTCGGCCATGTCAGAGCGGGTCGTCATGTTGCCCAACTTGGCGTACTGGTTCACCTGGATCTCGTCGGAGAGGATGAACCGCATGAAATCGACCGCGTCCTCGACCCGGTCGGAACCCTTGGGGACGGTGACGATGTCGCCGCCGGCGAACGACGCCGACTGTCCGGACTCCAGGCCGGGGAGCACGGTGACGCCGAGATCGATGTCCGGGTTCTGCTCCTTGGCGAGGGCCACGTTGAAGTTGCCGGTGCCCATGATTCCGACCTTGCCGGATCCGAAGACCTCGGCGAACGTCTCGCCGTTCTCCGCCTGGGCGGCCGGATCGATGTGGCCCTCCTCGTGCATCATCCGGGCCCACGCCAGCACCTCGGCGATGTTCTCGCCGACGAGCGCCTCGTCGCCGCACTCTGCGGGCTCGATCGTCCCGCCGGACGCCCAGATCAGCGGCGCGAACGTGAAGATGTTGCAACCCGAGCAGTTACCGGGCAGGTAGTACCCGTAGTTGCCGTCGCCCAGCTCGGTGATCGCGGCCGCCATGTCGTGGAGCTCGGTGAGGTTCGTCGGCGGGGTCTCGGGATCGAGCCCGGCCTGACGGAACAGCTCCTTGTTCCAGAACAGCAACGACACGTCCGCGTACAACGGCACCCCGTAGAGCCGGTCCTCCCACGTCGCCACCGCGCGATGGCCCTCGGGGATGGTTTCGAGCAGCGGATCGTCGCCGATCAAGTCGGTGATGTCCTCGAGCTGCCCGGCGGACGCGAACTGCGGTCCGTAGATGAGGTCGAGACCCATCAGATCCGGCACGTCGCCCGACGCGATCGCCTGGGCCAGCTTGGGCACCATCTCGGCGTGCGGGATGTACGTCAGGTTGATCTGGCGGTCCGGGTTCTCCGCGTTCCACGCCGCGACGAGCGCGTCGACCATCGGGGCGTTGCCGCCCGAGCGCTCCCACATCTCGAGCCCGCCCCCACCGCCCCCGCCGCCACCCGCGGTCGTCGCCGCGCCGCCGGTGTCGGCAGGTGTGGTCGCGTCCCCTGCGGTGTCGGCGCTGGTGCCTCCCGTGGTCGGCGCTCCGGCGGCATCGTCATCGTCGTCGTCGCCGCCACAGGCGACGAGCGCCACGGCGAGCGCGAAGACAGGCAACGCCAGCTTGAACTTCATCATCGGCCCTCCCCCATTGGGAACCCACGTGACAGGTCTGGAAGCGACTGAAATCCTATGCAGTCAATGCTATGCTGTCAAGCGTATGCGGGTTTGCCGGGCACGCCCGGCCGGGGAATGACAGACTGACCCGCTGCGAGCGAGACGAGGTAGCCGGCCGTGGCGACGAAGGAGCACAACCGGGAGGCCCAGGACGGTGACGGCGCCGCCCGCACGGTCACGATGCAGGACATCGCTCGGGCCTCCGGGGTCTCGCAATCGACCGTCTCCCGGGTCCTGAACGATGCGGTCACGACAGTGCCGATCGCCGCGGACACCCGGGAGCGGGTGCTCGAGGCCGCCGACCGCCTCGGCTACCGGCCGAACCCGCTGGCCCGTGGCCTGCGCGGGGCCAAGACGATGCTGCTCGGGATCATCGTGCGGGAGATCTCTGACCCGTTCTTCGCCCACGCCGTCGAGGCCGTGTCGCTCCGGGCCCGGGATCGCAGCTACAACGTCGTGCTCGGCAGCGCCCACAGCCGGGCCGACGAGGCCATCCAGTTGCACGCCGTGCTCGAGACCCGCCACTGCGACGCGATCATCGTGCTCGGCGACATGCGCGATCAGCCCCGCCTGCTCGGCGACCTCGCCGCGTCGAGGGTGCCGGTCGTCGCCCTGTGGCAGGGCGGCCCGCTTCCCGGCGTGGACACGGTCAACGTGGACAACCGGGCTGGGGTCGTCGCCGCCGTCGATCACCTCACCGAGCTCGGACACCGCCGGCTCGGATTCATCGGCGAGAGCCTGCACGGTGACGTGCGCGAGCGGCGGGCGGCCTTCGTCGACCACCTGGCCGACCTCGGGATGCCGCCGGGCGACGATCACATCGTCCCGGCCGTCACGGACCCGGAGGCGGGGGCCGACGCCTTCCGCCGGTTGATGGCCCGGCCGGACCCGCCGAGCGCGGTCGTGACGGCGACCGACAACCTCGCCATCGGCGTGCTCCACGCCGCCCACAGCCTCGGGCTGGCGATCCCCGACGACCTCTCCGTCGTCGGGTTCGACGACATCCCGCTGGCCGCCTACACGGCTCCTCCGCTCACCACCGTGCACAACCCGATCGCCGAGATGGCGGCCCTTGCCGTCGACCTGGCTGTCGACCACCCGCCCGCCGACATGGGGACCATGCGCGACCATGTCCTCCCACCGGGCTTCGCGATCCGCGCGACGACGGGAGCGGTTCCTCAGAACCCGGCGCACTGAGCGAGGACGAGCCGCGGAGGGGTCACGCTGCTTGGATCTCGGTGCCGTCGGGTCGGTAGGTGTGCCAGACGCCGGCCGGATCGCGCCAGCAGCGGTAGCCGCCGGACTTGAAGCGATTGTGGCGGGCGCACAGTGGGCCGGCGTTCGCCGGATGGGTGACTCCGCCGTCGGTCCATCCGGTGGTGTGGTCGACTTGACAGTGGTGCAGCCCGCAGCCGGGCCATAGACATCGCCCGTCTCCGTCGAGTGCGGCCTGCAGAAGTGCTGCTTCGCGGGCACCGCGACTGAACATGCGCGAACGGCGCCCGAGGTCCACGATCCGGCCGTCGCTGTCGATCACGACCCGGCGGACGTGTCCGACGATCGCTGCGGCGACGGCGTCGGCAGGGTCGAGCGCCACGCCGGTAGTCGTGCGGCACCGTTGATGATGGAGATCGCCGGGGTCGAACCGGACCTGTCGCCCGCTCGCCATCGCCGCCAACTCCGCCTCGTAGACGGCTCGGTCGATGACGATGTTGACCACCGGCTCCGGGTCCTTGGCAGCGGGGCTCATCGCAGCCGCGCGTTGGAAGATGGCTGCCAGCGCGTCGGCCCGCCGCTGTGCGTCGGTGCGTTCGAGCATCGCAGGGCATGCGTCGTCACCGCTGTCGAGCGCGGCAATTGATCCCACTCGGCGTCGAACTCCGCTTGGCTGAACCGGTCGAACACCTCCTTCATCTGGGCGAACTGCACGGCACCAATCCGCGCGTCCAAGTAGCCCTCGTCGCCGATCAGCGCCATGCGCGCCGAGCGGCTGACGTGGGCCCGCTCGTGACTGCGATGGGAACCGTCCGCATCGGCGACCCGCTCCCATTGGCGCCCCGCCCGCACGAACACCTGATGGATGTGGGACTCGCCCACGTCCATCAGGGGCACGATGACCGCGCCCAGCTGCTCGCCACAGCGCGGGTTGGCGAATGCACGCGCCAATTCGCGCACCTGATCTACGCCCAGCTGGCCCGCCGCCAGCCGGTCATGACCTGCCGGGAAGGCGGTGCACATCTTGGCGGTGCGGACCCGCTGTGTCACGTTGTGATCCGCGACCCGGATCGTCGCGCCTTGACCCACCCGCGCACCGACACGTGCCCGTCGTCACGATGGAGCTCCCGGCGATCCGCCGCGGCGACGATCGACACCGCCACCGCCTCCAGCTTCCGGATCGCGCGCTCCACATCCCCGAACCTGCGCCGCGAGTGCTCGCGCGTCGAGATCGTCGAGACCCTCGCCAAACTATGCCACCGCCTGAGCGACCGCGCCGTTGCCGGCGTCTCCGCCGTGACATCCGGATTGCGGCGACCCGAGCGAACTCACGTTCCCACTCTCGCGAAGGGGTGTCACATCATCGGATCCGCTCAGCTCGCGGCGTCGCCAGGATCTCCGTCGCGCACTGCCGTCTGGCCGACAGGTCGCCGGGCCAACTCGTAGTGCTGGCGGGCGATCCGATGTGGGCGCAGGCGCGCACACCGTCAATCGGCTTCCCGCCCGTCGCACCAAGCAGGTACCCATTTCGTGCAAGAGTTGTTGGTGAAGCGTTGATTCCGTAGCGAGGGAGATTCACATGCAAGCACTAGTTCCCGAACAGATTCCGGTCGCCATCAAAGACGACGCTATGGAAGTTCGTATCGTCGAGGTCGGTGAGATGACCGCCGGTTTTTTCCGACTGGCCAAGGGCACCGATCTTGGTCCGGCCTTGGCCGGACTTCCCGACGACCGGTGCCAGTGCCCGCACTGGGGGTACATGACCGAGGGCAGCCTGACCATGCGCACCGCCGAGGGGGACAAGACCTACCGCGCCGGCGAAGCCTTCTACTGGGCGCCGGGGCACGTACCGCTGGCGACGGAGGACTGCGCCTACTGGGATTTCTCACCCACGTCCGAGTTCATGAAGGTGGTTGAGCACGTCCAACGCGGCTGACTATCTGTTGGGTTCATCGGCAGGGTTCCCCAGTTGACGAGTGTCGTAGGGCATCCCGGGCAGATGCTGGCCGCAAACACACCGCCACCTGACCACCCGTTCACGCCTCTCGAATAGCCACACGGCGCCAGTTCGGTAGCGGTTGCCGGTGGCGGCGTTGGCCGGCCAGCCGGTCGAATCGATCGAGCGCCAGGGCATGTCCCAGGTGTCGGCTCCGGCTTCGATGGCAGCGCCCAGGCGGCCGAAGACCTCGTCCCTCACGTCGGCGGCGTTCATGCCCACACCACCCGATCGCCGACGCGTGCTCGGCGGCGGCGATGTTGCGCAGGATGGGCAGCCGCTCGGTGACGTGGTGCGTCTCGCGGCGGTCACCGACTGCGTGGCGGGGGCCGTTGTCGGTCCGATCGAGGAGCTCGACGGCGTGGATTGTGCCCCAGCAGTCGGGTTCGATGACGAGGGCGCGGCAGCAGGCGGTAGCCGCCGCCGTGGTGGACGTTTAGGCTCGGCGCGTCCTCGACGGCCAACGCTTGTGCCTCATCGTTGGTGTGCGCCTCGATGGCGAACGTGATGGACATTCGATGCTCCTTGGTCGGTTGCCCCGTGCGGGGCAAAGGTCTGTGCCGTTGCCCCGCCGGGGGCGTCCACCAGGCAGGCGGCGGCGGCGGTCAAGGGCGGAGCGACGAGTCGAAGAATCCCGGCTGTGAGTGCAGCGGCGACAGCCACGAGCCCGGATTGTTCGAACCGTCGCGTTGTACCGAATGACGGCACAGAACGACCTCTTGACAGCAGAACAACCGACACCGAACGGCATGGAGGTGCCCCTTGAGTCCGGCCCCCGTTTGGTCACGGATGTCCCGGAGTCACGGGGCACGTGTCTCGCGCCGTCGCAGTTGCGGGATCCAGCGCCCCACGTGTCGTCGATAGGTCTCGTAGTCGTCGCCGAAGAGCCGAGTCAGAGTGGGCTCCTCGTAGGCGATCACGAACAGGTGGAAGGCGACGAAGAGGATCGCGGCCCACACGAACAAGAACCAGGACTGAAACAGAAGTCCCGATCCCACGACGATCGCCACGTTGGCGAGGTACATCGGGTTGCGTACGACTCCATATGCGCCGCCGCGCACGACGAAGCGAGGCGGATCGATCGGCGCGAGCGTGCCGCGTCCCTCGTGGGCGAAGCGGACGAAGACGCTGTCCAGCAGCAGCCAGCAGCCGGCGACAAGGAATGAGACTCCGACCAAGCGGATGGCGCCGATGTCGATGCGGCCTCCGGGGAAGCTGAGCAGCCATGCCGGCACAACCACGTCGGCAAGCGCGGGAAGGGCCAGAGCGACGACCGCACGGACGTACAGCACGTTGACAGTCAACTCGGCCCCGCCCGCCGCCGACCAGGAGACAGCACCGCAGAAGCGACGCGCCCGAACGCGCACACCGAATCACGGTCGGGATAGCGGCCCGGCCGCGTCAGAACGAACGGCATCTCGATCGCCCGAAGGGCGTGGCTGGTGGTCAGTGGGTGTAGCGCGTCCAGATGTCGGCGACGATCGCGAGTGTGTCGATCCGCTCGGCGAGTCCGTGGGTCATGGTGGAGATCATCAGCTCGTCCGCGTCGGTGCGCTCGGCGAGCGAGGCGAGGCGTTCGGCGACGAGGCCGTCGTCGCCGACGACGCGATTGGATGGCATCGCGGTGGCGGTGACGAGGTCTGGGTGCCCGGCCGCATCCTGCGGTGAGATCAGTGCGAGCCTGCGGCCGGTGCGCAGTGCGAGCATCGCCAGGCGTGCCGGCCCGGCGAGGTACTCGGCCCGCTCGATCGTCTCGGCGGCCAGCACCCCGACGGTCACGATCACGTAGGGCTCCTGGAGCGCTGCGGATGGACGGAAGCTGTCGCGGTACAGCTCGAGCGCATCGACGGTGTTGATCGACGTGCCGACGTCGAAGTGGTGGGCGAACGCGAAGCGCAGCCCGAGCAGGCCGGCCAGTTGCGCCGAGAATCCGCTCGATCCGAGCAGAACGATCTGCGGAGTCGATGTCATCGCCGGGGTTGCCCGGAACCGCTGCCAGGCGCCGTGGTCGCGCCGCCGATCGCCGAGCATGCCCATCAGATCGATGAGCTCCGCCGGGAAGTCCTCGGCCCCGAGGCCTCTCGGGTCGCGCCGCAGCGCCGCGGCAGTCGCCGGGTCGGTGCCCGGCGCCCGCCCGATGCCAAGGTCGACCCGCCCGGGATGGAGCGCCTCCAACATGGCGAACTGCTCGGCCACGACCAGCGGTGGATGGTTCGGCAGCATCACCCCGCCCGACCCGATCCGGATCCGTGACGTCACGGCGGCGAGGTGGGCGATCAGCACGGGCGGCGACGTGCTCGCGATGGTCGGCATGTTGTGGTGCTCGGCAACCCAGAAACGGTCGTAGTCGAGCTCCTCCGCGCGCTGCGCCAAGGTGGTCGTCTCAGCCAAAGCCTCGCTCGAGCTCGACCCGTCGGGCACCACCGACAGGTCCAGGACCGACCGGCGGACCCGCCGTCGGCCACTCGGAACGACGGCGGGGTCAACCGGCCCGGTCAACGACATCGACTCGCTCATACCCCTGTCACAACCATCGCAGCACCGGCAGCGATTCCCACCAGCGAGCAACGCGTCGGACCGACCGAATCAGATACTCAGGCCGTGGTCTTCACCCAACGGCGAGAGCAATCACGAAGCGGTGCTGTCTCCCCGCTCGGATACCGAACGACGCGACCGAACGACACCGTCACACTCGCCTCGGCCACGCCCGATCGGCACGTCCGCGCCGGTGACGGTGGGATCGTTGCGCGGCGGCGCGCTGGCGACCGGCACTGCAGGGACTCCGTGATGCTGGGGGAGACGACGGTGGAGCCGGTCAATCCGGCCTCTTTCGACGACCGTCGCCATGTACGCGTGATCATGTCGGAGCGGCGATGGAAGTCGTGTCGCTGCCGTTGTGGATGACCTCGACCATCCGAAGACGATGCGGCCGCGGGGATGCGGTCGCGTGTGTTGACAGAGGTGGCCCGCGGGAAGACACTGGGATCGCAGGCCCATTGTGGCGAGGGAGCTGATTGGGGGTGGTCCATGTCGACCGTTCGTCGGCCGATGGCGAGGTTTGCCTCCTTGGTTGGTCTGGCATCGATCCTGTTCTGCCTCCCGGCGTGCGATCCGAGCTTTCACACCGTGCGCAGGCACCCCGGCGCGACTTCGGCCGCGCAACCATCTGCGCTCAGGGTGCGCGTCGACCACGCCCTTTATCCCGCCTTCCGGCGATCCGTGGTGGACTACGTCAATCGCTGCGATCCCGACGTTCCGACTGAGGTCACGGTTCGCGCCCCGGCGGGGACAACCGTCTCGGTGGCCGGTCGGGCTCCCCGGCGAGGGACCTTTACGACGGCCGTGAACCAACAGGTGAACGAGCGGTTCACAATCGTCGTGATCCGTGGTGGCTCGAGGACGAGGCACCACGTGCGCTGCTTACCTCTCGACTTTCCTGAATGGTCGGCAAGGCGCATTGGCCGGCCCCAGGCCAGGTTTTACGTCACCACCATCATCGAAGGTGGCGGATTTGCGCCCAGCGTGCCGGTGATCTTCGACACCAACGGCGTGCCGGTTTGGTGGACCGAGCGCCAGCCCTCCGTCTATCTTGCTCCCCTCCCGAACGGCAACCTCGCCCACCTGAACTATGTCGGAGGGATGGTCGTGCGCCGGCTCAATGGTCGGCCAATTCGAGTGCTCAACACCGAGGGCGCGCCGAGCGACTTCCACGACGTGGTGGTGCTGCCAAATGGTCACTTTGTCCTTGCCACCATTGACTTTCGGCCGTGCGATCTTTCGCCCTGGGGCCAAGGGCCGGCGACGTGCGCCTTCCACGAGTTCCAGGAACTCACGTGGCGCGGCAGAGTGGTGTGGAGGTGGCGGCCGGAGGACGACATTGGAATTCGACAGACGACCCGAAGGTGGCGCTCCGAACGCCCGGCCGGTGCGGCTGATCCGTGGCACTACAACTCGGTCGAATGGACCGGTGACGGCTTCCTCATCTCGTTCCGCCACATGGATGCGGTGTTCAAGATCGACTATGCCTCCAAGGACGTGGTGTGGAAGCTCGGCGGCAAGCAACGCCCGGAGAGCCTGCGGGTCATCGGCGACCCGGTGTTCAGCGCCGGCGGCTCGATCTCGGGCCAACACGACGCTCGCTTGCTCCGCCCCGGTGTCATCACATTGTTCGACAACGGTACTGGGGCCGATCGAGCACCCCGGTCCGTCGTCTATCGGATCGACGCGCGAGCACACACAGCGACGATGATCAGACGGCTCAAGGACCGCATCGCACGGCGTTCGCAGTGCTGCGGCTCAACCCGGGTGCTGCCCGGCGGTAACCGCGTGACTGGCTGGGGAGGGACGCCGTGGATCACCGAAAATCGAGCGAATGGCACCCGGGTGTTCCGGTTGAATGCCACCTTCGTGTACCGGGGCATCCCGATCGCTGACCGTCGGTACACCCGCCGTGAGCTACGGCTGGGGATGGACGCCCAGTACCGGAACGGGGTGTTCGCACATGCGACAGCCGCGCCCGTGAGCAATGCGAACCAAGAACACCTCACTGACGTTCGCGGCCCGACTCGGCATCCCGGGCTCAGAACTGGACGACTGATCTCGGAGCCGCCCTGTTCTCGTCGATCGGCCATGCCGCCCGACATCTCGGTTCAAGCGATGCGATCGCGCTCCCGGCTGCCACTGCGCAGGCCCGCGTCCCGCGCGCCGGCGGGCGCGGGTGGATCTTCTTGTTGTGGTGGAAGACGTTTCCGGGTCGTACTTCGCTTCACGTCGGCGAGCCGCTGATAGATGTCGTCCCCGTAGGCCCCGCGGACGCGGCTCAAGTCCCCGTCAGGGTCCAGGAAGCTCACCTAGACACCGGCACCGTGGGGTTGGAGGGCGGCGAACAACGCTCGCGCCCACGCGGTCTCCGCCGGCCCGACGGTGGCGTCCTGCATGGGAGCCATGCGGCGTCGATGACGATGCTGTGCTCCGTCGCGGCCGTCACGCGTCGGTGGCGTCCCGCGGCACTCGGGGACCGCGGCCTGCCGGCCGAACCGTGGTACTGCGTCGTCAGCCGCGCAGCAGTTTCATGCCGCGAGCGCTGAGCGCGGCGTGACGTAGCGACTGGCCGGGATCGGCGGCCGCCGCCGGGCGCGTTGTCCTGCTCGTAGTTCGGGTTGTGGAACCCCTTGGCGCCGATGTTCTCGGAAGAACGTCTCGAAGTCGATGTCGCTTCGCGGGTCGCCGAACGGGATCATCTTGTAGCCGTTGCCGACCCCGGGTGCCTGGTCCGTGCGGTCGCCGTCCTTGGCGTGGAACAGGGCGTAGCGCTTCGTCTGCGTGCGCGACCTGAGCGAGGGGGTCGAAGACGTCCTCGACGCGGTTGCCTTCCCAGTCGTAGCGCCACCGGAACCGGTGCTGGGCGACGTGGGCCCAGAAGATGTCCATCTCGACGACGCACAGCGACGGGTCGGTGACGTCGAGGTAGTGCTGCATCAGGCGCTTGCCGGATTCGCCGCGGACCACGGTCGGTGGGATCGGCGCACCGGTCAGACGATCCTCCGTGACGGTGACCATCGGGCCGTCCTGGAGGAAGTGGTACGCCTCGGCGATGGTTGTGCGGGTACAGCTGGATCCCCCACGTCGCAGGCTGAGGACGTTCAACGCCTCCCACTTCTCGCCCGCCAGCGTCCACGGCTCGATGTTGCGGTTGTTGGCGCTCGTCGGATCGCCACCGGTGCCCATGTACGGCATGCCGAGGATCGAGGCGAACTCGAGCTCGGTCTGGTAGCGCTCGTAGTCGTTGGTCGACATGCCGCCGCCCGGGCTGCTCGGGCCCGGCCAGGTGTTCGGGATGAAGCCGTGGTTGCCGATCGCCTCCAGCCCGAAGTCGTCGAGGAACCCGCGCAACGTGCGGCCGTAGGCGAGGTAGGCGGCCCGCGACTCCGGGGTCGTGACGCCGCCCGGTGCCGGGTTGGGCGCCGGGCCACCGGGATTGGCGGCGTTCTGGCCGTACCCGGCGAACTCGATCTGCTTGAACCCGAGGTTCGCCAGGTACTCGAGCAGCTCTTGCCAGCCGCCGGGCAGCGGGACCAGTGGTCCGAGATCGTCGGGATCCTCGGGGAAGTCCGGGCCGCCGAGGAACCCCATCGTCGGCGGCACTCCGAGGCGGGCGCTCGCCGCGATGCCGAACGCGGCTGGGCACGTCACGCTGCGTGAACGTGATCGTGCCCATCTTCCCCGGCGGGATGAGCCGCCCTTGACCGGCTGCGTTCGGAGCGGCGTACACCGACGTCGGACCGAGTGACGCGAGCGCCGCCACGGCGGCCGCACCTCCGCCATAGCCGAACAGCCGTCGGCGGCTGATCCGGTTCCATCCCATCGGATGCCTCCAGTCGTCGATCAGCCCGCGCCGCCACCATACTTCGGGCGGCGGCGCGGGCGTCCTGTCACAAGGCGGCGCACTGACCCGATCTCTGGCCGGTGACGTCGTTGGTGTGCCCGCCGTTCGTCGGAGCGGGTTGGTTCCCGGTGCAGGCCAGCGGGCCGTCGATGCGGTTGCCGGCGAGAACGATGGGCACGGCCCCGGTGGCGTTGCCGGACACCGTGACCGGACCCGTGATCTGGCTCCCGGCGATCGCCACCCGCTGCGTGCTCCCGGTGATTCGCACCGGACCCGTGATCGTGCTGTCGAACAGCTCGATCGTCGCCCCGTCGATCGCGGTCACCTGACCGGTGACCCTCGCGCCCGTTCGCGACGAGGCTGCCGCCTCGCCGGACCCGCACCGGCCCGACCACCCTGGCGCGATCGGTGAGGCACGTGACGCCGGACAGCACGTCGAGGGGTGCGGCGTGGAGGCCCGTGATCGTGCGGGTGCACGTCACGGCGTCGAAGACCTGGAGCTCCTTGACGCCGATCCCGAAGTCCCCGGTGCGGGTCATCAGCACCCGCACCCGCTGGGTGGTCACCTGTGGGAAGGTGACCAGGTTGTAGTTGGCCTGCGGATCCGCCGGGGACTTCACCTGGCCGGGCACGTCGACCCACGCGCTGCCGTTGAAGAACTGCACCGTGTACGACGACGGCTGCCGGTAGGTGTCCCGGGAGACGTTCTGCTGTGGGTTGTAGCTCTTGTCGTTGAAGAAGTAGAGCTTCACGGTGTCGATGCGCCGGGACTGCCCGAGGTCGACCTCGAGCCACTCCTGGGTGTTCGGCGACCCGTTGCCGCACGCCGGCCGCCCGGTGCTGCACGCACCCCAGATCGTGTTCGGCGCCAGGTAGCCGGGTCGCGCCTGGCCGCCCGGCCCGCTCGCCGGGAGCCCGCTGATCGTCCAACCGTCGACGGCGAATGTCGGTGACGTCGCGCGCAAAGCCGGGGTGGTCGTGGTGAACGACGCCGTCACGGGCCGGCCCTGGGCGAGGTTCGGCAGCCAGCCGGTCTCCAGCGTGAGGTCCACGCCGGCCTTCTGGAACACGTCCACCATCCGCGCGTCGCCGAACAGGCTGAGGTCGGTCGCTGCGTCCAGCGTCGCCCGGTCGCTGAACGTGACGCTCGCCCCGCTGTCGTCGAGCACCTCGACCGCACCGGTTGACGCGTCCCACGTGATGTGAGCGAGCCGGTCAACCGTGGCCGCCCGACGCCCGTCGACGTACAGCGAGTAGCCCGCCGGCACGCCGGCGTAGTGACCGTCGCCGTTCCACACCACCGTCATGTCCCGGCCGTGGTAGCTGAGGTTGTTGACGGCGAAGTGTTCCCAGCCGACGTCGATCGGCCAGAGTTCCACGACGTCGTCGAGCCGCGGCCGGACGCCGGCGATGTCGTCGATGATCATGAAGTTGTACGAGCCCAGGATGTTGTGGTGGATGCCCATTCGGAACCCGATCGTCTGCGTCTCCGGGTTCCAGTTGGCGAAGAACTCGTTGTTGTTCGGCAGGCGGTTGTCGCCACCCACGTACTGCACCCACGTCGACCACTCCAGCAGGGCGAGATACATGCCCGGGGTGACGTAGTCGGTGGGGTAGTGGCGCATGGCGCTGGCGTAGATCTGGGCCTGCAGCGTCGAGTTGATGTTGGAGAAGTTGTTCGACCCGGCGATCCCGACGGCCGTGGCAAACGCCTTGTCCCGCTGGTTCGACGTGTAGAACGGCATGATCGGATACTCCGCCGCGTCGGCGAAGTAGCGCAGCGCCTCCCGGTAGCTCGGGTCGTCGGTGGGCACGAGGCCCTCGATGAACGGCAGGAAGTTCTGCAAGTCCTTCCACTGGACGCGGTCGCCGCTGGGCACGAGCCGGTGCTTGAACACCTGGCCCGGCCACGGACCGACGAACTGTGGAGTCGTGACGACCGTGGCGTCTCGGTCACGGGCCGACGAGTCGAGAACGGCCGGTCCGCTGTCCTCGTCGAAGCGGTACCACGCCACGTTCCCCCCGCCCAGCGCTCCGCCGCCTGGAGCGGTCATCAGCTGCTGGATCTCGGCGGCGCTCAACGCCCGGTCGAAGATGTTGAAGTCGTCGATCACGCCGGCCAGGAACGGGTCGGCGTATTGCGAGCGGCCGATCCAGTTGTTCGTCGTGTTGCCCATGCTGGACGGGTTCAGCGTGATGTTCGGGTTCGTGGCGACGGCCACGCCGTCGACCCAGAGTGTGCCGGCCGAGCCGGCCAGGGTCACGGCGACGTGGTGCCAGCCCGTCGGAAGCTGGTTCGCCCACGTGATCTGTTGCTCGGCCCCGCCGCCGCCCGTCGTGATGGCGAACCGCGCCCCCGGGTCACCGCCAGCATTGGGCGTGAGGAACATGTTCACGGTGGTCCCGGTGCCGAAGTCGAAGACCCGCGACCACGTCTGACCGCCGTTCCAATTCACCCACGCACCGATCGTGAAGTCGGTCACGCCGTTCAACATCCCGTCCGCCATGTCGACGTACTGGTTGGCCTCCGGGTTGCCGAGGCGGATCGCATTGCCGAACCCCGCCTGCCCCGGAGTGCGGGTCGCCGGACCCGGCTCGAGAGTCGGAGGCGGTCCGGCCGGGCTGTTATCCCACAGCACCGTGAGCACCGCGTTCTGGATCTGTGTGGCCAACTCCTCCATCTCGGCCGCCTTGGCGTCGTCGCCGATTTGGCGGTAGGCGTCGGCGGCGGCCTTGGCCCCGGCCCACTGGAACGCGGCCTCGGCGCGGTCCTGGCGGGTGGGCTGACCCAGGAACTGGGCCCAGTGGAAGGTCGGCGTGTCGGCGTCGTTGCCGGTGAGGAAGCCGACGTTGTACTCGATCAGCTTGTTGTTGTTGGAGTCGTACTTGTTGATTTGACCCTCGACGTCGCACTCGGCGTAGTGGGCGAGGTTGCGGACGACCGCCGGGTCGCCGCCGTGGATCTTGTACGCGTTCCACGCCTCGCGGGCGATGTACTGCTCGTAGGTGTTGCCCCAGCTGTGAGAGCCGGGGTTGTCGATGAAGGCGTCGCACTTCGACGTCTCGCCGGACGACACCCAGTTGCCGTACGACGACGATGGCTGCCGGAACCACTTGAGGTCCTGCATGTGCATCGGCTGGGTCAGCTGGATCGCGTTGTTGTAGCCGAGGACCCCCTCGATGGACACCGGGAACTGGAAGTCGTTGCCCGGGATGTTGGCGTCGAAGTAGTTGAAGCGGTTGAGGAACGTCCGGTACCACGACATCTTCTCGATGTTCTCGTCGGGGACATCGATGAAGGGGACGTTGTCCGCCCACCAGCTGTTGTATTCCTCGAGCTGGGTCTCGAACGCCTCGTCGGCGTCCAGGCCGCGGTAGCGCTCGTACTCCGGCCCCGACGTCGGGGATCTCGGTTGCGATCGCGCCCAATTGCAGCTTGACCGTCACCGTGTCGCCGGGAGCGATCGTGAGCGTGCGGGTGAGCCCGCTCGCGACCGGCAGTGAAGCCGTCGCCGCTGAAGCGGGTATTGACCGTCGTCACGTTGTAGCGGGTGTTGAACGAGCCCGTGCGCTCGGTGCCGTCGGCCGACGTCGCCTGGGTCACCACTCCGGGCGTCGCGGCGGTGATCGTCCGCGTCGTCTCGACCGCGTCCGTGTTGGTGATGTCGAGGATCGTCACGGCCACGTTGTTGTGGGTGATGAACTTGCGCTGCCGCACGCTCAAGCCGCCGCCGGCGTGGACGCTCGACCAGTGACTCGGGGACTGCCGGCGCTCGGCCGTCTGCTCGGCGAGCGCAGCGTTGGAGATCGTGACCGTGTAGAGGTTGGTCACCGCGTTCGTGATCGCCTCCCGGTAGGCGAACCCGCCGCCACCCTGGTTGGCGCCGGTGCCCTGACCGGCGAACCCGAGCACGTTGGCGTTGTGCGTGTACATGTACAGCGCACTGCCCTTCGTGTACAGCGTGTTGCCACCGCTGCCGCCGGCCGGCCGCTCGAGGATCCGGTCGATCCAGAACGACTCACCACCGGCCGCGGCGTCGGCCTCGTGGATCGCCTCCAGCATGTTGATGCTCGGGTCGAAGGCCACCGGCGCGTCGGGGACGGGATCGTCGGATCCCGTGTACACCGGCGTCCCGGGGTCGACGGCCGGCGGTATGTCCGGCTGCTGCGCGGGCGCGGTTTCAGCCACTCCCAGCGAGAGCACGAGGCTCGCCGCGAACGCGCCGGCGAACCAACGGCGGATGGATGGCGGATTCACGTGTTACCTCCGTGATGGGTCTTGTCGCCCGCACGGTTGTTCTCATCGTTGAGTGCGCCCGCCATGAACCCGCGCACGAGGTCGTTGCAAGAGCAAGAAGAGATCAGGCAGGGGATCGCCTTTCGCGCGTGCCGCAGCGCCGACGATCAAGCGGGCATCGCGGCCGAGGAGTTCGAAGCCGCTGAATGCGTCGCCGCGGAGGTCATGGTGCGGCGCCGGCTGGTCCTTCGTCGCGGTGCGGTCATCACGCCGGTCCCCTTACTCGTGGTGCCTCGTTCCGCCCGACATACCACTTGACAACTCTGAAATCCTATGCAGTCAATGCTATGCTGTCAAGCGTATGCGGGCTCGCCCGCGGTCCATCGCGGGGCCACATGGGGGTGGCAGGCTGGGCGACACGACGTGAGAACGGAGGGGCCGGTCGTGGCGACGACGAGCACAGGTCTGCGAGGTCATGGGCGCTGAGCGGTTCGTCGTCGGCATCGACTACGGCACCCTGTCGGGTCGAGCGGTTGTCGTCCGCGTCGGCGACGGTGCCGAGGTCGGGAGCGCCGTGCACGAGTACGGCCACGGCGTGCTCGAACGGCGGCTCGAGGTCGAGGGCCGGCGCGGTCCGGAGCTCGCTCCCGACTGGGCGCTCCAGGTCCCGCACGACTACGTCGAGGTGCTGCAGCGGGCGGTGCCGGCGGCCGTCGCCGCCAGTGGGATCGACCCGCACCACGTGATCGGCATCGGCACCGACTTCACGGCGTGCACCGTGCTTCCGGTCCTCGACGACGGCACGCCTCTGTGCGAGGTCCCCGAGCTGGCCGACCGGCCCCACGCCTACGTGAAACTCTGGAAGCACCACGCCGCCCAACCCCACGCCGATCGCATCAACGCGCTGGCCGCCGATCGTGGGGAACCGTGGCTCGCCCGCTACGGCGGCAAGATCTCCTCGGAGTGGGAGTTCGCCAAGGGGCTGCAGCTGCTCGAAGAGGATCCGGACCTGTACGGGCGGACCGACCACTGGGTCGAGGCGGCGGACTGGATCGTGTGGCAGCTCACCGGCGTGTACGTCCGCAACGCGTGCACGGCCGGTTACAAGGCGATCCACCAGGACGGCGCGTACCCGTCCGCCGAGTACCTCGCCGCGCTCAACCCCGCCTTCGCCGGCTTCGTCGCCGACAAGGTCGCCCGACCGATCGCCCAGCTCGGCGACCGCGTCGGGTCGCTGACGGACGAGGCGGCCGGGTGGACCGGCCTCCCGCCCGGGATCGCGGTGTGTGCGGGCAACGTCGACGCCCACGTCACGGCACCGGCCGCCGACTCCCTCGAGCCCGGGCAGATGGTGGCGATCATGGGCACCTCGACGTGCCACATCATGAACTCCGATCAGCTCCGCGAGGTGCCGGGGATGTGCGGCGTCGTCGACGGCGGCATCGTGCCCGGACTGTGGGGTTACGAGGCCGGCCAGAGCGGGGTCGGCGACATCTTCGCCTGGTACGTCGACAACCAGCTGCCGGCGAGGTCCCGCGAGGGCGCGGCGGCGGCCGGCCGCGACGTCCACGAGCACCTCGCCGAGCTGGCGCGCGACCTCCCGGTCGGCGGGCACGGTCTCGTCGCCCTCGACTGGCACAGCGGCAACCGCTCCGTGCTCGTCGATCACGATCTGTCCGGCGTCGTCGTCGGGCTGACGCTCGGCACCCGGCCCGAGGAGGTGTATGCTCGCGCTGCTCGAGTCGACCGCGTTCGGAACCCGCAAGATCATCGACTCGTTCGAGGAGAGCGGAGTTCCGGTGGCCGAGTTCGTCGTGGCCGGCGGGCTGCTCCAGAACACGTTCCTGATGCAGCTGTACGCCGACGTCATCCGGCGTCCGATCGGTGTGATCGGATCGGACCAGGGTCCGGCGCTGGGCTCGGCGATCCACGCCGCCGTGGCCGCCGGCGCGTACCCCGACGTGCGGGTCGCGGCCAAGGCGATGGGCAAGGTGGCACGGGCGGTCTACCGTCCCGACGCCGGGCGGGCGCAGGCCTACGACCGGCTCTATGCCGAGTACGTGACCCTGCACGACTACTTCGGGCGGGGCGGGAACGACGTCATGCACCGGCTGCGGGCGATCAGGCGGGACGCCCATCGATGACGGAGATCACCGCGCTTCGCGAAGAGGTCTGTGTGCTGCACGCAGAGCTCGTGCGGTGGGGGCTGGTCACGTGGACGAGCGGCAACGTCAGCGCGCGAGTGGCCGGCCACGACCTCATGGTGATCAAGCCGAGCGGCGTCGCGTACGACCGGTTGACGCCGGAGTCGATGGTCGTCACCGACCTCGAGGGGAAGCCGGTCGAGGGCGACCTCGCCCCGTCGTCGGACACGTTCTCCCACGCCTACATCTACCGTGAGCTCGCGACGGTGAACGGCGTCGTCCACACCCACAGCACGTACGCCACGGCGTGGGCGGCGCGCGGGGAGTCGATCCCGTGCGTGCTCACGGCGATGGCCGACGAGTTCGGCGGCGAGATCCCGATCGCCCGCTTCGCCCGGATCGGCGACGACGACATCGGGCAGGCGGTGGTGGCGACGTTGCGGGATCACCGGTCGCCGGCCGTGCTGCTGCGCAACCACGGCGTGTTCGCCATCGGTCCGAGCGCGGCCGCGGCGGTCAAGGCGGCGGCGATGTGCGAGGACGCCGCGCGCACCGTCCACCACGCTCGACAGCTCGGTCAGCCGGTCGCCATCGACCCGTCCGATGTCGACCGGCTGTACGAGCGGTACCAGAACGCGTACGGACAGAAGGAGGTCGAGAAGTGAACGCGATGCCCTCCTACGCCGACCGCGAGATCTGGTTCCTCACCGGGAGCCAGAACCTGTACGGAGACGAGACCCTGCGCCAGGTCGCCGAGCAGTCCGAAGCGATCGTCCGCGAGCTCAACGCCAGCGGCGCCATCCCGCTCCCCGTGGTGCTCCAGCCGGTGCTCAAGGAGCAGGACGCGATCCGCCGCCAGATGCTCGACGTCAACAGCGCCGCCGGCTGCATCGGCGCGATCGCGTGGATGCACACGTTCTCTCCCGCCAAGATGTGGATCAACGGCCTCCAGGCCCTGCAGAAGCCGCTCCTGCACCTCCACACCCAGGCCAACGTCGAGCTCCCGTGGGCGGAGATCGACATGGACTTCATGAACCTCAACCAGGCCGCCCACGGCGACCGGGAGTTCGCCCACGTCCTCACCCGCGTCGGCGCCCCGCGCAAGACGGTCGCCGGCCACGTGTCCGATCCTGCCGTCGCCGCTCGCATCGCGACGTGGGCCCGGGCGGCCACCGGTCTCACCGAGCTGCGGGCACTGAGGCTCGCCCGCTTCGGCGACAACATGCGCCAGGTCGCGGTGACCGAGGGCGACAAGGTGGCGGCTCAGCTGCGCTTCGGCGTCGCCGTCAACACGTGGGGGGTCAACGATCTCGTCGAGGCGGTCGGCGCCACCGAGGACGCGGCCGTCGACACCCTGGTGGCCGAGTACGACGAGCAGTACGACGTCGTGCCCGAGTTGCGTCCGGGGGGCGAGCGCCGCGAGTCGTTGCGCTACGGGGCTCGCATCGAGCTCGGGTTGCGCTCGTTTCTCGAGGACGGGGGCCTGAAGGCGTTCACCACCAACTTCGAGGATCTCGGCGGGCTCCGGCAACTCCCCGGTCTGGCGGTGCAGCGCCTGATGGCCGACGGCTACGGGTTCGGCGCGGAGGGCGACTGGAAGACGGCGGTGATGCTGCGGGCCCTGAAGGTGGTCGGGGAGGGCTTGCCCGGGGGCACCTCCTTCATGGAGGACTACACGTACCACCTCGTGCCCGGCCACGAACGGATCCTCGGCGCCCACATGCTCGAGGTGTGCCCGTCGATCGCCTCGGGCACGCCGAGCCTGGAGATCCACCCGCTCTCGATCGGCGGCCGCGAGGATCCCGTCCGGCTCAAGTTCACGGCGACGCCGGGGGATGCCGTGGTCGTCGGGCTCGCCGACATGGGCGACCGCTTCCGGCTCGTCGCCAACGAGGTCGAAGTCGTCGAGCCGGACGCGCCGCTGCCCAAACTGCCAGTGGCGTGCGCGGTGTGGAAGCCGAAGCCGGACCTGCGCACGTCCACGGAGTGCTGGCTCGCCGCCGGGGCCCCGCACCACACGGTGCTGTCGAGCGCGATCGGCCTGGACGCGCTCTGGGACTTCGCCGAGATGGCGCGCACGGAGCTCGTCGTCATCGACGCCGAGACCACGCCGCGCGGCTTCGCCAACGAACTGCGGTGGAGCCAGGCCTACCACCGACTCGCGCAGGGGTTCTGAATACGGATTTCAGTCGTCGTACGGCCATCACGGTCGAGCCGCCGATCGAGGGAGGAAGTGTGGGTTGCACCAGCAAGAACCGGACCAGCACGATGAGGAGCCGTCCATGAACGCGTTCGAACCGGGTCCGCTCAACAAGTTCGCATTCGGCCTGCGGACCATCCCACCGGCCGGGCGCGACCCGCTCGGCGCGGAGTACCCCGAACCGATCGAGCCGTGGGAGTTCGTCTATCAGCTGGGCGACATCGGCGCGTGGGGCGTGGCGTTCCGTGACGACGATCTCGTGCCCGTCACCGCGTCGACAGCCGAACGCGACGACATCCTCGACAAGTTCACCAAGGCGTTGGACTCGACGGGCATGGTCGTGTCGATGGCCCGGACGAACCTGTCCGGCCATCCCGTGTTCGAGCACGGGGCCTTCACGTCGGTCGACCGGGACGTCCGCCGGTACGCGATCCAGAAGGCGATGCGGGCGATCGATCTCGGCGCCGAGCTCGGCGCGCAGGTCCACGACCTGCCGGCGGCGGAGGAGGGCGTGGAGTCGATCGCGGCCGAGTCCCCGCTCGACGCACTCGCGCGCTACCGCGAAGCGGTCGACTTCCTCTGCGGGTACGTCCGCGAGCAGCGCTACCCGACGCGCTTCGCCGTGCCGTGCGAGCTCCACGCGCCCCACGGCGACTCGGTCCTGCCGACGATCGGTCACGCACTCGCCTTCATCAGCACGCTGGATCAGCCCGAGCTCGTCGGGCTCGATCCAGCGGTGACCCAGCGAACGGACGCCGGCCCGCTCGGCTACCACGGCCTGGCGCTGGCGATGGATGCCGGCAAGCTGCTCCATCTCGAGCTCGACGCCCACCCGAACGGCCACCACGGTCCGGGCCTCGGACCGTCGCGTGTGAGCGATGCCTTCTTCATCGTGAAGCTGCTCCAGGACTCGGCGTACGACGGCCCGATCCATTTCGCCGTCGATTCGGACCACGACTCCGCCGACCTCTGGGAGTTCGCCGTCGGGTGCATGCGCACGTACCGGACCCTCGCGTCCAAGGCCAAGCGCTTCGTCGACGATCCCGAGATCCGCGACGCCGTGGCCCAGTGCGGCGGGCTCGAACTGAGCGAGCCGACGGTGGGACCGTTCTCGCCCGAGTCAGGTCGGGCGCTGTCGATCGAGTGCTTCGACCCGCCGGCTCTGGCCCAGCGTCGCTACCGGAGCCAGCGGCTCGACCAGCTGGTCGTCGACCTCGTCCTCGGGCTGCGCTGAGTCTCATCGCCGTTTCTGGGCGCAGATGTTCTCGGCGGTCGAGAAGAATCGCACCCAGTTCGCATGCTGAACTGAGGCGATGGCCAAGGCGTACGTCATCGTCGACATCAAGGTGACCGACCCGGTCCAGTACGAGCAGTACCGGGCACTGGCCGGTCCGGCGGTCGAGGCCGGCGGCGGCCGGTTTCTCGTGCGCGGCGGGGCGACCGAGGTCCTCGAGGGCGACCGGGTGCCGAACCGCGTGGTGATCCTCGAGTTCCCGAGCCTGGACGCGGCGCGGGCGTGGTACGACTCGCCCCAGTACGCCGAGGCCAAGGCCGCCCGCGAGGGCGCGGCCACCGGCTCGTTCATCGCCGTCGAAGGCGTGTAACCGCCCACCCCGCCATCACGCCCCCGATCCGGTTCTGATTGCGATTCACCTTCGCGGGTGACCGGATCTGCACGGAAGAATCGCGAGCGCCGAGCCACCGTGGATTCTCCTGCGCGATTTGCGTCACGGGTGACGGCGAATCGCGATCAGAAGTGGTTTTCGCCGCGCCGGCAGTAACGCCCTGATCAGGGGCTTTTCGCGCGGTTGAAGCTCGGTGACAGCCGGCGTCCGCCCCTGTAACTCCAGCTCAGGCGCCTCCTGGCGCGATCCGTCTCGTCCCCCCGACGAGAGGAGAGCGCCGAGATGGAGCGCTACCGCCGCCTGCTCATGGCGGCCGCGATCGCCACGACAGCCGTGACGGCGACTGCCGCCGCGACCACGACCCCGACCACCGCCGGCGCCGTCACGTGCACGGCTGGTGGGGCGAGCGCCGCCCGACTCACCGCCACCTTCGCCGGTCAGGTCGAAGGCATCGCCGGCGCCGACTACCAGCGGGCGTTCCGGCTGCCGGACGGCCGCCGCCTGTGGGTCTTCCAGGACGCCTTCTTGCGCACCTCCGGGGGATCGAAGCTGGTCCACAACATCGGCCTCGTGCAGACGGGACGCTGCTTCCGGCTGCTGCGCAGCGGGACCGCCACCGCGCCCCGGCCGTGGCTCGCCAGCGCGCGGACCACGCCGTTCCACCGCTGGTTCTGGCCGATGGGCGGAGCCGTCGCCAGGGACGGCACGTTCCGCCTGTTCCTCGCCGAGATGGTCGAACGCGGATCCGGCTACCTCTCCAACTCCGAGCCGGTGCGGACGTGGATGGCGACGATCAGCCTGCCGAGCCTGCGCGTGCTCCGGGTGCGCCCGGCCCCCGACGCGGGCCCACGGTTGTACGGCTGGAGCGTCGTGAACCGCGGCGCGTTCACGTACCTGTTCGGGCACTGCTACCGCCAGTTCGGCTGGAGCTGGCTGGGTCACGACCCGTGCGCGGCGCACGTGCGCGTCGCTCGCGTCCCGCGCGGCCGGCTCAACGTCCGGCCGACGTACTGGAACGGCTCCCGGTGGACGAGCCGGCCGGGCCGCGCCGTTTCGATCGCGCCCCGCCGCGGCCCGAGTGGCGAGGCCCGCGACGTCAACCCGATGCAGATCGGCCTCGTCAACGGCTGCTGGATCTCGGTCACCAAGGTCGGCGACTGGTACGGCGACAAGATCTACCTCGACCACGCCCCGTCACCGGTCGGGCCGTGGAGGACGGCGGCCGTCATCCCGGCCACCCCGCTCGGACCGTCGCACACCACGTACTTCGCCAGCCTGATCGCGTCGAGCGCGACGACTCGCATCATCGGGCTCAGCAACAATCGCTGGGACGGCCACCTGTCGAGCGAGTACCGCCCGACGTTCATCGCCGTGCCGCACGACCGGTGGCGTCCGTGCGAGCGCTGAGCGCTACGGCGCCGCCAGGATCCTCTCGATCACGGTCATGTTGCCGATCGCGTCCTCCGGCGGGATCGGCACCGGCGAGCCGTCGCGCACGGCGGTGGCGAAGGCATCCCCCTGGACGCCGTACGGGTCCGCGGTCGGCACCTCGATGCGCTCCAACCCGGGCGCGACGGGTGGGTCCCCACCGGCGGCGCGGATCAGCTCGGTCGGTCGATCCGGTGGGATGTTGAACGGGATCGGCACGAGCAAGCGCCCGGCCGTCCCGACGAGATGCACGCGCTGGTCGTCCTCGATCTGCGTCGAGCACGTGAAGCTCGCCTGCCGTCCGTCGAACTCGAGGATCGCCGACGTGAGCACGTCGGTGCCGAACGCCGGATCCCGGCGGACGGACGCGGTCACCCGGTCCGGTTCGGCGCCGAAGAACCACCGGGCGACGTTGATCGGGTAGCAGCCGATGTCCATCACGGCCCCTCCGCCGTAGGCGGCGATGTTGCGGATGTTCCCGGGATCGACGTTGCGGTACGAGAAGAACGCCTGGATCGTCTCGAGCTCACCGATCGCACCGCCGGCGACGAGCTCGTGGGCTCGCAGCCAGAGCGGATGGACGCGGTACATGAACGCCTCCATCAGCACGACCCCCGCGTCACGGCAGACGTCGATCATGTGCGCGGCCTCGGCCGCGTTCATCGCCAGCGGCTTCTCGCACAGCACGTGCTTGCCGGCGGCCGCGCACCGCTGCGTCCACTCGGCGTGGAGGTGGTTGGGGAGCGGGATGTAGACGGCCTCGACGTCGGGGTCGGCGAGCAGGTCGTCGTAGCTGCCGTAGTGGCGCGGGATGCCGAGCGTCTGGGCCGCTTCCTCCGCTCGGGCGCCCGACCGCGAACCGATCGCGACCACTGCCCCGCGCGCTGATCGCTGCAGCGCGGGGATGACCTTGTGCACGGCGATCGCCGCGCACCCGAGCACGCCCCACCGGACCCGGTCGTCGCTCACGACGCGTGGTCCTGATCGGACTTGGCGATCGCTTCCCACGCCAGATCGACGAGCATGCGCATCCCCCTCTCGGCGGCATCGGCGTCCCGGGCCCGGAGCGCCTCGATCACCGCCACCCGCAACGCCTCGGACTCGCCCTCCGGCGCGGTCGGTGCCCTGCTGGCGGCGGCCTCCAGCGCCACGCGCACCATCGCGCCGACGTGGGCGAGGAGTGAGTTGTGGGCCGCGTCCACGACGGCGGCGTGGAAGTCGAGCTCGGCGTTGCGCCGGGCCAGCGGCTCGTGGACGGCGGCGTCGATGCGGCGCTGATGCGCCTCGATCTCGGCGAGTTGCTCGTCGGTTCGCCGCGTCGCGGCCAGGCGCGCCGCCGCGGCAGCGATCGACGAGCGGATCTCGTAGAGCTCGCGCAGATCCTCGGCCCGCTCCATGTCGGCGAACTGCCAGGCGACGATGTCGGCGTCGAGGAGATGCCACGCACGGCGGGGGCGGACGCGTGTCCCGGTCTTGGGCCGGACCTCGACGAGGCCCTTGGCCTGCAACGCCTTGACCGCCTCTCGCACGACGGTCCGGCTGACACCGAGCTCGGCGGTGAGCTCGTCCTCGTTCGGCAGCGGCGCGCCGCTCGGCCACGAGCCGCCGACGATGCGCAGTCCGAGCTCGTTGACGACGCGGCCGTGGAGCCCGCGCCGCGGTGCTCCCGGACTGCTCACAACGTCACCGACCGCTGGTCACGCGCGCGACCGATACTCGGACGCGACCAGCTCCGTCAGCTCGCCGACCGACGTCTCGCCCACCTCCCGGTCGTAGGTGATGCGGCCGTGCTGGAGCAGATTGACGCGGTCACACACGTCGACGATCTGGGCGTAGTTGTGGGCGATCATGATCATCGACACGTCCGCCGCGCCGCTTGAGCTCGCGGATGAGGTCGAGGATGACGAGGCTCTCCTTGGCGCCCATTGCGGCGAGCGGCTCGTCGAGCAGGATCACCTTGGCGTCGGAGAACACCGCTCGGGCCACGGCGATCGCCTGCCGCTGGCCGCCCGACAGGAGGGCGACGTCGGCCAGCACGGACGGGATCCGGATCGCGATCTCTGACAGGCGCTTGCGGGCGAGGTCGCGCATCGTCCGTTTGTCGAGGAACGGAGTCCACCGATGAGTCGCCTCGCGCCGCAGGCTCATGTTGAGGTAGACCGGCAGGTCGTTGATCAGGGCGAGGTCCTGGTAGACGGTCTCGATGCCGCGTTTGCGGGCATCGTTCACCGAACGGAGGCTCACCGGTTCGCCGTCGAGGTACAGCTGTCCGGCGTCGGGCTGGTGAAAGCCGGTGAGGATCTTGACGAGCGTCGACTTGCCGGCACCGTTGTCGCCGATCAACCCGAGGATCTCACCGCGGCGGAGATGGATCGAGACGTCACGCAGTGCGACCACGGGACCGAAGCGCTTGGCGATCCCTTCGGCGCGAATGACGTCGTCGCTCATTGCGTTCCCGGGCCACGCAGGCCCTTGTTGGCCGCTCGCTCGCTGGCGCTCGCTCGCTCGCATCGGCGACATGGTCGACCGATGATGTTCACGCGTATCTCCGCATCCGGACGCGCAGGCGGTTGGCCGCCGAGTTGAGGATCATCGATGCGATGATTGCGATGCCGAGGACCATGAAGTAGGTGAAGGAGCTGATCCCATTGATGATCAGCCCGTCGCGCAGGATTCCGAGGAACAGCGCGCCGAGGAAGGCACCGATCACCGTGCCGGAGCCGCCGGCCAGCGCGGTGCCGCCGATGACGGCCGAGGCGACGGCGAGGAACGTGAAGTTTGCCCCCCGGCGAGCGGGTCGATCGAGCTGACGCGGATCGCGTCGCTGATGCCGGCGAACCCGGCCAGGGCCGCGGCGAGCATGAAGTTGCCGACCTTGATCCGTCGGGTCGGCACACCGGCCTCGCGCGCGCCGACCGGGTTGCCGCCCGTCGCCACGGTGTACACGCCCCAGCGGGTGCTGGCCAGGATCACGTGGACGATCAGGGTGATCACGACCGCCCAGATGAAGCCGGTGAAGCGGGCTCCGCCGAGGATCTCGGCAATCCCGCCCTCCGGTGCCGGCTTCGGGAAGCCGTCGGAGATCGTGAGGTTGAACCCGTCGAGGAAGAAGATCATCCCGAGCGTCGTGATGAACGACGGCACGCCGGTGGCGACGGTGAGGATCCCGTTGACCGCCCCGACCGCGGCCGCGCCGAGCAGCCCGAGGATCACCGCGAGGGGGAGCGAGAGCCCCCACTCGGTGCCGAACCACATGACGAGCGGCGCCAGGGCGTAGATGTTCCCGAGCGAGAGATCGATCTCGCCGGAGATCAGCAGCATCACCTCGGCGACGGCGATGATCGAAATCGCGGCGGTGTACTGGCCGATCACGCGGAGGTTGTCGGAGCTGAAGAAGTTGTCCGACGACAGGCTGAAGTAGACGAACAGCACCACGACGACGAAGGCGATGCTGGCCTCCTTGCGCCGCGAGACCAAATCCATCGTCCGGAGGCCGATGGATTTCATGGAGCTCGGCGGGGCCTCGATCGGAGGCCCCGCCGTCACGTCGTCGCCGCGCTCCTCGCTCTCAACCGTGTCCGTCATCTTCGCGGATCAGGACGGCTCGACGATCTTCTGCGCGTCGTCGTCACCCTCGAACCGGCTCGACGTGTCGAGGAACAGCTTGGCGGTGTCGGAGTTGAGGAAGACCAGACCCGTGTTCGTCTCCGGCGGGAGCACGACGCCGCCCGACAGCTTGGACATGTAGAGGTACAGCACCGGCAGGAACCCCTGCAGGTACGGCTGCTGGTCGATGGTGAAGTCGAGCACACCCGACGACACCAGCTCGACCGTGGTCGGAAGGAGGTCGTACCCTCCGGCGCCCTTCAGCGCCCCTGATCGCGCATCCTGCTGCTGCACGACCTGGCCGACGCCCTGGGTGCTCCCGGCGTCGACGGCGAACATTCCCGCGGCGTCGGTGTTGCCGAGGTACCAGGCCTCGATCGCGCTGAGCTCCTCCTCGAGCTCGGCGCCGGTGGCGATGTCCGTGGCCTCGATGTTCGCCCCGGACTCCCGGATGGCGTCGAGCGCCCCGTCGATGCGGGGCTGGATGTTGAGCTGGCCCGGGGTGGCGATGAACAGCCCGACCTTGCCCTCGCCGACGAGCTCGACGATGCGGTTGCCCATCTCGAACCCGGACCCGTAGAGGTCCTGCCCGATGTAGGCCATGCGCGCGTTCGGCGCGTCCGCGTTGTAGGAGACGACCGGGATGCCCGCCTCCAACGCCTGATTGATCGGATCGTTGAAGGCTTCGAGGTCGACGAGGGCCACGGCGATCCCGTCGGCGTTGCCGGCGATCGCCGCCTCGAAGGCATCGACCATCTCGGGGATGTCGGACGTCTCCGAGCCCGTCCATTGGAAGCTCGTGCCCAGCAGTGCCGACGCGTCCTCGGCGCCGTACTGCGTCGGGACGAAGAACGGGTTCGTCGTGACGTGGTTGACGAACACGAAGTCCCACGCCGGGGTCTCCGGGAAGTTGCCGTGGGCGCCCCCACCGCCTCCCCCTCCGCCGGTCCCGCCGGTCGTCCCGCCGGTGGTCGTTCCGCTGCCGCCACCGCTCGCAACATCGTCATCGTCGTCGTCGCCGCAACTGGCGGCGAGCAACCCGGCGGCGGCGGTGACCCCCATCGCCCGCAACACGTCGCGCCGCGACCGACCGAGACCTGAATCTGTCATCAGACGTCCCCTCTGCTTCTCAGGTGCGCCAATCGTGTGATGATTGGTCGGGCCGATCCTAACATCACACGATTTACAGCTCAATCATATGATGATACGGTCGGCCCGAGGGGAAGTCCCAGGTCAGGGACTCACACACATCGGGAGGATCCCATGCACGGAGTGCGTCGGCGTCGCGCGGCGGTCGGTGTCCTGTTGGCCATCGGGCTCACCACGGTGATGGTCGGATCTGCCGCCGGCGGCGCGTCCCGGCCGGGCCGCCACCAGCCCAGCATCACGAAGGAGTCGTTCGGTGTCATCGATGCAGAAGACCCGGACCATCCGGAGGACGGCAAAGCGGTCGACCTCTACACCCTGAACAACGGGAAGGGGATGGAGGTCACGATCATGACCTACGGCGGGATCATCCAGTCGATCAACGTCCCGGATCGACGCGGGCGGGTGGCCAACGTGACGCTCGGCTTCGACAACCTCGACGACTATGTCGAACGGAACCCATACTTCGGCTGCATCACCGGGCGCTACGCCAACCGCATCGCGTTGGGCCAGTTCGAGCTCAACGGGGAGACCTATCAGCTGGCGACGAACAACGACCCGAACCACCTGCACGGTGGGAATTTCGGGTTCGACAAGCGGGTGTGGGCTGCGGAAGAGATCCACGAGGGCAAGACCGTCGGCCTCAGCCTCACCTACACCAGCCCCGACGGTGAAGAGAACTATCCGGGCACGTTGGCCGTGACGGTCGAGTACCGGCTGACCCAGAAGAACGAGATCCGGATGGACTACCACGCCGAGCTCGTCGACGACGGCCCCGACGCCCTGTCCACCATCGTCAACCTGACCAACCACGCCTACTTCAACCTGGCCGGCGAGGGCAACGGCGACATCTACGACCACAAGCTGATGATCGATGCCGACGACTACACGCCCGTCGATCCCACACTCATCCCGACCGGCGCCATCGACCCGGTCGAGGACACGCCAATGGACTTCCGCCGGTCGACGGCGATCGGTGACCGCATCCACGACGGCACGTTCGAGCAACTGGTCATCGGTCGCGGGTACGACCACAACTGGGTGCTCGACCGGGACGCGGACGACGAGGGCGAGCTCTTCCGCACGGCACGCGCCGTGGACCCGGAGAGCGGCAGGAGGCTCGATGTGCTGACCACGGAGCCGGGCATCCAGTTCTACGCCGGCAACTTCCTCGACGGCACGCTCGTCGGCACCAGCGGCAAGATGTACCGCCAGAGCTACGGCTTCGCCCTCGAGACCCAGCACTACCCGGACTCGCCGAACCACGACAACTTCCCGTCGACCGTGCTGGCGCCGGGCGAGGTCTACGAGACGACGACGATCTACAAGTTCGGCGTCCAGCGCGGCCGGTAGCCGCCACCCGTACCGACTCTGAGCCTTCCCACGGGGGCTCCGCCCCCGTGGACCCCCGGGCAGAAGGCGGCCGTATCTGAGCGGTGCGTGGGAGGCTCAGAACCGCGAAGCGGGTGCTCTCAGGCCGTGCGCTGGGACCCGGCCGCGCCGATCAGCGCGGACACGAGCATCCCGAGGGGCAGCGCGCCCCAGAAGCCGAGCCCGACGCCTGGCGCGACGTTGCCGAAGAACAGCATCAGCAGCCAGGTCGCCGGCAGGGAGACGACCACGAACAAGACGAGTCCGACGATCAGCGCGCCGATCATGCCGGGCGCTCCGGAGACGATGGCATGGGAACCTCCTCCTCGAGGGCGCGCGGAGCGTACGGGATCAGCGCTCTGACCTGGTGGATGGTCGCGTCTGGGGGCCGTGCGGCCGTCCCTGAGTGCCCGTTGTGTGCCCGCCGACACACAGTGGGCGTGCCGGCGCTGACGGTGATCCCCCCGGGCGAGGCGCACACTCGTCCCATGGGGTCGTGGAGGGCCGTGAACCGCGGCGGACCTTTCTTCGTATTTCACCTGGTGCGATCCAGGTCAACAAGGAGACTGACCAGCGGCTCCTCTCGTCGGTTCGGCCCGCGATCCGCAGGACGGACGACTCCGAACCTGGATCCGCCGAACGAAGCGAGTTGAAGTAGAACGATGGCCGGCATCGACCCCAGATCGACTAGATTGCTCTTGTCCGGGCCGGGGGATGCGCGTGGCCGCGCGGGAGAATTGATGACGTCGAGCCAGCGACAACCGAAGCGGTCGGGCGGACGACTCGCTCGGTGGATCGCGTCCGCGACGCTGGCCGTCACGGCGCTCGTCGCGGCGGTCGGGACGACGGCAATGGCGCGGGAGGATCCCCGCCCGCCGGCCCCCCGCGAGTTCGCCCCGGTGCTCGAGCGGGTGGTGCGGGGCGACCTCGTGATGGCCGCCAACTCCAACCTGCTGTCGGCGGGCGGATGGCGGTCCGGCGACATCACGATCGCCGACATCGACGACGACTCGGACGAGATGTGCCTCATCCGTGGTTTGGGCTTGCCTCGAGCGTGTGCCGACAACTCGAGCTCCGCCCGTCTCGACCTGCCTCGCGGCGCCCGGGTGCTCGAGGCCCGTCTCTACGTCCAGTCGACGGTTGCACCTGACGTCGGTCCGTTGAAGGTCCGCCTCGACGGCCCGGGCCGGAGGTTCAAGTACCGAGAGCTCGGCGGGGCGACGGTCACCGCCCCCAAGCTGTACGAGGCGGGTGGCGGCCGGGGCGAGGGCGCCCCGCTGCGGCAGGCGGTGTGGGACATCACCAAGTTCGTCGCCCGGCGCGGTGCCGGGTCCTACACGGTCGCCGACATCATCTCGGAGCGGGCGGCGCCGTACCTGCCGTACGCCTCGTGGGCGATCGTCGCGGCCTACGAGTTCGATCCGGCGAGTGGACTCCAGCTCGGCGACCTGCGTCCGGCCCAGCGCCAGCGTTTCGCCGACCGGGCCGTCTCGTGGCACGACGGCTTCGAGTACCTCGACGAGGGCGCGGTCGACGTCCCCGTGGCCGGGTTCGAGATCCCGACGACCGGGTCGGTCTTCGCCAAGAGCTTCCACGTCGTGGGCCACGGCCAGCTCGGGGAGTCGGACAACCTCCTGTTCAACGGCAATCCCCTCGGCAACAACCTGACGCCCGGCGACGCGCCGCCGCCCGCAGGTGTGGTCATCGGAGCCAACCCGTTGTGCAACAGCACCACGGACGTCCAGAACGACACCGTGTGCGTGCTCGGGACGCCGGTTGCGAGCAAGCAGCCGGGGCGCCGGGACTACCTCGCGTCGGGCGACGGGAGCACCCGGTCATCGGGCTCCGGCGTCGACATGGACGTTCTCCGGATCCCTGACCGCTACCTCGCCGCCGGTTCGATCGCCGGCAGCCTCTCGATCCAGGTCACGGGCGGCGACACGCTGGCTCCCGGCATGCTCGCCGTCTCCGTCGATCTCCCCACCCGTACCGCCCCGCCCGAGGTGGTGGTTCAACCGTGAGACGGTTGCTCGCGATCGTGGTGCTGACGGCACTCGCCCCGGTCGCCGCGTGGCGCGTCTCGGCCGCCGGCCCGGCCGAGACGGTGCACGCGGCGCCGGGGCGGGTCGCCGCCACCGCGCCCGAACCCTGCGACTCCACGACGACGACCACCACCGTGGCCCCGCCGGAAAGCGAGCCGTGCGAGACGACCACGACCGAGCCACCGACGACCGACCCGTCCACGACGGCGCCGACGACGACGACCGCACCGAGCTCGACCCTTCCCGGCGAGACCTCCACCACCACGACGACGCCCGGGAGCACCTCGACCTCGACACCCTCGACGGAGACGTCGACGACGACCACGACGACGACGCCCGGGAGCACGTCGACCACCACGCCCTCGACGGCGACGTCGACGACGACCACGACGACGACGCCCGAGAGCACGTCGACGACCACGACCACGACGGTGCCGCCGCGTGGCCCGGACAAGCCTCCCCGGCGACCTGACGATCCCGAGACCGATCCGAAGGAGCCCCCGGCCGAGACGCCGTCAGGTCGCGTCGTCGTGCCCGGCGGCAAGGTCGACCCGGGTCAGCTCCGCTCGGTCACGTTCCCGGTCGCCGGGCCCGTCTCGTACTTCAACGACTTCGGCGCCTGCCGCGACGGCTGCAGCCGCGCCCACAAGGGCAACGACATCATCGGCGATCGGCTGCAACCGATCATCGCCATGCACGACGGGGTGATCGATCACCTCGTCGACCACGAGACCGCCGGTTACGGCGTGGTCATCAGGGACACCGAGGGCTGGGAGTACCGGGTGTACCACATGAACAACGACACGCCCGGCACCGACGACGCCGCCGACTCGGGTTCGTGGCGCTTCGCCCCCGGCATCCTGCCTGGGGCCACGGTCACGGCCGGACAGTTCATCGGCTGGATGGGCGACAGCGGCAACTCCGAGGGGTCGGTGCCCCACGCCCACGTCGAGATCCACCGGCCGGACGGCACCGCCATCAACCCGTACTGGAGCTTGAGACTTGCCCAGCGTGACGTGAACTGCGCGGCCGGCACACCGCGTCCGACGCGGATCGACCGGGTGCTCGCCCTCACCGGCGGCGCGGAGGCCGCCGAGGCGAGCGGTCCGGCCGGCGCCGGCCGGGCGTTCGGCGCCCTGCGGGTGGCCGCGGCGGCCGAGTTCCTCGCCACCGGGTGGCGGGATGCGGCCCTGCCGGGCTCCTGGCTGTCGCTGGAGCTCACCGGCGGCAATCCCGGCTCCGGCGACGTCGATGCCCGGATGTGGGTCGGCCCGGCGGGTTACACCCCGGTCGACGCGACCGCCCTCCAGGTCGGCGATCCGCGCTACGACAAGCCCGGTGACTGCGACGCCGCGGAGATGGACCCGATGTTCAGCCCGATCCCGGCCGAGCTCGGCGCGATCCTGGCCACCATCCGCACGCTCGAGTCCGGCGGCGACTACTCGGCCGCGTCGACCTCCTCGTCGGCGTCGGGCGCGTACCAGTTCGTCGACAGCACGTGGGGCGGCTACGGCGGCTACGCCCGGGCGAAGGACGCGCCGCCTTCGGTCCAGGACGCCAAGGCGCTCGAGCACGCCAACCAGATCCTCCTCGCCAACAACGGCGACGTCTCGACGGTGCCCGTGTCGTGGTACCTCGGCCACGTCCCCGTGGGCGACGAGTGGGACAGCGTGCCGGCCGCGCCGGGCAACGTGCTGACGCCGCGTGAGTACCAGGCCCGCTGGCTGCAGATCTACTCGAAGTACGTGATGTCGCCGACGTTCTGGGCGAGCGGTGCGCTGAGGTGGGCGCCGCAGGCGCCACTCACGTGCCGCACCGTCGTCACGGACCTCGGTCCGCCGGGCGAGCCCGAGTACGTGCTGACGCAGGCCCGGGCGTTCCGGGCCGGCCCCGACGGCCGGGCCCTCGTGCGTCAGAACGATCCGTGCGATCCGACCCGTCCGCTGCCGGCCAAGCCGGAGACCGGTCTGGCCGAGCTGACGACGTCCGGCGGCCACTGAGCCCACCTTCTCCGACGCGTCGGTAGCGTCCACGCGGTGACCGACACGATCGTCGAGTCGGGCCCGTTGCGGCGCCTGGCCGAGGAGCTCGAAGAGGACGGGGTCCGCCTGCCGGAGGACGGTCCGCTGCGGTCGCGCATCCTCGCCGAGCTCGATCACGCCCGGCGGCCGCCCGTCCACGAGACCCGGCGCTCGGTCTACGGATCGCTGATCTTGCCCCCGGACCAGTCGCTGCTCGTCGGTGGCGATCTCGTGGAGCTGCACGAGCTCAACGGCTACGACCGCACGCGCGCCCGGTCGTTCGCCGACGGACGGTCGACGTTCCTCGTCCATCTCGACGGCGGCGGGGACGTGGACCGGCTCGCCCTGGCCCACTTCCGCCGGTCGGTCTCGATGGAGGCCGACCTGGTCGAGATCCAGGGTGCCACCGAGGCCTTCATCGTCCAGCGCACGCTGCTCGGTCGTCCCCGCCTGTTCCTGCCCGACGCCGTCGTCGACTGGAACGGCCGCGAGTGGACCACTCGACCCAATGCCACCGCCCTGCTGGCGCCACTCAGCAAGATCGCCCCGGCGGCGTCGTACGACGTGCTGCGCGGCCTGCTCGAGCTGTGCGTGCACTGGCTCTCGCCCGGCAACACCGGGGCGACGCTCGTCCTGCGGCTCGGCGACGGCGATCCGGTGGACGATCCGGCGTACGGCTTCGACGCGGCCGCGTCGTTTCCCAGCCCGCAGCTCTCGGTGCGGGCCCGCCACCACTACTCCGCGATCCACACCGCCCTTGGACAGACCGATCTGGCGACGCTCGTCGACGCCGACGGCACCGTGCGGTACTTCGGGGTCGGCCTCAACGTGTCGGCGCGTGCCGATCTCCTCATCAGCGATCCGCGTGGGATGCGCCATCGCTCGGGCCGGCGGTTCACGTTCGACCACCCCGAGACGATCGCCTTCGTCGTGAGCGAGGACGGTCCGGTCACCGTGTTCAGTGACGGCGCCGGTGTCGCCACCTGCGACGTCAAGCTGAAGAAGGCGCTCGCCGACCCGGCGGAACCGTTGGGGACGCCCTCGATGCGGCGGTGCGTGGAGTGCGACAAGTTGCTCGTGGTCATCCCGCGTCCGGACGGCCGCGGCCCCGGGTCGTGCCCGGTGTGCGGCACGACCGAGGGCCTCGCCAACCACAAGGTGCTCAAGGTGCGCAAGGAGTGGCCGCCCGAGGGCGCGTGACGTGCGAGCGGCGGCAGGCGGCGCGGGTAGCGTGCGCGCCGATGCGCGATCAGATCTCGTTCGGCATCGACATCGGTGGGTCGGGGATGAAGGCGGCGCCGGTCGATCTCGCCGACGGTGAGCTGACCGACGAGCGGTACAAGATCGCCACGCCCCAACCGGCGACGCCGTCGGCGATGGCGGACGTCGTCGCCCAACTCGTCACCCACTTCGAGTGGACGGGCCCGGTCGGGGTCACGTTCCCCGCCGTCGTCCGACGCGGCGTCACGCTCAGCGCCGCCAACGTCGACAAGTCGTGGATCGGCACCGACGCCGACGCGCTGTTCACCAAAGTGGTCGAGAACGAGGTCCACGTCATCAACGACGCCGACGCGGCCGGACTCGCCGAGATGCGCTACGGCGCGGGCCGGGATCGCCGTGGAGTCGTGCTCGTGCTCACGTTCGGGACCGGCATCGGCTCAGGGCTGTTCGTCGACGGTGTGCTCGTGCCGAACACCGAGCTCGGACACCTCGAGATCGACGGCCACGACGCCGAGCACCGGGCGGCGGCGAGCGCACGCGACCGCGAGAAGCTGTCGTGGACGGACTGGGCGGAGCGCGTCGAGCACTACCTGCGGACCATCGTCAAGCTGTTCTCACCCGACCTGATCATCGTCGGGGGCGGCGCCAGCCGGAAGGCGGACAAGTGGCTGCCCGAGATCGACCTCAACACCGAGATCGTGCCCGCCGCGCTGACCAACGAAGCCGGCATCGTCGGCGCCGCCCTCGTCGGGGCGATGGACCACCCCCTCACCTGAGCCTCCTCCACGTTCTTGCATCTGGAATGCGCGCTCTGGCGCGCAAAGTAGATGCAAGAACGGGTTGGGCTAGCGGAAGGCGGCGAGGCGCTGGGCGAGCTCGGTGCGGTATCGGGCGGCGCGGCTGAGCTTGAGGTGTTCGTACCCGCGGACCTGGTCGGGGAGGGCGGCGATGGTGACGGCGTCGTCGAGGTTCTCGGCCGTGAGCCGGGAGGCGACGCCCTTGATCGCCCGTTCGAACTCGGGGATCAGCGCCCGCTCGACCCGCCGGACCTTCGCCCACCGGAACGGGTCGGCGATCGTGCCCCGCAGGCGCTTGGCCCTGGCGAGGGCGATGAGCAGCGGACGGGAGCGCCGACCCAGCTTCATCTTGTTCTTCATCCCGAGCGAGCGAAGCATCGGTGGGTGCAGGCGCCAGGTGACCTTGGTGGCGGGTCCGCCGACGGCCTCGTAGTCGGCGCGTGCCTCCGGGGCGATGAGCAGCCGGGCGACCTCGTACTCGTCCTTGTACGCCATGAGCTTGTGGGCGTGGCGGGCCACCGCCTCGGTGAACGCGACGCTGCCGGGCGCAGCCTGCTGCTCGGCGGTCCGGGCGACGTCGACGAGGTCGAGGAAGCGGCGGGCGTACGCCTCGGACTGGTAGTCGACGAGATCGGCGGCGAGCCGTCCGACGAGCTCGTTCGTCGTCTCGGGTGCGGCCGGAGCGGTCAGTCCGGCGGCCTGCTCGACCTCGGCCGGGAAGGCCGCCCAGCGCCGGCCCCAGCGGAAGGCGGTGACATTGCGTTCGACGGCGACGCCGTTGAGCTCGATCGCCCGCTCGATGCGGGTCGGGCTGACCGCGATCGCGCCCTGCTGCACCGCCACGCCGAGCAGCATCACGTTGGCCGTCGTGGTGTCGCCGAAGAGACCGATCGCCAGCGCGGCGGTGTCGACGAAACGATTGTGCTCGGCGCGGGAGACCTCGCCGAGGCGCCCGGTGAGCGCGGACAGCTCGGGGTACGGAGTCGTCGGATCGGACACCATCGTGCCGGTCGGGGTCGGGGCGACGGAGCCGATGACGACGGTGCGCGCCGGATCCGCGCCCACCCGGTTGGTGTCGCTCGCCGCGACGAGGAGGTCGAAGGCGAGCAGGCAGTCCACGCCCGAGCTGTTGGCGTGGTTGGACGCGGGGACGCCGACCCGGCTGAGCCGGAGGTCGCTCACCACCGGACCCGCCTTCTGCGACAGGCCGGTCTGGTCGAGCCCGCGGACGGTCCAGCCGTCGAGCATCGCGGCCGTGCCGAGCACCTGGCTGACGGTGATCACACCCGTGCCGCCGATGCCCGACAGGCGGACGGTGAAGCTGTCGGGTGGGACGATCGGTCGCGGGTCGGGAAGGCCGGCGACCGGATCGCCCGCCGACGCGGGAGCCGGGCGGCGCCGAGTGTCCTTCTCGATCGTGACCGTGGCGAACGCCGGGCAGTCGCCCTGGAGGCACGAGAGGTCCCAGTTGCAGCTCGTCTGGTGGATGCGGGTCTTGCGGCCGTACGGGGTGTCGACCGGCTGGACCGACAGGCAGTTGCTCTTGTCCCCGCAGTCCCCGCACCCCTCGCAGACCCGCTCGTTGATGACGACCCGGAAGCCCGGCTTGGCGACGAGCCCGCGGCTGCGCGCCCGCCGCTTCTCCGCCGCGCACTCCTGGTCGTGGAGGAGGACGGTGACGCCCGGGATCGCCGCCAGCTCCACCTGGCTCTCGATCAGCTCGGTGCGGTCGCGCACCTCGACGCGGCCGTGGGCCTGCGGACCGAAGTCGGCGCCGCGCCACTTGCCCGGGTCGTCGGACGTGACGATGATCTTGCTCACGCCTTCGATGAGCAGCGACTGGACGACGTCCGGAACGGTCAGCTGCCCAGGCGGGTCCTGCCCGCCGGTCATCGCGACGGTGCCGTTGTACAGCAGCTTGTACGTGATGTCGACGCCCGCCGCCACCGCCGCCCGTACGGCGAGCGACCCGGAGTGGAAGTAGGTCCCGTCGCCGAGGTTCTGTACGAGGTGGTCGCGCTCGAGGAACGGGGCCATCCCGATCCACTGCGCGCCCTCGCTGCCCATCGCGGTGAGCCCGGCGACGTCGCCGACCCGGTCCGCGTCCATCAGGGCGACCATCGCATGACACCCGATGCCGCCGCCGACGAGCGTGCCCTCGGGGTTGCGGGTGCTCAGGTTGTGCGGGCAGCCGCTGCAGTAGAACGGGGTGCGGTTGACGATGAGCGGGATGCGGGACGGTTCCCGGCGCGAGGGCAGCGGACGCAGGCGGTCGTCGCCGAGTCGGGCCGACAGCCGCCGGTGGAGGGGTTCCAGCAGGCGGTCGGCGTCGAGCAGCCCGGTGCCGGGGACCAGCAGCTCGCCGCGCTCGTCGTGCCGGCCGACCACCCGCGGGCGCTCGGCGGAGTCGTACATCGCGCTCTTCACGAGCAGCTCGAGCGTCGGGTTCTTCTCCTCGACGACGAGCACCTCGGCGAGCCCGTGGGCGAAGTCGCGTACCTGCTGTTCGTCGACCGGCACCGGCATGAGGAGGTGGAACAGGCGCACGCCGGCGTCGCGCAGCGCGTCGTCGTCGGCGAGGCCGAGCAGACCGAGCGCCTCGCGCAGCTCGTGGTACGTGTGCCCGCTGGCGGCGATGCCGATCCAGTCGTGCGGGCCGTGCACGGTGACCCGGTTGAGCTCGTTCTCCACGCCGTAGCGGCGGGCGAGGACCGAGCGGACCTGCTGGAACTCGCGCTCCATGTCGAGCGTGTACGGGGTGAGCAGGCGGCCGCTCGGATGGGGGACGAAGAGCTGGCCGTCGAACTCCATCGTCGGGATCTTCGGCCGGACCCGGTCGGGGTGGACGTCGACCGTGCCGGTGCCGTCGGCCATCGGCGCGACGAGCTTGAGCCCGACCCAGATGCCGCTCGCCCGGGACAGGGCGACGGCGTGGCGGCCGAGGTCGAGGGCCTCCTGCACGTCGCCCGGGAACAGGATCGGCATGTGCAGGTCGACGAGCGTGGCGTCGCTCGAGCTCGGCAGCGTCGAGGACTTGGCCGCCGGGTCGTCGCCGACCACGGCCACGACGCCGCCGTGGCGGGCGGTGCCGGCGAACACGCCGTGGCGGATCGAGTCGCCCGCCCGGTCGAGACCCGGCGCCTTGCCGTACCAGACGCCGATCACGCCGTCGTAGCGCTTGTCGTCGAGCGCGTCGACGAGCTGGCTGCCCATCACCGCGGTGGCGGCGAGCTCCTCGTTCACGCCGGGCCGCACGACGATCGGCAGGTCGGGCACGGTGGCGGCCGCGGCCGACACCTCCTCCTGGAACGTCCCGACGGGCGAGCCCTGGTAGCCGGACACGAAGGCGGCGGTGTCGAGGCCGTTGCGGCGGTCGATCCGCAGCTGGTCGATCGGCAGTCGGGCGAGCGCCTGCACGCCGGTGAGGAAGACCCTCCCGTCCTCCAGCCGGAACCGGTCCTTCAGCTCGTAGGCCTCCAGGGCCGCGAGGTCCGGATCCGCGGTGTTGGTCACTGGTGCACCCTCGAACCGATGCGAGTGAGCGAGCGCCAGCGAGCGAACGGCCAGCGACGGCCTGCGTGGCCGGGGAACGCATTGACGGTCACTGGTGCACCCTCTCTCTGATGCGAGCGACCGAGCGCCAGCGAGGGAGCGGCCAGCAACTGCGCAGGCAGTATGCGGTGTGGCCGGGGAACGCATTGACGGTCATGCGTGGCCTCCGCTCGAGTCGTGCCGCAGCTTGGCCACAACGGCGGCGTCCTCGGGGCTCATGTAGAGCCCGTAGGCCGCGCTGAAGACGCCGCGATGACCGCACGGGCCGCGCACGGCGAACACGATCATCTCGTCGTCGGGGTCGGACTGACCCTCGAAGCGCAGGACCCGATCGACGGTGACGTCGGCCGGGTCGAACTCGGCCCCGCACTCTCCACACACCAGCTGACCATCGGCGCCGGCGTAGAAGTTCCCGGTGTAGCCGTCGGCCTGGAGCTGATGGGTGGCCTCGCTCACGGTCGACATCGGGTCTCCATCCACTGGCCCGACGGTATCGCCCCCGGCGTTCTGTCGTTTGAAACCCGCGGGAATCGGGGCCTCAGGCGACGTGGTGGCGCACGGCGAGGCGCTGGGCGGAGTCGTCGCCGGGGACGGGGAGCATGACGACGACCCGCAGGGACGGCCACTCCGACGGCGTGAGCTGCTGGTTCTCGAACGTGAGCAGGCCGGCCCGGGGATGGTTGAAGCGGCGCAGGCGGGTCTCGAACCGGGCGACGTCGTGCTCCGGCCACCACTGGCGGAACTCCTCGCTGACCTGGCAGAGCTCGTCGACGAGTGCCGTCATGGCGGGCTCGTGGCGCACGGCGATCGTGCCCGCCCGGAACTCGGCGAGCACCTGGCGGGCATGGATGTCCCAGTCGACGATCAATTGGCGCACGGCGGGGTCGGCGAACAGCGCCCACATGAGGTTGCGCTGGGCCTCGCCGAGCCGTTCGATGCG
Source organism: uncultured Acidimicrobiia bacterium (assembly GCA_963827075.1). Lineage (GTDB taxonomy): Bacteria > Actinomycetota > Acidimicrobiia > Acidimicrobiales > Ilumatobacteraceae > JALZMG01. The sequence continues at coordinate 535,782 of CAWGZN010000007.1, read as the reverse complement.
GGGATACAGGCGGGCCTCGGCAGCGTTCCAGGCGGCGAACTCCCAGCGCGGGCCGAGGACGTAGGCCGGGGCCGGCTCGAAGCCGTCGATGAGTCGCCGCAGCGCGCTCGGCACCTCGTCCGGGGGAGCGATCGTCGGTCCGCCCGCGTCAACGGGACGGGCGAGGGACACCAGGTGGTCCTGCCCGGCCTCGTCGAGGCGCAGGGCCCGCCCGATCGCCCGCAGCACGTCGGTGGAGGCGTTGATCCGCCGGCCCTGCTCGAGCCACGTGTACCACGTGACCGACACGCCGGCGAGCAGGGCGACCTCCTCGCGTCGGAGGCCCGGCGTGCGCCGGCCCCGACCCCGGGGCAGCTTCACCATCTCGGGGGTCACGGCCTCGCGATGGGCGCGCAGGAACTCGGCCAGCTCAGTGCGGTGCTGGTGGTCGATGCCGGCCATCCGATCCAGTCGACCACAACCGGCCGGACCGAGGAAGGTGGTGCCGGCTACCCACCCGAGGTTTCGCGTCCACCCGAGGGTTTGCGCGCTGGACGGGGCGCCGGAAACCCTCCGGTGCGGGAAAACCTCGGGTGGTCAGTCCCGGTAGCGGCGGCACGGCTGGCCGCGGAGCGTGCACGGCGGATAGCGGGCCGGCACGTCGACGCCCGTCACGACGGGCAGCACGAGGCGCGACGGCTGGTCGGCGCCGTGGGCGATCTCGACGGTCTCGCCGCCGGCGATCGTGTCGAACACCCACTCGGCCCGGTTGTTGCCCGGCGCGTCGACCGTCAACCGGATCCGCGATCCGGCCCGGAAGGCGTGGGCGACGGGGAACAGCTCGACGCGCACCGGGTTCCACTCGCCGGATGCGAGCGGCTCGACGTCGGTCTCGACGTGGGTGTGCACGGGCCACAGGTCGGTCGAGGCGGCCTCGTCGAGCGCTCGCTGGCTGGCCCGCAGCCACCCGCTCTGGACGTACACCTCGCGCCCGTCGGGGCGGACCTCGGTGAGCGTCACCTCGAGATCGGTGTCCTCGGCGTCGGCGCGGATCCACAGGTCGGCGGAGCCCGAGCCGACGATGACGGTGTCCTCGGTCAGCGGTTCGCTGAGGAACGACGCCGCGGTGCCGGGAGGCGGCTGGCGCCAGTCCCACGTCACGTCGTACGCCCAGACGGAACCGCCGCTCGACTCGTCGAAGAACGTCGCCGGGAGGGCATCGGGGTCGGCCGTGTACGACGTCGACGACGACCCGGTGCCGCCCGGCGGCTCCGGCGCGAGGGTGTCGGGACCGAGGTACCACGACGTCGCCGTCGCCGGGACCGGCCACGCGTCGAACGACTCGATCCAGCGCGGCTGGGGTGTTCCCGGTACCGCTCCCCGAGCGGCGCCTTCCTCGAAGAGCACCTGGATCGGCGGGTCGGACTCGAACGTGGCGAGCGCCTGCCGGTACGTCTGGCCGGTGAACCGGTCGGGCGGCAGGGTCACCTGGTCGGTGCCGAAGACGCTGCTGGCGAGGATGGGCGCGATCGCCCGTGCCGTGTCCAGCGAGGGCACCCGCTCGGCGACGTAGAGGTCGAGGAACTCGATGTAGCGGGCGAAGATCGCGCTGCTGCCCAGCGACTCGGTGTGCAGCCCGTTGACCAGCGACGCGTAGAAGTGGTCGGTTCCGTCGAACCGGTCGAGCATCGTCGGGAACCGGCCTCCGGTCTGCTCGTCCTGCCATGCCCCGGCGAGGAGCACCGGCACGTCGATGCGATCGACGAACGTGCGCGGCGCGAGCGGATCGCCGAGTTCGGCGGTGTAGTACGGACTGGCCCCGATCTCGGCGACGAGGTCGGGGTTCTGCAGGCGGAGGCGCTGGTTGGCCTCGCACTCGGTGTCGCCGGCGGCGATCCGGTCGGCGGCCCACTCCTGGCCCTCGGGCGCGGTCTGGTCCATCCGCTGCTGGGTCCACTCGACCGCGAAGCCGGTGTTGAGCAGGCCGCCCGGGTAGAGCACGCCGCGGTAGCTGTCGTCGATGACCGACAGCGGCGTGATCGCAGCGAGGCTCGGTGGTCGCGTCGCGGCGACGAAGAGCTGGCTGATGCCGGGGTACGAGATCCCGACCATCCCGACCCGGTGCTCGCGCACCCACGGCTGGGCGGCAACCGCCTCGATCGCGTCGTACCCGTCGAGGAGCTGGGCGTCCTCGAAGTAGCGGAACGAGCCGCCGCTGCAGCCACTGCCGCGCATGTTGACCCCGACGTAGGCGTAGCCGAGGGCGGTGAACAGCTGCGGGAGGCCCGGCGCATCGGGGTTGCTCGGGTCGTACCCGGAGTACTCGACGACGGTGGGGTACGGCCCGTCGGCGGCCGGCCCGGGCAAGAGGACGTTGACGGACAGCGTCGTGCCGTCGCGGGTCTCGAGGTAGCCGAAGCCGCCGGCGGGCAGGCGCTGCTCGGCGTAGAACGAGTCCGGCGGGACGTCGTCGAGCGCCATCACCGTGAACGGCTCGGTGATCTCGTTCACGCTCTCGATCGTGTACGAGCCCGGATCGACGTCGCGGAACAGGAGTGAGCCGAGCTCGTCGACCACGCCCCGGACGGGGCTCTGCTCCGGGTTGCCCAGCCAGAGCTCGGTACCGGGCTCGGCATCGAGGACCGCCACCTGCTCGGACCCGGGCTGCACCGTCCAGTCGGCGCGGGCGAGCGGCGCCGCCGTCGATGGTGGGTCTCGGTGGTCGGTCGCGGCCTCGGTCGTCGGTGGCGGTGCGGTCGTCGCCGGCGCCGCGGTCGTCGGACCTGCGGTCGGTGGCGCTGCCGTCGCCGCCGGTCCAGAGTCCGAGGCAGCCGGTGGGTCGTCGTTGGTGCACGCGGCCGCGGCCGCGAGAACGACGACGAGCACGAGCGCGATCCGGCGATCCCCCAGCACGGCGCCATGATGGCACCGACGGGTATCACCGGAGCCTGCAGGGGATCGCCATCTCGTGACCGCGGTGATCCTCGCGTCGCTGGCGTTCGCCAGTCGGGGGCGCGTTCATGAAGATGTCCGACGGCTTCACCCGCCCGTGGCCGAGCGCGGCGGTCGCCGTCCTCTTCCTCGCCGGAGCCGTCCTGCTCGGCTTCGCCATCGGGTCCGAAGGGCTCTCGACCGCCTACACGGTCGGCCTCGGGATCGAAGCCGTCGTGTCGATCGGCCTCGGCTGCTGGATCTTCGGCGAGCGGCTCACGATCCCGCAGGTGCTCGGCGTGCTGCTCATCCTCGCCGGAGTGGTTTCGGTGCGCATCGGCTGACGGCCGCTACCGTGCGCGCGTGCCGTTGACCGTCGACGTCGAAGCCCTGCTCGAGGACCTTCGGACGCTGGTGGAGGTGGAATCGCCGTCGCTGCAGCTCGACCCGATCGAGCGCTCGGCGGCCGCCGTCGCGGCGGTGATCGAGCGCCGGCTGGGATCGCCCGCCGACCTCGTGCCCAGTCCAGCGGGCCCGCACGTGCATTGGAGGGCCGGCGGCGCGCCGCGAGTGCTGCTGGTCGGGCACCACGACACCGTCTTCCCACTCGGCACTCTCGGCCAGCGCCCGTTCCGCGTCGAGAACGGCAGGGCCACCGGACCGGGCGTCTTCGACATGAAGGGCGGGATCGTCCTCGGCGTGCATGCCGTGGCCGCGCTCGCCGAGCGCGACGGGGTCGAGCTGCTGTTCACGGCGGACGAGGAGGTCGGCTCCGGCGCGTCGCGTGCGTTCATCGAGGCGCGGGCCGAGGCGTGCGGCGCCGTGCTCGTCCTCGAACCGGCCGCCGACGGCGGGGCGCTGAAGACGGCGCGCAAGGGCACGGGCGGGTTCGAGGTGACGATCCACGGGCGGGCCGCCCACGCCGGGCTCGAGCCGGAGAAGGGCGTGAACGCGCTCGTCGAGGCGGCGCGCCAGGTGCTCGCGATCACCGAGCTGGCCGATCCGGCGCGGGGCACGACGGTGACGCCGACGGTCGCCTCGGCCGGGACCGCCGACAACGTCGTGCCGGCCGAGGCCAGGATCCGCGTCGACGTCCGCGTGGTCGAGCCGGCCGAGGCGACCCGCGTCGACGAGGCGATGGCGAAGCTGTCCAACGTCGACCCGGAAGCCCGGGTGGAGGTCACGGGCGGTGTGAACCGGCCGCCGATGCCGGAGGAGGCCACGGCCCAGTTGTTCGCTCTCGCCCAGCAGGTCGCCGCCACCGCCGGACTGCCGCCGCCACAGGGCGTCGCGGTCGGCGGTGGCAGCGACGGCAACTTCACCGCCGCCCTGGGCGTCCCGACGCTCGACGGGCTCGGCGCGACCGGCGGCGGGGCCCACGCCGACCACGAGTTCGTCGAGGTCGACACACTGGCCGACCGGGTCCGGCTGCTCGCCGGGTTGATCGCCGAGATCCTCGCCCGCTGATCCCATCCGAGGGTTTCGTGCATCCGAGTGCCGTGGGGCTCCCCGGCACTCGGTCGCGCAAACCCTCGGATGGACGAGTCAGTCGGACATTGGGTCGAGCTCGGTGAGGCCGCCTTTGCCGAGGGTGCCGGCGCGCCGGTAGACGTCGAGCTTGGCCCGACTGTCGTCGATGTCGAGGTTGCGCATCGTCAGCTGGCCGATCCGGTCGAGCGGGCCGAACGCGGCGTCGTCGACGCGCTCCATCGACAACCGCTCGGGCGCGTACGTCAGGCTCGGCCCGGTCGTGTCGAGGATCGAGTAGTCGTCGCCCCGCCGCAGGCGCAACGTGACCTCACCGCTGACCGCCGACCCCACCCACCGCAGCAGCGCCTCCCGCAGCATCAGGCTCTGCGGGTCGAACCACCGGCCCTCGTACAGCAACCGCCCGAGCCGCCGGCCCATCGTGCGGTAGTTCTCGATCGTGCCCTCGTTGTGGATCGCCGAGACCAGCCGCTCGTAGGCGATGTGGAGCAGGGCGAGTCCCGGGCGCCTCGTACACGCCCCGGCTCTTCGCCTCGATGATCCGGTTCTCGATCTGATCGCTCGTGCCGAGGCCGTGGCGGCCGCCGATCGCGTTGGCCTCGAGGGCCAGCTCGACCTGATCGGCGAACTCCCGGTCGTTGATCGCGACCGGCCAGCCGTCGACGAAGCGAACGCTGACGTCCTCCGGCTCGATCGCGACGTCGGCGCGCCACGACGCGACGCCCATGATCGGTTCGACGATCTCCACGCCGACCGAGAGGTCCTCCAAGGACTTGGCCTCGTGGGTGGCCCCCCAGATGTTGGCGTCGGTCGAGTACGCCTTCTCCTTCGGGTCGCGGTACGGGAGGTCACGTGAGACGAGGAACTCGCTCATCTCCGTCCGCCCGCCCAGGTCGTTGACGAAGTCCCGGTCGAGCCACGGCTTGTACACCCGCAGGTCGGGGTTGACGAGCAGCCCGTAGCGGTAGAAGCGCTCGATGTCGTTGCCCTTGTACGTGCTCCCGTCGCCCCAGATGTCGACGCCGTCGTCGTGCATCGCCCGCACCAACAGGGTCCCGGTCACAGCCCGGCCGAGCGGGGTCGTGTTGAAGTACGTCCTCCCGGCGGTCGTGATGTGGAAGGCGCCGCACTGCAGGGCGAGCAGACCCTCGCGGACCAGCTCGGCGCGGCAGTCGACCAGCCGGGCGACCTCGGCGCCGTACTGACGGGCCCGTTCGGGGACCCCGTCGAGATCGGGCTCGTCGTACTGCCCCAGGTCGGCCGTGTACGCGTAGGGCACCGCGCCCTTCTCCCGCATCCACGCCACGGCCGCCGACGTGTCGAGGCCGCCGGAGAAGGCGATGCCCACCCGCTCGCCCACCGGCAGCGACATGAGCACTTTCGTCACTGCTGGACCTCGTTCTGTCGTTCGGGATCGGCCGGAACGGGCCGGTCGGCGGGGACAGAACGATAGAGACCGGCGAAGCTGGCGATCGAGACGGCCGCGGCCGCACCCGCGATGGCGAGCTCGACGAGGGCGAGCCGGAACACCCGGTCGAGATCGGCGACCGCGATCGCCGCCGTGACCGCGCTGGCGACCAGACCGGCCACGGGCAGGCGGCGGGCGTTGTTGAGCGCGGCGATGACCATCACCGCCGGCGCGACGAACGGGATCAACAGGACGAAGACCGGTTGTGGCTCGCCGATGGGACCCAGCCACCAGGTCGCCAGCCCGAGCTCGCGGCTCACCTTCCACACCGCGGCGAAGGCGACGAACACCAGCCCCCACGTCACCGCGGTGACGATGCGCCAGCCTCCGGTCAGCTGGCCCGGACGCGGCCCCGCTCGGCGGCCATCGCCACGCGCCGCGTCCGGCGCCGGCGGCGGGGGCGGTGGCGGTGCGGGGGCCGACGTCTCCACGGCGGGCGACTGTACGCCCGCATCCGGCGATCCGGACCGCACACGCACCGATACCCTCCTGCGGCGATGCCGCTGTCCGAACCGGCGCCCGCCGGCCTGTTGTCGATCTTCTTCCCGATGTGGAACGAGGAGGACTACGTCGAGCGGGCCGTCGACGCCGCTCGCCGGGTGTGTGAGCGGATGGTCGGTGACGGGGTCATCACGGACTACGAGCTGATCATCGTCGACGACGCCTCCACGGACCAGACCCCCGAGCTCGCCGACAAGCTGGCCGCCGACGATCCGCACGTCCGCGTCGTCCACCACCCGCGCAACCGCAAGCTCGGCGGCGCGATCAAGACCGGCTTCGCCACCGCCCGCGGCGACCTCGTCCTCTACTCGGACGCCGACCTGCCCTTCGACATGGAGGAGCTACCCCGGGCGATGCGCCTGCAGCGGGAGTACGACGCCGACGTCGTCAGCGTGTACCGCTTCGACCGGACCGGTGAGGGCTACGTCCGGGCCATCTACACGTTCTGGTACAACGTCCTGATCCGGACCATGTTCGGGGTCAAGGCCCGGGACATCAACTTCGCCTTCAAGCTCTGCCGCCGGCGGGTGGTCGACGCCCTGGAGCTGCGCAGCGAGGGGTCGTTCATCGACGCCGAGCTGATCATCCGGGCCACCCGCATGGGGTTCTCGATGCTCCAGTTCGGGGTCGACTACTTCCCGCGGACCCGGGGGACGTCGACGTTGAGCTCGCCGCGGATCATCGCCACGATCCTGCGGGAGATGGTGCAGCTCCGCGGCGAGCTGCAGCGCGTGCGCCCGATCACGACCGACCCGGGCTAGCAACTCCGGGCGCGGTCGACGCGGCCCACGGATAGCGTGGGCGACGCCCGGGTATCCCCTGACTCGCCCCGTGAACTCTTCTAGCTCCCGATCCGAACGCGGCGCTGCCCGCGCGGCCCCGATCGTGGCCGCGGCGGCGCTCGTCGGCACCGTCCTGATCGCCGGCGTGGTGACGAGCATGGGCGACGACGGCTCGGGCGGGAGCGGAGGTGACTCGACGACCTCGGCGGCCGCGGCGTCCTCCCGTCCGACGACGACGGCGCGGGCGACGACCACCACCGAACCGCTGATGCCGCTCCGCCGGACGCTCTCGTACGGCTCCCTGGGCGATGACGTCACCCGGCTGCAGCAACGGCTCACCGAGCTCCGGTTCAACCCCGGCCCGATCGACGGCGAGTACGGCGCGCTCACCGAAGCCGCGGTGTGGGCGTACGAGAAGATCGTGCTCGGTGTTGCCCGCGAGGCGGTCACCGGCGACGTCACGCCGCGGATGTGGCGGGCGATGCAGCGCGAGGTCACGATCGACGCCCGCCGGCCCGACGCCGGCAAGCACACCGAGATCTACCTGCCCGAACAGGTGATCATCGTGTTCGACGGCAACCGGCCGGTGTTCATCAGCCACACCTCGACCGGCGACGGTGAGGAGTGGATCGAGGAGGTGACCATCAGCCCCGGCGAGTACGGCAACGAGGACGGCACCGAGCCGCTGACCCGGGAGGAGCAGGGGCTGTCGATCACGCCCGGCGGGGTGTACGAGTACGACCGGCTCGTGAAGGGCCGGCGGGAGAGCGCCCTCGGCGGGATGCTCAACCCCGTGTACTTCAACTACGGCATCGCCGTGCACGGGGCGTTCGAGGTCCCGCCGTACCCCGCGTCGCACGGGTGCATCCGGATCCCGAACGCGATCTCGGCCAAGTTCCAGCGGATCGTGGAGCTCGGCGAGGCCGTGTACGTGTGGGACGGGGAGCAGGAACCGGAGGACTACGGCTCCCAGCCCCCGCCGTTCAACACCGTGCTCACCACGACGACGACCACCACGACGACGATCGCCCCACCGCCCACGACGGCGGAGCCCACGACGCCGCCGACCGAGGCCCCGACCACTCCCGAGCCCACTCCGGCCGCGACCACCACGACCTCGACGACCGTTCCTCCCGACCCGGGTACGACCCGCCCCGACCGGACGACGTCGACGGTTCGCGGCGGTTAGCGGGCGCTCGCGACGAGCTCGAGGCGGCGGCCGAGGACCGTTTCGAGGAGATCCTTGCGCTCGTCGGCGGCATACAGCTCGAGGCTGGTGTCGGCGCCGTTGGCGCTCTCGACGTTGATGACGACGCGATCGGGGCCGAGCTCGCCCCGCACGTGGCGTACCCGGGCCTGGTGGCTGCGGTCGAGGCCGATGGCGACCCGCAGGATCGCGGCCAGTGCCCGCACCAGCTCCTGGTCCGCCGGCGGCAGGGCGGCGAAGTCGGGATGGGACGGCTTCGGCGCGCTCTTCCGGTGATACCTGGCGATCTGGGCGATGACCTCGATCTCGGCGTCGGTCAACCCGGCGAGCTCGCTGTTGCGAATGACGTAGTAGGCGTGGATGTGGTGCTTGCTGTGGGCGACCACGAGCCCGACATTGGCCAGGAGCGCGCCGGCTTCGAGGTACTCCCGGGCGGTCGCATCGAGCTGATGGATCGGCGCGAGGGCGTCGAACAACTCGAGAGCGAGCGCGGCGACGTGGGCGGAGTGGGCGGGATCGTCATCGCAGCGCTCGGCGAGCTGGCGGATGCTGCGCCGCGAGACGTCGCGCAGATGGTGGAGCGTTCCGGTGCGGCCGCCCTCCTGGCGGCTCACCGTGTCGACCAGCACGCCGTCGCGGAGCGCACCCTCGCTGAACTGGAACCGTTCCACCCCGAACGTCGCCGCGACCGTCTCGAGGATCAGGGCGCCGGCGACGATGATGTCGGCCCGCCCGGGATCCAGGCCGCGCACCTTGGTCCGCGTCGCCGCGGTGCGGTGGCTGAGCAGCTCCTCGACGACCGCTGAGATCTCGGCCGCCGTGAACTCGAAGCCGTTGTAGGTCCGGAGGGGGTCGCTGCCCGACGCCGCGTGCACCATGCGGGCGATCGCCTCCGCCGTGCCCGACGACGCCACGGCCACGTCGAAGCCGTGGGTGGCGACCTCGTGCTGGAAGTGGCTCAGGATGTCGCGCGCGTAGTCCCGGCACTCCCGGACCGCCCGGGGCGTCGCGGCGCCGCCGGGGAAGAACCGGTCGGTCGCCCGCACCGCGCCGAGCTTGAAGCTCCGGGCGGCGATGGTGTCGCCGCGCTCCCCGAGCAGGACTTCGGTGGAGCCGCCGCCGATGTCGACGAGCAGCAGGCGCTGGTCGTAGACGGGGACCGTCTGGAGCACGCCGAGCTGGATCAGACGGGCCTCCTCGACCCCGGAGATCACCTCGATGTCGACCCCGGCCTCGCCATGGGCTCGGCGGAGGAACTCGCCGGCGTTGACGGCCTCGCGCACCGCGCTCGTGGCCACCGCCCGCACGGTGGCGCCGTACCCGTCGGCGATGCGGCGCATGCGCTGGAGCGTGGCGACGCCCCGGTCGATGGCGTCGGGGGAGAGCTCCTTCATGTCGCCGCCGCCGTGGCCGAGCCGGACCATCTCCCGCTCGCGGGTCAGCGTCTCGAACCGATCGCCGCCGGTCGGGCGGGCAACGACGAGGTGGATGCTGTTGGTCCCGATGTCGACGGCCGCGAGCGCACCGCCGTCATTCGCCATGGGGGATTTCTAGCCCTTGCACGGCGACCGAGCCCGCACGTGATCAGTCCGGGAGCCGGGCCGTGCACGCCAAGATCCCGTCGAGCACGCCCTCGCGGAAGCTGGCGATCTTCTCGAGCCCGCTGCCCCGCACGTCGTCCGTCGACGCCTGATCGCCCACGACCAGCGCCGAGCGGATCGCCTCGTCGAGGTCGCCGGCCTCGATCCGGGCGTTGCGCTCCGGGTCGTCGCTGGCGCCAGGGATCAGCGTGCTGGCCCACGCGCCGGTCAGGCAGTCCGACAACAGGGCTCGGTCCTCGCCGGCCAGCTCGCTGTCGAGCGCCTGTTGCGCGGCCTCGGCCCACGCGCCCCCGAGGATGTACCCGACGACGAAGTCGCCGAAGCGGTCGTAGAGGTCGCGGGCGAACGGCTCGTTGAAGAACACCTCGTTGTTCGCGGCACAGAGCACCGCCCCGGTCGCGAAGTCACCGGCGGGCTCGGCGCAGTCGACGTCCTCGGGCGCCTCGACCGGCACCACGTCGAGGGTCTGCACCTCGGCGTCCGCGTCGGCCAGCGCGTCCGGCCAGAACGCGTTCAGGTCGTCGGTGATCAGCCCGACGATCTCCTGCTCACCGAAGCCGAACTCGGCGTTGCCGTCGTCGTTGTCTCCCGGGCGCAGCACGTTCGGGACGAGCGGGAGCGGGTCATCGATCAACTGGGCGCAGCGGGCGACGCCCTCGGTGAAGCCGACCTGGAACGCGCCGACCCGGTCGAACGCGGAACCGTGCCCGCCCTCGGAGAACTGGTCGATCCCGACCGGGTCGCGCACCGAGATCATCGCGAGCAGGCCGATGCGCACGTCCTCGTCGTCGAGCTCGATGAGGTCGGACTCGCCGTTGACGGCGCGCGCGACCCAGGCGCCGGCGAAGCAGTCCGCCTGCTGCTCGGTGACGATCGTGGCCACGTTGCGCCGGATCTCCCCGGCTCGGGCCTGGATGGCGTGGCCGTACTCGTGGGCCATCACGACGCCGATGCTGGTCGGCCCGAGCTCCTCGGCGAGTCGGTAGAGGATCCCCTCCTCCCCGTCGTCGTAGACCATGAAGTCGCCGTCCGGGCAGTAGAAGGCGGCGAACACGAGAGATCTCCTCGTACGTGGTCTCGGACCGTCCGCCGCAGCCCGGGATCGGGTCGGTGCGCTCGGGGTAGGCGGCGTACACCCCGCCGCGCAGCGGGGTCAGCGGCTCGCCGTAGAGCGCCGGGTACTCCTCCGACCACCACTCCTGGATGTCGGTCAGCGCTCGGGCGAGGAAGTCGTCGTAGTCCCGCTCGGGCTTGTCGTCGCCCTCGTCGATGGAGATCGCCGGATCCGTCGCGGGGTCGGACGACGGTGGGGACGATGTCGTGGGGTCCGACGTCGGCCCGTCCGTGCTCGGCGGCGTCGAGTCGGGAGCCTGGGTGGTCGCGGGCGCGGTTGCACTCGGGCTCTCGCGCGCCGCGTCGGTGACGACTCCCGGGTCGGCCGAGCAGGCCACCGCGAGGAACGACACCACGCCCGCCGCCAGGAATGCTCGGGGCGTCACCGCGACCGAGTGTAGGAGCGGTCGGACCCGTCGCCCCCCTCGCCCTACTCGACGAGGCCCTGCAGCTCGCCGATCTCCTCGGCCTGGCTGGTGGCCAACGATTCGGCCATCGCCCGCACCTCCTCGTTGTCCGCCTCGGTTGCGGCGAACTCGGCCATGTGGAGACCGCCCTGGTGGTGGGCGGTCATGAGATCGACGAACATCTGGTCGGCGGCCGCCCCGCGGCGACGCGCCGAACTCGTCGAGCTGCTCCTCGGTCGCCACTCCGGGCATGCGGTCGCGCGGCGTCGGCATCCCCATCCACGCCATTGCCTCGTCGGTCTCGGTGGCGGCCTCGGGCTCGTCCATGTCGCGGAGCAGCTGGATCATCCGGCCGATGTCGATCCCCTGACTGAGCACGATGTTGCGCGCCACCAGCCGGAGGCCGGGGTCGGTGTTGGGCAGGGCGAGGTACATGAACGCCATTTGGACCGCCTGGTCGTGGTGGCTGCGCATGTCCTGGAGGAAGCCGACGTCGACGTCGCCACCGCTCGGCTCGCTGGACGCGTCGGCGATCAACCAGCCGATCATCCCGGCGATCAGCGCCGCCCCGACGAGCAGCGTGATGACGTTGACGGGATGCTGCCACCACGACAGCACGACGACGTCGTCGTCGTCGTCCTGCTCGAGGCGCTCGGTGTCCGTCGAGTCGGTTGTCACGAGTGCAGTCTGCCGCCACCCGCAGCTGATGTGGCCGAGCGCCATCGCCGTGCCCACTACCATCCGCGGCCAGCGAACGTCGCCCCCGCCTCGTCGAGAGGACATCGCCAATGGCTGAACGATCGATCCTCGCCGTGACCGCGGCGGCCGGCGATCTGACCGGCAACTGGTCGTGGACGGTCTGGCTCCTCATCCCGTTGGTGCTCATCCTCGCCTTCGTGACCGCCCGCTGCGTGGGTCCGCTCGGCGAGCCGCCCCGCCAGCACTCGGGTGAGCGTGGGGTCAGCAACTACCTCGCCCGCCGCACGTCGGTGGAAGAGGAAGGGGAGGATCGATGACCGTCATTGCGTTCCCCGGCCACGCAGGCCATTGCTGGCCGCTCGCTCGCTGGCGCTCGCTCGCTCGCATAGTCGTCGTGAGGGTGTACCGATGACCACCACCGCCGCCATCCGATCGTGCTGCTGCTCGCGCCGGCGGCGTTGTTCGCCGCGGCGTGCGGGCAGAAGGCCGGTGTCGCCGGTACCGGCGAGGCTCCCGCCGCGCCCGGCACGTCGCCACCGGCGACCGAGCCGGCGCCCGCCGACCACCGCGGTCGCGCCGGGATCGACGGCACCGGGAGGATCCACGCCCGCCTCGGGGACCGGCACGGGCACGGCTCCCGGCACGGCTCCCGGCACTGCCCCCGGGTCGAGCGTCGGCACCGCCGACGACCGGACCGGCGGTCGGCCCGTTCGAGCCGGGCGACAACGACACGGCGGGGGTCACGGACGACGAGATCGTGATCGGCATCCACGCGCCCGTCACCGGCGCCTCACCCATCCCGCAGACGAGCTTCGACATCGGCAAGGACATCTACTGGGAGTTCCTCGCCGAAAGCGTGCCCGACACGCTCTTTGGCCGGACGGTCCGGGTCGTGTTCCGCGACGACGAGTTCAACCCGCAGAACGCCGTGCAGGTGTGCCGGGAGATGGTGGAGGAAGAGGGCGCGTTCCTCCTGGTCGGCGGAGGCGGCGCCGACCAGATCACGGCGTGCGCCCAGTACGCGAGCGAGAACGGCATCCCGTACCTCTCCGCCGGCGTCAACGAGGCCGGGCTCAGCGACCTCGACACCTACTTCGCGACGACGCTGACGTACGCCGAGCAGGCGCCGCTCATCGTCGCCCAGTTGCAGGAGCGGGGCTTCACCGAGGCGGGCCTCGTCGTCAGCGACACGCCGTCGTTCGACGACGCCAACGAGGCGATCAAGGCCGCGGCCGAGGACGCCGGCATCACGATCGCCTACGAGAAGCGGATCAACAAGACGGCCGCCGAGCCCGAGCAGCTGTCGGTGGTGCAGGAGTTGAAGAACTCCGGCGTCGAAGCGGTGATCCTGCTCAGCTCGCCGGTGGTGTTCATCGGGCTCGCCAACCAGGGGCTCAACCAGAGCTACACGCCGACGTGGATCGGCCCCGGTGTGACGAGCGGGCTGAACGCGGTCACCAACTTCGGCTGCCCCGCCGTCGACACCGGCGTGTTCTTCTCGCCGACGCCTGGTCTCGACGTCATCGACCAGCTCGACCCCGACTTCAACCCGGCCTACGCGCAGTTCGCCGAGGGCGAGCCGGCGGATGACATCGGGATGCAACTGTGGTCGCTGAACAAGGCCATCGCGCTGATGCTGGAGGCCACCGGGCCCGAGCTCGGCCGGGCTGCCTTCATGAACACGCTCGTGACCACACCGGAGTTCGACAACGGGATCTACGCGCCGATCGCGTTCACGGTCGACGACCACTTCGGTGGCACGGGGGCGCACCTGCTCGATGCCGATTGTGCGGCGAAGCAGTTCGCGACCGCCGACCAGTTCCTCGTGCCGAGCTGACGCGGTGGACGATTTCATCCAGAGGCGAGCCGGCCTGCTGATCGGGCTCGGGCTCGCCGCGGCGCTGATCGTCGCTGCTCGTCGTTGCCGGCGAGAAGCAGTCGCTCGTGATCGGGACGATCACCGGGGCCGCCTACGGGCTCGTCGCCCTGGGCTTGGTCCTGATCTACAAGTCGAGCGGGGTGTTCAACTTCGCCCAGGGAGAGTTCGGCACCGTCGCCGTCTGCGTGCTGTACCTCCTGCACTCCAACGACGTTCCCTACGGCGTGGCCGTGATCGGCGCTCTGCTGGCGGGGATGCTGTTCGGCTTCCTGACCGAACGGATCGTGATCCGCCCGCTGTTCGAGGCGCCGCGCGTGACCTTGCTCGTCGCCACCGCCGGTGTCGCACTGCTGGCGATCGCGATCCAGCAGTGGCTGTTCGACAACCAGGGCCGGCCGATCGCCAGGGCCTTCCCGCGGACCGACCGCGTCTCGGTGTTCGGGGTGGACATCTCCGACCAGAAGCTGTGGCTGATCGCCACCCTGGCCGTGCTCGCCGTACTGCTCGGGTTGTTCTTCACGCGCACGAACCTCGGGCTGGCGATCATCGGGGCCAGCCAGGAGCCGACGGCGACGGAGCTGGTCGGGATCAGCGTGCGTCGGTTGTCGACGTTCACGTGGGTCCTCGCGGCCCTGCTCGGTGCGCTCGCCGCCGTCATCGCAGTCCCCGACACCGGGCAGTTCACCCCGGGGATCATGACGTCGGCCTACCTGATCCCGGCGTTCACGGCGGCGGTGCTCGGAGGCATGACCAGCCTGCCCGGGGCGTTCCTCGGCGGCGTGCTGGTGGGCATCATCCAATCGGTCGCCAGCAGTGCCGAGATCTTCGAGGACATCCCCGGCACGCCGTCGACGCTCATCGTCTTCCTGGTTCTCCTCGGCGTGCTCATCGTCCGCCCGCAGGGTCTGCTCGGTAAGGCGGCCTGATGGCGGTCATGACGCCCGCACCGTCACCGTCCGAGGCCGAGGCGACACCGTCCGTGTCGCCGACCGCGGTTCCGTTCCGGCCATCGGCCGGCGGATGGCTGCTGCGCGGCGTGCTGTGGGCCGCGGTCGCCTATGTCGTGCTGATCTTCCCGCTCGGCCGGCCGGGCACCGATCTGCGGCTGTACGCGATCGCCGCCTGCTACGCGATCGTCGCCCTGTCGCTGAACGTGCTCCTCGGCTACGTCGGGCAGATCTCGCTCGGCCATGCGGCGTTCGTCGGCATCGGTGCGTTCACCTCGGCCTACCTCATGACCGTCCAGGGGCAGTCGTTCTGGGTCGGCGTGCTCGCCGCCACCGCGATCGGCGGGGCCCAGGCGCTGGTGCTCGGCGGGCGTGTCGCTGCGGATCCGTGGCCTCTACTTCGCCCTGATCACGCTCTCCTACGGCCTGGTCGCCGAGCAGAACATCTTCGAGATCCAGGAGTTCACCGGCGGTGGAGCGGGGCAGAGCGCGCCGAAGCCCGACTGGTTCGAATCGGAGTGGCGGTACTACTACCTGTGTCTTGGCTTCCTTGCCGTCGTGCTCTTCGTCGACTGGCGGATGATGCGCAGCAAGGGTGGTCGAGCACTGCTGGCCCTGCGGGAGAATCCCCGGGTCGCCTCGACGTTCGGCATCAACGTGCGGCTGGCGACGCTGTTCGCGTTCGTCGTGTCGGGCGCGATCGCCGGCCTGGCCGGGGCGCTCATCGCCAGCGGCGACGAATCCGTCTCCGCTGGCTTCTGGAACTTCAGCCTCTCGCTGTTCTTCGTCACGATGACCGTCGTCGGTGGCCTCCGATCCCGGGCCGGGCTGGTGATCGGCGGCGCGTTCTTCGCCCTCCTGCCGTACCTGATCGAGAAGATCCCCGGCTTCGAGGATCTGCTGGCCAAGGTCCCCGGACCGGTCGACATGACCCCCGCGCTACGCGACGCTGATCATCGGGCCGCTCCTCCTGCTGCTCAACCTGATCCAGTTCCCGGGCGGCATCGGCCAGCAGATCCGCCCGATCCAGCGGTGGATGACCGGCCACCGCTTCGACGTGCATGATCGCGGCCTGAAGGAGGTGCAGATCACCGATGTCCGTGCTTGATGCGTACGACTCTGTCCATCCGGTTCGGCGGCGTGCAGGCGAACCTCGACGTGAGCATCTCGGTCGGCGAGTGGGAGATCGTGGGGGTGATCGGGCCCAACGGCGCCGGCAAGACGACGTTGTTCAACCTCATCACCGGCTTCTACGTTCCCGACTCCGGTCGCATCGTGTACAAGGGGCACGACATCACCCGCATGCCCGTCCACGAGCGGGCCGGCCTCGGACTCGGCCGCACGTTCCAGAACGTCGGCCTCGTCAAGGGCGCGACGGTGCGCGACAACCTCATCACCGCCCAGTACCTGCAGGCCGACTACGGGATGGTCGCGGGGATGCTCGGCAGCCGGCGGTCGGTCGCCAGCGAACGACTGCTGCGGGCCAAGGCCGACGCCCTCGCCGACGTGCTCGGCCTCGGCGACCTGCTCGACACCCAGGTCGCCGGGTTGCCGTACGGGACGATGAAGCGAGTGGAGATCGCGACCGTGCTGGCGACCGACCCGGAGGTGCTGCTGCTCGACGAGCCGTCGTCGGGGATGGGCCCGGAGGAGGCTCACCGGCTCGGCGACACGCTGCTGGATCTGCGCCGCACGTTCGGGCTGTCGATCGTGATGATCGAGCACCACGTGCCGCTCGTTGTCCGGGTGTGCGACCACGTCTACTGCCTCGACTTCGGGCAGCTGCTCGTCCACGGGTCACCCGAGGAGGTGCGCCGCCACCCGCAGGTCGTGGCCGCCTACCTCGGCGAGGACCCCGACCCGACGACGCTCGCGCTCGAGGAGCAGCTCGACTCGCTGGTGGAGAGCACCTGATGGCGCTGCTCGAGATCGACGAGCTGCGCGTCGGCTATGGCTTCCCGGTGCTGATGGGCATCGGGTTCACCGTCGAGGAGGGCGAGACGGCGGTCCTGTTCGGGCTCAACGGGGCCGGCAAGACGACGACCGTCGCCACCGTCGCCGGAATGCTCAAGCCGGACAGCGGGACGATCCGCTTCGACGGCAAGACCATCAGCGGGCGCCCACCGACCCAGCTCGTGCGCGAGGGGATCGCGCTCGTGCCCGAGGGCCGCCGGGTGTTCCCCGCCCTCAGCGTGGCCAACAACCTGCGCCTCGGGGGATGGGCGCGGCGGCACGAGCGTCGCGAGCTCGAGCAGCGCCGGGAGCTCGTGTTCGAGTACTTCCCCCGGCTCGCCGAACGGGTCGACCAGGCGGCCGGGACGCTGTCGGGGGGCGAGCAGCAGATGCTCGCGATCGGCCGGGCGTTGATGTCCAGCCCGCGGCTGCTCCTGATCGACGAGGCCTCGCTCGGCCTCAGCCCGGCGCTGGCCAAGACGGTCTTCCAGGTGGTCCAGCGGATCAACGACGACGGGGTGACCGTGATCATCGTCGAGCAGAACGTCGGGGTGCTGCCCTACGCCGATCGGGCGCTGATCATGGAGAAGGGCACGCTCATCTTCTCCGGGGTCGGCGACGAGATCCGCCACGCCAACCTGCGCGAGACCTATCTCGGAGGTGAACACGAATGAGAAATCAATGGGTCAAGCTCGGCGGCCTGCTCGGCATCGCCTACTGCATCGCCGGGTTCGTGCTGATCTTCCTCGGCTGGAACGGCACCGCGTCGAACGACACCGAGACGGCGCAGATCCCGTACATCGTGTCGGGCGGCATCGCCGGGCTGGGGTTGGTGGTCGTCGGGGCGGCCCTCATCGTCGCCCACAGCCTGCGGACGGACCGCGTCGAGTTGCGCGCCGCGATCGAGGACCTGCGGGCGGCGATCGAACGGGGTGCCCCGGGGCAGGCGGTCGGCGCCGAAGGGGTGGTCGTCGCGGCCGTGGGCGCTGACAGTGGGGATGACGTCGACACTGTGGTCGCCGGGTCGGACAGCTACCACCGGCCGGCGTGCGCGGTCGTCGCCGGCCAGGTCGAGGCGGTCACGATGTCCCGGGCCGAGGCCACCGACGCCGGCCTGGCGCCGTGCCGCGTGTGCAAGCCCGACGAGGCCGCCGCCTGACCCACCCCCATCCGAGGGTTTCGCTTCACCCGAGGGTTTGCGGACCGACAGGGGCGCCGGAAACCCTCGGATCCTGGGCTCGGGAACAGCTGGGCCGCGGGAGTAGCGTCCCGCGCGGTGGGAGGTCCGACGCGAACAGTGGCTCCGGTCATCGAGGCCGCCCCGGCCGCGGGGCCGGCCACGGGACCAGGATTCCGCCGAGACCCGGATGCGCCTGCTCCGCGTCGCCCAGGAGCTGTTCGCCCGCCACGGGTACGAGGGGACGTCGAACCGCACGATCGCCAAGGCGAGCGGGATCACGAGCGGCGCGATCTACCACTACTTCGCGTCCAAGGCCGAGCTCTACGCCGCCGTCTACGAGGTCGTGTTCGACAAGGTGTTCTCGGAGTTCGAGAAGGCCGTGGCCGACCACAACTCGCTCGTCGCCCAGTACGCGGCGGTGCTCGACGCGGCGGCGATGCTCAACCGCGAGGACCCGCTCGTGCCGGCGTTCGTCATCGGCGTGGCGGGCGACTCCGAGCGCAATCCCGAGCTGAAGCAGCTCCTGCGCCCGCTGCGGCGGCGCAACAACGAGTTCTTCCGGCGCCTCGTCGCCCGGGCGGCCGAGCGCGGCGAGCTGCAGTCCCGAGGTCGACCTGCGGGCCGTCGAGGATCTGCTCAACGCGGTGGTGTCAGGCCTCGCCCGGCTCTCGGCGATCACCGGGGACGGGCGCCGGCACGCCGCCGCGGTGGACGCCCTGCAACGCTTCTTCGCCGGGACCCTGCTGACGAGCTGAGCCCGGCGGGCGTCAGCCGGCTGTCGTGGCGGGCGCTGTCGTCGCCCCGCCGGCCGGGGCGGTCCCCGGCGTCGGTCCCGCCCGGCGTGGTCCCGCCCGGCGTGGTCCCGCCGACCGCCGTGCCGCCGCCGACCTCGTACGAGTTGTCGCCCGTGATCTCCACGGTGAACTGGTACGTGGTGCCGTCGTCGCCGACCGCGGTGCAGTTGAACGTCGCCCCGACGTCGCTCGACTCGGGTTCGTCGCACGTGGCGTCGTCGAGCGCCACTCCGAGCTGGCTCTCGACGTCGCCCTCGTCCTCGTCGATGAAGCCCTCGGCGTCATCCTTGAAGTCACCTTCGTCGGGCGAGCATGCAGCGATGCCCAGGACGGCGAGTCCGGCGCAGGCCGGGATGACGTAACGACGCATCGAGTTCTCCTGTGATCAGGGCGGTGGGTCGAGGCTATCCGCCGGTCGTCGTGCGCAAACTGGAGACCTCCGCCGGCCTCGGCGCGGTCGCCCGCCACCGGTCGGCCGTGATCGCCGCGAGCGCGGCCCAGATCAGGGTGAAGCCGACGAGGCGATCGGCGGGCATTGCCTCGTCGTAGAGCAGCCATCCGAGCAGGAAGTTGATGATGGGGACCAGGTACTGCAGGCCGCCGAGCAGCGTGAGCGGCACCCGCTGGGCGGCGTAGGCGAACAGCAGCAACGGGACGGCAGTCACGACGCCGGTGAACAGGACGAGGACCCAGTCGGGGGCGGACGCGGTCGCCGGGATGTTGTCGTCGAGCGTGAAGCCGAGCACGAGGGCGAGCACGGCCGCGGGCACGGTGAGCAGGAACGTCTCGCCGGCGAGGCTCTCCACGGGCGACAGCGCAACCTGGCGCTTGCAGAGGCCGTAGAGGCTCCAGCTCGCCGCGATCACGAACGCCAGCACCGGTGGGCGGCCGTACGAGATCGTCAGCACCACGACGGACGCGGCGGCGCAGGCGAGGGCGACGCGTTGCAGCCTGCTCGCGTGCTCGTGGAGGACGAGGATCCCCAGCAGCATCGTCCCGAGCGGGGCCATGAAGTAGCCGAGCGCAGCCTCGATGATCCGCTCGTTGACCACGGCCCAGACGTAACTGGTCCAGTTGGCCGTGAGGAGGAGGGCGGCGATGGCGACGCGGCCGAGCGTGCGGCGGTCGCGGGCGGCGGCAGCGAGCGCCGGCCAGCGTCCCCGCAGCGTGACGACGATGGCCATGACGACGCCGGCGCACGCGATCCGCCAGCCGATCAGCTCGAACGCGTCGAAGGCGGCGAGCTCCTTCCAGTAGATCGTGAGGAGGCCCCAGACGGCGTAGGCGGCAACGGCCGCGCGGACGCCCTTGGTGCTCTCGTCGGTCACGTGCGGCGAGGCTACGGACCAGGACATGGTGGTGCCACCTGTACGGTCCGCTCGTGCCATCGAACCGTGCGCTGCGACGGGACCCCATCGACCTCGCCGCCGAGAACTGGAGCGCCCACGGCTGGGACGAGGCGACCGCTGGCATGGCGGCCGTGACGTCGGTGATGCGGGTCCAGCAGATCATGCTGCGCGACGTCGAGGCGGTGCTGCGGCCGCTCGGGCTGACGTTCGCCCGCTACGAGGTGCTCATGCTGCTGAGCTTCAGCCGCACCGGCGCGCTGCCGGTGGGCAAGATGGGCGAGCGCCTGCAGGTCCACCCGGCGAGCGTCACCAACGCCGTCGACCGCCTCGAGCGCGACGGGTACGTCGACCGGCGCCGGAACCCCGTCGACGGGCGGGGCGTGCTGGCCGAGGTGACGGACGTCGGGCGGGCGCTCGCCGACCGGGCGACGGCCGCGCTCAACGCCGAGGTGTTCACGAAGGTTCCGCTGTCCGACGCCGACCTTCGCGCCCTCTATCGGGTGTTACGCCGTCTCCGGCGGGCCTCCGGCGATTTTGCATAGCCAATTGCTTGGACGTCCAACTATCATCGGCCTGGTGACCGACCGGCGGAGTGCGTGGCAGGAGGCTTACGAGGCGGCGAAGCTCCGCGACGCCAACTTCACGACGATGTCGGGCGTGCCGCTCGAGCCGGTCTACGGCCCCGACGACGGCGAGTTCCCCGGCGTCTACCCGTACACGCGCGGCCCGTACGCGTCGATGTACCGGTCCAAGTTGTGGACGATGCGCATGTTCGCCGGCTTCGGGACGGCGGAGGACACGAACTGGCGGTTCAAGGAGATCATCAAGTCCGGAGGCGATGGGCTGTCGACGGCCTTCGACATGCCGACGCTGCTCGGCATCGACTCGGACGACCCGATGGCGCTCGGCGAAGTCGGACGCTGCGGCGTGGCGATCGACAGCCTCGCCGACATGGAGGACCTCTACCGCGAGCTCGACGTCGGGTCGATCACGACGTCGATGACGATCAACTCCCCGGCCGCCGTGATCCTGGCGATGTTCGTCGCCCAGGCGGAGAAGGCCGGGATCGATCGGGCGCGCCTCGGGGGCACGCTGCAGAACGACATCCTCAAGGAGTACCAGGCGCAGAAGGAGTTCGTGTTCCCGCCGCGGCCGTCGATGCGGTTGGTGCGGGACACGATCGCGTTCACCGCCACCGAGATGCCGCGCTGGCACTCCGTGTCGATCTCCGGGTATCACATCCGGGAGGCCGGGTCGACCGCCGCCGAGGAGCTCGCCTTCACGCTCGCCAACGGGTTCGCCTACGTCGAGTTGGCGATGCAGGCGGGCCTGCCGGTCGACGCGTTCGCGCCGCGCCTCAGCTTCTTCTTCAACGCCCACATCGACTTCTTCGAGGAGATCGCGAAGTACCGGGCGGCCCGGCGGATCTGGGCGCGGTGGATGCGTGAGCGCTACGGGGCGTCGCTCGAGCGGTCGCTGCAGCTGCGGTTCCACACCCAGACGGCGGGCGTGTCGCTGACCGCGCAGCAGGCGGAGATCAACATCGTCCGGACCGCGATCGAGGCGCTCGCGGGGGTGCTGGGCGGCACGCAGTCCCTGCACACCAACTCGATGGACGAGGCGCTGGCCCTGCCGACGGAGAAGGCGGCGCGGATCGCGCTGCGCACGCAGCAGATCATCGGCCACGAGACCAACGTCGCCCACGTCGCCGACCCGCTGGGCGGCTCGTGGTTCGTCGAGGAGTTGACCGACGAGATGGAGCGGCAGGCCGAGGAGCTGTTCGCCCACCTCGACGAGATCGGCGACGGGTCGATGCTCGAGGGCTGCATCCGGGGGATCGAGGACAACTGGTTCCAGGGTCGGATCGCCGACTCGGCGTACGACTTGGAGCGGGCGTTCAACGAGGGGCGCCGGACGGTGGTCGGCGTGAACCGGTTCACGGAGGGCAGCGAGGACAACACCCTCGACCTCCTCCAGATCACGAACGAGGACGAGAACCGCCAGCTCAAGCGGTTGCAGAAGGTGCGCCAGGAGCGCGACCAGGCGGCCGTCGACGCCGCCCTCGACCACCTGCGCGAGCAGGCCGCCGACCCCGAGGTCAACCTGATGCCGGCGCTGATCGACACGGCGAACACCTACGCCACGCTCGGCGAGACCATGCGAGCCCTCGCCGACGTCTTCGGCCGGCACACCGAGACCCCCACCATCTGACCCGGGGTCCCATCCGAGTGTCTTACGTCAATCGAGTGTCTTGCTGAGGGACGGCCCCCTCACAAGACACTCGATTGATCCGGCGACGGGCGCGATAGAGACTCGGTAAGTTGGTCCAGCGATCCGCAAGACGTTTTGCATGTCGTGTTCGGTCACCGGCTCGATCTGCCACTCCATGAGGTGCAGGTCACGTACGCGACATGCACCACTCGCCTGGCCCTCGAACGTTCTGTGTTCCGGGTGGATGTCGAGCTCGACCCCCCAGCGGACCGAGGCACTGCGAGGTCGACGCGTGCCGTTCGGCCGTTGGATGTTCGCACGAGCATGGCTCTGATTCTCGACCGGGACCCCTCTCGCACGGAGCGCCTCAGCGAGCACGACTTCGTCGTGCGACTCGTTGGGTGCCGTGCCGTCGAGTCGCTCGAGATTGCGACGGAACAGGCCGCTGCCCGGGCGCGGCGGGTGGCCGAGACGTCTCTCGATGCGCACGAGCTCGTCGACTGTCACCTTCCGCTCGTGCAGCAACTGCTGAAGGACGGAGAGATGGTCGAGTGGGCGGAGATCGGCCGCGAGATCGAATGCGAGTCGGGCCGGACTGGCGACGACGATCCCGTCTCTGCGCACCAAGCGATGGCTCGCGTCCGAGCACGGTCGTCTGGCGGAAGTGAATCCCTCGGTCAGGTGATGGTGGTGATGACCGTGCCGGACCGCGAAGTGCAGCGGAGCTGTTTGTGGCATGCGGCGAAGGCCGGCGAGTATCCCGGCAGTTGGACCGGTCACGAATCCGGACGGATGAGCCGCACAGAGAGTCGCACAGCGTTGTTCGATCGTGGTTGGCGTTGACGCGACACAAGCACCCCGCGACGGATTGGCCGGAGCACCCCGGCGTTGATCAGCCGCTCGACGGTCGAGCGCCTTACGCCGCATTCACGTAAGACTCGTGTGGTGATCACGCCGTGGTGATCGGCGAGCCAGCGCTGGGCGGCTCGTGTGAGGTCGGACATCGGGATCCCTCCTGCAGAGTGGGCTGCGGAAGGGGGACGTCGGCGACGTGACGGTAGTCAAGGGGTGCGCGGGTGCGACCGAGTATCCGAGTGCCTTGTGAGGGAGGGACCCTCGCTAGACACTCGGTCGGCGTGAAACACTCGGATGGGATGAGAGTTCGGGTCGCGGAAGACGCGGTGGGGTGGGCGGCGCGGCTCGATCGCGAGGCGGGTGCTGGAGCGGTGCACGGTCGGGACGGGCCGCCAGCCTGGCCGTGTCGGGGGGCTCGACGGCGCCGCCGATGCTCGCCGCGCTGGCCGCCCGTGACCTGCCGTGGGACGCGGTCGACGTGTGGCAGGTCGACGAGCGGGTGGCACCCGACGGCGACCCCGACCGCAACGCCAACCAGCTCACCGAGCTCCCCGGCCGCCACCACCTGATGCCCGTCACCGCACGCGACCTGCGCCGCGCCGCGGCCCGCTATTCGACGTCGCTGCCCCAACGGCTCGACGTCCTCCACCTCGGGATCGGCCCCGACGGGCACACCGCGTCGTGGCCGCCCGGCGACCCGGTCGTCGACAGCGAACGGGCCGTCGACCTCTGCGGTGAGTTCAACGGCCGGGTGCGGATGACGCTGACGCCCCGCGCCGTCAACGCGGCGAGGTCACGGATCGTCCTCGTCACCGGCGCCGACAAGGCGTCCGTCGTCGCCGCCTGGCTGGCCGACCACCCCCTCGGCGCCCGCCTGCCGATCAGCAGGATCCGGCGCTCGGGCACCGTCGTCGTCCTCGATCCCGACGCGGCAGCCCTGCTCGACCACTAGCGTCGCCGTTCATGGGCGTCGCCGGAGCGCACCCCGACGTCACGGCCACGCCCGAGTGGGCGGTCCTGACCGCGCTCGCGCCCCCGCCCCACCTGCGTGAACTCTTCTCCCGCGATCCTGAGCGGGGCGATCGCTACGTGCTCCAGGCCGGCGACCTGCGCATCGACTACGCCAAGCAGCGGGTCGACGACGACGTGCTCGCCGCCCTCGTCGACGTCGCCCGGGCGGCCGGCGTCCCGACGCGGCGCGACGCCATGTTCGGCGGCGTCCCGATCAACGTCACCGAGGGCCGCGCCGCGCTCCACACCGCACTGCGAGCACCCAAGGGCGCGGTCGTCACGACCGGCGGCCACAACGTCGTCCCCGACGTCCACGCCGTCCTCGACCGCATGGGCATCTTCGCCACCGACGTCCGGGACGGACGGTGGACCGGCGACACCGGGCTGCGCATCCGCACCGTCGTGAACATCGGGATCGGCGGGTCGGACCTCGGCCCGGCGATGGCCACCCGCGCCCTCGACGCCTACCGCCACCCCGAGATCGGCACTCGCTTCGTCTCCAACGTCGACGGGGCCGACATCGCCGGCGCGCTCGCCGGCCTCGACCCCGCCGAAACCCTCTTCGTCGTTTCCTCCAAGACTTTCACCACCGTCGAGACCCTCACCAACGCCCGCACCGCCCGGGCGTGGCTCACCCGGGCGCTCGGCGACGAGGCCGTGGCCCGGCACTTCGTCGCCGTCAGCACGAACGCCGAGGGCGTCTCCGCCTTCGGCATCGACACCGCCAACATGTTCGGGTTCTGGGACTGGGTCGGAGGCCGCTACTCCGTCGACTCGGCGATCGGCCTGACGCTCATGATCGTCATCGGCCGCGACGCCTTCGCCGAGTTCCTCGCCGGCTTCCACACCATCGACGAGCACTTCCGCACCACGCCACTCCCCGCCAACGCGCCCGTCGTCCTCGGGATGATCGGCATCTGGAACTCGAACGTGCTCGGCTGCGCGACCAAGGCCGTGCTGCCGTACGCCGAGGAGCTCGCTCGCTTCCCCGCCTACCTCCAACAGCTCGACATGGAGTCGAACGGCAAGTCGGTGCGCCTCGACGGCACCCCCGCGAGCCTCGATACCGGCCCGATCGTCTGGGGCGAGCCGGGCACCAACGGACAGCACGCGTTCTACCAACTGCTCCACCAGGGAACCCGGATCGTCCCGGCCGACTTCATCGGCTTCGCCCGCCCCAACCACCCGCACCGCGACCACCACGACCTGCTCGTCGCCAACCTCATCGCCCAGACCGAGGCGCTGGCGTTCGGACGCGACAACGTCGAGGAGCCGTGGCGCTCGTTCGCCGGTGACCGCCCGACGACCACGATCGTCGCGCCCCAGCTCACGCCGTCCGTCCTCGGCCAGCTCATCGCGCTCTACGAGCACATCGTGTTCGTGCAGGGCTGCGTGTGGGGGATCGACAGCTTCGACCAGTGGGGCGTCGAGCTCGGCAAGGAGCTCGCCAACCGGGTCACGCCCGAGCTGACCGGCCCGGCGGGCGACCGAGCGGCGCACGACTCGTCCACGAACGGCCTGATCGACTGGTATCGGTCGGCACGCCGCTGACCGACTGCGGCGCTCGGACCGGAAGGGGCGCTCGACATGGAACAGTTCGCCGGCAAGCTCGCCGTCATCACCGGGGGCGGGACCGGGATGGGTCGCGAGCTGGCCCGCCAGCTCGCCGCCGAGGGCTGCCACGTCGCGTTCTGCGACGTCGCCGACGACACGATGGCCGAGACCCGCCAGCTCTGTGAGGAGTCCTCACCGCCGGGCACGGTGGTCACGACGTTCGTCGCCGACGTCTCCGACGAATCGCAGCTGCACGCGTTCCGCGACCACGTGACGAGCGCCCACGACACCGACCACATCGACCTGCTGTTCAACAACGCCGGCATCGGCGGCGGCGGAAGCATGATCGCCGACGAGCGGGACGAGTGGGACGCCGTGTTCGGGGTCTGCTGGGGCGGCGTCTACCTCGGCACCAGGACGTTCCTCCCGCTGCTCCTGCGCAGCGCCGAAGGGCACGTCGTCAACACGAGCAGCGTCAACGGCTTCTGGGCCTGCCTCGGTGCCAACGCCCACACCGCGTACAGCGCGGCGAAGTTTGCCGTGAAGGGGTTCACCGAGGCGCTCATCGTCGACTTCCGGCAGAACGCCCCCCACCTCAAGGCGTCGGTCGTGATGCCCGGGCACATCGGGACCTCGATCGTCTACAACTCCGGCCGTTACTTCGGCCGCGACCCGAAGAACCTCGGCGACGACGACGTGGCCCGGGTGCGGGACCTTTTCGCCGGCCGCGGCCTCGACGTCGGGAACGCGTCGGACGAGGACGTCCGCCAGATGATGGTGGCGATGGCGGACGGATTCCGGGACCTCGCACCGACGACGGCCGCGGAGGCGGCGACGATCATCCTCGACGGCGTGCGGGCGGGCGAGTGGCGGATCCTCGTCGGCGATGACGCGCACAAGATCGACGAGCTCGTTCGGGAGACCCCGGGCGACGCCTACGAGCCCGACTTCCTCCAGCGACTGCACGAGCGGGGGGCGTTCCACTTCATCCCCCCGTCGCCTCCTACAGAAACGTGAGGTCGACGTCCTGGCCGGCGAGCACGCCCCCGGCCAGCGTCAACGTGTCGGGCTTGACGGCGAAGTGCTGCGTGATCGCATGGACGTCCCGCCAGCGGCGCTGCAACGGGCTGCTCGAGTAGAGCGCCGTGCCGCCGCCGAACGTGTAGGCGGTGTCGACGACAGTGGCGGCGGCGGTTACCACCCAGGTCGCGCCGGCGCGGATGCGGGCGCGCTGTTCCGGCGTCGGGTCCGCGCCCGCGAGCGCGATCTCCCACGTCGCTTCGACGTCGGCGTCGAGGAGGGCGCGGGCAGCGCGGAGGTGGGCGTCGGCCTCGGCGAGCCGGTGCTGGAACAGCGGGTTCGCGGCGAGCGTGGCGTCGGCGAACATCGGCACCTTGCCGGTCGCCAGCGTGGTGATCTCGGCCACGGCGCCCTCGGCGATCCCCGTCGCCACATTGGCGAACTGCAGCGACGAGTACGCCAGCTCGGGGATCCGCCACAGCGGTCCGTCGAGCTGCGCCTCCTCGAACACACTGAAGGAGCGCTCGTCGGGCACGAACAGCCCGTCGACGGCGAAGTCGTGGCTGCCCGTGCCGCACATGCCGGCCACGGTCCAGGTGTCGATGATCTCGGCCTCCGCGGCGGGGACCATCATCATGCGCAGCGGCGGGACGCGGCCGTCGTCGACGAAGCAGTGGGCGATGAACCAGTCGGCGTGCTGGCAGCCGCTGGCGAACGACCACCGTCCCGAGACCCGGAACCCGCCGTCCACGGGAGTCGCGACGCCTTTCGGGTTGAACGTGCCGGCGAGCGCGAGGTTCGGTGTGGCGGTGAAGATCTCGTCGTACGCCTCCGGTGCCAGGCCGCCGAAGATGAGTGGGCCCGAGCTGCCGATCAGCACGGTCCACCCGACCGAGCCGTCGGCGCGCGCCAGCTCGCGAACCATCGCGACGTGATCGATGAGCGTCGCGCCGGCCCCGCCGAGGCCCGGCGGGACGAGCATGCGGTAGCACCCGGCGGCGCGGAGCTGGGCGACCAGGTCGAGCGGGAGCCGGCGGGCCTCCTCGATCTCGTCGCTGCGGGCGGCGATGACCGGCGTCAGCGCTCGCACGGCCTCGACGATCGTGGACGCATCGGCAGTGGGCCTCGCGACGGCAGGGTCGATGGTCTCGGTGGTCATCGGTCGACCGTACGAAGACCTCGCTGACGTGCGCATCGACTGAACGAGCCAATTCGCCGCCGAGCTCGATGGGTCATTCTGTGTACGTCGGCCGGACGAGCTGGTGCTCGTAGGCGTAGGCGGTCGCCGCGGCCCGCGTCGAGAGCCCGAGCTTGGTGAAGATGTTGGCGACGTGCCGGGCCACGGTCTTCTCGCTGATGACGAGCTCGGCGGCGATGGCCCGGTTGGTCATCCCGGTCGCGACGAGCTCGAGCACCTGCCGTTCGCGGTCGGGTCAGGCCGCCCGGCACTCGACGCCGGCGCCATCAACTGCTCGACGTGGCGGCGATCGGTGACCGCGCCGAGCTTGGCGGAACACCCTGGCCGGCGGCGTTGAACTCCAGCGCGGCACCGTCTTCGTCACCGAGCAGCCGGCAGGCCAGACCGACGGCCACGCGGACCCGCGCCGCTTCGTACGGCGCCTCGAGGTCGCGCCAGGTGGCCCACGCCGGCCTGAGCACCCCGAGAGCGGCCTTGGGATCGCCCTCCGCGAGGAGGACGGTCCCGGTCGCGTACCCAGCAGTCGCCCGTAGCGCCGGCCCGCCGAGATCGACGGCGACGCCGGCCAGTTCGTCAGCGGCGAGACGGGCGGCGCCGGCATCGTCGGCGGCGAGCAAGACCTCGACGCGGGCGGCCATCAGGTGCAGCCGAGCCCTCGGATCGCGGGTCTCGTCAGCGGCACGGCGGATCGCGGCCATGGCGACTGCGACCTGCCCCTCGGCGAGCCGGAGCAGCGCCAGACCGGGCTGGGGCTGGCGTCCGTAGTCGCTGGCCCGAACGTACGTCTCCTCGGCCCTCGCGAAGTCGCCGCGCAGTCGCAGCAGCTCGGCTTGGCGGTACAGCGCGTCTCCGATCGCCGGATGGCGAGGCGGGCGGGAGAACTGCTCGAAGGCCCGCTCGGCCTCGTCCATCGCGTCGGACCACTCGCCGTGGATCTGCAGGATCTCGGCCCGATGGACGAGACACTGGCCGCGATAGGGCACGAGGTCGGGCTGCGACTCGCACCACCTGCTGAGCGCAGCCGTCCACTCCCGTGCCCGGCGCAGATCGAACGTCATGTGGCACATGTCGATCACCGCGCAGTAGACGAGTCCGGCGACGATCGGCGACACCTCGCCGGAGGTGACGGCGACCATCACGTCGTCGAGCTCGGCGTAGCCGTCGACGTGGTGCCCGGTCATCAAGAGCGTCTGGCCGCGGCCGAGGCGGCCCATCGCCGCCACGTCGCGGTCGCCGAAGTGTTCGGCGACTGCTAAAGCCTCGGTGAACTCGGCGAGGGCCGCCAGGGTTTCGCCCGCGAACATGTGGTGTATCGCTTCGGGGATCAGCACGCCGCCGCGCTCCACGCAGTCGCCGGTGCCTTCCAGGGCGCGGTGGGCCCGAGCCAGCCAGCCGCCGGCGGGGGCCATCTCGCCGCGGAGGAGCAGGGCGAAGTTGGCCCACAGCGCGTTGCGGGCGGCCCGCGCCCGGTCGCCGCAGCGGCGGCACTCCTCATAGGCCCGGGCCCAGTAGGTCGTGCCGTCCGCGTCCTCGGCGACGAGGTAGGCGGCCACGGCGAGCCGCTCGAGATCGTCGACGTCGAGCGGCGACTCCTTGTCGGCCGCGGACAGATCCCGGTAGGCGTCGCCCCAGGACTGCCGGTCGAACGACCGCCGGCCCGTCGCGAGCGCTGCCTCCGTCATCGCGCGTACGCCTAGCACACCGTCCGCTGAACCTCGGATGGGAATTACTCGGGGCGGAGGAACACTGCCGCCAGCGGGGGCACAGTCAGCGAGAGCGACAGGTCGAAGCCGTGCGAGGGCTCGTCGTCCGTCTCGACGCCCCCGAGGTTGCCCTGCCCGCTGCCGCCGTACGGCTCGGCGTCGGAGTTGAGCAGCTCCACCCACCGTCCCGCCACCGGCACGCCGACGCGGTAGCCGTGGTGCACGGTCGGGGTGGCATTGAACACGGCGAGCACCGGCGGTGCTCCGCCCGCCGGGTCGCGGCGGATCCAGACGAAGACGCTGTGCTCGCGGTCGTCCCCGACGACGTACTCGAAGCCCGCCGGGTCGCCGTCGCCGCGATGCAGCGCCGGCTCGGCGGCGTAGAGCGCGTTCAGATCGGCGACGAACCGGCGCACGCCGGCGTGGCCCGATGCGTCGTGGAGGCCCCAGTCGAGCGTCGACTCGTGGTTCCACTCCGTCGGCATCGCCAGCTCGGCGCCCATGAACAGCAGCTTCTTGCCCGGCTGGCCGAACATCGACCCGAGCAGGAGGCGCAGGTTGGCGAAGCGCTGCCACTCGTCGCCGGCCATCTTGCCGAGGAGCGAGCCCTTGCCGTGGACCACCTCATCGTGGGACAGCGGCAGCACGTAGCGCTCGGTGAACGCGTAGACGCTGCGGAACGTGAGCTCGTCGTGGTGGTAGCGGCGGTGCACCGGGTCGCGGTGGAAGTAGCGCAACGTGTCGTGCATCCAGCCCATGTCCCACTTGAAGTCGAAGCCCAACCCGCCGTCGGCGGTCGCGGCGGTGACGCCCGGCCACGCCGTCGACTCCTCGGCGAACGTGGCGATGCCGGGGAACTCCTCCGCGGTGGCGGTCGTGAGCTGGCGGAGGAAGTCGATCGCCTCGAGGTTCTCCCGCCCGCCGTAGCGGTTGGGGACCCACTGCCCGGCCGCCCGCGAGTAGTCCAGGTAGAGCATCGAGGCCACGGCGTCGACGCGGAGCCCATCGGCGTGGTAGCGCTCCAGCCACGACATCGCGCTCGACACGAGGAACGCCCGCACCTCCGCCCGGCCGTAGTTGAAGATCGCCGAGCTCCAGTCGGGATGGAAGCCCTGACGCGGGTCGGCGTGCTCGTACAGGTGCGTGCCGTCGAAGCGGGCGAGGCTGTGGGCGTCCATCGGGAAGTGTGACGGCACCCAGTCGAGAATGACGCCCACGCCCCGTTCGTGGAGGCGGTCGATCATCTCCATCAACGCGGTGGGCGGCCCGTAGCGCGCCGTCGGGGCGAAGTAGGCCGTCGTCTGGTAGCCCCACGAGCCGTAGAACGGGTGCTCCATCACCGGCAGCAGCTCGACGTGGGTGAACCCGTGGGCGAGGACGTGGTCGGCCAGCGGGTCGGCGAGCTCGTCGTAGCGCGGGAAGCGGCGACCGGGCACCACGTGGCGACCCCACGAGCCGAGGTGGACCTCGTAGATCGACACCGGCGCGTCCGCCGCGACGCGGCGGTCCCGATCCGCCATCCATGCCGCGTCCCCCCACGAGTGCGACAGGTCGGCGATCACCGACGCCGTCGACGGCGGGAGCGCGGTGGCCGCGGCCACGGGGTCGGCCTTCTCGATCCGCGCCCCGCCGTGGGTCGTGATCGCGTAGCGGTACGCCTGCCCGACTTGCGCGTCGGGCACGTGGGCCGACCACAACCCCGAACCGCCGAGCGGCGCGAGCGGCTCCTCGTCGTGCCAGCTGCTGAAGTCGCCGACCACCCCGACCCGGGCGGCATTCGGGGCCCACACCGTGAACCACGTGCCGGTCGCGTCGGCGTGGGCGCCGAGGAACCGGTGCACGTGACGGTGCGTGCCCTCGTTGAAGAGGTGGAGGTCGACGTCACCGACGGGGGATTCGACCGTCATCGCGTCCGTCCGCGACGGGAGGTGAGCAGCTCGAGGCGCCGGCGAACGTCCGGCTCGGTGAGGAGTTCGGACATCGGGACGCGCAGGCGGCGGCGCCACGTGGTCGGCAGTTGCTGGCCGGGCACGTTGTGCGGCTCGGTCTCCCCGATGAGATCGTCGAGGTCGACGAGGACCGTGTGGGCGTCACTGTCGGCGAGCCGTTCGAGGGCGGCGTCGAACAGCTCCGGGGCGCGGTCGCCCACGGGATGCCCGACGGCGCCGGCCACGAGCCGGCGATAGCGCTCGACGCCCGGCGCGGCGTCCCCGGCGATGGCGGCCTCCCACGCGGGCATGTCGTGGGTCCGGATCCCGGCGATCGACCTCGCCGGGATCGCGTCGAGTTCCTCGTCGTCCCGGTACAGCAGGAACTGCTCCTCGAACATCCCGAGCATCTCCCAGCGCGCCATCGCGTCGGTGACCTCGTCGGGGACCGTCCCGAGGTCCTCCCCGACGATCGTGGTGTCGGTCACCACCGCCTGAGCCGCGATGACCGCGAGTAGCTCCTCTCGGGGGTAGCGCACGTACACCCCGTCCTTCGCGCTCGCGCCGGTGGGGATCCACCACAGCCGGTGCACTCCCATCACGTGGTCGATGCGCAGCATCGACGCCGGCTCGCCGGCCCGCGCCACGAGCCGTCGCCACAGCTCGTGCCCGCTGCGCCGTCCGGCCGCGGGGAGCTGGGGCGGGAATCCCCAGTTCTGACCCTCCGAGAAGAACTCGTCGGGCGGGGCGCCGACCGTCATCGTCGTGGCGAAGAGCGGTCCGTGGGCCCACGTCTCGTACCCGTCGGGGTGGCTGCCGATGGGGAGGTCGAGGCCGAGCGCCGCCCGGCCGGTCCCCTCGACACCGGCGAGCTGGCGGTGCGCGAGGTACTGGGCGACCTCGTGGCTGCGCCGCACCAGCGCCACCGGCCGGCCGGCGTCGACCGGGTCGGGCCGGCTGGCGCGGTACCGGGCGAAGTCGGCGACGTCCGGCCGTTCGGCGAGAAAGCGGGCGACGGCCGTCTGGAGGTACGGGTCGAGATCGACGCTGAGGTCGAGCAACTGGGCGCGCCGGCGGCGGGCCAGGGCCTGCCAGTCGATCAGGTCGCCCGCGGGCGGGACACGAATGGCGGGCAGCGCGGCGTCGTCGATGTAGACCTCGTTCCAGTGCAGCCGGCTGAGCGGTGAGTAGGGGCTCGGATCGAACGGTTCGTCCAGGAACGCGGCGTACAACGGCAACGTCGCCACGAGACCGACGCCGAGGCGCGGCGCCCGAGCCGCGAGCGCGGCGAGGTGGACGAACGACGGCAGGGGATTGGTGCGCTCCCACAGCGCGTACGTGGGGACGAACAGCCCGACTGTGCCGGCGAGCGCCACGTTGCGCGGCATCGTCGGCGGCGGCACGACGACGGTCGCCACTTCCTCCGCCCCGTGCGTCGCGCCGACGAGCCGGTGGCAGCCGATCGGGAGCTCCGGCGGGAGGCTCGCGGTCGTGTGCTCCCGCGGCAGCTCCAGCGTCGTGCCGTCCTCGAGGGTGAGGTGGAGCTCGGTCAGGTCGCCGATCGGGACCGGCCCGGTCGGCGCCACGATCACCGGCTCGAGCCGCCTGGTGGGTCCGGCCGTCTCGTCGGCCTCGAGCACGTCGACCACGGCGTGCAGCGTCTCGACGGACGCATGGTGGAGCTCGCCGGCGACGTCCCAGTACGAGGCCTCGACGCCGAGCCGGGTCGCCCGGTGGCGCAGCCCGTCGTCGTCCGTCAACGACGGGCTTTCGTGCCGGCCGGCACCGGGGTGCACAGCACGACCATCGAGCGCGCGACCAGGTCGACGACGTCGCCGCCGGAGACCGTCGTGCCGGCCGCGTGACCGAGGCTGGTGTCGAGCTCGACCGTCCAGTCCCGCTGCCAGCCGTCGCCCGGGACGACCCAGCTCAGGTCGGTCTCGCTCGCGTTGAACATGACGTAGAAGCTGTCGTCGACGATCCGGCCACCATAGGCGTCGGGCGTCGGGATGGCGTCGCCGTTGAGCAGCACGCCGACGGCGCGGGCATGGCCGGTCTCCCAGTCCTCTTCCGTCATCGGCGCGCCGTCGGGCCGGAACCAGGCGAGGTCGTCGGTGTCGCGGATGCGGCGGCCCTGGAACCACCGCCGCCGGCGGAACACGGGATGGGCCCGCCGGAGGGCCATGACCTGGCGGACCCAGTCGCTGAACACGGTGTCGACGTGGTTCCAGTCGAACCACGAGATCTCGTTGTCCTGGCAGTAGGCGTTGTTGTTGCCGCCCTGGCTTCGGCCGAGCTCGTCGCCGCCGAGCAGCATCGGCACGCCCTGCGACAGGAACAGCGTGGTGACGAAGTTGCGCCGCTGGCGGGCGCGCAGCTCGAGCACCGCGGGGTCGTCCGTCGGGCCCTCGACGCCACAGTTCCACGAGCGGTTGTGCGACTCGCCGTCGCGGTTGTCCTCCCCGTTGGCGAGGTTGTGCTTCTCGTTGTACGACACGAGGTCGGCGAGCGGGAACCCATCGTGGGCGGTGACGAAGTTGACCGACGCCGTCGGGCGGCGGCTGTCGGCCTGGTACAGGTCCGAGCTGCCGGTGAAGCGGTAGCCGAACTCGGCGAGCGTCGCCGGCTCGCCCCGCCAGAAGTCGCGGATCGTGTCGCGGTAACGCCCGTTCCACTCCGACCACTGGGGTGGGAAGTTGCCGACCTGGTATCCACCTTCGCCGACGTCCCACGGCTCGGCGATCAGCTTGACCTGCGAGACGATCGGGTC
Organism: uncultured Acidimicrobiia bacterium; assembly: GCA_963827075.1. Classification (GTDB taxonomy): domain Bacteria; phylum Actinomycetota; class Acidimicrobiia; order Acidimicrobiales; family Ilumatobacteraceae; genus JALZMG01. The sequence continues at coordinate 501,254 of CAWGZN010000007.1, read as the reverse complement.
CTGCTGGACGAGGTCGAAGAAGGCCGAGAGGCGGTCGACGGCGTACAGCTCCCGGGCGAGGGTGGAGGCGAGGTCGAACCGGAACCCGTCGACGTGCATCTCGAGAACCCAGTAGCGCAGACTGTCCATGATCAGCTGCAGCACGTGCGGGTGGCGCATGTTGAGGCTGTTGCCGGTGCCGGTGAAGTCGAGGTAGTGGCGGGGATCGCCCTCCACGAGCCGGTAGTAGGCCTGGTTGTCGATGCCGCGCAGCGAGAGCACCGGCCCGAGGTGGTTGCCCTCGGCGGTGTGGTTGTAGACGACGTCGAGGATCACCTCGATGCCGGCGGTGTGGAGCGCCTTGACCATCGTCTTGAACTCCTGCCCGTGGCTGTACTGCGCCGGTGCCGGCTGACCGGGGGCCGCGCGGGCGACGTAGCCGTTGTGCGGGGCGAGAAAGGCGATCGAGTTGTAGCCCCAGTAGTTACGCAGGCCCCGGGCTTGGAGCTGGTGGTCGTGGACGAACTGGTGCACCGGCATCAGCTCGATCGACGTGATCCCGAGGCTGGTCAGGTGCTCGACGACGGCGGGGTGGGCGAGGGCGGTGTAGGTCCCGCGGATCTCGGGCGGCACATCGGGATGGCGCATCGTCAGCCCGCGCACGTGGGCTTCGTAGATGACCGTCTCGTGCATCGCGTGGTCGGGCGGTCGGTCGTTGCCCCAGTCGAAGAACGGATCGCTGACGACGGCGCGAGGGACGTGCCGTGCGCTGTCGGTGGTGCTCGCCCTGTCGGGGTCGTCGAGGTCGTACGCGTAGCAGGCCGGGTCCCAGTCGACCTCGCCCTCGACCGTCTTGGCGTACGGGTCGAGGAGCAGCTTGGCCGGGTTGCACCACTGGCCCTGGGCGGGGTTCCAGGGACCGTGGACGCGGTAGCCGTAGCGCTGGCCCGGGCGCACGTCGGGGAGGTACGTGTGCCAGCAGAAGCCGTCGACCTCGGTCAGCTCAATACGCTGCTCGACCTGCTCGCCCCGTGCTCCGTCCCCTGCGAGCAGGCACAGCTCGACGCCCTCGGCGACCCCGCTGTAGAGCGAGAAGTTGGTGCCCGCCCCGTCGTACGTCGCGCCGAGGGGATAGGGGCGACCGACCCACTGACGCGGGCGGGACGGCTGGACGGCACGCTTGCGGGCGGGCATCGGAGCATTCTGTCTGCTTTCCATCCGAGTGTCTTGGGCCGTCGGAGTGTCTTGTGAGGGAGGGTCCCGCACAAGACACTCCGTTGCACCACGACACTCGGATGGTGGTCAGGCGGTGTCGACGACGGCGAGGCCGAGGTCGGCGATGGCCTGCTCGCGCATCTTGAACTTCTGCACCTTGCCGGTCACAGTCATCGGGAACTCGTCGACGAACTGCACGTAGCGGGGGATCTTGAAGTGGGCGATCTTGCCCTGGCAGAACTGGCGCACGTCCTCGGGCTCGAGCTGGGCACCGGGGCGCAGCCGCACCCACGCCATGAGCTCCTCGCCGTAGCGCTCGTCGGGCACGCCGATCACCTGCACGTCCTCGACGTCCGGGTGGGTGTAGATGAACTCCTCGATCTCCCGCGGGTACACGTTCTCGCCGCCGCGGATCACCATGTCCTTGATCCGCCCGACGATGTTGACGTACCCGTCGTCAGCCATCACGGCGAGGTCGCCCGTGTGCATCCACCCGTCGGCGTCGATCGCCTCCGCCGTGCGCTCTGGGTCGTTCCAGTAGCCCTGCATCACGGAGTAGCCGCGGGTGCAGAACTCGCCCGTGTCCCCCCGGGTCATGGTCTCGCCGGAGGTCGGGTCGGCGATGCGGATCTCGACGTGTGGGTGGGCCCGACCGACGGTGGCCGTGCGGTGGTGCAACGAGTCGTCGGGCAAAGTCTGCGTCGACACCGGCGACGTCTCCGTCATCCCGTAGCAGATCGTCACCTCGGTCATGTGCATGCGGTCGACGCACGCCTTCATCACTTCGACCGGGCACGGCGCGCCGGCCATGACGCCCGTGCGGAGGCTGGACAGGTCGAAGCGATCGAACTCCGGGTGGGAGAGTTCGGCGATGAACATCGTCGGCACCCCGTACACCGACGTGCAGCGCTCAGCTTCGATCGTCTCGAGGACGTGGGTCGGCTCGAACGCGTCGGCCGGGATCACCATCGTGGCCCCGTGGGTCGTGCAGCCGAGGTTGCCCATGACCATGCCGAAGCAGTGGTAGAAGGGCACCGGGATGCACAGCCGGTCCTCCGGCCCGAACCCCTGCAGGCGGGTCACGAAGTAGCCGTTGTTGAGGATGTTGCGGTGGGTGAGCGTGGCGCCCTTCGGGAACCCCGTCGTGCCCGACGTGTACTGGATGTTGATCGGGTCGTCGGGACGCAGCGCGGCGCGCCGCTCGGCGAACTCGTCCGCGGTGACGCCGCCGGCGCCGGCCACCAGCTCGTCCCAGTCGTCCTCCCAGAAGAACACTGCCCGTTCGAGCGCCGGCACGTCCGGCCGGACCTGCTCCACCATGTCGACGTAGTCGGACGTCTTGAACGACGGCGCCGCGAACAGCATGCGGCACCCGGACTGGTTGAGGGCGAACGCCAGCTCGTGGGTGCGGTAGGCGGGGTTGACGTTGACCAGGATCACGCCGATCTCGGCCGTCGCGTACTGGACCAAGGTCCACTCGGCGTAGTTCGGGCTCCACAGCCCGACGCGGTCGCCCTGCTGCAGCCCGAGCCCGATCAGGCCGCGTGCGAGCCGGGCGACGCGCTCGGCGAACTCGGCGTAGGTCCAGCGCACGCCCTGATGACGCGCGACGAGGGCTTCGCGGTCAGCGTGCTCGGCGACGATCCGGGCGAGGTTGCCTCCGATGGTCTCGTCGAGCAACGGGACGTCGTTCGGTCCGGCTTCGTGCGCCTTTTCCATCTCACGATCGTCGCGCGCATACCGCGTTCTTGCATCTACCTGGCGCGCCAGGACGCGCAGTTCAGATGCAAGAAGGGGATCTCAGCGCAGCCATTTCGGACGCTTGGTGAGCGTGTCGATCATCTCCTCGTACTGCTCGCGGGTGCGGGCGGCCCGCCACTCCTCGAGCGCGTGCATCCGACCGAACGTGAACGCGCTGTCGCCGGAGGTGTGGGCCTCGTCGCCGAGGCGCAACAGGAGTTGACGGACGACGACGGTGTCCTGGTGGGCGCCGAGCACGTCCTGCAGCTCCTCCATCTGCTTGGCGAGGTCGGCGGCACCGGAACCGATCGCCGGCTCGGCCGACTCGGCCGCGTAGCGGACCCGCTTCGCCGCCTTGCGCACCTCGTGCAACAGCCGGTCGGTCTCCTCGGGCGACGCCGCCGCTTCGGCCTGCTCGACGAACCCGACCATCCGGTCGAAGGTTCGGCGAACCTCCCGCGGGATCTGCTTGCGCGCCCGTCGGTCGATGCGCTTGCCCGACAGCGCGCTGCCCCCTGCGACGCGCTCCACCGCGTCGAGCAGTCCGAGGTACCGGTCGCTGCGCAGCTCGGTCAAGGCCCCGCGGTGGGCGTCCCGATGCTCGGCCCGCAGTGTGCGGTCGATGCGCCGGGAGACCGGGCCGACGACGGTCGTGCGCGGTTGCTCGGCGGCCTCCTCGCGCAGGTGGTCGCGGATCACCTCGGCGTCCCGGACCGGTCCGAGGACGTGACCGATCCAGCGCAGCTCGTCGCGCAGCGGGTCGGTGACGGAGCGGTCGAGCAGGCGGCGATAGGTCGCGAGGGCACTGCGCAGCCGGCGCACGGCGACGCGCATCTTGTGCACGGCATCCGGCGAGTCGACGCGCACGAACGGGTCGACGTCGAGCAACGCCGCGGACTGTGCGGCGAGGTACGCGAGCACGACCTCGCCCGCGGTGGAGTCGGGCCCGGCCGTGGGTGCCTCGTCGCCCCCGCCCTCGAGCGTGAGGAGGCGGGCGAGCTTGGACGACGACCCCGACGGCTCGGCGCCCGCCTCCTGCAGCCGCGCCCCGACGGCGGAGAGCAGGTCCCGGTCGCCCTCGACGAGCTCGGCCTCGACCTCCCGCCATGCGGACACCGCCGACCCGCTCTCGCCGGTCACCCGATCGTCCGCGATCTCCGCCAGCGTCACGTCCCCCGGTCCCTGTAGCTGGAGGACGACCCGATGCGTCCGCAGCGTGGCGATCGGGACGAGCGGGCTCCGGCGGGCCCGGGCCAGCACGAGGTCGGCCAGCGCGTCCGGCACCTGGGCCGGATCGCGACCGAGCGGGCGGTGGACCTCGATCCGTTCGTCGGGTCCACGGGAGATCTTGAGGTGCCAGCCGTCGTCGGTCCCTCCGGTGCGGCGGCGCAGGGCGACGCCGGCGTGGGCGAGACGCAGGTCCGCCGTGTCGAAGTACGTCGCCTCGAGATCCAGCTCGACCGGCTCGCCGGCCGTCACCCCCGGGCCGACGTCGACGAGCGTCGGCACGACGAAGTCCGCGGGGACGTCGTACTTGGTCTCGATCTCCACCTTCGGCTGGCCACGGCGCGACCTGGTCATCGCGTCGTCATCCTCGCGGATCGGCGTGTGGACCCTCACTTCCTCCCACAGCGCCTCGTAGCAGCGGCTGGCGGAACTGCGCGGGTTGGACGCCGTCACCGGCGAGCGCACCACCGACATCCGCTCGATGATCGACAGCGATGGGATCGACGTCGCGGCGATGCGGACGCCGCCGCCATTGAGCGACGCCGACGCGGCCATCGTCTCGTTGTGCAGACGCTTGCGCCGGTCGACCATCGAGAAGAAGCCCAACAACTGCGGCGCCCGCCCGTCGAAACCGGCGAGGAACTCGGTGAGCTGGCCGAACGTGCGCAACGACAGCGGCGCCGGGATGAGCGGCACGAGCAGCAGGTCGGCGGCGTCCATGATGCTCTCGGACACCAGGGAGATGCTCGGCGGGCAGTCGAGGACCACGAGGTCGTACTCGCGGGCGAGCGGGGCGAGCAACCGGCGCAGGCGCCGGACGGGCTTCTTGCGCGCGTCCAGGTGGAGGTCCATGTTCCGGTACGAGAAGTCGGCCGGGACGAGGTCGAGCCGATCGAAGTCGGTGGCCTTGATCGCCCGGCTGAGCGGCGTGGCCCGGCGCACCAGCGCCTTGCTGCCGCCCTTCACCCGCGGCTTGATGCGGAACGTGAACGTGGCCGCGCCCTGGGGGTCGAGATCCCACAGAAGCGTGCGCAACCCGTCGCGCGCAGCGAGGTGGGAGATGTTCACGGCGGCGGACGTCTTCCCGACCCCACCCTTCAGGTTGTAGGTGGCCACCGCCTTCATGCTGCGCCGACTCCGGCCGCCCAGTGCAGCTTGCGCGTCGCGGCACTGAAGGCGGCGAACGTTCGGGCGAAGGCGACCCGGGCCCGCTCCTGGTCGGCGTCGAGCTGGCCGGCCAGCTCGCCCATCGCCAGCAGCGTCTGTGGCGCCGCCGCGCCCTCGGCCATCATCTCGGCGGCGAACGTGCGGATCGCGCCGGCCTGGACCTCGCTGTCCTGGAACTGGCCGAGACACTCCTGCAGCGCCTTGAGGACGGGAAGCACACGCCGGCGCGTCCGCGGGGGCTCGACGGCCGCAAAGATCTCGAGCAGGTAGCGGAGCTCCTTGCACCGCTTGCGCAGTTCGTGGAGATGCACCGGTGGCGTGAACGGGGTGATCGTCGCGCCCAGTTTGACGACGCGGCGATGGGCCTTCCGCAGGCGGGCGGCGGCGAACTCCGCCGTCGTCGGGCCGGGCGGGTCGGTGACGGGCGGTTCGGCCGCGACCTCCCGCCACAGCGACACGAGGGCGCGGTATCGATCCGACCGAAGGTCGTGGGTCAGCTGGGCCTGGGCGACGGCGCGGTGACCGGCGAGGTGGGTGCGGAACGCCTCCAGATCGCTCGCCCGCGCCGCGCGCAGGCGGGCGGCCATCGCCGGCACCCCGAGGAGGTAGACGTCGAGATCCCGCGTCGGCGTCGTCGCGTCACCGAGCCACTTCAACGCGGCGGCCAGGCGATCGACGGGCGACGGTGTCGTCGAGTCAGGACGGTGAGCCGCCGGGAGCACATCCCCGGCGAGCTTCACCGTGGAGCGGGCCCGGCGCACCGCGACGCGCAGGTCGTGGAGCACCTCGCTGTCGAAGTCGGCGAGGACGCCGGGCACGTTGGCCTCGACGGTGGCGAGGAACGACCGCAGCACTCCTGCGACGGCCGTCGAGGCCGGCAGATCGGCGCGGACCGCGGGACCGGCGAACAGGGTCGCGTCGAAGTGCCGGTCGCCGGTGGCCAGGCACTGCTCGTAGCACGAGACAGGTGCGCGGTCGACGCCGTGCGTGGCCGCCAGCAGCGCCGCCGCTCGCGCGGCCTCGCGGTCGTATCCGCGCAACGGGCTCACCGAGATGCGGACGGACGAGCCGGCGCCCGCCGGCGCGTCGAGGTGGAGCCGGGCGACCGTCTTGCCCTCGTCGTCGAGCACGCGCAGCGTCCGGCGACGGCCGTCGAAGCCCGCCGTGCGCACGAGGGGACGGATGCCGGTGAGCGCGGCGACCCGGTCGCGCACGAGTCCGGCCGGCAACGAGTCGGCGGCGGCCGGCCACTCGATCGCGGGCATCGGCACGTCGACGGCGTCGTCGCCGAGCCCGCGCAGCTCGAGCGACGTCGCGCCATTCGATTCGACCTGCTGCAGCTCCAGCCCGGCCCGGAGCAGCCGCCAGTCGAACGTGTCGACCCACGTCCGCCGGAGCCGGTGCGCCCGGGTGGCGGCGCCGCCGAGGCTGAGTCCACCGGACGCGAGCGCGGCGGTGAGCGCCCCGATGTCGGGACGCTCGACCATCAGCTCGGACGCGCGTGTCTTCACACGACGTCGCCCCTCGTCATCGGGCGATCATGCCAGGAATCGGCGTCCGTTCTCAGATCGCGGTCGCCACGTCGCGGACGCCCGCGTCGACGCGGAACGTGCGCCAGGTCGACACCGACGAGTCCGGCACCGCCACGTCGTCGACCGCGCGGTATTCGGCGGTCCACGCGTCCGACGTGACGGTGTGACGCGTGTAGCCGCGGTGGGCGATCTCGGCGTCGACCATGTCGTTGAAGCCGCCCAGCGCGATCCCCAGCGCCGGATCGAGACCGTTGTCGGACGAGATCGACGCGGTGACGAACTCGACCCCGACCCCGGGGAGGTTCCCGACCGCGGCCAGGTGGATGTCGCCCGTCAACACCACCACCCGGTCGGCCGTCGCGGCCTGGGCCAGCAGGCGATCCCGCGCCGGCCCGTAGCCGTCCCACTGGTCGTAGTTGAGGATCGCTCCGTTCGGGAGCCGCAGGTCGCTGAGCACCGTCTGCTGCCCGAGCACGGTCCACGTGCCGGTCGCCGTCGCCAACGCCTCGCCGAGCCACTGCTCCTGGCGGCGGCCGAGCATCGTGCGGCTCGGGACGGACGCGTCCGGGCACGGGGGGCCGGTGTCGAACACGGCGTCGTTGCACGCCTGGTCCGAGCGGTGCTGGCGGCCGTCGACCAGGATCAGGTCGGCCAGCCCACCCCACCGGACGCGGCGCTTGATCGGGTACGCCGCGCCGTCCTGCGGCGGCGGAAGGCGCACCGGCATGTGCTCCCACCAGACCTGGTAGGCGGCGGCACGGCGGGCGGGGAACCCGGCCGCCTCGGACGGCACCTCGGGGACGAGCGCGGCGTAGTTGTTGTCGACCTCGTGGTCGTCCCAGATCACGAGCCACGGACAGGCGGCGCGGGCCGCCTGCAGATCCGGGTCGGCGAGGTAGTGCGCGTAGCGGGACCGGTAGCCGTCGACATCGACCACCTCGGCGCCGTCGTGGGACCGCACCCGGCCGTCTCCGACCGGCCGGCCGGCGTACTCGTAGATGAAGTCGCCGAGGAACACCACGAGGTCGGGCGCCCACTCGGCGAGGTCGCGATGGGCGGCGTAGTAGCCCGTCTCCCAGTTCTGGCAGTTGGCGGTGGCGAGACGCAGCGTTTCGGCCGTCTCGGACGGCGCCGGGGCGACCCGGCCGGCCGGACTCGTCCACCCTCCGGCGTGGAACCGGTACCACGCCGGCCCGTCGAGCTCGACGACGACGTGCACGCTGTGCCCCTCGGCCGCCCGGGCCGGCACCGTGCCCGTGGCTCGGAGGTCGCCGAAGACCTCGTCGCCGGCGACCTCCCACACGACGGGGACCTCGTCGGGGAGCGGGCGCTCCGCCAGCAGCCGGGTCCAGAGGACCGCCGACCGGTCGTCCGGATCTCCCGACGTGACGCCGAGGGTGAACGGGTCAGCAGGAAGCGGCGTCGTGGTCGCCGGCGCAGACGTGGTCGCCGGCGCACCCGACGTCGCGGGTGCGCCGGTGGCCGCGGTGAGGGCGGACGTCACCGGACTGGAGCCGCCGGTCGCCGGCGGGGTGGTGCTCGGCGTCCCGGACGAGGTCGGTGGCGAGCTCGCCGGGCCGGCGTCGTCCCCGGAGCACGCGCCGGCGACGACGGTCGCGCCGAGGGCGAGGAACGCTCGCCGTGACAGTCGCGTCGTCACCAGCCGCCCGCGCCGTCGCGCTCAGTCGTCGATGTCGAAGGTGCCGAGGAAGGCGATGTCGTCGGGCTGATCGAGCCGGTAGCTACCGCCGGTCGTGCACGTGAGGGTCTGTCCGAACGACGTCACGCCGACGATCTGGTTCGTGTTGGCGACCAACGTCGGCCCGCCGCTGTCGCCGAAGCAGGTGCCACCCTTGCTGTGCGAGAACTTGGCGGCGACGTTGCGCAACCCGTACACGCCGTTCAGGCTGACGAGCTTCTGATCAGCCTTGCGGCGGGTGTCGCCGCCGACAGCGATCTTCGGTCCGCTCTTCTCGAGGCCGTACCCGACCGATTCGAAGAGCTGGTTCTTCTTGTTGCCGGCGTTGAACTGGTTGAGGTAACGGAGCGGCGGCAGCACGCCGTACTCGTCGAGGTTGATCGGCTCGTCCAGCTCGATAACACCCACGTCGTGGAGGAAGAACTCGGCGTCGACGTACTCCGGATGGGTGAACGACGTGGCCCGGTTCCACTCGTCGCTGGCGTCGAGCGCCGCGGACCAGGCGTCGTAGCGCTCTTCGTTGCGGTCGGGCACGAACCCGCTCGACGGCGGCAGGATGCTGAAGTCGGGCTCCTCCTCGACGTTGAACCACACATCGGTGCCGCCCCGACGCGGGTTGGCCGGCGGTTCGCCACCCGTCCCCACATCGAACGTGCAGTGCCCGGCCGTCACCACCGTGTCGGCGTCGACGAGCGTTCCGGTGCATGTGAACCAGGCGCCCGGATCCGTGAACCGGGAATCGACCGCATCGGGCACGAAGAAGAGCAGCTCACCGACATACGGGTGCTCCCCGTTGTCGGGTTGTCCTTTCACGATCGCTCCCGCAGGAGCGGTCTGAGCGACGACCGCAAGTGCGGCGCCGAGAACCATGACGAGCTTGCGCACGGGCTTCCACCTTTCCACCAATCGGACGCGGCGACCATAGCGGCGTGGTCCGACGGCGTCCTCGCGCCTCCCGGAAACTTCGTACGGGACGGTCAGTCGCGATCCTGCCAGGTGCAGATGCAGGCCTCGTTGCCCTCGGGATCAGCCAGCACCCAGAACGCCCGGGCCCGTTGATCGCTGATCATCCGCCCGCCGGCGGCGAGCGCGCCGGCGATCCGCTCGTCGGCGACGTCATGGGGCACGGTGACGTCGATGTGCACGCGATTGCGCTGCGCGCGCGCTCGGCGTCCATCTGCTGGAACCAGAACGCCGGGCCGATCCGCCGGGGGTCGACGAGCACCCACACCTGTCCATCTGGCGTTCTCGGCGGCCACTCCACGTACCCGAGCACGGCCTGCCAGAACGGGCGTACGGCGTCGATGTCCATGGCGTCGATCGCGATCTCGAGCCGGGCGCCGACCGGTTCGGCGGCGAGCCCCCCGTCGGAGGCGAGGGCGGAGATCGTCGTCGCCAGCTCGATGTCGGCGACGGTGAGGCCGTCGACCGCGTGGGTGGACAGGGCGACGTGGACCCGACCGGGATAGCGCAGGTCGACGTCCGGGTGGTGGTCGGCGGAGTCAGCAGCGGCGGCGACCCGGCCGACGAAGGCGGCCGCCGACGCGAACGAGGGCGCGGCGAACGTGGCCTCGATGCGGCCGAGCAGGAACCGCCACTCCGGCAGCTCGTCGTGGCCGGCGAACTCGCCCGCGCTGACCTGCTGGAGGTTCGGAGCCACCGGACTGGTCAGCCGGCCTTGCGGAGCCGGCGGAGCGGCGGAAGGTTCTTGGGTGGCTGCTTCCGGGGCGGGAGCGACCGGATCAGGTCCGTCGTCGCCTCGGTGACCCGCCGTACGGCGAGCTCGAACGCATCCTCGGACGCGCGTGACGTCGTCTGCACCCCGCTCACCTTGCGGACGTACTGGCGGGCCGCAGCCTCGATCTCTTCCGCCGTCGCGGCCGGATCGAGCCCACGGAGCGTCGTGATGTTTCGGCACATGTCGCCCATCCTCGCAGCACATGCCGTCCGGTACCATCCGGGTTGGGTGAGGATGCAGGACGATGAGTGATATCGAGCGCGTCGGCGTCGTCGGTGGCGGGCTGATGGGGTCGGGCATCGCCGAGGTGTGTGCTCGCGCGGCCCTGGACGTGGTCGTGGCCGAGGTCGACCCGGCCGCGGCGGAGGCCGCCCAGGCCCGGGTGACCAGGTCGCTCGATCGCGGCGTGAGCTCGGGGAAGCTGTCGGACGAGGATCGTGGCGCCGCCGTCGAGCGCATCCGGTTCACGACCGACGTCGGCGAGCTCGCCGACCGTCAGCTCGTGATCGAGGCGGTGGTCGAGGACGAGGACGCCAAGGTCGACGTGTTCCGCGCGATCGACGGCGTCGTCACCGACGCGAAGGCGATCCTCGCCAGCAACACGAGCTCGATCCCGATCATGAAGCTCGGCATCGCCACGTCGCGGCCCGAGCAGGTGATCGGCATCCACTTCTTCAACCCGGTGCCCGTGCTGCGGCTGGTCGAAGTGGTGACGAGCCTGCTCACGTCGCCCGACACGATTGCCGCCGCCGACGGGTTCGCCACGGGCGTGCTCGGCAAGAAGGTGATCCGCAGCCAGGACCGGGCCGGCTTCGTCGTGAACGCGTTGCTGATCCCGTACATCCTGTCGGCGATCCGGATGATGGAGTCGGGCTTCGCCACCGCCGATGACATCGACACGGGCATGGTCGAGGGGTGCAACCACCCGATGGGCCCGCTGCACCTCGCCGACCTGATCGGGTTGGACACGACGCAGGCCGTCGCGCTCAGCCTGTACGAGGAGTTCAAGGAGCCGCTGTACGCCCCACCGCCGATGCTCTCGCGCATGGTCGAGGCCGGTCTGCTCGGGCGCAAGAGCGGCCGCGGCTTCTTCGAGTACTCGCGGTCATGACCGAGCGCGGCCGGGTCCTCGTCGCCAAGGTCGGACTCGACGGGCACGACCGCGGGGTCAAGGTGGTCGCCCGCATCCTGCGCGACGCGGGGTTCGAGGTGATCTACACCGGGCTGTTCCAGACGCCGGAGACGGTCGCCGCAGCGGCGGTCGACGAGGACGTCGACGCGATCGGGCTGTCGATGCTGTCGGGGGCCCACATGACGCTCGCCCCGCTCGTCGTGGACAAGGTCCGCGAGCGGGGGGTCGACATCCCGGTCGTCGTCGGCGGGATCGTGCCCGACGTCGACGTGCCCAAGCTGCTCGAGGCCGGCGTCGCCGGTGTCCTCACTCCGGGCGCGACCGGTGAGCAGGTCGTGGCCGTCGTGCGCGAGGCGATCGCGTCGCACCGGTAGCAAGGCGCCGCGGTCCGATGATCGACCGGGTCGAGCGCCTGACCAACCTCGTGGCGTTGCTGCTCGAGACCGCTCAGCCGCTCACGCTCGTGGAGATCTCGGGTGAGCTCCACGGCCAGTACCCCGGCAAGGAGGCGACGCGGCGGGCGGCGTTCGAGCGGGACAAGGCGGCGCTGCGGGCGATCGGCGTGCCGATCGAGACCGTGGTACTCACGGGCCAGCAGGCGGGTGTCAGCGCCTACTGGATCGACCGCGACCGCTACGAGCTCGCCGACCTGCGGCTCGAACCGGACGAGATGCGGGCGCTGCAGGTCGCCGTCGCCGCGGTCCGACCCACGGGCGGGCAGGACGCCCTGTGGAAGCTGGGGGTCGACGCCGCCGACAGCGGACTCGGCGTGACGGCGTCGGTGCCGGAGGTGGCGGCGCTGCCGGTATTACGCGAGGCCGCGGCGCGCCGGGCGTCGGTGCGCTTCGACTATCGGTCCAAGTCGCGGCGGCTCGATCCGTACGGATTGCTGCTGCGTGACGGCTTCTGGTACGTCGTCGGCTTCGATCACGAGCACGGCGAGACCCGCACCTACCGGGTCGACCGGATCAGTGGCGACGTCCTGGCCGGCGAGCGCGACGAGTTCGTGCGCCCGGACGACTTCGACCTGCGCGCTGCCTTCCCGAGCGACCCGAAGGAGCTCGGCGCCGACGGGGACGCGACGGTCGCCCGGGTGCGCGTCGACGCCCGGCGCGCCGCGGCCGTCGAACGGGAGCTCGGACCCGAGCGCGTCGTCGCCCGCCGCCGCGGCGGTGCGGTCGACTTCGAGGTGCCGTGCGCCAACGTCGCCGCCTTCCGCTCGTGGGTGCTCGGACTGCTCGATCACGCCGAGGTGCTCGGCCCGGCGGACGTGCGGGCGAACGTCGTCGACTGGCTGACGGCCATGACGACCGCGCCGAAGCGCCGGCGGTCGCGCCCCGCCACGAAGGCGCGGCGATGACCGGTGGTCGGCGCACGGCCGAGGACCGGCTGCGCCGGCTGCTCGTGATGCTGCCGTGGTTGATGGAGCGCGGCGAGGTCCCACTCGCCGACGTGGCCCACCACTTCCGGACGACTCCGGAGGAGGTGGCGGCGGACCTGGAGCTGGCGGCGATGTGCGGGCTGCCGCCATTCGTCGACGAGCTGATCGACGTGTTCATCGACGACGACGTGGTCGTCGTGGGCGTGCCCCGGCTGTTCACCCGGCCGTTGCGGCTCACCGCCCCGGAGGGCTTCGCCCTGGTCGCCGCCGGGCGGGCGGCGATGGAGCTGCCCGGCGCCGATCCCACGGGTCCGCTCGGTCGCGGCCTCGACAAGCTCGCCGCCGCCCTCGGCGACGACGGAGTGGTCGTGGAGCTCCCCCGCTCGGACGCCCTCGACGAGCTCATCGCCACGCTGTCGGAGGCCGTTCGCCGGGTCGAGCGGCTGGCCGTGCGGTACTGGACCCCGTCGCGGGACGAGGTCACCCAGCGCCGCATCACCCCGCGGCACGTGTTCCACGACCGGGGCGAGTGGTACGTGATCGCGGACGACGAGCGGTCGGGTGAGCGGCGCACCTTCCGCATCGACCGGATCGAGGCGGTCGAGCACACGGGCGAGCTCGGTGAGCCGGAGGAGGGCGCGCCCGTGACCGTCGGTGAGTGGTTCGTCGACGGCAGCCTGCCCCGGGTGACCCTGCGCCTGACGGCGGCGGCGACGTGGGTGACCGAGCGCTACCCGGTCGACGAGGTCGTCGATGCCGGCGACGCCCTGGTCGAGGCGCGGTTCCCCGTCGCCAGCGAGCGGTGGCTCGAGCGGCTGCTGCTGCGCCTCGGGCGCGACGCCGAGGTCGTCGACCCTCCCGAGTGGCGCCGGCTCGGACGGGACGCGGCGAGCCGCCTGCTGGAGCGCTACACGGCCCGCGGGGTGTAGAGCGCGTCGAGGTCGCCCGCGTCGACCACGCCGTGGGCGGCGAGGAGGTGGGGGAGCACCGCTGCGGTGGCGCGGGCGTCGTACAGGGCGTCGTGCGGGCGTTCGAGTGGGACGTCGTAGCGCGCGCACAGAGCGGCGAGGCCGTGGGTCAGCTGTCGCTCGGGGTCGAGGCGACGGGAGAGCCGCAGGGTGCACAGTCGCCGGTCGAGGTGCAGCGCCACGCCGTAGCGGCGGGCGGCCCGCTCGAGGAAGTCGGCGTCGAAGTCGGCGTTGTGGGCGGTGAACACGGCGCCGTCGATGCGGCGCCCGAGCTCGTCGAGGGCGATGCGCGCCGCCGGCGCGTCGCGAAGCGACCGCCGGGTGATGCCGTGCACGCGGCGGGGCCCGACCCGGCTCCACGGCCAGGCGAGACGGATGAGCGTGGTCCACTGGTCGACGACGGTGCCGTCGGGCTCGACGGTGACCAGCCCGATCTGGAGGATCCGGTGGCGCCGGCTGGACAGTCCGGACGTCTCCAGATCGACGACGGCGAACCGGGGCAGTCCCACGCCCTCGGACTCTACGACCGGGGTGTCACAGGTCGTTCTTGCACCTGTTCTGCGCGCCAGAGCGCGCAACGTAGATGCAAGAACACGGGCTACAGCAGCTCGGCTGCCAGGCTGGCGACGTCGCTGCGCTCGCACGCGGTGAGCGTGATGTGCCCGAAGCAGGACTGGCCGCTGAACGCGTGCGTGAGCACGGCGAGGGCGTTGTTCGCCTCACCGAGGTAGGGGGCGTCGATCTGGCTGGTGTCCCCCGTGAACACGACCTTCGTGCCTTCACCGACGCGCGTCAGGATCGTGCGCAGCGTGGTCGGTTCGAGGTTCTGGGCTTCGTCGATCACGACCAGCTGGCGCTGCAGCGAGCGCCCGCGCAGGAACGTCACCGACTCGAGCGAGAGCTGCCCGCGGGCCGTGAGCTCGTCGATCAAGTGGCGGGCGTCGGTGTTCGATCCGTGGTCGGTGAGGGCGACGACAGCGTCGTGGATCGCTGCCATCCATGGGTCGAGCTTCTCGTCGAGCCCGCCGGGAAGGAACCCGACGTCGGCCCGCCCGACCGGCACGAGCGGCCGGTAGACGGCGAGGCGCTCGTACCGACCCTGCTCGACCACCTGCTCGAGGCCGGCCGCCACGGCGAGCAGGGTCTTGCCCGTGCCGGCGCGGCCGTCGAGGGCGACGACCTCGATCGCCGGGTCGAGCAGCAGCTCGAGGGCGAACCGCTGCTCCTTGGACCGCGGGCGGAGGCCCCACGCCTCGGGCACCGAGTGCGAGAGCAGTCGCAGCTCGGCACCGACGCGTCGAGTGAGCGCCGACTGGGAGCCGGCCCGCAGCACGGCGAACTCGTTCTCGGTCACCGACTCGGCGTCGGCCGGAACGGCGACCGTGGCGGCCGAGTAGAGGTGGTCGATGATCTCGCTCGTGGTCTCGATCGTCGACCAGCCGCTCAGCCGGGTCGAGGCGACACGCCGCGTCGGCCGGTGCTCGGCGGCCGTGATCCCGAGGTGGGCCGCCTTGATCCGCAGTGCGGCGTCGTTGGACACCATCGTCGTCGGCCCGCGCTGGGACTGACCGAGCGCGGCGCCGATGATGCGGTTGTCCGGGCTCGCCGGATCGAGGCCGTGCTCGACGAGTAGGTGCTTGCGGATGCCGTTGATCTCGATCTGCAGGCTGCCGTCGCCGAGCGGCACGGGGTCGGCGAGCGATCCGCCGTGACGCACGCGCAGCTCCTCGATCGTGCGCAGCGCCGTGCGGGCGGCTCGACCGACGTCGTCGGGGCGGGTCTTCAGCCGATCGAGCTCCTCGACGACGGTCAGCGGGATCACCACGTCGTCGCCGTCGAACGTGGTGACGCACGATGGGTCGGCGATGAGCACCGAGGTGTCGAGCACGACCCGTGTCCGCTGCTGCGCCGGGTCCTGCTCCTCCTGCTCACCTCCGATCGCGACGAATCCGGTCGGTAGGAGATCGGTCATGTGAGCACCCGCGGGACGATGCGAGTGAGCGAGCGCCAGCGAGCGAGCGGCCAACGTCGGCCTGCGTGGCCGGGGAACGCAATGACGGTCACCGCCACTCCTCGGGATGGGGACAGGCTCGCGGGCGTGCGGTATGCAACGGCGTCTTGTTGTATCGCAGCGGCGGGGCACGATGGTGGATGGCCGCGGCGGGGCAAGATGACGTGATGCCTGCCCGGGCCGTCGCGACCTGCCCCTTCTGTGCGATCGTCGCCGGCGACGAGGCCGCCGACGAGGTCTACCGCGACGACGCACACGGTGGCGTTCCTCGACCGCCGGCCGCTCTTCCCGGGCCACGTGCTCGTCGTGCCGACCCGTCACGTCGAGACACTGCCCGACCTCGACGACGCCGAGCTCGCGCCGTACTTCTCCGTCGTCCAGCGCCTCGTCGACGGCAGTGCCGCAGGCGCTCGGCGCGCAGGGCACGTTCGTGGCGATGAACAACATCGTGAGCCAGAGCGTCCCGCACCTCCACGTGCACGTCGTGCCGCGGACGAAGGGTGACGGCTTGCGCGGGTTCTTCTGGCCGCGTACGAAGTACGCACCGGGGGAGGCGGCGAGCGTTGCCGACCGGCTCCGCAACCAGCTGGCCTGAAGCCCGAACTCAAGCGATTGCATCTGCAACTTTATCGATGCTTGCGTGTCGTACCGATGCCCATGTGTCATTGTTGAGACACGTTGAAGTGAGTGCCACGCTCAACCCGGCGCTCCATCCCAGAAGGAAGTGCGCATGGCAGTAGCCAAGAAGACCACCGCCCGGAAGTCACCCGCCAAGAAGACCGCGGCGAAGAAGGCCGCCGCGACGCGGAAGAGCCGGCGAAGAAGACCGCGGCGAAGAAGACCGCGGCGAAGAAGGCCGCCGCGACGCGGGCGCGGAAGACCGCGGCGAAGAAGACCGCGGCGAAGAAGGCCGCCGCGACGCGGGCGCGGAAGACCGCGGCGAAGAAGAGCACGGCGCGAGAAGGCCGCGGCGAAGCGGAAGACCACCGGCGAAGAAGACCGCGGCGAAGAAGGCCGCCGCGACGCGGAAGACCACCGCGCGAAGACCGCCGCGAAGAAGTCCACCGCCAGCTGATCCACCGACGCGAGCGGGACGCGCGAGACGCGCCCGCGCTCAGAGATCGGTGATCAACGCGAAGACCTCGGCCGCGGCGAAGCCGTGGGGGGCGCCGAGGTCGGCGAGACGATCGCGCACCCGGGTTCGGAACGCGCCGAGCTGTTCGTCGTCGACGGCCAGCATCGTCGACTCGAACTGGCTCTGGTGGGCCTCGAGCGCGTGGAGCTTGCGATCCGCCGTCGCCGCCACATCTTCTGCGTGTGAAGGCTGATCCGCCTCCCACAGCAGGAGCGCCCGCGGGCGGTGATGCGCGAGCTCGTGTTCGGGGTGGAAGTGCGGATCGCGCGCGGCCACGATCGCGTCGCACGTCAGCAGGCCGGCATTCCGGTGGTCGGGATGCAGGCGGTAGCGCTTCCACGGATCGTGACCGAGCACGACGTCGGGGCGCAGCTCGCGGATCACACGGGCCACCTCGCCCCTCGTCGACCGGTCGCTGTCCAGCTCACCGTCGACGCGACCCAGGAACACGACCTCACCCGCCGCGCGCCGGCCAGTCGCCGAGCCGCTTCGCGCTGTTCGTCCTGCCGGCGGGCCACGAGCTCGGGCAGGTCCGCCGACGCGTCCCAGGTCCCCTTCGACCCGTCGGTGCAGACCAGATGGTGGATCACGCAGCCGGCGTCGGCCCATTTCGCCAGCGTGCCGCCGGCCCCGAACTCGACGTCGTCCGGATGGGCGCCGATGGCGAGCGCGGACCCGGGCACCGGCAGGTTCGTCGTCCAGCCGGCCGCCGGCCCTGAGGCCGGGCTCAGCCGCGGCTGGCCAGGATCGTTCGCAGCCACTGCGGCAGCAGGTGAGCGAGGAGCGGGTGCGCGAGATCGGCGGGCGTGTCGACGTCGAGGGCGAGGAGCGGATCGATCCGGACCTCGACGCGGTGTCCGCCGTCCATGGCGAGCTGTAAGTGGCGGGCGAACGAGCCGGCGCCGTAGGAGGCCGGGAGGCGCGCCGCCACGGGCTGGGCGAGGACGTTCGTGCCGCCTCGGCGGGCGTCGGGCACGAGGCGGACCGTGCGCGGGCGGGCGATGGTGGCGAGGTCGTGGGCGAGTGGGATGTCGCTGTGCACGATCACGACGTGGTCGAAGCCCTTGCCGGCGATCGTCGCCCGACCCGCGTCGACGGCCCCGTTGAGCCCGAGGCCCGGACTCCACAACACCTCGGCACCGGCCGAGTCGGCCCACGTCGCCACGTCGTCGTCGTCGCACGCGACGAACAGCGGCGCCGGCTTCGCCGCGTCGACGACGCGGCCGGCGAGCCAGCGGGCGAGCTCGGCCCGTTCGGCCGAGTCGAGGATCCCGGCCAGCCGCCCCTTCGCCGCGGTGAACCGCTTGACGGGGATCAGCACGGCGGCGTCCACGGCGCCCACTGTACGGGTGAGCCTCGTCGGTAGCGTCGCCGCACGTGACCGTCACCGGGATCACGGGCGTGCTCGGAACGCCGTGGCGCGCCGACGTGACCGGATGGGGCGCCCTCGTGCCGTGGGACGGATCGCCGACGCTCGACTGGCACGTCGCGGCCGACGACCGCTGGCACTCACCGGGCACGGACGGGACCGTGCGTCAGCGCCGGCTCGCCGGTACCCCGGTGTTCGAGACGCGGATGCGCGTGCCGGGAGGCGACGCCGTGCACCGATCGTGGTCGGTGGCCGACGCCGGCGGATGGACGATGGTCGAGATCGCCAACGAGTCGCCGCTGCCGTTCGCCTGCGCGTTCACCCGCGACGACGTCGCGACGAGCCGGCCGCCGGCGGCGGTCCCCATCACCGGCATCACGCTCCCCGCGGCGTCGATCGTGGTGCCCGTCGGCCACCGCGCCGCGGTGACGGTCGGGCTGCGGCACGGCCACGAAGTGGCGCTCCGGCTGCCCGGGTCCGTCGCGCCGGCCGAGGCGGTCGCTCGCGGGTGGCGAGCTCGCGCCGATCGGGCGAGCCGGCTCGAGCTCCCCGCCGGGCAACTGGTGGAGCTGGCCGTCGCGGCCCGCTGCGACCTGTTGCTCGGCGAACTGCCCGGACGGGAGGACCCGGTGGCGTTCCTGCTCGCGGTGGGCGAGCTCGTGCGGCTCGGTGAGGTCGATGGCGAGGCGGCAGCCGGCCTCGCGCCAGAGGTCGCAGGGGCCGCCCAGGACGTCGCCCGGCGCGACGGATGGGACGCCGACGCCGCCCTCGCGGCCGCGGCCTTCGTCCTCGCCCGGGCGGACGAGCGGCGCGGGGTCGCCGACGTCACCCGGATCGCCGCCGCCCGGCCCCTCGCGGTCCCTCCGCTGGAACCGGCGCCAGGGATGAGGGCCGTCGCCGCGCTCGAGCGCCACCTCGCCTGCGGCGGGTTGCTGCTTCCGGCCGGCATCCCCGCGTCGTGGCGCGGCGTCGACTTCGAAGCCCACGGTCTCGTCGTCGCCCCCTCGACCACGCTTTCGTTCGCCGTGCGCTGGCACGGCGAACGGCCCGCCGTGCTCTGGGAGCTCACTGGAGATCTCATCGAACTGCGCGCCCCGGCGGTCGACCCGGGCTGGCGCACCACGGCGGCGTCCGGCGAGGCCCTCTGGCGGCCGTGACGAGTGCAGATCTGGGCGCGATCCTTTGCAGGTGTTGAGAAAATTGGCGCCCAGATCCGTCCGTGAGAACGATCGCGCCCAGATGCGGCCGCCGGTCGCCGCCGATACGCCGGGCGCGCCTAGCCTCGCCTCGTGACTGCCGAACCGGCCACCACCCCGCTCCGGCTCACCGAGTGGACGACCTGTGGCGGCTGCGCTGCCAAGTGGGGCGCGGCGGTGCTCGCCGAGCTCGTCGGCGACCTGCCGGCGCCGACCGATCCGGCAGTGCTCGTCGGGTTGGCGCCGTTCGACGACGCCGCGGTCTACCGGATCGACGACTCGACCGCCCTGGTCTCGACGACCGACTTCTTCCCGCCGCTCGTCGACGATCCCGCCGACTTCGGTGCGATCGCCGCCGCCAACGCGTGCAGCGACGTGTTCGCGATGGGCGGGCGGGTCGTGCTGGCGATCAACGTCGCCGCCTTCCCGGAGGAGTTCCCGCGCGACGCGATCGCCACGATCTTCGACGCCGCGGCCGAGGTCGTCGCCGAGGCGGGCGGCACGGTCGCCGGTGGGCACACGATTCGCAACCCGGAGCCGATCTTCGGGCTCGCCGTGCAGGGTCTCGTTCACCCCGACCGCGTGTTCCGCAAGTCCGGCGCGCGGCCGGGCGACGTCGTCATGCTCTCCAAGCCGCTCGGCACCGGTCTCGTCCTCGCCGGAGGCGACCACAGCGACAAGGTCGCCGCGATCGCCGGCATGCGCACGCTCAACCGGGCGGCGGCGGCGATCCTGCAGTCGCTCGGCGCCGCGGTGCACGCGGTCACCGACGTCACTGGGTACGGCTTGGCCGGCCACGGCTGGGAGGTCGCCGACCGCAGCGGCGCCCGTCTCGTCGTCGACGCGGCCGAGCTCGTCGCCTACCCGGGTGCCGCGGCGGCGGCCGAGCGCGGGGTGCGCACCGGGGGAGACGCCCGCAATCGCGAGTACGTCGCCGGCCACTTCGAGTCCACCGCGCCCGCCGAGGCCGAGGCCCTCTGCCTCGACCCGCAGACGTCCGGTGGCCTGCTCGCCGCGGTCGAGCCCGACGCGGTGAACGATCTGGTCGCCAACGGCTTCTGGCGGGTCGGCGCGATCGAGGCCGGCGAGCCGGGTGTCGTGTTGCGATGATCGAACCCGCGCCGAAGGAGGCGAAGGCGGACAAGCGCCTGTCCCGGCCGGTGATGTCGAAGAAGCGCCCGCCGACCCGTTCGGTGGAGCGCGAGCTGTGGGAGCGCGGACACGACGTTGTCGTCGGCATCGACGAGGTCGGTCGCGGCGCATGGGCGGGACCGCTCACCGTGGGCGCGGTGATCCTGCCTCGCGACCGCCGGGTCAACGGCGTCCGCGACTCGAAGCTGCTCACTGCCCAGGAGCGCGAGCGCCTGTTCGAACGGGTGGCGTCGTGGTGCCTCGCGTGGGGCGTCGCCAGCGCCTCGCAGGCCGAGTGCGACGAGCTCGGGATGGCCGCGGCCCAGCGGCTCGCCGCTCGACGCGCCCTCGCCCAACTCGTCGTCGCGCCGGACGCCGCCGTGGTCGAC
The DNA here is from genome assembly GCA_963827075.1 of uncultured Acidimicrobiia bacterium. Lineage (GTDB taxonomy): Bacteria > Actinomycetota > Acidimicrobiia > Acidimicrobiales > Ilumatobacteraceae > JALZMG01. Next base: position 480,245 of record CAWGZN010000007.1, on the reverse strand, counting down.
GGCACCTGGGACTTCGTTTCCCCCAACGTCGGTCACGTCGAGCGCCGGGTGAAGGCTGACGCCAACTGCCTCAGCGTGGCCGCCGCGAGCATCCTCGCCAAGGTCGTGCGCGACCGCGAGATGCGGCGCGAGTCCGAGCACTACCCGCCCTGGTCGTTCGACACCAACAAGGGCTATCCGTGCCCGGTTCACAAGGCCGCCCTCCAGGCCTACGGCCCCTCGGCGATCCACCGCCGGACCTGGGTGTTCATGGACCACTACGTCCCGTGGTCCGGCGTCCACCGCGTCTACCGCGCCGAGCAGCCGGTCCTCTTCTGACCCCTCCAGATAGCGTGGGCGGCGCCGTGTACCAGGAGTTCGCCTCCCACCCGGGACTCACGGGCGTCGTGCGGGCGGAGTGGGAGCGCGGCGCGCCGCGAGCCGACGGCGAGATCCTCGTCCTCCCGGACGGCTGCGTCGACCTCGTGTGGCGGTCCGACGGTGCCCTGTTCGTCGCCGGTCCGGACCTCGGCCCCGTCGTCCACCCCCACCCGCTCGACACCGGCTTCGTCGGCTTCCGCCTGCAGCCGGGCGCGGCCGCGAGTGTGCTCGGCGTCGCCGCCGACGAGCTCCGTGACCGGCAGGTGCCGCTCGCCGATCTGTGGGGACCGGCCGCCGGCGCGCTCGCCGAGCAACTCGGCGATGCCGGCGCCGGCCGCGACTGCCGGGAGCTGCTCGCCCGCGCCCTCTACGCGCGGCTCACCCCCGACCACCTCGACGAGCCGGTCCTCGCCGCGGCCCGGACGCTCGAGCAGGGTCCGCACCGCGTCACCGACGTCGCCGAACGCGTCGGGCTCAGCGACCGCAGCCTGCGCCGGCGGTTCGTGCGGCAGGTGGGCTACGGACCGAAGACGTTCGCCCGGGTGATGCGCTTGCGCCGCTTCCTCGCCCTCGGTGCGAACGCCCGGAGCCATCTCGCCATCCTGGCCGCCGAGGCCGGGTACGCGGATCAGGCGCACCTCACGCGGGAGTGCCGGCAGCTCACCGGCCGGACGCCCGCCGAGCTCGTCGCCGCCGCCTGACCGACGCCGGCCGGATGGCCGGAACGTTCAAGACCACAGCCCGATCCCGGGGAGATGATGGCTCCATGACCATCGATCTCGCCGCCGCCCGCACGTTCATGACCACCCACGCCCGCCTGCTGGATCGTCGACGGTTCGGCCTGCTCGTCGGCCAGAACGCGCCCGCCGACGTGCTTGCGGCCGTCGATGGCTACCGCAATCCCGACGGCGGCTACGGCAGCGGGCTCGAGCCCGACCTGCGCTCGCCGGAGAGCCAGCCCGGCGGAGCCCTGCACGCCTTCGAGGCCTTCGCCGAGGCGGCCCCGCTCACCACGCTGCACGCCGTCGCGCTGTGCGACTGGCTCGCGTCGGTGTCCCTCCCCGACGGCGGTCTCCCGTTCGGCCTGCCCGTCACCGACCCCGCCGGGTGCGCGCCCTTCTGGGCCGAGGCCGACTCGTCCGTCTCGTCCCTGCACATCACCTCGGCCGTCACCGCGATGGCCCACCACGTCGCCCGCCACGACTCCGCCGTCGCCCGCCACCCGTGGCTCGCCAGCGCGACGACCTACTGCCTCACCGCGATCGAGTCGATGGACTCGTCGCCGCACGCCCTCGAGGTGCTCTACGTGCTCGGCCTGCTCGACGTCCTCGCGCGCGACGGCCGGGACGTCGCCGCGCTGATCGAGCGGGTCGGCGCGGCCGTGCCGCCGAGCGGGGCGATGCACGTGGGCGGCGGCCTCGAGGACGAGATGGTCCGGGCCCTCGACTTCACCCCCGAGCCCGGGGGACCGGTGCGCGCCCGCTTCGCCGACGACGTCGTCGCGGCCGAACTCGAGCGACTCGCCGGCCTGCAGGGCGAGGACGGCGGCTGGACGGTCGACTACACGTCGTACTCGCCGGCCGCCGCGCTCGAGTGGCGCGGCTACGTCACCGTGCGCGCCGTGCGGATCCTCCAGCGCAACGGGCAGCTGCCCGGGTCATAGCTCGGGTTCGGCGAGCGACGCGATCAGACCCTCGAGGAAGCGCAGCACCTCCGGAGGCCCGGCCAGACGGAAACGGGCGGCGGTGGCGCCGGGCCCGACGCGCACCGAGCAGCCCTCGTCGCCGAGCGCGACGAAGACCTCCTCGTCGGTGCGGTCGTCACCGACGAAGACGACGCCGCCCCCGTGCACCTCCTCGCGCAGCGCGGCCATCGCCGTGGCCTTGCTCGTTGCTCGGGCGAGCAGCTCGACCACGCCGTGGCCGGGCATGACGTGGGCGCCGGTCACGTCAGCGGCGCGTCGGTGGACCTCGGCCACCGACGCCTCCGAGCGATCGGGTGGTACCTCGCGCACGTGGAGGACCACGCCCGCCGGCTTGACCTCCACCCAGGCACCGTCGCCCGCCTGGTCGGCCACGTCGGCGGCGATCCGCGCCAGCCGTTCGTACCGCCGCTGCTCGTGGTGACCGAGCTCGACCGGCCGGTCGTCGCGGCGCTCGAGACCGTGGGTCCCGAACATCTCGACGTGGTCGGGGAACCCGAACCGCGAGAGGTCCTCCATGCTGCGTCCCGACACCACCGCGACGGGCGTGAGCTTGGCCAGCTCGCCGACCGCGTCGAGCACCCCCGGCAGCAGCTCGGCGTCGGCGGCGTGGGCCACGATCGGCGCGAGCACGCCGTCGACGTCGAGCCCGACGACGAGGGGCCGCGGCAGGGCCGCCGCCACCGCGGCGACCTCGGCGTGGTCGTCGAACCGCTCGCCCGCCCCTCCCATCTCTACCCCGCAGCCGCGGTGAGGTCGGCGAGGAAACGCTCGGCCCAGCCCTGCACGTCACTCTGGCGCACCACCTCACGGAGGCGGGCCATCCGCGCCCGCCGCTCATGGCGGTGCATCTCGACGGCCGTGATGATCGCCTCGCGCAGGGCCTTGCCGTCGTGCGGGTTCACGAGCACGGCGTCGGTGAGCTCGTCCGCCGCCCCGGCGAACTCGGAGAGCACGAGCACGCCGTCGCCGTCGAGGCGGGTCGTGACGTACTCCTTGGCGACGAGGTTCATCCCGTCGCGCAGCGGGGTCACCAGCATCACGTCCCCCGTGCGGTAGAGCGGCACCAGCTCCTCCAGCGGCAGCGTGCGGTAGAGGTAGTGGATGGCCGGGTAACCCAACCGGCCGTACATCCCGTTGATCTCACTGATCAGCTGCTCGATCTCGCGCCGCTCGGTCTGGTACGTCTCGACGCCCTCGCGGGTCGGCGTGGCGACCTGCACCATCACGCAGCGCTCGGCGTCGAGCGTGCCGTCGTCGAGCAGCGACTCGAACGCGCGGAGGCGTTGCGCGATGCCTTTCGTGTAGTCCAGGCGGTCGACCCCGAGCAGCACGACCTCCGGCTCGCCCAGCCGGCTGCGGTAGCGGTTGGTGAGCTGCCGGGTCGCCCGGCCGGCGGCGACGGCCTCGAGCTCCTCGACGTCGATCGAGATCGGGTAGCTGCCCACCCGGGGCTGGCGCCAGAGCAGCTCCTCGCACACGGTGACGAAGTTCGCCGCGTTGATCGCCCGCTGGAACCCGACGAGATCGCATCCGGCCAACCCGGCGGCGATCTCGGTGCGCCAGGGGAGGCGCATGAACAGCTCGACCGGCGGGAACGGGATGTGGAAGAAGAACCCGATGACCAGGTCCGGTCGGCGGTCGCGCAGCATCTGCGGGACGAGCTGGAGGTGGTAGTCGTGGATCCAGACCAGGGCCTCGGGTGGGGCGACCTCGGCCAGCGTCTCGGCGACGCGCTCGTTGACCGCTAAGTAGGCGCTCCAGTGCCGCGGGTCGTAGGTCGAGTCGCGCAACGCGTCGTGGTAGAGCGGCCACAGGGTGTCGTTGGAGAACCCCTCGTAGTAGTCCTGCACCTCCGACGCGGTGACCTTGACCGGGAGCAGCCGCACGCCGTCGTACGTGAACGGTGGTGGGGCGTCGTCGGCCTCCCCGGTCCAGCCGACCCAGGTGCCGCCGGTCGCGCGCAGGAGGGGGAGGAGCGCCCGCACGAGCCCACCCGGGCTCGGTGTCCATCCACCGGGGCCGCGGCTGACGGGCAGGCGGTTGGCGGCGACGACGAGCGCACGGTCGGTGTGGAAGGTTCGCTCCCGACGCTCGCGGACCGGGCGCTCGCGTTCGGCGCCGGGCACGATGGGCAGCTCGCCGGTGTCGGGTGGTCGCTCGCTCACTGGTGCACCATTCCCCTGGGGAGCACATCGTCGAGCGGGTGCGAATGGTGCACCAGTGAGCCTTCGGCGCCGTAACGCTGATTCGCTCGCTCGAAGACTCGCTCGCTCATGTCGCGTCCAGAGCCTGCTCGAGATCGGCGACGAGATCGGCAGCGGACTCGATGCCGACCGACAGGCGGATCAGGTCGGCGGGCACCTCCAGCGGTGATCCGGCGACGGAGGAGTGGGTCATCTCACCCGGGTGCTCGATCAGGCTCTCGACCGCGCCGAGCGACTCGGCGAGGGTGAACAACCGGGTCGCCGCGGCCACCCGCTTGGCCGCCTCGGCGCCGTCGCGCAGGGTGAAGCTGACCATTCCACCGAAGTCGCGCATCTGCTTGGCCGCGGCCGCATGTCCGGGATGGTCCGGAAGCTGCGGGTACAGGACCCGCTCGACCGCCGGGTGCGGGAGGAGCAGGTCGACGACGGCGCGGGCGTTGGCGCAATGACGGTCCATGCGCACGGCGAGCGTCTTCACGCCCCGGTGTACGAGATAGCAGTCGAACGGCGATGGCACCGCCCCGACCGCGTTCTGGGTGAACCGCAACCGTTCGGCGAGCGCGTCGTCGTCGAGGGCCACGAAGCCGCCGACGACGTCGCTGTGGCCGCCGAGGTACTTCGTCGACGAGTGCACGACGATGTCGGCCCCGAGTGCCAGTGGCTGCTGCAGGTACGGCGTGGCGAACGTGTTGTCGACGACCACGAGCGCGCCCCGGTCGTGGCCGAGCGCGGCGACGGCCGCGATGTCGACGCATGACAACAGTGGGTTCGTCGGAGTCTCCAGCCACAGCATCGCGGTGTCAGCCGGCCAGTCGGCGGCCAGCGCGGCGAGCGTGTCGGGCGACGCGAGGTCGAATGCCGACCAGGTCATCCCCCGCTGCGCCCAGACCTTGTCGATGAGGCGGAACGTGCCGCCGTAGACGTCGTTGCCGAGCAGGACCCGGCCGCCCGGCGGCACGAGCCCGAGCACGTTGTCCTCCGCGGCCAGCCCGCTGGCGAAGGCGAGCCCGTGGCGGGCGCCCTCGAGGGCGGCGACGGACGTCTCCAGCGCGGCACGAGTCGGGTTCCCGGACCGGGAGTACTCGTACCCCTGGTGGCCGCCGACCCCGCGCTGGGCGAACGTCGTGGACAGCGACAACGGCGGGACGACGGCCCCGGTCACCGGGTCGGGCTGCTGGCCGGCGTGGACGGCCCGCGTCTCGAACCGCATCCGGCCGATGTCCTCCACGTCATCCATGGGGGATCTCCACATGAGCGTCATCCGCCACCGCCTCGAAGTAGCTCAGGATGTCGGTGCGCGTGATCACGGCCAGCGGCCGGCCGCCGGACAGGACCAGGAGCGCCGGCGCGGTCTCGAGCATGCTCACGGCCCGCTCCACCTTCTGCCCGACGCCGATCGTCGGCAGGCTCGGGCCCATCACCTTCTCGACGGCCGTGCCCAGCACCGATGGCTCCCGGGCGATCGCCTCCATCAGCTCGAGCTCGTCGACCGCTCCGGACACCTCGGCGGCGGCGAACGGCGGCGTGTTCTTGCACACCGGGAGCTGGCTGACGCCGTTCGCCCGCATCAGCTCGATGGCGGCGAGGACGGTCTGCTCGGGGTTCACGTAGAGCAGCTCGGGACCGGCCGCCCGGGTCGCCAGCACGGCCCCGACGCACTGCTCGCATTCGCGGGTGAACCCGTAGTTGGCCATCCACTCGTCGTCGAACACGCGGGACAGGTACCCGCGGCCGGAGTCGGGGTTGAGCACGACGACGATGTCGTCGGGCTGCGCTTGCTTGGCGACCCGGATCGCGGCCGCCACGGCCATCCCGCCGGAGCCGCCGATCAGGATGCCCTCGGCCTCGGAGACCCGGCGCGCGGTCAGGAAGCTCTCCTCGTCACTGATCGCGATCACGTCGTCGTACAGGTCGGGCTCCCAGGCATCCGGGAAGAAGTCTTCCCCGACGCCCTCGACGAGATACGGGCGCCCGGAACCGCCGGAGAACACCGAGCCCTCCGGATCGGCCGCGACGATCCGGATGGCGGGGTTCTTGGACTTCAGGTAGCGGGCCGTGCCGGTGATCGTGCCGCACGTGCCCACTCCGGCGACGAAGTGGGTGATCCGCCCCGCCGTCTGCTCCCACAGTTCCGGGCCGGTCGTCCGCTCGTGGGCCCGGGGGTTCGCCGGGTTGGCGTACTGGTTGGGTCGGAAGGCGTCGAGCTCCTGGGTCAGCCGGGCAGCCACCGAGTAATAGCTCTGTGGGTCCTCCGGCTCGACGGCGACCGGGCACACGATCACCTCGGCGCCGTACGCCTTGAGCAGGCGCACCTTTTCCGGCGCGACCTTGTCGGTCATCACGAACACGCATCGGTAGCCGCGCTGGGCGGCGACGATGGCGAGGCCGACGCCCGTGTTGCCGCTGGTCGGCTCGACGATCGTCCCGCCCGGCCGGAGCAGTCCGGCCTGCTCGGCGGCGAGGATCATCTCCAACGCCGGCCGGTCCTTGGACGAGCCCCCGGGGTTGTCCGTCTCCATCTTGATCGCCAGCACGCTGGGGATCCCCTCCAGCTCGCTGATCCGCTTCATCCGGACGAGGGGGGTGTTGCCGATCAGGTCGACCACCGAGTCGGCGATCGCCGTCCCCTCCAGACGGACATCACCACCCATGACCCGGATGGTACTGGCGGGCGGCGCAGGCGTCAGGGGGACGCCAGTGGCCTGGTCGCGACGCGGCGACGCAGCACCGTGACGAGGGAACGGGCGAACAGGGCGAGGAAGAAGACGACGACGGTGCACAGCGCCATCGTCGCCCCTGCCGCGGTCTCGTGGTGGTAGCTGATCAGCAGCCCCACCAGCCCGGACACGGCGCCGATCACGATTCCGAGGCCCATGATCGCCGGGACCCGGCGTACGAGCAGGGTCGCCGTCGCGGGCGGCGCGATGAGGAAGGCGAACACGAGCAGGTTCCCCACCGTGGAGAACGAGGCCACGATCGCCACGGCGAGCAGGACCAGCAGGGCGCCGTGGACGAGCCGCGGGTGCAGGCCGAGCACGTGCGCCTGGCGCTCGTCGAACGTGCCCACGAGCAGGGGTCGGTAGAGCACGGCGACGGCCACCACGGCGACCACGGTGAACACGACCTGGCGGGTGAGGTCGGCCGTGTCCACGCCGGTGATCGAGCCGAACAGGAAGCGGGTGAGGTCGCCGGTGTAGCTCGCCTGCTCGCTCGACATCACGACCACGGCGAGGGCGAGGAAGCCGACGAACAGGATGCCGATGGATGCATCGTCGGGAAGGGGGGACGCGGCGCGCACGACGTTGACGCCGGCGACCATCGACGATGGCGGCGACGAACGCCCCGAGCGTCGGATCGGCGCCGAGCACGAATGCGATCGCGAGGCCCGGCAGCACCCCGTGGGCGAGGGCGTCGCCGAGGAAGCTCATCCCGCGCAGCACCACCCACGTCCCGACGACCGACGTGCACACGGCCGTGAGCAGCACGGCGAGCAGCGCGTTGCGGTTCGCCTCGCTGTCGAGGAACGGCTCGATCCACCAGCTCCACGGATCGGTGAGGAAGTCCACGGTCACGGGCCCAGCGCCTCGGCGATCGCGTCGGCGTTGAAGCGCATCAGGTCGGCGTACGACTCGACGCCCGAGCCCGGCTCGCCAAGGGACTCGGTGTACAGCTCGACGACGTCGATCCCGAGCTGATCGGCGAGCGTCTCGGCGTCGTCGGCGGAGCTGCTCGTCTCGGCGAAGATGGCCGGGACCCCTTCCGCCTCGATCGCCTCGCCGAGCGCCTCCAGTTCGCCCGGGCTGGCCTCGGTGAGCGTGCTCGTGGACGGCAGGATCGAGCCCAGCACGGTGAAGCCGTAGCGCTCGGCGAAGTAGCCGAGGGAGTCGTGGTTGGTGACGAGCAGGCGCCGTTCGGCGGGGACGGTGGCCAGGGTCGCCTCGATCTCGGCGTCGAGATCGGCAAGCGCGTCCTCGACGTCGGCCACGCACGCCTCGATCCGCCCGCGATCGCCCCCGGCCGCGACCAGCGCGTCGCCGAGGGCAGGCACCGCGGCGCGCACCCGCGTCGGGTCGAACCACACGTGCGGGTCGGTCGGATCGGCGGCGAGCGGCTCGACGATGTCGGCGACGCGCAGCACCGGGACGCCACCGTCGGCCACCGCGGCCAGCGTGTCGTCGAGCCCCTCCTCGAGGCCGAGCCCGTTGGCGACGACGAGGGCGGCCCCGTCGAGCTCCTCCCGGTCCCGCAGCGATGGCTCGCCGGAGTGGGCGTCGGCCCCCGGGGGCAGCAGCGTGCGAACGTCGAGTCCGCCGTCGCACGCCACATCGCCCACGACATCGGCCCAGATCCCCGTCGTGGCGACGACGTAGGGCCCGGAGTCGGCGGCCGTCCCGTCGTCGTCACCACACCCGACGGCGAGCAGCGCGGCCGCGGTGAAGAGCGCGGTCGCAGATCCCCGCCTGGCAAGAGTGGGAATCATTCTCACTACGGTACAGTTCATCCCGCCGATGAGCAAACGTGCCCGTTCCGCGACGATCGACGTCGGCGCCGGCCCTCGCGTCGTCGTCTCCACCATCGACGTCTGTGTGCACTACGGGTCCGTTGTCGCCCTCGCCCCGAGCACGCTCGCCGTCGCGGCCGGCACGTCGACCGCGCTCGTCGGCCCGAACGGCAGCGGCAAGAGCACGCTGCTCGGGCTGCTCGCCGGACTGGTGCGACCGACCGCGGGATCGGTCACCATCGCCGACGGGGTGCGCATCGGGTTCGTCGCCCAGCAGCAGCACCAGCACCGGTGGATGCCGCTCAGCGTCGAGGACGTGCTGCGCATGGGGCGGTACGCGGAGCGCGGGCTGCTGCGCCGGCTCGGCCCGGCTGACCACGCTGCGATCGCCGACGCGGCTCAGCGCCTCGACATCTCCGATCTCCGGCGCCGGCCCTTCGGCGACCTGTCCGGTGGGCAGCGACAGCGGGTGCTCGTCGCCCAAGCGCTGGCCGCCGCGCCCGACCTGCTCCTCCTCGACGAGCCGATCACGGGGCTCGATCTCGCCAGCCAGGAGCGGATCCTCGAGATCATCGACACCGAGACGGCCGCCGGGACGGCCGTCGTGCTGTCGACGCACCACCTCGGTGAGGCCCGACGGACCGATCGGGTGCTGCTCCTTGCCGGGTGTGTCCTGGCCGCCGGTCCACCCGCCGACGTGCTCCAGCCCCGACTGCTGGCCGAGGCGTTCGGCAACCGGCTGGTCACGACTGGCGCGGCAACGGTGGTCGTCGACGAGCACGGCCACGCCCACGACGGGTGCCCGGACGGTGACGCCGACGCCGCCGACCTGCTCCCGCAGCACGCCCACGACCACCACGCTCATGGCCATCCGGGAGCGCCGACGTGAGGACACGGCCCGGGTCCCGGGAACTGCGTGACCTGCACCGCGCCGCCGAGGCCCGGCTCGCCGAGCGCGAGCAGCGCTACACGGCGAACCGCCGTCGCATCGTCGAGGCCCTGGCCGAGGCGTCGTCGCCGCAGACCCTGCCCCAGCTCCTGCACCGCCGGCCCGTCCTCACCCAGAGCAGCACCTATCGCAACCTCACGACGCTGGAGGACGCGCAGGTGGTGCGGCGCATCGTGTCGGGGTCCGAGCACGCCCACTACGAGCTCGCCGAGCACCTCACGGAGCACCATCACCACCTGGTCTGCGTGGGGTGCGGTTCGATCACCGACGTCACGCTCGAGGCCCCGCTGGAGGCGCGTCTGGAGCGGGCCTTCGCCGACGCGGCGAGCGGGCGGCGGTTCCGCCCCGCCGGCCACTCGATCGACATCTACGGCCACTGCGCCGACTGCGCCCCGGCCTGACCCCCGTTCTGACCGCCATTCTGTCGGTCGGATGCGGCCCGAATCGGTCGATCCCGACCGACAGTTGGCGGGTCAGAAGGCGGTGACGAGTGCGACGACGGCGAGCGTTGCGAAGATCGCTGCCGCGACGCGGCGGAGCACGCGCTCCGGAAGTACCCGCAGCAGGGACTGGCCGGCGACGACGCCGATCGCCGCCACGGTCACCATCGCCGCGGTCGCGCCGACGAACACGGAGAGCGCCTCGCCGGCGGACGCCAGGCTGGCCGTCGCGAGCTGGGTGAGGTCGCCCCACTCGGCGAGGAACACCACGCCCATGACGGTGGCCGAGATGCGCCAGGCGGGAAGCTCGGGGCGAGCCTCCGGAGCGAGCTGCTCGGCCTCCTCGTGCACGGTCTCGTCGCTCGTCCGCCACAGCACGACCGCGCCCACGCCGAACAGGATGGCGACGGCGATGCGGACCGGCCGGTCCGGGAGCAGCTCGAGGAGGCGGCCGGCGACGACGGCGATGAACATCTGCGCGGTCAGCGCGACCGCGGCGCCGACCCACACGGCGAACGGTCGCTTGAACCGGGCCGCCAGCACGATGGTGGCGAGCATCGTCTTGTCCGGGAGCTCGGCGACGAAGATCGTGCCGAAGGTCGCGACGATGGTGGCCGGATGCACGGCCGACCAGTCAACCGGGCTCCGGCCACCGGACCGACGGTGACACCCCGTGGGTAACGTCGATCAGGTGAGCCGCTGGACGCTCGAGCAGGTGGTCGCGGTGGCGCCGTCGCCGGCTCGGTTCGCCGCCGCCGAGGCCCTGGCGGTGCCGTCGCGATGGGTCGCGCTCGGCGCTGACGGACGGGCGGCGTGGGGGCGATGCCGCGGGTCCGGTCGCGAGCCCTACGACACGATGGTCGACCACGCCGAGGTGGCGTGGCGGTGTACCTGCCCGAGTCGGTCGCAGCCGTGTAAGCACGCCCTCGCCCTGCTCGTGCTGTGGGTCAGGGGGCAGGTCCCGGCGGCCGCCGCGCCCGCCGCGGTCGCCTCGTGGGTCGCCGGCCACGGGCCGCGGGACTCCGGGGCGGAGGCTTCCGCGCCGCCGGTCGACGCATCGCCCGCGGCGCGGCCGGACGAGCCGGGTGACCGCGATCCCACGAGAGACCAACGCCTCGCCCGCCTGCGTGACGGTCTCGTCGACCTCGACCGCTGGCTCGACGACCGGATCCGGACCGGACTCGCCGATCCGGCGCTGGCCCGCTACACCACGTGGGACGCGCTCGCCGCCCGGCTCGTCGACGCCCGCGCCGGCGCGCTCGCCAACCGCGTTCGGCGTCTTGCCGGCGTGGTCGGCACGCGGCCCGACTGGCACGAGCACGTGCTCGCCGAGCTCGGCGTGCTGCACCTGCTCGCCCAGGCCGGTCAGCGCGTCACCGACCTGCCGCCGGCGCTCGCCGACTCGGTCGCGACGGCGTGCGGCTGGCAGGTCCGCCAGGCCGACGTTCTCGCCGGGGTCCCCGACACGGACACTTGGATCGTCGCCGGCCGCAGCGACACCCGGGAGGACCGCATCGAGGTGCGCCGGGTGTGGCTGCGCGGGGCGGTCAGCGGACGGTGGGCGATGATCCTGTCGTTCGCCGCTTACCGGCAGTCGCTCGACGACTCGCTCCCGGTCGGCACCGCGGTCGAGGCCGACGTGCACCGCTACCCCGGCGTCGGGTGGCGGGCCCTCGTGGGCACCGTGCACGGCACGAGCGAGCCGGGGGCGGTGTGCTCACCGCCCGCGGTCGACGTCTCCTCCGCGTGCGCGGACATCGGTCGAGCCCTCGCCGCCGAGCCGTGGCTCGACCGGCTCCCGGTCACGGTGCGGGCGACGGTCACGAGGCGCGCCGGCCGGTGGGTCCTCGGTGACGACTCCGGATCCCTCGCCCTGGCCCCCGACGCGCCGGGGCTGGCCGTCGTGCTCGCGGCGTCGGCCGGTGAGCCGATCGACGTCACCGTCGAGTGGACCGGCGACGGCGCCGTCCCGCTCACCGTCCATCTCGACGACCGCGTTCTCGACGTCGGCCCGCGCGCCGACCCGTCCTTCGTGAGCGCGGCGTGAGCGTAGAAACGATGACGGTGTCGGATTTCTGGCGCGAGCTCGTCAGCGGCGCGCTGCTCGGCACCGACCGGCGCGACCCGCCGGAGGCTCCGGCCGGCGCGCTCGCCGACGTCGTGGCCGACACGGTGCGCCCGACCCCGTCGGGGCGGATGCTGGCCGCCGTCGCCGCCTGCACGGTCGCCCGGCGGTCGGGAGTCCAGCCGCAGTCACCGGTCGCACCGCTCGCGCCGCCCGCCGACGACGATCGCCCCGTCGTTCCGCCCGCGGCCGCCCACCGATGGCGGCAGGTCGTCCGGACTTGGCCGGTGCTCGAGGACGAGTGGCTCAGCACCGTCGACCAGCGGGGCTGGCGGCTGCCGCCCGATGTGCTCGTCGGCCTGCTGCGGCGGCACCGGGGTGATGCGACGCGGCGGGCGTTGGTCCTGCGGATGGCGGGTCCGGTCGGACCGTGGCTGCTCGACCACCTCCCTGAGCTCGCCCCGGTCGGTGGGGCGCGCCGCTCGGCCCCGGCGGCCCCGGCCGTACCAGCGGCGGCGCGGCCCGTGTCGCCGGAGCTGGTCCCGCTGCTCGCCGCCGATCCGGCGGCCGTGGCCACCGCCATCGCGGGCAACCTCGATGGCGGTGGGTTCGGCCCGCCGCACCGCGCCGTGCTGATCAACTTCGTCGCCGGCTGCCGGCCTGACGCACTCGAGCCGCTCGCCGAGGCGCTGCGCGCCGTCGAGTCGCCCGCCGCGGGGATCGCCCACCTCCTCGCCGATCTCGCCGCGACCCGGCAGGTGATGCTCACGGAGCTGGCTCCGATGAGCGAAGCCGGCGCCGTTCTCCGCCCGCACGCCGAGGAGCAGTACGCCGCCGAGCTCGCCGCGCTCGCCGCGGCCGACGACCGTCCCCGTCCGCCCAACTGGCGCCTCTCGCCATGGGCCGTCGTCACCTACCTGCTCGGCGGCACGGTCGACGGCACTGCGATCACGCCCAAGTACGTCGGCGCCCGCCGGCTCGTCGAGATCGCCGTCGCCACGCTCGCGACGGACCGGGCGTTGCTGCTGCTCGGCGTGCCGGGCACGGCGAAGACGTGGATGAGTGAGCACCTCGCGGCCGCGATCAGCGGTGACTCGACGCTGCTCGTGCAGGGCACCGCCGGCACCACCGAGGAGTCGTTGCGCTACGGGTGGAACTACGCCCGCCTGCTGGCCGAGGGCCCCAGCGAGGCGGCCCTCGTGCCCAGCCCGGTGTACCGCGCGATGCGTGACGGCCACCTCGTCCGGATCGAGGAGCTCACCCGGATGGCATCGGAGGTGCAGGACGCGCTCGTCACGCTCCTGTCCGAGAAGGTGTTGTCCGTGCCCGAGCTCGACACCGAGGTGGCGGCGGTGCGCGGGTTCAACCTCATCGCCACGGCCAACGACCGCGACCGCGGTGTCAACGAGTTGTCCAGCGCGCTGCGCCGGCGCTTCAACACCGTCGTCCTGCCGCTCCCGGCGTCGGTGGAGGAGGAGATGGCGATCGTGGCCCGCCGCGTCGGCGAGCTGGGCCAGGCGCTGGCGCTCCCGGAGGTCCCGGCCGCGGCCGAGGAGATCAGGCGCGTGGTCACGATCTTCCGCGAGCTCCGGGAAGGCGTCACGGCCGACGGGCGCACGAGCCTGAAGGTTCCCACCGGCACGCTGTCGACGGCGGAGGCCATCTCGGTGATCACCAACGGAATGGCGTTGGCCGCCCACTTCGGCGACGGGCGGCTGCGCCCCACCGACGTGGCAGGCGGGATTGTCGGCGCCGTCGTGCGCGACCCGCTGCACGACGACGTCGCCTGGCGCGAGTACCTCGAGGGGGTGGTGCGCGACCGCGATGGCTGGACGGAGTTCTACGACGCCTGCCGCGAGCTCCCCTGACGTCGCGGCGACGCCGGCGCCGTCGCTGCACGTCTGGGGGATCAGGCACCACGGACCCGGTTCGGCCCGGTCGGTCCGCCGGGCCCTCGACGACCTCCAGCCCGACGTCGTGCTCGTTGAGCTGCCCGCCGATGCCGACGCCGCGTTGGCGTGGATCGGCCGGCCCGGGCTCGTGCCGCCGGTGGCACTGCTCGGCTACGAGATGAACCGGCCCGAGCGGGCGGTGTTCGCCCCCCTCGCCGCGTTCAGCCCGGAGTGGCAGGCGGTGGCGTGGGCCGTCGAGCACGGGGTCGCGGTGCATCCGATCGACCTGCCGGTCGCGGTGACGCTCGCCGAGCCCGAGCGCCGCGAGCGACGAGAGCGTCCCGCCGATCCGCTCGCCGCGCTCGCTGCGGCGGCGGGTGAGCCCGACGCCGAGCGCTGGTGGGACGACATGGTCGAGCACCGTGGCGACGGCGAGCCGGTGTTCGCGGCCGTGGCCGAGGCGATGGCGGCGGTGCGCGCGGACGAGGTAGCCGCCGGAACCGAGGCCCGCCGCGAGGCGCACATGCGGCGCGAGATCCGCCGGGCGCTGCGCGCGGGCGGGACGATCGCGGTGATCTGCGGGGCCTGGCACGTCCCGGCGCTCGATCCGGCCGTGGCGACGGCTGCCGCCGACACCGCAACGCTGCGCGGCCTGCCGCGGGGCAAGGTGGCGATCACGTGGGTGCCGTGGACCCACCGACGGCTCGGTCGGGCCACCGGCTACGGCGCCGGCGTCGTGAGCCCCGGTTGGTACGCCCACGTCTTCCACCATCCGGGGCCCGACGGTGTCACCCGCTTCTTCGTCGACGCCGCCCACGCCCTGCGCCGGCACGGCCTGCCGGCGTCGCCCGATCACCTCATCGCCGCCTCGCGGCTGGCGACGTCGCTGGCCACGCTCCGCGGCCGACCCCGCCCCGGGCTGGCCGAGGCCCTCGACGCCGCCGACGCCGTTCTCGGCGGGCTCACCCTCGTCACCGACGAGCTCGTGATCGGCGACGCCATCGGCGAGGTGCCGCCCGACGCGCCGCAGGTGCCGCTGGCGCGGGATCTCGCGGCCGCGCAACGGGCGACCCGCCTGCGTCCGGACGGGTCGCCGCGGACGCTCGAGCTCGACCTGCGCACGCCGAACGGGCTGCGCCGCTCACACCTCCTTCATCGGCTCGTCGCGCTCGACATCCCATGGGGCGTACGGCGCGACGGCCGGGGGAGCAGTGGCACGTTCCGGGAGACCTGGCACCTGGCCTGGGAGCCCGAGCTGTCGGTCCGTCTCGTCGAGATGGCCGGCCACGGGACGACCGTCGCCGGCGCCGCCACCTCCCGCCTGACCGAGCGGGCGGCCGAGGTCGGCCGCCTCGCCGACGCCACGACCATCGTCGAGCTCGCCCTGCTCGCCGACCTGCCCGAGGCGCTTGGCCCCGCCCTCCGTGCGCTCGGCGCGATCGCCGCCCACGCGCCCGACGTGGCCGAGCTGATGGACGCCTTGGCTCCCGTCGCCGACGCGATGCGCTACGGCGATGTGCGAGGCACCGACGCGTCGGGGCTGCGCACCGTGTTCGACGAGCTCGTGGTGCGGGTGGTGGCCGGGCTCGAACGAGCGGCCCGCGGCGTCGACCAGGACGCGGCGACGGCGTTGGTCGAACGGATGAGCGCGGCCCAGGCGGCACTGGCCGTCGTCGACCATCCCGCCCGCGACGACGAATGGCCGGCGGTGCTCGAGCAGCTGGCGGACGACCGGCACGGGCACGGCCTGATCCGGGGCCGGGCGACGCGCCTCGTGCACGACCTCGGACGTGAGGAGCGGGTCGAGGCGCGCCTCGGCCAGGCGCTCACGCCCGGCACGCCGGCGGCGACGGGCGCGGCGTTCGTGGAAGGGTTCCTCGCCGGCAGCGGCACGATCCTGCTCCACGACACGACGCTCTTGGCTGCAGTCGACGAGTGGATCGGCTCGCTCGCCCCGGATCCGTTCGCCGACGTGGTGCCGCTGCTGCGCCGCACCTTCGGCGCGTTCGAGCCCGCCGAACGGCGTCAGCTCGGCGGGCTGCTGAGCACCGGGCGGGTCGAGGTCGCGCCCGTCACCGGCGACGACGTCGACCCCGATCGCGCCGCGGCGGGACTGGCGACGGTGCGGCTGATGCTGGGTCTCGGCGGGGTGGCGCGGTGAGCGAGCGAGTCTTCGAGCGAGCGAATCAGCGTTACGGCGCCGAAGGCTCACTGGTGCGCCGCCGACGCACATTGAATGATCTGCTGCACGGTGGGACGGTGCACCAGTGAGCGTCGACCACCCGGGCCGGGTGTCGGAGCCCGAGCGGCTCCGCCGCTGGCGGATGGTGCTCGGCGGCGGCGAAGCCGACGGCACCGGCGCGGCGCTGCGCGGCGACGACGTGCGCGTCGACGCCGCGCTCGGCGCGCTCTACGACCGGACGACGTCGGCGGGGCGGGGCGCCGGTCGGTCCGGCGGCTTGAGCCGCTCGGCCCCGTCCGTCGCCCGCTGGCTCGGCGACATCCGTCGGTACTTCCCGACGCCGGTCGTGCAGGTGCTCCAGCGCGACGCAGTCGACCGCCTCGACCTGCGCCAGCTCCTGCTCGAACCGGAGCTGCTCGGCGAGATGGAACCGGACCTCCACCTCGTGACGCTGCTCGTCGAGCTCAACCGGGCGCTCCCCGAGGAGACGAGAGCGACGGCCCGCCAGGTCGTCGCCACCGTCCTCGGGCAGCTCGAGGCGCAGCTGGCCGATCGGACGAGGCAGGCGGTGCACGGCGCCCTCGCTCGGCAGAACCGGACCCGTCGCCCGCGTCCTGCCGACATCGACTGGCCCCGGACGATCCACGCCAACCTGCGTCACTGGTTGCCCGAGCAGCGCACGGTCGTCCCCGAGCACCTCGTCGGGTTCGGGCGCCACCAGCGCAGCCTGGCCCGGGACGTGATCATCGCCGTCGACCAGAGCGGCTCGATGGCCGGGAGCGTCGTGCACGCCTCGCTGTTCGCGTGCGTGCTCGCCCGGCTGCGGGCGCTGCGCACGTCGTTGGTGGTGTTCGACACCGCCGTCGCCGACTTGACCCACCTCCTCGCCGATCCCGTCGACGTCGTGTTCGGGGTGCAGCTCGGCGGCGGTACCGACATCGGCGCCGCACTCGGGTACTGCCGCCAGCTCGTCACCCGCCCTCGGGAGACCGTGCTGGTGTTGGTCAGCGACCTGTTCGAGGGTGGTCATCCCGACGCCATGCGCAGGCGCGTCGCCGAGCTCGTCCGCGACGGGGTCACCGTGCTGGTGCTGCTCGCCCTCGACGACGAGGGCACGCCCGCTCACGACCATCACGAGGCGGCCGCGCTCGCCGCCCTCGGGGCGTCGGTCCTGAGCTGCACGCCGGATGCCTTCCCGGACCTGCTGGCCGCCGCGCTGGCGGGCCATCTCCACCGTTCTGTCGGTCGGAATGCGCCGGATGGTGCTGTTCTCGACCGACAGAACGGGTGAAGTCAGTTGTTCTGGGTGCCGACCTTGAGGTCGCGGAACGGTGAGGTCGTGTCGATGCCGGGTTCCTTCGGCAGGCCCAGGACCCGCTCGCCGACGATGTTGCGCATCACCTCGTCGCTGCCGCCGGCGATGCGCATCGCCGGCGTGCCGAGCACGAACTGGTTCCAGGCGTAGGTTCCCCACTCGCCGCTGTCGGCGACGAGCTTGGGGCCGAGCACGCCGGCGACGAACTCCGAGAGCGCGACCGACAGCTGGGTGCCGGCGAGCTTGGCGATGCTCAGCTCCGGACCGGGGGTCTGGCCGGCGCGGATCTTGTCGAGCGCCCGCTGGTTCGTGTACTGCGCGACCCGCGAGCGCACGATCAGGTCGGCGAGGCGCTGGCGGACGAGCGGATCATCCGTCGCCCCGAACGCCTTGGCCATCTCGATCGCCCGGGTGAGCAGGCCGGTCCCGCCTCCACCGCCGGCGCCGATCGCCGCCCGCTCGTTCATGAGCGTCGTGAGGGCCACCGCCCAGCCGTTGTTGACTTCTCCAAGACGATGGTCGTCAGGCACCCGGACCTCGGTGAAGAAGACCTCGTTGAAGCTCGCCCCGCCGGTCATCTGGCGCAGCGGCCGTACCTCGACGCCTGGCGCTCTCATGTCGACGAGGAACCCGGTGAGGCCTTTGTGCTTGGGCAGGTCCGGATCGGAGCGGGCGATGATCTCGCCGATGTCGCTGTACTGCGCACCCGACGTCCACACCTTCTGCCCCGTGATCACCCACTCGTCGCCGTCCCGCTCCGCTCGCGTCTGCAAGCTGGCCAGGTCGCTGCCCGCGCCCGGCTCGGAGAACAGCTGGCAGGCGACGATGTCACCGCGGTACAGGGAGCGCAGGTAGCGCTCCTTGGCCGGGTCGCTGCCGTGGGCCAGGATCGTCGGCGCCACCATCCCGAGCCCGATGAGGAAGAACGCCTGGCTGGGCACGTCGTAGCGGCCCTCCAGGGAGTCGTACTCCCGTTGATACGCCGCGGGGAGGGAGCGGCCGCCGAACTCCTCGGGCCCGGTGATCCAGCCGAGCCCGGCGTCGAACCGCTTGGCCCGGAACTTCTGCGCTTCGGCGAGCAGCTCCGACTCGGTGGCGCGGTCCCGCTCCTCGAACGTGGCGACCTTGTCGGAGCCTTCGCCCCACACGAAGCGGCGCTCGGGAGCCTTCTCCGCGGCGTTGGACCGCAGGAACTCGGTGGCCTCGGTCCTGAACTCGTCGATCGTGATCACAGCAGCGACGGTACGCGAGGCGACACACAGAACACGCAGCGGAGAAGGACTCGGCCCACCCCCCGAGCGGGAGCAGGGCCGGGGACTCCGTACCCTTCGCCCCCCGGGATCGTTCCCGTGAGTGACACGCTGCAGGACACGGTTTCGACGACCCTGCTCACCAGGGCCGCTCGGTTGGTCAGCGGGGGCGCTGACCTGGGGTGGGTGTGCCGGCGACAGTCACGGTAGAGGACCTATCGAGGTCGTGAAGAGCGGGCGGACACTTCACGACCCCGAGGAGCGGCCCGACCTCAGAGTCTGTAGGGAGAGGACTCGCGGAAACCATGTGCCGCCGCCGGCACGGTGCCCACTCCACCGCAGCCGCGTCCCACCGTCGTCCCAGCTCGTCACTTGCCCTGGTGAGAGGGGTCGGAAAGCGTTTGCGGGCGGACAACGAGCTGAACGGAGCAGCGGATGACGCCGGCCCGGCGCAGCAGAGCCGTCCCGAGATCGACGGTGGCCAGGTCGAGTCCGTCCCGAGCAAGGATGGCGGTGATGTCGGCGAGTTCCCGCTCGACGGCGATGCTGCCGTCGTCGCCGTACAGCGCCCGGTGCACCGCGGTCGACCAGGTCGCCGCCGCACCCCAGCGCACGAAGTCGTCGCCGAGCACGACCACCGTCGGCACGTCGTGACCCAGGCGGCCGTCCAGCACCACCAGCCGGTCATGGTCACCGGACGTTTCCCGTCCTGCCTCCGCTTCGACCGAGGGCAGCTGCTCGCCGCGTTCGAACGCGAGCACGGCCTCCCAGCCGAGACGGTCGCTGATCCCGACGCCGAGCGCGCGCTCCCTCGTCGGAGCCGTCGCCAGCCCGACCGGACGGGGGCGCTGGGGCCGTTCGGAGTTATCGGCGTCGGACCACACGGCGTCGGCCGGGATCCAGCACGCCCGGCCGGCGACGTCGTGGGCCGTGACCAGGCGCTCACCCGCGATCGTGGACCGTTCGAGCAGCGCGCCGAGGGCCACGACCGGGCGCTGCCGGAGGGCGACGACGGGACCACGCCGCGCGACCAGGGCCGGCGCGTCGGCGGGCGGAGCTGTAAGCGCTTCCGTGCGCTCGTCGTCCTCGACCCATTGACGTTCGATCGTGAGCAACACCGGGGGCATCGTGGAGGACGCCAGTAGCATGGGCGTGCAATGCCGTCCGGCGCACGCCGTGGTACGCACGGGGTACGCCATCTCCCCCAGGATGAGGCCATGACACGCGTTCGCCCCTCCTACCGTTTCCCGCGCCTCCTTGCCCTTGTGGCTTCGGCCCTTCCCGTGGTCGCCGCAGTGGCGAGCGCTCGTTACGGAGGGCCCCGCTTCTACTAGTCACCTCTGACGTCGGGCGGCGGCCCGAGTCTCGCGGGCGAATCTGTCAATCGCCGGTCGCGGTGCGCCGCACCAGGTCGTCGCGCCGCCGCGACACCGACGCCGGCAGCGCCCCACCGATCTCGCGCGCCACCTCGGCCGCGTCGTCGAGTACGGCGATCGCCGCCGCGACTCGGTGTTGCAGCGTGAGCAGCTCGGCGAGGCGGACGTACCGCGAGTCGGTGTAGCGGTCGAGGCGGAGGGCACGTTCGGCCAGCGCCTGGGCCGCCGGAAGGTCGCCGGCGTCCTCCGCCTGCACCGACAGCAGGTCGAGCAGCCCGATCATCCGTTGCTCGGCCGAGCGGCGGGCCGCGATCGCCCACTCCTCGTATTCGAAGCCGGCGAACACGGTGCCGTCGCCGGCGCGCACCGCCTCGGCGGCGACCCGGCCGGCGAGCTCGGGGTCGGCCCGTGCCGACGACAGGGCATCGAGCGCCATGCGGTCGAACTCGATCAGGTCACAGACGACGTCGTCGGCGAGGCGGACCCCTGACCCGGACCGAACCACCACGTCGTCGACCGCCCGCCGGAGTCGCAGCAGGACGTTGCGCAGCCGTGCTCGGCTCACGTCGACATCCTCGCCTGGCCACATCGCCTCGCTGAGCTGGTCGAACGTCGCGCTGCCGCCGTTGGCGACGACGACGCCCACGACCCGTTGCGGATTGCCGGGCGGGACCTTGCGCACGCTGTCGCCGTCCTCGACCGCCATCGCCCCGCCGATCACGCGCAGCCGTTGCGTCGCGCCCCTGCGGGACGCCCGCGGCACGATGGCCGCGGTCAACTCGACCTGCGCCGGTCCCCGCTGGAGCATCGCGTTGAGCTCGCTCTGGGTCTTCCCCTCGCCGAGTGCGGTGGCGCTGCTGAATCCGAGGGCGATCAGCTCCCGCTCGCAGTCGATGAGCAGCCTCCTGGCCGTGTCGAGATCACCCTGCCGGGCGGCCGCGTGGGCTGCGAGCAACTGCACGCGCCACCATTCGGCCGGCGGTGTGGCTCGCAGTTGCTCGTCGATGTCGCCGAGCTCACCGAGGCGCGCCTCGAGCAGGAACTTCGTCGACGCCACCTGGTCCGGGAACACCGACCGCCGGTCGAGCGCACGGGTCAGGTAGCGCGACGCCAGTTCGGTCTCACCGAGCGCGCCGAGTGCGGTCGCGACGTCGCAGAGGAAGAGCACGCCGAGCACGTCGTCGGCATCGGTCAGCGCGGTGTTCTCGGCGGTCGCGACCCAGCGCAGCGTGTTGTCGACGTCGCCGCGGCGAGCCGCGACGAGCGCCCGACCCCACGCTGCGGCGGCGATCAGGCGCGGGTTGTCGTGCACGTACCCGACGTCGGCCACCCGGACGAACCGCGCGTCGGCGCTCTCCAGGCGGTTGGCGTTGTAGAGCACGAAGCCCTCGCTCAGCACTGTCCAGGAGCGTTCCGCGTCCGACAGGTCGGCCGTCGCGAGGAGCTGGCCGAGCTGGGCCAGCGCCTCGTCGTGCCGCCCGAGCTGGACGAGCACACCCATCGCGAGGTCGCGCCGGCAGGCCCGGGCGCGGGAGTACTCGCCGCACCCCTCCCACGCCGCGGCGGCGACGCGATAGCACTCGGCGGCCCGCTGGAGGTCGGGGCGGGCGTTCGACGTCGCCGCGCACTCGGCGAGCACCTCGTACGCCCGGGCGTAGGTGTGCTCCTCACCGACGCCGAGGTCGACGAGCGCCTGCTCGGCGGCCCTGACGGCATCCGTGTGGCGTCCCTCGGCGACGCGGGCACGGGCGGCCTCGACCTCGGCCCGCCGGCGGAGGCGAGGCTCGCTCGTGGCGGCCAGCTCGACCGCCCGGTCGATGTCGGCCACCGCGTCGTCGACCCGTCCGATCGACCGGGTCGCCGCGGCGCGCAGCAGCAGCAAGGCCGGTTCATGCTCGGTGACCGTGCCGAGTCGGGCGAGGAGCCCGAGGAGCAGCCGCGGCTCGACCGTGTCGGCGACACTTTCACTCAGGTCCATCACCATGCGGGCGGCGTCGCCGTGGGCGCCGGCGTCGAGGAGCAGGCCGATCGCCTCGATCGGCCGGTCCCGCTCGACGAGCTCCACGGCAAGGTGGGCGGCCGCCGTCGGCTCGACCGGCGCCGAGCGGAACGACGCCGCGGTCGCCAGGTCGAGACCGCCGGTCAGCAGCCGACGCAGCGGCACGCCGGCCGCGAGGGCCCGCTCGACGAAGCCCGGCCCGGCCAGGCGCTCGAGGAGGCGCCGGTCGATGCCTGGCGCTCGGGCGAGCAAGCCGACGACCGCGTTGTCGCGCGCGCCGAGCTGGAGTAGCGCCGCTGAGTTGGCAGCCCGCACCATCCGGGAGGCGAGGGCGATCGGATCGGCACCCGGCTCCCGCATCGCTTGATCCAGCGCGGTGGCGATGATGCGGACACACCCGTCGGCCGTTTCGACCACCCGGGTCGCCAGCGTGGCCGAGCGGTCCGGCACGTGATCGACGATCTCGTGGGGGGCGACGGCCATCGCCGACGCGTCGATGATCATTCCGTCGACGAGCTGGGTGACCTCGTGCAGCCCCTCGGGCAGGATGCGCCCGGCCAGCACGAGCCGAAGCGGCTCGGTCTCCTCGATGCGGTCCACCAGCAGGGCGACGGCGTCGGCGTCGAGCAGATGGGCATCGTCGATGACGACGGTGTCGATCCCCGGCGGGAACTCCCCGGCCGCGAACACGCCGAGCTCGCCGCGCAGTCGTAGCACTCCGTCGGGCGCGGCCTTGCGGACGAGCCACGACTTGCCGTACCCGGTCGGCGCTTCGAGCAGCACCACTCGGGGAGCGTGGGCGCCGGCGAGTCGGCCGAGCAGCGACGTGCGGGGAAGGCGCATGAGGGGTTGGGTGAGCCTATCGGTGGCGCCCAGAGCCGGGGCGCCCGCGCCGGCGGCCGGGGCGTCCGCGACCGACTCCGCCATCCGTCCCCCTCTCCGCTCTCCGCTCTCCGCCCGCGCCGGAAAGCCTGGTGGCGGCAACTATCGCGTGTCAAGCGTCACGCCGCCGAAGGGCGTCGCGGCGGGAAATAGGTACATCGTCCGATGCGCGGGCGTGCCTTAGGTGGCCACGATGAGAGCACCGTCACCACCCCCCGTGAGGGAGCCCCCGATGTACCACTTCGACCTCAACTACGCAGTCGTGCGCATGCGCCAAGAAGAGCTCGTCGGCCGGGCCACCCGGGGGCGGGTCTCGGCGGACGCTCCGCGCCGGCGGCGTTGGTTCGGCCGCCGCCGCGACGCCGTAGCACCCGCCGCGCCTCCGCCCCCCGACCCTCGCCGCCTCGTGGTCGTGCCCCCTCCCCGGCGCGACCGCGATCCCTCCGGTCGCGACACGTGTGTCGCGTAGCCGGATCGATGCCGATCTCCCGGCCGCCCCCTGGGGTGGCCGGGAGGCGGCGGTAGCGTCGATCGCATGTTGACCGGCCGGCCGGGGATGAGCCCCGTGATGGTCGGGCGGGCCGGCCCGTTCGCCCATCTGGCCGGGATCCTCGAGGCCGCTGACGTGATGACGGGCGATCAGCCGTCGGTCGCGCTGGTGTCCGGCGAAGCGGGGATCGGCAAGACCCGCCTCGTACGGGAGCTGGTGGCGACGCTGCCGCCGTCCGCGACGACGCTGGTCGCGACGGCCCAACCCGGATCGATGGGCCGGTCCGGTGACGCCGTGGCGGGGCTGGTCGCGCGGAGCGATGGCGACGATGTTGACCCTGCCGACCCGGCGGCGGGTGCGTTCCGCGCCGTCGCCGCGGCGCTCGAGCGCGGGCCGGCCGTGCTCGTGATCGAGGACCTCCACTGGATCGACGCCGCGAGTGCCAACGTGATCGACCGGATCGCCCAGCAGCGCTGGCCGCAACTCGTCGTGATCGGCACGTACCGTCCGGCCGAGCTGTCTCGCGGCCAGCCCGGCGGCGAGCTGGTGCTCCGGCTCGAGCGCCGCCACGCCGTCGAACAGGTGCGGCTCGACCGTCTCGATCGCACCGAGGTCGCCGCCCTCGTCGCCGCCATCCGGGGCGATCAGCCCCCGTCGGCCGTCGTCGAGGCGCTCTACCGGCGCAGTGGCGGGGTCCCGTTCGTCGTCGAGGAGCTGATCCGCTGCTGCGGTCCGCGGTCGGGTGCCGGCGACCTGCTCACCGCCGAGCTGCCGTGGTCGTTGGAGGAGGCGGTGCAGCACCAGCTCGCCGGCCTCGACGCGGCCCAGCGCACCGTCGTCGAGGCGCTCGCCGTGTTCGGTCGCTCGGCGCCGTTCGACGCCCTTGTCCACGTCGCCGGAATCGAGGACGACGCCGTGCTCGCCGCGCTCCGCGCCCTGACCGCGGCCGGCGTCGTCGTCGAGGTCGACGACGACCGCTTCTGGTTCGCCCACGCCCTCGTCGCCGACGCCATCGAGCATCAGCTGCTCGGTCGGGAGCGGCGACGGCTGCACGAACGGAGCTTCGAGGCCGTCCGGGCCGCGCCGCTGCTCAACCACGCGGCCCTCGCCCACCACGCCATCGGCGCCGGGCGCTACGACGAGGTGCCCGCGATCGCCCGCAAGGGTGCCCCGATGTACCTCGCCAAGGGTCACACGTTCCAGGCGCTGCGGCTCGCCGCCGACGCGCTCGGCGAGGCGCCCAACGATCCCGAACTGCTCGCCGTCGCCACCGAGGCGGCGTGGCGGTTGAACTTCCTCGACGAGGCCCTCGGCACGGCCGTGCGGTGGGAGCGCATCGCGGTCGAGCCTCCCGACCGCATCGAGTCGATGCGGTTCGTCGCCCGGCTCCACGGCGAGCTGAGCGACGCCGGCGCCGCGGCGACGGCGCGCCGGCCCTCCAGCGCTACGCCGAGTCGCTCGAGTCGCCCCAGGTCCGCGGTCCGGCGCGAGCGGCCCTCGCCCAGGTGCACATGCTCGTCGGCAACTGGAAGGAGGCGATCGCGTGGGCCGAGCTCGCCCGCGCCGACGCCGACATCGCCGGCGACGAGGCGACCGCGACCCGGGCGCGGGTCGAGGCGGCGAGCGCGATGATCGGCGCGACCAGCCGGGCCGAGGCGACGGCGGCGATGCACGACGCGATCGACCACGCCCGCCGTCTCGGCGACAACGTCCTGCTCTGCCGGGCCCTCAGCAACAGTCTCGAGCTCGTGTCGCCCAGTTCGCCCGAGGGCCGCGCGATGCGTGCCGAACTGCTCGACGCGAGCCGGCGGGTCGGCATCGACAAGCTCGGGTCGAGCGTGGGCCTGCTGTGGGAGGTCGCGGCGGCGTACGACGCCGGCGATCTGGCCGCCCTGCGCCGGGCCAACGCCGAAGGCGAGCAGTGGTGGAACACCGGCGACGAGGACAACTGCTGGGCGCTCGGGTGGCAGGCGAACTACGCCCTCGAGGAAGGCCGGCTGACCGACGCCAGGGCGCGTGTCGCCCACCTCCGGTCCGCCCCTCCGGGCAAGCCGGCGGACAAGCTTCACCAGCGGGTCATGCTGGAGCTGCAGCTGGCCGCGGCGGACGGCGATGCGACGGCCGGTCGGGACGCCTTCTCCGCTCTGATCCGCAGCGCCCCCGTGCCCGACGTCAACTCCGCGCTCAACTACGTCGTGACGGCGACCGAGGCGGCGTTGGCCGCCGGCGTGCCGCCCGCCGAAGTCCGCACCGGGCTGGTCGAGCAGTGGCTCGGCGGCCACCCATCGGCGGCGAACTTCCATGCGCACATCGACGGGCTCCTGCTCGCCGCGTCCGGCGACCATGCCGCGGCGACGCGGGCGCTGGCCGCCGTGCTCGGCGAGCCCGAGCCGCGCCTCGCCCGGCCGCTCCTGGGGTCGCTGCGCACGGCCTTGGCCGCATCTCTGGCTGCGACCGGGGACCGGGCCGGTGCCCTGCAAGCGGTGCGCCGGGTGCTCGACGACGACCTCGCCCGCTGGCCCGGAGTGCGGCGGGATCGCGCCGCCTCCCTCGCCCGCCGGCTGGAAGGGCCCTCGACGCGTCCCGACGGTGAGCTGACCGCGCGCGAGCGGGAGGTCGCGGCGCTGATCGCCGACGGGCTCACCAACGGCCAGCTCGCCGAGCGGCTGTTCATCTCGCCGAAGACCGCCGCCGTGCACGTGTCGAACATCCTCGCCAAGCTCGGCCTGTCCAGCCGGGCGGAGATCGCGGCCTGGGCCGTGCGGCACGGCATCGCTGCGGCCCGCGCCAGCTGACGCGGTACGTTTCTCCGCCATGGGTCAGCCGGTGGCGGTCACGGAGAAGCCGAGCTCGTCGCCCGGGATCGTGCGGTTCGAGCTCAACCGGGCGTTGACCGGCATGGGTCACGAGCACTTCCGGTCCGCGGACGACGCGTTCGGCCCGCGCCCGGCAGCCGAGCTGGCCCGGCGGCTCTTCGCCACCGGCCAGGTCGAGGGCGTGCACGTGTACTCGAACATCGTCACCGTCGACCTCGCGACCGAGCAGAGCGCGAACGGTCTCGCCGACGTGATGCGCGACCTCTACAAGTACTGGAAGCCGGGCATGGCTCCGCCCGCGTTCGAGGACGTCGAGCCGGCGGAGGAGGAGCCCGCCGGCGGCGCCCCGGCCGGGAGTGGTGACGCGGCGAGCGACGCCGCGCTGAGCGAGGCGGCCAAGCGCGTGCCGGCCCACCTCCTCGAGCGCAGCCGCGCCGCGCGCGAGCGCTGGAGGGCGAAGCAAGCGGGCTGACCCCGTCTGGGCGGGAATCGCCCCATTGCGTCCACGAACACTCGTTCGTAGACTTCGGACATGGACCTGGCCGCCGCCGTCGCCCCCACGACGCTCGCCCGCGACCGCACCCTGCCGGTCGCCGAGGCACTGGTCCCACTGTTTCCCGCCGGGTCCCTGGTCCGTGGTCAGGCGGTGGTGTGCCGCGGCGCCGCCGCCCCGTCCCTCGCCCTCGCCCTCGCCGTCGAGGCCACCGCAGCCGGCGCCTGGTTGGCCGTCGTCGACGTGCCGTGGCTAGGGGTGGAGGCCGCGGCCGAGCTCGGCATCCCCTTGGAACGGCTCGTGCGCGTCGACTTGACGCGTGACGACAACTGGGCCGAGCTGACGGCGGCGGTGCTCGACGGCTTCGAGGTGGTGATCACCCGGGTCCCCCGCCGCCTCGGGGCGGCCGCCCTGCGCCGGGTGTCGGCCCGGGTCAAGGCCCGGGAGGCCGTGCTCGTCGCGGTGGGCGACGCCGGCCCACTGACCGCGGACGTCGTGATGGAGTCGTCCACCCCGGTGTGGGAGGGCGTCGAGCAGGGGTGGGGGCACCTCCAGGGACGACGGGTCACCGTCGAGGCGTCCGGCCGCCGGGTCCCCCGGCCGCGGCGCGCCAACCTGTGGCTCCCGGCCTCTGGTGGCGGCGTGAGCGCAGCGAGCGCCGCCGGAGAGGAACCCGCGGCGGTGCTGCGCTCGGTGGGGTGACGGTGGGGTGATGGTGGGGTGACGGCGATGTCCCGGCGCATGGTCACGGTGTGGTGCCCCGACTGGCCGGTGACCGCGGCCGCGGTCGCACCCGACGTGCCGGCCATGGTCCTGCACGCCAACCGGGTCGTGGCCCGCTCGCCGGCGGCGGCCGCCGAGGGCGTGGAGATCGGTCAGCGCCGGCGCGTGGCCCAGCAGCGCTGCCCGGATGCCGTCCTGCTCGACCACGATCCGGACCGGGACGCCCGCGCCTTCGAGCCCGTGGTGGCCGCCGTCGGTCGCCGCTTTGCACCCCGGCTCGAGGTGGTCGAACCGGGATGGCTCTGCCTCGCCGCACGCGGTCCGTCGCGGTACTTCGGCGGCGATGAGCGACTGGCCGAGCAGCTCGTGGCCGCCGTCCACGACGCTTTGGTCACGAAAATGGTTGACCCCCCAACCAAAACCGTGACCAAAGCGCATGTCGGCATCGCGGACGGGCGGTTCACCTCGGCCGTGGCCGCACGCCTGGCGGCACATCAACCGTTTGTCGTCACGCCCAATGAGGCCGCCAGCTACCTCGCCCCGCTCCCGGTCGCCTGGCTGGCGGAGGTGGGGGAGATCGACGCCGAGCTGGTCGGGTTGTTCGCCCGGCTCGGGTTGGCCCGCCTCGGCGACCTCGCCGCCCTGCCGGTCGGCGACGTCCTGGCCCGGTTCGGTCCGCCCGGGCGTCATGCCCACCGTCTCGCCAGCGGGTCCGACGACCGCCCGGCCGCCGCGGCCGATCCGCCGACCGAGCGCGGGGTCGAGCACAGCTTCGACGATCCGGTCACCCAGCTCGACTCGTTGGTGTTCGTCGGCAAGCACCTCGCCGACGGGCTCGTCGCCGCGCTCGTCGCCGATGGCCGTGTGTGCACGCGGCTGGTGATCACCGCCGAGACCGAGCACGGGGAACGGTGCGAGCGGGCGTGGTACCGGGCGGCCGGGATGTCGGCGCCGGCGATGGTCGAGCGGGTGCGTTGGCAGCTCGACGGCTGGGCGAGCCAGCCGGGTGGGCTGACCGGAGGGGTCGTTCTCCTCCGGCTTGATCCCGACGAGGTCCGCGGCGACGACGGTGACCAGTTGGGTCTGTGGGGTGGGCGGTCGGCGGCCGACGAGCGGGCGGCGCGAGCCGTCACCCGGCTGACCGGGCTCGTCGGCGACCGCGCCGTCCTGGTCCCGGCCTGGCACGGCGGGCGGCTGCCGGGCGACCGGTACCGATGGGTGCCCGCCGCCACCACCGACGTCATCGATCCCGACGACACCGCTGAACGGCTGCGGCCCTCGCTCGACTCCGGCCCGTGGCCGGGGGCCGTGCCCGCCCCCGCGCCGGCGGTCGTGTGGCCCGAGGTCCGCCCGGCCGAGCTCGCCGACGCCGAGGGGCTCCCGGTGCGGGTGAGCGGTCGGGGCGAGCTCAGCGCGACCCCGGCCACGCTGGCGATCGACGGCCGCGCCCCCCAGCCGGTCACGGCGTGGGCCGGGCCGTGGCCCCTCGACGAGCGGTGGTGGGAGTCCTGGCGGCACCGCCGCCTGGCCCGCCTGCAGGTCGTCACCGCCGACGGCGCGGCCCACCTGGTGCTGGCCGAGCACCGCCGCTGGTGGATCGCCGCCGCCTACGCCTGATCCCCCTCGTTCTGTCGGTCGGCGCCGGCCCGATCCGGTCGATTCCGACCGACAGAACGAGTAGAACGGGCGGTGGAGGTGATCGTCATGGATCCTCGTCGCATCCTCGTCGTCGCCAACCAGACCGCGTGCGGCGACGAGCTGCTCGATGTCGTGAAGACCCGGATGAGCGTCGGCGCGTGCCACTTCACGCTGCTCGTGCCGGCGACCCCGCCGCACGAGCACGCCACCTGGACCGAAGGGGAGGCGCGCACCATCGCCCGCCACCGCATGGACGAGGCGCTCGCCCGGTTCCGCGCCGCCGGCGCCGTGGCCGACGGCGTTGTCGGCGACGCCCACCCGATGCGGGCGATCGACGATGCGATGATCGACCAGGCCTACGACGAGATCATCTTGTCGACCCTGCCGTCGAAAGTGTCGCGCTGGCTCAAGCTCGACCTCCCGCACCGCGTCGAGCAGCACTACGACGTGCCGGTCACCACACTGATCAGCGCGAAGCAGCCGGCCTAGCCGTCACCCCAGGTGGTGCACGAGCTCCGGAAAGACCTTGGCGACCTTGGCCGTGAGGTACTCGCCGTAGGTTCCCTCCCACCCCCGCACGCTCGTGCCGTCCCACCGGCGAGCGGCGTCGTCGGGGGGCGGGCTGCCCGCCAGCGGCAGCCGCGGGCACACCGCGTCCCATGACGGGTCGATGAAGCACGGGAACGACAGCCGCGTCTCCGCCCGTGCGGTTGACGACCCGGTGGGGCGTCGACCGGTAGCGACCCTCGGTCATCCGGTCGAGCATGTCGCCGAGGTTGACGACGAAGACCTCCGGATCGGACGGCACGTCGATCCACCCGTCCGGCCCGTGGACCTGGAGCCCGTCGTGGCGGTCGGTGGCGAGGATCGTCAACAGGCCGTAGTCGGTGTGCTCGGCGACGCCCCAGCCGTCGGTGTAGCCCGGCGGGTAGCGGAAGATGCGGAACAGCACGGTCGGGTCCGCGGTGACGTGGCGCTCGAACCAATCGGCCGGCAGGGCGAGACCGATGGCCATGGCGCGCAGCAGCACCGTCCCGAGTGCCGTCATCGCGTCGATCCACGCCAGGACGGCCGGGCCCAGCCCGGCGGGATCCGCCGGGAAGAGGTTCGCACCGTGCAGCGGCCGTCCCGCCCGCACGGCCGGGTGGTCGGCGCCCAACTCGGTGCCGAAGTAGATCCCTTCCTTGTGGTCCGGACGGCCCGAGGTGAGCTCGCCGTCGAGCGGGAACCAGCCGCGCCACGCGGTCCCGCCGTGCACCATCGCGATCTCGGCCTTGATCGCCTCGGGCTGGGCGAAGAACTCGCGGGCGAGGCGCTCGAGCTCGGCCAACTGCGCAGCGGGCACGCCGTGGCCGGCGATGCGGAAGAACCCGAAGCGGCGGCAGGCGTCGTCGATCAGGCGGGCGACCGGCCCGTGGTCGGCGCGCGGGTCGCGCAACGCCGCGACGTCGATCAGGGGCAGGGCGGTCACGGCGAGATGGTACGTCCGGCCCAGGCTTGGCTACCGTGCGCCGCCATGTCTCCCGGACTCACGCAGATCCTCGCCGAGGTCCGGGCCCGCACACCCGTCGACGAACGCGAGCGCATCAGCATCGAGCGCTTCCTCCGCGAGGTCGTCGGGTTGGCCGAGCCGTTCTCCGAGCACGCCGACCCCACCCACGTGACTGCCTCGGCGCTCGTCGTCGGCCCTCGCGGTGTCGTGCTGCACCGGCACCGAGTGCTCGGCATCTGGATCCAGCCTGGTGGCCACATCGATCCGGGCGAGACGCCATGGGACGCGGCGGTCCGCGAGACCACCGAGGAGACCGGGCTCACCGTCGTCCACCACCGCAACGCACCGACGCTGGCTCACGTCGACGTGCACCCGGGACCGAGGGGTCACACGCACCTCGACCTGCGCTACCTGCTCGACGGCGGCGACGCCGACCCCGAGCCGCCGCCCGGCGAGAGTCAGGACGTGGGTTGGTTCGCCTGGGACGAGGCGCTCGCCATCGCCGAGCCGTACATGGAAGGCATTCTGCGCGCCCTGGCCGCCGCCATGCGCTGACCGCGTAAGGTTGGGGCAGTTCGGAGGGGGCTGCCTGCCATGGACGTGATCACCCTGCACGGTCGCTGCGTCGCGGAGTTCGTCGCGAGGGTTGCGACGGTGCCGGCCGACCGCTGGCATGGCCCGACGCCCTGTGCGGAGTGGAACGCACGCGAGCTCGTCAACCACGTCGTCGGCGAGGACCGGTGGACCGTGCCACTGCTGGAAGGGGCGACGATCGCCGACGTCGGGAGCGAGTTCGACGGTGACCTGCTCGGCCACGACCCCGCCGCGTCGGCCCGCCGTGCCGCCGACGAGGCAGTGGCGATGGTGGCCGAGGTCGTGCCCGCCGGCGGGCGGGTCCATCTGTCGTACGGAGACGAGGACGTGGTCGAGTACGTCCACCAACTGGCGGCCGATCACCTGATCCACGCGTGGGACCTCGCCGCGGCAACTGACGGCGAGACGGCGCTCGACCCGGAGCTCGTCGCGGTGGTCGCGGCGTGGTTCACCGATCGGGAGGAGCTGTACCGCGGGGCCGGCGCGATCGGCCCGCGGGTGGACGGCGCCTTCGACGACGACCCGCGCGCCGCCCTGCTGGCGGCGTTCGGGCGGGACGCGAACTGGACGCCCTGACGTCCACTGCTTCGAACTTGCGTTCGGCGGACAATCGTTCGATACTTGATCGGTGGGGTTCAACAACCCATCGTGGACCTGGAAGGAGCTCGAGGCCGCGCTCTCCGGGCGCACGCGAGCCGGAGGCGAGCAATCGAAATCTCGCGATGGCCGGGCGCCGGGCAGCCCGTCGTGGAACGCCGGTGGTGACGGGCCGGCGTGGAGCCGGCGGCGGCAACCGTTCGAGCCCGACGGCGTACGGCGGCGGGACGGCGAGGTGCCCTACGCCGAGCTGCACTGCCACTCCAACTTCTCCTTCCTCGACGGGGCGTCGCATCCCGAGGAGCTGGCCACCGAGGCGGCCCGGCTGGGTCTGGAGGCCCTCGCCCTCACCGACCACGACGGCTTCTACGGCGTCGTGCGCTTCGCCGAGGCGGCCCGCGCCGTCGGGCTGCCGACGGTGTTCGGCACCGAGATCACGCTGACGCCCGGCCTCGCCCCTGAGCAGCAGATGGTCCTCGCGGAGGACGAGACGCGGACGCAGGTGAACACCGGACGGGTGCCCGATTCACATGCGCCCGATCCGCACGGCGACCACCTGTTGCTGCTGGCCGATGGCCCGCGGGGGTACGCCCGGTTGGCGCGCACCGTGAGCCTCGGTCACCTGGCCGGGGAGAAGGGAGCGCCGCAGTTCACGCTGGCCGACGTCGCCCGGAACACGGCCGGCGACGTGTGGGCACTCACCGGGTGCCGCAAGGGAGCGGTGCCCCGGGCGCTCGTCGCCGACGGGCCGGCGGCGGCGCGGCGCGAGCTGCACCGCCTCGTCGAGGCCTTCGGGCGTGATCGCGTTCTCATCGAGCTCTGGGATCACGGCGACCCGCTCGACTCGGCCCGCAACGACGCGCTCGCCGAGCTCGCCGCCCGGAACGACGTCGGGTGCATCGCCACGAGCAACGCCCACTACGCCACGCCGGCCCAGCGCCGCCTGGCCACGGCGCTGGCTGCCGTCCGGTCCCGGCGCAGCCTGGCCGAGCTCGACCCGTGGCTGCCGGCTGCGGCCGGCGCCCACCTGCGCTCGGGCGCCGAACAGGCCCGTCGCTTCACCCGCTATCCCGGGGTCGTCGAGCTGGCGGGGGAGATCGGGCGGGCCGCCGCCTTCGACCTGTCGCTCGTCGCCCCCGCGCTCCCGCCGTTCCCGTGCCCGGACGGGTTGACCGAGATGCAGTTCCTCCGCCGCGTCGTCGAGGAGGGCGCCCGCCGCCGTTACGGCGAGCGTCGTGCCGACTCCCTCGCCTGGCAGACCATCGACCGTGAGCTGGCGATCATCGAGCACCTCGGCTTCCCCGGCTACTTCCTCGTCGTCTGGGACCTCGTCGAGTTCTGCCGGCGCAACGACATCCTCTGCCAGGGCCGGGGATCGGCCGCCAACTCGGCGGTGTGCTACGCCCTCGGCGTCACCGCCGCCGACGCGGTCAAGTTGGGATTGCTGTTCGAGCGCTTCCTGTCGCCCGAGCGCGACGGCCCCCCGGACATCGACATCGACATCGAGAGCGACCGGCGGGAAGAGGTCATCCAGTACGTCTACGACAAGCACGGCCGCCACCACACCGCCCAGGTCGCCAACGTCATCACCTACCGGGCGCGGTCGGCGGTGCGGGACATGGCCAAGGCGCTCGGCCACGCCCCCGGCCAGCAGGACGCCTGGTCCAAGCGCATCGACGGCTGGGGCAACGTGGCGGCGACGGCGCGGCAGCCGGACCACGGGATCCCTGACGGCGTCTTGGAGCTGGCCGCCCAGGTCGAGGACGCCCCGCGGCACCTCGGCATCCACTCGGGCGGGATGGTCATCTGCGACCGACCGGTGATCGAGGTGTGCCCGGTCGAGTGGGGGCGGATGAAGGACCGCTCGGTGCTGCAGTGGGACAAGGACGACTGCGCGGCGGCCGGGCTGGTGAAGTTCGACCTCCTCGGGCTGGGGATGCTGTCGGCGCTGCACTACGCCATCGACCTGATCCGTGAGCACCGCGGCTACGAGGTCGATCTGGCGACGATCCCGCAGGAGGACGAGGTCTACGAGATGCTCTGCCAGGCCGACACGGTGGGCGTGTTCCAGATCGAGTCGCGGGCGCAGATGGCCACGCTGCCCCGGCTGCGGCCGCGGGCGTTCTACGACCTCGTCGTCGAGGTCGCGCTGATCCGCCCGGGCCCGATCCAGGGCGGGTCGGTGCACCCCTACATCCGCCGGCGTAACGGCCAGGAGCCGGTCACGTACCTCCACCCGCTGCTGGCGAAGTCGCTGGAGAAGACGCTCGGGGTGCCGCTGTTCCAGGAGCAGTTGATGCAGATGGCGATCGATGTCGCCGGGTTCACCCCGGCGGAGTCCGACGAGCTGCGCCAGGCGATGGGGTCGAAGCGGTCGGCGGCGCGGATGGAGCGGCTGCGCGAGCGGCTCTACGCCGGGATGGCCGAGCGGGGGATCACCGGGGAGATCGCCGACGAGTTGTACGTGAAGATGAAGGCGTTCGCCAACTACGGGTTCCCCGAGTCGCACTCGGTGTCGTTCGCCTACCTCGTCTACGCGTCGTCGTGGATCAAGTACCACGAGCCGGCGGCGTTCTGCGCGGCGCTGCTCAACGCCCAGCCGATGGGGTTCTGGAGCCCGCACACCCTGGTGCAGGACGCCCGCCGGCACGGCGTCGTCGTGCGCACCCCGGACCTCAACGCGTCGCTGGCCACGGCGACCCTGGAGGACAGTGGGCTCGCAGTTCGCCTCGGGCTCGGGTCGGTACGGGGGATCGGTGAGGACCTGGCGAAGGAGATCGAGGCGGGTCGGCCCTACACGTCGCCCGAGGACCTCGTGCGACGGGTGCCGGCGTTGAACCTGGCCCAGCTCGAGGCGATGGCGACGGCGGGGGTGTTCACCGAGTGCTTCGGGCTCGAGCGGCGGGAGGCGCTGTGGGCGGTCGGGGCCGTCGCCCAGTCGCGTCCGGACCGGCTCGCCGGCGTGGTGACCGGGGCCGAGCCACCGCGGCTGCCGGGCATGTCGTCGGTGGAGGAGGCGGTCGCCGACCTGTGGGCCACCGGCGTCTCGCCCGACGGGCACCCGACGCGGTTCCTGCGCGAGCAGCTCGCCGGGCTCGGCGTGGTCACGTCGGCCGGGCTGTGGGCCGTCGAGCCCGGTTCACGGGTGACGGTCGCCGGGGTGGTCACCCACCGTCAGCGGCCGATGACGGCGCAGGGCACGACGTTCCTCAACCTCGAGGACGAGACCGGGTTGATCAACGTGGTCGTGTCGAAGGGCTGCTGGGCCCGGTTCCGCCGGGTGGCGCTGGAGGCGCCGGCGATGGTGATCCGCGGTCGCCTCGAGCGCAGCGAAGGCGTGATCAACCTGGTGGCGGAACACCTCAGTCCGCTCGGGTTGCCCGGGAGCACGTTCCACCTCAGCCGCGACTTCCACTAGCTCCATCCGAGTGTCTTGTGCCGACCGAGTGTCTACTGAGGGAAGGCCCCGCGCAAGACACTCCGATGCCCGAAGACACTCGGATGGGAAG
This sequence comes from uncultured Acidimicrobiia bacterium, assembly GCA_963827075.1. Lineage (GTDB taxonomy): Bacteria > Actinomycetota > Acidimicrobiia > Acidimicrobiales > Ilumatobacteraceae > JALZMG01. The sequence goes on along the minus strand of CAWGZN010000007.1, from coordinate 444,773 downwards.
GGGTCAGATGCGGGCGGGGGACGTCGACCGCAAGCGGCGGACGCGCTCGGCGGTCGAGGGGTGGGTCGAGAACAGGCGGGCCAGGTCCGGGCCGCTGCGGCGCTGCTTGCTCTCGGCGAGGGGGTTGTGGATCCAGGCGTACGCCTGTTGCGGGGCCGGCTGTTGCATCGGCCGCTGCTTGGCGACGACCTCGATGTTCTCGAGCGCACGGGCGAGGGGCTCGCCGGTGCCGAGCAGCGCGGCGGCGCCCCGGTCGGCCTCGAACTCGCGCGACCGGCTGATTGCCATCTGCATCAAGCCCGCGGCGACGGGTGCCAGGAAGGCGACGAGCAGGGCGCCGATCGCGTTGCCTCCGTCGTCGTCGTCACGCCCGCCGAAGATGGCGGAGAACATCGCCATCTGGGCGAGGAAGCTGATGCCGGTGGCGATCGCCGCGGCGACCGAGCCGATCAGGATGTCGCGATGGCGGACGTGCATCATCTCGTGGGCGAGGACGCCCTCGATCTGGTCGCGGGGCAGGGTCTGCCACAACCCCTGGGTGACGCACACCACGGCGTGGTGCGGATTGCGCCCGGTGGCGAAGGCGTTGGGTTGGGCGTCGGGCGAGATCGCCACGGTGGGCATCGGAAGGTCGGCCCGCTGGGCGAGCCCGGCCACCATCTGGTACAGCTCGGGCGCCTCGGCGGCGGTCACCACCTTTGCGCGAGCGGCGCGCAGGGCGAGCTTGTCGCTCTTCCAGTACGAGAAGCCGACGATGGCGAGGCCGATCACCAGACCGATGATCAACCCCGTCGACCCGCCGAGCAGCCCGCCGATCAGGACGGCCAGGCCGCCGAGGCCGGCCAGCAGGACCACGGTCTTGAAGGTGTTCTTGAACATGGGCGGTTCAGCGTCTCCTTGGGACGTTCGTGCCCACCAAGATAGGGATCACAAGTAAGAGTTCCGCGTTGTCGATTCGGCCTGCGCCCGTTCGTCTTGATGAAGTCCGCCGCACCGGGCGGCGGTGGTGAGAGAGGATGGGACATGCCCAAGTACCTGATGCTGATCGTCGAGGACGAGGCCGCGTTCGAGGGGGTGGAGCCCGGATCGCCGAAGTTCAACGAGGTGATGCAGATGCACGGTGACTTCACCGCCACGGTGGAGAAGTCCGGTGCCAAGATCCTCGGCGGCGAGGCGCTGCTGCCGGTGGCCACGGCGACGTTCCTGCGCAACACCCGGTCGGCGGACGTCACGGTCGTCGACAATCCGGCCCCGGACCTCAAGGAAGTGCTCGGCGGCTACTACCTCATCGAGGCGGCCGACGACGCCCAGGCGCGCGAGCTCGCCGAGCAGTGCCCGGCCCCTGCGGGCTACATCGAGCTGCGCCCGATCTGGGACATCACATCGTCTTGACGGACGAGCCGGCGCGGGACGCGGCGGACGCCGCGGCTGAGGCCCAGCGCCGCTGCTGGGGGCGGGTGCTGGCCGGCACCCTGCGCCTCGCCCGCGACGTGGACATCGCCGAGGAGGCGACCGCGGACGCGTTCCTCCTGGCGTTGCAGAGCTGGCCGACCACCGGCGTGCCGCGCTCCGTGGAGGCGTGGCTGTTGACCGCGGCCCGGCGGCGGGCCATCGACCGGCTGCGCCGGGTCTCTCTCGGTCGTCAGCGTCTCGCCGTCGTCGCGGCCACCGGCGACTACAGCGTTCCGCCGGCCGACGCCGAGATCGACGCGCCGGCCGTCGCCGATGACGATCTGCGGCTCGTCGTGTTGTGCTGCCACCCGGCCCTGACCCCCGAGGCCCAGGTGGCACTCACGATGCGTCTCGGCTGCGGGATCGCCACGGCGGCGGTGGCGGCGGCGTTCCTCGTGCCGGAGGCGACGATGGCGGCGCGGCTGACCCGGGCCAAGCGTCGCGTCGCCGAGTCGGGAAGAGGGATCGATCTGCCCGACGATCTCGCGGTGGAGGAGCGGATGCCGGCCGTGCGGCGCACGATCCACCTCGCCTACACGATGGGTCACACCGCAGGCACGGGCGCCGGCCTGCGCGACGATGACATCGTCTCGCACGCCACCCGCCTGGCCCGCCGGCTCCACGCCCTCCGTCCGGATGACAGCGAAGCGGCCGGCCTGCTCGCCCTCGTGCTGCTCACCGAAGCCCGCGCCGCGACCCGGGTCGGCACCGACGGCGCCCAGGTCCTCCTCGCCGACGCCGATCGCGCGCGATGGGATCGCGAGCTCATCGCCGAAGGGCTCGCGCTGATCCCGGACGAGCGGGCCCGGGGCCCGATCGCGATCCAGGCTGCCATCGCCGGGGAGCACGCCCGGGCACCATCGGTCGAGTCCACCGACTGGTGTCGCGTCGTCGGGCTCTATGACGCACTGTTGGCGGCCGAGCCGAGCCCGACGATCGCCCTCGGACGGTGCATCGCGCTGTCCTACCTGCTCGGTCCGGAGGCCGGCCTGACCGACCTCGACGAGGTGCTCGCCGTGGGTGGGCTGGATGGCTACCCGTACGCCCACGCGGCCCGGGCGCAGCTGCTCGACCGGCTCGGCCGGCATCGGGAAGCGGCCGCCGATTGGACGCGGGCGGCGGCCTGCGCCCGGACGGACGCCGAGCGCTCGTTCTTCGCCACTCAGGGGCACTGATCCGGCCCCACGGTCTTCCACTTTGGAATACTTGTCGGCGTGGCGCGGCCCGACGAGAACAGGTGGGGGACGACGGCGCACGCGGCGTTGGTGCTGCTGGCCTTCGGGCCGGCGTCGGGGTATGAGCTCAAGCAGCGGGCCGACAACACGCTGCGCTACTTCTTCGCCTCGCCGGCGATGAGCCAGATCTACGCCGAGCTCGACCGCCTCGCCGCCGCCGGTCTCGTCGCCGACGAGCGGGAGCGCCGAGGCGGTGAGCGGGAAACCCGCGTCTTCAGCCTCACGGGCGCCGGGCGGGACGAGCTGCGCCGCTGGCTCGCCGGAGATCCGCTCCCCACGACGGTCTTCAAGAGCCACCTCGCCCTGCGGCTCGTCGTCGGCTACTTGGCCGATCCGGAGCGGATGCGGCAGGACATCGCGACCGAACGCGAGTGGGCGCGCTCCGAACGGGATGCGCTGGAACGGGTCGCCGCCTCGCTCGACCGCGAGGATCCGGAGCGAGGCTGGGCCCGGCTCGTCGCCGATTGGGGCCTGCGCTACTTCGACGACGCGATCGGACAGCTCGACTCGCTCTCGGAGGAGCTCGACCGGCTCGTCGCCGAGCGGGCCTAGCTATCCGGCGTCGGCGTCCGCCGGGACCGCGAGGTCATCGATGACCTCGGCGCCGGGCACCGTCAGCAGCATCGACGGCGGGCCGACGACCTTGCACGCCCGGCTCCCGCCCCCGACGACGACGCGGGGCCGCTCCATCACGCGCGAGTCGATCCAGAGGGGCAGGCCGTCGGGAAGGGCGAACGGGGTGACGCCACCGATCTCCATGCCGGTGAGCTCGCGGGTCGCGTCGGCGGGCGCGAACGACGCCTTGCGCGTCCCGAGGCGCCGACGCACGGACCGGTTGACGTCCAGCCTGGTCGTGGCGAGAACGACGCCCACTGCGTACACCGGCGGATCGGACTTGCCGACGACGAGGATCGCGTTGGCCGACTCGTCCATCGAGTAACCGTAGGCGGCGCAGAACTGGGCGGTGTCAGCGAGGGCCGGGTCGATGTCGACGACGTCCACGTCTGGCAGGTCGGCGACCGCGGTGCGGACGCGGGCTTCGATCGGGTCGGTCATGTCCGAACATCTTGGCGGGCGGTCGCGTCAGACGCCCACGTCGAGCGGGTTCGCCGGTGGTCCCTCGGCGAGCAGCGCGGCCAAGCGAGCGGGCAATCGTCGCGGCGCGAAGCGCACGCCGGCCGCCCCGGCGGCCTCGATCTCGGCGAGCGTCCACCAGCGCACCTCGTGGAGCCGCTCGGCGCGGAGCTGCTCCCACGTCAGGCGGGGTCGGGGCTCGAAGCCGGCCGCGCGCACGAGGTAGATGTGGTCGCGCTGGCCGTCCCACTTCCCGTCGAGGAACGGGATCACGTGCAGGCGGGTCCACACGAGCGGGCCGATCTCGACGTCCGTGAGGCCGAGCTCCTCGTCGAGCTCGCGTCGAAGGGTGAGCTCGTCGTCCTCGTCGGCCTCCTTGCCGCCACCCGGCGTCGCCCACACCGTGACCCGGGGGAACTCGAAGCGCACGAGCAGCACCCGATCGGCCTCGTCCAGGAGCAGGGCCCGCACGGCGGTGCGGATCCGCAGCCCGTCCGGATCGGGTGCCCTCACGTGTCGGGCGAATCGGGAAGGTCGTCGCTGAACGCCTGGTACAGCTCGTAGATCGCCTTGCACTGCTCGCACAGCGGGAGCTGCTTCGGGTCGCGCGACGGCACCCAAACGAAGCCGCACAGGGCCTCCACCGGCGTGCCGTAGATCCGCGCCTCGAGGACCTTGGCGACCGCCGACTCGCCGGGCTCCACCTTCACGATGTGGGCGTTCGCCGGCTCGCCCGGCTCGACGACCTCCTCGACGTCCGGTCGGGTCTCGGCGGGTTTGGTGACCAGCTCGGGCACAACCTCCAGTCAATCACCGATGGTCGGGTTCAGCCCAGGGTCGCCAGCTCAGCGGCGAGGTTGGCGCGGGCGCGGGCCTGCCAGCGTCGCCGTGCCGGTTCGGTGGCGTACAGCGGGTCGCGCGCGAGCAGCCGGCGCAGCACCTCGGAGCGCCCGCGGCGCCACCGGGCGTCGTCGAGGTGGAAGTACTCGGCGCGTACGCCGATCGCGTACGCCTGGTAGGCGGCCGGCTCGCTGCCGAGCACGGCCAGGTCGGCGTCGACGAGCACGCAGCGGTCGGGATCGTCGTCGGGCTCGTGCCGTTCGGTGGCCCGGACCAGATCGCCCACGGCGCGGCACCGTTCCGCCTCCCAGCCGAGCTCGGCGAGCACGCGCTCGGCCAGGGCCGCGCTCTCGGCCTCGTTGTCGTCCGCCGGCGGGTTGTACACGGCGTCGTGGAAGAACGCGGCCGCGGCGACCGCACGCGGATCGTGCAGTGGCACCTCGGCGGCGAGCTCGTGGACGTGGCGCACCACCCACACGACGTGGCGGACGCCGTGGTAGCGGCGGTGGGGTTCGCGATGACGGCCGACGACGTCGTCGAACGCAGACATGCACCGGGCGTCGCGACCGATCGCCTCGCTCCACGCCGCGCGCAGCTCGAGCTCGTCGCTCACGACCGACAGTGAATCAAACCGGGCCGACGCTGGTGTCAAATGGGGCGGTGGCCGTGCTCGTGGACGAACCGCTTTGGTGGTGGCGCGGGCGCCGCTGGTGTCACCTGGTGAGCGACACTTCGCTCGCCGAGCTGCACGAGTTCGCGGCCCGACTCGACATCCCGCGGCGGGCGTTCCAGGGGGACCACTACGACATCCCCGAAGACGATCGGGCCGCCGTCGTCGCCGCCGGCGCGACCGAGGTCGCCAGTCGGGAGCTGGTGCGCCGGCTGCGCGCCGCCGGCCTGCGCCTCTCCCCCGCCGAGCGACGGTCGCGAACGGGCTGACCGTCGTCACGTCGACCCCCACCGGGGCGGCTCGGCCAAGAGGTCGCGTGGACACCACGCGGTCGGCGGTCCGGTGTCATCGGTGACGACGAACCACTCGAGCAGCTCGACCCCGGCCGCCTCGGCGAGCTCGCTGGCCTCGAACCAGAGGTCGCCGTCGTCAGCCGTCGGACGCCCACCAGGCCGGACCGACGCGAGCACCAGGGCTCCCGTCCGGCCGGACGACGCGATCGACTCGACGAGCCGCTCGGTCACCTCGAGCACGCACTCCGGCTCGTCGGTGCCGTCGACGACGACCACCGTGCGGCCGCGGTGGTCGGCATCGAGCACGAGGGCGATCGTCTCGATGGCGAGCGGGACGTGCATCGCCAGCCTGATCACGGCGAGGGCCGCTGCCGGTGAGTCGATCGGATCGATGCCGGCACGAGGGGCGCGATGGACTCCGCAGAACCGGGTCACTGGCCTCGCTCTCCTCCCTGTCCTCCCTGCGGTCGAGCCCGCAGGATCCGGGTGAGGGGGATGCCGGTGTCGCCGACTCTACGACGAGGGTGTCACCGCTCGATCGACCGCCGCCGCGACGGCGGGGCGGCGAGGGAGGCGGGTGACGGCGACCGCCGTCGCGGCCGACCCGGAGATGAGCAGGATCGCGGTCGCCACCGCGGTGCGCTCGGCGACGAGCCCGACCAGCGGCGAGGCGAGGAGGAACCCGAGGCGGGCGCCGGACGAGAACGCCGCCATCCCGCTGTGCGACCCGTGGGTGAGCTCGGCCGCCGAGCGGAACAGCAACGGGAACAGCGACGACAGCCCGATCCCGGCGACGAACAGCCCGCAGCCGGCCGCGACCGGATCAGGAAGGGTCGTGGCCATCACGATGCCGGCGAGCGCGACCACCGCACCCCCACGGCGCGTCACTTCGACGCCCAGCCGATCGGTGACGCGGTCGCCGAGCAGGCGGCCGACGAGCATCCCGCTGGCGGCGGCGACGAACCCCAGCCCCGCCTGTCCGGCCGTGATGTCGAAGCGGTCGTTCATCATCAACGCGGCCCAGTCGTTCGGTGGGAGCTCGGCGAGCGCGATCGCGACGCCGACGATGAACAGGCGCACGAAGACCGGCCGCGGGGTGCGCCGTTCCTTGCCCGCGTCCGCCGCACCGCCGGTCGGTTGGGCCGGTCGTGTCCGCCCCGGGATCAGCCAGCGGGAGGCGACGATCGTGACGCCGGCCAGCACGATCGCCGTGACGACGAGCTGCGAGCGCAGCGAGATGTCGGCCGCGGCGGCCTGGCTGGCGATGATCCCACCGGTCACGGCACCGGCCGACCACATCGCGTGGAAGCGGGTGATGATCGAGCGGTGGAAGCGTTGCTGGAGGGCGACCGCCTGGGCGTTCATCGCCACGTCGGTCAGCCCGTCCAGCGCGCCGAGCCCGATGAGCACGGCGAACAGCACCCCCGCCACCGGCGCCACCCCGACGAGGGGCAACCACAGGCAGAGGGCGACCGACGTCGCGACCGTGACCGTGCGGCTGCCGCGGCGATCGACGAGCCAGCCGCTGATCATGCTCGCGGCGAGGCCGCCGACGCCGCCACCGAGCAACGTCAATCCCAGTGCGGCATCCGACACGCCGAGCCGCTCCTGCACCTCGGGCAATCGCGGTGACCACGACGCGAACGTGGCTCCGTTGACGAAGAAGACCGCGCCGATCGCGGCCGCCGCTCGCCGGGGGGAGACCGGAATCGGGTCCGGTCTAGCGTGGGGAGTCATGGCCGAGGTGACGATCTACCACAACCCCCGGTGCACGAAGTCCCGCCAGGCGATGCAGGTCGTCGACGAGCTCGGCGTCGACGTCGACGTCGTCCGCTACCTCGACACGCCGCCGGACGCCGAGACCCTGCGGTCGATCATCGGCAAGCTCGAGGACGATCCCGCGGACCTGGTCCGCCGGGACGACTGGGCGGACCTTGGCGTGAGCGCCGCCGACGTCGCGACCGTCGACGGCGTGGTCGACGTCCTCGTGGCCCATCCGCGACTGCTCCAGCGTCCGCTCATCGTCACTCCGGATGTCGCCATCATCGGTCGCCCGACCGAGCGCGTGCGCGACCTGTTGGCGGGCTGACCGTCACCAACGACGGCGCGTGCGCGGGCCGCGCCCCGCGATCGCCTGGAGCACGAGGAGCAGGAGGATTGCGCCGAGCGCGGCGACGAGCACCGTGCGCAGCGAGAACTCGTCGAGTGGGCGGCGATCGACGAGCTGCATCAACGCCCCGCCGACGAGCGCACCGAGCAGTCCGATGGCGATGGTGTAGAGGCAGCCGGTGCGGCTGTCCTTCACGATCCAGCGGGCGAGGAAGCCGGCGATCAGCCCGGTGAGGGCCCAGGCCAGGATGCTCTCCACCAGGTCACCGTACCGGCCGACCGGCGTGATGGTCAGTCGTCAGTCGTCGGGTGGCGTTCGGCGGAGGCGCTTGGTCTCGGAGCGCCGGCGCTTGGCGGCGACGCGCCGCTCCTGCGACGCCACGGTCGGTCGCGTCGGCCGGCGCCGGGCGGGCGGGGGTGCGATGGCGCGAGCGACGAGCTCGCCCAGGCGCTCACGCGCCGCGTCCCGGTTGCGCAGCTGTGATCGGCGCTCGGACGCGGTGACCGTGACCGTCCCGTCGACGAGTTGGCGGCCGAGTCGGCGGTGGGCCCGGGCCCGTTGCGTCGGCGACAGAACCGTCGACGAGTCGAGGTCCCACGACAGCTCGACGCGCGTGTCGGCGGTGTTGACGTGCTGGCCGCCCGCGCCCGACGCGCGGGAGAAGCGCCAACGCAGCTCGCCGGCGGGGATCGTCACCGTCGGCGTGACGCGGACGTCTCCGGCGGCAGCCATGGACCTCAGGCCGGCTCGAAGACGAGGACGAACTCGAGCAGTCCGTTGTCCTCCGTCGTGATGCCGGACAGCGACGGGTTCTCGATGTCGTAGTCGGCGAACCGCACCGGGATGTTCCCGAGCACGCCGATGCGGTCGTCGCCAGCTTCCGCCGTGACGTCGAACGTGACCGGCCGGGTCACCCCGTGCAACGTGAGATCGCCGGTCGCGCTGGCGGTGATCTGCTCGCCGACCGGAGGAACGGACCGGAACTCGATCGGCGCCGTGAGCGCGAACGTGGCCTCCGGGTACTGGTCGACCTCCATGATCCGGCCGCGGAACTGGCCGTCTCGACGGCTCTCGTCGCTCGTGATCGACCCGACGTCGACGGTGAACGAGGCCTCGGTGACCGTGTTGCCATCGATCGTCATCGACCCCGTGATCTCGTTGCTCCGCCCGGCGGCGGTCGTGTTGACCCCGAACAGCACCTCCTCCACCCGATAGCCGAACTCGGACTCCGGCGTCACGCTCCATGTCCCATCGACCGACCCCCCACCGTCGGCGGTCGTCGGATCGGTCGCCGCCTCGGCCGGCGGGTCGGCGTCGGCGGCGCCGGTCGTCGTCTCGGTGCCGGCGACCGCTTCGGACAGGTCCGAGGTGGTCAGCGCGTCGGGCGAGTCGTTGATCACCTCCGTGTAGAGGAGGATTGCGCCGAAGAACAAGGCGACGAGGATCGGGATCGCGATCAGGCCCCGTTTCACCCACCGGTTCATGGGCGCCATTGTGGACGGCGGGCTGCCTGGTTTCCCGTCACGATCTGGGCGCGGGTCCCGATCAGCGGGCGACGAAGTACTTGGCCTGCGGGTGGTGGCAGATGATCGCCGAGGTCGTCTGCTCGGGCTGGTACTGCCAGCCGGTTTCCTCGCTGACCTCGATGCCGAGACGCTCGGCGCCGAGCAGCCGGGCGACGGTGGCGTTGTCCTCGAGGTCGGGGCAGGCGGGGTACCCCCACGAGTAGCGGCCGCCGCGGTACTGCTGGCGGAACAGCCCGGTCATCGTGGGGCCGTCCTCGGCCACGAACCCCCACTCGTCGCGGATGCGCCGGTGCCAGTACTCGGCGAGGGCCTCGGCCATCTCCACCCCGAGTCCGTGCAGCAGCAGGTAGCGCTGGTACTCGTTGGCCGCGAACAGCCGCGCCGTCTCCTCGCTCACCGCCGCGCCCATCGTCACGATGTGGAAGGCGGCGTAGTCGCGGTCGCCCGACTCCACGGACCGGAAGAAGTCGGCGATGCACAGGAACGGCGCCGCCTTCTGGCGCGGGAACCGGAACCGGGCCGCTTCCGCCGACCGCGACTCGTCGGTCCACACGACGAGCTCCTCACCGTCCCCGTTGGCCGGGAAGTACCCGTACACGACCTGGGGCACGAGAACGCCCGACGCCTTGGCCCCGGCGAGCTGTTCCCGGAACCGGCCGCGGATGCGGGCCTTGAACGCCTCGTCGCTCTCCGGCGTCCCGGAGGCGTCGCGCTCGGGCCGGAACTGCCACTGGTTGCGGTACAGCGCGGTCTCGTTGACGTACTGCGCGATCTCGTCGATCCCGATGCCCTTCACGACGCGAGCACCGACGAACGGAGGCGTGAACACGACGTTGTCGTCGGCGACGTCGGGAGACCGGCGGGGCACCTCTACCGGGGCCGCGGCGGCCGGCCGCTCCGGGAGCTCCCGGCCGGTCGGGACGCGCCCGAAGTCGGGGTCCCACTCGCCGGTGCGCTTCATCGTCATGAGGCTTTCGAGCGTCGACAGCCCCTCGAACGCGTCCCGCCCGTAGAAGAGGCGACCTTCGTAGATCTCGCGCAGGTCGCGCTCGACGTACCGGCGGGTGAGGGCGGCGCCGCCGAGCAGCACGGGCACGTCGCTCAGGCCGAGCGAGTTGAGCTCCTCGAGGTTCTCGCGCATGATCAGCGTCGACTTCACGAGCAGCCCGCTCATCCCGAGCGCATCGGCCTCGACCTCCTTGACCTTGGCGACCATCTCGCCGATCGGCACCTTGATCCCGAGGTTGTGGACCTCGTAGCCGTTGTTCGTGCAGATGATGTCGACGAGGTTCTTGCCGATGTCGTGGACGTCGCCCTTGACGGTGGCGATCACGAGCTTGCCCTTGGCCGCGCTGCCGCCGACGCGTTCCATGTGCGGTTCGAGGTAGGCGACGGCGGCCTTCATCGTCTCCGCCGACTGGAGCACGAACGGGAGCTGCATCTGCCCGGACCCGAACAGCTCGCCGACGACCTTCATCCCGCCGAGGAGCACGTCGTTGACGATGTCGAGGGCGGCGAGGCCATGGCCCATCGCCTCGTCGAGATCGTCCGTGAGCCCGTCCCGGTCGCCGTCGATGATCCGGTGGTGCAGCCGCTCCTGCACCGGCAGCCCGCTGCGGTCGGGCTTCTCCGTCTTCGTCGACTTCACGTCGGCGAAGACGTCGAGCAGCCGGGCCAGCGGGTCGTAGGTGTCGGTGCGCCGATCCCACACCAGGTCGAGGCACACGTCGCGCTGCTCGTCGGGCAGCCGGTTGAGGGGGATGATCTTCCCGGCGTGGACGATCGCCGAGTCGAGCCCGGCCTCCACGCACTCGTGGAGGAACACGCTGTTGAGGGCGTGGCGCGCCGCGGGATTGAGCCCGAAGCTGACGTTGGACACGCCGAGCACCGTGTGGGCGCCGGGGATCTCGGCCTTGATCCGCCGGATCGCCTCGATCGTCTGGATCGCGTCGCGGCGCAGGTCGTCGTCGCCCGTCGAGAGCGGGAAGGTCAGCGTGTCGAAGATGAGGTCTGCCGCCGACAGCCCGTAACGCTCGGTGGCGATCTCGTGGATGCGGTGGGCGACCTCCATCTTCCACTCGACGTCGCGGGCCTGGCCGCGCTCGTCGATCAGCAGGCAGATCACCGCCGCGCCGTAGTCCCGCGCCAGGGAGAACACGCGGTCGAGCCGGCTGCCGGGCAGCTCGCCGTCCTCGAGGTTCGCCGAGTTGAGGATCGCCCGGCCACCGATGTGCTGCAGGCCGGCCTCCATCACCTGCGGCTCGGTCGAGTCGAGCACGAGGGGTGCGCTGGCCTGGGTGGCGAAGCGCTTGGCGATCTCGTCCATGTCGACCGTGCCGTCCCGACCGACGTAGTCGACGCACACGTCGAGCACGTGGGCGCCTTCGCGCACCTGCTCGTTGGCCATCTTCGTGCACGTGTCCCAGTCGGCCGAAAGCATCGCCTCGCGGAACGCCTTGGAGCCGTTGGCGTTGGTGCGCTCGCCGATGATCAGGAAGCTCAGGTCCTGCTCGATCGGGACCGGGCTGTAGATCGACGCCACGCTCGGCTCGAGCGTCGCCGCTCGCGGCGCCGGGGTGACGTCCCGCACCGCCTCGACGACCTGGCGCAGGTGCTCGGGCGTCGTGCCGCAACAGCCGCCGACGATCGACACGCCGAGCTCGGTGACGTGGCGCCGGTGGTAGTCGGCGAGCTGCTCGGGCGTGAGGTCGTAGCACGTGCGCCCGTCGACGACGCTCGGCAGACCTGCGTTCGGGAGCACGCTGATCGGAAGCGGCGAGTACTGGCTCAGGTAGCGAAGGTGCTCCTGCATCTCGGCCGGCCCGGTGGCGCAGTTGATGCCGAGCACGGCGGGCCGCATCGCGGCGACGGCGACGAGGGCGGCCCCGATCTCGCTGCCGACGAGCATCCGACCGGTGGACTCGATGGTGACCTGCACCTGCAACGGCACGGCCCGGCCGAGGTCGTGCATGGCCCGGCGGCAGCCGATCATCGCCGCCTTCACCTGCAGGAGGTCCATGCACGTTTCGATGATGAACAGGTCCACGCCGCCCTCGAGCAGACCGTGCGCCTGCTCGTGGTAGGCGTCGCGGAGCCCGGCGAACCCGACGTGGCCGAGGCTCGGCAACTTCGTGCCCGGCCCGATCGACCCGGCCACGTACCGGGTGCGTCCGTCGGCGGAGAAGTCGCCGGCGACCTCTCGGGCGATGCGCGCCGCGGCCAGGTTGAGCTCGTGCGCCCGGTCGCCGACGTCGTACTCCGTGAGCACCGTCGAGAAGGCGCCGAAGCTGGCGGTCTCGATGGCGTCGACACCCGCGGCGAAGAACGACTCGTGCATCGCGGCGATGACGTCCGGGCGGGTCACGCACAGCATCTCGTTGCAGCCCTCCAGGGCCACGCCACCGAAATCGTCCGGGCCGAGATCGAGGCCCTGGACGTGCGTTCCGAAGGCGCCGTCGAAGACGACGACCCGCTCACGCACCGCGTCCAGATAGGGCTGCTCCATCGAGCAGCCGAGGCTACCGTCGACGCCGTGGCCGGCAGCCGGAAGATCTACACCAAGACCGGCGACGACGGCACGACGGGGCTGCTCTTCGGGGGTCGGGTGGCGAAGAACTCCGAGCTGCCGGCGGCGTACGGGACCGTCGACGAGGCCCAAGCCGTGCTCGGTCTCGCCCGGGTGCACGCGATCGGCGAGCTCGAGCGGGTGCTCGTGCCGCTGATGCGGGACCTGTGGGTCCTGATGGCCGAGCTCGCGACCGCGCCGGACAATCGGGAACGGCTCGAGCCCGGGGTCACCGCCGTGAACCAGGAGATGGTCGACGCCCTCGAGAAGCGCATCGACGAGCTCGACGAGACCTTCTCGCCGCCCACTGAGTTCGTCGTTCCCGGCGGCAACGTGACCGCGGCCTGGCTCGACCTCGCCCGGACCGTCGTCCGGCGGGCCGAACGCCTGGCGCTGGCGGCCGCTCCGGCGCCGTCGCTGGTCGGCCCGTACCTCAACCGGCTGTCCGATCTGCTGTGGATCATGGCCCGGCACCAGGACGCCTCGGACGGATCGACCTTGCGCGCACGCGACTTGTGAGCCGCCAGACTGACGGCGTGACTGCTGCGAACATCACGACTGCGTCGACCTCCTTCGACCCGGTCCCGTCCCGCGCCCAGCCCGATATCTCGATCGGCGTCAGCGCGCGACTCCCGGCCGACGCCGGCGTCGTCGGCGTGCCGGTCGCCACGACCGGAGCCGTGCCCCGCCAGATCGGCATCGACCGGGCCACGCTCGCCGCGTCGGGCTTCGACGGCAAGGTCGGCGAGACGCTCGTCGTGCCGCGGCGCGACGGCCCGAGCGTGATCGCGGTCGGGATCGGCGATCCCGCGACGCTCGACGCCGCCGGCCTCCGCGACGCGGCCGCCGCGTTCGCTCGCGCCGCCGGCAAGCACACCGACATCGCGACCACACTCACCGACCTCTCCGCCGTGACCCCGGAGATCGCCGGACAGGTCGTGGCCGAGGGGATCCTCCTCGCCCGCTACCGGTACCGCACCCTCAAGCGGGACGCCGGCGCGGCGCCGCTGTCCGGCATCACCCTCGTCGCCGGATCCGGTCGGGCGCCCGCGGTCGAGCGGGGCGCCGAGCGGGGCCGGGTGATCGCCGATGCGGCGCAGCTCGCTCGTGATCTGGCCAACACGCCGCCCGGCCATCTCACGGCCAGTCGCATGGCCGACGTGGCGGTGCAGATCGCGGCCGTCAGCGGACTCGCCATCGAGGTCTACGGGGCCGAGGACATCGCCGCGCTCGCCTGCGGTGGGCTGCTCGGCGTCAACGCCGGCAGCACCGAACCGCCTCGCCTCGTCAAGCTCACGTACACGCCGCGGAGCACCCGCGGTCGAGCCCGCAAGCCGACGGGCCACCTGGCGCTCGTCGGCAAGGGGGTGATGTACGACTCCGGCGGGATCAGCTTGAAGCCCACCGACGCGATGCACGCGGCGATGAAGATGGACATGTCCGGCGCCGCCGCGGTGCTCGCGTCGATGTCGGCGCTCGCCGCCCTCGACTGTCGCACCGCGGTGACGGGCTACCTGATGTGCACCGACAACATGCCGTCGGGCTCGGCGATGAAGCTCGGCGACGTGCTCACGATCCACGGGGGAACGACGGTCGAGGTCCACAACACCGACGCCGAGGGGCGGCTGCTGCTCGCCGACGGGCTCGCCATGGCGACCGAGGAGCACCCGGACGCGGTGGTCGACATCGCCACCCTGACCGGCGCGTGCATGGTCGCCCTCGGACCGTCGGTGGCCGGCGTGCTCGGCAACGATCAGGCGTTGATCGATCAGGTCACGGCGGCCGCGGCGACCACCGACGAGGCGATCTGGCAGCTACCGCTCGAGCGGCGCCGCTACCGCAAGCTGCTCGACTCCGACATCGCCGACGTGAAGAACGTCGGTGGCCCGCACGGCGGGGCGATCACCGCGGCCGTGTTCCTGTCCGAGTTCGTCGGCGACGTCCCCTGGGCGCACCTCGACATCGCCGGCCCGATGAAGGTCGACGCCGACGAGTCGTGGCGATCGAAGGGAGCCACCGGGTTCGGCACCCGCCTGTTGATCGAGCTGGCGACCTCGTTCACCAACGGCGCTCACGGCGACGCCTCGGCCTGACGGAGGACGAGCTCGCAGACCTCGGCGGCGGCGGGCGGCGGGACACCGACGGCCATCAACTGCGGTTCGAGCATCCCGCGGTCGTCACCGGACTGGAGCATCGCGAGGGCGAGCGCCCGGCCGCGTTCGAGCGTGTCGAGGTCGACGGTCGTACGGGTCCAGCGGCTGTGGGCGGCCTGCAGGTCGTCGGGGAGCCGTGACAGGTGGCGTTGCGAGACCGCAGGCAGGCGGCGGCGCACGGCCCAGCCGTCGCGCACGTCATGGGCGACGCCGAACATCACGCAACGCTTGACCGCCTTGGCGAACGGGCTGGCGGTTCCCTTGGCGACGCTCAAGCCGAGCGCCCTGGCGGTGGCTGGGACGTCGAGCTCGTAGCCGGCGGGGTGGTGGTCGAAGCCGGCGACGAGCCGGCGCAGCAGCCACGTGGCGGTCGGACCGAGCACGCCGAGCCAGAACAGCTCGACGTAGCCGGAGCGGGGGTCGTGGCCGCGACGGTCGACGACGGGGTCGACCCACGGGGTGACCCGGACCTTCGCCGGGAGCGGCGCGCCGGTGTCTTCGGGTGGACGGGAGAGCACAGAGACCTCCTGGGGCAGGGGATCGAGATGGGGGAGCCGGCACCTGCCCTGGGCGCGTCGTGACGCCGGAAAGGGAAACGCGAGACTCACGGCATGAACGACGCCGAGGCATCTGCGGTCGCCACGGCCGCCGCGTGGATCGACGAGGCCGAGCGGGTCACGGTGCTCACGGGGGCCGGGATCTCGACCGACTCCGGGATCCCGGACTTCCGCGGCCCGCAGGGGGTGTGGACGAAGAACCCGGGGGCGGAGAAGGCCGCGACGCTGCAGAACTACGTCGCCGATCCGGAGATCCGGCGGGCCGCCTGGGAGACCCGGGTCGGGTCCTCGGCGTGGGAGGCCCGGCCGAACGCCGGCCACGCCGCCGTCGTCGAACTGGAACGGCGGGGCAAGCTCCACGCCGTCGTCACCCAGAACGTCGACGGGCTGCACCAGCAGGCCGGTACCGATCCCGACCTCGTCATCGAGGTCCACGGCACGATGTGGTGGTCCCGCTGCCTCGGGTGCGACGACCGGCGCGCGATGGCCGAGACGTTGGAGCGGGTGCGGGCGGGCGAGGCCGATCCGCCGTGCCTCGAGTGCGGCGGGATTCTCAAGAGCGACACGATCTCGTTCGGGCAGGCGCTCGTCCCCGAGGTGATCGACCGGGCGATGCGGGTGAGCGAGGAGTGCGACCTGCTGCTCGCCGTCGGCTCGACGCTGAGCGTGTACCCGGTCGCCGGCTGCGTGCCCCTGGCCAAGGCCCGCGGGGCCCGGGTCGTGATCGTGAACGCCGGACCGACGGAGATGGACGAGATCGCCGACGCCGTGCTCTACGGCCAGATCGGCGAGATCCTCCCGGCCCTCATCCATCCGAGTGTTTGAGGTCATCCGAGTGTCTTGCGAGGGGGCTTCCCTCAGAAGACACTCGGTCGGCACACGGCACTCGGATGGTTTAATCCCGACCTGACAGGTAGGCTTTCAGCTATGGCCACGTTCCGGGATCTGCTGTCGGCGGCGAAGGCCGAGATCACCGAGGTTTCCACGGCAGGGGCAGCCGAGCGGATCGACTCCGGCGCGCTCGTGCTCGACGTCCGCGAACCCGACGAGTACGACGCCGGTGCCCTCCCCGGCGCCGTGCACATCCCCCGCGGGCACCTGGAGTCGCAGGTCGAGAACAAGCTGAGCGACAAGAACAAGCCCGTCGTCGTCTACTGCGCCGGCGGGGTTCGCTCGGCATTCGCCGCCCGCACGCTCCAGGAGCTCGGCTACGCCGACGTCGTCTCGATGGACGGCGGCTTCGGCCGCTGGAAGGACGAGGGGCGACCGTGGCAGCAGCCGGTCGTGCTCACACCCGACCAGCGCAACCGGTACATGCGCCACCTGCTCCTGCCCGAGGTCGGTACCGAGGGCCAGGCGAAGCTGCTGGCGTCGAAGGTGCTGCTGCTCGGCGCCGGCGGGCTCGGCTCACCGGCCGCCCTCTACCTCGCCGCCGCCGGAGTCGGCACGATCGGCATCGTCGACATGGACGAGGTCGACGCGTCCAACCTGCAGCGCCAGATCCTCCACAACCTCGACCGGGTGGGCGACCGCAAGGTCGACTCGGCGAAGAAGACGCTGGTGTCGCTCAACCCCGACGTCGACGTCGTCACCTACGACACGCGGCTGTCCGCCGACAACATCATCGACATCATCTCCGGCTACGACGTCGTCGTCGACGGCGCCGACAACTTCCCGTCGCGCTACCTGCTGAACGATGCCAGCGTGAAGCTCGGCATCCCCGTCGTGCACGGCTCGATCTTCCGCTTCGAGGGCATGGTCAGCGTGTTCCATCCCCTCGAGGGACCGACCTACCGCGACATGGTGCCCGAGCCGCCGCCCGCCGAGCTGGCCCCGAGCTGCGCCGAGGCCGGCGTCCTCGGCGTGCTCCCCGGCATCGTCGGGTCGATCCAGGCGCTGGAGGCGATCAAGGTCCTCCTCGGTCTCGGTGAGCCGCTGATCGGGCGGATCCTCACGATCGACACGACCGACATGACGTTCCGCACGTTCAACCTCAAGCCGGATCCGGACAACCCGGTCACCTACGCCAACCGCGACCGCATCCAGATCCGCGAGCTCGAGGGGCTCTGCGCGCCCGGGCTCTCCGACCACTGATCCCCAACGGTTCTCCGGAGTCTCTGATCGCGCTCGAGCGCGATCCGGAGGCTCAGAACCGGATTCAGCCGACGTAGCGGTCGACGGCGGCGGGGGCGAGGACGTCGTCGATCACCATCACCGCGGCGCCGACGACGCCGGAGAGGTCGCCGGCCGACGCCTGGACGATGCGGAGCTGGGCGGTGGCGAGCGGCAGCGAGCGCCGGTAGACGACCTCGCGCACGCCCGGCGAGCAGCGGGTCGCCGGCCGCGGCGAGCGACCCGCCGATCACGATCACGCTCGGGTTGAGCAGGCTCACCGCGCTCGCCAGCACCTCGCCGATCGTGCGCCCGGCCTCGCGGACGAGCTGGGTGGCGAGCACCGAGCCGCCCCGCACCAGCGCGGCGACGTCGCGGCTCGACAGCGGCGTCGACGCCCGCTGTCCGCAGCTGGCTGGCCACCGCCGCACCGCTCGCGACCGCCTCGAGGCAGCCGACGTTGCCGCACCGGCAGACGGCGTCGACGTCGTGGGGCACGTGGATGTGGCCGAGGTCGCCGGCCGCGCCCTGCGCGCCGCGGCGCAGCGTGCCGTCGCTGATGATCCCGCTGCCGATGCCCGTGGCGACCTTGACGAACATCAGGTGGTCGACGTCGGGGAAGCCGATGAAGTGCTCGCCGAGCGCCATCACGTTGACGTCGTTGTCGACGACGACGACGCAGTCCAGCTCGGCGGTCACGAACCCGGGCACGTCGAACCCGTCCCAGCCGGGCATGATCGGCGGGTTGGTCGGCCGCCCGGTGGCGTGCTCGACCGGTCCGGGCAGGCCGATGCCCACCCCGGCGAGATCGGCGACGTCGCGGCCGGCCTTGTCGAGCAGCTTGCGCCCGTGGTCGAGCACCCAGCGCAGCACGGCCTCGGGCCCGAGGGCGATGTCGAGGTCGACGTGCTCGCTCGTCAGCACGCGCCGCCGCCAGGTCGGTGACGGCGCAGGCGGACGTGGGTGGCGCCGACGTCGGCGGCGAGGACCACGCGGGCCGCCGGGTTGAAGCGCGAACTGGGTCGGCGGCCGCCCACCCGACGACGTCGCCTCGCCGGCCGGCCCGACGAGCGAGCTGGCCAGCAGGGCGTCGACGCGCTGGGCCACGGTCGAGCGTCCGAGGCCGGTCGCGGCGGCGAGCTCGCTGCGCGTGCGCGGCACGCCGTCGCGCAGCAGCTGGAGCAGAGCGCCGACGCCGTCCACGGCGCTAGTGAAACACACCTGCCTTCTGCATTTCCACGGCATCTTTTGCTTGACACCCGGCAGAAGTTGGTGCCAGGGTCGTGATGACCCGATGGGATCTCCTGGAGAAACCAGGGGGAGGATGGTCGGGCTCACCGGCCCGAACAAGGAGACCAGACGAGCATGAGAACCTAGGACGAGGGTCGGCGTCGCCGTGGCGACGTTGGCCGCGCTCACGTTGGCGTCGCGTGCGGCGACGACGATGACGACGACGGCGGCGCCGCCGACACGGAGGCACCAGGGACCGACGCTCCGGCAGGGACCGAGGCGCCGTCCGGGACCGAAGCTCCTCCGGGCACCGGAGGCGCTGGGTCGGGCGACTACGTCATCGGCGTGAGCAACACGCTCGCCGGCAACGGCTGGCGGGAGGAAATGGTCTGCGCGGTCAAGGCCGAGGCACTCGCCAGCGGGCAGTCGAGCCAGGTGATCGCGATCTCCAAGAACGGCGGGCCGAGCGACCAGATCCAGGACCTGCAGAACCTGATCTCGCAGGGCGTGGACGCGATCATCCTCAACCCATCCGACCGCGAGCAGCTCAACCCAGTCATCGAGGAGGCGATCGCCCAGGGCATCGTCGTCGTCGCCGTCGATCAGGCCGTCACGGCCGAGGGTGCGTACGTCGTCACCAACGACCAGGTCGAGTACGGGCGCCTGGGCGCCCAGTGGCTCGCCGACGAGCTGGGCGGAGAAGGCAACGTCCTGTACATGCGCGGCGCCGACGGAGTCCCCGCCGACGCCGACCGCCACACGGGCTTCACCGAGGTGATGGAGCAGTACCCGGACATCGAGTTCAAGGAGACGTTCACCGACTGGGACTTCACCAAAGGCGGCGACATCGCGGTCCAGGAGTTCACCGCCGACACCTACGACGGCGTGTGGACGTCGGGCATCGACTACACCGTCGTCAATGCGTTCGAGACGTCGGGCCACGAGGTGGTCCCGGTCGTCGGCGCCGACAACAACGAGTTCATCAACCAGCTGATCCAAGGTCAGCCTGGGGCGTTGGTGACCAACCCGGCGGTGATCGGTGGCGCCGGCACGGCGATCGCGATCCGGGCCCTCAACGGCGAGAGCCCAGAGCAGACGACCACGCTCAGCCCGCAGCTGTGGGACGCCGAGAACAACATGGCCGACCTCGAGGCCAACTACTTCCCCGATCGGGACCCGACGTTCAGCGCGGCGGTCTCCATCGAGGGCTACACCTCCTTCACGCCCGAGCAGCTCTTCGCGTGCAAGGGCCCGGGGGAGTGACCTGACCCCGCCACTGCTCGAGACGGCGGCCGTCGCCAAGGCGTTCGGCACCGTCGTCGCGCTGCGCGCCGTCGACTTGTCGGTCCGCCCCGGGGAGGTCCATGCCCTCCTCGGGGCGAACGGCGCCGGCAAGTCGACGCTCGTCAAGATCCTCACCGGCGTGCTGCACCCCGACGCCGGCACGATCGCGATCCACGGCGAGCCGACGGTGCTGCGGCGGCCGGCCGAAGCTCAGGCCCGGGGCCTCGCCCCCGTGTTCCAGGACCCGGCGATGGCGCCCGATCTCACCGTCGCCCAGAACCTGCGGCTCACCGGGATCGACGTCGGTGCCGTGCGGTCGGAGCTGGCGGCGATGGATCTCGAGGGGCTCGACCTCGACGAGCTCGCCCGCGACGTGCCACTGCCATTCCTGCGCATGCTCGACCTCGCCCGCGCCCTCGCCTTCGACCCCGAGCTGCTCATCCTCGATGAGATCACCGCCGCCTTGCCTCCCGATCTCTCGGACCGCGTGTTCGACGTAATGCGCCGCTGGAAGGAGCGCGGGCGCTCGGTGCTGTTCATCTCCCATCGCCTGGCCGAGGTCCGCGAGCACTGCGACATGTGCACCGTGCTTCGCGACGGCCGCGACGTCGCCGCGTTCGTGCCGGGCGAGGGCGGCGAGGCCCAGATCGTTCGGTCCATGCTCGGTGAGGCCGCCGCCGTCGTCCGCGAGGAGGCCCGACTGCGGTCCGCCGACGCCGCGGCGGTTGGCGACGTCCCGGTCTTCGAGGCCCGCCACGTCGGCGCCGGGCGCCTGCTCGACGACGTCTCGATCTCCGTCGCGTCGGGCGAGGTGCTCGGCCTCGTCGCGCTGGAGGGTCAGGGTCAGGACACCCTGTTCGAGGTGCTGTCCGGCGACCGCAAGCCCGACCGCGGCGAGCTCGCCATCGACGGCCGCGCGATCAAGGCGGCGCACCCGTTCGACGTGATCCGGCGCGGTGTCGTGCTCGTGCCCAGCGACCGCCTCCGCGCCCTCCTGCCCCAGCGGTCGGTGCGCGAGAACATCGCCGCCCCGCTGTTCAACCGGATCGCCAAGTGGGGCCCGATCAACGGACGGGAGGAGCGCCGCCGCGTCGGTGAGGCCGTCGAGCGCCTCTCGATCGATACGCGCGCCGGCAGCCAGATCCGTCGGCTCTCCGGCGGCAACCAGCAGAAGGTGACGATCGCCCGCTGGCTCGCCCGGGGGCTCAAGGTGATGCTCCTGTTCGACCCGACCCGCGGCATCGATGTCGGAACCAAGCACCAGATCTACGACCTGATCAGGACGCTCGCTGACGAGGGAGCAGCGATTGTGATGTTCACCAGCGAGCTTCGCGAGGTCGCGCTCGTTTGCGACCGCTCAGCCGTCCTCCACAACGGACGGATCGTGGCCGAGCTGCCGGCCGACGCCGGCGAGTCGACGCTCCTCCACGCCGCCCACGGTTTGGAGGTCCAACCCCAGTGACCGCCACCGTCCAGACCAGGCTGCCCGCACCGGCATCGCGTACGGCCCGGTTCGTCCAACGGCAGGGGTGGACGGTCGGGGTGGCCGCCCTGTTCGTGGTCCTGCTGCTGTGGCGCGTCTCCCAGCTGCCCAAGTTCGAGGGCTTCGAGATCCGGACGATCGCGGCCGGGACGATGAGCCTCGCCCTTCTCGCCATGGCCCAGAGCATCGTCGTGATCTCGGGCGGCATCGACCTGTCCGTGGGCCCGATGATGGTTTTCGTCAACTGCCTGTCGGTGGCCTGGATGGGCGACCGCGGGCTCGGACAGGCCCTCTTCATCGGTCTCGCTGTCGTCGTCATCGCCGTCGCTCTCTCGACGCTGACCGGGGTGATCATCACCGTGTCCGGTGTGCCCGACATCATCGTCACACTGGCCACCGGGTTCGCCCTCGCCGGGCTGGCCCTGTTCGTCCTCGAGTCGCCGCGCAGCGGGGTCACGCCGGACTTCCAGCGGGCGATCGCCGGCGGATTGTCGAACCCGTGGCCGTCGATCCTGTGGATCGCCGGCGCGCTCGTGCTCATCTGGGTCCCGCTCAAGCGGAGCCGCCTCGGCCTCGCGATCTTCGCCGTCGGTAGCAGCCGCAACGCGGCGTTCCTGTCCGGTGTGCAGATCGCCAGGACTCGGGTCCTCGCCTACTCCATCGGCGGGCTGTTCACCGGCCTGGCCGGGCTCGCGATCACGGCGGTCACGCTCGGGGGCGAACCGCGGGACTCGATCGGGACCAATGCGACGCTCAACAGCGTGGCCGCGGCCGTGCTCGGTGGGGTCGCCCTGACCGGCGGGGTCGGTGGGCTCCTCGGCCCCGTTCTCGCCGCGTTCTGCTTGAGCTTGATCCCGGCGATCATGCTCGGGCTGGGTTGGGATCCGAGCAACGCCGACACCCGCGGGGGCGTGATCATCATCCTCGTCGTGGCGGTGGCCGGCCTCGTCCAAACACGGAGCGCGTCTCATGAGCGACGTCGTCGATGAAGCTCCGCCGACCGCGGAGGAGTCGACCCAGGTCGTCGCGGCGATCGCCGAGCAGGCGGCGCGGCCAGGGTGGCGGACGCGGCTGGCCGAGCGCCCGACGCTGGTGCTCGCCGGCGTGTTCGCCGTGCTCTACGCGGTCACCGCGTGGAAGGACGACAGCCTCCTCACGGAGGGTGGAGTGCGCTCGATCCTGCTGCTCGCCTGTCCGCTCGCTGTCTTCGCCGCCGCCCAGACCCTGTGCATGCTCACCGGCGGCATCGACCTGTCGGTCGCCATGACGGCGAACCTCGCCGCCTACGTCGCTGCCAACCAGAGCGGCAGCGGCGAGGCCACCGCCCTCGGGCTGGCACTCGTCGTCGGGCTCGCCGTCGGCCTCGTCAACGGGCTCGCCGTCGGCGTGTTCCGCGTCAACCCGTTGATCATGACGCTCGGTATGGCGAGTGTGCTGCTCGGTGTGATGACCACCGGACTCCGCGGGTGGTTGTCGGGTTCGGTCGTCGTTCCCGACATCGTGCGCGACATCGGATCGGGCACGCTCGTCGGCCCGCTGCCGCGGAACATCATCGTGTGGGCCGTAATCAGCGTGCTGCTGGTGCTCGGTCTGCGCTCGTCGGGACTCGGCCGCATGATCTACGCGGTCGGCGACAACCAGATCGCCTGCCGGCTCGCCGGCGTCCGGGTGTGGCAGGTGCTGCTCGCGGTGTACGTGCTCGCCGGATTGTTCGCCGCGATCGGCGGCCTCCTCTTCTCCGGCACGACCGGGTCGGTCGGCGTCGACCAGACCAACGCCTACCTGCTGCCGTCGATCGCGGCGACGGTGATCGGCGGGCACGTCGATCCTCGGCGGCAGCGGCGGGTACAGCGGCACGATTCTCGGAGCGCTGATCCTCACCGTGCTGAATCGACTGCTGCTGCGCCTCGACACCAGCGAGGCATTCCGACAGATCCTGTACGGGCTGGTCGTGCTCGCCCTCGCCTGGCTGTATGTCCGGCTCACCGGTCAGAAGGGGGTCGAAGGTGGCGGCTGACGTCGTGCTTCGACGCTAGCGACGAGGCGCCAGCCGAGGAGCGGCCGCATCGGCCTGCGTGGCCGGGGAACGCCATGAGGGCGGGGGTGATCGGCACCGGGTTCATGGGCGTCGCCCACACCGAGGCGTTGCGGCGGCTCGGCCTCGACGTCGTCGGGATCGTCGGCTCGTCCCCCGACCGGGCCGAGCGAAGGCGGCCACCGCCCCACTGCCACCAGTCGTCGACAGCGTCGAGGCACTGGTCTCGGACCCGTCCGTCGACGCGGTGCACGTCACCAGCCCGAACCACCTCCACGCCGAGCACGTGCGCGCCGCGCTGGCCGCGGGCAAGCACGTCGTCTGCGAGAAGCCGCTCGGGGTCTCCACGGCCGAGACGGCCGAGCTAGTGGCGCGCGCCGACGAGGCCGGGGTCGTCAACGCGGTCTGCTTCAACCTCCGCTTCTACGCCCAGAACCAGAACGCCGCCGCGCTCGTCGCCGGCGGCGCGATCGGCGAGCCGCGGTTCGTCACCGGGCGCTACCACCAGGACTGGCTGCTCCTCGAGACCGACTGGAACTGGCGGCTCGACGGCGGCCGTCAGGGTGGACTGCGCGCCGTGGCCGACATCGGGTCGCACTGGCTCGACCTCGCCCGCTTCCTCACCGGGCAACAGGTCGTCGAGGTGCTGGCCGACCTCCACACGTTCGTGGTCGAGCGCAACCACCCGATCGGCGAGGTCGAGACGTTCGGGGCCGCTGGGCGTCGCCGCCGACGTCGAGCGGGTGCGGGAGACGATGTCGAGCGACGACGCCGCGGGCCTGCTGCTGCGCTTCGACGGCGGCGGACGCGGTGTGTGCTCCGTGAGCCAGGTCTCGGCCGGGCGCAAGAACACCTTGGAGTGGGAGCTCGACGGGTCCACCTCGGCGCTGGCGTGGAGCTCGGAGGAGCCCGAGAACCTCTGGATCGGCCACCGCGAGCGGGCGAACGAGATCGCGGCGAAGGATCCCGCGGTGATGACGCCGGCGGGTGTGGCCGCGGCGGGCTATCCGGTGGGTCACGTCGAGGGCTATCCCGACACGTTCCGCGCTCTGTTCGCCGCGGTGTACCGCGACGTGGCCGCGGGCGGTCCGTCGGCGGCGCCGGGGTACCCGACCTTCGCCGACGGTCACGACGCGATGGCCGTGGGCGAGGCCGTCTCCGCTTCCGCCCGCTCAGGGACGTGGAGCAAAGTTGAGAGGACCTAGAAGGGACTGATCATGAAGCTCGGATTGCTCACTGCCGCCTTTCCCGAGACCCCGCTCGACGAGGTTGCCGACTGGGCGGCCGGCAACGGGTTCGCGATGCTCGAGGTCGCCTGCTGGCCGCGCGCCGATGGGCCCTCGCGGCGGTACGCCGGCGTCTCGCACATCGACTGCGCGGACCTCTCCGACGATCAGGCGAAGGACCTCGTCGGTGACCTCGCCGGGCGTGGTGTCGAGATCTCCGGGCTCGGCTACTACCCCAACCCGCTGCATCCCGACCTGGACCACCGGGCCGAGGTGATCGCCCACCTGCGCAACGTGATCATCGCCGCCGAGAAGCTCGGTGTACCGGTCGTCAACACCTTCATCGGCAACGACAAGACGCGTCCGCTCACCGAGAACTTCACCGAGTTCACCAAGGTGTGGCCGGACATCGTCGCCTTCGCCGCCGACCACGGCGTCAAGATCGCGATCGAGAACTGCCCGATGATCTTCAGCTACGACGAGTGGCCCGGGGGCGACAACCTGATGCACGCCCCGGCGACGTGGCGTGACGTGTTCGGCCATCTCGACGGCGACACCCTGGGCCTCAACCTCGATCCGTCGCACCTGGTGTGGCAGATGATCGACTACGAGCGCGTCGTGCGCGAGTTCTCGTCGCGCATCTACCACGTCCACGCCAAGGACATGGAGATCGACCGCGACGGGCTGTACGACCGCGGCGTGCTGTCGGCGGGCATGGGCTGGCAGGTCCCTCGCCTCCCCGGACTCGGCGAGGTGCGCTGGGACCGCTTCATCAGCGCCCTGTATCGCGTCGGGTACGACTACGCGGTCATCGTCGAGCACGAGGACCGCCAGTTCGAGGGCACGGATGAGAAGGTCAAGGCCGGCTTCGTCCTGGCCCGCAACGCGGTGGCGCCGTACATCGTCTGACCGTGTGAGCGGTGGTTGCTTAGGCTGACGGGCGGTGACTGAGCAGCTCCTCGATCGTGAAACCGTGGGCCGCGTGCTCCGGCGGGCGAGTGATCTCTCGGACAACGAGCAGGACCCGCTGCCTCAGCTCGGCGGCGTCAGTGAGCAGGCCCTCGTGGAGGCCGCCGCCGAGGTCGGCATCTCGCCCGTCGCAGTTCGGCGGGCCCTTGCGATCGAGCGACTCGATCCGTTGCCCCGACACCACGTGGGCGACCGGCTCGTCGGCGCCCCTGTCGTCGCGGTCGACGCCGAGGTTTGCGGCTCAGCGGCGGACCTCCTCGCCCGCATGGACGCGTGGCTCGTCGACGGTCACCACCTCCGCCGGGACCGACTCCGCGACGGCCGGGGTGTCTGGACCAAGCGCATCGGAATCGTCGGGCGCACGGTCCGCACGGTGCGCCTCGCCACGGGTGAAGGGCGACTCGGACTTGTACGCAGGGTCTCGGTGAGCACGAGCAACACGGGTGCCGGGACGACGGTGCTGCGGGTGCAGGCCGATCAGACGCGCGCGCGACGCAGCACGGCGGCCGGCACGGCCGTCGCCGGAGTGGCGACGGCCGGCACCGTCGCGCTGGCGGTGGTAGCCGGCCCGTTGGTCCTCGCCGCCACGCCGATCGGGGTGGCCGCTGCGCTTGGTCTCGCCGGCCGGGGCCGTTCGCGAGCCGACGCCGTCGCACGGGAGATCGATCGCGTCGTCGACGCGCTCGACGAGTGCGTCCCGCCCACCCGCCTACGGACAGACATCGCCCGCCGGGCCATCGGTTTGAGAGGAGCTGACGGAAGTGCCGGACGCCGACACGGAAGCCAATCGGGAGACCATTCGCCGGGCGTTCGCCGCCTGGAGCGACGGCACCGGCGTGATCGCCGACGTCTTCGCTTCTGACATGGTCTGGCGGATCGAGGGACACTCGCTCGCGTCGAAGGAGTACGGCGACAAGCAGCAGTTCATCGACGAGGTCCTGGCGCCGTTCGGCGCCCGGTTCACCACGTCGGACCCGTTCCGTCCGATCCGGATCCGCGCCATTCACGCCGACGGTGACACGGTGATCGTGCTGTGGGACGGGCGCGGCATCGCCACCGATGGCCAGTCCTACGAGAACAGCTACGCCTGGTTCATGAAGATGCGCGACGGCCAGGTCGTCGACGGCACCGCGTTCTACGACAGCATCTCGTTCAACGACCTCTGGACCCGCGTCCGGCCGGCGGGCTGAATCCAGCTACGCGCCGAGGTGCTGGACGAACCAGTCGGCGGCCTCGGTCGCCGCGGTCGAGAAGTCGTCGGTGTAGGCGTCGAAGTGGCCACCGGGGAGCAGTACCAGCTTCTTCGGTTCGAGGGCCCGGTTGAACGCGGCGAGCGCCTCGTCGGCCACGGTGAGGTGATCGTTCGCGCCGATCACCATCATCAGGGGAGTCGGGCTGATCCGATCGATGTAGACACCGGGCTCGTACTCGCTGAGCAGCTCGACCGAGCGCAGCGTGACCTCGTTGCGCCACGCCGGAGCCCGTGAGCGTCCGGTCTCGGTGAACCACGCGAAGGAGTCCGGCGTGGGCAGGGCGGCCGGGCCGAGCGGGTCGTCGTTCACGACCGGGACCATCTCGGGCTCCTTCCCCGCGTAGCGGGCGTCCCGATCGGCGTCGAACATCGCCCGGAACTGGGCCACCATGTCGGCCCGCACCAACCGCAGCACGTTGCGCCACCCCGAGATCAACGGCACCTGGGAGACCGCGGCCCGGACCCGGCGATCGATCGCCGCGACGACGAGGACGTGACCGCCGCTGTAGCTCGAACCCCACACGCCGATCGCGTCCCGACGGACGTCGGGCAGCTGGCCGGCGAACGTGATGGCGTGCCGGTAGTCCCGTACCTGCGACCACGGGTCGATCTCCTGACGTGGCTCACCGTCGCTCGCGCCGAAGCCCCGGTTGTCGAACACGAGCACGGCCAGACCGGCTTCGGCGAAGCGCTCGGCGTAGGCGTCGAGGTACATCTCCTTGACGGCCGAGAAGCCGTGGGCCATCACGATCGTCGGCAAGGGACCGGATGCGTCGTCGGGCCGGTAGAGCCAGCCCCGCAGGGTGACGCCCTCGGCGTCGAACTCGATGTCTGACCTCATCAGCGACCCCTTTCGTGCGCGGCCGGAGCGCCCCGGCTCTCGTCCCATTCTGCGCCTGTCACCGTCACGCTGCCAGCCGGGCGAGCCGGCAGCCGCGTCACCGCAGCCTCGAGCCAGCGGTTGGCTCGAGACGCAGGTGCGCCGGGCTCCCGGCGAGGCCGGGCACCGCAGCCCGGGCCAGATCCGAGGATGCCGCAGTCGTCGCATCGACCGCCGTTCGCTCCGGTCGTTGCAACCACACGACCACGTGCTCGCCGGAGCGCACCGGCAGCGCGGGGAACGTGTTCTCGCTCGGCTCCTCGACGAAGGTCGACCATCGTGGCGTTGGCCGCCTGGCTGTGGGCCTTCCACACCGGCCCGCCGTCGAAGCTTTCGAGGGACTGGCGGCGCCGCGCCATGTCCGGGAAGCCGCGCAACCAGACGAAGCGGTCGTCACGGTCGAGGTCCCGGACGTGCTTTCGTCACCTGAGATGGCCCGAACGGGCGCTCTCAGGTGACCAAAGCGCACGGCGTGGGAAGCTGGAGCCATGGTGGGTGGCGATCACGACCTCGCCCGTTGGCGCCTGCGCACCCAGCACCTGGTCGCGCCCCACTTGGCGACGGCAGCCGAGGTCGTCAGGGTTCTGTTGGCGGTCCAGGCCGAGAATCCGGCCCAGTCGGCCTGGGCGGTGGCGGCGCGGACGGCGGCGCCGGATCCTGCCGACCTCGCTCGGATGCTGGACGACGGCACGGTCGTCCGCACACACGTGCTCCGCCCGACGTGGCACTACGTCCACGCCGACGACGTCGGCTGGCTGGTCGAGCTCACCGCGCCGCGGGTTCGCAGGACGACCCAGCTGCAGCTGCGCTCGGCTCACGGGATGGACGGCCAGGCCGTCGACCGGGCGTCGAGCGCCGTCCTCGAGGTGCTCGCAACGCCTGACTTGACCCGAGCGGAGCTCGCCGACCGGCTCAACGACCGTGGGGATGCGCTCACTGGGGCAGCACTGATGATCCTGCTCGCCGACCTCGAGCTCCAGGCGCTCGTGTGCAGCGGCCGGCCCGCTGCCGACGGCACGCACACCTACGCCCGGTTCGCCGATCGGATCCCGTCGTCGCGGCGGCTCGACCGAGGTGACGCGCTCGCCGAGCTCGCCCTGCGCTACTTCACCGGACACGGCCCGGCCACCGTGAACGACCTGTCGTACTGGGCCACGCTCACACTCGGCGACGTGCGCGCCGGACTGGCGCAGGCGTCCGACCGGCTGGAGTCGTTCGACCACGACGGGCGCACGTTCTGGCACGCGCCGGCCGCTCCCCCGGAGGCCGCCGGGGTGCCCGCGGGCCACCTGCTGCAGATCCTCGACGAGACCTACCGGGGATACCAGGACTCCCGCTGGGTGCTCGACGCGGCGGGCATCGTGCCGCGGGAACGCGAGGCGGCCGCCGGCATGGCCCTCGTCGACGGCCAGATCGTCGCTGCGATGAAGCGCACCGTCACGGCGGATCGGGTCGAGTTCGAGATGCGGCCGTACCGGCCGTTGCTCGCCGACGACATCGCGGCCGTCGATGCCGCGGCGGGCCGCTACGGACAGTTCCTCCGCCGCGCCGCCGTGGTCACGTCGTGAGCGCCTGGGGCAACTACTCCTGACCAGCCGCCCTGCGGGCGCCAGCAACGCGCCCATAGCATCGGTGCTCGGCATCTCACCCGCGACCGTCCGTCAGCACCTCGAACACGCCTACGCGAAGCTGGAGGTGTGTCTCAGAACAAGGAGCTGATTCGGATCTTCCACCACCGCTTGTGGGCCGAACGTGACCTCGGCGTCCTCGATCAACTCATCGAGCCCGACGCGGTGATGCACTGGGGCGACTCCGATTCCAATGCCGCGGAGGCCGTCCGAACCGACGTCGAGCGATACTTCGCCGGCTTCTCGGACGTGCACACCTCGATCGATGACCTCATCGGTGAGGACAACAAGGTCGTGCTGCGGTGGACGACGACGGGCGTGCACACCGGCCCGTACGGGAAGGTGCCGCCCACCGGACGGGAGGTCACGATGCGCGGCGTCGACGTGTATCGGCTCCAGCGCGGCCACATCGTCGAAGGCTGGAGCATGTGGGACGCCTTGGACGTCTACCAACAGCTCGGTCTCGTCGATCCCGACGTCGGCCCGTGACCGTCGATCACTAGCCTCGGCGCGGGGCGGGGCCGAGTTGCCGGCGGGCACGAATCGGAATCAGCGATTGCACAGCATCGTGCACTGACGCGATCGAGGAGACGACGTGCGCCAGCGGAAGTGGGTTCGGGCAGTGGCGGTCGTGATCGGAACGACGTCCGTCGCCGGTTTTCTGGCCGTGGAAACTCCGGCTGCTGCCGGCGCCGCCTCGCCGGTCAGCCGGCCGGCCGCCGCGGTGCGCCCGATGTCCGCGCGGCCGGATCCAGGTGATGGCGGCGGCTGCAGCCGAAGGTGCTGGGCCCACTGGGTCGTGTTCCGAGGCTCGCCGCCGCTCGAGTTCTACCGGCACGTGAAGCGGCACCCGCGCGGCACCGCGCGCTTCGACTTCAGCACCGACGGATGCAGTGCCCCCGGGTGGCTGGACAACGTTCCACTCGCCGGTGGAATCGTCCGGGAACACAAGCGGAAGTTCCGCCGGGCGTGCCTCATCCACGACTTCGGCTACCGCAACTTCGGTCCCGGCGAGATCGGGCTGCAATGGTGGCGGATGACGGACAAGCAGCAGTCGTGGGGGCTCCACGGCGCCCAAGGCGAACATCGACCGACGGTTCCTGCAGTTGATGTACCGGGTCTGCAAGAGCACCGGCGAGGGCGGCCCCTTCGATGCCTGCCCTCGCGTGGCCAAGGCGTTCTATGGCGCGGTGGTGCAGTTCGGAGGCTCGTCCTGGAGCTCGGGCTGACCGGTCTTAGACGGCGTCCACCGCGGACTGGATGAGCGCGGTCACCTCGTCGGGGTGCGAGATCATCACGACGTGGCTCGAGTCGACCTCGATCGTGGTCGCGCCCATCCGCTGGGCGAACTGCCGCTCGGCATCGGGAGGGATGACCTCGTCGTGCTGGGCGACGGCGAACCACGTCGGCAAGGTCTTCCACGCCGGCGTCCCCATCACGTCGTCCAGGGTGGAAGCGGCCAACGGCTGCTGGACGGCGTAGATCACGCGGGCCTCGACCGGGTCGACGTCAGGAGCGAAGTGCTGAAGGACGGCGTCCTCGGGCAGCCAGGCGAGGCCCTGGTCGTCGATCTGGAATTTGGCGATGGCAGGCGTCGGAGGGCCCTGCCCGAGCAACGCACCGAGGGACTCGCCCTCGTCGAGGCCGAACCCGGCCACGAACACCAAGCCGACGACGTTCGGTGCGTCCGATCCGAGCGCGGTCATGACCTGACAGCCGTAGGAGTGCCCCGCGAGCAGCGTCGGCTCAGCCTTCAGGCTCAGGACGTGACGCAACTTGGCGACGTCGTCCGCCAACGACGTGTGAGGGAGCTGGGGAGCGATCACGTCATGACCGGCCGCCTGCAGCCGACGGATCACCGCCGCCCATGACGAACCGTCCGCCCACGCACCATGCACCAATGCGATCCTCATGACCATCCTCCTTCGCCATCGGACTTCGACGGCGACCCGGACTCTGTCACGATCGTCGATCGTGTGCTCGATCGCCTGAGCAGGGGAACGGATGCGGGGCTTCGCCGCGGGGTATCGCGCTGAGGTGTCACGCCTGAACCAGGAGGCACCATGACCAGCACACATCCCCGGGATGAACGGGCGAGCGACTCGCCCGACCTCATGACCGAGACGACCCACCGAGATGTCGACCGCGACGGCCGACCGGACGACGACGACCGGACCAGGTACCGCGAGGACACGGCGATGATGCACCGTGAGCCGGCGCGTTACGAGCCCATCGGGGGCGACGTCCCGACCCGCAAGGTCCGCGAGACCAAGCCGGCGTTCCTGACCACCGAGTTCTGGTTCGCGGCCGGCGGCATCGCTGCCCTCATCGTCATCTACCTGATCGAGGACGACCCGAGCCTGGACCTGTTCCGCACCGCCCTGCTGGCAACACTGATCGGCGTCGCCTACATCGTCAGCCGTGGGCTGGCCAAGGCCGGCAGCCGCACCACGCGGCAACCCGAAGACCCGCGGCTCACCGTCGGTCACGACTTTCGCTGAACCGTCGGCGCGGTGAGTGCCGCCCGCCCGGGCCGCGAATGATCTGACAGGGTGGGCGGGTGCAGCTCGAGACGTGGCTCGATGAGGTCGCCGCCACGTCACCGCTGCAGGCCGAGCTGCTCGGCGTGCTCGCCGCCCGGGTGCGGGCGAACGAACGGTGGCGCTGGCTCGAGGTCGGTTGCTCGTTGGCAGCACGGCGGGGCGACGAGCTGTCGGACATCGACGCCGGCGCGGGCTACACGGACACTGGCGAGCGCAGCCTCGTCGAGTTCGCCGCTGATCTCGTTCGCGAGGTGGGACCGGTCCACGACGTGCTCGTGCACGTCATGGACGGCATGCCCGAGGGCGTCGTTCGCGCCGCGGCCGAGTACACGACCGGGGTCCAACTGGACCTGGTCGTCATGCCGGCCGCGCTGCGCAAAGGTCTGCCCGACTCGTCGGTGGCCGTCGTGGACAAGGACGGGCGACTGGCTTCCAGCTCGCGTCCGGCGCGCGCCGATCCGCCTTCGCCGGCGGTGGCGCGCGAGTGGGTCATGCTCGGCTGGTGGGCGATGTCCGACGCGATCAAGTACCTGCGTCGAGGATCGCTGTTCGAAGCGGCCGAGCGGATCGGGGAAGTCCGCAGCCTGACGCTGCGCCTCCACGCCACCGGCCGGCACGTGCCGTACCCCGGCTTCGGGCTGACCAGCCTTCTCGACTACCCGCCATTCGAGCTCCCCGAGGAGCTCGCGACGGCGTATCCCCAGCCCGACCGCCGCAGCCTCGAGCAGGCGCTCGTCGTGATGGTCGACCTGCACGAGCGAGCAGCTGCTGCCGCGTCGGTCGCGATCGACGCCGATCTCACGACTTCATGGTCGTCGGTGACGAAGCAACGGCTGCAGGCCCTTCTGTCCGAGAACGGGGCCCGCTAGCCCGACGGGACGAGGCCGGTCCGCAGCGCGTGGGCCACTGCTTCGGCGCGGCCCCGTACCGCGAGCTTGCGGTACACGCTGACGGTGTGCCGCATGACCGTTTTGTGACTGATCGCGAGCGCGGAGGCGATCTGCTCGTTGCTGTGCCCGGCCACCAGCTCGCCGAGGACGTCGAGCTCGCGTTCGGTGAGTCCGGGGTCGGGTCCCGAGCGCTCCGTGACACGTGGCCGTTCCGTCGCGTGGTCCGCGTCGCCCGACATCTCGGCAGCGATCCGACGCGCCTCGTCGACGGTGACGGTCCAGGCGCGCTCGTCGCCGGCTCGGCACTCCGCCTCGAAGGTCTCGCCGAGCCCGTCGCGCAGCAGCTCGACCAAGCGGTGGTACGCCGTGAGCTGGGCGTGGGGCGTCTCCGTGCTGACGTCCTCGAGGCGGGGACGCATCGCGCCGTGGAGGCGGGCACCATCGACGAGGCGCCCGGCGTGCGCCGCCATGCCGGCGACGCCCATGATCGACCAGGCGACGCCGTGCCAGTACCCGATCGCGACGCTGAGATCGAGGCTGCGCACGAACCACGTGGCCGCGGCCGTTCGGTCATGGTCGGCGATCGCGAGGACGGCCGCGACCACGGCACTTCTGGCCGCGTTGCGTCGGTCGCCGAGCTCCTGGCTGAGACGGAAGGCCTGCTCGATCTCGGCCCTGGCGTCGGTGGCGGACGGCTTTCTGGGTGGCAGCGTGATGCTCATCCGGCCGATGGCCTGGGCGCGGACACGGTCGTGCTCCGCCAGCCGGGCGGCGGCGATCGCTTCCTCGAACAAGGTGACGACACGTTCGCGGGCGAACTCGCCGCTGTCCTGGGCGTAGACGGCGCGGGCGAGCATGAGCTCGGCCCGTAGCCAGGCGGTTTCGGGGGTTCCACCCTGCTCAACGACGTCGGCGAGGAGTGCGTCGGCGTCCGCGAAGCGTCCCTGGAGATGCAGTGAGTAGGCGAGGTGCTCGGTGAGGCGAAGCCATCCGGCGACATCGCTGCTGCCGTCGAGAAGCTCGCGTGCCATCGCGAGCTGCTCGTCGCGCTCGTCGCGCTCGGGAGGGGCGCCGACGTCACCCTGCTCGAGGGCGAGCCGCGCACTCCAACCCTCGGCGTGGGCGCGGACGTGTGGCGGTGCGCTCGCCGACGGCAGGAACCGGTCGAGCCAGTCCCGACCTTCCCGCATCGGTCCGCGATCGAGCCAGTACGGACCGAGCGCGGCGGCCGCCTCGAGGCCTTTGGTCATCGCTCCGCTCGCCGCGAGGTGGTGCAGGGCCGCCCGCACGTTGGGCAGCTCACGATCGAGCCGGGCCGCCCACCCGTGGTCGTCGGTGCTCTGCAGCGCTTCGCCGGCACGCACGGCGAAGGCCACGTAGTAGTTGGCGTGGCCGTGCCGGAGCGCGTCGGCCTCGTCGGACCGGGCGAGCGCTTCGGCGGCGAACCGGCGAATCGTCTCGAGCATCCGGAACCGCGGGTCGGCCCCGGCCTCGGGCACCGGCTCGACCAGGTGGAGATCGACGAGCTCCATGAGCGCCTCGAACGCGTCTGCTTCGGTGATGTCCTGGCAGCACAGGTTTCCCATCGCGTGCAACGTCCACCCCTCGCGGTACACCGAGAGGCGAGGAAGCAGGCGTCCCGGCACGTCGCCGAGCAGGTCGACGCTCCAGCCGATCGTGTCGCGCAGGTCGCGGTGGCGGGCATGGACATCGGCGGCGCCACCACGCAGCAACCGCAGACCGTGCTCGGCATCTCGCATTCGAGCCAGCAGTGCCTCGGGGCGCAGCCACCGTACGTGGGAGGCAACCAGCTCGATCGCCAACGGCAATCCGTCGACCAGCCGGCACAGCTCACCGACCGCCTCCAGCCCGGCCGCGTCGGGCTGGAACTCGGAGCTCACCGCTGAGGCCCGCTCACAGAACAGGGCAACCGAACCCGTCTCGGCGGGGTCCGACGAACGGTTCTCGACCGGTATCGCCAACGGTGCCAACTCGAACGCGCGCTCCGCCGAGACCCCGAGTCGGCGCCGACTCGTCACGAGCAGGGTGGTCTCCGGGCATGCCGTGGTGAGTGCGGCCAGCACCGGAGCCGCCCCGACCAGATGCTCGAAGTTGTCGACGACGAGCAGCATCCTCAGGCTGCGCAGGGCCGCGTAGCAGGCCTGCCGCCGGCTCAGGTCCGGAGACATCGACGAGGTCGAGGCTGCGTGCGATCTCCGTCGCCACCAGGTCCGGGTCGTCCAGATCGGCGAGGGCGACGAACGCCGCCCCGTTCGTGAACGACGGCGCCATACGTCGAGCGACCTCCAGCGCGAGCTGGGTCTTGCCGACACCACCGGCCCCGATCACCGTCACGAGACGCGAGCGGCCCAGCAGGTCGATCAGCTGACCGACGTCGTCCTCGCGACCGATCAGTGAGGACGAAGGCGCGGGGAGCTCGCGAACCCGAGACGCGTGGTCCGCCCCACCGCGGTCCGCGACGACGCCTGGCCGGCGGATACCCCGTCCGGCGGGTCTGCTCCTCCTCACTGCCGTCGCGGACAATCGGCCGTCCTCGCTCTCGGTGACGCTGCCGGCGATCGTACTGCCGGTCGCCGGGGACCCGCTGTGGTCAGAGAGCTGAGCAGCCGATCACTCAAGACCGGCACGGATCGCGTCGGCAGCATCGAAGGGGTGGACGGCGAGTCGGCGAGCGCCGGGCATCGGGCGCGGCGTCTCGTGGGACACGCGGTCCCGTTGACCGTGCTGGTGGGCGGGGGTACGTTCACGGTTCAGCCCCAGTGGCGGGCGGGCCACGACAGCGATCGAGCTGGAGTGACTTTGTCGCCGATCCACGGTTCACGACGGCGGGCCCTCGCAGTCACGGTCGTTCTCGCGCTCGTCTCCACCTTCGGCCCGAGCGCGGCCGGCCGCCCGGCCGCCCAACCGGTGCCGGACTCGGACACCGGCCTGTGGATCGTGCAGCTGTCCGAGCCGTCACTCGCCGCGCAACAGGCGCCGTCGGGCACGGTCGACGTCACGTCGCCGTCCGCCGTGGCCCACCTGGACCGGCTCGCCGCCCAGCAGGCCGAGGTGGCCGAGCAACTGAGCGAGCAACTCGGCCGGCCGGTCGACGTGGAGGCGAGCTACCGCAACGTCCTCAACGCGATCGTCATCGAGGCGGAAGCCGCCGAGGTGCCCGGGATCGCCGCCGTGCCCGGAGTGGAGGCGGTCGAGCCCGACGTGGAGTACGCGCTCACCACGGACGCCAGCCACGACGTGATCTCCTCCGCCGCGATCTGGGACGGCCAGACCGGACCGGGCCTGCCGACCCGGGGGGAGGGCGTGGTCATCGGCATGCTCGACAGCGGGATCAACCCGTTCCACCCATCGTTCGCCGCGACCGACGGCGAGGGCTACACCCACACCAACCCGTACGGCCGGTTCCTCGGGGTGTGCGACCCGGCGCACCCGCGCCACGACCCGATCTGCAACGACAAGCTGGTCGGGGCGTGGAGCTTCGTGACCGGCAACTCCGCCCGGGATACCGACGGCCACGGCAGCCACACCGCGTCCACCGCCGCGGGGAACCGCCACGACGTGACCCTCACGTACGGCGCCGACGTGTTCACCCGCACCGTGCAGGGCGTGGCGCCGCGGGCGAACCTGATCGCGTACCGCGTCTGCATCACCACGTGCCCGACAACCGCCATCCTGGCCGGGATCGACCAGGCCGTCGCCGACGGCGTCGACGTGCTCAACTACTCGATCAGCGGGGCGGACAGCCCATGGGGGAACTCGATCAGCCGGGCGTTCCTCGAGGCGTTCGGCGCCGGCATCTTCGTGGCCACTTCCGCCGGCAACAGCGGTCCCGGCGTCGGAACTGTCCACCACACCGCCCCCTGGAACGCGTCCGTGGCGGCGACCGACTCCGACCGCACCTTCGCCAAGACCCTCTCGGTGCTGGAGCCGTCACCGGTGCCGCCGGAGCTGGCGGCCGTGGCCGGCTGGCCGGGCTTCGGCCCCGGGAACCCGACCCCGATCGAGGCCACCCTGCGCTACTCGGCCCAGGTGGGCTCGGTCACCGGCTGCTCCCCGTTCCCGGCCGGCGGGTTCGCCGGCGCGATCGCGCTGATCCCGTTCGGCACCTGCGCGCTTGCGACCAAGATCACGAACGCGGCCAATGCCGGTGCCCTGGCGGCCGTGCTGTTCGAGCGGGAGCCCGGTCCGCCCGTGTTCCTGGCCGGGGTTCAGGCCACGACGATCCCCGCCGTCAGCGTCACCCAGGCCGCCGGGGAAGGCCTGCAGAGCCTCGCCACCTCCAGCCAGGTGCCGGTGACGGTTCGGCTGGATTCCACCACCGAGCTGGTGCGGGATCCGGCGGCCGCTGATGCGGTGGCCTGGTTCAGCTCCCGTGGGCCGAGCGACTTCGACCTGCTCGCACCCACGGTCGCCGCGCCTGGCGTCAACATCCTCGCCGCCTACCGCGAGATCGCCGGTGAGCCGCGGCAGTACGAGATCATCCGCGGCACGTCGATGGCTTCGCCGCACGTGGCCGGCAGCGGAGCGCTGCTGGTCGCCCTCCATCCGGACTGGTCGCCGGCCGAGATCCGCGCCGCGCTCGCCGGGACAGCGGACCCGACCGGACTGCGCAAGGAGGACGGAACCCCCGCCGACGCGCTGGCCGTCGGGGCCGGACGGATCGACCTCGCCGCGGCCGGCCGGGTCGGGCTGGTGCTGGACGAGTCGTACGCCGACATGCTCGCGGCGAACCCGGCCACGGGTGGCAACCCGCGCACCCTCAACGTGCCGTACCTCGTCGACCGCCGGTGCAACCTGGTCTGCGCGTGGAGGCGGGAAGTGACCAGCGTCGCCGACGTCCCCGCCAGCTACCACGCAACCGTCACCGTGCCCGCCGGGATGACCGCGACGGTGGAGCCGGCGACGTTCATCCTTGATCCCGGGGCGACCCAAGCGCTGACCATCACCGTGGACGTGTCCGGTAGCTCCGGCGGCAGCTGGGTGTTCGCCGACCTGCAGCTCAGCACCGGCGACCGCCATGCGGGCGGGGCCGCCATCGCCGGCGTGCACTACCCGGTGACGGTGATCCCGGTGGCCCCGGCGATCAGCGTGGAGCCGACCGAGATCGCGGTGGCGCAGAAGCCGAACCGGATCGTCGAACGCGGCCTCGCGATCCGGAATCAGGGCAACGGTCCGCTGGAGTGGGAGTTGACCGGGGGGAGCGGGTGTGACATCCCGTCCGATGTCCCGTGGCTCGCGGTGTCCCAGGAGTCCGGCACGGTCGCCGCTGGCGGTTCGTCCCAGGTCGGGGTGACCCTGGATTCGACGGGTCAGCTGCCGGGCGAGCTGTCCGCCACCCTGTGTGTGGCCAGCAACGACCCTCAGGTCCCCCTGGTCGAGGTGACGATCACGCTCACCGTGCTGGACCTGCCGACCGTCGTGGTCGCGCCCGAGGCGCTGGCGGTGAGCCAGCCCGCGGGCACCATCTCCGGCACGCCATTGACCATCGGCAACACCGGCACCGCGGCGCTGGAGTGGACGATCGGCGAGGCCCCGGTCCCGCCCGACGGGTCGGTGCTGGCCGCGGTCGACCCGGAGCGGCAGGAGTTGCTGCGCGACGGGGTGCTGCTGGTGCCCAACACCGGTGTCCCGGGGGTGGCGGCCTTCGACCCCGAGACCGGCGACCTCATCGACCGGGCGTTCATCACGTACCCGGAGAGCCTGGGCACCACGACCCACATCATCCTGAACGCGGCCCAGGACGGCTTCCTCGTCTCCTCGCAGAGCGAGAACGTGGTGCACGCGTTCGACCTCGACGGCGAGTACCAGGGCGTGTTCGCGCCCAAGGGCGGTGAGAACCCGTCGATCATGGCCAACATCCGGGGGATGACGATCTCGCCGTGGGACACGCTGATGGTCACCTCGGCGAACGGGAGCAAGGTCGTCGAGTTCGACGCGGACGGCGAGCGCCTGGGCGACTTCATCACGTCCGGCGCTGGTGGCATCAGCGGCCCCTGGCACGTCCTGTTCCGGGAGACCGACGTGCTGGTCTCCGACAGCAGCGGGAACATCTACCGGTACGACCACGACGGCGCCCCGCTGTCCGTCTGGCAGAACGACATCAACTTCCCCCAGCAGCTCTACCGGCAGGAGAACGGGAACGTGCTGGCGGCCGCGTTCACGACCCCCGCCGGGGTGTGGGAGCTCGACCCGAACGGAGGGCTCCTCGGTCGCTACACCGGGGTCGCCAGCAACCGCGGGGTGTACCCGCTGGGCAACGGCAACATCCTGACGAGCAACAGCGGCGGAGTGCACGAGATCGACCGCGGCCCCGCACTGATCGAGACCAAGCTCGCCGGAACCGGCGTCCGGATGATCAGTGAGATCGAACGGTTCCGGCCGTGCGACGAGCCTGGTGCCGTGTCCTGGCTGAGCGTCTCCGAGACGTCAGGGACGACTTCCGCCGGCGGGAGCAGTGAGGTGACCGTGCTCGTGGACTCGACCGGGCTCGCGCCGGGCGTGCACGAGGGGCACCTGTGCGTCAACAGCAACGATCCCGATCGCCCGCTCGTCGAGGTGCCGGTCACGCTGACGGTCACCGACCGGACCTGCGGGCGCACCATCGTCGGTCGCTACGACCGTCCGGTGACGGTCTCCTCCGGGCTGACGTGTCTCGCCCACGGATCCGAGGTGACCGGCCGGGTCACCGTCCGGCCCGGCGCCAGCCTGCACGCCACGGGCACCACCGTCGATGGGCGGCGTGTCCGGCGACGTGGCGGGCCGGATCGAGCTGTACCGGTCCGTCGTCGAGGGGGCGGTGCTCCTGCGCGATGGCACGATCCAGGTCGCCTTGGTGGGCAACCACATCACCGGGCAGGTCTCGCTCACCCGCAACCTCACCGGGGCGACACCCATCGTGGTCGCCGCCAACACTGTCGGCGGGCCGCTCGCGTGCACGGACAACCAGCCACCGCCGGTCAACAACGGTCTGCCGAACACGGTCTCCGGGCCGGCGACCGGCCAGTGTCGGGACCTGTAGCGAACTCGGATCATCCCGCAGTCAGGTCCCTGCGCATCCACACGCACACCGTCGCGATCGGGTTCGGACGGCGCCCGCTCCTCCGCTACGGTCCGCCGGGGTTCGAGTCTCTCGGGGGGATCAGGATGTACAAGCTGCTCGGAGTCGCGTCGTTGGTGGCGGCGCTCGTCGTCGGAGGAGCGGCGCAGGCCGCGCCGGAAGCAGCGCCCCGGCCGCCGAAGGTGATCAAGGTGGGAGCGGCCTCGCGGTCGGTGCTGCCGACCGTCGACGGGTCGCTCGACTACCTCGACCAGCTCGACCTCGACCCCCACGATGCCGAGTCGCCCGGCCTGGTGGTACCGGAGTGGGACCAGGGTCGGGTCGCCGTGGGCAACGGCGAGCCGGAGTCGTTCTGGGTGCACGACCCGCTCGAGGTCACCGCGGTCGCGTTCAAGGAGCAGGGAGCCAAGGACATCACCGTGCTCGTCGCCTCCAACCTGTACATGATCTTCGGCACCGACGGCGACGTGATCCGCGCCGAGGTCGCCCAGCGTCTGCCCCGTCCGGTGCGGTCGCGGGTGCGGATCGCCATCCACGCCGACCACAACCACCACGGTCCGGACACCGCGTTCGACGTGAACCACGAGTGGTACGACGTGATGATCGACCGGACGGCAGATGCGATCGTGGCCGCCGTCGGCTCGATGCGTCCGGCCCGCTTGCAGGTCGCCGAAAGTGAGCACTTCTTCGGGCTGGGTGACGGCCGCGATCCGCAGATCGTCGACCCCACCCTGGGCGTGCTGCAGGCGATCGCCACCAACGGGCGGACGATCGCGACGCTGGTGTTCTGGGC
This sequence comes from uncultured Acidimicrobiia bacterium, assembly GCA_963827075.1. Classification (GTDB taxonomy): domain Bacteria; phylum Actinomycetota; class Acidimicrobiia; order Acidimicrobiales; family Ilumatobacteraceae; genus JALZMG01. The sequence goes on along the minus strand of CAWGZN010000007.1, from coordinate 403,895 downwards.
CAACCATCCCGAGGTCACGCTCGGCTGGAGCCCGACCGCGGACCTGACGGCGGACTGCGCGGCGGCGGGCATCAGCGACGACTGTGACGCCGAGGGTCGCTACTTCACGGCCGACTATCCCGGTTGGGCCGCCCGGGTGATCGAGCGGCGCGTCGGTGGTGAGGCGCTCTTCTTCAACGGCGCCATCGGCGACCTGGTCACGCCGTTGCGCGCCGCGGTGTGGGAGGTCACCGAGGACGCTCCCCTCGGTGACGGGTTCACACCGCCGCCGGGTGCGCAGGCCGCGGGCGGGGGCACCGACTTCGACAACCGCAACTTCCGCCGCACCGCGGTGATCGGCGAGCAACTCGCCGAAGCCGTGCTCGACGCACTCGAGGACGCTCGACCGATCGCCCGCCCGACGGTCTCCTATGACGTCCGAACGTTCTACTCGCGCATGTCCAACATCGGCTTCCGCCTGCTCCTGGTCCGGGGCGACGACGGGTTCGCCAGCCTCGGACATACGCCGGCGATGCTCTACAAGTGTCCGGCTAACGGGCCGAAGACCGACGCGACGTGCGCGCCTGACAACTTCGCGACCGAGAACGATCCGCTGCTCGGCTCGATCCGGGCCGGCGACCACCCAAGTCGCGGGTCGCCTACCTGCGGATCGGACCGGTCGGAGTGATGTGGATCCCCGCCGAGATCGGCCCCGAGTTGACGATCGGCCTGCCGGCGGAGTACCGGGATCACCCCGAGGACTGGCACCGGGAGGACATCTCGTTGCACGCGTCGGGCGACGACTACCGCACCGTCGGCTACGTCAAGAACCGCATGGCCGACGAGTACCGGTGGATCGTCGGTCTGGGCAACGACGAGCTGGGCTACGTCGTGCCGATCTCGGACTATCGGGTCGCCTGCGTCGCCGACGCCCTCTCCGGCCCCGGCGCATGTGAGGTGCTGCACGACGCCGGTGCCATCGAGTACCCCGACGCCGTCGCCGGCACGACCTGCAAGGCGATCACCGAGGATCCCCGGCTACTCGACCGCTACGGAGCGGACGCCGCCGAGGCGGTGGCCGCGTCGTGCCGCTACGGCCAGGCGCTCGGCGAGGCCGAGGACCACTACGAGGAGACGAACTCGGCCGGCTGGGACCTCGAGGCCGACATCCTCGCCACGGTCGCCGCGCTCACCGGCAACGCCGATCCCGCCGAAGTCAACCCCGACTTCCCCGGGTGGTGGCGCAGCCACACGCCGTGACGGCCTGAGCCGCGGAATAGACGGACGTCAAGTCCGGAATCGCCCTGACGCTGATCGAATGGACGCATCGCAGAAAGGAGACGTCGCATGGATGTCAACGAGCTGATGCAACAGACTCGAGACGCGTTGACCGTGAGCCGGGTGTTCGGAGAGCCGCACCAGCAGAACGGCGTGACGGTCGTCCCGGTCGCCGTCGTGCGCGGTGGGGGCGGCGGCGGCCAGGGCGAGGGGGCGGGCCCTGAGGGGGTCGGGACCGGGTCCGGCTCCGGCGGTGGGTTCGGAGTCGTCGCCAAGCCTGCAGGTGTGTACGTCATCGAGGGCAACGAGGTGAGCTGGCGACCGGCCGTCGACGTCAACCGCATCGTCCTCGGCGGTCAGATCGTCGTGATCTTCGCCCTGCTGGTGCTGCGGAGCATCCTGCGCCGCCGCTGATTCGGCGTCGCGGCTACCCGGCGACGCCCAGCGGCGCGAGCGCGTTGGCGAGTTGCGTGCGCGATCCGACACCGAGCTTGCGATAGACGCGCGCGAGGTGGCTCTCGACGGTGCGGACCGACACGAAGAGCCGGGCGGCGATCTCGCGGTCGGCGAATCCGCCCGCGGCGAGCTCGGCGACCTCCGCCTCCCGTCGGGTCAGCGCCGGGCCGTGGGCCGGCGCGGGCGCCGGCCGCGCTGACGAATCACCGCGGAGTCGACTGATCAGCGTCGCGGCCCGGCGGGCGGAAGCGCGGTCGCGGGTCTGCCGGGCGATGTGGCGGGCGTGGGCAGCGGCGGCCACCGAGCGGGGCTCGAAGCCGAACCCGGCCAGGTGCTCGGCGCCGGCGAGGATCGCATCCGGGTCACCGTCGATCCGGGCGAGGGCGAGCCGGCACAGGCACTGGAGCACGGGCGCGTCGAGCGTGCCGGCGAGCTCCTCGAGCCGGCCCACGAGCCGCCGCTCGTCAGGGACGCGGTCGGCGAGCTCGACGAGGTAGCGCGCCTCGACGAGCGCGGCGCCCGCCCGCTCGGCCTCGGCCGCGGCCGCGCGCAGGAGCTCGGCTCCGTCGTGGGTGTCGCCGCGGGCGCACGCGAGGACACCGCCGGCCCACGCCTCCACTCCGGGGACCACCGCCAGATGGCGCGCCGGGAACTGGGCCATCGCCGCCGCGGCGTCGGCGGCGGCGCCGGCGTCGCACAGCGCGACGACGAGCCAGGCGCTCGCTTCGGCGTCGAAGATGCCCTTCCCGCCGCGCTGCAACACGGCCGCGTCGCTCAACTCCGTGGTCGCGACGTCGTGGTCGCCGCGCAGTTGCGCCACGATCCCGCGCATCAACGGCCACTCGAACGGCACCGCGTCGCGGGCGGACGGGCCGGTCGGTGACAGGTGCGGCGGTTCGGGATGACGGGCCGTCGCCGGGTCGGTGGTCGGGATCGGCGGCGGTCCGTGCTGCCACAGCCGGCCGAACGCGATCACGGCGCGGAGCATGCCGAGCGTGGTGGGCATCACGACCGGGTGCTGGGAGGCGTCGGCGACGAACCGTTCGGCCAACGTCACGCCCTCGGTCGTCCGTCCGCTCAGGATCAGCGACGACGCGCCGACGAGGCCGGCGCGGAGGCGGGCACCAGCACCGGCACTCGCCGCGTCGAGCACTCGCCGGGCGTGCTGCGCCGCCACGTCGGGCCGCGCGCCGAGCTGCTCGATCATCGCCTCGAGTGAGCGGAGCTCGGGGTCGTCCGTGCCGCGGCGGGCCCGGGCGGCCGCGACCGCGAGCCGGGCCCGTTCGGGCTGCCGCTCGACGAAGAGCTCGGTCGTGATCTCGGCGATCTCGACCAGCGCGACGTCGTCGGCCGCCGCTGCCGTTCGCGCCGCCTCGTCGAGGACCCGACGGGCGTCGGCGGCGTCGCCCGCCTCGACGTGGACGTCGACAGTGGCGATCAACGCCTCGACGCTCGAGTGCCATCGCTGGTTCGCCTCGCTGAGCCGGCGGGCGAGCGCCGGATTCGTGAGCCGCAACATCGCGCTCGCCGCGGTCATGAGATCCGGGTCAGCCGGCGTGTCACCGTCGAGGTGGCAGAGCGCGCGCCGGACGAGATCGACGGCGGTCGGTCGGGGAGGAAGGACGGCGAGCAGCTCGCGGGCGGCCCGGCGGCGTCGCAGGGGCGTCATCGCGGCCAAGCGCTGGGCGGTGACGAGCGGGCTGCGGACGTGCACGAGCATGGTGCCGTCACGCGACTGGGTCGCGATCAGGCCTCGGCGCTCGAGCTCGACGAGCGCGGCCTCACCGACGAGCGCTTCCACCGCTTCGAGCTCGAGCGGCTCGCCGAGCGCCACGACGTCGAGGGCCATCGCAACGGACGGATCGGCGCCGGCGAGCAGCCGATCGACGGAGCCGGCGATCTCACTCGGGACGAGAGCCGAACCCGTCCACCACCACCGCCCGCCCATCGGCCGGAAGCGTCCGGCGTCCCGACCGCGGGTGACGATGGCCTGGACGACCCCTGGCATCCCCCCGGACCAGCGCCACACGAGCTCGGCCGTGGTCTGGGCGACCGGACCGCCGAGCCGGTGCTCGAGCACGGCCGCGACGTCGGCGCGGGTCAGGGCCGCGAGCCGGATCATCCCGGCGGAGCCGTCACCGGCGAGGCGGGCGAGCCACGGGCGCAGCGGCGTGTCGCCATCGGTCGTGGCGACGACCGCGACCGCCCGACTGGCGACCGCCTGGAGGAGGGCGTCGGCCGATCGCTCATCGAGCAGGTGGGCGTCATCGATGACCACGACGGTGAGCCTCGAGCCGCCGTGACGGCGCAGCGCCGACACGATCCGGCCGAGCGTCGCCGCCGTCCCGGTCGGACCGTCCGCGTCACCGAGCAGCCAGCCGAACGCGCCGAACGGCACTGTCGACAGCGACGCGCTCGTGACGATCCACAGGGGTGCGTCGCCGCGGCCCTCCGCGGCCTGCGCCACCGCCGTCGCGAAGCCGGTCCGCCCAGAGCCGTTCGACCCGGCGACCACGACGCCACGGCCGGCGACGAGCGCCGTCAAGGCAGTGTCCAGTTCGCGTTCGCGCGCGACGAGGCCCGAGGTCGACCAAGGATTCACCGTGCGATCCTGAACGCGATCGCACCCCGCCGCTTGGAGAACGGGTGACGATCGACTGAAGAGCCGTGGTGTCGCGGAGGAGTTGCGTACCGCTCCCCGGCCCCTCCCGCGGAAGTGTGAGCTCAGCGTGCGGATATCCGTCCGCTCAGCTCACACTTCCCGGGGTGGGGTGGCCTGCCAAACCGGACCGGTGGGGTACTGGTGGTCGCGGATCGACGTGGCCTTCAGCTCGGCGGACATGCCGGGCGCGGTGGGGGCCAGGTACCGGCCGTCGCGGATCCGGACCGGATCCACGAAGTGCTCGTGGAGGTGGTCGACGTACTCGATGCGGCGACCGTCGACGGCGCCGCTGACCGCGACGAAGTCGAACATCGCCAGGTGCTGGACGAGCTCGCAGAGGCCAACCCCGCCGGCGTGCGGGCACACCGGCTTCCCGAACGCTGTGGCCAGCAGGAGGATCGCCAGGTTCTCGTTCACGCCGCCGACGCGTGTCGCGTCGATCTGCACCACGTCGAGTGCCTCGGCCTGGAGGAACTGCTTGAACATCACGCGGTTGTGGATGTGCTCACCCGTGGCGATCGGCACCGGCGTCACGGCCCGCCGGATGCGGGCGTGGCCGAGCACGTCGTCGGGGCTCGTCGGCTCCTCCACCCAGGCGAGCTCGAACGGCCGCAGAGCCTCGATCCACTCGATCGCCTGGTCGACGTCCCACGCCTGGTTGGCGTCGACGGCGAGTCCGGCATCCGGACCGATCGCGTTGCGGGCGAGCTCGAGCCGCCGGACGTCGTCGTCGACGTCGACGCCCACCTTCAGCTTGATCTGGTCGAACCCGGCCGCGACCGCGTCGGCGGAGAGGCGCGACACCTTCTCGTCGTCGTAGCCGAGCCAGCCGGAGCTGGTGGTGTAGGCCGGGTAGCCATCGGCGATCAGCTGGCTGATCCGATCGGCGCGGCCGGGTTCGGCGGCGCGCAGGATCTCGAGCGCATCCGCCGGCGCGAGCGCGTCGCCGATGTGGCGGAAGTCGATCAGCGCGACGAGCTCCTCCGGGTCGAGCTCGGCGAGGTGCAGCCACAGGGGTTGGCCGGCACGCCGGGCCCGCAGGTCCCACAGCGCGTTGAGTATCGCGCCCGCCGCCATGTGGATGATCCCCTTCTCCGGACCCAGCCAGCGGAACTGTGAGTCGCGGACCAGGGTCTCCCACACACCGCCGAGGTCGTCGAGCGTGCCGTCCAGGTCGCGCCCGACGAGGGCGGCGCCGAGCGACTCGATCGCCCGGCACTGGATCTCGTTCCCCCGCCCGATCGTGAACGCGAACCCGTGGCCGGCGAGATCGACGTCAGTGCCGATCGTGACGTACGCCGCCGAGTAGTCGGGGTCGGGGTTCATCGCGTCCGACCCGTCGAGGTGGCGGGACGTGGGGAACCGGACGTCGAACGTGTCGACGGCGGTGATCGTCGCCATCAGATCACGCGGTCGACGAACTCGCCGGTCGACGGATCCTTGAGGATCAACTTGCGCCGCCCGTCGGGGAGGTGCTCCTCCTTGATCACGGTGAGTCCGTCCTCGTGGCGGGCCTGCTTGGCGATGCGCTCGGTCGGGCCACCGCGCCACTCCACGTCGACCGGCTCCCATTGCCGGCTCGCCGCCGACCGGTAGCACGAGTCCATGATCGCGTTCACGACGTAGCCGTCGTAGAACGTCTCGACCGGCTCACGCCCCTGGTCGATGGCGTCGAACATGTCGGTGAACATCTCGGTGTAGCCGAGCTCGCCGACCTCGTCCCCGACGGGGAACAGCCAGCCGCTCTCGGTCTCGGCCTTCTCGGCGACGTACCCGCCCTGACCGCTGGAGAACATCTCGAACCCGGTGCGCAGGAAGTGGTTCGTCCAGATGGTCCCCTCGGTGCCGGCCACCTCGTCGCGCAGGTCCATGCCGCCGCGGAACGTCCAGCTCACCTCGAACTGGCCGACGGCCCCGCTGTCGAACTTGATCAGCGCGATCGCGTTGTCCTCGGCCTCGATGGGGTGGACGAGCGTGTCGCTCCAGCACATCACCTCGACCGGGCGGTTGCCCTTGCCGACGTAGCTGCGGATGATCTCGATGCAGTGGCAGCCGAGGTCCACGATCGCCCCGCCGCCCGCCTGGCCGGCGTCCCAGAACCACGCGCTGTGCGGTCCGGGATGGGTCTCCCGGCTGCGCACCCACATCACGTCGCCGATCGCTCCGGTGCCGACGGCGGCGAGCGCCTTGATCGTCTTTGGCGTGTAGACGAGGTCCTCGAGGTAGCCGGCGAAGACCCCGGCCGACTCGACCAGGTCGAGGATGCGCTTGGCCTCCTCGGCATCACGGGCCAGCGGCTTGGTGCACAGCACGGGCTTGCCGGCGGCGACGGCGGCCGCGATGGCGTCCTCGTGCAGGTGGTTGGGCACGCCGACGAGCACCGCGTCGACGTCGGGGTGGGTGACGGCGTCCTCGATGCTCGTCGTCGCATGGGGCACGTCCCACCGGCGGCAGAACTCCTCGCCCCGCTCGGCCGTCCGCGAGTACACGACCTCGACCCGGTCCCGACTGCGGCCACCGTGCAGCGTCATCGTGTAGAAGTCGCCGATCAGGCCGGTCCCGAGCATGGCGACGCGGTGCCCCGTTGTCATGCGGGGAATGGTGCCACGTGAGGTCAGCCGGGGTCGGGGGCGGCGAGCTCCCGCGCCACCTCGTCTCGCTCTTGCAGGACCACCCCCGCCAACACCAGGGCCATGCCGATGATCTCGATGCCCGGACGGGACCTGGTCGAGGGCGATCCAGCCGATGACCATGGCCGTGACCGGGAGCAGGGCGAGGAGCACGGAGAACCGTCGCACCGGGATCCGGCGCAGGACGTGCTGGTCGATGCCGTAGCCGATGGCGTTGGAGAACACCCCGACGAGCAGGCACCAGAACAGCAGGCGGGCGGAGCTCCAGACCGGACCGCTGCCCGGTGCGCCGAACGGCGTCAGCGCCACGGCACCGATCGCCAGCCCGATGCCGAGCCCGGCCACGCCGCGCCCGATCAGTGCGACTTGCGAACCGAGCACGATGTACACCGCCCACATCGCCGAGGCGGCGAGCAGCCACAGCAGGCCGGTCGTGTTGCCGTCGAGCTCGACGCCGCCGAGCACGACGACGCCGACGGTGGCGAGGCCGAGGGCAGCCGCATTGCGGCGGGTGCGCGTCATCACGGCGGCGACGGTGATCGGCCCGATGAACTCGATCGCCACGCTCTTGCCGAGGTCCGTGCTGTTGATGCCGAGGTAGAAGAACGTGTTCATCGCCGCGGTGGCGATGCCGAACACGGCCGCCGCGGCGAGCTGCTGTCGCGTCCAGCCCCGGAACGGCGACCTCGACACGGCGAGGATGGCCAGCGCGGCGCCGATGACGCGGAACCAGGCGACCGTCGTCGGGTCGACCTCGTCGAAGAGCAGGACCGCGATCGTCGCCCCGACGTACTGGGCGATGGCGGACAGGACGAACAGCGCCTCGGGCGAGGCGGTGTCGAGGAACCGGGTGACGGCCCCCGGCGAGCGACGGGCCGGCGTCAGTCGAAGAGCTCGGGGTCGGTCTGACAGATCTCCTGCCACAGGGGCTGGAAGCTGAACCAGCCGGCGAGGGGGAAGCCGGTTTGCGCCTTCGTGTACGACGCGTACTCGTGGTTGATCTTCTTCGGCTGGCCGGCGGCCATCGCCAGCAACTGGGCGTGGCACGAGCGCTCGAGCGTGACGAACCAGAAGACGGCCTCGTCGACGCTCTCACCGACCGTGAACAGCCCGTGGTTCTGGTGGATCGCCGCCTTGCCGGTCGGGAACTCGGCGGCGAGCTCCTTGCCCGCCTCCACCTCGAAGACCACGGCGCCGCCCTGGGCCGAGATGACGGTGTGGTCCTCGTAGAAGATGCAGGCGTCCTGGGTGAGCGGGTCGAGCGGGATGCCGAGGGAGCTGAACGCCTTGCCGTGCAGTGAGTGCGAGTGGGCGGCGGCCACGACCTCCGGACGGGCCTGGTGGATTGCCGAGTGGATCACGAAGGCGGCCCGGTTCACCGCTTGACTGCCGTACACGACCTCGCCGGAGTGGTTCACGAGGATGAGGTCGCTGACCCGCATGTGACGGAAGCTCTTGCCGAACGGGTTGACCCAGAAGTGGTCGGGGAACTCGGGATCCCGGACCGTGATGTGCCCGGCGACGCCCTCGCCGAAGCCGAACCGGCCGAAGATGCGCAGCGCGCCGGCGAGCTTCTGCTTGCGGTGCAGGCGCTCCTCCTCCACCGTCTCGAAGGTCGGCGGGCCGGTGAGCGAGACCTCCTTGGCGGTCAGCTCGACGCCGTCGATCGTCGGAATACCGGTCTGCGTCATGGCCATGTCGGAAAAGGCTACTTCGGGGTCCGCCCGGACGAGTCAGGCACGGGGAGCACGGCGACGCCCTCGCGCCCGCGCGACGCGGACCATCGGAGCGTCTGATGTGACGAGCTCCATTCCGAGCTGCTCGGCGAGAGCGATCGCTCCGCAGTCCGCCAGCGAGACGGCGACGTACGGACGCGGTGGTAGTGGATCGATCGCAGTTCAGCCGCCCGGCTCGCGCGCGGACCAGTCGAGAGGGATGCACCGGAGTCCGGCACTCGATCCAGAGCTGCATCGTCGCGATCACGTCCTCGGCGGGCTCCCCACCGAGCCGACTGATTCGATCGACGACCTCGGCTGCATTCACTGAGCAGACCGCGTGTTCGGCGGTGTGGTCGGCGAGCATCCGGCCGCTGACGAAGCCGCCGGGCTCACCGAGCAGCGCGGCGACGACCGGTGACGCGTCGAAGATGGCCATACTTCCGTTCCTCGCGCTCGGCCTCCTCCTCGCGGTCGATGCGTTTCATGTCGTCGCTGGTGAGTCCGTGCTTGGACTTGAAGCGCCCGAAGGTGGCGGCGAAGATGTCGTCCGGTATCGGCTCCAGCGTGACGTGGTCGCCGTGGTCGACGAGCCGGACCCGGCTGACGCCCCACCGCCGGCGAACTTCGGCCGGAAGGGAGATCTGCCCGCTCGAGGTGATCTTCATGGTGGGCATGCGAGCTACCATATCAATAGGGTGTGACATGATCACCGCATGAATCACCAGGTCGCCCCGACGAGCATTGCGCCGCCCGTCGCCAACTACGCCCACGCGATCCTGAGCGAGGCGCCGGCCCGGCTGCTCCACACGGCGGGCGTGGTGCCGGTCCGCCCCGACGGCCGCGTGCCGGACGACCTGGCCGAGCAGGCCGACGTGGTGTGGTCCAACATCGGCGCGATCGTGGCCGAGGCGGGGATGGAGCCCGCTGACATCGTGTCGATCACGACGTACGTCGTCGCGGGCACGGAGCTCGGCCCGGTGATGGCCGCCCGTGACCGCTTCCTCGGCGGCACGCTCGTCGCGTCCACCCTCGTCACCGTCCCCGCCCTCGCCCGACCCGAGTGGCGCGTCGAGATCGCTGTCGTCGCCGCCCGTTGAGCCCGTCCCACCGGGTTTGTGTCACCGCATACGTCGTCGAACGCACATCCGGTGACACAAACCCGGGGGATGGGTGGTCAGCCGCCCGAGATGGCGCCGATCACGCTGACCTCGGCCCCGTCGGGAAGGGGAGTGGCCTGCTCGTCGAGGTCGCGGACGTTGTCGGCGCCGAGGAAGAGGTTGACGTGCTGGCGCACGCGGCGCTGTTCGTCGCGGATGCGGCGCTCGAGCCCGGGCCAGTCCGTGGCGAGCCGGTCGAGAAGATCGCCGACCGTGGCGTCGTCGGCCAGCTCGATGTCGAGCTGAGCCGCGCCCGCGACGACGTCGCGCAACGGCGTCGGGATGCGGACGACGACCTTCACGCGGCGCTCACGCGGGAACGACGGCAGCCCGGACGCAGAGCACGTCGGGCAGGTGACGGACGACCGACCCCCATGACGCACCTTCGTCGCGGCTGGCGAACACCTCGCCGGTGCGGGTCCCGACGTACACGCCGGCGGATTCGGCGTCGTCGACGCACATCGCGTCGCGCAACACCGAGCTGTACACCGGCTCCTCGGGGAGGCCGGCCGACGTCTGCTGCCACGACTCGCCGGCATCGTCGGTCCGCCAGACCTGGAGCCGGTCGTCAGGTGGGTTGCGGTGGACGTCGGCGACGAGCGGGACGACGTAGGCGGACCCCGCCTGGTGCGGGTGGCACACCATGGCGAACCCGAAGTCCGACGGCAGACCGTCGGCGATGTCCTGCCATGAGGCCCCGCCGTCGTCGCTGCGATAGACGCCGCCGTGGTTCTGCAGGAAGAGCTGGTCGGGCCGGCTCGGATGACCGGAGACCTTGTGCACACAGTGGCCGAACTCCGGGTACTGCTCGCCCTCGGGCAGGAAGCGGGCGCAGATCCCGCCGTTCGACGCCTCCCAGCTCTTGCCGCCGTCGGCCGTGCGGTAGACGCCGGCGGCGGAGACGGCGATCAGGACGCGATCCGGGTCATCGGGGTGCGGGACGACGGTGTGCAGGCACTGTCCGCCGCCGCCGGGCTCCCAGTTGGGCCGGTGCGGATGGTCCCACAGGCCCTCGACGAGCGAGAACGTCGCCCCGCCGTCGTCGGAGCGGAACAGCGCCGCCGGCTCGGTCCCCGCCCACACCACGCCCGGTTGGCTCGCCGGTCCGGGGCGCAGTTGCCACACGCGGGCGAGGGCGGCGCCGGTCGACTCGGGGAACCGGATGGCGCCCTCCTCCGGCTCGCTCCACGTGTCGCCGAGGTCGTCGGAGTGCACCACCGTGGGGCCCCAGTGCCAGCTCATCGAGCCGGCGAGCAGCCGGCAGCGACCGTCTCGGGTGTCGATGCCGATCGCCGAGACTTCCTGCATCGGCAGGTGCGGGGCGCTCACGGTCCAGGTCTTCCGGTCGTCGTCGCTGCGGGCGAGGAAGAGGCCCTTGCGGGTACCGACGGCGAGCAGGACATCGTTGCCCATCTACTCCTCCTTTATTCCGTTTAGGAATACTGTAGCCGATCGAGACCGGCTGCCGGGAACTGCGTACGCTCAGACCGTGAGCGGCCCCGAGACTCATCGGCAGACCGATTCGGGGATCGAAGTCCGGCCGCTGTACACCGCCGACGACCTCGCCGGGTGGGATCCCGAGGAGCAGCTCGGCGCGCCCGGTGAGCCGCCGTACACCCGGGGGATCTACCCGTCGATGTACCGGGGGCGGCTGTGGACGATGCGCCAGTACGCCGGCTTCGGCTCCGCCGAGTCGACGAACGCCCGGTTCAAGTTCCTTCTCGCCCACGGCCAGACCGGGCTCTCGTGCGCATTCGACCTGCCGACGCAGATGGGCTTCGACTCCGATCACTCGCGTGCCGAGGGCGAGGTCGGCAAGGTCGGCGTGGCGATCGACTCGATCGCCGACATGCGCCGGCTGCTCGACGGCATCCCGCTCGATCAGGTGACGACGTCCATGACGATCAACTCGACGGCGTCGATCCTGCTCCTGCTGTACGAGCTGGTCGCCGAGGAGCAGGGCGTGCCGTCGACCGCGATCAGCGGCACCATCCAGAACGACCTGCTCAAGGAGTACATCGCCCGCGGCACGTACGTCTACCCGCCGCGGCCCTCGATGCGGATCATCACCGACGTCTTCGCCTACTGCGCGGAGCACGTGCCGAAGTGGAACACGATCTCGATCTCCGGGTACCACATCCGGGAGGCCGGCTCGACGGCGGTGCAGGAGATCGCCTTCACCCTGGCCAACGCCATCGCCTACGTGCAGGCGGCGATCGACGCCGGCCTCGCCGTCGACGACTTCGCGCCCCGCCTGTCGTTCTTCTGGAACGGGCACAACAACTTCTTCGAGGAGGTCGCCAAGTTCCGGGCCGCGCGGCGGATGTGGCACCGGATCATGGGCGAGCGCTTCGGCGCCCAGCGTGAAGCGAGCAAGCTGCTGCGGTTCCACACCCAGACGGGTGGGTCGACGCTCACCGCCCAGCAGCCGTTGAACAACGTCGTGCGGGTGTCCGTGCAGGCGCTCGCCGCCGTGCTCGGCGGCACGCAGAGCCTGCACACGAACGGCTTCGACGAGGCGATCGGACTGCCGACCGAGGAGGCGGCCCGCCTCGCCCTGCGCACCCAGCAGGTCATCGGGTACGAATCGGGCGTCGTCGACACCCCCGACCCGCTGGCGGGCTCGTACTTCGTCGAGTCGCTCACCGACGAGGTCGAGCGGCGGGCGTGGGAGTACCTCGAACGCATCGACGCGATGGGCGGGGCGGTGGCGGCGATCGAGGCCGGCTACCAGATGGACGAGATCGACCAGGCGGCGTACGAGTACACCAAGTCGATCGACGACGGCGAGCGGGTGATCGTCGGGCTCAACCGGTTCCAGCTCGACGAGGAACCCGAGCCCGTGCCGTTCCCGCTCGACCCGGCCCTCGAGACCGGCCAGCGCGAGCAACTCGCCGCGTTCAAGGCCGATCGGGACGCCGCCGACGTGCAGGCCCGCCTCGACGACGTCCGCGCGGCCGCCCGCGGCACCCAGAACCTCCTGCCCGTGATGAAGGAGGCTCTGCGCGCCCACGCCACCCTCGGCGAGGTCAGCGACGCCCTGCGCGACGTCTTCGGCGTCTACAAGCCCTAGCCCCACGGGTTTGTGTCACCGACGCCGCCGCATGCGGCGAGAACGGTGACACAAACCGGGGATGAGCGGATCAGACGAGCCAGGCCTCGCGGCCGGCGGCGTGGAATAGTCCGGGGCGCGTGATCGAGAACGCCGCGAGGTCATCGTCGACGGCGCCGCCGAGCGCCAACTCCGCCAGCGTGCGCCCGAACCACGAGGCGAACTTGAATCCGTGGGCGGCACCAAGGGCGACGAGCACCTGCGGATGGTCGGGGAGCCGGTCGAGCACGAAGTCGCGGTCAGCGGTGAGCGTGTACAGGCACGTCGTCGACCGTGGCGGCGGCGCGAGCGCGTCCCCGACGAGCTGCCGCATGAACCGGGCGACCCGCGCCTCGGCCGCGGGATCGGGATCGAAGCCCCGGTCGTCCGGATCGACCTCCGCCCCGCCGCAGTCCTCGGCGGCTTTGACGGCAGTCGAATCGCCGTACACCGGGAACCCGTAGAACGAGGGGTCGTCCATCCAGATCCACACCGGGAACCGCCCCGGTCGGAACGGACCGAGGTCGGCCGCCGGGAAGTAGCTGACCTGCTCGCGCAGCACGACGAGCGGGAGCGCGCTGCCGAGCGGGGCGAGCAACTGGTTCACCCAGGCGTCGCACGCGAGGACGACGGCGGCGAACCGATCGATGCCGTCGTCGGTCTCCACGTCGACCTCGTCACCGACCGGCCGGATCGACCGCACGGGCGAGTTCGGTCGCAGGACGGCGCCGTGCCCGGTCGCCAGTCGCTGGAGCGTCTCGGTCGCCCGGGCCGCGGGCACGATCCCGGTATCGGCCTGGAAGATCGCCATGGCCTCGCGCACGCTCGGCCCGGCTGCGAAGGCCGGCCAGCGGCGGGCGATCTCGGCGCCGTCGATCCACTCGAACGGCACGCCGGCCGCGGCGAGGCTCGACGTGTACGCGTCCGGGTCGATCACCGAGTCGGGCGGGAACAGGTCGATCCCGCCCGTCCGGGTGACGATCTCCTGCCCGGACTCCGCCTCGACCGCCGCCCACGCGTCGTACGCGCCCGCGGCCAGCTCGACGTAGTTCCGCGTGTGGTACGAGCGGCGGATGATGCGGGAGTGGTCGTGCGAGGCCCCACGAACGTGCCCGAGCTCGAACTGCTCGAATCCCGTCACCGCCGCCCCGCGCCGGGCGAGCCAGTACGCGGCGGCGGACCCGATCCCGCCGAGCCCCACGACGGCGACGTTCACGGCTCGTGCCGACCGTCGCCCATCGCGGCCAGGTACCAGCGGGAGATGTCGGCCGACTCGTCCTCCATCGGGGCGAACCATCCGCCGCGCCACGCCCGTGACGACATGCCGCGCTGCACGCTCTCGCAGATCGTCCAGTCCTGGCGGTTGACGAGGTCCCACAGGTCGGCGGCGTCGGACGGGTCGAATTCCGGCGACGCGATCTCGTCCGGGTGGAACAGGAGATCACACACGATCGTGGTCCGGGCCGGCCCGTGGGGGCGCAGCGTGAACGCGGCGACGTGCTCGGCGGCGAGGCTGAGCAGCAGGTTGGGATAGACGAGCTCGCCCTTGTGCCGCGTGCGCTCGGCGTCGTCGAGGTCGGGGAACGGCGCCCGCGTCGACGTCCCCGACGCGGTGAACGTCCACGCGCCGTCGCGGTGCGGGATGCCCTCCTCCCACGGCAGGCCGGAGCCGCCTCGCCGGAACGCCGGGATCAGCTCGCACAGCTCGGGATGGACCGGACCGCAGTGGTAGCACTCGTTGTAGTTCTCGGCGAGCACCTTCCAGTTGGCCGCCACGTCGTAGGTGAACGTGACGCCTCGCCCGAGCTCGGCCAGCGGGTAGCGGCGCACCCGTTCGACGACGGGGCCGAGCTGGCCGGTGAGCTCGCCCGCCTCGGCGGGGGAGAGGTGGACGAAGAGGAACCCGCCCCACGTCTCGACGGCGACCGGATGGAGCTCGATGTCGCCCGCCTCGCAGTCGTCGTCGGCGAGCAGGAACGGCCGCCGGCGCAGCTCGCCGCCGAGACCGTACGTCCACTGGTGGTACGGGCAGCGGATGACGGGGCCGAGGTTGCCCTGTGCCGCCGCCCCGATGTCGACGAGCTCGGCGCCGCGGTGGCGGCACACGTTGTAGAAGGCACGGAGCCCGCCGTCGTCCTGCCGCACGACGAGGATCTGCTCGCCGGCGACGTCCGCGCGCAGGTAGTCCCCCGCCTCGGTGACGTCGTCGGTCCGCCCGACGACGACCCACTGGTGGGCGAAGATCCGCTCTCGCTCCTCGCTCCACACCCGCTCGGACACGTAGGCGTCGCGCGGGAGGGTCGGGATCACGACGCGACGCTACTGTCCGGCGGGCATGCCTGGTCGGGTCGTCTGGATCGAGGGAGCAGGCGGCACACCGCTCTGTGCCGACCTGTACCGGCCCACCGGCGACGGCCCGTTCGCACCACTGCTCGAGGCCCTGCCGTACCGCAAGGACGACGTGACGGCGAGCTACCGCGGAAGCTACGAGCGACTCGTCGGGGCCGGTTTCGCCGTCTGCCGGCTCGACCTGCGCGGCACCGGCTCCTCCGGCGGCGTGGCGACGGACGAGTACCCGGACGTCGAGCGGGCCGACCTCCGCGCCGTGATCGAGTGGCTCGCCGGGCAGCCGTGGTCGACCGGTCGGGTCGGGATGTTCGGGACGTCGTACTCCGGCTTCAACTCGTTGCACATGGCGGCCGAAGGTGTGCCCGAGTTGCGTGCCGTCGTCGCCGCCTACGCCACCGACGACCGCTACACCGACGACGTCCACTACTGCGGCGGCGTCCTGCGCGCCGTCGACCTCATCGACTACGTGCTGTACATGGTCGCGATGAACGCCCTGCCGCCGGTCCCCACCCTGTGGGGTGACAGCTGGCGCGAGGAGTGGCGGCGGCGCATCGAGGAGACTCCTCCGTGGCTGCTCGGGTGGCTCGACGAGCAGGCCGACAGCGCGGTGTGGCGCCGCGGCTCGATCCGGCTCGGTCCGGACGGCGCCGGCTACGAGCGCATCACGTGCCCGACGATGCTGATCGCCGGGTGGGCCGACGGCTACCGCAACAACACGTTCCGCACCGTCGAGCGCCTGGCGGTGCCGTGGCGGCTGCTGGCCGGACCATGGAGCCACCGGGACCCGGCGGTGTCGCGGCCGGGTCCGAACATCGATGCCGACGCCGAGCTGATCGCGTTCTTCGACGAGCACTTGCGCGACGGGCCGCCGTCGGCGACCGCCGCGGCCCAGGTGTTCGTCCGCCGCCCCACCCGACCGGAGCCCGACCTCGCTGTGCACGACGGCGTCTGGCGGGACGTGCCCGGGTGGCCGCCGCCAGGGCTCGAGTGGCGGGAGCTCTCGCCCGGCACCGATGGCGTCGCCACCGTCGCGGTGTCGCCCGACGTCGGCGTGGCGGCCTGGATCTCGTGCGCCGGTGCGCTGCCCTGGGGTCAGCCGTCGGACCAGCGCGTCGACGACGCCCGCTCGGTGACCTACGACTGGCCGGTCGGCGCCGGCGGGTTGACCGCCGGCGAGCTGCTCGGCAATCCGCGGGTTGCGTTGCGGGTGCGGTCGTCGACGCCGGTGGCGTACGTCGCGGTGAAGCTGTGCGACGTCTTCCCGGACGGCCCGTCGGCGCTGATCACCCGCGGCATGTTGAACCTCACGCACCGGGACTGCTGGCCGGCCGCGGGGAGGGGCATGGCCGGGCGCGCGCCCGAGCCGCTCCCGCCGGGTGAGTGGGTCGACGTCGAGCTCGAGCTGGAGGCGACGACGTGGACGCTCGTCGAGGGACACGTCCTGCGCCTGACCGTCGCCGGTACCGACTGGCCGAACTGCTGGCCGCCACCGCAGCCCGGCACAATCGACGTCGATCCGTCCGGAGTCCACCTCTCGGTCCCGGTCGTCGACGGGCTCGCCGAGTCGACCCACCGCTTCGGCTCGGGCCGCGGACCGTCGACCGACGACGCCGAGGGGGTCGAGTGGCGGGTCGAGCACGACGTGCTCGGTCGCGAGACCAGGGTCGTCACCCGCTACGGCGGGTCGTACGACGGGACCAACGGGGCGCGGGTGACGGACGACTACGCCGGCACCGTGGGCGTGTCGACCACGGATCCCGGCACGGCGTGGGCGAGAGGTCGGGCGACGTTCGCGATCACCTGGCCCCTCCCCGGCGGCGAGACGACGTGCACGACCGCCGCCGAGCTCGACCTGCACTCGGACCGCGAGCGCTACCACGTGCAGCTCCGGCTGACCGCCACGCTCGACGGCCAGCCGTTCGGCGAGCGCTCGTGGACGGAGTCGATCGAACGCCGGCTGCAGTGACCCGCGGACGCCGCCCCGGCCCACTTCTCGGTTTGTGTCACCGAAGACGCGATCGACGACGTATGCGGTGACACAAACCGCGTGAGGAGCGTCCGGAGTCGCGAGTACGGAGGTGAGCGGTGTCGCCCAATTCCGTACCGACTACGGATGACTCCGGGGCGCTGACGCGGCACGCTCCTCGCGACGGTTCGCCGACTCCGGCGCACCGCGTCGTGAACGCCATTGGCGCAGCGTGGATGGAACCCTCCGCCACCCAGGCGCGCGTCCGAGTACAGGAGTATCCACCCCCATGGAACTGGGAATCATCGACATCGACAGCATCGAGCCGGTCGTCTACGACTGGGGCGCCGTGAAGTGGGTCGTCGACGACAGCGTCGTCGCCGGCAGTGCGCAGAGCTTCGGCATCGTCCACATCAATCCCGGCAAGACCAACCCCGCCCACTGGCACACCAGCGCCCAGGAGATCGTGCACATGCTGCAGGGCGAGTGTGACGTCGACACCGCCAACGGCCCGATCAAACTGCGCGCCGGTCAGACCCTGTTCATCCCCGTGCACGAGCACCACGAGCTGACGAACAACGGCTGGGAACCGGCCGTGTACGTGTGCTCCTTCTCGAACAGCGGGCGCGGCACCCTCTTCGTCGATCCGGCGGGCGCCGGCGCGAGCCCCGTTGGCCAGACGGCCTACTGACGCGGCGCGTCGCGCCACCGACCCGGCGGCGCGGGCGCGCGGGCACCGCCCGCGCCGTCCGGGTCACGTGAGCAACCCGATGAGCGAGCAGGTCGAGCCGGGGGATGTCGTCCCCTCGTTGATGGAGCCGCTGACCCCGCACGTGATCGTGCTCTTCGGGGCCACCGGTGATCTGGCCCGCCGCAAGCTGCTGCCCGGACTGCTCCGGCTGGCGCAGGCGGGGCTGGTGCCGGACTGCCGCATCGTCGGCACGTCGCTCGACGACATGAGCGACGACGGGTTCCGCCGGTTCGCCCGTGCCGCGTGTGACGAGTTCGCCAGCCACCCGTTCGACGAAGCCGACTGGGACTGCCTCGCGCGAAAGCTCGCCTACGTGAACCAGCGGCGGGGTTCCGCCGGGTTGGCCGACGCGGTGGCGCAGGCCGAGGGCGAGCTCGGCGGCACGCCGCGGCGCCTCCACTACCTCAGCGTCCCGCCCGGCGCCGCCGAGTCCGTCGTGCGCACGCTCGACCGGGCGGGGCTCGCCGAGCGCTCGCGGATCGTCATGGAGAAGCCGTTCGGCACCGACCTCCGCAGCGCCCGGAGGCTCAATGCCGCGCTGCACGCCACGTTCACCGAGAACCAGATCTTCCGCATCGACCACTTCCTCGGCAAGGAGGCGGCGCTCAACATCCTCGCCTTCCGCTTCGCCAACGGGTTGTTCGAGCCGATCTGGAACCGCAACCACATCGATCAGGTGCAGATCGACGTCCCCGAGACCCTCGGCGTCGGGGGGCGGGCCGGCTTCTACGAGGCGACCGGGCGCCTACCGCGACATGGTCGTCACCCACCTCTTCCAGGTCCTCGCCTTCATGGCGATGGAGGCGCCCGCCGACCTCGAGCCGCGCGCCATCGCCGAGGAGAAGAACAAGGTCTTCCGCTCGTTGCGTCCGATCGAGCCCGCCCACGTCGTCCGCGGCCAGTACGCCGGCTATCTCGACGAGCCGGGGGTCTCACCGCACTCGGACACCGAGACGTTCATCGCCCTGCGCTGCGAGATCGACAACTGGCGCTGGGCGGGGGTGCCGTTCTTCCTGCGCACCGGCAAGCGCATGGCCGAGGGCGCGCGCATCATCTCGATCGCGTTCCGCGAGCCGCCGCGCAGCATGTTCCCGACCGGGTCCGGTGTCGGCGCGCTCGGACCCGACCACCTCACGTTCGACCTCGCCGACGCGGCCAAGCTCTCGCTGTCGTTCTACGGCAAGCGGCCGGGGCCGGGCATGAAGCTCGACAAGCTCAGCCTGCAGTTCTCGCTGCACGAGACCGGCCGGCAGGGCGATGTCCTCGAGGCCTACGAGCGCCTCATCCACGACGCGATGAGCGGCGATCGCACGCTGTTCACCAACTCCGAGGGCATCGAGCGGCTCTGGGACCTGTCCGCGCCGCTGCTCGAGTCCCCGCCGCCGGTTCGCTCATACGCCCCCGGTTCGTGGGGACCGAACGCGATCCACCAGCTCATCGCCCCGCACGCGTGGCGGCTGCCGTTCGAGCGGCCCTGGCGCACCGCCCCCGCCGCCTGAGCCTGGGCGGCAGCTCAGCCGAGCAGCTCGGTGGCGTCGAGGTCGAGGGCGTGGCGGGAGTGGCGGGCCGCCATCGTCAGGAACATCTCGTCGCCGCGCTCCGTGCGCTCGACCAGCATGCTCGCGGCGACCGCCATGATCAGCCCGGCCCACGTGCCGCGCCGGTAGTCGCGCCAGCACCGGTCCCACCCGTAGTCCGTGACCCCGGCGGCGGCCAGGCCGGCGTGGTAGTCGCGGACGAGCTCGGTCTCGACGTCCCGGCGCACGTCCGCCGGCATCGCCGCGCCGATGAAGTACGCGACGTCCTGCAGCGCCGGGCCGTGAGCGCACGTCTGCCAGTCGACGACCGTCACCGGCACGCCGCCCGGCGCCAGGTCGAACAGCAGGTTGTCGAGCCGGTAGTCGCCGTGGATCACCGTCCACGGCCTCGTGTCGATGCCGAGGTACGACTCGAGGTTGCCGAACAAGGCGTCACCCGCGGTGAGGACCTCGGCGCCGAGATGCACGGCGTAGCGGTCCCGGAACCCGTCCCACGCCGAAGGCAGCAGCATCAACAGGAACTGTCGCTGGGCGGCCCGGTCGCGGTGCAGCCACTCGAGCGCCTGGAGTCCCGGGTCGCCCCAGCGCGGCGCGTGCAGCCGAACGAGCTCGTCGACGGCCACCTTGGACATGTCGGGTGAGCAGCCCCGCAACTGGTCGCCCTGCTCCGCCGGTGCCATGTCCTCGAGCAGGAGGACGAAGCTCGCCGTCTCGACGTCGATGTCGGCGTAGTACACGCCCGGGGTGCGGATCGGGAGCTCGGGCGCGAGGACCTGGTAGAAGCGCACCTCGATCTCGTAGTTGCGCAGGGACCGGGCGGTCGCCCGGCTCGTCTCGTCCGCCGCTGGAAGCTTGGCGATCATCGTGGACGGGGCGTCGACCAGCTGGTCGAACTCGAGCGTCACCCGCACGCTGTCGCACATCTGGCCGGTGCCCACCGGACTCAGCTCGACACCGGTGACCGCGCCGGCGCGGAGCCGGCCGGACGACCGCAGCGCGCTCGTGATCCACTCCGGCGTGAGCGCCGCGGGCGTGTCGGCGATCGTGGCCAAACTCATGACGGCAGCGTGCCGGTGACCACCGTGTCGGGGAAGAAGTGGTGGTGGCGGGCGCCGGTGACCTCGTAGATCGCGGTGCCCACCCGGCCGTCGTCGGCCCGCACCCGCATCTGGTTCAGCCCGCCGCGTTGGAACGGCTCGTACGGCCGATCGAACGAGCCCTCCGCGTCGACCGTGATCCGCCGGCGATCGGCGAGCGTGAACGTGCACGAGCCGCGGAGCCCGGCGACGTCCTCGCCGTGCTCCCCGTAGCGGGCCGGCGCACCGTCGGCGCCGACCCACGCCACGTCGTGACGGAACTCGACCACGGGCACCGGGTCACTCCCGTCGGCGCCCGCCCAGCACCCGTCGCTGTACACCGGCGCGCCGTTCTCGTACTCCCAGTGCCAGATCCCGAGGAAACCGTCGTCGAACTGGATCTGGAACCACAGCCACAGCGGGCAGCGACCATGGTCCCGCACCCCCCACGAGTGGTCGCGCTGGCCGATCCAGCCGTCGACCTCGTGGACCACGCCACCGACCGTGTACGTCCCGTCGTAGCGCCCCGACTGCAGGATGTGGCTCTGGTCCCACACGACCTCGTCGACCGCCCGCAGCGTTCCCCGGCGCAGCCCGTACGGCTGTGTGCGCGCCCGGAACGTGAGATCGAGCCCGATGGCCGCCCGCTCCGGATCGGCGTACAACCGGATCTCCTCGAACGGGCGGATGATCTCGACCCGCGCCCCGTCGACGTCGGTGGTGTGCGGATCGTCGCCGGCCGGGCGCTGCAAAACGCTGATCAGGGGGACGCCGTTCACCCGGCCCATCTGGATGGAGTCGAGGTGCTGGCGGGACGGGAACAGGGCCATCGTGAAGAACACGACGTCGCCCCGGCCGTCCGGTGAGTGCACGTCGAAGAAGTAGCTCTCCCGCCAGTACGGGCTGGGCGTCTGCACGTTCGGCAGCAGCTCAGGCACCTGGTGGACGAAGCGCTCGTCGGCGGCGGTGGGCCGGGCCATGGTCAGCGAACGTCGAGCGGAGAGGCGTGCATCGGGCCATTCTCGTTCGCCGGGGTCGCGGCGGTCACGGTCGGCGCGCCGCTGACGCGGCGACCGTTGATACCTTCGCACGGACATGTCCGAGTTCCTCCTCGTCGCCCTCGCCGGGTTCGTCGCGTCATTGGTCGACGGCGCCCTGGGCATGGGGTTCGGACCCACCTCGTCGACGATCCTGCTCGGCACCGGACTCTCCCCGGCGGCGGTGTCGACGACGGTCAACCTGGCCAAGGTCGCGACCGGGCTCTCGGCGGCGATCTCACACTGGCGATTCGAGAACATCGACCACCGCCTGGTCGTGCGGATGGCCATCCCCGGCATGGCGGGCGCGCTGGTCGGCGTCACGGTCCTCGCCAACGTCGACGGCGACGACCTCCGTCCCGTGCTGGCGGTGCTCCTGTTGCTCGTCGGCGCACGCATCCTCCTGCGGTTCAGCCAGATGCGCCCGAGCGCTCCCGACCGGACCGCGGCACCGCCGTCGATCGAGGTCCGCGGGGTGACCGTGGTCGCCGCCACCGGCGGCGTGACCAACGGCCTGGTCGGCGCGTGGGGTCCCGTCGTCACACCGTTCCTCCTGCACCGTGGGTTGCCGCCGCGGTTCGCAGTGGGCTCGGTCAACACGGCCGAAGTGGCCGTGGCCGTCGTCGCCGCCGGTTCGCTGCTCGCCTCGATCGGCGGCGACGGGATCGAAGCGGCCACGGTCATCGCCATGCTCGTCGGTGGGGTCCTGGCGAGCCCGCTGGCCGCGTGGCTGATCAAGTTCCTTCCGCCTCGCCCGCTCGGACTGGCCGTCGCCGCCCTGCTGCTCGTGACGAACGTCCGCGAGCTCTCCCGTTGGTTGGACCTCGGCGCCGTGCGCTGGGTCGCCTACGCCGTCGTGGCGCTGGCGGTCGTCGCGGCCGCCCTGTGGCCGCGACTGGCGGCTCGACGGAGCCGGCGCGCAGCATTTGACGAGCAGTTCGGCGTCGAGCCCGCCTGAGTGATGGACGAACACGTTCCGGAACCGCCCGAGGGCGACGAGCGCGCCGTTCTGCTCGGCTGGCTCGCGTTCCACCGCGACGCGCTGGCGGCCAAGTGCGCCGGCCTCGACGCCGCGCAGCTGGTCGCCCGATCGGCGCCACCGTCGGTCCTCTCGCTGCTCGGGTTGATGCGTCACCTCACCGAGATGGAGCGGGTCTACGGGGCGTGGGCGCTGGGGCCGAAGATCGAGCTGGAGTGGGTCTGGGGCGAGTACACCGACGGCGGACCGGAGTGGGACATGGACGTCGACGAGTCCATGGTGGACGTCTCGCGGGCGGCGTGGGAGCGTGAGAAGCAGGCGGCCGACGAGCGAATCCGGGAGCACACCACGCTCGACTCGGTCGGTGCCGGCAATGGGTACAGCCTGCGCTGGAACCTGCAGAAGCTGGTCGGTGAGTACGCGCGCCACAACGGGCACGCCGACATCATTCGCGAGCGGATCGACGGGCAGACCGGAGAGTAGGGCCGGCCAGCGCGGCGGCCCGCTCGAGCGCCTCGGCGGCCTCGGCGATCAACCGCCCGACCAGCTCGCCGGCCGGCACGATGTCGTGGACGAGCTCGGCGGACTGCCCGGCGAAGGGGAGCAGGTCGTGGCCGGCACCGGCGCGTACCGCGCTGACCAGCTGCGGGCCGACGGTCGCCGGGTCCACGCTCTCCGGATCGGACTCGAGCCGATCGATGAGCTCTGTGCGGAGCGCGCGCGGGGCGAACGGGACACCGAGCTGGGGCAACGTGAACGGCGGCATCACCCGATCGGAGTTCGGCACCTTGACGGCGTCCAACGCGCCCGCCGCCACGATCCGGTCCTTCCACGCCGGGTCGATCGTCATCTCGGACGTGGCGAGGAAGCGCGTACCGAGACTGACGCCTTGCGCGCCGAGGGCGAACGCGGCCGCGATCCCTCGGCCGTCGGCGATTCCCCCTGCCGCCACGACCGGAACGTCACCCGCCACGTCGACGACGGCCGGCACGAGCACCATCGTCGTCACCCACCCCGCGTTCCCGCCGGCCTCGGTGCCTTGCGCGATGAGGACGTCGGCGCCGGCATCGATCGCCGCCGCGGCTGCAGGAACGTCGCCGACCGTCTGCAGCCAGCGGATCCCGCGGTCGTGCGCCTTCGCGATCAGGTCGCGGGGCACTCCCATGTGGAACGAGATCGCGGCCGGCGCGAACTCGAGGGTCGCCTCGAACGCGTCCGGGTTGAACGGCCGGCCGGTGTGGTTGATCGCGAACGGCCGATCGGTGAGGTCCCGCAGCCGGTTCCACTGCTCGCGGAGCTCGGGCACGGATCGCACGGCCGTGCCGACGCTGCCCAGGGCGCCGGCCTCGCACACCGCCGCTGCCAGCTCGACCTGGTCCCACGGACCGAACGGGGCGAGCACGATGGGCAGGTCGATGTCGAGGAGCTCGCCCAGTCGAGTCACGTCACGCCGCCGGGAGCTCTTCGAGAGTCCTCGAGGACCTCGACGACCTCGGCCGGCGAGGGCATGGCGGCGATCTCCGCCCGTACCGCCTCGAGGGTCGGGCGGCGCTCGGCGAGGGCGGACCCAGCGGCCTCGGTGACGGCCTCCGGCGTGACGTGGGCCGGTTCGAGGACCTCGGCCAGACCGGCCCGGGCCACGAGGTCGGCGTTCCAGAACTGGTCGGCGCCCTGGGGCAGGATCACCTGGGGCGTGCCGTAGGACAATGCGCCGAGGATGGTGCCGCTCCCACCGTGGTGCACGGCCAGGTCGGCCCGGCGCAGGACCGCGGGCTGGTCGACGAACGGCTCGACGTGGACGTTCGGGGGCAGCGGCCCGAGCTCGCTGCCCGCGGCCGACCCGAGAGCGAGCAGGACATCGACGTCGAGCGGAGCGAGCCCGGCGACGACCTGACGGAACACGTCATCGGTCGCGACGACCGTGCCGAGGGTCAGGTAGACGAGCGGCCGGTCGCGCGACGCGATCCACGCCGGCACGACGGCGTTCGGCTCGGCGAACGGAACCGGTCGCAGCGGCACCCGCGCCGGGTGGTCGAGGAACGACGGTTGCTGCAGCTCCGTGGGGAAGATGTCGAGGTAGACGTCGCCGGTGAAGACGTCGAACGTCGACGGGGTGCCGCCGTACCCGGCCCAGAGGCGCTCGACGTGGTCGCCCGCCAACATCCGCACCACGTCGTCCGGGAGCCGCGGCGACAGCGCATGGCAGACGGCGGTGATCCCGGCGTAGTGCGCGGCGACGGCGGCCCCGATGTCGTACTGCTCGTAGACGACCAGGTCCGGTTCGAGGTAGGTCAACAGCGGGGCCAGGTCGGCGGCCGTACGAGGCGCGAGCAGCTCGAGGAACAGCCGGCCCCCGATCTCGACGTCGGGCCGGCCGTGACCGCCCTTGGGCATCTGGTCGACCGACAGCGAGGCGAGGAGCTGATCCCGGGCGTCCTCGATCGAGATTCCGACGTCGTCGGTCGGAAAGCCCCATCGGCGGAGCTTGTCGAGGAATCCGCCCGTGGTGGCGAAGCTGACGTCGTGGCCGGCTCGGCGCGCGGCAGCGGCCAGCGGGACGAGTGGGTACACGTGGCCGTACGCCGGCCGAGCGCTGAAGATGATCTGCACGGGGATCCTGCCGGAAGTGAGGACGGGTGCCTCGATCTTGCGGCGGGACGGTCCCGGGCGCTTGAAGGACTACTGACGATCTCGTGGAGTTCGGCGGCCCCGAATCGCTATCTGGGCTTGGGCGCAACGTGATCGCGACGTCTCGCTTTGGGGGTTCACGGGGGGCGAAGCCCCCCGTGTGTAGACGAATCCCGCCCAGATGGGGGTGGAGCTGCGGATCAGTCCTTGTCGGTGAGGCGGTCCTTCACGTCGTCGACCTTCTCCTTGACCTTGCCGGCGGCCTGGTCGATTTTGCCCTCGCGCTTCAGCTTGTCGTCGTCGGTGAGGTCACCGGCCGCTTCCTTGATCCGGCCCTTGGTCTTGTCGGCTTCGCCACTCACGGCACGTCCTTTCGTCAGCGGCGCCGGACGACGCCACTCCGTAGGTTCCCGGTCGAAGTCGTTCGCAGACGCAGGCGCGGCGGTACCGTGGCTCATGCAGGTGGTGCGGGCCGCACGCCTCTTCGACGGCGAGCGGATGATCGAGCCGCCTGTCGTGCGAATCGACGGCGCACGGGTCGCCGCCGTCGGCGGCGGTGTCCCCGCGGACGCGCCGGTCGAGGATCTCGGCGCGGCGACGCTGCTTCCCGGCCTCGTCGACACCCATCAGCACTTGTGCTTCGACGGCCATGGCGGCCTCGAGGAACAGGTCAGTGGTGTCGACGACGATCGACTCCTCGCTCGCGCCCGCGAGGCCGCGCGGCGAGCACTGCTCGGCGGCGTGACGACGCTGCGCGACCTCGGCGACCGGGGCTTTCTGACGCTCTCGTTGCGCGGTGACCGCTCGCTGCCGACGATCCTCGCCGCCGGCCCGCCCATCACGAGCCCGCGGGGACACTGCTGGTACCTGGGCGGCGAGTGTCTCGGCGAAGATGCCCTCCGCCGCGCCGTCGACACGCGCGTCGAGATGGGGTGCGACGTCGTCAAGG
This sequence comes from uncultured Acidimicrobiia bacterium, assembly GCA_963827075.1. Classification (GTDB taxonomy): domain Bacteria; phylum Actinomycetota; class Acidimicrobiia; order Acidimicrobiales; family Ilumatobacteraceae; genus JALZMG01. Next base: position 377,651 of record CAWGZN010000007.1, on the reverse strand, counting down.
TGATGGTCAGCGGCGGCTACCTGACTGCGACCGTGCCCATGTGGGAGAGCCAGTTCACCCTCGATGAGCTCAGGTTCGTCGTCGATCTCGCCCACGACCACGGACTCCCGGTCGCCGCCCACTGTCACGGCATCGAGGCCATCACGCATGCCATCGACGCCCGGGTCGACGCCGTCGAGCACTGCACGTTCTTCACCATTCGCGGCCGCGCCGAGCCGCCCGACCCGCTCCTCGAGCGGCTGGCCGCGTCCGGCGTCGTCGTGTCGGCGACCCTGGGCCGGCTGCCCGACGTGCCGTTGCCACCGGTCGCGGAGGCCAACCTCCCGGTGCTCCGCGAGGCGCGGCGGCGGCTGCACCGGCTCGGCGCGACGATCGTCGCCGGCACCGACGCGGGCATCAACGAGGGGAAGCCCCACGACGTGCTGCCGTACGCGATGACCGAGCACATTGATGCGGGGATGACGCCGATCGAGGCGTTGCGCGCGCTGACGAGCGTGGCCGCCCGGGCGCTCGGGCTCGACGATCGCAAGGGCCGGCTGGCCGCCGGTCACGACGCCGACCTCGTCGCCGTGGCGGGCGACCCGCTGCTCGACCCGGGCGCCCTCACCGCGGTCGTCGGCGTGTGGCGCGACGGTGAGCGGGTGCGGTGAGCCGCGTTCAGACCCCGTCCACGCCGTGGCGCCGGGCCGCGGCGCGGGCCTCGGGGAGGTGCGCGGTGTGCAACCCGGCCTTGTACACGTTCCACCGGCGGTACCCGGTTGGCGGACCGCCGGCGTCGGCGAGCACGGCCAGGGCGACGCGAGTGTTGTAACGCGGGTCGAGCAGGTCCTTGATCGCGTGCCGCGGGTTGAAGAACGTGTTGATCTGGAAGAGACCGACGTCGATCGAACGGTGGGATGGCTTCTCCGGCGAGTGGTTGACGTTGACCGCGTACGCATTGCGCCCCGACTCGGCCGCAGCGATGGCGCCCATCGTGACGACGGTCCACCCCGTGCCACCGGTCGCGATCAGGAGCTGGGCGATCTCGTCGCTCGTCAGCAGCAGGCTCGCCATCCGTCCTCCCGTCCGTCCTCGACGCTCTCGTCAACCACGCCGGCGTCCGGTGTCATGCTGTCGGCGTGCCGCCCGATGCGAAAGACGACCTCCACCGATACTTGCAGACCGCGCGGAAGGCGCTCGTCTGGAAGCTCGACGGGATCTCCGACTACGACATCCGCCGGCCGCTCGTGCCCACCGGGACCAACCTGCTCGGTCTGGTGAAGCACGTCGCCAGCGTCGAGTCCGGATACCTCGGGGAGACGTTCGGCCGGCCGTTCGGCGAACCGCTGCCGTGGTTCGCCGACGACGCCGAGCCCAACGCCGACATGTGGGCGACCGCCGACGAATCCCGCGACGACATCGTCGCCTTCTACCACCGGGTGTGGGAGCACTCCGACGCGACGATCGAGGCGCTGCCCCTCGACGCCGTCGGGCACGTCCCGTGGTGGGGGGAGCACGGTGAGGTCACCCTGCTCACGATCCTCGTCCACATGATCGCCGAGACCAACCGGCACGCCGGCCACGCCGACATCGTGCGCGAGCTCGTCGACGGCGCGGCCGGCGTCCGTGCCGACAACGACAACCTGCCGCCGGTCGACGCGGCGTGGTGGGAGAGCTATCGCGACCGGCTCGAGCGCGTGGCACGGGAAGCGGGCCAGGCCTGACACCGTGGAGCAGCCGGACGCCGACGGCGACATCCATCAACCGCTCCGCGACGCCGTCCGCCAGATCTGCGCCGGCTTCCCCGACGAGTACTGGCGGGCGTGCGAGGCCGGCCACGAGTTCCCGTGGGTCTTCTACCGGGCGTTCGCCGCCGCGGGCTGGATCGGCGTGGCGATCCCCGAGGAGTACGGCGGCGGGGGAGCCGGCATCACCGAGGCGTCGATCCTGCTCGAGGAGGTCGCCGCGTCGGGAGCCTGTCTGAACGGCTGCTCGGCGCTGCACCTGTCGGTGTTCGGGATGAACCCGGTCGTCAAGCACGGCAGCGACTGGATGCGCCGCACGTACCTACCCGCCGTCGCCTCCGGTGAGCTGCAGGTGTCGTTCGGCGTCACCGAGCCCGATGCCGGTACCGACACGACGAACATCTCGACGCGCGCGACTCCCGTGCCGGGCGGGTACCGCATCCGCGGGCGCAAGATCTGGAACTCCAAGGCTGACCTCGCCGAGAAGTGCCTGCTTCTGGCCAGGACGACAGCGCTGGAGGACGTGCGCAAACGCACCGACGGGATGACCCTGTTCCTCGTCGACCTGCAGGGACCCGACGTCGATATCCGGCCGATCCCCAAGCTCGGGCGCAACGCGGTGGCGTCGTGCGAGGTGTCGTTCGACGACGTGTTCGTCGACGAGCGCGACCTCGTCGGCGAGGAGGGGCGGGGGTTCCACCACCTGCTCGACGGGCTCAACCCCGAGCGCATCCTGCTCGCCGCCGAGGCGCTCGGCATCGGCCGGGCGGCGATCGCCCGCGCCGTGCGCTACGCCAACGAGCGGGTCGTGTTCGGCCGGCCGATCGGACAGAACCAGGGCATCTCGTTTCCCCTCGCCGACGCGCACATGCGCCTGCGCGCCGCCGAGCTGATGATCCGTGAGGCGAGCCGGCGCTACGACGCCGGCCGGCCGTGCGGCGCGGAGGCCAACGCGGCGAAGTACCTCGCGGCCGAGGCCGCCTTCGACGCCGCCGACCGGGCGGTGCAGACCCACGGGGGTATGGGGTACGCCGTCGAGTACGACGTCGAGCGGTACTGGCGCGAGGCCCGGCTCATCCGCATCGCCCCGATCTCTCAGGAGATGATCCTCAACTACGTCGCCGAGCACGTCCTCGGGCTGCCCCGGTCGTACTGACGCGTCTCGCCGTACGCATGACCTGACAGGTCATCGCCGTCGTGAACCGGCGCTGTCATGATCGGAGTCATGCCCGCCAATGCGTTCCCCGGCCACCCGCAGACTGCCGCAGTTGCTGGACGCTCCCTCGCTGGCGCTCGGTCGCTCGCATCAGAGAGAGGGTGCACCAGTGACCGCTTACGGTCTCGCCCACCTCCGCACGCCCCAGATCAACGACGACGTCCTCGAGTACATCGAGCGCATCCAGGCGACACTCGACCCGTTCGGCGGTCGCTTCCTCGTCCACGGCCCGCAGGTCGAGGTCGTCGAGGGCTCGTGGCCCGGCTCGGTCGTCATCCTCGAGTTCCCGGACGCGGACGCGGCGCGGAGGTGGTACGAGTCGCCCGCCTACCAGGAGATCCTGCCGCTGCGGACGAACCACATCGAGGGCGACGTGATTCTCGTGGAGGGCGTGGCGCCGGGTTACGACCCCGCCCGCACCGCGGCGATGCTCCGGGAGCGGCAGCCGGCTTCCGGCACCTGAGCCGGAGAGCGGGTGACCGCGCGCCGGACAGAATGGGACATGGCCAGCGACCTGGACACCCCGTCGGCCCGGCTCGCCGGACTGGGATGGAACGCAGCGGTCCCGCCGAACGGATTCGCCAACCGGCGGGCGGTGGTCGCCGACTCGTACAACGACAACCCGCTCGGGTTGGCCACCCCGGTCGGCGAGGTCGAGATCGAGACCACCCCGGAGCACCGCAACCTCGTCGCCGGCGATCCCCGCTGCGCGACCTGGACGCGCTCCTACGACGATCCGGGAGTGGTCGCGCTGCGCCGACGGCTGCGCGAGCGCAACGGCATCCCCGGACTGGAGGTCGTCGCGCCGAACGACGTCACCCGGGCCGCGGAGCTGTTCCATCGTGACGGCTTCGTCGCCGTTCGCGACGCGATCCCGTCCGACCAGCTCGCCCGGCTGCGGGCCGCGGCGGCCGGCGTGATCGAGACGTTGGTGACCGCCGACCCCGAAGGGGCGGTCGGCGGGGGCGCCGGCGGCCTCCCACACCGGTACTCCTTCGGCGGCACGTCGGCGTCGCGTCACATGTTCCACCGCCCCGAGTGGTGCGAGCTGATCGACATGCAGACGACCACGCCGATCCTCACCGAGATCTTCGGCGGGCCGGACTACATCGTCTACGGCGCCGGCGGCGACATCGCCCTCCCGGGCGCCATCGAGTACCAGGGGCTGCACTCCGACAACGTCTGGACGGAGCTCCACGACCCCGTCGGTGGGGTCACGATGCGCGACCTGCCGGTGCCGGTGGTGCACGTCAACTTCCCGCTGATCGACCTCACCGCCGAGAACGGGCCGATCCGGCAGATCCCGGGCACCCACCGCTCCCGGGCGCCGATTCCCCGCCTGGCCGACGAGCCGGAGTGGATGCGGCTGAGCACGATCTGCCCGCTGCCCGCCGGGTCGGCCATCTTCCGCGACGCCCGGTGCTGGCACGGCGGGACGCCGAACCTCTCACGCGACGTGCGGGCGATGCCGAACGTCGAGTACTTCGCCCCGTGGTTCCGCAGCCAGGCGCTGATCCGCTCGATGTCGTACGAGCGCTGGCGGACGCTGTCGCCACACGCCCAACGGATCAGCCGGTACGTGGTCTGCGCCCCGGGCGAGGCGGTGGTCGGCGAGGGGTACAACCATCCGCGCACCGCCGAGCGCGAGCGCCATCGCGCCGCCGAGCTGGACGCGATGGGACCGGCGACCTCGGGCCGACACCCGCGGCGAGCCCCCGGGAGTACCTCCGTCGAGCCTGAACCGGCCCGCTAGCGTCGGCTCGTGAGCCTCGAGATCGAAGGCGTCTACGTCCCGGTCGTGACGCCGTTCGACCGGGGCGGGGAGGTCGACGGCGCCGTCCTCGCGTCCGTGGTCGAGCGCTGTGCCGACGCCGGTGTGCGCGGGATCGTCGCGTGCGGGACGACCGGCGAGTACTACGCGCTGAGCGAGGCCGAGCGGGTCGATGTGATGCGGCGGACCCATGCGGCAGCCGCCGGTCGGGCCCAGCTCGTCGCCGGCTGCAACGCCGGGTCGACCCGGCAGGCGATCGCGCTCGCCGGCGAGGCACGCCAGATCGGCTACGACGCCGTGATGCTCGCCGTCCCGCCGACCTCGCTCCCTGGCCAGGACGAGCTGGCGGCCCACTTCGAGGTCGTCGCCGAGGCGTGCGGGCTGCCGACGATCCTCTACAACTTCCCCGCGCGGGCCGGTGTCGAGATCGGGTTCGAGTGCCTCGACCGGCTGGCCGGGCACCCGCTCGTCGTCGCGATCAAGGAGTCGAGCGGCGACTTCTCCCGGTTCCTCGCCATGCGCGACCGGTACGCCGGCGAGCTGACGATCATCTGCGGATCCGACGATCAGGCCGCCGACTACTTCTTCTGGGGGGTGCGCGCGTGGCTCGCCGGCACCGCGAACGTGCTGCCCCGGGAGCACGTGGACATCCTCGGCGCGGCGAACAGTGGCGACCTCGACGGCGCCCGCAAGCTGTTCGAGCGGATCCTCCCGTGGGTGCGCGACATGGAGGCCGGGTCGTACAACCAAAAGGCCAAGCTCGGCCTCCGCCATCTCGGGCTCGACTGCGGCGACGTGCGTCGGCCGCTCCTCCCGCTCGGAGAGGTCGAGGCGGCCCGTTACCTCGAGGTCCTCGACCGCGTGCTGCGCTGATGCGGCTCGCCCGCAGCTACACCGCGGTCGAGGTGCACGCCGAAGGCGAGCAGGGCACGTGCTACCTCGGCTCGGTCTTCGAGGTCCCGGGCCGGACGGCGCGGGAGAAGCTGCACCACCTCAACTCCGTCGACGACTCGGTCCGCCGAGTGTTGACCCTGGAGCCGCGCGGCCGGCCCCAGGCGAGCGCCAACCTGGTGTTCCCGTCGGCCGATCCGGAGGCGGACGCCGCGTTCGTCGTGCTCCAGGCCGATCGGGCCCACGCGATGAGCGGATCGAACACGATCTGTGTCGTCACCGCACTGCTCGAGACCGGCACCGTGCCGATGACCGAGCCGACGACGTTCGTCACGCTCGAGACGGCGGCTGGCCTCGTGCGCACCGAGGCGGTGTGTCGCGACGGTCGGTGCGAGCGGGTGACGTTCGCCGGCGTGCCCTCGTTCGTCGACGCGTTGGACGTGCCGCTCGACGTCCCCGGCCTCGGCCGGATCACCGTCGACGTGGCCTACGGAGGTTGCTTCTACGTGCTCGTCGACTGCACCGCGATCGGTGTGCCGCTCACCCGCGATCATGCCCGCGAAGTGGTCGAACGAGCCGAGTTGGTGATGACGGCGGCGCGGCGGCAGATCAGCGTGCGGCACCCCGAGATCCCGGAGATCGACTTCCTCTCCTACGTGATGGTGACGGGCCAGGACGATCCCGCCGGCGGTCGCCTGCGCGGGGCGACGGTTCTGAGCGGGCGCGTCGACCGCTCGCCCTGCGGGACAGGAACGTCGGCTCGCCTGGCGTGCATGGCGGCGCGCGGCGAGGCATCGGTCGGATCGTGCTTCGTCGCCAACTCGCTCATCGACAGCGAGTTCATCGTCTCGATCACGGGCACGACGACGGTCGGTGACCGGACAGCGGTGCTCCCGAGCATCTCCGGCCGGGGTTGGGTCTTCGGCACCCGCACCGCCGCCGTCGATCCGACCGACCCCTACCCGACCGGTTTCACGTTGACCGACGTGTGGGGTCGCGAGCTCCCCGACGACCCGTCCTGACCGTTGGTCAACGGTCCGGGTCGAACGCCGCCAGGTCCACCGAGGTGCCGCCGTCGACGATCAGGTCGGCGACGACGCGGGCCGTTGCCGGGGCGAGTGTCAGCCCGAACATCCCGTGGCCGCCAGCGACCACCACGTTGGAGAAGGTCCTGGGCCGACCGATCAGTGGGAGGCCGTCCGCGCTCAACGGCCGCGATCCCGACCACGGCTCCCGCTGCGCTGTCCAGTCGAGATCGAGAAACGGACGCATCGACCCGACGACGGTCTCCACGCGCCGGCGGTTGAACGGCGGCGAGTCGCCGGCGAGCTCCATGGTCCCGCCCAGCCGGATGCGGTCGGCGAACGGCGTGGCGACCGCGTGGACCTCCTCCACGATCACCGGGCGGTCGAGGCCGGAGTTCGGGGGGAGGGCGACGTTGTAGCCCTGTCCGGCGACCACGTCGAGGCGGAGGCCGAGCAGTCGTCCGAGGGCTCTGATCCCCGCGCCGGCGGCGAGCACCAGCTCGTCCGCGTCGAGCGCTCCTTCACTGGTACTCACCCGGACGGCGCGGTCGCCGCGCACGTCGAAGCCGGTGATCGAACGCCGCTCGAGCAGCGCGACACCTCGGGTCTCGAGTGCGGTGATCAGAGTGTCGACGTACCGTCGGGGATCCAGCGCCCGGTTGCCGGGGAGGACGAACCCGGCCCGCACGTGATCCGTGAGGGCGGGCACGATCCGCCGGACCTCGTCGCCGTCGAGCAGGTCGCCGGGAGCGGCCGCGCCGAACTCGCTCATGTGGCGGAGCTCGGCGTGGAAGCGCTCGGCGAACGCCACGTCGTGAACCGGGACCACGATCTCCTCGCCGCGCGACACGTCGACACCGAGGGCGGCGAGGTCCTCGAGGAGGCGGTCGAGGTCGCGGTTGAGGCCGGCCATGGCCGCCTGGGCGGCGGAGAAGCGCGCCGCCGTGCCCGCCCGGAGGAAGCCCACGCTCCACCGCAGCATCGACGGAACGGCACGCGGGTGGATGCGCAGCGCGCCGTCGCGCCGGACCAACGCGCCGGCAGCCTTCCGCAGCGCGCCCGGCCCGGCGAGCGGAGCCATCAGCGTCGGCGAGAGGAAACCGGCGTTGCCGCGGGCCGCTCCCGATCCCAAACGGTCGGCGTCGACGACGGTGACTGCGGCGCCGCGTTCGTGCAGCGCCAGGGCGCTCGTCAGGCCGATCAGCCCGCCGCCGACGACGAGGACGGACGTGGGCGGCACCCGGCGACGGTAACAAGTGGGCCCGCGGCGCCCACCCGGTGAACCGCCCGGTTGACGGTCGGCGCCTGCGGGTATGCCGTCCCCTGATGGTCGATTCGGTCACGACATCGCGCGTCCTCGATCCGGAGCCGCTGGCGAACCTGTCGGTGTACGTCGCCCGTGGGGGCGGAGACGGGCTGGAGTCGGCCCGACGGCTGGGGCCGGTCGCGACGATCGAGGAGGTCGAGGCCGCGGGCCTGCGCGGACGGGGAGGCGGGGGGTTCCCGACGGGTCGCAAGTGGCGCACGGTCGCGACGAACCGATCCCCGCTGCTGCCGGCGACGGTGGTGGTCAACGCGGCCGAGGGCGAGCCCGGCTCGTTCAAGGATCGAGAGATCCTCCGCCGCAACCCGTACCGCGTGCTCGAAGGCGCGCTCATCGCGGCGCACGCGATCGGTGCCGATCGGATCGTCGTCGCCCTCAAGGCGAGCTTCGCCTCCGAGGCTCGCCTCGTGCGGGCCGCCGCTGACGAGGTCGCTGAGATCGGGTGGACCGGTGACGTTGCCATCGAGGTGCTGGAAGGGCCGAGTGAGTACCTCTACGGCGAGGAGACGGCGCTGCTCGAGGTGCTCGAGGGCCGGGCGCCGTTCCCGCGTCTCGCCCCGCCCTACCGCCACGGTGCCGACGAGATGGGCGACGGTTCGACCTCACCGGCCACCGTCGCGATGGCCAGCCCCGACGACGACACGGTCGCGCCGCCGACGCTCGTCAACAACACCGAGACGATGGCCAACGTCCCCGGGATCCTCGCCAACGGGCCCGATTGGTTTCGAGCCGTCGGCACGACCGAGTCACCCGGAACCGTGGTGTGCACGATCACCGGCTCCACGACGCGCAGCGGCGTGGCCGAGGTGCCGATGGGTACGCCGTTGCGTACCGTCATCGCCGAAGTCGGGGGCGGGGCGGCGCTCGGACGGCGTCTCGTGGCCGCGGTCTCCGGCGTTGCGAACCCCGTGCTGCCCGAGGCCGCGTTCGACACCCCGCTCAGCTACGAGGCGATGGCGGCGGCGGGCACCGGGCTCGGCGCCGCCGGCTTTCTCGTGTTCGACGACGCCGACGACCTCGTTGCCGTCGCCGCCGGCGTGTCACGCTTCCTCGCCGTCGAGTCGTGCGGGCAGTGCACTCCGTGCAAGCAGGACGGGCGGGAGATCTCCGAGATCCTCGTGCGGCTCGGGCACAACGAGCCCGAGGCCGACGACGCCGATCGGCTGCGCGCGTGCCTCGGGACCGTGGTCGACGGGGCCCGCTGCTATCTCGCGACCCAGCACCAGCGAGTCGTCACGAGCATCCTCGAGCTCGACCCGGAGCGCTTCGCGGCCCACGACACCGCGCTCGCCGATCCGGTCGAGCCGGTGCTGATTGCGCCGCTCGTCGAGCTCACCGACGAAGCCGTCGAGCTGGACGTGCGCCAGGCGGACAAGCAGCCCGACTGGAGCTTCGACGAGCTCGACTCGGGTCAGTCGCCGGCCGACCGGATCGACCAGGGCGACACCTGATCGCACGCATCTGGGCGCGAGTGCTCATTCGTTCAGGGCGGCGCGCAGGGCGGCGCCGGCCTCGTCGACGGCCGGCCGGGCGGCCGGGATGAGCGAGCCCATGCCGAAGAAGCCGTGGATCAGCCCGTCGTACCGCGTGACCGTCGCGGGCACGCCGGCGGCGACGAGCTTGGCGCCGTACGCCTCGCCCTCGTCGCGTAACGGGTCGAACTCGGCCGTGATCACGAGCGCCGGGGCGACACCGTCGTGGCGCTCGGCGAGGATCGGGGCGAGGCGCCAGTCCGTGCGTTCCGTGTCGCGCGCATAGTGGTCGACGAACCACTGCATCGACTGCTCGTCGAGCATGAAGCCGGTCGCGTTCTCGGTGCGGGACGGGTAGTCGCTCTCGCTGAAGTCGACGACCGGGTAGATGAGCAGCTGCAAACGGAGGGCGATGCCGGCGTCCCGGGCCCACAGGGCGGTCACCGCGGCCAGGTTCCCACCGGCCGAGTCGCCACCGACCGCGACTCGTTCCGGGTCGATGCCGAGCTCGCCGGCGTGTCCGACGACCCACGACAGCGCCGCCGCGGCGTCGTCGACCGCGGCCGGGAAGGGGTGTTCGGGGGCGAGGCGGTAGTCGACGGCGACGACGACACACCCGCCTCGATTGGCGAGCGCCCGGCAGTCGCGATCGTGCGAGTCGAGGTCGCCGAGCACGAATCCACCGCCGTGGTAGAAGACGAGCACCGGCGCCGGGCCGTCGGCGAGTCCGGCCGGGCGGTAGATGCGGATCGGGAGGCGCTCGCCGCCGGCATCGATGGTGCGATCCTCCACTGCTCGCATCTCCTCGCCGGGGCCCATCATCGCGATCATCGCCCCCATCGACGCGCGCGCGTCGGCCACCTCCAGCTTCCAGAGCGGCGGGGCCCCGATGGCCTCCATCTGCTCGAGCATGATCTTGGTCTGCGGATCCAGCGGCATGGCGGCGACATTATTGGTCCCGTCGGTCGTTCACTCTCGCGACCATGCTGTCGAGATGAGCTCCGAGCGCCGCCGCGTGTCCTCCGGTTCGCCGTTCGAACCCACGATCGGCTTCAGCCGGGCCGTGCGGGTGGGAGATCGCGTGGTGGTGTCCGGAACCGCGCCGATCTGGCCCGACGGGTCGTGCGATCCGGACGTCGGCGCCCAGGCGCGCCGGTGCCTGGAGATCATCGAGGTCGCGCTCGCCGAGGCGGGGGCCAGGTTCCACGACGTCGTTCGCACGCGCATGTACCTCACCCGCGCCGAGCACTCCGCGGCGGTCGGGCGGGCCCACGGTGAGGTGTTCGCCGACGTCCGGCCGGCGGCGACGATGGTCGTCGTGGCCGGCCTGCTCGACCCGCGGTGGTGCGTCGAGATCGAGGCCGAGGCGGTCGTCGACGGCGGGTGACGGATGAGCGCGCCGCCGTCGAGCGGTGTCGATCCGACCGGTCCCCGTTCGTTGACAGGGCGGAGCACGTCTCGGAGAAGGAGTCACCATGACCCGCAAGCTGATCGAATCCACCTTCGTCACCCTCGACGGCGTCATCGAGAACCCCCACCACTGGGGACCGCCGTACTGGGACGAGCAGCACCTCGGCTACGCCAACCGGCTCCTCGACAACGTCGACGCGCTGGTGCTCGGCCGCGTCACCTACGAGGGCTTCGCCGTCGCGTGGCCGCCCCGGGCCGGTGATCCCTACGCCGACAAGATCAATGCGATGCCCAAGTACGTCGCGTCACGAACCGCCCCTGAGCGCGACGTGGAACGCCACGATCCTCACCGGTGACGTCGCCACCCAGCTGGCCGAGATCAAGGAGCAGGACGGCGGCGACCTGCTGAAATTCGGCACCGGCGAGCTCGACCGCACATTGCTCGAGCACCGGCTGGTCGACGAGTACCACTTCTGGGTGTTCCCCGTGATCGCCGGGGGTGGCCAGCGGCTGCTCGACGACGTGCCGGTGACCCACCTCCGGCTCAAGGACACGACCCGGTTCGACTCGGGGATCGTCGTGATGGTCTACGAACCCTGAGCGCGCGCCACGAGGCGGTCACGATTCTGGGACACTGCCGCCGTGGGGTTTGCGACAGGAGGGCGAGTGGGTGGGAGGCAAGTCGTCGCCGGCCTCGGCGCGGCGGTGCTGCTGCTGGCGGCGTGTTCGAGCAGCCGCGAGGCCCGGCCGATCACCCGTTCGACGTCGCCGCCGGCGACGTCGGCCGCTCCCGCGACCAGCGGTGGCTCGTCGGAGGTGCCGCCCGCGTCCTCCGAGACCACGACGGCCGCTCCCGAAGGCAGCACGTCCCCGTCGTCGGCGACCTCACCGGCGTCGACGTCGTCCACGACCATGGCGCCGGGCGCGTCGACCGAGATCAGCGGGACCGCGATCGCCGGGACGACCGGCCCGGCGCTCCCCGTCGGACCGCCCTACAGCGGCGCCGATCCGTTCGCCGAGGTCGTCCGCCTCAACGACGGGACGTGCGCCGGCTGGTCGGGGTCGCGGGGTGGATCCACCGCTGGACTCGAGGTCGGGGCCCGCGTGATCGTGCTCGACGTCGAGCGCGATGAGGAGATCGGACGGGGCCGGATCGAGGGCAGCCGATGGGAGGACGTCTCGCAGGGCGGCCGGCAGTGGAACTGCTTCTTCGACTTCACCGCGACCGTGACGGACGCGCCGGCCGAGTTCCGCATCCGCGTCGCGGCGCTCGAACCGTGGCTGACGCGCCCGAACCCGGCCAATCCCGACCGGTTCGTCGCCTCCGTCAGCACGAATGCCGACATCGGCCTCGTCCCGTCCTGTCCGCCGATCCCGGACGAGAACGAAGAGCGACCGCGGCGGACCACCACGACCACGACCGCGCCGGCGCGGTTCGTGTCGGGGTGGCGCGCGGTCGGTCGATACTGGTCGCAGGGCGTCGGGTCGCTGTGCCGAGCAGGCTTGCCCGTCACGGCGATCGCCCGGCCCTGCCGGCCGCCGCGTGTGGGCAGCGAGTACATCTCCGAGGTCGTCGACTCCAACGACTCGACCGTCAGCTACCGCGACGGGCAGCGGGTGCGGATCGGTACCCAGATGACGGTCGTCGTCGCGACCGGTCGACTCTGCGACTGAGCGAGTGGCGGCTCAGCCGCCGGTGGTCCCAGGCCCGGAGTCGTCCGTGATGTCGTCGACGACGCTGTCGACCGTGTCGACGATGTTCTCAACGACGCTCTCGACGGTGTTGGTGATGTCCTCGAGGTCGTCGTCATCGTCGTCGCCGCATGCGACCAACGATGTCGCGGCCGCAGCGGTCACCAGGGCGGCCCAGCCAAGTTGCTTCACTCGCATTGTGTCGTCCTCTCTCTGCCCGCGGGCCGTCTCCGTACCCCCGTCGCGCCGACGGCAACCGTCCCCCTGACCGAGCCCCCCGGTTTGTGTCACCGCATACGTCGTCGATCGCGTATCCGGTGACACAAACCCGGGGCGAGGCGCCCACGCGTGCGGTTCACCGCCGGATCGGGGCGACGTACGGCTTCTCGGGGTCGGCATCCTGGAGCTGCCACACCTCGTGGCCGTAGTTGGCGAACACGAGGAACTGGTCCGGTCCGGGGTCCTTGGTGTCGCCGCGGTGGAGGATGTAGGCGAGCTGTTCGGCGCCGTCGCTCAGGTCGACCCGGAACTCGATGCCGAACACGTCCGACCCCACCGGCTTCACGGGCTCCGTCCACGGGGTCTCGGTGGCCGCGCCCGTCCACACGTGGACGCCCCAGAAGTCGTTGAAGTCCGAGCTCGTCGGGTCGCCGTAGTCGCCGGCGGGCCGCCGGTAGTGGATCGTGGCGAAGTCCTCGGCGGCGCCGCGGGATGGATACACGACCTGCTCATCCGGTTGGAACCAGGCCGACGGCGTCTCCGTCGGCGTGAAGACCTGGTCGACGACGTCGTTGTCGCCGTCGTCGATCGTGACGGTCAGGGCCGCCGACAGGTCGGTCGGTGCGAGCTGCCACACCGCGCCGTAGTCGTCGGTCGCGTCCGGCGGAGCGTCGCTCTCGACGGGGTTTCCGTCGCTCGTGGCGTCGAGGGTGACAGCCGAGCAGTCGTCGCACGCGTAATGGACGGTGGCGTGGCCCTGGGCCTCGGCCTGTGACGTGTAGACGGTGACGTCGCCCTGGCGGAGCCAGATCTCCGGCGTGGCGGCCGGATCGAAGCTGCGGTCGGGACTGTTGTCCGGGTCCTTGGTGTCGCCGCGGTGGACGATGAAGTTCACCGGCGCCTGGTCGCTGGCCAGCTTGACGAAGGCGAAGCGGCCGTACTCGTCCTCGCCGAGGAAGGGCTTCGGCGCCGTCCAGTCGGTGGCCTCGGCCGGGTCGATGGCGTCGCCCCAGAGGTGCAGGCCCCAGAAGTCGTTGGCGTTGCCGGTCGTGTGATCGCCGTAGTCGCCGGCCGGTCGGTTGTAGTGGATCACGACGTACGGGTTCTCCGGCGCCACGGCAGCGGGGAACTCGACGCCGACGTCGACGACTTCGTCGGAAGCGAGATGACCGGACAGGTCGTTGACGATGGCGCGGAACGAGAGCCGGGTGTCCTCGTCGCCACGGAGATGGCTGGCGTCGTAGAACACCCGGTACGGCGGGTTGTCGTCGGTGCCGATCGGCACGTAGTCGCCATCGCCCTCTCGGACGGCGAAGGTGACCTCGGCCATGACGTCGGCGCCGAGCTCGGCGCGGACCTCGACGCGATCGTCCACCATGTGCCCATCCATCGGCGTGGTCCCGAGGGCCACCGTTTCGCCGTCGTCGAGCGTGGTGATGTCGACGGTGGGCGCGGCCGCGCTGTCAGGCACCGGATCCTTGGCCCGGTAGATGACGAAGCCGAGCGGTGGGACGGTGACGGTGATCGCCCCATTGGCGCCGGTCCGGAGCGTCTGGGCGACCCCGGCTTCACGTTCGGTGAGGAGCCGGTACACGGCGTTCGGGCGGGAGTACGTGGGCACGGTCGCCGTGGCCGGTGTCTCGCTGTTGTTGAGCGCGACGACGTACTCCACGCGCTCGTCGCGGTCGATCCGGGAGAAGGCGTAGATGCCGGGGCCGTCGGCGCTGGAGCGGTGGATCTGCGCGCCCGCGCGCAACGCTTCATGGCGATCGTGGAGCCGGGCGTAGCGCCTGAACGTGACGTACAACGGGTGGTGCCGGTCGAAGTTGTCGTCGGCGGACGTCTCGTCCGTCCCGATCAGGTCGTTGTCGGCGTACGTGGCGACGAAGTTGGCGAACATGTCCTCGCGGGCGTCCTTGTCGCCGCCGTCGCCGGTGAACCCCTGCTCGTCGCCGTAGTAGATGACGGGCTGGCCCCGAGCGAAGAACATCAGCGCGTGGGCCAGCTTCGACCGGGCCAGGAGCTCGGCGTCAGCCGCACCCGGCTGGTCGAGGCGCTGGAGGAAGTAGCCGATGCGCCCCATGTCGTGGTTGCCGAGGAACGTGGGCTGGGCGTAGGCGTTGCTGTCGGCGTCGGTGTAGTAGTCGTCGGAGGCGAAGAACTCCCGGAGCGCGTTGGTCGCTGCGCTCTGGGATGCGAACCCCCGTGCGGCGAGCTGGAAACCGAAGTCGATCGTGGCCTGCAGCTTCCCCTCCGTCGAGAACTCGCTCATGAACGGTGAGCCGAACTGCTGGTCGAAGACCTCGCCGAAGGCGAAGAAGTGGTCGATGTCGCGCGCCTCCGCCGCCTCGAGGATGTCCGGCCCGAACTTCTGCCAGAACTCCATGTTGACGTGCTTCGTGGTGTCGATCCGGAAGCCGTCGACGCCGAACTCCTCGATCCAGAACGAGTAGATGTCGATCATCCCCTCGACGACCTCGCGCCGCTCCGTCCACAGGTCGTCGAGGCCGAAGAAGTCGCCGTAGAGCGAGTTCTCACCGGTGAAGCTGGTGTTCCCCCGGTTGTGGTACAGCAGCGGGTCGTTGAGCCAGCCCGGGTTCTTCGTCGGGCTGCCCGGCGGGAGGGTGGGCACGTACGGGAACGAGGTCAGGTCGACCTCGGGGAACGTGTAGTCCGCCTGTCCGGAGTAGGCGAAGTCGCTGTCGTCGAACGGCTGGTCGTTGACGTCGAGGTACGGGAACTCGCCCTTGCTCCGGTAGCCGGCGTGACCCTCGAGCTGGAAGACATCCGCCGTGTGGTTGGTGACGATGTCCATGAACACCTTGATGCCGCGACGATGGGCCGCGCGCACCAGGCGGGCGAACTCCTCGTTCGTCCCCAGGTGGGGGTCGACCTTGAGGAAGTCGAGGATCCAGTAGCCGTGGTATCCGGCCGACTTTCCGAAGCGGTCGGTGGTGTCCGACTGCACGGTCTGGTTGGCGTAGATCGGCCCGACCCAGATGGCGGTCATGCCGAGGTCGTCGAGGTAAGGGAGCTTGCGGCGCAGTCCCTCGAGGTCGCCGCCGTGGTAGTAGCCCTTCTCCGTCGGGAAGTATCCGTGCTCGAGCCCGACTCCCTGCTCGGTGATCGGGCGGCACTCCCCGGCGAAGTCGCCGCAGTTGTTCGACTCGTCGCCGTCGTCGAATCGATCGGGGATCGCGAAGTAGAGGACCTCGTCGACGAACGGGTGGCGGATCGGTTCCCGCACGAGGGCGGCGTCGTCGGCCGGCCGGAACGGGATCACCCGGACGTCCGTCTGATGGCTCGCGAAGTCGTAGCTCACGATGACCACGTCGCCGGCCGTGGCGACGGTGAACGGGATGTTGGCGCCGTTGGGTGTGCCGCCGGCCCCGTAGTTCTCGTCCCACGTCTCGTCGATCGCGACCTTGAGCTCGTAGCTGCCCGGGGGCAGCTCGGACGTCGAGAAGCGCCCCACGCCGTCGCCGTCGGCGTCCTGCAACCATGACCGCAGGCAGGCCGGATCCCAGTCGCTCGGACAGCCCAGCTCGCTCTGGAAGCTGCCCGGTGCGACGGCGATGACCGAGGACTCGTTGTCGGTCACCCAGTGCGTGGTGTCGTCGTAATAGAACTTGACCGTCGCCGGCGCGGTGAGCGACAAGCCGACGTTTGTTCCGTCACGCTGGGCGTTCCGGCCATAGTTCTCGTCCCACGTTCCGTTGAGCGCGGCCTTGTACTCCCAGTTGCCGGCGGGCACGGTGAACTCGGCCTGCCACACGCCGTCGTCGTCATCGACGGCGAGGTGGGTGGCCGAGCACGCCGGATCCCAGTCGCCGGAACAGCCGAGCTCGCTCTGGAGGCTTCCCGCGATCGTGACGGTCGTCTCCGCCGTCACGGTCGCCGATGGTGATCCGCCGAGGCCGATCACCGAGACCACGAGCGTGGCCACCAGCACTGCTGCGGACGGTCGTCGGGACATCTCATCCTCCAGGCGCCCGCTCGCGTGCCCGGCGAGCATAGGACACGGGTTGATCAGGACGATCCGGGCACGATGACGACCTTCATCGCGTCACCGGCGGCGAGGGCCGTCTGCATCGCCTCCTCCGCCCGCTCGATCGGGAAGCGGTGGGTGACCGCCCGGTGGAACGGCACGGTCTCGTGGTGGTCGGCGAGGAGGCGCAACGTCGCGTCGTAGCCCCGGGCGTCCTCACCGGCCACGCCGAGGATCGTGAGGCTCCGGCCGAGAACGTGGGCCGGGTTCACCGGCACCGGTCCGAGGTCGACGAACGCCCCGACCTCGAGCAGCGTGCCACCGTCCCTGAGCAGCTCCAGAGCGAGCCCGAAGCTGGCGGGCGTGCCCGTGGCGTGGACGACGACGTCGACGCCGGCGGGGGCGAGCGCGCGGACCGCCGCGGCGGTCGCGGCGGTGTCAGCGCCGGCGACGACGCAATCGGTGGCGCCGAGGTCGGCAGCGATGGCGAGACGACCCGGGAAGCGATCGACCGCGATCACCCGGCCGGCGCCGGTGAGCGCGGCCTTGCCTGCGTGGACCAGCCCGACCGGACCGACGCCCACGATGGCGACGATGTCGCCGGGGCGGTAGCCGCCCGGCCGGGGCGTGCGGGCGAGGAGATCGAGGCTGTGTGTGACGGCGAACAGCTCGGTCAGCACCGCGACGTCGGTCGGCAGGTCCGCCGGCACTTTGAACACGGGCGTGCCGGGCAGCAGGTACAGGAACTCGGACCAGCCGCCGAACAGGTGCGGCGGCCGCGAGCTCGACAGTGAGTTCCCGTAGTTCTCGAGCTTCCGGCAGAAGTAGTAGGGGAAGTCCTCGCGGCAGTACCGGCACGCGCCGCAGGCCCGGTTCGGGGCCGGCACGACCCGGTCACCGACCGCGAGCGGGGAACCGTCGAAGGCGACCGCGCCGCCCGGGCCGAGCTCGACGACCACGCCGACGTTCTCGTGGCCCTGGATGATCGGGAACGGAGTCGAGCTGGCGTGCTCGGTGCCGGCGTACTGCTCGGTCTCGCCGCGGTAGGTGTGCTTGTCGGTGCCGCAGATGCCCGACGCCAGCATCTGCAGGACGACCGCGCCCGGCTCGACGTCAGCGGGGTACGGGTACTCCTGGACGCGCAGGTCGAACGGGGCGACCAACGTGGCGGCGAGCACCATGGCGGTCGGGCCGTCAGGCGGTCGGTCCGGTCGGCCCGGCGCCGGACCGGGGCCGCTCGACGTACCACTCCGTGAACTCGCGGCACCGACCGTCCGCGTCGAACCGCATCACGAAGCAGTTGTCGAAGACCCGGCTCACCGGCTCGCCCGGAGCATTCCGGTACGACGAGCTGCCGGTCGCCACGGCGACGTCGCCGTCGACCGCGACCGTCCGGTACGCGGCGTCGTAGGTCCCCTCCGCGTCTCGCGACGACGCGCCGTCGGGCTCGTCCTCTCCGAGCCACGAGCGAACGACCTCGTCGCGTCCGCGAACGGGATCGTCGTACGAGTGGTAGCGGTACTCGATGTCGGCGCTGAACAGAGCCGCGATCTGGTCGCGGTCGTAGCTCTTCCAGGCCGCGACGTAGGCGTCGAGCCAGCGGTCCACGTCGTTGCGGTCCACGCCATCTCCTTCAGTCGTCCGGTCGTTCGATCTGCGCCACGAGTTTCTTGGGGGCCAGGACGCAGTAGCTCTCGACGAGCAGCTCGCCGACCTCGGCCCAATCGACGTCGGGCTCGAGCACCATCCCGACCGCGTCTGTGCCCCAGGCCGGGCGGAAGAACGGATGGCCGGAGCGGCGCAGCGCGTCGAGCTCCGGACCGGCGGCGCGAAACGTCACGACCGTGACGGGACCGTCGGCGAAGTCGACGGCGAGCACGTGGGCGAACGGCCGGTTGCGGATCCGCCACTGCGTGCCGGACCATGCCGGTCGCTCGACCGTCTCCGGGAGCCGGGCGCAGGTCGATCGCACCTGGGCGACGACGTCCGGCGGCACGTCGGCGTACTCGCTCATGTCCATCGCCAGGCTCGACGCGCGCGCCAGGTGCTCCCGTCGGCCGGCGTCGGTCTCGTGCGCACCACCCATGGTCGGCTCGATTCTCGCCGCCCGTCCGGCCCTCTCCGCAATCTGGGGAGCGTCAGCGCGTGACCGTGAAGGGGGTGATCATCCCCTTGGCGATGTGGGGGATGCCGTCGCGGCCGGGGATGAAGCAGATCGCCACGTAGTCGCCGGGGTCGCCGGGCTCGAGTGTCATCCACGCCCGCTCGCCGGGACCGAGCGCGCCCATGCTGCCGAACTCGCCGTCGAACGGCAGGGCGGTCGACATGTCGCTGTGGAACCAGTCCACGACGTCCTCGGCGGTCTTGCCCGGCGCGAGCTTCACCATCGCCGCCTCGTGGACCTCATCGGGGTCCTCGTTGACGAACTCCCACACGCCACGACCGTCGAAGTCGTCGGGCACGTCGATCACCATTCCCGGACCCATCCGGACGATGCCCTTGGCCTCCGGCGGGGTCGTCGACTCCTCGCCGGCGACGACGGTGAACTGGTCGGTGGGCGACTCCTCGTTCTGTGGATTGTCGAGCACGAAGTAGTTGCCCGGCTCGAGGTCCATCGTCATCACGGCCTCTTCACCTGACGCGATCGTGCCGTTGCCACCCTTGATCGTCAGCTTGGTGAAGAACGCCTCGTCGTCCTCCATCACCTCTTCCAACGTGACGCCGTCGTCGAGCCGGGCGACGAAGACGTGGTGCCCGAGCTCACCCCGAGCCGTGTCGAGGGTGATGTCGACGAGGCCGCTCGGGATCTCGGCGGGCGCCGAGACCGAGTCGTCGGTGGCCGTGAACGTGATCTGCGGACGGTCGGACTCGGCAGAGGCCGAGTGGTCGTCGTCGCCGCAGGCGGCGAGCGCGGCGATGGCCAATGCGGGCACACCGACGGCGAGCAGCCGACGCCGGAGCGCGAACCTTCCGGGGACAAACATGGTGGATCCTCGGGCGGACGATTGGGGGGAAAGCCGGCGCGCCCGCCCAGCGCGCCGGCCAATGGGGGAGGAGGACACCATGCGCGATCCGTCGCCGGGAGTCATGGAGACGAAATCACGATCTCGTGGAGATCGGCCCAGCACCCGCTCCGGGAAGAAACCGGCTCAGACCGGGGAGCTGCGGCCGATTGAATGGACGGGTGCCAGTCAGCGGTGCTCAGGCACTCCCGGCTCCGCTCACCAGGCTCTTCGGTCGAGAGGCGGATGCCGAAGAGATCACCGGACTCGTCGCTCAGCGGCGCTTGGTGTCGCTCAGCGGACCACCGGGGTGCGGCAAGACCCGGCTCGCGCTCGCGGTCGGGGCTCGGGTCGCGCCTCGGTTCCGCGACGGCATCTGGTTCGTCGACCTCACGGCCGTCTCCTCGGTCGACCGCATCGGCGACGCCGTGGCGCACGTTCTCGGAATCGCCGATCAGCCCGGCTCGGCGCCGGTCGCCACGCTGACGCGGGCGCTCCGTGACCGCGAGCTCCTGCTCGTCCTCGACGGCTGCGAACACCTCGTCGAGGCCGTCGGCGATCTGACCGGGGCGCTGATCGACTGCTGCGCCGGCGTGCGCGTGCTCGCCACCAGCCGGCTCGCGCTCGGCCTCCCCGGCGAGCAGGTCTGGCGGGTCACCGCTCTCGACCCGAGTCCCGCGGTGGAGCTGTTCGTCGACCGTGCCCGGCTCGTCGCCAGCGATCTCCGGATCGCCGAGTCGGAGCGCCCCCTGGTGGCCGAGATCTGCCGGCGGCTCGACGGCCTCCCGTTGGCGATCGAGCTCGCCGCGGCGTGGACGAGGGTGCTGTCACTGGCGCAGCTCCTCGACCGGCTCGACGAGACGTTGCTGCTGTTGAAGGACTCGTCCCGGACCGCCACGCTCCGGCAAGAGACCATGGAAGCCACCGTCGACTCGAGCTACCGCCTGCTGACCCCCGCCGAGCAGGAGCTCTTCGAGCAGCTCTCGGTGTTCGCCGGCGGCTTCGACCTCGCCGCGGTCGAGGCGGTCGCCGACGCCGGGCCCGACGTGCTGGCCGACCTGACCTCGCTCGTCGACCACTCGCTCGTGGGCACGGACGCGGCGTCGCCGGGGCCGATGCGCTACCGCCTGCTCGAGCCGCTCCGCCAGTACGGCGAGGCCAGGTTGCGCGGCGGCGCGGGCATGCCGGCCGCCCAGCAGCGACACGCGACCTACTACCTGGAGCTCGTCCGCCACTGTGATGCCGCCTACCGCGACGATCAGCGCGGTGACGTGTTCCGGCGTCTCGAGCAGGACGAGGCCAACCTGATCGCGGCGCTGGAATGGGCGCGCACGGCGCGATCGGATCTCGGCCTGCGCCTCGCGTGCGCGCTCGCCCGCTTCTGGGAGTCGCAGGGACGGGTGCGAGAGGGCCGGGCGTGGCTGGAGGAGCTGCTCGCAGTGGCCGACGGCGATCCGGTGCTGCGCTCGTCCGCCCTCGCCCGCACGGCCCGGTTGGCGTGGCGGCAGCGGGACCACGCCGCGGCTCGGGCGATGCTCGAGGAGAGCATCGCCGTCGAGCGCGAACTGGGCCGGGAGCTGGCGGTCGCCCGCCGATCCCGCGACCTCGCGCTGGTGCTGATGACCGAGGGTGACGTCGATTCGGCCGTACGGCTCGGTGAACGGAGCGTGGCCGCGTTCCGCACTGCGGGCGATGAGCGCGGCCTCGTCTGGGCGCTGATCTTCCTCGGGTTGACCCGATACGTCGGCGGCGACCTCCAGGGTGGCGACGCGGACATCGCCGAGGCCTTGACCCACAACGTGCGGCTCGACAGCGTGGCCGTGTCCGCCCACGCCAACCTGTACCTGTCGTACACCGCCAATCTGCGGGGCGACGTCGAGGACGAACGACTCCACGTCACCCAGGCCCTCGACGGCCTGCGCCAGATGGGAGACCTCCTCGCCGTGCCCGACTGGTTGTGGGCGGGTTGTGCGCTCGCCCTGTCGGAGGGGCGTCCGCACGCCGCCCTGCGCCTCGCCGGCGGGGCGGAGGCGCTCGGCCGGCGCGGTGGCAGCTACCTCAACGAGCAGTTCATGGCGCCGCTGCGGACTCGTGTCGAGGAGGCCAGGGAGGAGGTCGGCCGCGGACGGGCCGAACAGCTGGTGACCGAGGGCGCCGAGATGACGCTGGAGGAGCTGCTGGCCGAGGCCGTGGCGCAGCCGGTCGCGGCCGAGGAGGACCCGCTGAGCCCGCGCGAGCGCGAGGTCGCCGCGTTGGTCGGCGAGGGTCTGACGAACACGGAGATCGCGGGCCGGCTGTACATCTCCAAGCGGACGGTCGAGTCGCACGTCGACCACATCAAGCAGAAGCTCGACCTCGGCAGCCGGGCCCAGGTCGTCGCGTGGGTGATCCGCGAGGTCTCTTCGTGACGATCGCTGGTCTGCCGCACCCGGCGGGCGGGCAACTGGTGCACCATGAGTGAGAGCAACCAGGAACCGGATCCCCTCGACGAGGAGGCGGCTGAGATCGATCCCCGGTCGCCAGAGGCGCCCGAGGAGATCGAGGAGCTCATCGAGCACTCCGAGGAGCTCGGCCGGGATCCGGACCAGGAGGTCACGGGCGAGCCCGAGCCCAGCTGAGCGACGGAGCGGTCGCTCAGCCGCCGCGTCGGGCGGCGCACGCCTTGACGAGCGCCTTGAGCATCGACTCGACCTTGGGCAGCGGCGTCGCCGTACCGCCGACGCCGAGGTCGTGGTCGTCGCCGAGCGAGATCGAGTTCCCGCTCAACTCGACCTTCTTCCCGGGGAGCTCGTCGAAGGGGATGTGCGTCTCGACGCCCAGCTTGCGGTGATGGATGGCCCGGTCCGTGACGACCAGCGCGTTCTCGCCGGTCGCGAACCAGGCGAGGTTGAGCAGGGCGACGATCGGTTCCGCGTGGGGAATCTTGAGGGACTTGCGGGCGCTCTTCGCCGCCTTCTCGGGGATCTCCGGGGCGACGTGGAGCTCCGTGTCCTGGAACGGCGTCAAGAGGTCGGTCAACTGGGCGATCGGGAGTTGGATCGTCGTCGCCCGCCCCTTCTTCGCCGGCTTCGGGGCGGGCTTGGCGGCCTTCGGTGCGACCGGCTCCTCGGTCGGCGGCGACAGTGGCGCCGGCCCCGACTGCAGGTAAGCGTCGATCTCCTGGGCGACCGCCATCGTCACGTCCGGTCGAGCCCGCAGCGCCTCGAGCAGCTCGATCGCCTCCTCGTGATCCTCGTCGACGTTGGCGTGGATCTTGAGCGCGGCGAACAACTGCGCCTGCCCGGTCAGGTCGATGCTCTTGGCGGCGAGCTGACGCCGGTAGGGCTGGGCGTACGACTCCGGCATCCGCGGGGGCTCGGGGAGCGGCGAGGGGAGCGGCGGGGTGGCAGCCAGGCGCATGACGGCTTTGGCGAGACCGATCACTGTTTCTGGTGTGCGCTCGAAGTAGTCGAGGACCTGCGTCTGGCGGATCTCGTCGGGCGCGGTGGCGAGATCGACCGGCGTGACCCGCACGGGGATGAAGTGGCGGTCCACCGCCTGTGCGTACCGCAGCTCGCTCAGGCACGCCTCCGAGGCGAGCGAGCTCTTGCTCACGGCGAGGACGAAGACGTCCGAGCCGCGGAGCTGGGCGAGGATCTCGTCCCACCACGGCTGGCCGCCGGAGAGTGAACGGTCGATCCAGGGCGGCGCGGCGCAGAGCTCCTCGAGGTCGCGGCGCAGCAGCTCGACCATCTCGGCGTCCTTGCGGGCATAACTGATGAAGGCCTTCATGCGGACTCCCCACGGCCGTGGCGCACGATCTTACGATCGTGACTCCGGACTACTGCCGTGAATACGTCCCGGAGCGGGGCTCGGTTCGCGGCTCGTCAGCTCACGGCAGGCCGGCGTGGGGCACGTCCACTCGGGCCGCCAGGACGCGCGCGTCTCGGGTGTCCCGGCGCTCGTGCTCGGCGAATCCAGGCGCAGTGCACATGAACAGCGTGCGCCCGTCGTCCCCGCCCAGCATGCACGCGTAGCAACCGGTGCCGACGGCGATCTCGTCGAGCAGCTCGCCGCCCTCGGCGAGGCGGATGACGCGGTTGCCGATGGCGTCGGCCACCCACGCCGCGCCGTCGGCGTCGAGGCACATCCCGTCGGGGACGAACGCGGCGCTGCCGAGCGCGACGGCCACATCGTCGGTGGTCGGCGGCGGACCGAGCGCCGCCCAGTCGCGACGCGGGCCGAGCGTGCCGTCGGCCCCCACCGCGAACGCGCTCAGCCGGTTGCCCATCGACTCGCTGACGACCAGCGTCGACCCGTCAGGCGTGATCGCACTGCCGTTGGGGAACATCAGCGGCTCGGTGGCGACGTTGACGGTGCCGTCGGGGTCGACCTTGGCGATCGCCGCCGGACGGGCGGGCGCGCCACCCATGAGGTCGAAGCCGAAGTTGCCGACGTACGCAGTCCCGTCGGCGGAGACGACCATGTCGTTGAGGTGACCGGTCGCCACGGCGCCGAGGTCGGCGTGCTCGACGAGCTCGCCGGACGCCTCCTGGCGGAGCAGCTTGTGGTCGCGCATCGACACGACGATCATCCGCCCGTCGGGCAGCCACCCGGTCCCGGACGGCTGGTTGGGCACGACCGCGACCTCCTCGGGCTCGCCGCCGGGCACCACGGCGAGGACCCGCTGGGTGTAGAAGTCCGACACGTAGAGGCGGCCGTCGTGCCAGCGCGGACCCTCCAGGAACGACATCCCGTCGAGGACGACCGACAATTCCCGTTCACCCATCGCGAACCCCCAGACTGCTTGCGGATCGGCGCCGAACCTACTGCCCCGGGTTTGTGTCACAGCGAGCGCCAATAGGCGGCAAGCTTCGCCCGCTCGGCAATCACGGCCCGTCGCCAACGTGCGAATCGTCCCACCAGCCTTTCTGGGCGCGATTTTCGCGACCGCGAGAACATCTGCGCCCAGAAACCGCGATGAGAACGATCGCGCCCAGA
Organism: uncultured Acidimicrobiia bacterium; assembly: GCA_963827075.1. Classification (GTDB taxonomy): domain Bacteria; phylum Actinomycetota; class Acidimicrobiia; order Acidimicrobiales; family Ilumatobacteraceae; genus JALZMG01. The sequence continues at coordinate 352,937 of CAWGZN010000007.1, read as the reverse complement.
TCGCAGCAGGCGTCCGCTTCCAGAGCTCGTTGCCCACGTGAAGAGGCTCAATCGGCACCGCTCGCGCGATTGGCGGACGTTCACCGGATACGTCGTCGACCGCGGTTTCGGTGACACAAACCGGGTTCCGAGGAGTTCGGGGAGTGCGTCTTGTAGGTTGGCGGCCCGTGTCGCTCGCCGAGCACGATGCGCGCACGCACGGCGGGCGGGTGGCCCTCGCCGTCGGCGCGTTGGGGATCGTCTACGGCGACATCGGGACCAGTCCGCTGTACGCGTTCCGGGAGTCGTTCGAGCACGCCGAGCTCACCGTCAGCCCGTCCACCGCCTACGGCGTGGCCTCGGTGGTGTTCTGGGCGCTGATCATCATCATCTCGATCAAGTACCTGCTCCTCGTCATGCGGGCCGACAACCACGGCGAGGGCGGCATCCTGGCCCTGACGGCCCTGTTGATGCCGACGCGGGGACTGCCCACCGGGGTCAAGCGGGCGATCATCGCGCTCGGGGTCTTCGGCACCGCCCTGCTCTACGGCGACGGCCTGATCACGCCCGCCATCTCGGTGCTCAGCGCGGTCGAGGGGTTCGAGGTGGCCACCACCGCGTTCGAGTCGTGGGTCATCCCGGTCTCGGTCGCGATCCTGGTCGTGCTCTTCATCGTCCAGCGTCGTGGGACGGAGAAGATCGCACGGGTCTTCAGCCCGGTGATGATCGTGTGGTTCGTCGTCATCGGGCTGCTCGGGCTGCGCCAGATCATCGACCATCCGGAGGTGCTGCGGGCGGTCTCTCCGACCTACGCCGTGGAGCTGTTCGTCGACCAGCCGGGCAAGGCGTTCCTCGCCCTCGGCTCGATCTTCCTCGTCGTCACCGGCGGCGAGGCGTTGTACGCGGACATGGGCCACTTCGGGCGCCGGCCGATCGAGCTCTCGTGGTACACGCTCGTGTTCCCGGCGCTCGTGTTGAACTACTTCGGCCAGGCGGCGCTGTTGGCCGCCAACCCGGACGAGGAGGTGGGCACGCCGTTCTTCCGCCTCGCGCCCGACTGGGCGGTCACTCCGCTCGCCGTGCTGGCGACGATGGCCACGGTGATCGCGTCGCAGGCGTTGATCTCCGGGGCCTTCTCCCTCACGGCCCAGGCCGTGCAGTTGGACTACCTGCCGCGCCTCGACATCCGCCACACGTCGCCCGCCCACATCGGCCAGATCTACGTCCCGCTCGTGAACTGGTTGCTGATGATCGGGTGCGTCGCGCTGGTGATCGGCTTCCAGACGTCGAGCAACCTCGCCGCCGCGTACGGGATCGCCGTCACGACCACGATGGCGATCACGACGCTGCTGTTCTACCGCGTCGTCGTCGACCGGTGGCGGTGGCCCGTGCCGCTCGCGGTCGCCGTGATCGCGCCGCTGTTCGTGGTCGACCTCGGCGTTCCTCGCCGCCAACATCCCGAAGATCCCCGACGGCGGGTGGCTGCCGCTGCTCGTCGGCCTGGTTCTCGTCGTCCAGATGACGACGTGGCGGCACGGCCGGGCGGTCGTCGCCCGCGCCGTGCAGCGGGGCTTCCGCCGCACCGAGCGAGATCGTCGGCGAGGCGGTCGCCGACCGTGCCGTCCGCGTGCCCGGCGTCGCCGTCTACATGTTCAAGGATGCCGGCTACGCGCCGCCCGCGATGATCTCCAATCTCCGGCACAACCACGTACTGCACGAGACGACCGTGGTGCTGTCGGTGGTCGCGTCGGAGACGCCGCGGGTCGATGCCGGCGACCGGGTGGACGCGAGCAAGGTGGCCGAGGGCGTGTTCCAGGTCGTGTTGACGTTCGGGTACATGGACACCCACGACGTCGTCGCCGAGCTGCGCCGGATCCGTCTCGACGGGCGACCGCTCGACCTCGACAACGTCACCTTCTTCATCGGCCGGGAGACGGTCACGTCGATCCCCGAAGGCGAGATGCCGAGGTGGCGCGAGCAGCTCTTCGTCGTGCTCAACCGCGGGGCAGCGAGCGCTTCGCGCTTCTACCACCTGCCCTCGGACCGCGTCTTCGAGGTCGGCACGCAGGTCGAGATCTGAGGGGTCAGGCGGCCCGGATGCGGTCGAGGAGACGTTCGTCGATGAGCTCGGCGGGGACCGTTTCCGGGCCCGTGAAGGCGGCGACGAGCACGGGGAAGACCTCGGAGTCCATCGACGCCAGGCGCTCGTTCACGAAGGCGCGTCGGGCGGCCCGGTTGTCGGCGTCCTCGGCCTGGGTGACCGCCATCACGTCGGCGAGGAAGCGCAGGCACCGCATCCGGTCGACCCGCTCCGCGCCGTAGCCGGCGAACGCCGCCGAGTCGCGGGCGCCCTCGAGCACGAGGTCGCGCACCGTGCGGGCGTCGCGCATGGCGATCGCCAGGCCCTGCCCGATGATCGGGTCGTTGTGCCCGGCGGAGTCGCCGATCAGCACCACACCGTCGACGTACGGCGCGTCCATCCACGTGTCGTCTCCGGGGTAGGACGCACACGGGCCCGCCGGTGTCCCGCCGACCACCTGCTCGGACCACGGGTACGTCGCCACGGCACACGCGGCGAGGAAGCGCTCGGTGGCCTGCGGTCCGGCGAAGTCGTGCCGGCGCGACTCACCGGTGCACACGTAGACCCGCGCCCGTCCGTTGCCCTGGTGGAACAGCAGGAAGAACTGGTCGCCTTCCTCGACCACGACGTCGTGGTCGGTCGGCACGTCGTCGAGTCCGTCGAGCAGCAGGCCGGCGATGTAGCTGATCGCCGGCTGGCGTTCGGGCGTGATCCCGATCTGCTTGCGCACCGTCGAGTTCCGTCCGTCCGCACCGACGACCAGCGAGGTACGCAGCTCCGTCGCGTCACCATCGACCGCGTAGGAGACCGATGGCTCGGGACCGGGCGTGACGGTGACGCCACGGACGTCGCGCACGACCGTCGCGCCGGCTCCCGCCGCGGCGTCGAGCAGCGCCTGGCACGCCGTCGGGTGGCGGAGGTTCAACGAGCCCGGGATCTCCGGGATCATCATCCCGACCGGGAGGACGCCCGTCACGCCGAACCCTTCCGTGTAGATCCGCCACTCGAGCGTGGTGTGCGCGCCGGCGTCGAGGAGGATCTGCTCGACGCCGAGGTCGCGGGCCTCCCGGACCCCCCAGGGCTGCATGCTCTCACCGCGCACCCGGTCGGCGAAGGCGTCGGTGGCCTCGAGGATCGTCACCCCGAGCCCCGCCGCGGCGAGGCTGCTGGCGAGCGACGCGCCGGCGATGCCTCCCCCGACCACGACCACGTCCGTCGACTGCGCCATCGCCCGACCTCCCGATTCCGACGTCGACGACCACCGTACGTCGCGCGCCCGCCTCCGCCTTCGTGCGAAGCTCTCGCCGTGAGCCGCATCCGCACCGCCGCCCGCGGCCGTCCGTCGCGGCCCACCGAGCGGGCGACCGCTGCCGGAGCTCGCCGTCGACGTCCCAGGCCGCCTGGCCGAGATCGATCACGACCGGATGCACGCCGACCGCCTCGCCAAGGTGCGCGCCCAGCTCGTGCGCCACGGCTACGGCGCCGCCCTCCTCAGCGACCCGATGAACATCCGCTACGCCACGGGCACCCGCAACATGCAGGTGTGGACGATGCACGCGCCGGGGCGCTACGTCTTCGTCCCCGTCGACGGCCCGGTCGTGCTGTTCGAGTTCGGGACGACTCGCCACCTCAGCACCGGCTTCGCCACCGTCGACGAGGACCGGGTGAGCACGTCCGCCTTCTACTTCCTGGCCGGCCCTCGTCTCCCGGAGAAGGTCGAGTTGTGGGCGCGCGACGTGATCGAGGTGATGCGCGAGCACGGGGGACCGGAGCAACGGCTCGCCGTCGACCGGTGCGAGCCGTGGCACGCCAAGCACCTGCTCGACGCCGGCATCACCCTGCACGACGCCCAGGGGCCGCTGGAGCTCGCCCGCATGATCAAGACCCCCGAGGAGCTGGAGTGCCTGCGGCTCTCGATGGAAGTGGCCGACGTCGCCGTGCAGCGGATGCGCGAGGCCGTGCAGCCGGGGATGACCGAGAACCAACTGTGGGCCGTGCTCCACGAGACGAACATCGCCCACGACGGCGAGTGGATCGAGGCCCGGCTGCTCTCGTCGGGACCGCGCACGAACCCGTGGTTCAACGAGTGCGGCAACCGCGTGCTCGAGGCCGGAGATCTCGTCGCGTTCGACACCGACATGGTCGGCGTCGCCGGCTACCTCGCCGACATCTCCCGGTCCTTCGTGTGCCCCGGCCGGCGCCCGACCGGCGAGCAGCAACGGCTGTACGAGCTCGCCCAGGAGCAGGTCTTGACGAACGTCGCCCTGCTCCAGCCGGGCATGAGCTACGCCGAGTTCGGAGAGACCTGCTGGCCGGTGCCGGACGAGTTCGTCGCCAACCGCTACATGATGATGATCCACGGCGCCGGGCTGGTCGACGAGGCGCCCGTCGTGGCGTACGCCGCCGACGTCGCGGCGTGGGGCTACGACGGCGTGTTCGAGGAGAACATGGTGGTCTGCGTCGAGAGCTACATCGGTGAGGTCGGCGGCCGCGAGGGTGTGAAGCTCGAGGAGCAGGTGGTCATCACGGCCGACGGCGCCGTCCCCATCTCGAGCTCGCCCATCGTCGACGCGCTCGTGATCTGAGCGCGCGGTCAGTTCGCAGTCAGCTGACCGGCCCTCGCCGCCGGCGCAGGTTCTGAACGAGGGCGATCACGGCGTGCCCGACGGCCAGGAGCACCAGCGCGACCGGGACGATGTACATCGCAGCGAACGCGGCCAGGTCGGCGCCGGAGATGGTGCAGCCGAACCCCAGCCCCGTGCACTGGCCCTCGGGCTGATCGGTCTGGGCGATGGCGACGAGCAGCGCGGTCACCACGGCGACGAGAAAACCGGCCCAGATGACGTGGGGCCAGATGCTGACCCGCCGGCGCGAGGGGGGCTCCGGGTCGATTCGGAGAACCTACCGCTCACCGATCGGCGATGATCGGCAGATGAACCCACTCGAGGTGATCAGCGTGTTCGGTGAGACGTGGGCCCGGCACGACCTCGACGCGGCCGTCGCGATGCTGACCGATGACTGCGTGTTCGAGGCGACCGGCCCCGCTCCCGACGGCGTCCGCCACACCGGCAAGGACGCGGTCAGGGCCGCGTGGCAGGCGATCTTCGACGATGTGGCGAGCCGCTTCGACGCCGAGGAGACGTTCGCCGCCGGAGACCGCGTGGTCCAGTTGTGGCGCTACTCGTGGGGGGACGGCCACATCCGGGGGGTCGACGTCTTCCGGGTCCGCGACGATCTCGTCGCCGAGAAGTTCTCCTACGTCAAGGGCTGACCCACGGGGGCTCCGCCCCCGTGAACGCCCGAAGAGGAAATCGGCCGACCGCCTGAGGCGGCGAATTGGCAGCGGGCAAGCCCGACTGTCACGGGCCGCACGACGCGATCGCGGTGCCGAGCACGCGCACGGTGCCCCTGGCGCGATTGATGCGGACGTCGGTCCACCGCTGGTTGTTGCGCTCGTTCTTCTCGAGGAACTCGTTCAGCGGATCGATGGTCGTGCAGATCCGGTACACGCCCCGCCGCAGCCCGGTGATGTCCATCCACTGGTGGGCGTAGTCGGGCGGATAGTCGTCCCCGTACCCGATGGACAAGCCGGTGCGCACCCGCGTCGATGCGCGACTGCCGCACGCGTCGGAGCGGTAGACCCGCTCGCTCGGAGAGTTGGCGGGCGGGTTGGCGATCTGCCGAGCGTCGAGGAGGCAGTAGCCGATCTTGCGCAGGCCGAAGACGTTGCCACCCGTCACGCCCCTCCGGTACATCTGCACCACGGTGAACTGACGGACGTGCCAGTGGTCGTGGTGGTCGCCGGTCTCGTAGATCATCACCGCCGGCGTGACTCGGTCGTGGTGCCGGCCGTCGGAGTTGTAGATGCGTTGGGTGACCCGCATCACGAGGTCCCTCGGGGCGATCCGGCGACCGCGTGCCTCGATCGGCCCGTCGCCGAGGTTCCAACCGATGGTGCCGAAGTGCAGCCGGACGCGGCCGGTCGGCGTGCGCTCCAGGTCCATGCCGTAGAGCCGTGCCATCTGCAGGTCGGGGAGGAGGTCGAGGGGACCGGACCGTCCGGCGCCGACGTCACCCTGGATGCCCACCACCAGAGCGGAGACCACCGCGACCCGAGCCCACATCCGGGGCGAAACCTTCATCGTGGTGCCGACCGTACTCTCGCCGCGCCTCGTCCAGTTCCACGTGAGTGGGCACGCGTCGGAGGAACCCGTCGCGAAGCTCGTCCTCGTCGATCCGGCCGGCGATCTCGTCGAGGTAGGTTCCGGCGGCCCGCAGTACGTCCGGGGCGCGGGCATCGCCACGCGTGACGAGGATCTGCCAGCACGTCCGGAGCACGTCAGCCGGCTGCAAGCACCCGTAGAGCTCGTCGGGCTCCAGTCGGTCGATCAACTCCTGGACGCCCGCCACCGCAGCGCCGACATCGCCGCGCTCGAACGCGGCGCGGGCGAGGCCGGCGCGGGCCTCGAGGGCGAGGTTGGACACGCCCATCTCCTCGGCGCGGGCGAGACTGGACCGGAACGCCGCTTCGGCCTCGGCGAGGCGGCGGGCGGGCAGCAGCGCAAGGCCTCGGGCGAGAAGAGCCCGGCCGGCGGCGAACGACGACTCGGCGCGATACCCGTAGTCGCGTGCCTCCTCGGCGACCCGCAACGCCTCGTCCGGATCGGCGCGGTCGATGGCGAGGAGGGCGAGCCCCACCCGGGAGTCGCTGGACAGCAGGTAGTAGCCGATCTCGTCGGCGATCTCGGTCGACTCGCGGTAGTAGCGCTCGGCCTGGTCGAGGTCGCCAACCCGCCGGTACAGCTCGCCGAGCATGCCCACGGCCATCCCGATGCCCTCGGCGTCGCTGATCTCCCGGCTGAGCTGCAGGCCCTCGTCGAGGAGCCGGCGGGCGGTGCCCAGCTCGCCCTGCATGACGATGACCGTGCCCAGGTTCGCGGTGGCGGCCGCCTGGCGGTACTTGTAGCCCGACGCGGTGAAGATCGGGAGCGCCAGCTCCAGGCTCTCCCGGGCCTCCCGATAGCGCCCCTGGTTGTAGTAGGTCGAGCCCATCTGGGCGAGCACGAGGCCCTCGCCGTCGGGTGCATCCCCCTCGCGGTGGACGATGAGGGCCTCCGCGAGCAGCTCGAGTGATCTTGTGAACTCGCTCTGATTCCCCGCGACGATCGCCAGGTACCGCAGTGACTCACCGACGAGCCACGCCTGCCCGGTGGTTCGCGCTCCCTTCAGCGCCTCCTCCAAGACCTCTCGCGCGGCGAGGTGCTCGCTGCTCCACGCCAGCCCTTGACCCCACAAGAGCCGCGCCTCCACCTCGCAGTCGAGCAGACCGGCCGACCGGGCTCCCTCCACGGCCTGCCGGGCGGCGTCGACCTGGGCGGCGAAGTCGCTTGCGTTGAACGCCCAGTGCCCGCGCCGCAACAGCAGGTCGACCTGGCGGTTGGCGTCGTCGATCCCGCTCCCCAGCCGGTCGAGCTCGTCCAGGTCGGCCCGCTGGCGCTCCCGGTCGCCCAGCCGTTCGTACACGGTCTCGCGCGCCAGATGGAGGTCGAACCTCAGTTCGGCGTCGGTGTCCGGGGCGAGCTCCAGCCCCCGGCCGAGTAGCCGGGTTGCCTCCTGGAGCGCGTGGACGCCCGTCGCCTGCCGCCCCGCTCGCAGGTACCACCGGGCCGCGGATTCGGCGTCACCGGCCTGATCGTGGTGGCCGGCGATCAGCCCGGCGTACTGGTCGCTGCGCCGGCTCCGCTCGGCGGACTGCTCCAGCCAGCTGGCGACCAGGCCGTGGTACATGCGACGGTGCGCCTTGAGCACGCTGTCGTAGGCGACGTCCCGCAGGAGCGCGTGCTTGAACGAGAACTCCCTCGTGTCGTCGAAGGTCGAGTGCGGGCGCTCGTACACGACCTCCCGCGCGCGCATGTGGTCGAGCGCCTCGCAGGTCGCCCAGGCCGCCGGGGTCGAGGACCCGTTCCCCGACGCCAAGTTGTCGACGGCGGTGTCCCAGAAGACCCGCCCGACCACGGCCGCCCGCTGCAACGTCACCCGCTCGGTCGGCGACAGGGAATCGAGGCGCGCCTGCAGCACGCCTCGCAGCGTCGGGGGGATCCGGGCTCGGTCGATCTCGTGGTCCTGGACGTGCCACGTCTCGCCGTCCTTCGTGATGACTCCGGCCTCGAGGAGCCATTTGATCAGCTCCTCGATGTGGAACGGGTTGCCGTCGGCCGCCGTCACGACGAGGTCGCGCAACGCCGCCGGGAGGACGTCGACCTTCTGCAGGATGTCGTCGACCAGCAGCCGGCTCTCCCGCCGCGACAGCGCCCGCACGTCCAGCCGGGAGTGGAAGTCGAGCCCCTCGCCCCAGCGGTCGTGGCGCTCCAGCAGAGCCGGCCGCGCGGTCGCGATCAACAGGACAGGTCGGTCGTGCAGGAGCTGGTCGGCCGCGTCGATGCAGTCGAGCGAGCTGTCGTCGGCCCAGTGGAGATCCTCGACCAGGAGCACAACCGGGTTCTCCTCGGCGAGGTGCCGGATCCACTCGCCCAGGTACGTGATGGCACGGTCGCGCAACCCCCGCGAGTCGTGGCTCGGCGGGGGATCGGTGTCGCGCTCCTCGATCTCGAAGCCGAGCCAGCGGGCGACGACCGTCGCCTTGTGCAGCCACGGCTCGGCGGGACCGCGCACGCGGGCGAAGCCCCGTTCCCACTTGTCGCGCACGACATCAGGGCCGTCGCTCTCCTGGATGTCCAGGCGGTTCGCCATGACGTCCCGCAGCAGCGCGTTCGGCCGGTCGACGTCCGCCGGCGAGGCGCGCCCCTGGAACCACCAGAGCCACTCGGGCATCTCGGCGATCCAGCGGTCGAAGTCGGCGAGGAGTCGCGACTTGCCCACACCGGCGTCGCCGACGATGGTGACGGCGCGCCACTGTCCCTCGTCGACGACGTCCTGGTAGATGTCTTGGAGCCGGCGCAGTTCGACGTCGCGGCCGACCGTCCGGGTGTCGACCCCTTCCACGCCGCGGGACTCGTCGAGCCGGAACCGCCGGGGCCGCTCCGCGATCACACCGAAGGCGTCGACGGGGTCCGGAATCCCCTTCAGGTGCAGTGCCTCCACCGGCTGGAAGCTGAACTCCCCCCGCACGTGCCGGAACGTGTCGTTCGAGATGAGGATGCCCGCGGGCGGAGCCGCGCTCTGGATACGGGCCGCCCTGTTCACCGTCTCGCCGACGACCACGACGTCCTGGCCGGGCCGGTCGTCGAGGACGCTCACGACCACGTCACCCGTGTCGATGCCGACGCGCATCGTCAGCGTCGCGCCGTAGGAGCCGGACAGCTCACGGTTGAGCTCGTCGAGCGACGCCCGCATCCCCAGCGCGGCACGGATCGCCCGTTGGGGGTCGTCCTCGTGCGCCTGGTGCAACCCGAACACCGCCATCACCGCGTCGCCGATGAACTTCTCGACCACGCCGCCGTTGGCCTCGATCTGCTCGTGCCACCGTTTGAAGTAGGCGTTGGTGACCGAGCGCACGTCCTCGGCGTCGAGTCGTTGGGAGAGCACCGTGAAGTCGACGAGGTCGGCGAACAGGACCGTCACCAGCTTGCGCTGCTCGCCGCCGATGCTGTCCATCAGGGCCGCCCGCTTCTGGAGCAGTGACCGCAGGGCGGTGTCCACGACGGCGTCGCCGAGCACGGCGCGCTGCGCCTCGAGGGCCGCGATCGCCTCCTCCAGCGACGCGAGGTCATCGACCCCGCGCGCCAACTGCTCTTGCCCGTCTCCGCCCACTGCCCGAAGACCCTACCGACAGGATGCGGCGGGGCCCCGCCGGACGCTTTCGTCACCTCAGATCGCCCAGACGGGCCATCTCACGTGACGAGAGCGAGGTAGACCCTCCGCTCGCTACTCCACGACCTCGGCGTCGACGATGTCGTGGTCGTCGTCGGAGGCGGGCCGCGTCGGGTCGGCTTCGAGATAGATGCACTCGCCGGGGCAGCGTTCGGCGGCGTCGACGGCCGCCTGCTCGTAGCGGCGCGGGACGGACGTGCTCGTCGAGTCACGCTCCGCGACGATGAGGGCTCCGTCGTGCACGTACCCGATCCCGTCCTCCAGCACGATGAACAGCTCCGGGCAGTGGTCGACGCACAGGCCGGCACCGGTGCAGCAGTCCTGGTCGATCCACACGCGCATCGCCCCCAGCATCGCGCCGCCGTGGGCGCCGCTCGGCCGGATTGCCGCGCCGGGTCACGTCAGCTCGGCGAGGACCTCCTGGAACGTCGCGATGGCGGGCGCGATCCCGTCCCCGACCGTCGCATCGATGATCCCGAGGCCGTCGACGACCGCCGCGGCGCGGGCGTTGATGCGCTGGAACCCGTCGTTGGCGCGGACCGAGGCGATCTGCTCGTGCGTCCCCCGCACCAGGAGGAAGCCGTTGAGGTCACCGCCGTGAAGGCCGAGGAAGACGACCTCGAAGCTCTCGATCGCGCCGCCCGCCTGCTGCTCGCGCCAGAACTCGAGCCCCTCCTCGAACACCTGCACCGCCTTCGTCTCACGGCCGCGGACGGCCTGCCCCCAGCCGATGAACAACCCTGCCTCAGCCATGGGATCGAGCGTATTCCTGGCCGCGGACGGTCTCGTACGCTCGTGCAGTCATGATCCACCAGCTCCGGGTGTACGAGATCTTCGACTCCACGAAGGCCGCCTTTCACGACCGGTTCCGCGACCACGCCGCCCGCATCATGGCCCGCTACGGGTTCTCCATCGTCGCCGCCTGGGAGGCGAGGAGCGGCGATCGCGTGGAGTTCGTGTACCTCCTGGAATGGCCCGACGCGGCGGCGATGTCCGAGGCCTGGGCTCGGTTCATGGCCGACGACGAGTGGGCCGAGATCAAGCGCACGACCGCGGCGCAGCACGGCCAACTCGTCGGTGAGATCGAGGATCGCGTCCTCGAGCCGGTCCCGTACCAGCCGAGCCGGCCGGCGTGACCGACGACTCAGCTTCGCCCGTATCACGGCGCTGACGTCCCGGGTCTATTCCGGTGTACGTCCGTCGGGTTCGGTGAACCGACGTCGGCGCAGGTGCGTATTCCTGCCTGACCGGAACGGACCGTCGACCTCGGAACAGGAGCAGGAAGGACATGTTGGAGACCGGTGAGGATCACAGTGGGGTGATGCCGCTGGTCCTTTGTCGCAGCAGGGGCGGCCCGTACGACGACGAAGCCTTCCTGAGTGGCTGGCGACTCGGTGACATCGGGGCCACGCTCGGCCGCCCGGGCATCAGCGCGCTGGCCGAGTCGATCCGTCCTCACGAGCGTCTCCAGGCCGATCTGATCGCGATGGCCCGTGGCTACACGATGACCGTCGAGCCGAGCAGCTCCGCCGAGTGGCTGTCGGTCACGTTCACCCGTATTCGGGACGACTGCTGACGTCCGGTCGGCGGAGCGGTGCGGACGATGAGGATCCTTCTGCTCTGCTCGGCGTTCAACGGGTTGAGTCAGCGGGCGTGGCTGACCTTGCGGGCCGCCGGCCACGAGGTGACCGTTGAGCTCGCCCTCAGCGCCGAGGTGATCGTTTCGGCGGTCGACCGGTTCGAGCCCGACCTCATCATCTGCCCCTTCCTGCGCGAGCGGGTTCCGGCCGAAGTGTGGACGCGGTACACGACGATCATCGTCCATCCCGGTCCCAAGGGTGACCGGGGGCCGTCGTCGCTCGACTGGGCGATCACGACGGGCGCGACCCGGTGGGGAGTGACGGCCCTACAGGCTGTGGAGGAGATGGACGCCGGCCCGATCTGGGCGAGCCGGACGTTCCGTCTCGGTCCCGCCGCCCGTCGCAAGAGCGCGCTGTACAACGGTCCGGTGGCCGACGCGGCGATCGAGGTGATCGGTGAGGTCGTGGCCAAGGCGGCGGACCCTGGTTTCACCCCCGAGCCGTTGGACTACACCCGACCGGATGTGACCGGCGAGTTGCGGCCGGCGATGCGAGCCGCTGACCGCGAGTTCTCGTGGCGCGAGCCGACGGCGCAGATCCTGCGCCGGATCGGGGCGGCCGACGGATCCCCTGGCGCCCGCACGACGCTGGCCCGCGTCCCCCTCGCCGTGTTCGACGCCCACCCCGGACCAGCGGTGCCGGGAGAGCCGGGCACGATCGCGTTGCGCAGCCACGACGCGGTGTTGGTGCGCACCGGTGACGGCGGGATCTGGGTCGGCCAGGTGCGCGTCGCCGGCTCGGTCAAGCTGCCCGCCACGACGGTGCTCGCGCCGCATCTCAAGGGGGTCCCCGAGGTGCTCCGGCCGATCGACGAGCCGCAGGCGGGACGCCGAGAGATCAGCTACCGCCGCGACGGCGACGTCGGCGTGCTGACCTTCGACTTCTACAACGGGGCGATGGCCACCGGGCAGTGCCGTCGCCTGGCCGCCGCCGTCCGCCACGCCGCCACCCAACCCACCAAGGTCCTGGTGATTCGCGGGGGCGGGGTGTTCTCCAACGGCATCCACCTCAACGTGATCGACGCCGCCCCGTCGCCCGCGGTGGAGGCGTGGCGCAACATCAACGCCATCGACGATGCGTGCCGGGAGATCATCACCTGCACCAGCCAGCTCGTCGTCAGCGCGGTCGGTGGCAACGCCGGCGCCGGCGGGGTCATGCTCGCCCTCGGCGCCGACCGCGTCATGGTCCGTGACGGCGTCGTCCTCAACCCGCACTACGCCACCATGGGCCTGTACGGCTCCGAGTACTGGACGTACGTGTTGCCGCGACGGGTCGGCGACCTCGAGGCCGTTCGGCTGACCCAGGAGTGCCTTCCGATCAGCGCCGCTCAGGCGGAGCGGATCGGGCTCGCCGACCGGATGCTTCCGGCCACCGACTTCGATCGCCTCGTCGCCGAGCACGCGGCGCAGCTCGCCCGGCACGACGACTACGACCGGTTGCTCGAGCAGAAGCAGGCCGGGCGGGCCGCTGCCGAGGCGCGCAAACCGCTCGAGGCCCACCGGATCGAAGAGCTCGCCGAGATGAGCCGGGACATCTTCGACGACCGCAATGGCTTCGCCGAGGCCCGCCGCGCCTTCGTCACCAAGCAGAAGCCCGAGGCGACTCCCTCGCGCCTGGCCCGGCACCGGCCGTCCTCGCCCTCGGCCGCGATCGACGCCGTCTCCCGCTTCGCCAGCTGACCTCGTCCGCGCGTGGGACGATGCGGGGATGGATGTCCTCTACACCGCCGTCGCCCACGCCACCGGCGACGGGCGCAACGGCCACGCCCGGACCGATGACGGCCTCGTCGACGTCGACCTCCGCATCCCGAAGGAGCTCGGCGGGCCCGGCGGGGCGACCAACCCCGAACAGCTCTTCGCCGCCGGCTACGCGGCGTGCTTCCACTCGGCGCTCAAGGTCGTCGCCCAGCGGGCGGGTCAGAGCGTGGACGCGTCGGAGGTCTCGGCCAGCGTCGGGATCGGCTCACTCCCGAACGGCGGCTTCGGGCTCGCCGTCGAGCTCGACGTCCACGTCCCCGGGCTCGACGCCGCCGCCGCCCAACAACTCGTCGAGCAGGCCCACGAGGTGTGCCCGTACTCGAACGCCACGCGCGGCAACATCGACGTCGCCCTGCGCGTCGTGTAGCCGCCCCGATCCCGCGCAAACCGCGATCTGGGCGCAGATCTTCTCAACCGTCGGAACCGATCGCGCCCAGATGGCTCGGTGAGACGCCGGCGAGAGTCAGCCCGCAGCCCGGCCGAGGATGTCCGGTCCGCTGGCGAGCACGTCGCCGCGGTCGAAGCGACGCTTGGCGGACAGCAGGCGGGGCCACTGCTCGCCGTAGTGCGCCCGCCAGTCGTTCTCGTCGAGGCGGACGGCGCTGATCGGGTACTGCGACCCGCCCAGCTGTCGGCACCGGTCGTACAGCCGGCGGTTGAAGCGGAGCGCTTGCTCGACGTCCGTGCCCGGCGGCAGGGCGCGGAGCGTGTCGAAGCCGACTCCGAGCTCCTCGTCCCCGGTGCGGAACAGTGGCCGCGTGAACCGCGACGAACGAAGCGGGATCAAGAGGAGGCTGAAAGCATCGCCCGCCACGATCGGCTTGATCGTCGTCTGGACCTCCTCGAGGAACGTGCTCGCGTCGGACATCGGGACGAACAGGTCGATCCACGGGTTGCGTCGTCGCGGCAGGTCGGTCGGGACGCGGCTCGACCACTCGAGGAAGTCGAGGTCGGTGATCTGGGTCTGCTCGACGACATGGCCGAGCCCGTCGAGCAGGGCGGCGTCGTCGGGCGGACCGCCGTCGGTGTGGAAGCCGATCGTCTCGAGCAGGTACAGCCACGATCCGGGCCCGGTCGGGATGATGAACGCCTCCATCTGGTCGAAGCGCTCGTCCTCCATCAGGCGCCGGAGATCAGCGAGCAGGGCCGCGAGATCGGGGTAGATCAGGTCGTAGAGCCGGACGGTCGTGGGGGCGGGGACGAGGCGCAGCGTCGCCGACACGATCACGCCGACCTGTCCCTGCCCGGCGAGGAGCATCTCGAACAGCTCCCGGTTGCGGTGGGGCGAGCAGTCGACGACGCGGCCGTTCCCGGTCACTGCCCGGAGGGCGAGGACGTGGTCGATCTGCGCGCCCTCACGGAACGACATCGCGCCGATCCCGCCCACCGACAGAGTTCCGCCGACGGTCTGGCCGATGTAGTCGGGCAGGACCGGTGGCATCAGGCCTTCGGCGAGCGTCTGCGGCAGGACGGCGTTCCAGCGGCAGCCGGCGTCGACGGTGATCCGTCCGTCGACGATCGGCCCGATCGCATCGAGCGAGGTGACGTCGAACACGATGCTCGCCCGGTGCTGCGACTGGCCGAACGTCGTGTGGGCGGCACCCCGGCCGACGACGCGGATCCCGTGTCGTCTGGCGAACCGGAGCATCTTCGCGATGTCGTGGACCGAACCCGGCCGGAGCACGGCGTCGGGGCGCTCGTGCACGATCTGGCCGAAGTCCTGGGCGTACGCATCGCGCGTCGCGTCGTCGAGCAGCAGCGTGCCGTCGAGCTTGGGGATCTTGTCGAACGCCGAGCCCGGCGGCGCGTCCGCGGAGACGACCCAGCTTCCGGCGCCGGCGTGGTAGCCGACGACGGCCAGACCGGCGACCGCCTTCGTGAACGTGCGCCGGCTGAGCGCCGGGGCATGGTCGATCATCGTCAGTCCTTCTCGGGGGAGGAAGAACCATTCGACACGTCTGCGGTCGCCGGGTCATGGAGAACCCGTGACGTTGCCGTGGAGATACCCCCACGGGGGCTCCGCTCCCGTGAACCCCCGATGTAAATCGGCCGCCGCGACGCCGGAGGCGCTCGCTCTCAGGTGAGGGCGAGCGTGAAGCGGGCGGTGTACGAATCGCCCGGCGCGACGAGTGGCGCCGCGCCCGTGCCGAGGGCGTTCGTCGGCGCGACCATCGGCTCGAGCGCGGCGAAGCCGCGTCCGGCCGGGACCCACACCTGGGCGTACGGGTACGCCGCGTCCGCGCGCACCTCGAGCGTCGGGCCGGCATCGCTCGTGAACGCCAGCCGCCGGTTGCGCCCGAGGGCGTAGAGGTCGTCGAACGTCCGCCCGTCGAGAGGTTCGGCCTCGGCCCGCTCCGGCACGGCGGCGCCGGTCGGGATGCCGAGCGCGTCGAGCTCGAGGTGCTGGCGGGCCGGCAGCCGGAGCCGCCAGTCGGCGCGCGGTACGCCCGGCAGCCGTAGGTACGGGTGCCAGCCGAAGGCGACGGGGACGCGGCGCCGGCCGGTCGGGATCACCGTCGTCGCGACCTCGAGCTCACCGTCGTGGGCACGGACTCCGACTTCGATCCGGTGTGGGAAGGGGAATGCCGGGGCGTCGACGTCGATCGACGCCAGCAGGCGCGCTGCGGACCCGCGGGTGTCGGCGCGGTCGACGCGCCACCCCGGCGCGCCGACGAGCAGGCCGTGGATGGGCAGCCCGTTCGGGTCGACCCCCAGCGGGAGCCCCTCCAGGTCGACCGTCACGCCGGCGGCCCGGTAGCGGCGCGTCGCCAGCCGGTTGGCCCACGGCGCGAGCAGGGGCAGGCCGGCCGTGCCGCCCGCCCGGAGCTGGGCAACACCGCCGGGAACGGCCAGATACTCCTGGCCGCGCCAGCGCAACGACACGCCGGTCATCCCGACGTCGGGAAGGAAGTTCGCCGTGAGGTCACCGGCCTCCAGGGTGATCGCCGTCTCGCCGCGGAGGCGGTGTTCACGCGCGCGGACGGCCATCGGCCGCAGGCTACGACGTGGCCGACAGCGGCTTGCGGATCCGGTGCCCGCGCTTCTCGTACCGGTCGAGGTAGCTCCGGCACGGACGGCCGAGGAAGTAGGCGGGGAGGCTGGGTCGGGGAGAAGAGTTGCTCGTGCGCATGGGACGCAGTACGACGTCGGGCGTCCATCGGTTCGCGGACAGGTCGCCGGGTACGGTGCGTCGATGCCTGACGGTCCGGCGGTCACCGCGATCCACCTGCACCCGGTCAAGTCCTGCCGCCGGGTCGAGGTCGATCGGGCGGTCGTCGGTCGGTACGGGTTGGAGGGCGATCGGGAGTGGCAGGTTCAGACCCCGGCCGGCGAGGTGCTGACGCAGCGCAAGTACCCGGCGATGGCACGCGTGCGGCCGCGCCTCGTCGACGCTGGCCTGCGCCTGGAACACGACGAGCTTCCGCCGATCGAGGTGGCCCGACCGGACCTCGCCGGTGCGAAGGCCACGACCCTGTCCGGGGTCGTGGCGGTCGGCGACGGCGGCGACGAGGTGGCGGCGTGGTGGGAACGGCTGCTCGGCGTCTCGTGCCGGCTCACCGCGATCGCGCCGGGATACGAGCGGAGGGTCGTCGTCGGCGAGGACCTCTTCGGCCAGGAGGTCTCCCTGGCCGATGCCGCGCCGGTGCTGCTCGCCAACGCGGCGTCGCATCGCTTCCTCCTCGAGCACGCGGTCGAGCCGTTCGGCATCGAACGGTTCCGCCCGAACCTCGTCGTCGACGGCTGCGACGCCTGGGCGGAGGACATCTGGCGAACCGTCTCGGTCGGCGCCGCGGTCGTCGAGGTGGCCCTGCCGTGGCCGCGCTGCACGATCCCCCAGGTCGATCAGGACAGCGGCGAGCGACGTCGCGAGCCGGCCCTCGTGCTCAAGCGGTTCCGTTGGTGCACCGACGCGCCGCGCCTGCCCGACGCCATCCGCCCACTCGTGGCGGGCAATGCGCTGTTCGGCGTCGGCGGATCGATCCGGCCGGAAGGGTCGGTCGTCGCGGTCGGCGATCCGGTCGAGGTGGTGACCACCGCCGAGGCGCTCGTCCCCGTGCCGAACTAGCCAACCACCCCCAAGTCGGTTCTTGCATCCGGATTGCGCGTCCTGGCGCGCAGATCAGATGCAAGAACGGGACGGGTCAGGCCGTCACCTTGTCGAGGTGCTGGAGCAGGTCGTGGGCGGCCAGCTCGACCTCCTTGTGCCGCCACTCCGACGCCCGGTACACACAGGCGATCAGCCCGGTGCGGTGGACCCGGCGGAGGTCGCCGTACACGAACGCGTAGCGGGCCTTGGTCTCGTCCGTCGCCCCGTCGGTGAGGCCGAGATGCCACGCCGCGTATCCTCCCACGAGTGCGACTCGAGGAAGCGGTTCTGGTCCTCTGCCCGCGGCTGGACCTCGCCCCAGTCGCTGTCGAGCACGTACTGGCGGGAGTCGATGAGCTGGCGGGCGTGGGCGACCGCGGCCTTGTTCACGGAGTACGAAGCCATCGCCATCAGGTTTGCCGATTCGGCCCGATGTCTAACTACACGGTGGGAGGTGCGCAATGGCAGAGAACGAGCCGCACCCGTTCGTGATCGTCGGAGCCAGCCTGGCCGGGGCGACGGCCGCCTCGGCGCTGCGCGAGGAGGGCTTCGCCGGCCCCATCGTGCTCATCGGCGACGAGCGGGAGCATCCGTACGAGCGTCCACCGCTCTCGAAGGACTACCTGCAGGGCAAGTCCGAGAAGCACGAGATCTTCGTGCACCCGGAGAAGTGGTATTCGGAGCACGACGTCGAGCTGGTGCTCGGGACGTCGGTCACCGGCATCGATCGATCGGAGCATCAGGTCGTGCTGTCCGACGGCCGGCGCCTGGACTACGCCAAGCTGCTGCTGACGACCGGCTCGTCGCCTCGCCCGCTGCCGGTACCCGGTACCGAGCTCGAGGCCGTGCTCTACCTCCGCCGGGTCGAGGACTCCGAGCGGATCCGCCAGGTGCTCGGCTCGGCCACGCGGATCGTCGTGATCGGCGGGGGATGGATCGGCCTCGAGGCCACCGCCGCGGCTCGGCTCGCCGGGGTCGAGGTCACGCTGCTGGAGCGTGACGAGCTGCCGCTGCTCGCGGTGCTCGGACGGGAGGTCGCCGAGAAGTTCGCCGACCTCCATCGGGGCCACGGCGTCGATCTCCGGCTCGGGGTCGAGGTCGAGGAGATCGTCGGCAGCGACAACCGGGTCGGTGGCGTGCGGCTGGCCGGTGGCGAGGAGATCAACGCCGACGCGGTCGTCGTCGGGATCGGCATCACGCCCAACACGGAGCTGGCGGAGGCGGCGGGGCTGCGCGTCGACGACGGGGTGGTCGTCGACGAGCACCTGGCGACGAGCGATCCCGACGTGTTCGCGGCCGGTGACGTCGCCAGTGCGTTCCATCCGCGGTTCGGCCGTCACGTCCGCGTCGAGCACTGGGCGAACGCCTTGAACCAGCCCAAGACCGCCGCCAAGGCGATGCTCGGTCACGACGTGACGTACGACCGCGTTCCGTACTTCTTCACCGACCAGTACGACCTCGGCATGGAGTACTCCGGCTACGTCGGCCCCGACGGCTACGACCGGGTCGTGTTCCGCGGCGACGTGGACGGCGGCGAGTACATCGCCTTCTGGCTGAAGGACGACCGGGTGCTGGCCGGGATGAACGTCAACGTCTGGGACGTCACCGACGCGATCCAGGACCTCGTCCGGTCGGGCCGGCCGGTCGATCCCGAGAAGCTGGCCGACCCGGATGTGCCGCTCGCGGACGTCACGGCGTAGATCGGCGTGAGCCGGCGAGCACGCGAGGGCTGAGCCGTGGACTGGGCCGGCTGGGCGACGTTCGGGCTGCTCGCAACCGCGGTCCTGACCGCCGTGATGATCGGCGCCCAGCTCGCCGGGCTCACGCGGCTCGACCTACCGCTGATGCTCGGCACCATCGTGGTCGCCGACCCCGATCGCGCCCGCGTGGCCGGGTTCTTCATCCATCTGGTGAACGGGCAGGTCTTTGCCCTCGTCTACGCCGCGGTCTTCGCGGCGCGGGATCAGGCGACCTGGTGGGGCGGGGCGATCCTCGGCGCGCTGCACGGCACGGTGGCCCTGCTGGTGCTCGTACCGCTGCTCCCCGGTGTCCATCCCCGCATGGCGTCGGATCGCGGCGGACCGTCGACCGGCCCGGTGCTCGAGCCGCCCGGCGCGCTCGCGCTCAACTACGGCCGCGAGACGCCGTTGGTGGGCATGCTCGCCCACCTCGCCTACGGCATCGCGTTGGGGCTGCTGCTCGACCCGCGCTGAGCATCCCGGATCGCCAGCGCGGCCTGGACGAGGGCGGCGTGAGTCAGCGCCTGCGGATAGTTCCCGAGTTGCTCGCCGGTGGTCGGGTCGACCTCCTCGGCGAACAAGCCGGTGGGTCCGGCGAGGGCGAGCAGCTGCTCGAAGACGGCCGTCGCCTCGTCGACGGCACCAATGGCAGCGAGCGCCTGGACGAGCCAGAAGGAACACGGCAGGAACGCGCCCTCGCGCCCACCAAGCCCGTCCGCGCCCGGAGGGTACCGGTAGAGCAGTGGCC
This sequence comes from uncultured Acidimicrobiia bacterium, assembly GCA_963827075.1. Classification (GTDB taxonomy): domain Bacteria; phylum Actinomycetota; class Acidimicrobiia; order Acidimicrobiales; family Ilumatobacteraceae; genus JALZMG01. The sequence goes on along the minus strand of CAWGZN010000007.1, from coordinate 333,077 downwards.
CGCCGGCCGAGAGGTCCTCGCGGATGGCGGCGATCGTTCGCCGTACGCGCGGCGAGCCCGGCGCCTCCATGCCCGTGAGCGGCAACAGCAGGACAGCGGCGTCCAAGTCGTCGCGGCCGTACGCCCGCACGTAGGCATCCCGCGCGTGATCGACGCCGTGGCTCACGAGGTCCTGTGCGATGCCGTCTCGTTCCGCCGCCCACCGCTGCCGTCGGCGGGCGGACACACCGTGAATCTGCCCGATCCGCAACGCGCGATCGAGGGCCAGCCAGGCCATCAGTTTGGAGTGGACATAGTGGGCGGGCGGTCCGCGCACCTCCCAGATGCCGGCATCGGGCTCGCGCCACCGGCGGGCGACCTCGTCGGCGAGCCCCTGGCCGGCACGCCACGTCTCGGGGTAGAGCCGGTGGTCGGCGCGGGCGAGGAGCCACATCGCGTCCAGCACCCAGCCGTAGTTGTCGAGTTGATGCTGAGTGCGCGCGCCGTTCCCGAACCGCACGGGACGGCTGCCGCGGTATCCGATCCACGCCACCTCCCGCTCGGGGGGCACGCGGCGCCCATGGATGGTGAGGAGGACGGGGAGCCGCGGTCGATCCAGGCGGCTGGCGTGGAGCAGCCAGTACAGGAACGCGCGCGCCTCGTCGACGAGTCCGACGCCGAGGAAGGCACCGATGCCGATGCTGGCGTCGCGCGGCCAGGCGTACCGATAGTCCCAGTTGCGGTCGCCGCCGGCCCACTCCGGCAATGACGTGGTCGGTGCCGCGACGGGCGCGCCGGACGGTGCGTACGTGAGGAGCCGGAGCGTGATGAGGCTGCGCTCGACGGCGGTGGCGCCGGGTCCCTCGTAGTCGATCCCGCCGCACCACCGGACCCAGCGGTCGGCGTCGGCGAGCAGAGCCCGCCACGCGGCGGCCGGAGCGAGCAGGGTGAGCGGCCCTCGGTGGGCGGCCGTGAGCACAACGGTCAACGACTGCGCCGCGTCCAGCTCGACCTCCGTCGGTGCTCCCGGACGGATGATCACTGCGGGGTCCGTCGACAGGTACATGGCGGTGGTCGAGTTCTGGCAGACGAGACCCGCCGGGCTACGGCGCACTCGATACGGGCGCCCGCCGGGACCGGCTCGTGGATCGAACGTCAGCCGCACCCGAACCGGTCCGCCCCGCGCCTCGACGCGGCGCACCAGGCAGAACGTCGGCAACGGCGAGCCACTGACGTCGGCGACCATGCCGTCGGACGCGACGAGTCGAGCTGATCCGACGGCCCACTCCGACTCGAGGACCGCGGTCCGCGGTCGGTACTGGCGCCGGACGAGCGCACTCGGCTCGGCCGGGGCGATCGCGAACCGGCCTCCTTCGGGGCCGGCGAGCAGGCGGGCGAAGACGGGCTGGCCGTCGAAGTGGGGCAGACAGAGCCAGTCGATCGAGCCGCTGCTGTCGACGAGCGCCGCGGTGCGCGTGTCGCCGAGCAGCCCGTATGCACCGATCGGGTCGAGGTCCGCCATGACTGGCTCCGAAGCGAGGTTCGCGGCAGCCCGCTCGGGCCCGCACGCTAACTCCCGGCGCGTCAGGCGTCGACGGCGACGAGCTGCAGCGGTCGATCGACGTTCAGCCGGAAGCGGCCCCGCCCGGTGCGTTCGATGCGCACCGGGGCGTGCCGTTCGTCGAGCCGACGCTTGAGCAGGATCAGCCGGCTCTCGAGGTTGTCCTTGAAGCCCGGCAGGTCCAACGTCGGGTCGAGGCGCAGCTCCTTGTTCGTGAAGTCGGTCCGCCCGGCGTCGGCATGCTGCCCGAGGAGCGACCACAGGATCCGCCCCGCGACGCCCTTGATCAGATAGTCGCCGTCGAAGAAGGTGCTGCCGTCGAGGGCGAAGAAGCGAACCGCGACGGGTCGCTCACCGCCTGCGCCCGGTCGCGGGGTCGATGGCGGGGCGGGGACGACGTCGGCGTCCCGCTCGAGGGCGCGGACGTGCTCGATCGCGCTGGCGAGCATGGTCGTGGCGACGCCGAGGATCTGCTCGTCGACGGCGCCAAAGGCGGCGGGACGCGCGCTGTCGACCACGAGCACGCCGACGAGCTGACCGAGCGCGCGGGCCGGGACGACGAGCCGGCTGTCGGCCCCGTCCAGTCCGGGCATCGGCACCTCTCGACCTGGGCGCACGCCGCCGCCGTCCTCGAACTGCCGGCGAACCGAGCGCGAGTACTTCGCCATCTGCAGGAGGTTCCCGACGGCGATCGGTTCGCAGCGTTGTGCCGCCATCCCGATGAGCCCCTCTCCGACGACGACCTCGGCGCCGATGCTGTCGGCACCGAACCCGCGGCTGGCGATCGTGTAGAGGCGCCCGCCCTGCTCGTCGAGGAGCAAGAGGTGCGAGTGGGCGTAGCCGAACGACCGGTCGAGCACCTCGAGCGCGGTGTCGACGAGCACATCGAGGTCGCCGGACCGTCCGATCGACGCCGCCAGCTCGGCGAGAGCAGACGAGCTCGGGAGCCGGCCGACGGTCGGGTGGCACCTCGCCGACCGGCGGCGCCGTCGGGTTCGGTGGGACGCGGTCGACGTCGACGACGCGGAAGATGTCGGCGGCGCGGAGACGGAAGACGTGCTGCATGCCCTCGAAGGCGGCGATCGCGTCGACGTCGGCGCGCAGCTTCTCGAAGAGGTGGCCGCGCCGCTCGGTGCGTTCGTACACGAGCGAGAGCCGGAACTCGTCGTGCGTGCGCGGATCGATCGAGCAGCAGGCTCGCCCGTGGGTTCACGGCCAGGTTGCGGGCGGTCTTGGACATGAACTGGTTCGACAGCGCGACGCGTTCGTCGTCGACCCGGTGGGCCTTGGAGATGTAGGTGACGTTCGGCGTCCCGTCGGCGGACGCCGTCGAGAGCACCGCTGGGATGGCACCCTCGAAGCAGCGGTCGAGCGCGTCCAGCGGGAGAACCTCGGCACTCACTGGTGCACCGCCGCACCGGCCGCCGGTCCCGGCGACTGATCGAAGACCTCTTCGACCTCGAACACGACCGCGAGCACGGTCGCCGGCAACAGGCGCTCGAGCAGGGCGATGGCGATGCCGTCGGTCTCGTGGACCGCACGGAAGAACGCGCTGCTGTGCTGGGCCACCTGCTGAACGTCGTCGGCCGTCGGCGGCTCCGTGCCAACGACCTGACCCTTGAGCTGCACCGAGCGCAGCGTGCGGACGTCCGCGCCCGTGAGCGCGAACCGCCCGGTGCGCAGGTTGTCGACCGAGACCTGGTCGTCGGCCCCCATCACGACCCGGACGCGCCAGGTCTGGTCGTCGACGACCTGCGCCGCCCAGGCCCGCGTCGCCCGGGGCTCCCCGTCGGCGGCGACGGTGCCCGCGACCAGGCTGGTGCCGCTGCCGATCAGCTCGATGAACCCTGAACCGCCCATGTCTCCCGCCCTGAAGGTTCCCTGAGGAATTTCTGCGGGTGAGGTTACGGGGGATTCAGGAACGGGCGGCGGCGCGCTCGTTCACGATGGTCCGCGTCCATCTCAGAAAGGAACCGTCATGACCATCACCGAGCCCGCTCCGCCGCAGGCGGACCTGGAGGTCGTCACGTTCGACCTCTACCGCGACATCCACAAGGGGATCCGCGCCGAGCTGTTCGCCGTCACGTCCACGGCCGGAAGCCTCGATCCGACCGACCGCTACGGGCGGCTCGCGCTGGCCGACCACGTCGCCTCCGTCGGCCGGGTGCTCGCGTCGCACGCCGAGCACGAGGACACGGTGATCGACCCCGTTCTCGCCGGGCACCTCCCGGCCCTCGCCGAGGGGATCAGCCGCGACCACGACGCGCTCGAGGCCCAGTACGACTCGCTCGTCGTACTGGCGAGCGAGGCAGCCGAGGCCGGCGCCGCGGACCAGCGCCGGCTCGGTCATCGCCTGTACCTCGGACTGTCGGAGTTCACGAGTGCCTATCTCACCCATCAGCTCGTCGAGGAGCGCGTCGTCATGCCCGCCCTCGAGCGCGCCATCGGCGTGGACGCCGTGATCGGCATGCACATGGCGATCATCTCGTCGATCCCGCCGGACGAGATGGCGGCGAGCCTGGCGTTCATGCTGCCGGCGATGAACGCCGACGACCGGGCCGAGCTGCTGGGCGGCATGCGCGCGACGGCTCCCGCCGAAGCGTTCGCGGGCGTCGTCAGCCTCGCCCGGTCGGTCCTCGATCCGGTCGAATTCGCCGCCACCGCGGAGCGCGTCCCGCTCGACTGAGCGACCACCCGCGTTTCAAGTTCCGGGCGACCGGGGTACCTCAAGAGCGGGACGCATCGCCGGGGTTTCCGATGTGTCGTGTGTTCGTAGGAGGCGACACGGATGAACCTGGGAGTACTGGTGCACGAGGGCAAGACCCTCGGGAAGGGTCCGGAGGAGCTGCGCACGGCACTCGCCGACGCCGGCTTCGCAGATCCGCCGTGGTGCACGGTGAGCAAGAGCAAGAAGTCGCCGAAGAAGGTGCGACGGCTGCTCGACGCCGACGTCGACCGCCTCCTCGTCTGGGGCGGCGACGGCACCGTCCGGCGGTGCATCAACACGCTCGTCGCCGAAGACGCCAAGGTCGAGGTGGCGATCCTGCCCGCCGGCACGGCCAACCTCCTTGCCAACGCGCTCCACGTGCCCATCGACCTGCACGACGCGCTCGACGTCGCCCTGCACGGGGCTGTCCGCCCGATCGACATCGGCATGATCAACGGCGAGGCGTTCGCGGTCATGGCCGGGACCGGCTTCGACGCCCTGATGATCCGGGACGCCGATGCCGGCAAGGACCGCCTCGGCAGGCTCGCCTACGTCCGGGCTGGGGCGCGGCATCTCGGCCACACGGGTGCTGAGGTGAAGATCGAGGTCGACGGGACCGAGTGGTTCAACGGGCGGGCGGCGTGTGTGCTCGTCGGCAACGTCGGGCGCATCCTCGGCGGCATCGAGGTGTTCCCTGAGGCCCGCTACGACGACGGCGTCCTCGACGTCGGCGTCCTGACCGCTCGGCGCCGCCGCGACTGGCTGCGCGTGGGAGCCCGGGCGCTGATCGGCCGGATCGATTCGTCGCCCCTCGTCCAGATCACGAAGGGCACCGAGGTGAGGATCCGCCTCGACCGGACGTTGCCGTGGCAACTCGACGGCGGCGATCAACCGCGGGCGAAGAAGTTCAACGTCTCGGTGCTGCCCGGACGCCAATCCATCCTGGTGCCCGCGTCATGACCGTTCATGGCGTTCCCCGGCCACGCCGCATACTGCCTGCGCAGCTGATGGCCGCTCCTTCGCTGGCGCTCAGTCGCTCGCATCAGTACAGGGTGCTCCAGTGACCAGCACGATCGGGACCACGGTGAGCGTGCGTGGCAACGATGGCTGGCAGCGTGCCTGGCCGCTGAACAAGCCGGCGCTGGTCGCGCTCGCCAAGGGCGGCCTGCTGCTGCTCGTCGTCTGGAGCGGCCTCGGGCTGCTGTACATGCAGTTCCTCGACGACGGCCCGGTCGGTGACGCCGACCGGCGCGTCAACCGGTGGCTCGCCGAGCATCGCACCACCACGTGGAACTCGCTCACCGAGTACGGCTCGATGCTGGCCGACACCCTCGTCAAGGTGATCCTTGTCGCGGTCATCGGCGGCGCGATGGTGATCATCTGGCGACGCTGGCACGACGGGGTCTTCCTCGCCGTCGCCGTGGCGCTGGAAGCCGCGGTGTTCGTGATCACGAGCTTCATCGTCGACCGCGACCGGCCGCCGGTCCGGCAACTCGACTCGATCCCGCCGTCGGGGAGCTTCCCGTCCGGTCACACGGGAGCGGCCGTCGCGTTCTACGCCGGGTTGTTCGTCGTCGTGTGCTGGCACACGCGCAACCGCGTGGTCCGAGCCGTGTTCTTGGTGATCGCAGTGGCGGCGCCGCTCATCGTGGGCGCGTCGCGCGCCTACCGGGGCATGCACCACCCGATCGACGTCGCGGCGGGCGCCCTGCTCGGCCTCGCCACGGTGTTCGTCGTGCGGGCGGCGATCGTCGCAGGAGTCGAGCAGATCGACCGCCAGGCCGCCGCCAGTGACGCCGATGTCCCCGATCGTGTCCGGCGACTCGATCTCACGTCCGACGACCGGGAGCCGGTCCACTCGATGGGAGTACAACCATGACGAGCTCCACCTACCAGGCCGAACAGGTCTCGCAGCGCCTCGAGGAGACCGCCGATCGCCATCCCGGCCTCGTCGCCACGGCGCGCCTCGGGTGGGTCGCCAAGGGCATCGTCTACGGGCTGGTGGGCGTGCTGGCGGTGCGTATCGCGCTGCTGGGGCTGGAGAACGACCAGGTCCGCCAAGGTGGAGGGAGCGAGGCGAGCCAGCTGGGTGCGGTGTCCGAGATCGCCGACACGTCGGTCGGCACGGTCGCCCTGTGGGTCGTGGCGATCGGGCTCGCGCTCTACGTGTTGTGGCGGCTGATCTCGATCGCCCTGCCGGCGGACAACTCCTCCGCCAAGACCTGGCTGACTCGCGTCGGATATCTGGTGAGTGCGGTCACCTACGCCGTCCTCGCCTGGTCCGCCGTGTCCTTCGCCAACCACAACCGCGCCGCCGGTCGGGCGCAGACCGAGGACGCCAAGGTCGAGGGCTTCACCCGCGACGTGATGGACATGACGGCCGGTCGCTGGCTCGTCGGCGCGCTCGGTGCCGTCGTGGTCGGCGTCGGGCTCTACTTCGTGTACAAGGGGCTGCGGGCCACGTTCCGTGACGAACTCGAGCCCGCCGGCGTCGGTCCGCTGAGCCACGAGTCGATCGTCACGCTGGGCCGCGTCGGATGGGTCGGGCGAGGTGTCGTGATGGGTCTGGTCGGATGGTTCCTCATCCGCGCCGCGGTGGAGTACCGGCCGGCGCAGGCGCACGGCTTCGACGGCTCGCTGCGCGAGGTCACGGACGCCACGTTCGGACCCGCGCTCGTGGGGTTCGCCGCCATCGCCCTGATCGTGTACGGCCTGTTCTGTGTGATCTCGGCCCCGCGGCAGCGACTCACCGGGCCGAGCTGACCGAAGGCGCCGGCCGTGCCCGTCACGCTCGCCGTTCTGGTGGCGGCGCTGATCGTGGCCGCCGCCGTCTGGGTGCTGTCCCGATCGCCGAGGACACCGGATCCGGCGGATCCGGAGGTGGAGGAGCGGTGGCTGGTCGGCTGGCTCAGGGCGCATCCGCGGTTCGGCGCTGCCGCCCGAACGATCGATCGGGAGGCCGCCGGTGGGCTCATGCTGGCGGTCGCGCTGGCGATCGTCTTCACGACGGCGTTGGTGGTCGGGATCGTGTTCGACATGGTCGACCAGGAAAGCGGTCTCGCTCGCTGGGACGAGTCGGTCGCGCGGTGGGGGAGCGAGAACGCGACCTCGTGGTCGACAGACGTGCTCGACTTCGTGACCGACTTCGGCGGGACGCGCTACCTCGTCCTGATCTGTGGCGCCGTCGCGCTGTACGACTACATCCGACACCGCAACGGCAACGTCTTCTTGTTCTTCCTCGTCATCCTCGTCGGCGTGGTGTTGATCAACAACGGGCTCAAGATGATCGTCGATCGCGAGCGGCCCGACGTGCCGCATCTGGTGATGCCGTCCGGCTCGTCGTTCCCGTCCGGCCACTCCTCGGCGGCCGCCGCAGCGTGGTTCGCGCTGGCGCTCGTCGTCAGTCGCACGTGGTCCCGCCGCGGACGGGCCGTCGCCGCCGCGGTCGCCGCGATCGTGACCGTCGCCGTCGCCGCCTCACGGGCGCTCCTCGGCGTCCACTGGCTCACCGACGTGGTCGCCGGGATGATGGTCGGATGGGGCTGGTTCCTCCTCGTCGCCCTCGTGTTCGGCGGCCGGATCCAGCGCCTCGGCGAACCCGCGGAACGGGCCGCCCCCGCGGCGGTGCCCGAACCGGCGCCTACAGGCTCGCCTCGGCCGCCACGCTGAGCACCGGCTGGCCGTCACCGTCGGGCTCCGCCCGCTCCAGCACCATGCGGGCGTCCCGCTCGGAGAACTCGACCAGGCACATGTGGTTGGCGAAGAACGGGCCGTCCTCGACGTCCCACCGCGTGCGATCACGACGAGCGCCTACGGACCGCCGAAGCATCCGCCCGATGTACCCACCGGCTCGCGACAGCCCAGCGCCGATGACCCGGCGCTCGGGCGGTGTCAGGACGTTGCGAATCGGCGAGTTCACGATCTGGTGCACCCGGCTGACCACTGCGGGACGGGAAGGTTCGTCGTCGAGCGCGGCGCGTGATCGGAAGCTGAAGTGCACGTCGCCCGACAGGAGCACCACGGTGGCCGGGGGGTCCGGCGCCGGGGCTTCGCGAGGGGTGGCGACGTCCCAGAGGAGCTCCATCATCGCGACGTAGCTGCGGTGGAACGCCGACCAGTCCTCGAGGTCGACGGCGCGGCGGACTCGCTCGCCGAGCCACGCGAACGGCTTCCCCCACACGCCATCGCACAGGCGCTCGTCCCACTCCTCGATCTCGTGCAGGCCACCCGGCATGTTGACGGGTACGGACGTCGCCAGCACGAGGTGCTCGCACTCGACGTCGGCGTGCTCGACGACCCACGCCCACTCGTCGTCGTCGAGCATGCGCCGGGCGCCCGGTTCCAGCACGCGACTGCTCCGGCTGTCGACCACCACCAGCCGGACCGGTCCGAGCTCGCGGTGGAAGCTGAACCGGTAGCCCCCCGGAACGCCACTGTCCCGCTCGGCCTGCTCGGCCCACGCCGTCAGCTCGGCCGTGGCGTCACCGAGCTCGACGAACCGGTCGAGCATCCCCTCTTCTCTGATCTCGGCCGGCGAGAGGTTCCCGACGTGCTGGTACACCCAGTAGGACATCAAGCCGCCGACGGCACGATCATGCCACCACGGCTGACTCCGGATCTGCTCTCGCCACGACCACGACGTGTTCCAGTCGTCGATCATGTCGTGGTCGTCGAAGATCATCGCGCTCGGAACGACCGAGAGCATCCACCGCTCGACCTCGGGGAGCCAGGCCTCGTGGTACAGCCACGTGTACTCCTCGAAGTCGGCGACCTCGTCGATCGGCGGGAAGCGGTCGTCGTCCGTGAGGTGCCCGCGCCGCTCCTTCACCCTGGCCCGGGTCCGCGGGGACGAGTCGTCGGCGTACACCTGGTCGCCGATGAACAGGAGCAGGTGGGGCCACTCCTCCGGCGACTGCTGCAACATCCGCAGCCCGTGCGCGTACAGGGCGTCGACGCCGCGGGCCCGGTCGTCGAGGGCGAGCTCGAGCGTCCACGGTGGTTCGTGTGGGGCCGCGGCGCGACACGACCCGAACAGGATCCGCAGCGGACCGCCGTCGAGAGTGCGGATCGTGGTGGCCGGGAACCGCTCGACGGGCGGCGGCCAGCAGACCTCGCCGTCGAGGCGCACGTCGTACGGCGTGGTCGTGCCCGGCGCGAGCCCCTCGACGATGACGAGGGCGTAGTGGTGGTCGGCGATGGTGAACGTGGGCGTCCGGTGCTCGAGGACCTCGACGGTGCACGGGGCGTCGGTCTCGACCCAGATCGTCGCGGTCGTGTCGCTCACGTGGCGCAGCAGCGGGCCGAGGAGCAGGTTGGGCATCCGCTGGAAGCTACCCTCCGCTCGCGTGACACACCTGCCAGCCGGTTCGATCCACCACATGCGCCTCGCCGTCACCGATGTCGCGCGGTCGACGGCCTTCTACACCGAAGTGCTCGGGTTCGAGCTCGTCATGGACGGGCCGCCACCGCCGGACGACGAGCACTACGACGCACTCGTCGACTCCTTGCAGGGCGGGGTGATCCTCGCCCACGCCGGGATGTTCATCGGGCTGCGCCCGGTCGACGAGCAGCGGTCGGACGACCGTTTCGACCCGTTCCGGGTCGGCCTCGACCACCTCAGCTTCAACGTCCCGAGTCGGGCCGATCTCGACGAGGCGGCTCGGCTGCTCGACGAGCGGGGCGTCGAGCACGGCCCCATCCGCGAGCTCGTGCCGCTCGGGATCTCGTTCCTGGCGTTCTTCGACCCCGACGGCATCGCGCTCGAGCTGACCGCGCCCAGCGAGAGTTAGCCCCGTCCATCCGAGGGTTTCGTTGCATCCGAGGGTTTCGTCGGGGACTGTCCCGCGCGTAGCCCTCGGATGGCGTGAAACCCTCGGATGATGAGCGTCAGGCCGAGACGACGAGCAGGACGAGCCCGGCGAGGATGACGGACGCGGCGACAGCGCGCCGGCGCATGCTGTGTTCGTCGAGGTAGCGCCAGCCGAGGAAGGCGGCGACGAGGACGCTGGACTCCCGGAGCGCGGCGACGTAGCCGACCGGTGCCCGGCGCACCGCGGCGAGCACGAGGCCGTACGTGACCACGCTCATCACCGCGGTGACGACGTACTGGCGCCAGCTGGACCGCAACGCGGCGGCCATGTCGCCGGTGCGTCCGGTGGCGGCTCCGTAGACGGTGAGGGCGAACCCGCCGGCGACGAAGACGGCGAGCGCATACCGGTCGCTGGCCGCGGAGCGGGCGCCGTGGCTGTCGATCGTCGTGTAGACGCCGATCGTGACGGCGACGAACAGCGCGGCGCGAATCCCGTTCGGCCGGGCGCCCGCGGCGAGCAGGACCATGCCGGCGACGACGGTCACGACCGCCGCCATCGTCCATCCGTTGACATCGTCGCCCAGGAGCAGGATGCCGGCGATGCCGGCGAGCAGGGCACCGCCGCCGCGCGCCAGCGGGTAGGCGACCGAGAAGTCGCTCAGCCGGTAGGCGAGGGCGAGGGCGACGAGGTAGGGGAGGTGCACGGCTCCCGAGGCCGCGGCCCATCCCCATCCGACTGCCGGGAGGCCGCCCGTGGCGACGAGGGCGACGGTACAGATCAGCCCGCCGACGAAGAACTGACCCCAGAGCGCGATGAGCGGGTCGGCGCTCCGCTTGGCGACAAGGTTCCAGGCCGCGTGCAGGCCGGCGGAGGCCAGCGCGAGCACGGTGGCGGCGAACACGCGGCGAGTCTGGCGCGTCCTCGTCGGTCCGCCGCGTTGTACCGTGGGCCGTCGCCGGCGTGAGGGGAGAGATGATGAAGAGCGGTGTGGTGCGGCGGGCGGTTGCCGGCGCGATCGTGGTGGCGTCGCTCGGCGTGGCGGTACCGGCTTCGTCCGGCGCCGGCGCCGGCGCCGGCCATGGCGACAAGGCGGTCGCCGGAGCCCGATCCCTGGGCGATCCGCTGCTGCCGCAACTCGGCAACGGCGGCTACGACGTCCGTCACTACCGCATCGAGCTCGACTACGACCCCGAGCTGAACCACTTCGACGCGGCCCGGACGACGATCCGCGCCGTCGCCGACCAGCGGCTCAGCGAGTTCAGCCTCGACTTCCAGGACGTCCTCGAGGTCGTCGCCGTCACGGTCGACGGGCGCCCGGCCGAGTTCCGGTCCGAGGCGGCCACCCCGGACCTCAGCGACATCGAAGCGGTCACTCAGCCGATGAAGCTGGTGGTCACGCCGGAGCCGTCCGCCCAGCCCAAGCCGGGACGCCGGTTCACGGTCGTCGTCGAGTACCGCGGCACGCCGGAGGAGATCACCGATCCCGACGAGTCGATCGAGGGTTGGATCCGGGCGTGCTTCCCGCTCGCGGCACCGCAGACGTGCGACGGCGCCTTCGTCGTGAACGAGCCGATGGGCGCGCAGAGCTGGTTCCCGTCCAACAACTACCCGACGGACAAGGCGACGTTCGACACGCTCATCACCGTGCCCGACGAGAAGACGGCACTCGGGGTCGGCGAGCTGGTGAGCCGGACCGACAACGGCGACGGGACGACCACGTGGCACTGGCACGAGGACGACCCGACGGCCACCTACCTCACGACGGCCACGGTGGGCGACTTCCTCTACCGCGAGGAGTCGATGGTGGAGACGTCGACCGGGCGGACGCTGCCCGTCTACAACGCCATCGACGCGACGGCCACGGCGACCCAGCAGAACGCGATCAACACGTCGCTGGGGCGCGCCGCGTCGCAGATCAACTTCCTGAGCGACCTGTACGGCCGCTACCCGTTCGATTCGACCGGTGCCGTCGCGGATCGGGCGAGCCGGCGTCGGTTATGCCCTGGAGGTGCAGACGAAGCCGCACTACTCGGGCGGCTTCGGCAGCGGAAACCCGTCGATCAACGTCGGCACGCAGCTCCACGAGCTCGCCCACCAGTGGTTCGGCAACAGCGTCACGCTCGCCCAGTGGAGCGACATCTGGTTCAACGAGGGGTGGGCCAACTGGTCGGAGTGGTACTGGGACTTCGTCGTCAACGGCGGGGACGACCCGGCGGCGATCTTCGACGACCTCTACGCCTCGACGCCGGCGGAGGACTGGGCGATCGCACCGGCCGTGCTCGATGGTGACCCGGCCAACCTCTTCGTCACCTTCCCGACCTACGACCGGGGCGCGATGACGGTGCAGGGGTACCGCGAGATCGTGGGCGACGACGCCTTCGTCCCGTTCGCCCGGGCCATCCAGCGCCGCTTCCGCCATGGGAACATCTCCACGACCGAGTTCATCGACTTCGCCGTGCGCCGCTCGCGACTGCGCGGCGACGAACGGGCGCTGCTCGAGGAGTTCTTCCAGCAGTGGCTCTACGGCGAGGCCCGGCCGACGATCCTCCCGGAGGACTTCGAGTAGGCGGTTCCCGTTCGTCGACGATGAGTCGACGCCCGGTCTGTCGTCCTAACTCGCATGACAAACAACCCCTCGACGACGACCGACGACGAGCAGGAGATCCGCGCCCTCATCGAGCGCTGGGCCGAAGCCGTCCACGCCGGTGACCTGGAGACCGTCCTCGCCGACCACTCGCAGGACATCGTGATGTTCGACGTGCCGCCACCCAAGGACGGCGTCCGCGGGATCGAGGCCTACGAGACGACGTGGCCGCCGTTCTTCGAGTGGCAGCGCAAGGGCGCCTCGTTCGAGCTCGTCGAGCTGGCCGTGACGGCCGGTCCGGACGTCGCCTTCGCTCACGCCCTCCTCCGCTGCGGGACGCCCGAGGAGCTCACCGCGGACCCGGACAACCGCCTCCGCCTCACCATCGGCCTGCGCAAGGACGGCGGCCGGTGGGTCGTCACCCACGAGCACCACTCCTTCCCCCACGTGTGACCCCCAGATGGGCTAGGCGACGGCTGCCCAGAACTCGGTGAGGACGCGCGCGCCGCGGGCCGGGTCGTGCAGCATCCACCAGTGGCCGAGGCCGTCGAGCTCGGCGAACCGGGCGCCCATCTGGTCGGCCATTCGGCGGGCGAGGCCATGACCGCCGACGAACGGATCCTCGCTCGGTGACACGACCAGCCCCGGCCGGGCCCGGGCCGCCTCGGCGTCACGCCCCCACTCGACCATCGCCGGCTGGGCCGCTGACCGGTAGAGGGCGAGGATGCAGCGGCCCATCTCCTCGTCGAGGGCGGCGGCGAAGACGGCAGCGTGCTCGGGCGTCACTCCCGCGGCCTCGAGCAGCTCGGCCCGGGCCTGCTCCGGCTGCGCCACGGTGTCGGCGACCCACTGCTCGCCGGCGCCCGGCGTCTGCCAGAGCTGGGCGAAGTCGTGCCACACGTACTCCGGGTCGAGCAGGCCGGCGACGTCGCTCACCCACGAGCGCAACAGGTCCGGCCGGGTGCACGCGACGCGGAGCACGAAGCCTCCACCCCAGTCGTGGCCGACGAGATCGACCGGCTCGCCGATCGACTCGAGCTCGCCGACGAGCCACTCGATGTACTCCTCCTTGGTCGCACCCCACCCGGCCGGCGCCGGGACGCCGAACCCCGGGAGTTGCGGCACCACCACGTCGTCGCGCTCCAGCTCGTCGAGCAGCGGACCCCACACCGCCGGGGTCTCCGGATTTCCATGGACGAACACTGCAGGCATCGCCGGACGGTACACCGCTGGGTCAGGTGGTGTTCGGGGCCGCCTCCACCCGCCGGCGGAGCTCGTCGAGCAGCCCCCGCTGCGCCTTCAGCCCGGTCCGGGTCGCGCCGCTGAGCGCCCAGGGATGGAGCCGCTTGAGCGCGTCGTCGAGCACGTCGGCGCCGACCGCGGCGTGGGCGAGCGCCACGGCGCGCTCCGGTCCCACCTGCAGCGTCGACGAAGCGAGCAGCTCGGCGACGTCGGTCGTCAGGAGCAGCGACGACGCGGCGAGCTCACTGAACCCGAAGTCGATCAGCCACACCTCGCCGTCGGCCGCGACGAACACGTTGGCGAGGCGCAGGTCGCGATGGGCGATGCGGTACTGCCGGAGTTGCACCACCCCGTCCCAGATCGCCGCCAGCAGCTCGTCCGTCACCTCCTCCGGTTGCAGCCGATCGAGGCTGCGGCCCTCGATCGCCTCGTAGGCGAGGACGAAGGAGTTCGGGTCGGCGGTGGCGAGCCCGACGAGCCGCGGCGTGCGGATGCCCAGGTCCCGCGCGGCGAGCGCGACCAATGCCTCGTGCTCGACGGTTCGCCGAAGCGAGGAGAACGGCCGCTCGTCGCCGAGGTCGCGGCGGTTGAGCCAGCGGTAGAGGCGAAACAGCAGATCGGCGCTGCGCTGGTCCTCGCTGAGCGCCTTCACGAACAGTGGCCGGCCGTCACGGCCGGCACCGAAGTAGGGCGTCGAGCCGCGGGCGTCCACGCTCGCCGGCTCGAGCCGGGCGAGGGGTGCGCCGACTGCGCCCAGACCGGCCGCGATGGACGCCGCGGTCGGCCGGCGCAACGGTCCGCCCAGAACGACGAGCACGAGGGCGCCGGCGAACCAGCCGACGAGCGCGTTGCGCCACGAGTCGAAGGCGACCGGCGACGAGATGAACCTGGTGACGGTCACTCCGAGAACGAGCAGCCATCCGACGCGGCGCCACCGCCGGCTCAGCCACGGCGCCGCGGCCGTCATGATGGCGGCGATCGCGGCGACGCCGAGCGCCGTGGGGAAGGAGGTCGCCGACAGCGGCCCCAGCGCGTCGTGAATCTCGATGACGCTGGTCCCGTCGTCCGGATCGAACGTGTCGAGCACGGCGGCGAGCCCGACGGCGAGGAGGGCGGCGGCGGTGACGGTGATCAGCATCCGCCAGCGTCCATGCCTGATCGTCAGAACCAGTCCGCCGACGAGGACCACCACCGCGAGAATGCGGGTCCCGATCACGAGCGTGTCGAGGATCCACGTGGGCAGCGCGGCGAGCCCGTTCAGCAGGTCAGCGGTGAACTCGACGATGGTGTTGCCGAAGAGCCCCTGGACGATGAGCAGGACGACGAGGACGACGGCGGCGACGACGAGCCGGAGGATGTCCGAGGGCGAGCGCTCGACCGACGGCCGGGGTGCCTCGACCACCTCGGCGGTGGGCTCGGGTTGCGGGCGGTTCACGGCGCACCACGATGGCAGACGGACATCCCCCGCGCTGCAGAGCGTCAACATGGGGCCATGAGCGACTCACCTCGAGCGAACACCGCGACCGTCGACGTCCTGACCGCCGGGTACTACGGCCGCGGCGTGGCGAGCACGGTCGGTCTCATCCGCGACGGCGACCTCACCGTCATCGTCGACCCGGGCATGGTGCGCGAGCGTGCCCTCATCCTCGACCCGCTGGGCGCGCTCGGAGTGCGCCCGGAGGACGTCACCGACGTCGTCTTCAGCCACCACCACCCCGACCACACGATCAACGCGGCCCTGTTCCCCGAGGCCCGCTACCACGATCACTGGGCCATCTACCAGGGCGACGTGTGGACCAGCCGGGACGCCGAGGGCTTCGAGCTCTCAGCGGCGATCAGGCTGATCCGCACCCCGGGCCACTCCGCCGAGGACATCACCACCCTGGCGCACACCGCCGACGGCGTCGCCGCGTTCACCCACGTGTGGTGGGACGGCGACGGGCCGGCCGACGACCCGTTGGCCGACATGGAGCAGCTGCACGCCAGCCGGGCCCGCGTGCTCGCCGTCGCCGACCTGGCCATCCCCGGCCACGGCACCGCGTTCACTCCGTCCGACGCGACGCCGCGCTGACGCCGCGTCACCCGACGGTCAGGCGTCGGGCACCCAGTTGCCGTGGAAGCCGTAGGGGACCCGACGGGGCAGGTGCACGGTGGCGACGGGCTCGCCGGCGAAGTCCTGGGCGTCGAGGACGACGAGGTCGCTCCGGTCCGTCGTCGCGTCGTACACCAGTGACATCACCCAGCCATCGTCCTCGGCCGCGTCGTCGGTGCGGGGGATGAACACGCCCTCGCCGGACGCCCGGCCGGGCCCGTAGTCGTGCGCGGTCGTCGTTCCCCGCTCGATGTCGTGCTTGACGAGGACGCCGTGGGTGACCGGATGGGGCTCGAACGTGGCGCAGTAGCCGTAGCGGTGCGGCTTGCCGACCAGGCGCTCGTCGACGCGCGGGAACTCCTGGCCGCGGTCGTCGAGTCGCTCCTCGAGCACCTTGCCGGCAGCCGGATCGATGGTCCAGCGGTCCAGCGTCGGCGTGCCTTCGTCCGGACCGTTGAGATCGGTGGCGAACATCTTCGGGTGCCGGGAGACGTCCATCACGATCCGCCCGTCGGGCAGGTCGTAGGCGTTCATCGGATGGAACACGTAGCACGGCTCGACCTCGGCCCAGCGCACGTCGTCCGCGGTGCCCTCCCGCGGCAGGACGCCGACCCGGGGCTGGTAGTCGGGGTCCCACTGGTACGGGAACGGGTAGCCCGCCCCGAGCGCCTCGAGTTGGAACGTGACCGGCAGGTCGAGGATCAGGATGCTCGAGTCGGTGATGCCGACGTCGTGGAGCATGATCCGTCCGGGCACGGGGATCTCGACGACCTTGCGGATCGAGCCGTCTGGCCGAACGACGATGTACTTCACGTGCTCCCACTCCCAGTAGTAGCCGAGGACGTGGAGCTCGCCGGTGACAGGGTCGAGCTTGGGGTGGGCGGAGAACGCGCCGGGCCACGCACCGTCGAAGTCGAGGTAGCGGATCGACTCGAGCTCGTCGTCGAGCTCCACCGGGAGCCCGCCGGCCTCGACGATCGCCCACGTCGCGCCGGCGTGGCCGATGACGTTGGTGTTGGGAGCCGCGCCGCCGAACATCGGGTGGCGCGGTCCGGGAAGGGGCGGGAGCCCCTGGGTGGCGGCGACCTCGTCACCGCGCACGTACCGGTTGCGGTACCACTCGGCCCGGCCCGTCGCGCAGCCGCACGCCGTGGACCATCCCGGTGCCGATGAACCAGTGGTGCGTGCGCAGGTCGACGGGGCCGATCGGGTTCGGGCCGTTGCGCAGGTAGCGACCGTTCAGCTCGGCGGGGAGCGAGCCCGTGACCGGCAGGTCGTAGGCGACGATCTCGTCCCGGACGGGGGCGAAGTTGCCGGTGACGTAGTGGTTCTCGACGGTGTCGCTCATGATGCTCCCGGTGATAACTGAACGCTGTACATGAACATAGTTCATGGAGTACCGTGTGATGTCAAGCGTGAACCGTGTGACGCTCGCCCCATGACCCCCGCCGCCACCACCCCCACCGCTGCCGCCACGAGCGCGCCGGCGGCCCGCCGCCCTCGCAGTCCGCGCGGCCGCGGGGCGGTGCTGCGCGACGAGCTCGTGCGGGCCGCCACCGCCCTGCTCGATCGGGCCGGCGACCCCGACGCGGTGACGATCCGGGGCGTGGCCGCCGAGGTGGGCGTGGCGCCGACGGCGATCTACCTCCACTTCGCCGACCGGGACGAGCTCATGGTGACGGTCGTCGAGGAGCGGTTCGCCGAGTTCCACCGCACCATCGAGGAGGCCGATCCCGGCGGTGATCCGCTCGACGCGCTCGTCGCACGCGGCGAGGCGTACGTCCGCTTCGCGCTCGCCCATCCGGGCCACTACCGGGCGCTGTTCGGCGGGGTCGGGCTCACCGGTGAGCGGCCGGACCTCGTCGCCCGCTGCCAGGCCGCCGGCGCCCCCGCGTTCCAGGCCCTCATCGACTCCGTCCAGCGCGGCCTCGACGCCGGCCGGCTGAACGGCACCGATCCGTATCCGATCGCGATCGCGATCTGGTCGACCGTCCACGGCTATGCCGATCTGTTCCGCACCTGCCGGCCGATGATGCCCGACGTTCGGACCGTGCTGTCGGCGCTCGTGACGGCGTTCGGGTCGGACGCGGTATAACGGGAGTCGGTGCCGCCAACGACGTTCGACCCGTTCGGGGAAGCGTTCCTCGCCGACCCGTACCCGGAGTTCGCCGGCTTCGTCGAGAGCCGGCCGGTCTTCTGGTCCGACGAGCTCTCGTACTGGGTCGTGTCCCGGTATCGGGACGCGCGGCGCGTGTTGCGCGAGTACGAGACGTTCTCGGCGGTCAACGCCCTGGCGCCGCTGACCCCGCCGTGCCCCGCCGCGGGTCAGGCGTTGGCGGCCGGCGGGTTCCGCTCGATCCCGACGCTGACCAACGTCGACCCGCCGGCGCACACGCGCACCCGCCGCATCGCCCAGCTCGCGTTCAGCCCGCGGCGGGTCGCCCAGATGGAGGAGTTCGTGCGCGGGCTGGTTCGCCAGTTCATCGACGCGCGCCTCCACGACGGGCGGGCCGAACTGGTCAGCGCGCTGACCTGGGAACTGCCGGCACTGGTGGTCTTTCACATCCTCGGTGTCCCGCCCGAGGACGTGGCGGCGGTGAAGGAGGGGTCGGCGAATCGCCTGCTGTTCATGTTCGGGCGGGCGTCGGAGGAGGATCAGGTCGAGATCGCGACGGGCATGGCGAGCTTCTGGCGCTACTGCGAGGCGCTGGCCGAGGACCGGCGGGCCAACCCGCGTGAGGACTTCACGTCCGATCTCGTGCACACGCCCGACCGGGAGGGGCAGCCGCTCTCGCAGCAGGAGGTGTCGACGATCCTGTTCGGGCTCCTGCTCGCCGGCCACGAGACCACGACGAACATCCTCGGCAACGCCGTCCGCCGACTGCTCGAGCACCGGGACCGCTGGGAGGAGATCTGCGCCGATCCGGCCCTGATCCCCAACGCGGTCGAGGAGGTCCTGCGGTTCGACTCGTCCGTCATCCACTGGCGGCGCCGGACGGTCAGCCCGGTGACGCTCAGCGGGGTCGAGATCCCCGCCGAGGCGGACGTGCTCGTCTCCATCGGCGCGGCCAACCGCGATCCCGAGCAGTTCCCGGAGCCGGACACGTTCGACATCCACCGACCCAACGCCAACGACCACCTGTCGTTCGGTTCCGGCCCGCACCTCTGCCTCGGGGCACCGCTGGCCCGGCTCGAGGCGCGGCGTCGTGCTCGAGGAGCTGTCCGCCGCCCTGCCCGGGTTACGTCTCGGCGCCGGCCAGTCGTTCGAGTTCATGCCGATCATCGCGTTCCGGGGGCCACGCGCGCTCGAGGTCGAGTGGGGCTGACGGACCCTCCCGTTCTGTCGTTCGGGAGCGACTGGATCGGGCTGTCGCCGACCGACAGAACCGGGGCGGTTCCGGGAACTTCCCGGCGGCGGTGATCGTCCTATTGCCATGGCGCGCCGCTGGATCGTCGTGGTCCTCGCCGGGAGCCTCCTCGCCGCCTGCGGCCAGGATCGTGATCCAGCCGGCGCGCCGCCCACCTCACCGGTCGCGTCACCTCCGCCGTCCCCGGAGTGCACCGCGGATGACTCGCGCGACGGCGTCGACGAGCGCGTCCAGCAGGCAGTGACGCCCGACGAGCGCATCTGCCCGAGCGACAGCGGCCGGCCGGCGCACGAGGGACCGCAGCCCTCGGCTGGTGACGGCTGGCGGCTGCTCGGTGACGAGCTCGTCGGCCAGCCGTACCGCACCGGCATCGCCACCAATGCCGAGCAGTACGGCCGGCTCTGGCGGCGGGTCGGGATGACCGGGACACGCCCGGCGGTCGACTTTCGCTCGGAGATCGTCGTGTGGTTCGGCGCCGTGTACGGGTCGACGTGTCCGATCCGCCTCGACGACGTCGTCGTCGCACGGGACCGAGAGCCGCCGCTGCTGCACGCGGTGACCGTCGTCCCGGGCGGGACCGGCGTGTGCACCGACGACGCCAGGCCGCACGCCTACCTCGTCGCGATCGAGCGCGACCGCCTCCCACGGGGTCCGTTCGCCATCCAGCTCGGCCCCGAGGATCCGCCGGTCGGTGTGCCCGAGGAGCGCACCCTCGTCGCTGCCGACCTCACCGCTCCCGGCTCCGTCGCCACCGCCGACCAGGTCGGCCCGGACCGGGACCTGATCGAGCGCTCCCGACGGCCGCAGCCGGTCGAGAGCGGCGGAGTCGTCGAGCCCGGCCACGCGACGCCGTTCCGCATGTACGTCTACTGCGGGATCGCCGTGCTCGGACAGCTCAACGACGTGTGGTGGATGACCGGCACCGACGGAGTGCCGGTGCCGCGGGCGTGGTCCGAGCTCGTCGACCCGGAGGCCCACACCATCGTCGTCGACGTCGTCCTCAGGCGC
This sequence comes from uncultured Acidimicrobiia bacterium, assembly GCA_963827075.1. Taxonomy (GTDB): domain Bacteria; phylum Actinomycetota; class Acidimicrobiia; order Acidimicrobiales; family Ilumatobacteraceae; genus JALZMG01. The sequence continues at coordinate 312,726 of CAWGZN010000007.1, read as the reverse complement.
GGCCCCGACCCGACGGTGAGGGCGACGGCCAACGGCCGGTCGGTGGTGTACACGCCGGTCGCCGCCGACGCCGTGCCGGCCTGCGACTGACGTCCGTAACCGACGCCGCGAAAACCGTACCGACCACGGATGCCCGCCGAACCGGCGCCGCGTAAGCACGACCGGATGATCGTGCGTCCACTCATTGCGTTCCCCGGCCACGCCGCATGCCGCCTGCGCAGCGAGTGGTCGCTCGCTCGCTGGCGCTCGCTCGCTCGTGGGAGTAGGCCGAGCCACCGCCTTCTCATCGCGTCGATGGTCGCGGCGCTCGCCGGAGTCGCCAGCCCCGCCGGCGCGGCGTTCCCCGGTGCCAACGGCAAGATCGCCTTCGACAGCGCCCGGGAGGGGAACTTCGACATCTACTCGATGAACCCGGACGGAAGCAGCCCGCGGAACCTCACCCGCCACCCCGGGTCGGATTCCGAGCCGGCGTGGTCGCCGGACGGGCGCAAGATCGCGTTCCTCTCCGATCGCGACGGCAACGGCGAGGTCTACGTCATGGACGCCGACGGCAGCGATCAGATCCGCGTCACCCAGCACCCGGCCGCCGACTTCCAGGCGGCGTGGTCACCGGACGGCACCAAGCTCGTGTTCACCACGAACCGGGACGGCAACCTCGAGCTGTACGTCATGAACGCCGACGGGACCAGCCCGACCCGGCTCACGGACAACCCCGCTACCGACGAGCAGCCGGCGTGGTCGCCCGACGGGAGCAAGATCGCCTTCACGAGCAACCGCGGCGGCAGCATCGACGTCTACGTCATGAACGCCGACGGAACCGATCCGGTCAACGTCTCGGCCAACCCGGCGACGGACTGGATGGCGGCGTGGTCGCCCGACGGCTCGCGGCTCGCGTTCATCGCCGGTCGCGACGGGGACTTCGAGCTGTACGTGATGAACGCCGACGGCAGCGGTCAGACCCGCCTGACCGACCACCCGGGGGCCGAGTTCTCCCCGGCGTGGTCGCCGGACGGGACGCGGATCACGTACAACGCCTTCGCCGACGGGAACTTCGAGATCTTCGCCATCGACAGCGACGGCACCGACGCGGGCAACCTCACGAACCACTTCGGGTTCGACAGCCGTCCCGACTGGCAGCCGCTGCTGAGCACCGAGGCGCCGGGCATCGCCGTCGCCGGCGGTTCCTGCGGGCCGGCCGACCGGGTCGCGGCGGTCGACCTGACCCTGGCCGACGCGGACACGTCCATCGACGATCTGACGGTCGAGCTGGCGAGTGACAACACCGCCCTGTTGCCGCCCGAGGCCCTCACCCTGTCCGGCGCCGGCACGTCCCGCCGGCTGAGCCTCGCCGCCGCCCGGGACGGCATCGGCAGGGGCGTCGTGACCGTGACGGTCTCCGACGGCCACACCGAGACGTCGCTCGCCTTCACCGTCCACGCCGGAGGTCGACGCGGCGACCTGCTCGCGGGCACGAGTGGTCCCGACGTCATGCTCGGCCAGCGCGGCGACGACGAGCTGCTCGGCGGTGGGGACGACGACCTGCTGTGCGGCGGGCGCGGGCGTGACGTCCTCACGGGAGGCACCGGAGCCGATCGGTTCAGTGGCGGAAAGGGTGCCGACGTCGCCACGGATCTCGATCCGGTCGAGGGCGACTCCACCGACGGCACGGTCGAGTGACGGCCCGGCTACAGCACCTGGCGCAGGCCTCGCCGTGAGTTGATCCCGAGCTTGCGGTACGTCGCCGCGAGGTGGCTCTCGACGGTTCGGACCGAGATGACGAGCGTTGCGGCGATGTCCTGATCGCTCATCCCCTTGCCGGCGAGCGTGGCCACCTCCAGCTCGCGGCGGGTGAGCGGGATGACCGGCGACGGCGCCGTGTCGGTCTGACGGAGACGGCGACGCATCTCGGCCCCCAGCACCTTGGCCCACGCGGTCGTGACCGTCCGCCCCCTCCCGGCGGCGAGCGCGAGGTCGGCGAGGTCGGCGGCGTCGCCCAGCAGGCCGATCGCGGCGTGCTGCTCGGCTGCAACAAGCAGCATCGTGGCGTCGCCGGCGCCCCGCGCGCTGATGCTGGTGGCGCGAGCGAGCGAGACCGGCGACTCGAGCTGCGGGTCCCACTCGAGCAGCTCGGCGCTCGCCCGAGCCGACGCCCCGTAGCGCGCGGCAGTGGCGAGGTACGCGACGGCGCTGAGCGGGCTGCCCGCGATGCGCGCCTCCTCGTAGGCGTCGAAGGCCAGCCCCACCGCGGCCGGATGTCCGGCCGCCGCCTCGACCGCCGATTCGGCCCACGGACGCAACCCGGCGAACACCGCCACCCGGTCGGGCGGTGATTCGGCGAGCAGCTCGCGGGCGTCGTCGAGCTGCCCGGTCGCGGCGAGGCTGACGACGAGGAGGGCCACCGCCTCGGAGCGCAGCAATCCTTCCCCGCTGCGTTGCTGGGCGACGGCCTCCCGCAGGGGCAGGATCGCCGCGGCCGCGTGGCCCTCGAGCAGCCGGCGGGCACCGGTGAACAGCGGGTGGAACACGACATCGTCCGGCCGGGCCCGATCGCCGGGCGCCGGCGGTACCGGCCACCGTCCGGACCGATCGGTCACCGGCGCTTCCTGGTCGGCCCAGTAGGCGAACCGCGCGACCTGGGCGGCGATGTGGGCGATGCCCTGCGCGTACGGCGTCGCCGGTCCGGTCGACAGGTCGCCGATCAGCCGTTCGGACGCCGAGATCGCCTCGACCGAGCGATCGACCATCGCCAGCGCGAGGACGCGGGCACTGGACGGCGCGCAGCGCGCTCGCCCGGGCCGGGGAGGCGCCGAGCACGTCCTCGGCGAGCGCAAGGGCATCGGCCGGACGGGCGGAGAACACGGTGAGCTGGGCGGCCATGGAGTCGATCTCGGACCGGTGCTCGGCGGGCAGCTCGGTCCTGAGCGCGTCCAGGTCTTCGAGGCCGAGGTCCGGGCGCCGGTCGGAGAAGGCGGTCAGGCTCACCTGGTTGAGCCGGACCCGCCGCCGGTCGTCTTCGGTCCGGATCCGGGCGAAGGCGACGGCTTGGGCCCGGCGAGCCTCGGCGACCTGGCCGAGCTCGGCGTGGGTGTCGGCGAGCAGGAGCGCACTGAGCGGGGTGAGGTCGTGAGGCAGGGCCCGTTCGATGAGGCGTTGGGCCAGCGCCGGTTGGGTGAGGAAGACGGCAGCGGCCCCGGTCCTGAGCGCATCGACGTCGGGTGGACCGCTCGCGTCGAGGTTCCACATCGCTCGGCGGACGACGTCGGTCCTCCCGCTCGTGGCGGCGATCAGCGCATCGGCGAGGCGGCGCCGGCTCGTGGGCGTCAGGAGATGCGCGGCCGCCGCACCCAGCATCGGATGGGCGAACCGGTACCACGTGACGCCGTCGCGATCGGTGGCCACCACGACCTGCCGCGCCTCGAGCTCGGTGATGCCGGCGAGGGTCGCGACCTCCTCGAGCACGTCGAGGGGCAGCGGCTCGCCGAGGATGAGCGCACCGAGGGCGTCGAGACCGGCGGGGCCGAGGCCATCGAAGCGACGGTCGAGCAGGTCGACGAGCCGAGGCGGAACGGTCAGATCGCCGTGCCAGATCCACACCCCGTGCTCGTCGACGAGGCGGTCGTGGGCGAGGGCGTCGCGGGTCAGCTCGCTCAGATAGAGGGCGTTGCCCTCGGTGTGCTGCCACAGCAGGCTCGCCGTGCCACTCGCCACCTCGCCGCCGAGGAGGGAAGTGAGGAACTGCTCCGTGGCCGGCCGGTCGAACGGAGCGATCTCGTGGTGGGCGACGAAGCCGTCCTTCCACAGCGCGTGCACGGCGTCGGGGGCGGGAGCGCCGGACCGGATCGTCGCGACGATGCGGACGACGTCCGTGCTGACCAGGCCGAGCAACGTCGCGGCCGAGTGGTCGTCGAGGAGGTGGGCGTCGTCGACGACGAACAGCGGCGGCCCGGCACCGCCGAGCTCCTGTTGGTGCCGGCGGATCGCGTTCAGCACGAGCGCCGGGTGGAGCGGGATGATGTTCTCGGGCAGGACGGGAGCGAGCGTCCCGAACGAGATCGAGCGGCTCGCCTCGGTCGCGACCAGCCGCTCGACCCGCCCGCCCGCCGCCTCGACGTGGCGGGCGACGGTGGCGGCGAGGGCGGTCTTGCCGACGCCCGCCGCACCCGACAGCAGCGCCCCGCGGCCGCCGGTCACCGCGGTCAGGAGCTCGGCCAGCTCACGCTCTCGGGCGATCAGCTGCTTGCCCACCTCGTGCCTCCGACCAGGGGACGCGTACCGCCAGCGACGTTACCACCCGGCCCTCCGTAGCCCGGCCGCTGGAATCCGTACCGACCACGGATGGCGGCGACGGACGGAATCTGGATCATGGCGGACGCTCCGTCGGTGCTCCTTTGGCTCCGACGTTCCCCCGAAAGGCCTGCCATGAACCGCGCACCCCATCGCCCCGGCTCACCTGTCTCACCCGCCTACTACCTCGGACGTTCGGCCGAGACGTGGCGCGTGGCGCTGCGCCGCCCACGGCGCCGGGCTCGCGCCGTCCCGGCCTGACCGGGGGTCAGGAGCGGGTCCGGCGGCTGTGGAAGTCGGCCCAGGACGCCACCGCCAGCACCGCGTAGACGATCGAGAGGAAGATCGGGACCCAGCGTTGCGTCCGGTTCGGTGACCGGGATCAGCACGGCGCAGACGATCGCCGCCGCGAGGAAGAACAAGGCGCGACGGTCCATCAGTTGAACGCTCCCACCAGCGCATACATGAGCGTCGCGATGAGCCACGCCCCCGGGATGGTGAGGATCCACGCCCACACGACCCGGCCGGCGACGCCCCATCGGACCGCTGACAGCCGCCGGCTGGCTCCGACGCCGACGATGCCGCCGGTGATCGTGTGGGTGGTGGATACCGGGATGCCGGCGTGAGAGGTGAAGAACAACGTCGCCGCGGCGGCGGATTCGGCGGCCATGCCCCCGACGGGCTGGAGCCGGGTGATCTTGGAGCCCATCGTCTTGACGATCCGCCACCCGCCCGTGAGCGTGCCGAGCCCGATCGCGACGTGGGCCGACAGCACCACCCACAGCGGCACGTCGGCGCCGGTGGGCAGGTGACCGGAGGAGATCAGCAGGGCGAGGATCACGCCCATCGTCTTCTGGGCGTCGTTGCCGCCGTGGCCGAGGCTGAAGGCGGCGGCGGAGAAGAGCTGCCCGACCCGGAAGCCGCGGTTGAGGCGCTCCACGTTGCGGTAGCGGTGCACCGCCCACATCACCCCGATCGTCAGGAGCAGACCGAGGGCGAGCCCGAGGAGCGGGGACAGGATGATGAACACGCCGATCGTCCGCAGCCCCGACGGGATCAGCACGTCGAAGCCGCCCTTGGCGACCGCCGCCCCGGCCATCCCGCCGACGAGGGCATGGGAGGAGCTGGTCGGCAGCCCGAGGAAGAACGTGATCAGGTTCCAGCCGATCGCACCGACGAGCCCGGCGAAGATCACCCCGATCGACAGCACCTCGGGCTCCACGACACCGGTCGCGATCGTCGCCGCGACCACCGTGCCGAACACGAGGAAGGCGACGAAGTTGAAGAACGCGGCCCACACGACGGCGATGCGTGGCGACAGCACCCGGGTCGACACGACCGTGGCGATCGAGTTGGCGGCGTCGTGGAAGCCGTTGACGAAGTCGAAGACGAGCGCGATCGCGATCACGACGACGAGGGCGAACGCCTCCATCGCGCTCAGGCGTGCTTCAGGACGATGCCCTCGATGACGTCGGACGCGTCCTCGAGCGCGTCGAGCGCGTCCTCCATCGCCTCGACGACGTCCTTCCAGTACAGCGTGGCCGACGCCTTGAGCTCGCCCGAATAGAGCCGGCCGAGTGCCTGGCGATAGATCGTGTCACCCTCCGACTCGAGTCGGTCGAGGGCGTCGAGGTGCGGGCCGGTCCCTTTCATCGACTGGAGGCGACCGACCAGGCCGACGGTCTCGTCGGCCATCTGTACGAGGAGGTCGGCCTGCAACTTCAGCTCCGGCATCGCCGCCAGGTCCCGGTTGCCGAGCTCGAGCCGGTAACCGACCTCCATCACGTCGTCGACGACGTCGTCGAGCTGTTCGGCCAGGGCGTGGATGTCCTCGCGGTCGAACGGGGTCACGAACGACGTGTTCAGCCGGTGCATGATCTCGCGGATCAGCTCGTCGCCGCGCCGTTCGCACGCCACCACGGCCTCGAGACCGTCCTCGGCCCCGTCGAGCAGCTCGCGCAACCGGCGCGCACACTCGGCGACGTTGGCCGCGGCGTCGTTGAAGAGGGCGAAGAACCGGTCGTCAGAGGGCAGGAGACGGAACCGCACCAGCGCGCCAGGGTACTGGTGAACGGAAGTTGAACGGAGCACCAACTGCCGATGGCGGTCGTCCGGGCGCTAGCTTGCTGTGCCCATGCGGGCGATCAGAGTGGTTGGAGTTGGCCTCGGCGCGGCCGTCGGGACGGGAGTGCTGGTCGGCGGCCTGTCGCGGGTGCTGATGCGGCTGGTGTCGATCGCCAGCGGGGCGGCGGGAGAGTTCACGTGGGGCGGCTCGCTGTCCATCGTCCTCGTGTACGCCGTGGCGATGTTGCCGGGGGCCGTCGTCGCCGCGGCGACGACCAGCGTGGCACGGTGGTTCGTCGCCGCCGCAGGGGCCGTGTTCCTGTGCTTCCCCGCCGTGGGCGTCGCCTCGGAGGAGATCGGCAACCGGTCCGGGTGGTCGGTGTTCCGGTGGATGGCGGTCGGATGCGCCTCGATCGCTGTGTTCGCCACGATCGCCCTCGCGCCGATCGTGACCGTGCGCCTCGCCGACCGGCTGATGGGCCGGGAGCGGCCCGCTCCGTACCCGGAACCGGGCGCGGGGGAGGCGGTCCCGGCGCAGGCGACCGCCCGCTGACGGGTCGCCTCTCAGCAGGCTTTCTGGGCGCGATTCTTCGCGACTGCCGAGAACATCTGCGCCCAGAAACCGCGAGAACGATCGCGCCCAGATCGACCAGTTGCCGGGGTCGGGCGGCGACTCCGCCGGTTCCGGCCGGCTGTGCGCTCGGTCACATCGAAGGCAGATGAGTCGGCCGGTGCCGCGGCGGTCTAACCGTGCGTCATGATTGCCCCGTCCACCCCCACCGCATCGAGCGGAGACGACCTGCTCATCATGGAACGTCGCCTCGACGAGGACCACGACGAGTTCCGCCGCCTCGTCGAGCCCCACCAATCGGCGTTGCACGCGCACTGCTACCGCATGCTCGGCTCCGTCCACGACGCCGACGATGCCCTCCAGGACGCGCTCGTCCGCGCGTGGCGCGGGCTGCACCGGTTCGAGGGCCGCAGCACGCTGCGCACCTGGCTCCACCGCATCGCGACCAACGCCTGTCTCGACGCCCTCTCCCGGCGGGCCCGGCGGGTGCTGCCCGTCGACTACGGCCCGGCGAGCGACCCGCACGATGGCGGGACTGCACTGGACGAGTCGACGTGGGTGGAGCCCTACCCGGACGCGCCGCTCAGCCTGAGCCGCGCTGATGCGGCGCCGGAGGCCCGATACGAGGCCCGGGAGGCGGTCGAGCTCGCCTTCGTCGTCGCCCTCCAACACCTGCCGCCGCGCCAGCGGGCGGTGTTGATCCTCCGCGACGTGCTCGGCTTCTCGGCGCGCGAGGTGGCGGCCACCCTCCACACCACGACGGCGTCGGTCAACAGCGCCCTCCAGCGCGCCCGCAAGACCGTCGAGGAACGGCTGCCCGCACGGAGCCAGCAGGCGACGATGCGTGCCCTCGGCGACGCCCGGGTGCGCGAGGTCGTCGACCGCCTGATCGAGGCGTTCGAGCGGGGCGATGTCGACGCCGTGGTCGACCTGCTCGACGGCGACGCCACGTTCGAGATGCCGCCGTACACGGGCTGGTGCCGCGGTCGCGACGCCATCGCGTCGTCGTGGCTGATGCCCGAGGGACCGCCACCGCGGCTCCGCTATGTCGCCACCACGGCGAACGCCCAGCCGGCCCTCGCCGCCTACGTCCTCGACTCATCGGCGCGCTACGTGCCCACCGCCCTCGACGTCCTGACGTTCGGTGACGACCGGATCGTCGCGGTGACGGCCTTCCGCGGCGCTGACGTGTTCAGCCGCTTCGGGCTCCCTGATCACCTCGACGGTTAGCCCAGTCGGCGCTTCGGTTGCCAGAGCCCGATGGCAGCCGTGTCCGGCGTCGAGAGCAGACACCGCCACCCGGCCGGTCCCTCGGTGGCGGGCAAGGTGATCTCGGCGCCGTGCACCCGGGCGCGGCGGACCGCGTCGTCGATGTCGGCGACCTCGATGTAGGGCAGCCAGACCGGTTCGCCGGCCTGCTCGACGACGCCGACCTCGATCTCGTCGCCCCAGCCGAGCGTGAGGTACGACCGGGTCCCGACGTGGACCCGCTCCGCCCGCCACCCGAAGACGGCGCGGTAGAAGTCGCACGCCGCGACCACGTCGCCGGTGTGGAGCTCGAGGTGGACGACGGGATCGCCAGACATCACGCGATTGGACCCCGCGTCGGCCCGGGAATTGAGCGGGGAACTAGGGGTGGAGGACCAGGCCGAGCTCGGTGGCGAGCGTCCGGGCCTGCTGAAACTCGGCGACCGCCTCGTGCTGGTCCTCCGGGCGTCCCCGGTCGGTGAGCACCGCCGCCAGGTCGGCCCGGGCGTGAGCCTCGTGGGCGCGCATCCCGTCGCGGGTGCACTGCTCGATCGCGGCGCGCAGCAGCCGCTCGGCCGCGTCCAGGTCACCGCTCGCCCTGGCGGCCATTCCGGCGTACCGGCTCACCGGGCCGACCGAGATCCCGCCGAGCCCGCTCACCGCCTGCCGGTCGGCGTAGGGCGCGAGCGCGGCCTGGAGCACCGCGGCACGGGAGGCATCGCCGAGCTCGACCGCGGCCTGGGCGAGGGCGCACGCGGCCGGCAGGAAGATCTGATTGTCGTGCAGCTTGAGCGACCGTGTGCCGACGACGGTCTCGAAGATCCTTCGGGCCTCGTCGCGGCGGCCGGCGTCGAGCAGGGCCCCGAGGGTGGCGACCTTCCACATGCGCAGACGCGGATGCGCGGCCGCCATCTGCTCGGTCCCGGCGAGGGTGGAGGCGAGCTGCCCGCGCTCTTGGGCGAGCAGGTACCGGATGCCGCTGTGGACGATCTCGGCGTTGGCCCCGTGGGAGGCCCGACCGAGAGCGAGCGCCTCGTCGGCGAGCCGCTCCGCCTCGGCGAGCTCACCGGCCGCGACCCGGTGACCGGCCTCGATGAACAAGGCGTACGTGAGGTACAGCGGCATGTGCAGGGCGACGGCACGGGCGCGGAACTCGGCGAGGAGACGAAGGTGGTCCTCGAGGCGGGACTGCTCGAGCAGGTCGGACATGGCGAACAGCGCGGCCGTCATCTCGAGGTGGACGTTGCCGGCCCGGCGGGCCTCGGCCACGGCGACGAGGACCGCTTCGGTGCGCTCGTCGAGCCGGTCGAGCTGCCAGAGCGCGAGCCGGCGGGCGAGCTGCGCCGACGCGATCAGCTCGGGTCGCCCGTCGGCCTCGGCGATGGTCAGCGCCTCGGCCGCCAACTCCTCGCGGTGACGGACGTCGGAGCTGGCCACGAGCACCGACACGAGCATGCTGCGCATGCGCACGTGGTACCGACGCTCCTCGCCGGGGAGCGTGGCGATGACCCGCTCGAGCAGCGCGACCAGCTCCGGGTCGGCGGGCTCGCCGATGTCGAAGCCGACGGCCGACAGGGCGAGCATCCAGCGCTCGGCGGCCAGGGCGATCAGCATCGGTTCGTCGGTCGGGACGGCGAGGGCGGCCGCCTCCCGGGCCGCGGCGAGGGCACCCTCACGATCACCTCGGGCCCGGGCCGCGTCGCTGCGGAGCACAGCGGCCTCGGTGCGCCACGTGGGATCGGTCCGCTCCGTGATGAGGGCGTCGACCCGCTCGCACCACTTGGCGGAGTCCTCGTAGGCTCCGACGTCGAGCGCGTGGCGGCCGGCGGAGAGCCCGGCGGAGATACGGCGCGAACGGTCGGTCAGCGAGCCCGCCTCGACGAGGTGGTGGGCCAGCGTTGCCGGCGACGACTGTGGCTCGCTGGCCTGCTCGAGGGCCTCGGCGATTCGCCGGTGGAGATCGAGCCGCCGCGTCCGGCCGAGCCGGGCGAGCACGGCCTGCCCGATCAGGGCGTGAGGCATTGCCAGGCGCCCGGCCCCGTCTTCGACGAGCAGCCCGGCCGAGAGCGCGGTGTCCGCGGCGTCGAGGAGGCGGTCACCGTCGAGCCCGCTCGCCAGCTCGAGCACCGGCAGTGTCGCCGCCGGTCCGGCGACGGCAGTGAGGTTGAGCACCTGGGTGACCGTGCGGTCGAGGCGGTCGAGCCGCACCCCGACCATCGCCCGGATCGAGTCCGGGAGCTCCTCGCCGAGGGGCGCGCCGTTGCCGTGGCGGATGAGCTCGGTCAGGAAGAAGGCGTTGCCGCCGGTCGCCGTGTGGAGCTCGGGTGCGAGGTCGACGTCGCGTCCGCCCGCCCGCAGGAGCTCACCCACGTCGGACGGGGCGAGCCCGTTCACGACGACCCGCGTCAGCAAGCGGTCACGCCCGAGGTCGGTGGCGAGGCGGTCGAGGTCCGGCGTCGGGGCGTCGGCCGGAGCCCGGGCCGCGCCGAGGACCATCACCCGCCCGGGCTGCTCGTGGCGGACGACGTGCTCCAGCAGCTTGAACGACGGGGCGTCCGCCCAGTGGAGGTCGTCGAGGACCACGAGCAAGGGGTACTCGGCGGACTCGGACCGGAGCACCTCGGCGACGCTCTCGAACAGGAGGTACCGCTCGACGCCGGGATCGGCCGGCCTCGCCCGCGCCTCGGGCACGATCTGCTCCAGCTCGGGGAGCAGGAGCGAGAGGTGGCCGCGGTCGCCGGCGACGCGTCGCCGCGCCTCGGGCGAGATCGTGCGCAGGGCCGTCCGGATCGCCTCGACCATCGGCTCGAAGGGCACGACCGCGTCGGCGGTGGCGCGACCCCACAGCACGACCGCACCCTCGCCGTGGACGTCAGCCGCGAAGCGGGCGGCCAGCCGGGACTTGCCGACGCCCGCCTCGCCCACGAGCAGGGCCAGGTGACTCTGTCCGGCGAGCACGCCGTCCCAGATCCGGCGCAGGGCGGCGAGCTGACCGTCCCGCCCGACGAAGTCGGCCGCGCCGGCCCGCAGCGCCGGCCCCGGAAGGGGCACGGGCGACGGTCCGGTCGCCAGGACCGGTTTCTGATCGCGTCGGCGTACCGGGTGGCACGGCCTCGGCCGGGACCGCAGCTGGGCTGTGCCCCGCCCGCTGTGGGGCGGCGAGGTCGGGATCGTGGTTGAGGATCGCCGTCTGCAACTCGGCGAGCTCGGGTGTCGGGTCGAGGCCGAGCTGCTCACTCAGGACGTGCCGCGTCCGCGAGTACACGCGCAGGGCGTCGGCCTGCCGCCCCGACCGGTACAGAGCGACCATCAGGCGGCGGGCGAACCCCTCCCGGAGCGGGTACTCGTCGACCGCCCGCTCGAGCTCGCCAACCACGTCGCCGTGGCGAGCCAGGGCGAGGAGGGCGTCGAACCGGGCCTCGAGGGCGGTCAGCCGCAGCTCGTCCCAGAGCACCGCGGTCGACCGCGCCCACTCCTCATCGGCGACGTCGGCCAGGGCCGGGCCGCGCCACTCGTCGATCGCGGCGTCGAGCTTCACGAGGGCGGCGTCCGGATCCGCGGCGAGCATGGACCGGCCGGCCGTCACGAGGTCCTCGAACCGGGAGGCATCGAGCTGGTCGCGGGTAACGCTGAGCACGTACCCCGGGCCCTCGCGCCGCAGGTGGCGCGGGTCGCCCAGCGCCCGCCGGAGCAGCGAGACGTAGCTCTGCAGGGTGTTCACCGCGGTGGCGGGTGGCTCGCCGGCCCAGACGTCGTCCACGAGGCGGTCGACGGTCACGATCTGCCCGGCACCGATGGCCAGGCGGGCGAGCACGGCCCGCTGCCGCGGACCACCGAGGGACACCGGCTCGCCGTCCCGCTCGGCCCCGATCGGTCCGAGCAGGTGGATGTCGAGCGCGCCGCCGCGCGCGTCAACATTGCCTCCCGCCCGCGTCATCGGAGCGATCCTAACCAGACCGGCGCCGGAGCGGCCTCCCGTGCTACCCCGCTTCGGTCACGGGAGAGCGCCCGTTCGGGCGGTCTGACGTGACGAAGGCGTGGTCGATCGGGGCAGCTGCCGCATGCGCTCCAGCGCGGTCTCGATCGACGGCCCGAGCAGAACCGGACCGTGGGCGCTGGCGATCACGCGGGGTTCCAGCCGGGCGATCCGGTCCACCCACGACCCGAACCTGTCGATGTCCGCGACGGCGTGCCACGGGCTGAGCAACGAGGAGTAGCTGGTCGACGCCTCGCGCCACAGCTCCGGCGGAAGGTCGGCCACACTGTCGACCGCCTCGGTGACGGGCGTCCCGAACGCGTCGCTCGCCCAGTAGACACCGGTCGAGGCGTCGTACAGACCGAGAGTCGCCGGAGAGTCGAACGTCGGCGGCCGCACGACCAGCAGCCGCCGGTCGGCGATCTCCCACGTGTCGCCGTCGTCGAGCCGGCAGCGCCGCCGGGCGCCGCGAGGGCGCCCGGCGGTTCGGACCTCGTCCAACCAGCTCGTCACGAGCGTGGCCCGGGGGCACGCCTCGAGCACGACGTCGAGGTTGCCCGTGTGGCCGTCGTCGTCGTGGGACAGGAACACCCAGCGCACGTCCTGCGGGTCGACGAGGCCGAAGACCTGCTCGACCCAGTCGTCCCGGAACAGCGCCGCCCCGCAATCCACGATGACCGGCTCCGCGCCCTGGATCACGAGCGAGTTGACGTGGAGCGAGAACGACGTGCCCGGCAACTCGACGAGAGGCCGCACGAGGTACGTGCCGTCGCCGATCCGGAGCGGGTCGGGTACGGAGAACATCGGGAACCGACAGTGGCGTCAGCCGGCGGTGTTGAGGTCGTTGCAGTCCGAGACGCCGAGCACGACCGCTTGCAGTGCGTTCCGTGTCATTCCAATGCTCCCTCGGCGTCGTTGCCGGATTGATCGCCCGCCCACGTGGCGGGCTCTGTCCCGAGTCAACGGCTGCCGGCTTGTGGACCCCTTGGAATCCGCGTGAGCGGTGGAGATGCGCGTTCGCGGGAGGCCGACCGGCTACGTTTCGCGCCGACCCGATGGGAGGAGAGAATTGATCGCATACGACTACCCGATACTCGGGATCTTCTGGACGACGCTCGTGATCTTCTTGTGGATCGCGTTCTTCATGATCTTGTTCAGGGTGATCTTCGACATTTTCCGGGACCACACCCTCGGAGGGTTCGCGAAGGTGCTGTGGCTGCTCTTCGTGATCTTCGCTCCGTTCCTCGGCGTGTTCGTCTACCTGATCGTTCGCGGACGCTCGATGAGCGAGCGTGACCTCGCCCAGGCCCAGCGGCAGGAGCAGCAGTTCCAGGACTACGTGCGCCAGACCGCCAGCACTGGCGGGGCTGCGGACGAGTTGACGAAGCTGGCTGCGCTCAAGGACCAGGGCGTGATCAGCGACGCCGAGTTCGAGCAGCAGAAGGCGAAGCTCCTCGCCACCTGATTACCCGTCCGGCCGGCGCGGTCCGGTCACATCCGGCCCAGGACGTGCCGCAGGTATTCCTTGCGGTTGAGCGGGTTGGCGTCGGTCCGTGACCGCGTCGGAACCGGTCCGCGGACCGGGAGGTACTCGGAGAACGTGGTCTCGAGCAGGCCCTCGCCATGGGTCAGGCCGGGCAGCTGGGTCTGCAACTCGTGGACCCGCGCGGCCGGGATCGGGCCCTCGAGCGTGGCGGACGAACCGTGGCCTTCGATCGCGTCGGGCACGGTGCCCAGACGCCCGAGCGCCGGCAACAGTGCGCCCAGCGTGTCGGCGGGCACCTCGAGGTGGAAGCGGTGGATCGGCTCGCACACCGTCGTGCCGGCCTGGGCGAGCGCGGACATCACCACGAGCGGCGTCAACTTGCGGAAGTCCGCGGCCGTCGTCTCGGGTGACGTGTAGCCCGACTCGGTCATCGTGACGGTCGCGTCCGACACCGGCCAGCCGTGGAGGCCCTCGCGCAGCGTGTCGTTCACCGTCGCTTCGATTGCGAGGCGGAAATCCTCGACCGTCTTGAAGACGTAGAGCGGGATCGACGTGAGCGCGACGTCGAGACCGAAGCGAACGCCCGTGCCGGCGAGCGCGGGCTCGACGCGGAACCCGGCCGTCGCGAGGAAGGGATTGGCGGGCTGGCCGAGCAGCTCGACCGCCGCACCCGAGCCGAGCGGGCGTTCGATGCAGATGGTCCTCGTCTCGCGAAACTCGACGTCGATGTCGTAGTCGTTGGCCAGGGTCTCGGCGAGGACCTCCTTTTGCACCTCGCCGTACAGCGAGACGACGTGGTCGCGGCCACCTTCCTGGCGCAGGCCGATCAGCGGATCCTGCTCGGCGAGCTGCCCGAGCGCGACGTGCAGCCGCGCCCGGTTCGGACCGATGGCGAGTGAGGATCACCGTCTCCAGCGTCGGTGGGGCGAAGTCGTGCCCGTCGGTACCCGGGTGAGGCATCCCGAGGCGGTCTCCGATCTGCGCCGTGGCGAGTCCCCAGAGCTGGCCGATCTGCCCGGCGTCGACGGACCGTCGGCTGACCGCCTCGCCGCCGGCGAACACCTTGATCGACGTCACCTTCCCCCCGTCGGTGCCTCCGACCTGCACTCGGTCCCGCACCCGAACCGAGCCCGAGAACATGCGCACGTAGGAGATCTTCTCGGCGGCCGGACCGCGCTCGATCTTGAAGATCACGCCGGATGCCGGTCCGCCGACATCGCGATGGGCGGCTGGCAGCAGCTCGGCGATGCCGGCGAGAAGCGCGTCGATGCCCGCCCCCGTGATGGCCGAGCCGAAGAACACCGGGTGCACGAGGGCCCGCGCCGTCTGCCGGGCGAGCTCGCCGCGGAGTCGTTCGTACGGGACGCCCGCATCGTCGAGGTAGGCGGCGACGAGCGCGTCGTCGCCGAGGAGCTCGATGAGCCGCTCGGTGTGAGCCTCGTCGGTCGAGCCGTACGGGGCGAATCGCGCCCGGCTGGTGCCGAGGTCGCACCGTGCGCCCATCTCGAGGATCGCCGGCGTGAGACGCGCCGCGATCTCGTCGAGGACGCGATCATCGTCCGCGCCGCCTCGGTCGATCTTGTTCACGAACAGCAACGTGGGAACGCGCCGGCGTTGCAAGGTCCGCATGAGCAGTCGGGTCTGCACTTGCACGCCCTCGACGGCCGAGAGCACGAGCACGGCGCCGTCGAGCACGGTCAAGCGCGCGCTCCACCTCGGCGATGAAATCCGGGTGGCCGGGCGTGTCGATCAGATTGACCTGGACGTCGTTGACGACGAACGACGCCACGGCCGCCTTGATCGTGATGCCACGCCGTCGTTCGACGGCGAGCGAGTCGGTCCGGGTGGTTCCGTCATCGACGCGACCAACCTCGTCGATGGCGCCGGCGGCGTAGAGCAGCCGCTCGGTCAGGGACGTCTTACCGGCGTCGACGTGGGCCAGGATCCCCAGGTTCAACGTGTGCACGAGTCATGTCCTCTCGATCAACTCCTTCCGTTCTGGACATGAGCGCCGCGCGCATCACTGCTCCTGGGTCGTCGGCTCGCCGTCAGTGCAGCAGATCGCGCCCTGGCCGGGCAACGGGGTTGTGGAAGTCGACCGGATGCCCCGGCCGTGGGTGCGACGATCAGGGCGTGCGGGTCAGGGCGCTCACTCCCGATGACGTCGCGTGGAAGCACGCGAGTCTGCGCAGCCACTGGGGTTCGACGGTGGTCGCACGGCACGGCGAGCTCGTCGACGCCGCCGACCTGCCCGGTTTCGTCGCGCTGGTCGACGACGCTGCCGCTGGGCTGGTCACCGTCGCCCGGCGCGGTGACGAGCTCGAGGTCGTGACGATTCACGTCGAACAGGAGGATCACGGCGTCGGTCGGGCCCTGATGGACGCCGTGCGCGAGCACGCCCGACGCACGGGCGTCCGCCGGATCTGGTTGATCACGACGAACGACAACGTCCGCGCCATCCGCTTCTATCAACGGTGGGGCATGGACCTCGTTGCCCTGGTTCGCGACGGAGTGGCGGCGTCGCGAGCGGTCAAGCCGTCGATTCCGGCGTGCGGCCGCGACGGCATCCCGATCCGCCACGAGCTCGAGCTCGAGCTCCGGCTCGATGCCGGCGAGGGGGCGCAGTGACGGACGACTTCAGGCGGGACCCGCGCGTCGAAGGACGCATCACGCTCGTCGAGTTCGGACGCACGCTGCTGTGGGGCAGTCTCGCCGTCGTCGTGCTGGTCGTCGTGCCGGCGTTCTGGCCGGAGGAGTGGACCGAGCCCGACGAGTCGACACGCGACCGGATCGTCCTGATCGCCGGGGCGGTGCTCACCGTGTTCGCCGCGCTCACCCTCGGCAAGTGCCTGCTCCATCTCCACCGATGGCGGAGAGCGCGCCGCTGGGAGCGGATGCTCGACGACCCGGAAACCGCCCACCTCGTGCCGCCGCGCGCCGAGCACACGAAGTCCGTGCGCACGGCCTCGGGCTTGGCGCTGATCGGCGGGAGCATCGTGGCGGTTCTCGTCGGCGCCGGCCTCGTCGTGTACGGGGTGCTGGCGTGGTCCGGACGCGCGTCGGCCGTGCACGACACGTCGGGTGAGGACCAATCAGGAACGTTCATCCTGTGGGGCGCGTTGCTGTTCGTGTTCGGACTGTTCCTGGTGCGGCAGTCCCGCCGATGGATGGTGGCGCGACGGGTCGAGCGTCTCTCGTCCGACCCTGCGCTCGCGGCGCATCCCGTGTTCGCCGCGGACGTGGCGGCGCAGCGCGCGCCAGCGATCCCCGACCTCGAGGTGTGCTTCGACGGGGAACCAGTGCAGTTCCGCCGGGCGACGCCGACCCGTCGCGACGGCGCGTCGAGCAATGAGCCGCTGCGCATCCTGTACCTCCGGCTCTTCGACAACGTCGCCGGCACGACCCGGTTCCTGCAGGGTCCGTGGCGGCGTCGCGGCTACATCCACCTCCTGCGCAGCGCCGACCAGGTCGAGGCCGATGAGCTGGAGGCGGCGGAGGAGTCCGGCTCGGTCAGGTCGCTGTTCATCAGCAGCTCCGACCAGCTCGATGCCGTGCTCGCCAGCCAGCCGATCGGACGCCACGAGGAACCGATGCCGGACGGCTTCGTCAAGCGGTGGCGCTGGATCACCAACGCTGAACGCGGGCGCTATCCGGTGCGGGCCCTGCTGTGTCACGGCAGCTTCTGGAAGGCTGCTGTCGACCTCCTGCTGGCGCGCATGGACGTCGTCGTGCTCGACCTGTCCGGATACCGCCCGCAGCAGGCGGGCACGAGATATGAGCTGCAACGCATCGTCGACCGCTACCCGATCGAGCACGTGATGCTGCTCGCCGAGCCGGCGAGCGACGAGCGGTTCCTCACCGCCCAGGTCGAGGCGGCGTGGGCGCAGATGGCCCACGGATCACCGAACGCGGGCACGGGCTCACGCACGGTGCACGTCGCGCTCAACGCGTGACGGTTACTACGGCCGGGCGGCCGATGCGAGCGAGTGAGCGCCAGCGAGCGAGCGGCCACCCACTGCGCAGGCGGTATGCGGTGTGGCCGGGGAACGCTCAAATGTCGAGAGCCGTGTAGGCGCAGGTCCAGAAGTCCTGCACGACCGGCGGGGGTACGGGCGACGTGAACGTCCGGTTGGTCAGCAGGACCCCGGTGAGGCCCTCGGCCGGGTCGTTGACCCACGACGACCCGAGCCCGCCGTCCCACCCGTACGAGCCCGCAGAACGGGCCACGCCGGTGCGGTGCAACTGCACGCCGACCCCGAAGCCCCAGCCCAGACCGCCGTCCGGGTCCGGTCCGGTGGCGACGTGGGCATGCACCATCGCGGCGACCGACGCGGGGGACAGGATGCGCTGCCCGCGTGCCTGCCCGTCGCCGAGCAGCACGTCGGCGAACGCGGCGTAGTCGTCGACGGTCGACACGAGGCCGCCGCCGCCGGAGGGGAAGGGCGGCGGGGCGCTCCACTGCCCGTCGGCCGGGTCGTACTCGTCGAGCGAACCGGTCTCGAAGTTCGTGGTCCAGCACGGGCCGAACCGGTCGAGGCGGTCGGACGGGACGAAGAAGCCGGTGTCGGTCATCCCGAGCGGGTCGAAGATGCGCTCGCGCAGGAAGTCGTCGAACGGCTGCCCGGCCGCCCGGGCGACGAGCACGCCGGTGACCTCGGAGCCGATGTGGTACAGCCAGCGCTCGCCGGGCTGGTACGAGAGCGGGAGCGTGCCGATCCGGCGCATCCACTCGTCGGGAGCCGGAGGCTCCTGCGGCCGAGGTGGCCCCGACCCGACGCCGAGCTCCGCGATCTGTTCGAGCACGGGCTGCGGGCGATCGAGGTTGGCGAAGTCCATGCCGAGGCCGAGGCGGAACGTGAGCAGGTCGCGCAGCGTGATCGGACGGTGCGCCGGCACGGTCTCGGTGAGCGGGCCCTCCGGGTTGCGGAGCACCTGGCGGTCGGCGAGCTCGGGCAGGAGCTCGTCGACCGGATCGTCGAGGCGGAGCCGGCACTCCTCGACGAGGATCATCGCCGCCACGGCCGTGACCGGCTTGGTCATCGACGCGATCCGGAAGATGGTGTCGCGCTCGATCGGACGGCCGCCGCCGGGATCGGCGGAACCGGCGACGCCCGCGTGGGTCTCGCCGCCCCGGGCGACCAGCCACGCCAGCCCGGGCACCCCGCCGGCCCCGGCATGACCCTGCATCACCGTTGCCAGGCGGGTGAGGCCATCGGATGTGAAACCGCGGCCGCTCATCCTCCGGTCCCGTCCAGGTCGATGCGTTGTGTCTGGTCGGCGAGCCGGCCCCCGAGCACGAGGGGACGGTACCCGACCCTCGCCTCCCCAACTGGGCGGGAATCGTGCCAGACCTGGATCTGGGCGGGATTCGTGCCAACAGTTGGCACAGATCCCGCCCAGATGATGGGTGGGACGGGCGGATCAGCGCTCGCCGATCGGCTCGAGCACCGGCTTGACGTCGACGACCGGTGTGCCGTCGACGGCTTCGAGGTCGCTCACCCGCATCCGCGCGCCCTCGATGGCGACGACCCGCACGCGATGCAGTCCGATCGGGTTCGGGCGATCCGGGGAGCGGGTGCTGAACACCCCGAGCAGCGGTCTCTCGATCTCGCCCCGCGGGTGGACCGTCAGCACGTCCCGCCGGGCCCGATCGAGCCACGTCAGCACGAGCAACTCGTCGCCGACGTGGATGTCCCGGGTCGCGGCCCGGACGTCGGCGGCGAAGACGATGTCGGCCTCCGGTGCACCCTCGTCGCCCTGCCGCGGCGCGTCGCCGACGGCGACCAAGCTCGACTCGACCAGCCCGATCACCCGCACCTCGAAGCTCGCCGGACTCATCCGTCCATCCTGCCCGGCCAGTGATCATCGTCGAGCGCGGGTTCGGGGTCGCCGACGGGCCAGAATGGGGGTGTGGACCCGAACGGGCGCGATCAACGTCCGCCGCCGGCCCCCCGCCGCGGGCTGATCGGCTCGCTCACGGGCCGGGCGACCGGCATCGTGCGCACTGTGGCCAAGGAGGTGGCACCGGGCGTCGTCGACGCCGTCGACGTCAACGAGGTGGTCGAGCGGGTCGACGTGCAGGGGGTCATCGATCGGATCGACGTGCAAGGCGTCGTCGAGCGCGTGGACGCCAACGCTCTGCTCGGTGATCTCGACGTCCAGGCTCTGCTCGATCGGGTCGATTTCGACACCCTGATCAAGAGCATCGACATCGACGCATTGCTCGCTGAGGTCGACATGAACGCGTTGATCGACCGGATCGATGTCGACCGGGTCCTCGAACGCGTCGACATCGGGCAAGTGCTCGCCCGCATTGACATCGACGCCCTGCTCGCGCGCGCCGATCTCGACCAAATCCTCGCCCGCATCGACGTGAACGCCCTGATCGACCGGGTCGACGTCGAGCGCGTGATCGACAAGGTCGATGTCAACGCGGTGGCCCAGCGGGTGGACTTCGACGCGATCGTCCGGAAGACCGAGGTGGGCTCGATCGTCGCCCACTCGACCACCAGCATCCTCATCAAGGTCGTCGACGTGGGGCGGCACCACTGTCGTCGGCCTCGACCGGCCACTGCACGGTTGGGTCGACCGCCTTCTGCGCCGCGAGCCGGGCGTGCGCCGCGGGCCGCCCTTGCTGATCGCATCCTGAGGCGGCAGGCGGAGCACCGTGACGGCCGAATCCATTCACACCGGTCGACGCTCGCGGCCGACCCGGCGAGCCGGCGAGAGCTCGAGCGACGGGAGTTGGAAGGAAGCTACGCCGGCGCGGTGAGCCGGCTGATCGGGTATGTCATCGACGTATTTCTCGTGACCGCGTCGTTCACCGTCGGCGCGACCGTCTTCGAGTACGTGGTCAATGCCGTGCTCCCGGTGGACGTGCACCTGGCCGACGAGCCGATCGCGGCAGGGATCGCGCTGGCCGTCTGGTCGTTCACGTACTTCACGTACCTCGCTCGCGACGACCGGCCGAACCATCGGCAAGGCGATCGTCGGCACGCGCGTCGTACCGCGTCGACGGCAGCGACCTCCACGCCGGGCGGGCCGCGGTGCGGGTCCTCGCGATGTCGTTGAGCTTCGCCCTGTTCGGGCTGGGACTGCTGCTCATCCTCATCCTGAAGGACCGCCGCGCCCTCCACGATCTGATCGCCGGGACGGTCGAGGTCTACTCCTGGCATCGCCGGTGAGCTCGCTGCCGCACCGGCCGTTGGGCTCCTCGGGCATCCAGGTGTCGCTCATGGCGCTCGGCTCGTGGCGCACGTTCGAGCGCATCGCGCGCGAGGACGGCGCGGCGGTGATGCGGGCGGCCCGCGAGGCGGGCATCGACTTCCTGGACGACGCCCGGTACGACGACGAGACCGGCACCGCGCCGATACCGACCGGCTACTCGGAAGTCGTGTTCGGTGAGCTGCTTCGGGCCGCCGGCTGGGCGCGAGACGAGGTGACGATCGCCAACAAGTTGTGGTGGGAGCACTGGCCGGACGAGGACGCGGCGGCCGAGCTCGACGGATCGCTGGGCCGGATGGGTCTCGACCACGTCGACCTG
Source organism: uncultured Acidimicrobiia bacterium (assembly GCA_963827075.1). Classification (GTDB taxonomy): domain Bacteria; phylum Actinomycetota; class Acidimicrobiia; order Acidimicrobiales; family Ilumatobacteraceae; genus JALZMG01. The sequence continues at coordinate 291,554 of CAWGZN010000007.1, read as the reverse complement.
ATCTACGCGATCGCCCCGCCGCCGGTGCTCCCGGTGCCCGAGGTGGTCGCGCAGGTTGCCGGGCTGATCGAGTCCGGCCGGGCCCGGGCGTGGGGCACCGGCATGTGGTCGGCGGCTCAGCTCGCCGAGGCGGTCGAGATCTGCGCGGAAGGCGGCGTGCCGTCACCGGTCGCGGCCCAGATGGCATGCAGCCTGGCCGAGCACACCCAAGCCGCCGACCCGGCGATGCGGGCCACGCTCTCGTCCGCCGACATCGGGCTCGTTGCCTCGTACGTGCTCGCCGGCGGGACCCTCACCGGCAAGTACCTCCACGGCGCCGAAGGCGCCGGCCGGCCGCGCGAGCGCCAGCGAGCCGGACGGCGATGGGGCCCGGGGGCGCAGCCCCCGAGATGGTACGGGGGAACCGGGCGGGCCACCGACGACGACTCGCCGTTGATGGCTCGCGGCAAGGAGCTGGCGGCGCCCCTCGCCGCGCTCGCCGCGGAGTGGGGCATGGAGCCGACGCATCTCGCCTTCTGCTATGCGCTCGACCACCCCAACCTGGCCTCGGTCCTGTTCGGGGCGACCAATCCGGAGCAGGTGCGGACGAATGTCGAGGCGATCGACGTGTACGCGTCACTTGATCGCGAGCAGCTGAACGCGATCCTCGCTCTCGTCACCTGAGATGGCCCGTTCGGGCGGTCTGACGTGACAAAAGCGTCGAGGGCGGCGACGCCGTGCAAGGCTTCGGCCAGTGAGCGTGTCGCCGACTCCGCCACGAGCACCGGTCGCGCCCGGCCGGACGGGGCCACTGCGGGTGATCGGCAACATCCTCTGGTTGGTCCTCGCCGGGATCTGGATGGCGTTGGGCTACCTGCTCGCCGGGGTGATCCAGTGCATCACGATCATCGGGATCCCGTTCGGCATCCAGTCGTTCAAGCTCGCCGGCTACGCGCTGTGGCCGTTCGGTCGGGTGGTCGTCCAGCGCACCGACCGTGATCCGGCGCTGTCGTGCGTCGGCAACGTCGTGTGGTTCGTGCTGTCCGGGTTGTGGCTGGCGATCGGCCACGTGCTCACCGGGCTGCTCCTGTGCATCACGATCATCGGGATCCCGTTCGGCATCGCCTCGTTCAAGCTCGCCGGTCTGGCCCTCGTGCCGTTCGGCAAGACCGTGGTCACCGCCGGTGCGCCGCTCCCGCCGAACACGACCGTCTACCTGTCGATGTGAGGAAGGAGGGGACGTGCCGGGACAGCTGACGCATGACGCCGCCCACGCCCTCGAGCAGCTCGAGGCGGACGGGTACGTCGTGCTCGAGAACCTCATCGACCGCGCGACCGTGGAGGATCTCCGCGCCCGGGTCGAGCGGATCCTCCGCCACGAACGCGACCACCCCTTCGACCCCGACCCGGGTCCGGCACCCGCCGACGAGACCGCGGCCCACTTCGCCTCGATCTGGGAGCTCAACGCCGACGAGGCCGAGCGCCTCGATCGCCGCATCCGCCACCAGCGGGCGCAGGAGTTCGACACGCCGTGGCCGGTCGCGCCGTCGGACGTGTGCATCAGCTTCGTGCACATCCCGACGTTCTTCGACAACGGCCGGTCGCAGCGGATCTTCAACCTGATCAACAAGGATCCGGCCTTCGCGCCACTCGTCGAGCACCCCACCGTGCTGGCGATGATGGACGCCGCGCTCGGACGAGATGCGATCGCGCTCGACGTGAGCGTCAACCAGGTCGGCGCCCACACCGCGAGCGGCGGGTGGCACGTCGACTCCCCGATCACGCAGATCCCCGAGCCACTGCCCAACTTCACGCTGTCGATCCAGTCGGTGTGGATGCTCGACGACTTCACGGCGGACAACGGCGCGTCCCACGTCGTGCGGGGCAGCCATCGAACGCAGCGCAAGCCACCCGCCGGGCGCGACCCGCTGGACGACGATGTCGTGCTGGAGGCACCGGCGGGCTCGCTCGCGATCTGGCTGTCCCAGACGTGGCACCGGCACGGAGCGAACGTCACCGATCAGCCGCGTTGCGGAGTGATCGTGCAGTACGGCCGCTGTTGGGTGAAGCCGTTCGTCGATCTCCGCTCGCCGATGACCGCCGAGCAGGCCCGCCGGTTCTCGCCCCGCCTGCGCTACCTGCTCGGCTGCAACGCCAACCCGCCCGTCCGCGGGTAGCGCTCACGCCCGCGCGTGGCAGGCGACCGCGTGAGCGCCGCCGTCGAGCACGGCGAGTCCGAGGTCCTCGCCCCGGCAGCGGTCGAGGATGCCGAGCCGCTCCGCCTCGCCGGCAGCGACGAGCGGGCAACGCGGGTGGAACCGGCATCCCATCGGCACGGCGCGTGGGTCGGGCGTCTCGCCGGTGAGGATCACGGGCTCGAGGTGGTGGGCCTCGGGCACGACCGACAGGAGCGCCCGCGAGTACGGGTGCTGCGGGTCGTTGAGGACGGCCTCGGTGGTCCCCACCTCGACGATCCGCCCGAGGTACATCACGGCCACCCGGTCGGCGATGTTCCACGCCAGGCCGAGGTCGTGGGTGACGGCGACGATGCTGATCCCGGTCGTGTCGACGAGGCCGCGCATCAGCGCCAGGATCTCGCCCCGGATGGACGCGTCGAGGCTGGCCACCGGCTCGTCGGCGAGCAGGAGCCGGGGCCCGAGCGCCATCGCGCCGGCGATCAGCACGCGCTGCCGCTGGCCGCCGGACACCTCGTGCGGGTACCGGTTGCACGTACCGCTCCGGTGGGCGCAGGCCGGCGCGGGCGAGGGCGTCGGCGACCAAAGTCGGCTCGTGCCCGGCGATGCGATGGATGCGGATCCCCTCGGCGACCGCCTCGTAGATCGTGTGCCGGGGGTTCAGCGCGGCGGTCGGGTCCTGGAAGATCATCTGCACCCGGCGGCGCAGCTCGCGGAGCCTCGACGCCTTCTTTCCGACCACCCTGCCGTCGAACTCGACGGTGCCCGAAGCCGTCGGCGTGAGCCCGATGATCGAGCGGATCAGCGACGTCTTGCCGCACCCCGACTCGCCGACCAAGGCGACGACCTCGCCGGGGGAGACGTCGAGATCGACACCGTCGACCGCCTTCACGGGACCGCGCCGGCTGGCGTAGGTCACGCGCACGTCGCGGACCGACAGCAGCGGCGGCTCAGCCAACGGTCGCCCCGACGTGCACACACGCCGCCGCCCGCCCGTCGCCGGCCGGCCGCAACGGACGTCGGTCGTCAGCGCACGAGTCGACCGCCACCGGGCAGCGTGGATGGAACGGACAGCCGGTCGGCAGCTCGGTCGGATCCGGCGGGTCGCCCGCGAGACCGCTCGGACGCAAGCGGGACGAAGGGTCGCCGATCGTCGGGAACGCGGCCGCCAGCGCGCCGGTGTAGGGGTGCCGCGGGTCCTCGAAGACCGCGCCACTCGGCCCTTGCTCGACGATCCGCCCGGCGTACATCACGGCGAGCCGCCGGCACACCGACTTCAACAGCGACAGGTCGTGGGTGATGAACAGCAGCGCCATGCCGGCGTCGCGTTGGAGCTCCTCGAGCAGAGCCAGCACCTGCGCCTGGACCATGACGTCAAGGGCGGTTGTCGGTTCGTCGGCGATCAGCAGCATCGGCTCACACGCCAGTGCCAGTGCGATGAGGATGCGTTGCCGTTGCCCGCCCGACAGCTGGTGGGGGTACTCCCTCGCCCGCGCCGAGGGGATCCCGACGCGCTCGAGCAGCTCGCTGATGTGCGCCTTCGTCGAGGCCGCGCCTCGCGTCGAGTGGAGCTGGATGGCTTCGGCGATCTGGTCTCCGACCCGTTGCACGGGGTTCAAGGAGTGCAGCGCGCCCTGGAACACGATCGCCGCGCTGGTCCATCGCACGGCGCGCAGGCGTCCCGGCCGCATCGCGTACACGTCCTCACCGCCGAGGAGTACTTGCCCCTCGACGCGCGCCGAGCGGGGCAGCAGTCGCAGAATGGACGCCGCGATCGTCGACTTGCCGCACCCCGACTCGCCCGCCAGCCCGACAGTTTCACCCGACGCGACGGTGAGGTCGACGCCGCGCACGGCGGGGACGTCGACGCCGCCGGCACGATACGTGACGTGCAGGTCCTGGACCTCGAGGAGCGCGTCCATCAGCGGGCGCGCAGCCGCGGATCGAGGATCTCCTCCAGCGCCCGCCCGCACATCGTGAACGCCAGCACCACGGCCACGATCCCGATGCCGGCCGGCAGGTAGTACCACCAGGCGCCGCGGGTGATCGCACCGGCCTCGAACGCCTCTTCCAGCGTCTTCCCCCACGACGGCGCCTGTGGGTCGCCGAGGCCGAGGAACGAGAGCGTTGTTTCGGTCAGGATGGCGATCGGGACGGCGAGCGTGGTGTTGGCGAGGATCAGGGGGGCCACGTTCGGCAGGATGTGCCGCCGCACGAGGTGGGTTCGACTGGCCCCCAGAGCCCGGGCCCGCTCGACGAAGAGCCGCTCTCGGACGGTCAGCACCTGGGCGCGGGTGATCCGCGCCACGTACGGCCAGGACGTCACGCCGATCACGAGGACGACGTTCCACACCGACGGTCCGAGGATGCGGGCCAGCACGATGGCCAGCGGCAGGAACGGGATCACGAGGAACCAGTCGGTGAGGCGCATCAGCAGGGTGTCGCTCCACCCCCCGAGGAAGCCGGAGAGGATCCCGACCAGCGACCCGATGAGGATGATGAGGACCGTCGCCGCGACCCCGACGAGGAGGCTGATCCGCGACCCGTACAAGAACTGGACGGCCACGCTGCGGCCGAGGTGGTCGGTGCCGAGGAGGAACTCGCGCGACGGCGGCGCCCACGTCGGGTTGTCGATGGCGTCGACGGCGCGCAGTGCCGACCGGTCGGCGAACAGGGGTGTCAGCAGGGCGACGAGCGTGAACAGGATCAGGATGGCGAGCCCCGCGAGCGCTTGGCGGTTGCGGCGGAACGCCTGCCACACGTCACCGGCGGCGCGCCGGCGGCGGGCCCATGCGACCGCGCGAGGACCGGGCAGCGTCGCCGTCATGGTGAATCCCTCATGCCAGCGGACCCGCGGATCGAGGTAGCCGTTGAGGAGGTCGGCGATGAGATTCGCGAGCACCACGGCCACCGAGAACAGAAGGAAAAGGCCTTGCAGCACCGGGTAGTCGGGTCCCTCCAGGGCGTTCACGGTGGCGCGCCCGAGGCCCGGCCACGAGTAGATCGTCTCCACTGCGATCGCACCCGAGAGGACGTACCCGAAGTTCAACGCCGAAAGGCTGACGAGGGGGAGGAGGGCGTTGGGGACCGCGTGCCGGCGGCGGACGAGCACGTCCCGCAGGCCCTTGGCGCGAGCGAGCGTCAGGTAGTCCTCCCGTACGGTGTCGAGCATCGACGCCCGCATCAGGATCATGTACTCGCCGATGTAGGCGAGCGCGAGCGTCAGCGCGGGCAGGGCCATGTGATGGGCGTGATCGAGGAAGGCCTCCCACCCGGTCGCCGTGCTGCCGGCGTCCTCGAAGCCACCCGTCGGGAACCACGGCAGGGTCACGGCGAACGCGGCGAACAGGACCATCCCCAACCAGAAATCGGGCATCGAGTAGGTGAACATCGAGAACGTCGTCGCCGCCGTGTCGGTCCCACTCCCTCGCTTCCACCCGGCGCGGATGCCGAGCAGCGTGCCGATCACCATCGACGCGACGGTCGCCGTGCCCACGAGCCACACCGTCGGCCAGAAGGAGTCCATGATCACGTCGCTCACCGGCCGGCTGCTCTTGATCGAGATGCCGAGGTCGCCCTGGACCGTCTGACGGACGTACTTGAAGAACTGCACGATCATCGGGTCGCCGACGCCGAACCGCTCCTCCAGCGACTCGATCTGCGACCGCGACAGGTTGCGCCCCCGGAAGAGATTGTCGACGGGATTGTCGTCGACGACGCGGAACAGAAAGAAGTTGAACGCCAGCACGAACACCAGGGTCGCGATGGCGGCGCCGACGCGCCGGAGCACGAATCCCACGCTCACGACGACGACCTACTCGCGGTCGTCCTGGCTCCCACGGCGACGAGCGAGCGCCCATCCACCGACGCCGAGCACGACGACGCCGGCGATGATCGCCACGATCAGTCCCACGTTCGTACCACCGTCGTCGTCGTCCGACGCTGTGGGCGTTGTCGCCGGCGCGTCGGTGACGGCGCTGGTTGCCTCCGGCGCGGTCCCCTCGGTGCCCGCCGTCGTGCCGGTCCCGGTCGTATCGACCGCGGTCGTCCCGGGCGCGGCGGGCCCGGCGGCCCCGACGGGCGTCAGACGGGCGTACGTGGGCGAGGTGTTGCTGAACAGAACCGGGCCGATGTCCGCCGGCTGCTTCACCCAGCCTTCGAAGCGATCGGTGCGGTAGGCCTGCACGTCGGCATCTTCGAACAGCACGGCATAGGGCGCCGCCTCGTAGAACATCAGCAGCATCTCGTGCACGATCTCGCGCCGCCGGTCCGGATCGAGCTCGACCTTCTGCTGCTGGTACAGCGCGTCGTACTCCTCCGAACACCAGTTGGCGTCGTTGTAGAGGATGTTGTTCGGGTCCGTCGTCACCTGGTCGCACGTGAAGTACGACAGCTGTGGATCGGGGTCGACGAAGGGTGTCCAGCCCCAGGCGAACAGGTCATAGGTGCCGGCCCCGATCTGCTCGGTGAGCTCACTGTCGTCGTACACCTGCACCTCGGTCGCGATTCCGATGTCGGCGAGCCAGCCGGTGATGAACTCGGTCAGCCGCGGTTCGAGCTCCGACTCCGACCGCTGCGCGTAGCGGAACCTGAGCTCACGACCGCCATTGGGCATCTCGCGGACACCGTCTCCGTTCGTGTCGACGTAGCCGGCGTCGTCCAGCATCTGATTGGCGCCCTCCGGGTCGAACGCCAGCGACATGTCGTCTGGGACCTCCGGCTGCCAGGTCTGGTCGGGCGACACGGACATCGTCGTGCCCACCTCGCCCAGGCCGTGCACGACCCGATCGAGCAACGTGGCGCGATCGATCGCCTTGTTGATGGCTTGCCGGACGGTCACATCGAGCAGGGCGGGGTGGCCGTCGCCGATGCCGCCCTCGCCGGCGTTCAGTCCCAGCTCGGAGAAGCCGCCCTGCTGGCCCACGACACCGACGATGTCCTCGTCGGCGTCGAGTGACTCGAACGACTCCGTTGGGATGTTGTGGGCGGCGTCGAGCTCGCCCGCCTGCAGGGCGGCGGCCATCGCCTCACCGTTCTCGAACAGGCGGAAGACGATCCGGTCGATCGCAGGCTCCTGCCCCTCCCAGCCGTAGTAGTTCGGATTGGCGACCATCGTCCATGACTCGCCCGGCTGCCATTCCTCGAGGGTGTACGGACCCGAGCCGACTCCGTCGAGGGCGTCGTACGTCGTCACGTCCTCGGCCGAGATCGGCTCGTAGATGTGCTTCGGGACGATGTACACGTCCATCGTCGGCAGCTTCGGGTCGGGCACCGAGGACGTGATCTCGACCGTTCGCTCGTCGAGCGCCCTGGCCTGGAGATTGACCGTCGTCGCCGAATGGTTGATCCACTCCTCGCGGCGGGACCGGTTGATCGTGTACGCGATGTCCTCGGCCGTCAACGGCTCACCGTCGGACCACTGCAGTCCGTCGCGCAGCGTGTAGGTGTAGGTCAACCCGTCGGGCGACCCCTCCCAGGACTCGGCGAGGCCGGGGATCGTCTCGAAGTCGTCCGCTGCCTTGTCGGTCAGCGTGGCGTACTGCAGGTTCCAGAGCTCGAACGCGGACACGAGGAACCCCGCGGTCACGTTCGGGCTGTCGAGGTCCTGCTGCAGCCCGATGGTCATCGTGACCGGATCGTCCTGCGCGGAGACACCGGACGTGACCCCGGTGGCCAGCATGATGACGGCCGGGATCCCGGCGAGAGCGGCGGTACGGCGCCTGGACATTGGTTCTCCCCCAGCGTTGACGGGCCGGCCGAAAGCGGTGCGGCAGCATTCTTCCCGTCGCGGCGAGTTTCGGCAAGTTCACACCAGCCGGCGCTCGAAGCCGGACAGGACCTCGAGCACGAGCGGCCCGAGGGTCGGCAGGTCGTAACCGCCCTCCTGCACGAACACCGTCGGAAGACCGAGCCCGCCGAGCAGCTCGCCAGCCGCGCGGAACCCGGACGCGGTGATCTGCAGCGGGCTCTCCGGGTCGCCGGCGGCGGCGTCGACTCCGAGCGAGACGACCAGCGCGTCGGCGGGGCGGGCGGCGTCGACGAGCGTCGCCACGGCGGCGATCCACTCCGTGTCGCCGGTGCCCGGCGGAAGTGGCGTGTTGATCGTCGCGCCCTCGCCTTCGCCACCACCCGTCTCGTCGGCGAAGCCGACGAGGTGCGGGAACCATCCCGCCCCGGGGTCGACGTGCACGCTGGCGTAGACGACGTCGGGCCGGTCCCAGAAGATCTCCTGGGTGCCGTTGCCCTGGTGGGCGTCGATGTCGACGATCGCGACCCGGGCCACGCCGCCGTCGCGGAGCCGCTGGGCGGCCGCGGCGGCGTTGTTCAGGTAGCACGAGCCGCCGAAGAACGCCGGCCCGGCGTGGTGTCCGGGCGGACGCACCGCGGCGTAGGCGGCGGGGGCACCGGCGAGCACGAGATCGGCGGCCGTGACCGCGCCGTCGACCGCGGCCCGGGCGGCGTCGTAGGTGCCGGCCGAGATCAGCGACATCGTGTCCATCGCGTACAGCCCGGCCTCGGCGCGGATGGTCGCCGGCCGGCGGTCGGGGTGCCGGCGGGCGGCGAACGGTCCCGTCGCGAAGAGGTACGGCACGACCTGCGGCTGACCCGGATCGGTGAGGTGGCCCTCGGCGACCCAGGCGTCGTACGCCCGGGCCAGGAAGTCGACGAAGGCGGCGTCGTGCACGGCGAGGACGGGATCGAGTCCGTGGTCGGCGGGCTCGACGATCGTGGCGCCGGCGGCGACGAGTTGGTCGCGCAGCACGTCCCCGCGCTCGGGCTCCTCGTCGCCCGGCAGGCGGACCCCGAGCCAGTAGCCGCCATCGGGAGCGTGCCCGCGATGCCGCGGCGACCAGACGACCGGCATCGACAGACCCACCCCGCCATTCTGGGCGCGATCCTTCTCACGGGCCGATCTGGGCGCGACTGTTCTCAGGGGCTGAGAAAGAACGCGCCCAGATCGCACGTCGGTACAGTCCGGCGGTGCCTCCACCGCCTCCTCGCCCCCGGGCGCGCGACCTCGGTCTGACGTTCGGCTCGCTCGAGACCGGCGCCCTCAACGCGATCACCGACGTGCCGGGCGTGCGGGTCGGGCACGTCACCCGGTGGGCCGACGATCCCGACGGGATCGCCCGCACGGGCGTGACGGCCATCGTGCCCGACGACCTGCGGGCGCTCTACGAACGGCCGATGGCAGCCGGCCCGGCCGTGCTCAACGGCTGCGGTGAGCTCACTGGATCGATCTCGATGGCGGAGTGGGGGACGCTCGAGGGTCCGATCATGCTCACGGGCACGTCGGCGATCGGGCGAGTATTCGACGCCGTGGTCGACGCCGTCTTCGCCGCCGTTCCGCGCACCGACCCGGACGACGAGGTCGTCCCCGTGCCGGTCGTCGGGGAGTGCGACGACTCATGGCTCGACGAAGCCCGCCGTCGGCACGTCACCGTGGCCGACGGGCGAGCGGCGATCGATGCCGCCGCCGGCGGACCCGTCGCCGAGGGGGTCGTCGGCGCCGGGACCGGCATGATGACGATGGAGCTCAAGGCCGGGATCGGGACGTCGTCGCGCGTCCTCCCGGACCTCGGCACGGTCGGTGTGCTCGTCCTCGCCAACTTCGGTCGCCTCGGCCAGCTCCGGGTGACCGGCGTGCCCGTCGGGGAGGCGCTTGCCGCCGAGGCCGCGGCGACGAGAGGCGACGTGGGCAGCTGCATCGGTGTCGTCGCCACGGACATCCCGCTCGACGCGCGCCAGGCCACCCGCGTTGCCCGCCGCGTCGGACTCGGACTCGCCCGGGTCGGCAGCGTTGCCGGGCACGGATCCGGCGACATCTTCTGCGCCTTCTCCACGACCAACCGCCGCCCGCGGGTGGCCGAGGGGATCCAGTCGGTCGACGTGCTCGGCGACGACTCCATCGGTGCCCTGTTCACGGCGACGGTGGACGCCACCGAGGAGGCCGTGATGAACGCCCTGTTCGTGGCCGACACCGTCACCGGACGTGACGGTCACGTCGCGCCGGGACTCCCCGTCGAGCGGGTGCTCGAGCTGATCAGGGGGTGAGCGGGCGGCCCGTGCCGATCATCGAGTTGCGCGTCACGAGCGCGGCGAGCTGCTCCTCCGTGAAGTCCTCGGTGCCCGCCGGCCGCAGGGGGAGCACCAGGTAGCGCTGCTCGGCGGTCGAGTCGTGCACCCGCAGCTCGACCTCGGGGCCGACCTCCATGCCGAACTCGGCGAGCACCGCCCGTGGCTCGCGGACGACCCGGCTGCGGTACTCGAAGCTCTTGTACCAGGTCGGCGGGTTGCCCAGCAGCCCGCTCGGGTAGCACGAGCACAGCGTGCACACGATCACGTGATGCACGGTCGGCGTGTCCTCGAGGACGGCGATCGGGACGGTCTGGGGGTTGTACTCGGAGACGGCGGCGAGGGAGTCGCTGAGTAGCAGCGCCTTGAAGTCGGGATCGACCCAGGCCCGGGCGACGACACGCGCGCCGAGGGCCGTGCTCGGCCGGTCGCCCGATGCCGACTCGACGGCGGCCACCGCGGCATCGACGTCCTCCGGGTCCACGTGGCCGTGGTCGTGCAGGTGGCGCTCCAGGATCTCGGTGCGCTGGGCGGGGGTCAGCTCGGTCATGCCACCTCCAGGTCGCTCTCGCCGAAGTCGGCGCTCACGGTGTGGTCGGCGTCGGCGCCGAACAGGTCGGCGCCGGTGAACGCCACGGTGTAGACGAGCTCCGGCTCGCCGTACGTGCCGGTCGCCGCCGACTCCGACGGGTTGGGCCAGGCGCAGGCGACCCGTTCGACCGTGCCGACGTGCCGGCGGAAGTACCGGGGCACGCGGGTGTGGCCGCTCGTGACCTGGTTGCGCACGCGGACCCGGTCGCCCGGTCGGAACTGCCCGTCCCACGTCGAGACGTCCGGCGGCGGCCGGCCGATCACAGGCGGATCGCCCGTCCCGTCGAGAAGTCCCTGCTCGGTGGCGAGGTGCTCGAGCGCCCAGAGCCACCGCTCGTAGTAGCTCGACGCGAGGTAGTCGGCCGGCGGCATCTGCTCGATCGTGTAGCGGAAGCGGTCGATCGTCGTGCGCCCCATCACCGAGCCGAGCATCCGCCACACGCGGCCCTCCCACGGTTCGTGGAACAGCGGCTCGTCGGTCTCGATCGGGACCGGACCGAACCCGTGCATCCCCCCGAGGTCGTGCGCGCCGTCCACGCCGCGACGCTACCGAAACCTCGTCGGAGGTGTCGGCACGGCTCGTCCGCCGCGGTCGTTCTGGGCGCGATCGTTCTCAGATCGCCTTCTGGGCGCGCTCGTTCTCAACGGTCGAGAACATCTGCGCCCAGATCGTGCGGCGAGCACCGGGTGACGATCGTGACTACGCCCTCCGCACCCACGCCGCGACCCGGTCTGCGGCGAGGGTGTGCCCGCGGTGGCGGGCCGGCGTCGTCTCGACCGGGTAGCACAGCGCGTGGATGACGACTTGCAGCGCCTGGTCGAGTACGTCGGCCGGAGTCGGCTCCTGGTCGGCGCAGGCGAGCACGACGTTGTACACCTCCAGCTGGCCGAGGCCGCAGTCGATCTCATCCGCCAACTGGCGCAGTTCGGCGGGCTTCGCCTCAGCAGCCGCCTGCGCCAGCAGCCCGCGGGCGCTGGAGACAGCGAGCCGCACGACCTCGGCCTGGCCGCGCACCATGCGACTGAGGTTCGTAGCGGCCGTCGTTGGGGTCGCGGCAAGCATCGATTCGACCATAAGGAAGGCGCCGGGGACGGCGCATCGTCACTTCTGATGATTCACGCCACCGCAGCGGTCGCTCTGGTCAGTCGTCCTGCTCCACGATCGTGCGACTCTGCTCGCGCAGGTACTGCTGCAGGTAGTACGGGCCGCCGCCCGCCTTGCCGGCGGTGCCCGAGCCCTTCCAGCCGCCGAACGGCTGGGCGCCCGGCCACGCCCCGGTGGTGGCGCCGCTGGCGCGGTTCACGTAGACGACGCCCGACTCGATGCGGTCGAGGAAGCGGTCGATCTCGGCCTGCTCGCCGGCGAACAGGCCGGCGGTGAGCCCGTACGGCACGGCGTTGGCGCGCTCGACCGCCTCGTCGAGCGAGTCGACGCCGCGCACGGCGATGAGCGGGATGAACAGCTCGTCGGTCCAGAGCGGACTGTCGTCGGGCACGCGCACGACGGTCGGGGCGACGAAGTTGCCGCGGTCGAGCGGCGCATCGCACAGCCGGGCGCCCCCGCACAGCACGTCGCCGTCGGTGCTCGCCATCGCCACGCTGGCCTCGTACCGGGCCACGGCCGGCGTGTCGATGACGGGCGACAGGAAGCCGCCGCGCTCGAGTGGGCTGGTCCGCGGGATCGCCTCGGCCCGCTCGGCGAGCCGGCTGCAGAACTCGTCGACGAGCGCCTTGTCGACGAACGCCCGCGAGGCCGCCGAGCACTTCTGTCCACCGAGCCCGAACGCCGACCGGGCGGTTCCCTCCACGGCGAGGTCGAGATCGGCGGTCGCCGTGACGACGACCGGGTTCTTGCCGCCCATCTCGCAGATCGCCGGGCGCGGCCAGGCGGACGAGAACGAGCGGTAGATCGCCATCCCGACCTCGCTCGACCCGGTGAACGTCAGCCCACCCACCCGAGGATCGGCCACGAGCGCGGCCCCGGTCGTCTCACCGGGCCCGGTCACGAGGTTGACGACGCCGGCCGGGACGCCGGCTTCGATGAGCACGTCGTAGAAGAGGTGCGCGCACAGCGACCCGATCTCCGACGGCTTGAGTACGACCGTGTTGCCGGCGACGAGGGCGGCGCCGGCCGGTCCGGCGACGAGCGCCATCGGATAGTTGAACGGGCTGATCACCGCCCACACGCCGTGGGCGCGCATCACGTCGGACGTCGCCTCCGTCGGGACGAGGCGCTGCATCGGCTGGGCGAACCCGTCGTGCTCGCTCATCGCGTGGGTGTAGTAGCGGATGAGGTCGGCCGACTCCTCGACGTCCCCGAGCGCCTCCAGCCGGGACTTGCCGACCTCCCACGCCATCCGGGCGGCGAGCTCGGTGCGGCGCTCCGAGATCAGGTCGGCGGCGCGGTCGAGGAGCGCGACGCGCTCGGTCCACGGCGTGGCCGCCCAGTCCGGCGCGGCCGCCGAAGCCGCGGTCACCGCATCGGCGACGTCGCCCGCGGTGGCCGCGGCGAACTCGCCGATCACGACGTCGCGGTCGACCGGTGACGTCGTCTCGAACGTGGCCGTCCCGTCCCGGCTGTCCGTGCCGATGCGCAACGGGTGCCGCACGCCGAACGACCCCTTGGCGTCGGCGAGCGCAGCGTCGTACGCGGCATGGAGCTCGTCGTCGTCGGCCGTCAACGTGGCGTAAGTGACCCGGAACCCTGGCATCGCCGTAGCTTCGCACGCCGCTCCCCCCGTTCTGTCGGTCGGCAATCGCCCGAACCGGTCGTTCGCAAACGACAGTTCGACTCAGCCGCCGGTGGTGTCAGTCATCATTTCGGTGGTGTCGGTCATCATTTCGGTGGTGTCGGTCATCTGCTCGGTGCCCCCTGGCTGAGTGGCCGGCACGTTCTCGTCGTCGTCGTCGTCACCGCACGACGCGACGGAGAGCCCCGCGCCGAGGACGAGCACGCCGCCCAGCACCAGGGCGCGCAGCATCCGCTGTGTCTTGATCATGTCAGTTCCTTTCTCTTGGCCCGCTCAGGGCGATCCGTCGACCTGGACGCGACGGGAGTGCCACCCGCTCGCCCCGTCGGGGATCGGCGGGGCGATCTCGCTGGTCTGGGTCACGCCATCGCCGTCGGTCGCCCGGATCGTGATCACGTGATCGCCGGGCGTGGCGTCCCACTCGTAGCGCCATTGCACCCAGGTGTTGTCGCTGGCCGCCTCGCCCAGCTGGCACACCTGCCAGTCCGCGTCGTCGACCTGCACCTCGACCCGCTCGATGCCTCGGGGTGGCGCCCACGCCACCCCGGCGATCGGTGTGCGGCCGGCGGGGATCGGCGACGACGGCCGGGGCACGTCGATGCGGGACGCGGTCTTGATCGGGCCCTCCTTGGCCCAACCGCGCGTGATCCAGTACCCGTCGAAGTCCTCCCACGTTGTGAGCTCGATCTCGCTCAACCACTTCGTGGCCGACACGTACCCGTACAGGCCGGCCACGATCAGGCGGGCCGGGAAGCCGTGGGTCACAGGAAGCGCTTCCCCGTTCATCGCGTAGGCGACGAGCGCGACCCTTCCGTCCGTGGCCAGCTCGGTCGGGAACCCGGCCGTCCACCGGTCCACCGACCGACCGACGATCTGCGTGGCGTCCGCATCCACGCCGGCCCGCTCGAGCAGGACGTCCAACGGCACTCCCTGCCACACGGCGTTGCCGACGAGGCTGCCCCCGACCTCGTTCGACACGCACTGCAGCGTCACCGTCTGCTCCACCGACTCGAGCGCGAGCAGCTCGTCATACCCGATCGAGAACTCGTCGTCGACCATGCCCGTGACCGACAGGCGCCACGAGTCGACATCGACCTCCGGGACGATGAGCGCGGTGTCGATGCGGTAGAAGTCGTCGTTCGGCGTGACGTAGGGGGACAGGCCGGGCACCGAGAACGGCTGGCGCGCCGGCGCGGCTTGCCCGCTCGATGGACGCGGGAGATTCACCAGCCCGCGGGCGTTCTCGACCCGATCGGACGTGCGCAGCCGGCGCCCGAGCGCCGCGCTCGCCGCCGCGCCGACGCCGAGCGCGGCGCCTGTGAGGATGAACGTCCGGCGCGGCGCACCGACCGGAGCCCGCGGCGCGGCCACGATCTCCCCGTCCGCCGCCGCCACCCCGTCATCGGCCGAGGCCGGCACTGGACTCGCCTGCCGGGCCAGGCCGAGCAGCAGCCGCAGCGTGGCGATCGCGGCCGCCACTCCGATCGCGGCGGCGACGATCCCGGTTCCGGTCGCCCCGAAGGGAGCACGGCTGTACGCCCAGACGCCGACCAGTCCGAACACGACGAACCCGGACGCGCCGAGCCAGAACCGCCGGGCCGCGACGATGCCGAACAAGGCGCCGAGGCCGATCGCCACGACAACGATGCCGACGATGAGCGCCGGCTTGTCGTTGGTGCCGAACAACGAGACGGCGAGGTCCTTCAGGGAGCCGGCGAAGCGGTCGATGAACTCGGTGCCGATCGCCGAGACGAGGGATGGACCCTCGCCGGCGATCCCGGTCACCAGCTCGGCCACCCCGAGGGCGACACCGGCGGCGATGCCTCCGGCAGACGCGGCCCACACCCGTCCGGGACGGACCTCACGGACCTCGGCGGCGGCGGTCACGACGGAAAGCCTGCCGCCTTCTCGTGACGGATCCAGCACGCGACCCACAACGTTTCCGAAACTCCTGTGCCCGCCCCGGGCCGGCTCCGAGCACGCACGTACAGTCAAGGGCATGCCGTCAGGGACGGTCCTCGTCGTCGACGACGAGCCAATGGTCCGAGAGGTCGTCGCCCGTTACCTCCAGCTCGACGGCTTCCACGTCCACGAGGCGGGTGACGGAGCGACCGCGAGCACCTGGCTCGCCGACCATCGACCCGACCTCGTCGTCCTCGACGTCATGCTCCCTGGCACCGACGGGCTGAGCATCTTGCGCGAGCTGCGGGCGACGGGCGACATCCCGGTGATCCTCCTGACGGCGCGCGCCGAGGAGGTCGACCGCGTGCTCGGCCTCGAGCTCGGCGCCGACGACTACGTGGTCAAGCCGTTCTCCACGCGGGAGTTGGTGGCGCGAGTGCGGTCCGTGTTGCGTCGCGCGACGCCGAGGCCGATGTCCGATGGCGACGAGGTGCTGGACTATGGCGCGCTGCGCATCGAACCGCTCACCCGCGAGGTCACCGTGGACCACCGGCGCGTCGAGCTCACGCCGAAGGAGTTCGATGTGCTCGTCGTGCTCGCCCGCTCACCGCGACAGGTGTTCTCCCGGCGGCAACTGCTCGCCCAGGTATGGGACTCCGCGCCGGAGTACCAGGATGCCGCCACGGTCACCGTGCATGTCGGCCGGCTGCGCCAGAAGCTCGAGCGGGATCCGGTGAACCCGCGTTGGATCACGACGTCCTGGGGCGTCGGCTACCGCTTCGAGCCGTGACGATGGTCGCTGCCGATTGGTGGGACTCGATCGCCGACCAGCCGGTCGGCGCCGCGCTCGCGCTCGCCGGGCTCGTGGCCGGCACGATCGGCGCCGCCCTGGGCCTCCGCGTGCTGACGCGACGCACGCGCTCGCTCCGCCGCCATGTCCTCGGGATCACCCTCGCCGCACTGGCGATCGGGGCGCTGGCTGCGGTGTTGCTGGCCCGCCTGATGATCCTCGACTCGGGGGACTTGGCGCGGGTCGCGGTCGTTCTTGGGGTGACGGCGGTGCTCGCGTCCGTCCTCGTGCTGCTCGCCACGGTGCCGCTCGGGCGTGACGTGCGCCGGCTCGAGACCACCGTCCGCCGGATCGAGGAGGGCGATCGCACCGTGCGCACCGACATCGTGCGGGCCGATGAGCTCGGTCACGTCGCCGAGGCCCTCGACGAGCTCACCGCCCGCCTGGACGCCTTCGAGCGGGAACGGGCTGGGTTCGAGGAGGAGCGCACGGCGCTGCTGTCGAGTGTCGGCCACGACCTCCGCACACCATTGGCCGCCCTCCGAGCCGCCGTCGAGGCACTGAGCGACGGCGTCGCGCCGGACCCGGAACGGTATGTGCGCTCGATGCGGCGGGACGTCGAGGCGCTGGCGGCGCTGGTCGAGGACTTCTTCCTCCTCGCCCGCATCGAGAGCGGTCGCCTCGACTGGCGACCGGTGCCCGTGGATCTGGCCGAGGTCGCCGACGAGGCGGTCGAGGCCCTGGCCCCGGTGGCCGCGGCGAGCGGGGTCGCGTTGATCCTCGAGGCCTCGTCCCACGTTCCCGTGCGGGGCAACCCGACCGCACTCGGGCGGGTCGTGCGCAACCTGATCGACAACGCCATCAGGCACGCCCCGCCCGGATCCCAAGTGCGGGTGGCGGTCGGCGCCGACGGGCGGCCCTCGATCCGCGTCGTGGACGACGGCCCGGGCTTCCCGCCCGGCTTCGGCGACGACGCGTTCGCGCGGTTCACCCGAGCCGATGCGAGCCGCAACCGGACCACGGGCGGGGCCGGCCTCGGGTTGGCGATCGCGCGGGGCCTTGTCGAGGCCCACGGGGGTCGGATCTGGATCGAGGGTCCGCCGGGCGGCCGGGTGGCGTTCGAGCTTCCCGCGGCGTGACCTGTCCACGGTGGCGGTCGCGCGACGATTCGGACCGTGCGCGTCTGGATCAGCGGAGGATCGGGCTTCGTCGGCAGCAACCTGGTGAAGGTCTTCACCGAGCGGCACGGGGCGGAGGTCGTCGCGCCCGGTCACGGCGAAGTCGACCTCACCGACGCCGACGCAGTGCGGGCGAGCGTGGCCGAGACCGGGCCGGACGCCATCGTCCACAGCGCCATCCTGAACGACCTGCCGCGGATGGTCGCCGACCGCCGCGCCGGCTGGGACGCGTACGTCGGGGCGACGCGCAACCTCGTCGACGCGGCCAACGAGATCGGGGCCAAGGTCGTGCTCGTCTCGACGGACTGGGTCTTCGACGGCACGCAGGCCGGTGCCGACGAGGCGACGCCGCCGAACCCGATCAACATCTACGGCGTGCTCAAGCTGGCGAGCGAGCTCGTCGTCAGCGAGCGGGCGCGGGACGGGGCGGTGGCGCGGATCTCGGCGGTCAACGGCGTGCACTGGGCCCGTCCCGTCCTGCCGCGTTCGCAGGACCCTGGGTTCGGCTACTTCGTCGCTGCGCTCGTCGACGCGGTCAGCGCGGGCGAGCCGTTCACCGTGTGGGAGAGCGACGAGATCAACATGATCGCGACCCCGAGCCTCGCCAGCGACTGCGCCGAGCTGATGTGGCGGATCATCGATCGCGATCAGCGGGGGATCTTCCACTGCTGTGGCGGCGAGGCGATCGGTCGCCGGGCGCTCGCCGAGCTCGCCGCCGAGGTGTTCGAGCTCGACCCCGAGCTGGTCCGGTCCGGTCCACCGGTCGACGAGGCGGGCATCGATGTTCCCTACGACACCAGCCTCACGGCGCGGGCGACCAGCGTGGCGCTCGGCGTCGAGCTGCCGTCGGTCCGCGACCTGCTCATCCGCTTCCGGCACGAGTACGAGACGCGGACGCTCGCGCCGGCGCTCAGCTGATCGGAATCGGCCGGCCCTCGCGCACGGATTGCCACGCGGCGAGGCCGATGGCGAGCGGGGCCCGCCCGTCGGCGCCGCTCACGGGAGACTCGCCACCGTCGCAGACGTACCGGACGAACGCGACCCACTGGAGGATGTAGCTCGTCGTGTACCGCTCGAGGAAGAAGTGGGGGAGCGCTGGGCCGTGGACGCCGTCGACGGTGAGCACGACCCCGGTGTGCGCCGGCGGATTCGCCGAACTGGCGGCGCCCGCCGCTCCGAACGCCTCGACCCGCTGGTCGTACCCGTAGACCGCCTGCCGGCTGTTGTCGATCGTCGTCAGGCACCCGTCGGCGTGGCGGAGCGTCACGACGACCGTGTCGAGATCGCCCGCGGTGCCGATCGCCTGGTCGACCCGGACCGCGCCCTGGGCGTAGACCTCGACGACCTCGCTGCCCGTGACGAACCGCGCCATGTCGAAGTCGTGCGCGGTCATGTCCAGGAAGATGCCGCCGGAGACGGCGATGTAGCTGATCGGCGGCGGAGCAGGGTCGCGACTCGAGATGCGCACGAGGTGCACCGGTCCGATCACCCCGCCGGCGACGGCGTCCCGCACGGATCGGTGGGCAGGGTCGTAGCGACGGTTGAAGCCGACCTGTAACCGGGCACCCGCACCCTCGATCGCCGCCAGTGCCCGATCGACCTCATCGAGGTTGAGCGAAATCGGCTTCTCGCAGAAGATCGCCTTGCCCGACGCGGCCGCCGCGACGAGCAGGTCGACGTGAGTGTCCGTGCTGGTGCAGATCGCGACCGCGTCGAGTTCCGGCGCGCCGAGCACGTCGTCGAGCGTCTCGACGGCCGGGACGTCGAGCTCGGCCGCCACCGCCTTGGCCATGGCGGGGTCGATGTCGAAGACCGCCCCGAGCGTCGCCCCGGGCACCTGGTGGGCGAGCAGGCGGGCGTGCATCCTGCCGATCCGGCCGACGCCGAGCACCCCGACCCGCAGCGGGGGTTCGTTCACCGTCATCGGTCCAGCCTCGCGCGCGTAGGCTGCCCCGCCTGTGCCCGTCGAGCCGCTCCGGACCGCGATCATCGGCCTCGGGCGCATGGGTCGCTGTCATCTGACCGCGCTGAGTGATCTCGCCGAGCTCGACGTCGTCGCGCTGGCCGAGCCGTCGGCCGAGGCGATGGATGTGGCGACGAAACTGCGCCCGACCGCGGCGCCCTACTCGGACGTCACCACCGCGCTGGCGCACCCGGGGCTGGAGGCGTGCATCGTGGTCACACCGACGCCGACCCATCCCGACGTGGTGGCGGCGGCACTCGAGGCGGGGCTGCACGTGTTGTGCGAGAAGCCGCTGTCGCTCGACGCGGCCGGCGGCGATCGTCTCGGCGCGATGGCTGCCGAGCGGGCGCGCGTGCTGCAGGTCGGGTTCTGGCGGCGCTTCTCCCCGCCGTGGCGGACGGCGAAAGAACGCATCGAACGCGACGAGATCGGCACCCCGCTGCTGCTCCGCCTGGCCCAGTGGGACGGCGATCCGCCACCACCCGCCTTCTGCGATCCGGCGGTCAGCGGGGGTCTGGCCATCGACTGTGGCGTGCACGAGTACGACCTCGCCGAGTGGTTGACCGGGCGCTCGATCCGGCGGGTCACGGCGTGGTCGTTGCCGGTCGTCGACGACGGTGTCCGCGCCGCGGGTGACGTCGACAACCTCGTCGCCGTGCTCGAGCTCGACGGTGGCGCGGTGGCGACCGTGGACCTCTCGCGCAACGCCCGGTTCGGCGACGACATCCGGACCGAGATCCTCGGCGCCAACGGGGCGCTGCTGATCGACGCGCTGCCGTCGGGGCGCACCCGGATCGGGACCGGCGCCGGGCTGCACACCGTCGCCGGATCGGAGGTCGACGACGTGATGGCGGCCGGCGTGGCCGCGCAGGCGCGGGCGTTCGCCGCGGCCGTGCGCGGCGTGGTGACCGACGTCCCCGGGGCCGAGGCGAGCGGCCGGGCGACGTGCATCGGCCGGGCCGTCATCGAGGCCGCGACCACGGGGTCCCCGGTCGACGTCGAGCCCCTGCCCAATCGGTCTGTGTCACCGCATACGTCATCGATCGCCAATTCGGTGACACAGATCGGGAGGAAGGCGACTTACTGACGTTCGTCGCCGGTCAGCTCGTCGCGCAGGGAGCGCTTGAGCACCTTGCCGCTGGCCGTGCGCGGCAGCGCCTCGCTGCGCACGACGATCTGCGACGGCACCTTGAACCGGGCGAGCCGTTCGGCGGCGAACTGCTGCAACTCGCTCGTGGTCGGATCGTGGCCCGGGCGGAGGTTCACGACGGCCACGACCTCCTCGCCGTAGACGGGGTGGGGCAGGCCCAGGATCGCGACGTCCTCGACGGCCGGGTGCTCGAACAGCACCGCCTCCACCTCGGCTGAGTACACGTTCTCGCCGCCGCGGATGACGACGTCCTTGAGCCGGTCCACGACGTAGAAGAAACCGTCGTCGTCGCGCCGGGCGAGGTCGCCGCTGTGAAACCAGCCGTCCGTGAACGCCATCGCCGTCTCGTCCGCCTTGTTCCAGTAGCCGTCGACCACGTTGGGGCCGCGCACCCACAGCTCGCCCACCTCGCCGTTCGGCGCCTCCTGGCCGTCCGCACCGACGATCTTCACGTCGGCCCCGAGCACGGCCCGGCCGATGCTGTCCGGGTGGGAGAAGTAGTCCTGCCCGTAGTTGATCACGATCGCCGAGGTCGTCTCGGTGAGCCCGTAGCCGTTCGCCGGCAGGACACGCGCGTCGAACTGCGACTCGATGCGGCGGATCAGATCGGGCGGCACCGGTGCGCCGCCGGACGCGATGCCGGCCAACGCCGCGGGCGGGATCCGCTCGAGCTCGGGCGACTCGAGCAGCTGGCGGAGCACCATCGGGACCAGTGACGTGCTCGTGATGCGCTCGGTGGCGAGGAGGTCGACCGCCGCGTCGACGTCCCACTTGTACATCGTCACGAGCTTGGTGCCGGTGGTCGTCGCCATGTAGAGGCCGGTGAGCCCGCCGATGTGGAAGAACGGGAACACCTGCAGCGCGGCCGGCTGCGGAGCGTCCGCCGGGGGCCCGGACTGGCCGGCCATGGCGAGACCGAGCGCCCCGAGGAACAGCGTGTTCATGATGTTCGTGCAGTGGTTGCGATGGGTGGCGAGCGCACCCTTCGGCGCCCCAGTGGTGCCCGACGTGTACATGATCGTGGCGTGGTCGTCGGGAGCGATCGGCACGTCGGGGAGCGCGGCCGCCACGTCGAGCTCGCCGCGCAGTCGCTCCCAGGCCGTGACCGAGGGCGGCGCCTCATCACGTAGCCGGCTGACGATGGTCGCCGCGACGTCGAGCTCATCGAGGTGGGGGGCCAGCCGGGACCAGCGCTCGTCGTCGAGGATCAGTACGCGCGTGCCCGAGTCACGGATCGCGTACGTCAGCTCCCGCCCGGTCCACCAGGCGTTGAGCGGGACGGCGATGGCGCCCAGCGAGACCGTCGCCCAGAACGAGATGACCCACTCGGGGTAGTTACGCATGCCGATCGCGACGCGGTCGCCGTGTCCGACACCGTGGGCGTCGGAGAGATGCCGCGCCAGCCCGGCGACCAGACCGAAGTGTTCACGGAACGTGAGCCGCTCGTCGCGGTACACGACGAACTCCTTGTCGCCGTGGGCGGCCGTCGTGGTGAAGAGGTCACGCAGCGAGCGGGGAGCGTGCTTGTACACGCGCCACGGCACGCCGTGCATGTCGAGCGGCTCGAGCTCGAACGGCGCCCCCGGTGCCGTCAGTGCGCTGACCGCCTCCTCGCGTGTGGGCGTGGCGATGACGGGGACGGTACCGGCGGCGCCGGGCGCGGCTCTCATCGGGCCGGGAGCCACGGCGATACCGTGCGGACGTGGTGGAGTTGAGCCGGCGCGCGTTCATCGGCGCGACTGCGGCCGGCGGGGGGATGGCCGTCGCCGGGTTGGCCGGCTGCCGCGACGACGACGGTGAGACCTCGGCCTCGTCCGCCGCCGCCAACGGCGGCGCGCCGCTGGATCCGGACGACTGGGACTCGGTCCGGGCCCAGTTCACGCTGGTCCCCGACGTGCTCCACTTCGCCGCCTTCGTCCTGGCTGCCCACCCGCAGCCGGTCGCCGACGCGATCGCGCGTCATCGAGCCGGCCTCGACGCCGACACCCACGCCTACCTCGTCGAGCACCAGGCTGAGCTCGACGCTGCGGTGCCGGCCGCCGCGGCGGAGTATCTCGGGGCGTCGCCCAGCGACATCGCCCTGACCGACAGCACCACCATGGGGCTCGGACTGCTCTACGGCGGGATCGTCGTCGGCCCCGACCACCACGTGCTCACGACCGAACACGACTTCTACGCGACCCACGAGGCGCTGCGTCTGCGCGTCGAGCGGTCCGGCGGCACCGTCGACCGGGTGCGTCTGTACGACGATCCGGCGGCCGCGTCGGTCGACGAGCTCGTCGGCCGGCTCGCCGATGCGGTCACCCCGGCCACGCGGGTCGTCGCGGTCACGTGGGTCCACTCGGGTACCGGGGTCCGCCTACCGATCCCCGAGATCGCGACGATGATCGCCGGGCTCAACGATGGGCGGGACGAGACCGACCGCGTGTTGCTGTGCGTCGACGGCGTGCACGGCCTCGGCGTCGAGGACGTGTCGGTCGACGACCTCGGTGCCGACTTCATCGTGGCCGGCACCCACAAGTGGCTGTTCGGACCGCGGGGCACCGGACTCATCTGGGGCCGGGCCGACGCGTGGACGTCGGTCCGGCCGACCATCCCGACCTTCGCCGCGGCCGGCTTCGAGCGGTACCTCGCCGGCGACGCGGTGTCGACAACCATCGCGCCCGGCGCGGAGCACACGCCCGGCGGCTATCACTCCTTCGAGCACCGCTGGGCGCTGGCGGAAGCCTTCCGCTTCCAGCTCGCTGTCGGCCGGGATCGCATCGCCGAGCGCACCCACGCCCAGGCGGCCCAGCTCAAGGACGGTCTCGCCGACGTCCCCGGGGTGCGGGTGGTGACCCCGATGGCCGACGAGCTGTCGGCGGGCATCGTCTGTGTCGACCTCGAGGGTCACACACCGTTCGAGGCGGTCGAGGAGCTCGACCGTCAGGGCATCAGCGCCAGCGTCACGCCGTACCGCGAGCCGTACGTTCGATTCGGACCGAGCATCGTCACCAGTCCGGAGCAGGTCGACGTCGTGATCGAGGCCGTGACCGCGCTGGTGCGCGGCTGACCGGCGACCGGTCTAACCGGCGCCGAGCGCGCTCGGGAACCGGGTCTCGAAGTCGATCACGTTGGCCCACGTCGGTGTCACGGCGATGCGCCACAGCTGTACGTCCGCAGGGAGCTGGTCGACCCAGGCCTGCCCGCCCTCCTGACCGAGATACCGCTTGGCCGCGGCGGCGTACTCGGGGAACACCCCGTCGACCCGCTCGACGCTCGCCGTGCCCCTGATCGTGAGGACGTGGTAGGGCCAATCGGTCGAGTCGATCGTGAGCGCGACCGGCGCGCCACTTTCCAGGGCGAGCAGCTTGGGCGCCTTGGGCAGGGTGCCGAACACCAGCTCCTCACCGTCCCAGTGGAACCAGATCGGCACGACTCTCGGGGTTCCATCCCCCCACACGTAGGCGAACCGGGCGGGGACGGCAGACGCGAGCAACGACTGCGCCACCGGATCGGCGAGACAGGCAAGATCACCACGTTCGGGCATGTCGCTCCCTCCTCGACTCCGGACGCTCATGCTTGCGCCGATCGCTGCGGCCGTCAACGAGGAGGGCGGCGACCAGCCTCGGTCAGACGACGATCTCGGTCGCGGTGCCGATCGGAAGGAGTTGGAAGCGGTCGCGGACGTCGGCGGGCGCCGTGGCGAGCGCGTGGTCGAGTGCGCCGGGCCCGTCCCGGAAGTGGCTCCAGCCCTCGTAGTGCACCGGGATCGCGAGGCGTGGGCGCAGCAGCCCGCAGAGCTCCACGGCGTCCTGCGCGGTCATCGTGTACCGCAGCGGACCGGTGACCGGGAAGCGGACGCCTCCGAGGTGGAGGATCGCCACCCCGACCTGCAGGCGCTCGGCGACGCCGCGCACTCCGTCGTAGAGGACGGTGTCGCCGGAGATCCACAGCACGCCGTGTTCCTGCCCGTCCCATCGAAGGGCGAAGCCGATCACGTCGCCCGTGATCGGGCGGCTGAGCGGTGGCCCGTGCCGGCACGGCGTGGCGGTGATCTCGATCGTCGGGCGGTCGGGTGTCGTCAGTTCAGTGGCTGCCCACGGCTCCAGTCCGCGCGCCGCCACGTCCAGCCGCTGTGCACCGGCGACGGTAGTGGCGACGACCGGGGCCGACGGGAGCAGGGCGCGCCCGGAGTCGTCCAAGTTGTCGGCGTGGTGGTCGTGGGTGAGCAGCACGGCGTCGATCGGACCGAGCTCGGTGGCCGCGATCGCCGGCCCGGCCACCTTCCGCGAGGACGTGCCCCACCCGAAGTGGTACGTCCGGCCCGGATCGTCGAACGTCGGGTCGGTGAGGATCCGCCACCCGCCGACTTCGATCAGGACCGTAGGTCCCCCGACGTGGGTGACCCGGATCGTGCTCACGTTCTGGCGTTGGCGAGCGCCCATTCGAGGGCGTAGTCGGCGACCTCCTCCCAGCCCGGACTGGCCGGCAGCAGGTGCGGACCTTCGAACTCCTTGACCTCCGTCACCGTTCCCTCGGCCTTGTAGTGCTTGGCGTTGGACCGCTGGATCTTCGGCGGCATGAGGTGGTCGTCGCTCCCGGAGATGAACAGCAGAGGAGCACGATCGGCGTTCTCGTAGTTGACCCAGTTGTCGTCATGACCGGGGTGGATGTTGGCCAGGGCGCTGCCCCAGAAGATCCGCCCCGACGCCGGGATGTGGTAGCGGTCGTACAGCCGGCGCGACTCCTCTTCGTTGAACGTGTTGGTGAACGCGTAGTGCCACTGCTCGAACGTGAGCCCGACCGCCTTGTGGCGGTTGGCCGGGTTCTTGAGTACGGGAAACGCCGAGCGGATCTGCGACAACGGCACGACCTTGACGCCTTCGGTGGGAGCGGAGTTGATCGCCACGCCAGCCGCGCCGAAGCCGTGGTCGAGCAGGATCTGGGTGAACACGCCGCCGGCCGAGTGCCCCATGAGGATCGGCGGCGAATCCAATCCACCGACGACCTCCTCGAGCCGGCCGATGATCTGCGGCACGGTGACCTGCTCGATCGGCGTCGGATCGGCGTTGAGCGCTTCGACCTCCACCTCGAAGCCGGGATAGGCGGGCGCGAGCACCCGGTAGCCGCGCTTCTCGAAGTGGCTGATCCAGTCCTCCCAGCTCCGGGGGGTCACCCAGAACCCGTGGATGAGGACGATCGTGTCGGGGGTTGGCGCGCCGGAGCTCATGGGGGTCCTCCAGATGTGGTCGGGCCGCTCGATCATCGTCGGTGGATGGGTTCGGTCGCGAATCCGTGGGAGGCACGCCGGGCCGGTCCGACGCCGGGGTCCCGTCGCACCCAGATGGGGTCAGCGGGCGCAGTCGACGGCGGGCACGGGCTCGGCCGCGTTCGCCGCCGCGAGCAGTGGATCGAGCGCCTCGATCGGCAGCGCCCAGGCCCGGTCATCGCTCCGTCGGCTCGTCGCCCAGACCATTCCGAGCAGCTCGCCGTCGCCGCCCACGAGCCCGCCCCCGGAGTCACCCGCCTCGACCTCGGCGCGAAGCTCCAGCCCGGGACGGAGGTGTTCGCCCTCGCGGTAGATGTCCGTCGTGCGCACCGTCGCCCGCCGTCGGATCTCGACGGGCGCCGAGTGCACGACGCCGTCGTCCGCGGTCCACAAGGTGACGTCGTCGTCGTCATCGCCGTCGTAGCGCCGGCGGGACAGCGGGCCGAGGTCCAGCCCGTCCACGCGGATCAACGCCGCGTCGAGAGCCGTGTCGATCGCCGCGACCGTCCCCGACAGCCGCCGGCCGTCGGGAGTGGTGACCGTGATCTCGGACTCCCCGGCGACGGCGTGGGCGACGGTCGCGAGCAGGTCGTCGGCGACGACCATGCCGATGGCTCGCGTCGACGTCCGCCGGCAGCCGGTGGCACGGATGTCGACCACCGCATCGGCGGGGTCGGTGTGGTTCCCGTCGTCCCCACCGCACCCGACGGCGACGAGCGCGGCGAGCAGCGCGGCGACGCCGGTGCCGCGGCCCCTCAAGAGCTGGCGTGCCGGCCGTAGGCCACGCCGGCCTCCACCTCGTCGAGGAGCGTTGGGTACGGGTACTCGAGCGCCATCAGCTGGCGCAGCATCGGTGTCGCCCGGTCGACCACTTCCTGGCGCACGCCGCGCTTCTGATCCTCGAGCGGCGTCACGAACTTGGCGAGGTACTCGATCAGCACGGCGCTGCGGTCGGAGTCCGAGTGGTTCGGCATGGCGCAGTGCCAGACCATCCCGTTGAACACGACGCAGTCGCCGGCCCGCCCGGTCTGGCGGGCCGCATTCGCGTGGAACGCGGTGTCGTCGTCCGGGTAGTTGAGCGTCTTCTGCGAACCCGGCCAGTACGCGGTCGCGCCGTTCTCGGCGGTGAAGTCGTCGAGGAGCACCGTCGCCTGGGCGTTGAGCGGGAAGCTCGAGTTGATCCCGATCGGGAAGCTGTTGCGCTGGTAGAGATCCCAGTACGGGTAGTCGATGTGCGGCTCCTGCCCTGGGCCGCCGGGGAGCAGCCGGTTGGCGGCGACCGATCCCATGATGAAGGCGTCGCCGAGGAAGGCGCCGACGATGCGCATCACGACGGGGTGCTGGACCATCCGTTCGAACACCTCGCCCTTGTCGAGCAGGTTCCACACCCGCCGTTGCAGGTGGACCTGGTCCTCGTGGGCGCCGTGGAAGTGGGTGACCTTGTCCTCATCGGTCGACGAGTAGTCCATGATCAGGCCGCGGGCTTCGGCGATCTCGGCCGGCGGGAACGCTTCGCGGAGGAGGATCGCCCCGCCGCCGGTGAGCAACTCGTCGAGCAGCGTCGGGAGTTGCGCCTCGAGGTTGGCGACGTCGACTTCGAGCATCGGTGTGATCCTTTCAGCCCCGGCCTGCGTGGGCGGGGCGGTGGACCGGCGCACGACGAGCGACGGCAGCACGGCGTGGTTGACCACGCTCGTCCGCGAACGGCCGATCCGTTCGAGCAGCGTGGACACGGCGAGCCGGCCCATCTCGGCACGCGGCTGGTCGATGGTGGTCAGCGACATGTGGTGCATCGCCGCCAGACCGGTGTTGTCGTAGCCGATCAGCGACACGTCCTCGGGCACGCGGAGCCCTGCCTCCTCCAGCCGGTCGAGTGCGCCGACCGCGCTCAGGTCGTTGGCGGCGAAGATCGCCGTCGGCAGGTCACCGTCGGCGAGCAGCGCCGAGACGGCGCGCCATCCGGACTCCTCGGTGAAGTCACCGTGCACGATGCGCTCGGCGAGACCGATCCGGCGCATCGCCCGCCGGAAGCCGGCGCGCCGCGGCGGTCCACCGGCGCCGGCGCCGCCGTCCACGTGGACGATGCGCTCGTGGCCGAGACCGATGAGGTGCCCGACGGCGAGATCGGCGCCCACCTGCTCGTCGTTGCTGACGGAGTCGACCGCGTGCGAGCGCAGGGCGCGGCAGACGACGACGAGTGGCACCTCCTCGGCGGCGGCCTCGATCCGGCCCGCCGGGATGTGCGGGCTGACGAGGATGATCCCGTCGACGCGCAGCTCGAGGAACGCCTCGACCGCGCGCGCCTCGTCGGCCGGTCGGCGACGCCCGGTGCTGAACAGCACGCGGTAGTCGGTGCGGTCGGCGGCTTCGAGGACGCCGTCCGCGACCTCGGCGAAGAACGGGTTGTGGAGGTCGTTGAGCAGCACGCCGATCGTCATCGTCCGCCGGCTGGCGAGGTTGCGGGCGAGCAGGTTGGGCCGGTAGCCGAGCCGTTCGGCGGCGGCCAGCACGTCGCGGCGCGAGCGCTCGCTGACCTTCGGCGAGTCCCGGATGACGAGGCTGACCAGGGCGCGGGAGACACCGGCGACGCGGGCGACATCCTCCATGGTGGGCTGCGACACGGTGTACCCCAGGGTCGGACCGACGAGCTACCAGCCTTGACAGCGACCTTCGGGCAGCATAAGAGTTAGAGCGCTCCAACGCAATGCGGCGTTGAACAGGTGGGCGGGGCGAGCAGACTGGTTGCGAGCCGAGCTCGACGATGAACGGGGGTGAGCGACGACAGCGACCCTGGAACCCGATTACGGCCTGACCGGCCCGCAGGCCCGGCGGGCGATCGACGCCGGTCTCGCCGACGCCGCGTGGTACAGCCCGCCCGTCGACCCGGTCCGGCTGCAGGAGCTGATGACCCGGTCGAACGGCCGCGCCGCTCGCGACGTCGTCCTGTGGCTGGTGCTGCTCGTCGGCGCGGGCATCGTCGCCTACTGGAGCCTCGGCACGTGGTGGGCGATCCCGGCCTTCGCCGTGTACGGGGCGCTCTACGGCAGCTCCGCCGACGCCCGCTGGCACGAGTGCGGCCACGGGACGGCGTTCCGCAGCCGCACGGCCAACGACGTCGTGTACTACCTCGCCTCGTTCATGATGCTGCGGGAGCCGACGCTCTGGCGCTGGTCGCACTTCCGCCACCACTCCGACACGATCATCGTGGGGCGGGATCCCGAGATCCTCTTCATGCGGCCCTTCCGCCTGCGGATGGTCGTCCTGAACCTGCTGTGGCTGACCAACGGCCCGAAGCTGATCTGGCGCACGGTGCGCCACGCGGCGGGCCGCATCGACGACGAGACGCGTGACTTCGTGCCGCCCGACGAGCTCCGCCGCCTCGTGTGGGAGGCCCGGGCGTTCGTCGCCGCGTACGTCGGCGTGGTCGTGTGGTGCGTCGCGACGTGGAGCATCGTGCCGGCGCTGTTCTTCGTCCTGCCGTCGTTCTACGGGGTCTGGCTGTTGTGGATCTTCGCCACGACCCAGCACGCCGGCCTGCGCGAGGACGTGCTCGACCATCGCCTCAACACCCGCACGGTGCACATGAACCCGGTCGCCCGGTTCCTGTACCTGAACATGAACTACCACCTCGAGCACCACCTGTTCCCCGGAGTCCCGTACCACGCCCTCCCCGCGCTCCACGACGAGGTCAAGGCGTACCTGCCGCCGGCCAAGCAGTCGATCCCCGAGGCCTACCGCGAGATCGTCACCGCCCTGCGCCACCAGCGCAGGGACCCCGATTGGGAGCTCCCGCTGCCCGAACTGCCCGACATCGCCGCGCCGACGCTGGTGTCGAACGAGCCGATCTTCGCCGAGCGGGTCGACTTCGACGGCGCGAGCGGGCACGTCGACCTCGGATTGGCCGACCAGCTCGAACCAGGCCAGCTGCGCGGCATCGAGATCGACGGGGCGCCGTACGTGCTGTGCCGGTCGACCGGCGTGACGTACGCGCTCGTCGACGGGTTGTGCACGCACGCCCGGGCGCCGCTCGCCGACGGGACGCTCGTCGAGGGGTGCCTCGAGTGCCCGAAGCACAACGGGCGGTTCGACCTGCTGACCGGCGAGGCCGTGCGCAAGCCGGCGCGGCTCCCGCTCCGCACGTACCCGGTCAGGGTCGTCGGCGGCCGGGTCCTCGCCCGCCTCGATCTGGGCGCGGAGCGTCCCGGATCTGAGACTGAGCGCGCCCAGAAGCCCGCTTGACGACGCTCCGCGCCCAGATGTGCGGGGTGCGGTCACTTGACAGTCCCTACCCACCCGAATAAGAGTTAGAGCGCTCCAACACCTCGGGATGGAGCAGCGGGGGGAAACGTGACTGACAGCCGCCAGGGTGCTCGCCCGACCCTGACCGATCGGATCGCCGGCGCGCCGATCTCGTGGGGGGTCTGCGAGGTTCCGGGTTGGGGGCTCCAACTCGGCGTCGATCGGGTGCTGCGGGAGATGCACGAGCTCGGTCTGCGGGCGACCGAGCTCGGCGCCATCGGCTGGCTGCCGACGGAGCCCGCCGCGCTCCGGTCGGCGCTCGACGCCCACGAGCTGCGCGTCGTCGGTGCGTTCGTGCCGCTCGTCTGCCACGAGCCCGAGCGGCGGCAGGAGGCGCTCGACAGCGCCGAGTCGATGGCCACGCTGCTCGAGGAGGTCGACGCCGAGACCTTCGTCACCGCCGTCGTCAGTGATCCCACCGACTGGCGCCGGCCTCCCGTGTCCGATGCGCAGTGGGACCACCTGATCGCAATGATCGACGAGGTCGAGGGCATCGCCACCGCCCATCACCTGCAGCAGGTGCTCCACCCGCACGTCAACACGCTGGTCGAGACGGCCGATGAGCTCGACCGGCTGCTCGACGACTCACCGGTGTCGATCTGCCTCGACACCGGGCACCTCACGATCGGCGGCGCGGCCCCCCTCGAGCTCGCCGAGCGAGCGTCCTCGCGGATCGGGCTCGTTCATCTCAAGGACGTCCGGACGGCCGTCGCCGACCGGCTCAACGCGGGCGATCTCGGGCTGATGGAGGCCGTCCAGAACGGCCTGTTCGCCCCGCTCGGCGACGGCGACGTGCCGATCGCCGACGTGGTCACGACGCTCGAGCACAACGGCTACTCCGGCCGCTACGTGCTGGAACAGGATGTGGCCATCACCGACGGAGAACCCCCTGATGGTGATGGCCCGGTGCGCGACGTCGCCAAGAGCGTCTCGTACCTCCGGTCGGTCGAGTCATCCCTGGGCGCTACGTTGCGCGCCGGGGCTGACTCGGCCCCGGCCGGGACTTCACCCACCACCAAGAGTTAGAGGGGGATCATGAGGAAGCAATTCCGTTACGCAGCGTCGGCGCTGGCCGTCGTGACGCTCGTCGCCGCCGCGTGCACGGGCGACGACGACGACAGCGCCGACACCGAGGCGACCAGCGCGGAGACCGAGGCGACCAGCGGGGAGACCGAGGCGACGAGCGGGGAGACCGACGCGCCGGGTACGACCGGCGGGGCTCCGGCCACCTCCGGCGCGCCCGGGACCACCACCGGTGACACGGTCGATGTGTCGCAGGGCGAGGACCTGCACTTCCACGTCATCACGCACGGTGACGACGGCGTGTTCTGGTCGGTTGTGCAGAACGCCGTCGAGCAGGCCGCCGCCGACTATGGGGTCGAGGTGACGTACTTCGGCTCGACCAACGACGCCGAGGCGCAGTCGCAGGCCATCGAGGCCGCGATCGCCGAGGGGTCCGACGGCATCGCCATCTCGCTGGCCGACCCCGAGGGCGTCTCGCGCCGCGGCCCAGGCCGTCGTCGACGCCGGGATCCCGCTGTACACGCTCAACTCCGGCCTGAACAACTGGCAGGACCTGGGTGCGGTCACCCACGTCGGCCAGGACGAGATCGTCGCCGGCCAGGGCGCCGGCGAGCGCTTCAACGAGCTCGGCGTGACGACGATCCTCTGCGGTCGTCAGGAGCAGACCGAACATCGCGCTCGAGGAGCGGTGCGACGGTCTCGCCGAGACGTTCGAGGGCGAGGTCATCTCCGAGTTCGTCGGGCTCGACGCCGACCCGACCGAGCAGGAGAACCAGATCTCGGCGCTGCTGCAGGCCAACCCCGAGGTCGACGCGTTCATGGGCACCGGCCCGAACCTGCCGCTGCGGGCGATCGCCGCCGCCGAGTCGGCCGGACGTGAACTGGTCATCGCCGGGTTCGACATCTCGCCCGACCTGCTCACCGCGATCAGCGACGGGACGGTGGCGTTCACCGTCGACCAGCAGCAGTACCTCCAGGGCTACCTGCCGGTCGTGCTGATGTACCTGCAGGCGACCAACCTCAACACCGCCGGCGGCGGTCTGCCGATCCTCACCGGCCCGGGCTTCGTCGACGCCGAGAACGTCGACCGAGCGTCGCCGCACTCGTCGACGCCGGGACCCGCTGACCTGACCGAACCAGGAGTGCGGATCGGGGAGCCGGCGGGCTCCCCGGTCCGCCTGAACATCGGAGGAGACCAGGGGACGATGGCCACGGTCACCGAAGTCAGAACTCCGCCTCCGCCGAGCCCGGCAGCGCGGCCCGGTCGACGAGCGCCTCGGCTTCCGCGGGCCGATCCAGCGGGTGCTGGTGCGCCCGGAGATCGGCGCCCTCGTCGGCACCACCGCGGTGTGGGTCTTCTTCTGGGCGGTCGCCGACGCGTTCGGCACCGCCGCCGGCACGGCCAACTACCTCGACGTGGCCGCCGGGTCTGGGGATCATGGCCGTCGCCGTCTCGCTGCTGATGATCGGCGGCGAGTTCGACCTCTCCTCGGGGGCGATGACCGGGGCCACCGCGATGCTCGTCATCCTGCTCTCGCAAGGAGGTCGGCGAGTTCGGCGGAGCGGGGTTGACGCTGCACCTCGCGGTGCCGCTCTCCCTCGCCTTCGCCCTGACGATCGGTTGGTTCAACGGGACGATCGTCGAGAAGACCAGGCTGCCCAGCTTCATCGTCACCCTGGGCACGTTCTTCGTGCTGATCGGCGCCAAGCTCGGCTTCTCCAAGCTGTTCTCCGGCCAGGTCACCGTCGAGGGGCTCAACGAAGCCAAGGGCTACGACTTCTGGCGCAAGATCTTCGCCGCTTCCTGGATCCGCAACGACCACATCTGGGACGACCGCGACATCGTCTGGACGATCCTCGTCATCGCCGGCGTCGCGCTCATCGCCGCCGGTGTCCTCGAGATGAGCTACCGCCGTGCGTCGCCGCGCAACGCCAAAGGGCTGATCGGGTTCGTTGCGTCGGCGCCGTCGTCGCGTTCGCCGGCTTCTACGGGCTGCTCAACAGCGACGGCGTGGCGAAGAACGTCGTCAACGGGGCCCTCGTCGGCGTCGGAGTCCTCGTCGCCGTGCTCGGATGGGGTGTCGTGGCGGTTCCACCCGATCGGTCGGCGCGGCCCGGTCCGGCTCGACGCGGCGGCGGCCAACGGCTCGTGGATCGGCGTCGTGCTCGTGGTCGCCTCGGTGGTCCTCGCCGCGGCGTTCAACCCGAACTCGGAGAACGCCGTCGGGATCGCTGGTCTCCGACGGCTTCTCCCGGAGCCTGTTCGTGATCGGGCTCGGCGTATCCGGGCGTGCTCGCCGTGCTGGTCGCCGCCGGAAAGGTACCCGTGGCGGTCCCCGCTCGTCGGCATCGCGATCGCGGCGGTCCCGGCGGTCGGGCTTCCTGATGACCCGCCAGGGTGCGCGAGCCGTGATCTTCGTCAGCCTCGCCGTCGCCGGGCTGCTCTTCATGATCGTCGCCAGCACCCGCGCCGCCGCCTGACTCGGCCTCGGCCGGCCTGGCGGTCGAGCTGCTCACCGCGGTCGTCGTCGTCGGGCTCGCCTTCTTCATCCGCTCCGAGTCGACGTCGGCGAAGTTCCGCACCGAACTGTTCACGGTGATGCTGCTGATCGCGCTCGCCCTGGCCTGCTCGGCGCTGATGGGGTACCTCTTCGCCGCCCGCACCGGCCCTGACCCGGCGGCGGACACGCTCGGCAAGCGGGAGGCGATCAGCGGGAGTCCTCCTCCTCGGGGTCGCCACGCTCGTGATGATGCTCTACATGACCGCGCCCGAGGCCGCCGCGGCCAGCGGGGTGACCCGCTACCGGATCTCGATCCTCTGGTTCATCCTGTTCGCCGTGTTCGCGACCTGGCTGCTCGTGCGGTCCCGGTTCGGCAACTGGATCTTCGCCGTCGGCGGCAACAAGGAGGCCGCCCGCGTCGAGGGCGTCCCCGCTGCCCGCACCAAGACGACGCTGTTCATGCTCGTGTCCGGCGCCGCCTGGCTCGTCGGCATGCTGGTCGCCTTCCGCCTCAACTCGGTGCAGGCGAACGTCGGCGACGGAGACGAGTTCGAGTACATCATCGCCGCCGTCGTCGGGGGCAACCTCCTCACCGGCGGCTACGGCTCGGCCGCCGGCGGCGCCATCGGCTCGCTGATCATGTCGATGTCGACGCAGGGCATCCCGTTCGCCGGATGGAACACGAACTGGCGGTTCCTGTTCCTCGGCGTGATCCTGCTGTTGGCGGTCGCCGGGAACAACTACGTGCGCCGCCGGGCGGAGACCGCCAGCCGGCCGACTCCGTTGGGAGACAAGTGATGAGCGATCTCAACGAGCAGACGACCGACGTGCCGCCCATGGCCGAGCCGCCCGCGGCCGAGCCGTCCGGGGGCGACGGCAAGGCGCCGCTGCTCGAGGTGCGCAACCTCTGCAAGTACTACGGCAACGTCATCGCCCTGCAGGGGATCACGACCACGGTTCAGGCCGGTCAGGTGACGTGCGTCCTTGGTGACAATGGCGCCGGGAAGTCGTCGTTCATCAAGATCCTCTCCGGCGTGCACCAGCCGAGCGACGGCAACGTCCTGCTCGACGGCGAGCTGGTGACGTTCGCCTCGCCGCGCGAGGCCCTCGACCGCGGCATCGCCACCGTGTACCAGGACCTCGCGGTCGTCCCGCTGATGTCGGTGTGGCGCAACTTCTGGCTCGGTGACGAGCCGAGGAGGGGCGTCGGCCCGTTCAAGTGGATCGACATCGCCGAAGGCGAAGCGGATCGCCAAGGACGAGCTGCTCAAGATGGGCATCGACATCCGCGACACGGAGCAGCCGGTCGGCACGCTCTCCGGCGGCGAGCGCCAGTCGGTGGCCATCGCCCGGGCCGCCTATCGGGGGGCGCGGGTGCTCATCCTCGACGAGCCGACGTCGGCACTCGGGGTGAAGCAGTCCGGCGTCGTGCTGCGCTACGTCGTCGAAGCCGCTCGCCGCGACCTCGGGGTCATCTTCATCACCCACAACCCGCATCACGCCTGGCCGGTCGGCGACCGCTTCCTGATCCTCAACCGCGGTCACTCGCTCGGCAACTTCGCCAAGGAGGAGATCGACCAGGACGCCCTCACCGGCCTGATGGCCGGTGGGGCGGAGCTTCGCGAGCTGCAGCACGAACTGGCGACGGTGAGGTGACGCAGGGGTAATGACCGACCTCGAGCTGCTGACCGTCGGGCGGGTCAGCGTCGACCTCTACGCCGAGCAGCTCGGAGTCCCGATCCGGCAGGTCACGACGTTCCGCAAGTCGGTCGGTGGCACGGCGACCAACGTCGCCGTCGCGGCGGCCCGACTCGGGCATCGGGCGGCGGTGCTGACCAAGGTGGGCGCCGATGCCTTCGGCGACTACGTGCGCTGGGCGCTGGCCGAGACGTTCGACGTCGACACCCGCTTCGTCGGCACGGATTCGACGCTGCGGACCCCGCTCGCCTTCGCCGAGCTCGATCCTCCCGACGACCCGCGGATCATCTTCTACCGCGAGCCGAAGGCCCCCGATCTGAACATCGAAGCCGGCGACGTCGACGAAGCGATCGTCGTCGACGTGCCCGTGCTCTGGGTGTCGCTCGGCGCCCTGTCGGCCGAGCCCAGCCGGGGGACCGTGCACGGTCTGCTCGCGACGAGGGCACGTCGCGGCGAGACGGTGGTGGACCTGGACTGGCGGCCGGCGATGTGGGACGCCGCGACGACCGCGACCCGTGAGGTCGGCGCCGCGCTCGACCACGCCACGCTCGCCATCGGCAACCGGGCGGAGTGCGAGATCGCCGTGGGCACGACCGATCCCGAGCTCGCGGCCGAGCGTCTGCTCGGGCGCGGCCTGCGGGCGGCGATCGTCAAGCTCGGCGCCGACGGTGTGCTCGTCGCCACCGCCGACGGCGGGCGTGAGCGGGTGCCGCCATACCCCGTCGAGGTCGTCTGCGGGCTCGGCGCCGGCGACGCCTTCGGCGGCGCCCTGTGCCACGGCCTGCTCAGTGGGTGGGACCTCGTCGCCAGCGCCCACTACGGCAACGCGGCGGGGGCGATCGTCGCCGGAAGGCTGATGTGCGCCGACGACATGCCGACACGGGACGAGATCGAGGACGTGCTCGGCCGGGCCGGGGTCAGTCATGCGTGACGTCGACCTGCCGTTCCTCTACGTCGACCGTGTGCCACCCGACGGGGTCACCGGACTGCTCGCCGACCGGTGCGCGCTGTGCGGGCCCGAGGCGTCGGACGCGGTCGCGGCGGCAGTCGGGATCATCGCCGGCTCGGCGCGATGGGACGACCAGCGGTTCGACCTGGTGCCGAGCGCGCGGGTGCTGTCGCGGTCCGGGATCGGCTACGACAGCGTCGACGTCGCCGCGGCGACGGCCCGGGGCATCGTGGTCTGCATCGCCGCCGACGCGCCGACCGTGTCGACGGCCGAGCACTCGGTCGCCCTGATCCTCGCCGCAGCCAAGCGCCTCGTGCCGAACCAACTCCGCCTCCGCGCCGGCACCGGCGACTACTTCGTCGCCAACGACGCCATCGAGCTCGCCGGACGCACGCTCGGGCTCGTCGGGTACGGGCGGATCGCCCGGCGCGTCGGGCGCGCCCTGGCCGCGCTGGACATGGACGTCGTGGCGTGCGACCCGTATCTCACGCCCGCGGGAGAGGTCGAGCTGGTCCCGCTCGCCGAGCTCCTCCGCCGGGCCGACGTGATCTCGGTCCATGCCCCGCTCACCGACGACACCCGCGGGCTCTTCGACGCCGCCGCGTTCGCGGCGATGCGCCGGGGTGTCGTGTTCGTGAACGCGGCCCGGGGCGGCCTCGTCGACCAGGACGCCCTGCTCGCCGCCCTGGACAGCGGTCAGGTGGGAGCGGCGGCGCTGGACGTGACCGACCCCGAGCCGCTGCCGGTCGATCACCCCTTGCTCCACCGCGACGACGTGATCGTGACGCCCCACATCGCCTCGTCCACCGACGCCGGCAAGCTGCGGCTGTACGAGCACGCCATCGACAACGCCCTCGATGTGCTCGCCGGACGCACGCCGCCGCACGTCGTCAACCCGGAAGTCCTGCTCAGGGACGGCGGACCGTGAGCCCGGCGATCGGCATCGGCGTGATCGGCTTCGGCTGGATGGGTCAGGCCCACAGTCGGTCGTTCCTGCGCATCCCGACGCTGTTCCCGGAGCGCGTGTACGACCCGGTGCTCGTCAGCTGCGCCGACAGCGTGCAGGCGCGCCGTGAGGAGGCGGTGCGCTCGTTCGGGTTCGCCGAGGCAAGCGAGGACTGGCGGGCGGTGGTGGAGCACCCCGACGTGGACGTCGTGGTCGTCACCGCCCCGAACATGCTCCACGAGGAGCTGTGCATCGCCGCCGCCGGCGCCGGCAAGCACGTCTTCTGCGAGAAGCCGGTGGGTGGGACCCCGGAGCAGACCTTGCGCGTCGCGGCGGCTGTCCGGCGGGCCGGCGTGATCTCGGGTGTGGGCTACAACTACCGCTGGGTGCCGCTCGTCCTCCATGCCCGAGAGCTGCTCGCGGCCGGCCGCCTCGGTGAGGTCACGAACTACCGCGGGCGCTTCTTCACGATGTACGGCAGCGATCCGCTCGGGGTTCTGTCCTGGCGATTCCTGCAGGACCAGGGCGGCTACGGCGTGTCGAGCGACATCCTCAGCCATGTCGTCGACCTGGCGACGGTGCTCGTCGGCCCGATCACGAAGGTGCTCGGCACGCAGGAGACGTTCATCCGCGAGCGGCCGCTTCCCGGTGCCGCCGGGAGCCACTACGCGCGCGGACGGGTCGATGACCCGACCGGTGAGGTCACCAACGAGGACTACGCCGGCGCGCTGGTCGTCTTCGCCAACGGGGCGCGCGGCTCGTTCGAGTGCTCCCGCTCGATCATCGGGCCGGAAAGTCAGATGGCGTTCGAGGTCTACGGCACCCAGGGGGCGCTGGCTTGGAACCTCGAAAAACTCAACGAGCTGCAGGTGTGTCTCGTCGACCCGAATGGCGTCGCGCCGCGGGGGTACACCACGGTCTACGGCGGTGATCGCTACCCGTTCCACGGCCACTTCGTGCCGGGCGACGCCAACAGCATCGGGTTCGAGGACGTCATCACGATCGAGGACTACGCCTTCCTCACGTCGGTGGCCAAGGGAGAGCAGCACGAGCCGGGACTGGAGGCGGCCGTCGACTACGTCAGCTTCCAGGCCGCGTGGCTGCGGTCGTGCGCGTCGGGCCACTGGGAGGACGTCGTCCGCTTGAGCGAGGAGGAGATGGTCGGATGAGGACGGTGAAGCGCACGACCGCGGAGGCGATCGTCCACTACCTGGCGGCCCAGCGCATCGTGATCGACGGCGCCGAGCAGCCGCTGTTCCCCGGCGTGTTCGCGATCTTCGGGCACGGCAACGTGACCTGTCTCGGTCCGGCCCTGGAGGCCGTGAAGGACGTCCTGCCGACATGGCGGGGGCAGAACGAGCAGGGGATGGCCCTCGCCGCCGTCGCCTTCGCCAAGGCCACGCGCCGGCGCCAGATCATGGTCGCCACGAGCTCGATCGGGCCGGGGGCGACGAACATGGTCACCGCCGCGGCGGTGGCCCACGCCAACCGGCTGCCGGTGCTCCTGTTGTCCGGCGACACATTCGCCAGCCGGATCCCGGACCCGGTGCTGCAGCAGGTCGAACCGTTCGACGACCCGTCGGTCACGGTGAACGATGCGTTCAAGCCGGTGACCCGGTATTGGGACCGGATCGTGCGGCCCGAGCAGGTGGTGCACTCATTGCCGCACGCGGTGGCGACGATGCTCGACCCGGCCACGTGCGGCCCGGCCTTCCTCGCCCTGCCGCAGGACGTGCAAGGCGACACGTTCGACTACCCGGACCGGTTCTTCGAGCCGACGGTGCGCGAGATCCCCCGGCCGCGGCCGGACCATCGCCAGCTGCAGCGAGCGGTCGAGGTGCTGGCGACAGCGAGCGCGCCGCTGATCATCGCGGGGGGCGGCGTGCACTACTCGCTCGCCGAGAACGACCTGCGGGAGTTCGCCGAACGGCACAACATCCCGGTCGTCGAGACCGTCGCCGGGAAGGCGAGCCTCGTCGCCGCCCATCCGCTCAACGCCGGTCCGGTCGGGGTCACCGGATGCACGTCGGCCAACGCGCTGGCCGGCGAGGCGGACGTCGTGCTCGCCGTCGGCACGCGGCTGCAGGACTTCACGACCGGGTCGTGGACGGTGTTCCGCAACGAGGCCGTGCGCTTCATCGGGCTCAACACCGCCGGGTTCGACGCCGTGAAGCACCTCGGTCTGCCGCTCGTCGCCGACGCGCGCGAGGGGCTCGCCGAGCTGTCCGCCGGGCTCGGCGGCTGGCGTGGCCCCGACGGCTGGACCGAGCGGGCGGCGAGCGAGACCTCCGAGTACCACCGGTACATCGACAAGATCGCCAGCCCGACGGCGCCGTCGCGCGACGAGCGACCCACCTACGCCCAGGTGATCGGCGCGATCGACCGTCTGGCCGAGCCGAGCGACTACGCGCTGTCGGCGGCCGGAGGGTTCCCGGGCGAGCTGAACAACGGCTGGCGGGCGAAGGGAGTGAACACGTTCGACTCCGAGTACGGCTACTCGTGCATGGGCTACGAGATCTCCGGGGGGTGGGGGGCGAAGATGGCGCTGCCCGACCGCGAGGTGATCGTGTTCGTCGGCGACGGCTCGTACCTGATGATGAACAGCGACCTGTACAGCTCGGTGTTGACCGGCCACAAGCTGATCGTGATCGTGTGCGACAACGGCGGGTTCGCCGTCATCAACCGCCTGCAGGTGAACCAGGGCGGGGAGCCGTTCAACAACCTGTTCGTCGACGCCAAGGTGGAGGACGTGGTCGACGTCGACTTCGCCGCCCACGCCGCGTCGATGGGCTGCCGGGCCGAGACGGTGAGCACGATCGCCGAGCTGGAGGAGGCGTTCGAGCGGGCACGGGGCGCCGACCGGACGACCGTGATCGCGATCAAGACGTCGGCGTACGAGTGGACCGAGGGCGGGTCGTTCTGGGAGGTCGGCCTGCCCGAGACGAGCGACCGCGAGGGCATCCGCCAGGCGCGCGCCGCCCTCGAAGCGGGCAAGGCCGAGCAGAGAGTCGGATGGTGAGCGAGGTGGACACGGAGATGCCGGGCAGCCTGGAGGGTCAGGTGATCGTGATCACCGGCGGTACCCAGGGGCTCGGCGAGGCGACGGCGCGCCTCGCCGTCGAGCGCGGCGCGTCCGGCGTGGCGATCGTCGGTCGCGACCCCACGCGAGGTGAGTTGGTGGCCGGCGACCTGAAGGCGCTTGGCGCCGAGGCGATGTTCGTCGAGGTCGACCTCGCCGATCCCGACGCCGCCGACCGCGTGTTCGCGGCCGTCGACGCGCGGTTCGGTGTCGTCCACGGTCTGGTCAACGGCGCCGCCGAGACCGACCGCGGCAGCGTCTGGGACACCACGGCCGCGCTGATCGACCGCCTGATGGCCGTCAACGTCCGGGCGCCGATGCTCCTGCTGCAGGGCGCAGCCCGCATCATGAAGCGGGAGGGCGTGGCCGGCTCGATCGTCAACATCGGCAGCGTCGCCAGCTACGGCAGTGAGGTGTTCCTGTTCCCGTACGCGACGTCGAAGAGCGCGTTGCACGCGATGACCCGCAACGCCGCCTTCGCCCTGGCGCGGGACCGCATCCGCGTCAACCTGCTCAACCCGGGGTGGATGGACACCCCGGCCGAGGACGCCATCCAGCGCCGCTACCACGGCGCGGGCGACGACTGGCTCGAGCGGGCGGAGGCGCAGCAGCCGTTCGGCCGGCTGCTCAAGCCGGACGAGGTCGCCCGCGGGATCTGCTTCCTGCTCTCCGAGGAGTCGGGGATCATGACCGGCGCCTGCCTCGACTTCGACCAGACCGTGATCGGCGCCGGCAAGGGCCCGATCCCGACGGAGCGGGACGTCTGGCCGTGACGCTCACCGACGCGCAGATTCGGGAGTTGACGAACGTGCGCGTCTCCGACCCGGAAGCCGTCGCCAAAGCGATGGCCTCTCGTCGGCGCCGGTCGGAGCTCACCCGTGACGGGATGCTGTTCATCGTCGCCGCCGACCACACCGCCCGCGGGATGGTCGGGGTCGGGGCCGACCCGCGGGCGATGGCCGACCGGCGCACCTTGCTCACCCGGCTGTTGACCGCCCTCGCCAACCCGCGCGTCGACGGCGTCCTCGGCAGCGCCGACATCATCGAGGACCTCGTGCTGCTCGGCGCGCTCGAGGAACGGGTCGCCGTCGGCACGATGAACCGGGGCGGCCTCGCCGGGGCGTCGTGGGAGCTCGACGACCGGTTCACGGCCTACGACGCCGACCACCTCGTCGCGGCCAACCTCGACGCCGGCAAGATGCTCCTGCGCATCGACGGCTCGGACCCGGGCACGGTGCCGACCCTCGAGTCGTGCGCCCGGGCGGTGCAGGCGCTGAGCGACCGGCGGATGCTGGCGATGGTCGAGCCGATCCCCTCCACCAAGAGCGCCGGCGGGGCGGCCATCTGGGACGACGACCCGATGGCCCTGCTCAAGGCGGTAGGGGTCTGCGCCGCGTTCGGCGGCACGTCCGCCTACACGTGGCTCAAGATCCAGGCCACGGCCGACATCGCGGCGGTGGCGGCGATGACCACCCAACCGCTGCTGCTCCTCGGGGGCGCACCCGGACCCGACCCGGAGGCCACCTTCGCGTCGTGGGAGCGGGCGCTGGCCGAGCCCACGGTCCGCGGACTGGTGGTCGGCCGGGCCTTGCTCTATCCGCCCGACGGTGACGTCGCCGCGGCCGTCGGCCGGGCCGCCCAACTGGTCGAGCGGGCCGCCGCCGGAGGCTGACGTCGATGGCGACGCATCCCTGGCACCGACCCGCGGGAACGGCGACGGGAGGCTCGGACGTGCCGGTGTCGATCGGTCCCGCGGCCGCCGGCTGGACGTACACCGGCCTCGCGGTGCGCACGATCTCCGCCGGGGCGAGCCACGAGCTCACCACGAGCTCGGTCGAGCTCGCCGTGCTCCCGCTCGCCGGCGCCATTCGGGTCGAGGTCGAGTCACACCGCTTCGAGCTCCAGGGCCGGGCGTCGGTGTTCGACCGCGTCACCGACTGGGCGTACGTCCCGGTGGACGCCGAGGTCCGCCTCACGGCGATCGACGGCCCGGCGGAGGTCGCCCTGCCGTCGGCGCAGGCGAGCCGTCGCTTCGACCCCGCGTACGGGCCGGCGGAGGACGTGTCGATCGAGATCAGGGGCGCCGGGCCGGCGAGCCGCCAGGTGAACAACTTCATGTCGCCGGAGGCGTTCGACGGCGCCGACAAGCTGATGTGCGTCGAGCTCCTGACCCCCGAGGGCAACTGGTCGAGCTACCCGCCGCACCGCCATGACGACAGCCCCGAGTGCCCGGTCAACAACGAGGAGATCTACTACTTCCGCATTGCCGGTTCCGGTGGCTTCGGCCTCCACCGCACGTACACGCCCGACGGGGAGGTCGACGTCACCGTGCGCGTCGGCGACGGCGACGTGTTCCTGATCCCACGCGGCTACCACGGCCCGTGCGTGGCCGCGCCGGGCTACCCGATGTACTACCTCAATGTGCTCGCCGGCCAGGCGGGCGAGCGGTCGATGGCGTTCTGCGACGATCCCGCCCACCACTGGGTGCGCGACACGTGGGCGACGATGGAGCCGGACCCGCGCTGCCCGATGACGACGGCGGCCGGCCCGCGGCGCTAACGGCGGCGCTTCGCCAGCGCGACGATCCCGCCGGCGAGCGCGATCAGACTGCCGACGATCACGATCGGCACTCCCGGCCCGGCCTCGACGATCCCGGCCTCCTCGAAGTCGCTGATGTCGCCGTAGTCGACGAGGGCGAAGATCAACGCGAAGGAGGCGAAGACGACGGCGAGGATCGCGATCGGCAGCAGCCGGCGGGCGGCGAGCGTCGTGATCCCGAACGCGACGAGGATCACGGCGAAGCCGACGAACGCCGGGCCGTCACGCTCCTCGCCGGCGAGCTCGGTGAAGCCGGTGATGTCCTCGCCGCCGATCGAGAACCAGGTCAGGAACGACCCGATCACCATGAGCACCGCGCCGCCGATCATCAGTCC
This sequence comes from uncultured Acidimicrobiia bacterium, assembly GCA_963827075.1. Lineage (GTDB taxonomy): Bacteria > Actinomycetota > Acidimicrobiia > Acidimicrobiales > Ilumatobacteraceae > JALZMG01. The sequence goes on along the minus strand of CAWGZN010000007.1, from coordinate 248,301 downwards.
GGCGGCCGTCGGAGCCTTCGGCCGCGGCGGGAGGGCCGGCGCGTGCCACCCCGGCGGCGCCGCCTGGCCCCACCCCGGGGGAGCCGGCGGTGGGCCGCCGGGCCCGGCCGGCGGTGGGGGTGGCGGCCCGCTCGGCGGCGGTGGTGGTGGGTGGCGGCCCGGTGGGCTGATCCCACGGGCTCTGCGACGACATGGGGCGTGATCGTAGGCGCGGCCTCGCTCACGGTCGCCAGTTGCGGAAACCCTCTGTCCTCCAGATCCGCTGGCGGTACAGATCCTTGACGGCCGCCATGTAATCGAGTGACGCCTGCGTGTACCAGCGGCCCGAGAACCACCGCCCGATGCAGCCCCACTCGTCGCCGGCGCGGTACTCCCGACCGCGCTCGACGGTGTTGAGCCAGGTCTCCCCGCCCCGCCAGCACGCCCGCCAGACGGCGAGGTAGGCGTCGAGGTTGAACGCGGTCGAACGCTCGGCTCCGGAGGCGATGCGGTACGGGACGTAGGGCGCGCGCACCTGCATCATCCCGACCGACTCGGGGCACCAGCCCGGCTCTCCGTCCTCGCCGATGCCGTGGCGGGGCGCACACCGGGTCGGATCCTGGGTCCAGTCACCAAGATTGGTCTGCGTCCAGTACGACTCCTTGACGGCCTGCGCCCGAAGTGCGCGCACGCTGAAGCCCCACTTGCACGCCGCCCACTGGATGATCTCGCCGGTGGTCCCGGTGAAGTTGCCGGAGACCCGGCGCCACGGCCAGGCTCGCACCCCACGCTGCGCCCCGACCCGGTTGTACGGCCGGTTCATCGGGCGGATCTCCCTGGCGTTCCGCACTCGGGCCGCACACCACGCGTCCGAGCGCAGCGGGCCGGCCTGCCACGCCACAGGCGTCCCGGCATGCGCCGGCTCGGCGACCGGTGGGGCGAGCTGGACCAGGAACGTCACGGCGACGGCACCAGCGAGCGCGCGGATGGGACGCGACGGCTTCGAAATCTGCATTGCGGAATCGTGACAAACCTGCCGCCCGATCTCAAGCATCCCACGGGGGCTCCGCCCCCGTGCACCCCCGAAGAGTCGGCCGCCGCCACCGCCCCGCTGGGTCGCGGCCGCTAGTCGTCGCGGCGGGCGCGGCTCGGGTTCACGCGGCGCGCCTCGTTCGGCATCTTCGGGTACACCGGCGGCCACGGGGCATCGGGGATGCCGTTGGCGAGGTCGGCCTGGTAGCGCTCGATCAGCGGCTCGATCGACTGCGGCTCGTCGTCGATCGCGGCCCACGGGTCACCGTCGGCCGCGAGTCGCGCCGACACGGTCTCCATCGTCAGGTCGTCGGGGTGGACCTTCGGCAGCTCGTCCCAACGGAACGGCGCCGACACCTGGGCGCCGACACGGGCGCGCACGCACCACGCGCCGAACACCGTCTTGTGCGGCGCGTTCTGGTTGAAGTCGACGAACACCCGCGTCCCCCGTTCCTCCTTCCACCACCCGCCGGTGATCAGGTCGGGGCGCCGCGCCTCCATCGCCCGCGCCACGCTCACCGCCGCCAGCCGCACGGCGAACGAGTCCCATCCCGGCCCGATCCGGACGTAGACGTGGAGCCCGCGGTTCCCCGTCGTCTTCGGGAAGGCGGTGATGCCGAGCTCGCCGAGGAATGTGCGCACCTCGGCTGCGGCCTCGCGCACCATCTCGAACGTGACCCCGGGCGACGGGTCGAGGTCGATGCGCAGCTCGTCGGTCTGGTACGGCGTGGCGGCCCGGATGGGCCACGGGTGGAATCCCAGGCAGTTCTGGTTGGCGACCCACAGCACGTGGGCGAGGTCAGCCATCACGATCGCCCGCGACGTCGTGCCGTTCGGCGTCGACATGGTCGTCGTCTGCAGCCACTTCGGCGCCGAGTCCGGGATCCGCTTCTGGAAGAACGACTGCCCGGCCGCCCCGTTGGGCCAGCGTTGCAGCAACGTCGGGCGGTCGCGCACCGTGCGCATCAACGGCTCCTCGACGGCGACGTAGTACCGCGCGAGGTCCAGCTTGGTCTCGCCGCGCTCGGGGAACATGACCTTGTTCGGACTCGTGATCGACACCGTGCGGCCGGCGGCCTCGATGTCGACCGGCGCTCCGTGGTCAGCGGCCATCGCCGTCGACCGTATCGACCCGCCCGTCCCGTTCTTGCAGCTGAATTGCGCGTCCTGGCGCGCAGAACAGATGCAAGAACGGGTGTTTCGGCCTCATCCCTGGTGCAGGGCCGCGTTCAGGCCGCCCCACGACCCCGACCGCAGGCGGGCCTCGACGGCCCCGGTCTGGCTGTGGCGGATGAACAGCATCCCGTCGATGCCGGAGAGCTCCTTGCCCTTCACGACCTGCCCGTCGGGCAGCTTCACGAGCGTGCCGGCGGTGACGTAGAGGCCGGCTTCGACGACGCAGTCGTCGCCGAGGCTGATCCCGATCCCGGCGTTCGCCCCCAACAGGCACCGCTCGCCGATCGTGATCTGCTCGGTTCCGCCACCCGACAGCGTGCCCATGATCGACGACCCACCGCCTAGGTCGGTGGCGTCGCCGACGATCACGCCCTGGGAGATCCGGCCCTCGACCATCGCCGTCCCGAGCGTGCCGGCGTTGAAGTTGCAGAACCCCTCGTGCATCACCACCGTGCCGGCGGCGAGGTGGGCGCCGAGGCGGACGCGCGCCGGGTCGGCGATGCGCACGCCTTCGGGGATCACGTAGTCGGTCATCGGCGGGAACTTGTCGAGGCTGCGCACGACGAGCGTGCCGCCGTCGCGTCGCACGGCGAGGCGGACGTCGTCGAGGTCGGAGGCGAGCACCGGTCCGAGGTCGGTCCACGCCACCGTGGCGAGCAACCCGAACACGCCGTCGAGGTTGATCGAGCGGGGCGGGGCGAGCCGGTGCGAGAGGAGGTGCAGGCGCAGGAACACGTCAGCGGCCGACGTCGGCGCGGCGTCGACGTCGATCGTGAGCCGGATCGGGCGCACCACGACACGGCGGACCGGGTCGGACCGGTCGCCACCGGCCAGGGCGGTATCCACCTCCTCCGGTGCGTCCATGCCGTACTCGCCCCAGCCCAACCAGCGGTACCACGCATCGAGGGTCGTCCCGTCCGCGGCCTCGGTCGTGAACCCCGCGCCCCACGCCGTCCTCGTCATCCCTTCACCTCCGGGCGCAGTGTCGGGAACAGGATCACGTCGCGGATCGTGGACACACCGGCGAGCATCATCACGAGCCGGTCGATGCCGACGCCGAGCCCGCCCGTCGGCGGCATCCCGTACTCGAGGGCGCGCAGGTAGTCCTCGTCGATCGAGCCCCGCTCGAGATCACCGGCCTCCCGGGCCCGCTCCTCGTCCTCGAACCGGGCCCGCTGCTCGACCGGGTCGTTGAGCTCGCTGTAGCCGTTGGCGAGCTCGACCGAGTCGCAGAACAGCTCGAACCGCTCGGTGAGGTACGGGTCGTCGCGGTCGACCCGGGCGAGCGGCGAGATCTCGACCGGGTGTCCGGTGACGAACACCGGCGCGACGATCGACGGCTCGACCGTGGCGGCGAAGAGCTCCTCGATCAACTTGCCGGATCCCCACGCCTCCTCCCAACGCACGCCGCGGGCGTCGGCCCGGGCCCGGACCTGCTCGACCGGCTGGGAAGGGTGGACCTCCTCGCCGATCGCGCCGGAGACGAGATCGGTCATCCGCCGCCGTGGCCACTCGTCGGCGAGGTCGACGGTCTGGCCGCGGATCGTCACGACCGTGGTGCCGAGCGCGTCGCGTGCCGCGGTGCGGATGAGGTCCTCGGTGAGCTCGACCACGTCCGTCCAGTCGGCGTAGGCGGCGTACGACTCCATCATCGTGAACTCGGGGTTGTGGCGTGGGGAGAGCCCCTCGTTGCGGAACGTCCGGCCGATCTCGAACACGCGGTCCATGCCGGCGACGATCAGCCGTTTGAGATGCAGCTCGGTGGCCACGCGCAGGTACATCTGCATGTCGAGCGTGTTGTGGTGCGTGATGAACGGCCGGGCATGGGCGCCGCCGGCCTCGACGTGGAGGATCGGTGTCTCGACCTCGACGTAGCCGCGCTCGCCGAGCGTGCGACGGAAGCTGGCGAGCACTTCGTGGCGCACGTCGAACGCCCGGCGGGCGTCGGCGTTGACGACGAGATCGACGTAGCGCTGGCGGAAGCGGGTGTCGGGATCGTGCAGGCCGTGCCACTTGTCGGGGAGGGGCCGGATCGACTTGGCGAGGAGCACGAGCCGGTCGACCCTCACCGAGAGCTCGCCGGCACGGGTCGTCATCACGCGACCGTGGGCGCCGACCCAGTCGCCGCGGTCGAGGGCCTTGACGTCGGCGAAGGCCTCGTCACCGACGGCGGCCTTGGAGATGAACAGCTGCAGCTCGACGCCACGCTCGCCGATGGTCGCGAACACGAGCTTGCCGGTGTCCCGCTTGAGCAGGACCCGCCCGGCGACGGCGATCTCGACCGTGGTCTCGCTCCCGGGCGCCAGGTCGGACCACTCGGACCGCACGTCCGCCAGCGTGTGGGTGCGGTCGAAGCGGTACGGGTAGGGCTCCCGCCCGGCGCCGCGCATCTCGTCGACCCGGGACTGGCGGCGCGCCCGCTCGGCGGCCAGCCCGCTGCCCGTGAGCGGCGCGTCGCTCGGGGCGGGGGCGGCGTCGGTGGTCGGCTCGTCCACGGGTCGCTCACCGTACAGCCGGTCCGCCTGCTCACGTAGCCTGTGATCGTGACCACGCGCTTCCTGATCGTCGGTGGCGGTCCGGCCGGCAACACCGCGGCGACGTACGCGGCCCGGCTCGGCGCCAAGGTCACGATGGTCGAGCGCGACGTGATCGGCGGCGCCGCCCACCTCTGGGACTGCATCCCGTCCAAGACGATGATCGCGACCGGCGGCGCGATGAGCTTCCTGCGTCGCTCGACGGGCATGGGGCTCGAGCAGGCGAGCCCGGAGGTCGACACCGACGCCCTCACGTCGCGCATCGAGGGGATCAAGAGCCATCTGCACAACGGCATCGTCCAGCTGCTCGAGAGTCAGGGCGTCCGTCTCGTCTCCGGCTCCGCCCGGTTCGTCGGCCCGCACGCCGTGCACGTCAGCGGCGTCGACGGAACCGACGAGGTGATCGAGTTCGACTACGCGCTGGTCTCGACGGGCTCCCGCCCGCGCATCCCCGACTGGTGCATGCCCGACGGTGACCGCATCCTGACCACCCGCGACTGCTACCCGCCGAAGGTCTTCCCGGAAAGCATCACCGTGGTCGGCTCGGGGGTCACGGGTGTCGAGTTCGTGCACATGTTCTCGTCGTTCGGCGCCAAGGTGTCGCTCGTCGTGTCACGACAGCAGGTGCTGCCCGGCAAGGACCCGGAGGTCGCCGCCGTGCTCGAGGAGGACTTCCTGCGCCGCGGCGTGCAGCTCCTCAAGGGGGCGCGGGCGGAGGCGATCGAACGTGATCCGGACGCCGAGATCGACGGTGAGGGAGTCGTGGTGCGGTGCAACGACGGGCGGGTCGTGCGCTCCACCCACGCCGTGCTCGCCATCGGCTCGGTGCCCAACAGCGACGACCTCGACCTCGACGCCGCCGGAATCGCCGTGGACGCCGGCGGTTACATCCCCGTCGACCACAACTGCGTCACCAACGTCAAACACGTCTACGCCGCCGGCGACGTGAGCGGGAAGCTGCCCCTGTCGTCAGTGGCGGCGATGCAGGGGCGCAAGGTGGCCGAGCGGCTGATGGGTCTCCACGACCGCGAGCACCGCCACCTCGACTACGACAAGGCCGCCTCGGCGATCTTCACCGAGCCCGAGATCGCGGACGTCGGACTGCCCGAGGCGGAGGCGTTCGCGTCGGGGCGCAAGATCCGGGTCACCAAGGTGCCCTTCTCGGCGAGCGCCAAGGCGTTGATCAACAACGACCCGCGCGGCTTCGTCAAGATCATCTCCGACCCGGCCACGGGCGTCGTGCTCGGCGGCTCGATCGTCGGCCGCCACGCGGCCGAGCTGATCTCGGTCGTCGCCCTCGCCGTCACGGCCAACCTCAAAGTGAACGACATCCTGGAGTCGCTGCTGGTTCACCCAGCGCTCTCGGAGGCCCTCGCCGAGGCCGCCGAGTAGTTCTGTCAGTCGGGATGGGCCGGATCCGGCCGATTCCGACAAACAGAACGGAATTCAGTCGATCACGACGACGACGTCGCCCCCGCCCACGGTGTCGCCGGGGGAGACCTTGATCTCCTTGACCGTTCCGCCCTTCTCGGCGGCGATCTGGTTCTCCATCTTCATCGCCTCGAGCACGACCACCGGCTGACCGACCTCGATCTCCTGGCCCACCTCGACGAGCACCTTCACGATGGTGCCCTGCATCGGCACGGTGACGCTGCCGCTGCCCGCGGCCCCGCCACTCGCGCCGCCGGCGGCCGTGCGCCGCGCCCGGCGCGGCTTGGCCGCCCCGGCGGGCCCGGCGGCGACGGCTCCCGCCGACTCGGGCACCCACACGTCGACCTCGAAGCGTTTGCCGTTGACCTCGACCGTGGTGTGCCGGCGCACGAGCGGCTCCGCCTCCTCGCCCTCCTCCTCGGCGGCGACGGGCGCGGCCGGCGCGGCGACCCCTGACAGATCGAGCTTCTCCTCGACCCACTTCGTCGAGTGGGTGACGGCGGCGAAGTCCGGGTGGCGCAGGATCGCGAGGTCGGCCGGGATCGTCGTGGCCACACCGTCGACGGTGAGCTCCTCGAGGGCGCGGATCGCCCGAGCGATCGCCGTCGGCCGGTCGCGGCCCCACACGATCAGCTTGCCGACGAGGTTGTCGTAGTACTGGCTGACCTCGTCGCCGTCGTGGTAGCCGGAGTCGAAGCGCACGCCGAAGCCGTCGGGAGCGGTCAGCTTGGTGATCCGGCCGGGCGACGGGAGGAACTTGCCGCCTGCGGGGTCCTCGGCGTTGATGCGGATCTCGATCGCATGGCCCCGTTGCTGCGCCCGCACCTCCTCCTGCGACATCGGCAGCGCCTCACCCGACGCCACGCGGAGCTGCCACTCGACGAGGTCGATCCCGGTGATCAACTCGGTCACCGGATGCTCGACCTGGAGCCGCGTGTTCATCTCGAGGAAGAAGAACTCGCCGTCCTGGTAGATGAACTCGACGGTGCCGGCGTTGTGGTAGCCGACGGCCTTGGCGGCGTCGACGGCGGCCGCGCCCATCGCGTCCTCGACGCCGTCGGGCAGATTCGGTGCCGGCGCCTCCTCGATCAGCTTCTGGTGGCGGCGCTGGGCCGAGCAGTCGCGCGTCGAGACCCACACCAGCTCGCCGTCGTGGTCGCCGATCACCTGCACCTCGACGTGCCGGGGCCACGTCAGGTAGCGCTCGACGTACACCTCGTCGCGACCGAACGAGCTCTTCGCCTCGCGCTGCGCAGCCGCCATCGCGTCGGCCACCTCGGCGGCGCTCTGGACGACCTTCATGCCGCGGCCCCCGCCGCCGAACGCGGCCTTGATCGCGATCGGCCAACCGTGCTCCTCGCCGAAGGCGGCGATCTCGTCCGCCGATCGGGCGAACTCGGTGGTCCCGGGCACGATCGGCGCGCCTCCGCTCAGCGCGGCCTTGCGGCTCGACACCTTGTCGCCCATCGCCTCGATGGCCTCGGCCGGTGGACCGATGAACACGACTCCCAGGTCTGTGATGGCCCGAGCGAAATCCGCGTTCTCACTGAAGAACCCGTAACCGGGATGGACACCGTCGCTGCCGCTGTCCTGGATGACCTTGAGGATCGCCTCGGTGTTGAGGTAGCTCTCCGCCGCCGTCCGCCCACCCAGTGCGTAGGCCTCGTCGGCGAGGCGTACGTGCAGCGCGTCGCGGTCGAGCTCGGAGTACACCGCCACCGTCGAGACGCCGAGCTCGCGGGCCGCCCGGATGACCCGCACGGCGATCTCCCCGCGATTGGCGATCAGGATCTTGCGCAGCACGGCTGCCAATGTAGGGGCCGTGGTCGAGCGCCCCGCGAACCCGTCGCGGCCGTGGCCGCCGGGATGGACGGTCGAGCACGTCGCCGAGACCGGGAGCACCAACGCCGACCTGCTCGCCAGCGCCGACTCGCGGCCGGACCGCAGCGTGATCGTGGCCGACCACCAGACCGCCGGGCGGGGCCGGCTCGACCGTCGGTGGGATGCCCCGCCCGGAGCGAACCTGCTCGTGAGCCTGCTGTTCCACCTCGTGCCCCGTGATCCCGGCGAGCTCACCCGCCGGGTCGGGCTGGCCGCCGTGGACGCGTGCCGGGACGTCGCGGACGTCGTCGCCGTGCTGAAGTGGCCCAACGACGTGCTCGTTGGTGACCGCAAGCTGGCCGGCATCCTCGCCCAGCGCTCGGCGGCCGGCGCGGTCGTGGTCGGGCTCGGCCTCAACGTGCGCTGGGCGCCGGACGGCGCGGCCCGCCTCGGCGAGGACGTCGCCCCGCTCGACGTCCTCCACGCCGTGCTCGGCGCGTACGACCGGCTGCCCGACGACATCGCCGACCGCTACCGCCGAACGCTCGCCACGCTCGGGCGCGCCGTACGCATCGAGCTCACTGACGGCACGGTCGCCGGCACGGCGCTCGACGTCGAGCCCGACGGGCGGCTCGTCGTCCTCGACCACTGCGGGGTCACCCACCGCGTCGACGTCGGCGACGTGGTCCACCTCCGCTGACCCCGCGCCCGGGTGCGCGCGCCGCGATTGTCGAGGTTCGTCCCGTTAGGTTTGATCGCCATGCCTGGCAGCCGACTGCGCCGTCCGCCGACCGGCATGGCCCTCGGTCTGGCCATGCTCGTCGGTGCCGCGGGCAGTGCCGGCGTGCTGTACGCGGCCCGCGAGCGGTCCGAAGACGTCGAGCGGGTACCCGACCTCGAGGAGGTGCTCGCCGCCAATGACGGCCCGGCCGAGAACTTCCTCCTCGTCGGATCGGACTCCCGCGAGGGCGTCGACACCGGCGACCCGGAGAGCGCCTCGATCGGCGACGAGGCCGAGGTCAGCGGCCAGCGCAGCGACACGATCATGATCCTGCGCCGCGAGGAGGAGGGCGGGGCGTCGCTGCTCAGCCTGCCCCGCGACCTGTGGGTCCCGATCGCCGGCACCGACCACTCGGCGAAGATCAACTCGGCGTACAACGAGGGGCCCCAGCGCCTCGCCCGCACCGTCACCGAATCGCTCGGCATCCCGATCCACCACTACGTCGAGATCGACTTCGGCGGCTTCACCAGCCTCGTCGACGAGATCGGCGGGGTCGAGATCTGCGTGAAGAACTGCCGCCCAGGACGAGAACACCGGGCTCCGGCTCAACCCCGGCTGCCAGGTGCTCGACGGCACGCAGGCCCTCGCCTACGCCCGCAGCCGCCACTACCAGGAGTTCATCGACGGCGACTGGCAAGAGGACCCGCGTGCGCCCGACCTCGGCCGGATCGCCCGCCAGCAGGAGTTCATCCGCACCGCGGTCGCCAAGCTCCTCCGCCAGATCCGCCGCCAACCGTTCCGGCTCGGCGAGCTCATCGGGGCCGCCACCGGGGCCGTGCGCATCGACGAGGACGTCGACCCCGTGGAGGCCGCCAACGCGCTGCGCGGGGCGGCGGAGGAGGGACTGGCGACGTACACGCTCCCGGTCGAGGGGGTCGAGCGCGAGGGTCAGTCCGCTCTCGAGCTCACCGACGGAGCCGAGCCGATCCTCAACTACTTCCGGGGCCTCGCCCCGGCGCCGCCAACGACCACCACGGTGCAGGGCTGACGAAGGGCCGTCCGGTCCTACACTCCCGGACCGTATGAAGGCGCTGATCCTCGCCGGCGGAGCCGGCACGCGCCTGCGACCGATCACCCACACGCGGGCCAAGCAGCTCGTGCCCGTGGCCAACACGCCGATCCTGTTCTACGGGCTCGAGGCGATGGCCGAGGCCGGGATCACCGACGTCGGCGTGATCATCGGCGACACCGGCGACGAGATCCGCGACGCCGTCGGCGACGGCACGCCGTTCGGGGTCAAGGTCACGTACGTCCCGCAGGAGGCACCGCTCGGGCTCGCCCACTGCGTGCTCATCGCCCGCGAGTTCCTCGGTGACGACGACTTCGTGATGTACCTCGGCGACAACCTCCTCGAGCAGGATCTCGCCGCGTTCGTCGAGGCGTTCGAGGCCGCTCGCCGGTCGGCGGCCCCTCCCGCGGCGCAGATCCTGCTGAAGCGGGTGCAGGACCCGCAGCGCTTCGGGGTCGCCACGCTCGACGGCGACGGTCACGTGATCCGTCTCGAGGAGAAGCCGGACGCGCCGTCGTCGGACCTCGCGCTCGTCGGCGTGTACCTGTTCGACCCCACGATCCACGAGGCGGTCAGGGCGATCGCGCCGTCGGACCGCGGCGAGTTGGAGATCACGGACGCGATCCAGTGGCTCATCGACCAGGGCCACCGCGTGCGCACGGAACTGCTCACCGGCTGGTGGATCGACACCGGCAAGCTCACCCCGTTGCTCGAGGCCAACCGCCTGCTCCTCGAGCAGCTGCACCCGCGCGTCGACGGTGTCGTCGACGAGGCGTCGACGATCGACGGCCGGGTCGTCGTCGAGGAGGGCGCTGAGATCGTCAACTCGAACGTCCGGGGACCGGCCGCGATCGGTCGCGGTACCCGCGTCGTGGACAGCTTCATCGGTCCGTTCAGCGCGATCGGCGCCGGCTGCGAGATCGTCGGCAGCGAGATCGAGCACTCGGTCGTGATGGAGAACTCGAAGGTGCTCGGCATCCCCCGCCTCGAGGACAGCCTCATCGGACGGGAGGCGATCGTGACCCGCAGCAACCGGCGGCCCCGGTCCCTCCGGCTGATGATCGGCGACCACTGCCAGATCGACGTCGAGTGACCGAGGACCATCGACTGCCCGATGCCCACCGTCACCGAGTCCGACCGCATCGCCGGCGTCCACCTCGTCGAGCCGGCGGTGCACACCGACGAGCGGGGCATGTTCGTCGAGACCTATCGCCGGGAGTGGTTCCCGAACGGCCGGGAGATGGTCCAGGCGAACCGGGCCGACCGGCAGGCGGGCTCGATCGTCGGGCTGCACTACCACCTGCGCCAGTCCGACTACTGGTACGTCCCGATCGGAACCGCCCGGGTCGTGCTCCACGACCTGCGCGAGGGCGGACCGACTGACGGGCGCACGCTGACCGTGGACCTGTCGGGCGACAACCACAGCGGCGTATTCATCCCACCGGGTGTCGCCCACGGCTTCGCCGCGCTGACCGACGTCGTGATCACGTACCTCGTCGACGGCTACTACGACCCCGCCGACGAGCTCGGCGTGGCCTGGGACGATCCCGGCGGTCGGCGCGGACTGGGGGATCGCCGACCCGATCCTGTCCGGCACGCGATCGCGGCAATCCGCTCCGGGCCGCCCTGCCGGACGACCAGCGGCCGCGTTGGCGTTCATGACGACAGTGCTGGTCACCGGCGCGGCCGGGTTCATCGGCTCGAACTTCGTCCGCTACTGGCGGCGAGCACCATCCCGGCGACCACGTCGTGGCGCTCGACGCATTGACCTACGCGGGCGTGCGCGAGAACGTCGACGGGATCGACGGCGTGACGTTCGTGCACGCCGACATCGGCGACACCGACCGGGTCGCCGGCGCGAGCTGGCGAGCCACCGCGTCGACGTCGTCGTGAACTTCGCCGCCGAGTCGCACAACAGCCTCGCCGTGCTCGAGCCGGACCGCTTCTTCCGCACCAACGTGCTCGGGACCCAGGGGCTGTGCGAGGCGGCGCGGCGGGTCGGCGTGCGCCGGTTCCACCACGTGTCGACGTGCGAGGTGTACGGCGATCTCGATCTCGACGCCGACGAGGCGTTCACCGAGGACTCGCCGTACCGGCCGCGCACGCCGTACAACGCGTCGAAGGCCGGTGGCGACCACGTCGTCCGCGCCTACCACGAGACGTGGGGCCTCCCCGTCACGATCACCAACTGCGCCAACAACTACGGCCCGTACCAGTTCCCCGAGAAGGTGATCCCGTACTTCACGACGCTCGCCCTGCGTGACGAGCCGTTGCCGATGTACGCCTCGACGCAGAACCGGCGCGAGTGGATCCACGCCGTCGACCACTGCCGGGCGATCGACGTCATCCTCGAGCGAGGCCGGGTCGGCGAGACGTACCACGTCGGGACGGGGGTGGAGCGCAGCATCGAGCAGATCGCCGACACCGTGCTCGGGCGGCTGGACAAGCCGCCGTCGTTGAAGACGATCGTGCCCGACCGACCCGGGCACGACCGCCGCTACGTCCTCGACTGGTCGAAGATCCGCCGGGAGCTCGGATGGGAGCCGGAGGTCGACTGGGACGCCGGGATCGCCGAGACGATCGACTGGTACGCGGCCCACTCGGAGTGGTGGGAGCCGCTGCGCGACCGGGCCCCGGTCGTCGAGAGCGACTGGGGCCGGAGCGGCTGACGTGCGGCTGTTCGTGACCGGCGCCGGCGGACAGCTCGGCCAGGACGTCGTGCGGGCCGCGACCGTCGCGGGCGACGACGTGATCGCGGCCGACCACGCGAGCCTCGACGTCACCGACCGGGATGCCGTGCTCGCCGCGATCCTGACGGTGCGCCCGCACGCCGTCGTCCACACCGCGGCGTGGACCGCGGTCGACGCGTGCGAAGGCGAGCCGGAACGGGCGATGGTGACCAACGCCCTCGCCGTGCGCTGGGTGGCCGAGGGGTGTCACCGCGCCGGTGCCCACCTCGTGTCCGTGTCGACGGACTACGTCTTCGACGGCACGCTCGTCCGTCCCTATCGCGAGTGGGACGCGCCCAACCCGCAGTCGGTCTACGGCGCGTCGAAGTTGGCCGGCGAGTCCGAGGCGCTCGCCCTGGGGCCGGCGGCGGTGGTGGTGCGCACGTCGTGGCTGTGCGGAGAGTACGGCTCGAACAACGTGAAGACGGTGCTCGGCCTGGCGAACCGATCGGAGGATGAATTGGCGTTCGTCGATGACCAGATCGGTTGCCCGACGTTCGCCGCCGACCTCGCGCCGGTGCTCCGCCGGCTCGCCCTCGACCGGCGGTCCGGCGTGCACCACGTGACCAACGCCGGCGAGGTGTCGTGGTACGAGTTCGCCCGCGAGGTGCTCGCGGCTGGCGGTCACGATCCCGGGCGCGTGCGGCCGATCGCCACGAGCGAGCTCGATCCGCCGCGCCCGGCGCCGCGTCCGGCGAACAGCGTCCTCGACAACGCCGTGCTGCGCGCCGCCGGGCTCCCACTGCTCCGCGACTTCCGCACCCCGCTCGCCGAGTTGATCTCCGCGCTCTGACCGCCGGCGGGTGTCAGGATGTCCGCCGTGGGTGGACTCGATCCACGACCCCGACGCGGGCTCGGCTCGTGGGCGTGGATCCTCGTCGGGCTGATCCTGAGCGTCGCCGGCAACGTGCTGCTCGCCCGGACCCGGCCGTGCGACTCCTTCCACTTCGCCGTTCAGTTGGCGGGCTCCGATCAACGCCTGGCCGAGTGGATCCCGACCTGCCCGCCGGACCTCGGGGAGGCCCGGGTGAGCATCGGCTGGGACTTCCTGTACATCGCCGGCTACGTAGTGCTCGGCGCCGGCATCCTGCGCCGCTGGTGGCCGCTGTACCAGGCTCCCAAGTTGAAGTCGGCCGAGCGGACCGTGATCGTGCTCCCCGTCGTGGTTGGCGCGCTCGACGTCGTCGAGAACCTGCTGGTCCTCGCCGGCCTGGGCGTCGAGGACGGCCGGTTCGCCTATCCCAGCAACCTCGCCCTGCCGGTGACCATCTCGACCATCGCCTGGACGAAATGGCTGTTCGCCGCCGTCAGCGTCGTGACCGTCGTGATGGCCCTGATGCTCGCGTTCGTCCGTCGCAACGAGCCGCACCGGCCACGGGTCCACGAGACCAGTGCACCGGCGGAGGGCGGGCCACCACCCGCGCCGGACGAGCTCGGGGTGTGCTGCTCGGGCGGGGGGATCCGAGCTGCCGCCTTCGCCCTCGGCGCGCTCGACCGGCTCGAGGCGGGTGGGGTGATGGCCCGGGCCCGCTGGCTGACCGCGGTGTCCGGGGGTTCGTACGCGGCGACGGCGTGGCGGCTCGTGCGGGCCGCCGATCCGGCCCGGCCGGCGGCCGCCGACATCATCGAGTGGCTACAGGAACCGCCGCGCGGGAGTCCGCACGGGCGCCATCGCTTCCTGCGCAACGGGCCGGGCGGACTCGGCCACCCGGTGTTCTTCGCCGTCCTCTACGTCGGCTTCAACGTCGTCGTCCTCGGCGCGCTCGTGTACGCGCTGGCGTGGCCGCTCGGATGGGTGATCGGCAGCCACGCCGTGCAGCCCGTGTTGCGGCAGCTCGGCGATCTCCCGGACCGCCTCGACGTGCCGGCCGAGCTGTGGTTGCCGGGACTTCTCGTCGCCGGCGTCGGCGTGCTCGTCCTCGCGGCGTCGGCGTTGCCGTCGTGGCGGGTCGCGACGTGGTGGCGGCTGGCCGCGCTGCTCGGTGCGCTCGGGCTCGTCTTGTTGCTCTTCCTCGTCGCCGTGCCGGTCGCGATGGTCGCCGTCGGCAACTTCATGTGGGGCGGTGCCGAAGCCGCCCGCGCGTCGTGGATCGGTCTCGCCGCCCTGGCCGGCGTCGGCGGCACGATCTGGCGGCTCGTGAGCAAGCCGGTGGTCGGGCAGCTGCGGTCCCGGTTGCCCGAGCTCGGTGGCGTGCTGCTCGCGGTCGCCGCGGTCGTGTGGGGCGGCAAGGTGGCGACCGACGCCGCGATCGGTACGGGGGTGTTCAGTTCGCCCGTGTCGTGGGCCGTCGTCGCGATCGCCTTCGTCGCCGTGTACGCCCTCGTCGGGATCACCCAGCTGTCGATCCACCGCCTCTACCGCAAGCGCCTCAGCCGCACGTTCGGGCTGGCCCGGGACGGTTCCGGGGCCATCTCGTCTCCGTCCGAGGCGAGCCAGCTGACGTGGACCGAGATGCCGGACGATGCGCCCGAGCTGGTGCTGTGCTGCGCCCAGCAGCGCACTGGGATCGCCCCCGGCGGGCTGCCGGCGGAGACGTTCACGATCTCCCGGCGCGAGGTCCGCATCGGGGACGACGTCGTGGCGACGGACCGGTATCTCGCCGTGCTGCCCGATGAGCTGGCCGTCGAGCGGTGCGTGTCGTCGTGGATCGCCACGAGCGGCGCCGCCTTCGCCTCGGCGATGGGGCGGATGAGTAGGGGCTCGACGAACGCCCTGATGGCGGCCACCAACATCGATCTCGGGATCTGGCTGCCCAATCCCCGGGTCGTGACCGATCCCCACACCAGGTTCCCGCGGGTCCGGCTGGGATACCTGCTGAAGGAGATCCTCGGGTGGTACGACCCGGCCGACCGCTACGTGTTCGTCGCCGACGGCGGGCACTGGGAGAACCTCGGGCTGGTCGAGCTCCTGCGCCGGCGGTGCCGGACGATCCTCTGCCTCGACGCCAGCGGTGACAGCGTCGGGGCGTTTACCACCCTGCGCCAGGCGGTGGAGCTGGCCGGGCTCGAGCTGCCCGATGTGGTCGTCGACATCGACCTGACCGGGCTGGACACGATCAGTGCCGGGTCGGCGGCGCTACCCGGCGGGCTCGTCGCCTCGCTCACGGTCACGTACCGCGGCACGGGGGAGGAGACGTTCACCGGCACGATTCACTACGCCAAGGCGCAGGTGGCGAGCAGCCTCGACATCGCCCTGCGGCGGTACGCCAAGGCCGACCGCCGCTTCCCGAACTACTCGACCGGCGACCAGTTCCTCCGCGACGAGCAGTTCCGTCAACTCGTCGAGCTCGGCCGGGCCGCCGGCGACGAGCTGGTCAAGCTGGCGGCGGATCCGTCGCCCTGATCTGGGCGCGATCCTTCTCACAGGCCGATCTGGGCGCGGTTCTTCTCGACTGCTGCGAAGGATCGCGCCCGGAACAGGACGTAGCGTCCGCCGCCGTGGGCTTCACCCGGGCCGAGCTCGAGTCCTTCCGCAACGCGACGGTGCCCGACCTCGTCGGGCCGGGACTTCGGTTGCTGTTCGTCGGCATCAACCCGGGCTTGTGGACGGCGGCGACCGCCACCCACTTCGCCCATCCCGGCAACCGCTTCTACCCGGCGTTGTTGCGCGCGGGCGTCATCGACCGGCCGATCGACCGCGGCGCCGGGATGACCGACGACGACCGCCGGTACCTCGTCGCCCGCGGGCTCGGCATCACCAACCTCGTGGCCCGGGCGACGCCGCGGGCGTCGGAGATCGACGCCGAGGAGCTGCGTGCGGGCGGGCAACGGTTGCGAACGTTCGTCGCCGAGCACCGGCCGGTAGTCGTCGCCGTCGCCGGCGTCACCGCCTACCGCACCGCCTTCGACGAGCCCCGGGCGAAGCTCGGGCGTCAACCCGAGTCGGTCGACGGCGCCGAGCTGTGGGTCGTCCCGAATCCGAGTGGGCTCAATGCCCACGAGACGATCGACACACTCGCCGAGTGGTACCGGCAGGCGGCCGTCGCGGCCGGCGTCCTCTGAATCCGAGTGTCTTCGTGCATCGGAGTGTCCGATGAGGGTCCCTCCCGCATCGGGCACTCCATCGGCACAAGACACTCGGATGGAAGGTGGTCAGGGGGCGGGGCGTTCGGCCTCGGCCCGGTTGGCCAGGTACCAGTCGATCGTCGCGCGCAGGCCGTCCTCGAACGAGGTCCGGGCCCGCCAGCCGAGGAACTGCTCCGCCCTCGACGCATCGACCCGGCGCCGGGGTTGGCCGTCGGGCTTGGACGGGTCCCAGCTCAGCTCGCCGTCGAACCCGACGAGACGGGCGATCGTCTCGGCCGTCTCCCGGATCGTGATCTCGTGGTCCGTCCCGAGGTTGATCGGCTCGGTCCCGTCGTGGGCCTCGGCGGCGAGCACGATCGCCTCGGCGGCGTCGTCGACGTACAGGTACTCGCGGCTGGCCCGGCCCGTTCCCCACACCTCGACCTTCTGCTCCCCGGTCTCCACGGCCTCGACGCACTTCTTGATCAGCGCCGGGATGACGTGCGACACCCGCGGGTGGAACTTGTCGCCCGGCCCGTACAGGTTCGTCGGGATCAGGTAGGCGAAGCGCTGCCCGTACTGCTCGGCGTTGACCTGAGCGTGCACGAGGTGGGCCTTCTTGGCGAGTCCGTACGGCGCGTTGGTCTCCTCGGGATAGCCGTCCCACAGGCTCTCCTCGCGGAACGGCACTGGCGTGAACTTCGGGTACGAGCAGACCGTGCCGACGAGCACGGTCTTGTCGACGCTCGGCGCGTGCCGCGCCGCCTCGATGACGTGCGTGCCCATGACCAGGTTGGCGAGGTACAGCGACGCCGGCTCGGCCTGGTTGAAGCCGATGCCGCCGACTCGGGCGGCGAGGTGGATCAGCGTCGCCGGCTGATGATCGGCGAGCAGCGCCTCGGCCGCACCCGGCGCGGTCAGGTCGTACTCCGCCCGGCGCGGGGCGACCACGTCGGCGCCTCGGCCGGCGAGCTGGGCGACCACCTGCCGGCCGAGGAATCCCGATCCTCCCGTCACGACGACGCGACGGTCCGCCCAGAAGTCACCGGATGCAGGCATGCGGGACATCGTAAGACCGCGCCCACCATCATTGGCATCATGCGCGTCGCCTACACGCTCGAACAGCTGTGGCACGACGCGCCCGGCGGCACGGCCGTCGCCGCGCTCGAGGTCGCTCGCCGGCTGGTCCCCCGCGGTGAGGTGACGCTGCTCGGGGTCGCCGCCCGCCACCGCCGTCCACCCCTGCCACCGTGGCGTCCGCCGATCCCGGTCGCCCAGCTCCCGCTGCCGCGGCCGCTGCTCTACGAGTCGTGGTTGCGCGCCCGGCGGCCGGCCGTCGAGCGGGCCACCGGCCCGGTCGACGTCACCCACGCCACCGGCCTCGTCCCCTGCCCGACCGCGGCGCCGCTGGTCGTGACGGTCCACGACCTGGCGTTCCTCCGCGATCCCACCAAGTTCAGCCGGCAGGGCATCCGCGTGATGCGCCGCAGCCTCGACGTGATCCGGGCGTCGGCGACCCTCGTGCTCACGTCGAGCGAGGCCAGCCGCCACGACCTGGAGGCCGCCGGCATCGAGGCCTCCCGGCTGCGTGTGATCCCGCTCGGCGTCGACCACGCCCCGGCGGTCGCGGTCGACGTCGAGCAGGTCAGGCTGCGCTATCGCCTCCCGGAGCGCTTCGTGCTCTTCGTCGGCACGCTCGAGCCGCGCAAGAACCTGCGCCGCCTCGCCGCCGCCGTGGACCGCCTCGACGACGCCCTGCCGCTCGTCGTCGCCGGCCCGGACGGGTGGGGGTCGGCCACCGACGGCGTCGGCACGGACGTCCAGTTCCTCGGCTTCGTGCCGCGCGAGGACCTCCCGGCCCTGTACGCGTCGGCGACCGTGTTCGCCTACCCGAGCGAGGTCGAGGGCTTCGGCCTCCCCGTCGCCGAGGCGATGGTGCAGGGCACGCCCGTGGTCACCAGCGCCGGCACCGCGACCGAGGAGGTCGCGGGCGGGGCCGCGGTGCTCGTCGACCCGTTCGACGTCGACGGCATCGCCGCCGGTCTCGTCGCCGCCGAGCACCGCCGCGACGAGCTCGCCACCGCCGGCCGCCGTCGAGCGGCCGAGCTCACCTGGGACGCCACCGCGCAGCGGACGCTCGACGCCTACCGCGACGTCGTCCGGGCATCCGTCGCCACCGCCTCATGATCGCGAGCGGGCAATGAGCGGCCTCGCCGTCGGGGTGAACCTGCTGTGGTGCCTGCCCGGCCAGGTCGGCGGGTCCGAGGAGTACCTCGCCCGCCAGCTCGTCGGGCTGCACGACGCCGCCCCGGAGGTCACCGCCCGCCTGTTCGTGCTGCCCGGGTACGCCGCCGCCCACGGCGACGTGGCGGCCCGCCACGAGCTCGTCGTCGCCTCGCTCGACGCTCGGCGCCGCAGCCGGCGCATTCTCATCGAGGCGACGTGGCTCGCCCGCCAGCTCACCGGCAGCGACGTCGTCCACCACGGCGGTGGCACCGTGCCGCTGCAGTCGCCGGTCCCGATCGTGCTCACGGTGCACGATCTGCAGTACCGCACCCACCCCCGGTACTTCACCGCCGTCAAGCGCGGCTACCTGCAGCTGACGATGCCGCGGTCGGTGCGCCGAGCCGCGGTCGTCGCCGTCCCGACCGAGTTTGTGCGGTCATCGGTCATCGAAGCGTTCGGGCCGGATCCCGACACCGTCGTGGTCGTGCCGCACGGGCTCGACCCGCCACCGGCCGACGAGGTCACCGACCCGGCCACCGTCCGGCAGCGCTACGGGATCGGCGATCGCCACTTCGTCGTGTACCCCGCGATCACGCATCCGCACAAGAACCATCGACTGCTGCTCGACCTGATGGGCGGCTCGTGGGGCGACCCCGACCTGGCGTTGGTGCTGCTCGGCGGGCGCGGGCTCGCCGACGACGACGTCATCGCCGGGATCGCCGAGCGCGGGCTCGACGGGCGGGTCATCCGCACGGGACGGGTGCCGGACAACGATCGCGACGGACTCGTCGCCGCCGCCGACGCGCTCGTCTTCCCGTCGGAGTACGAGGGGTTCGGCGCGCCCGTGCTCGAGGCGATGGCGCTCGGAACGCCAGTGGTGTGCAGTGACCGCGCCGCGCTTCCCGAGGTCGTCGCCGACGCCGGACTCGTCCTCCCGCTCACGGTGGACGCGTGGGCCGACGCGCTCACCACGGTCTCTCGTCGCCACGAGTACCTGGTCGGCAAGGGTCACCAGCGCGCCGGCCAGTTCACGAGCCATGCCGCCGGCGAGCGACTCGCCGCCGCCTACCGCCTCGCCGCCGGCCGGTGACACCGTGACGACCCCGCTGCGACTCGTCGTCCTGTGCCCGCACTTCGATCCCGACACCGCGCCCACCGGTCACGTCATGTCGCGCATCGTCGCCGAGCTGGTCGGGCGCGGCCACCGCGTCCATGTCGTCACGTCGCTGCCCTGGTACCGCGGTCACCACGTCGAACCGGGCTGGACCGGCCGGCTCACCCGGACCGAGCGCACGTCCTGGGGGACCATCCGGCGGGTCCACCCGTTCCCCGGCTCGGACCGGCGCGACCTCCTGCGCCGCGCGCTGGGGTTCGTCGCCTTCTCGGCGCTCGCCGGGTGGGCGGGATTCGGCGCGGGCGGGTGGTTCCGCCGGGCGGACGCCGTGATCGCGATGTCGCCGCCGCTCACGATGGGCGTGACCGGCCGCCTGGTCGCCTGGTCCCACCGGGCGCCGCTCGTGTTCAACATCCAGGACGTGTTCCCCGACGCGGCCGTGCGGACCGGCGCGATCACGAACCGGCGGGTCATCGCCGTGGCCACCTGGCTCGAACGCCTCAGCTACCGCCTCGCCGACGCCGTGACCGTGCTCTCCGACGACCTGCAGGTCAACGTCACGGGCAAGCTGCCGAGCACCCGCGCGGCGACCGTGTGGACGATCCCCAACTTCGTCGACACCGAACGCATCCGCCCCGCCGACCGGATGACCGCCTACCGGGCGGAGCTCGGCATCGGCGCCGAGCCAGTGCTGCTGTATGCGGGCAACGTCGGGTTCTCGCAGTCCGTCGAGCTCGTGGTCGAGGCCGCCCGCCGCCTCCCGGGCATCAGCGTCGTCATCAACGGCGACGGCTCCTCCCTGGCGCAGCTGCGCCGCTCGGCCGAAGGGCTCGCCAACGTCCACTTCGGCGGCTTCCTGCCCGAGGCCCGCCTTCCGGAGCTGCTCGCCACCGGCGACGTCCACGCCATCCCCTTGCGGGCCGGGCTGGCCGCGGTCAGCGTGCCGTCGAAGACGTACTCGAGTCTGGCGGCCGGGCGCCCGATCGTTGCCGCCATCGATCCGGGCACGGTCGTCCCGAAGATCCTCGCCGAGGCCGGCGCGGGAACCGCCGTGCCGCCCGATGACGCCGATCGATTCACCGCTGCGGTGAGCGACCTCACGGGCGACCTCGAGCGAGCCCGGCAGATGGGAGCCCGGGGCCGCGAGTGGGTCGTCCGGGCCGCGTCGCCGACGGCTGTCGCCGAGGCCTACGAATGCCTCGTCACCACGCTGCGCCGACGGCGGACCGCTCCCGGCCGCCGATAGGCTCTCGCCCTCGTGGTGTCGTCATCGTCGACCAGGAAGGCCGCCCGGCTGGCGCAGAAGGGCAAGGGCAAGCGGGTCCGCTTTCAGGGCGGCACCCTCTTCCCGATGGTGGTCGTCGGCATCCTCGTCGTCGGACTGGCGACGATCGTGTACGCCCGGCAGTCGCGGCCGGCGGCCGATGCCAGCCCGCCGACGATCGACCAACACTGGCACATCGCCTACGGCTTCCAGATCTGCACCGCGGACAACTTCAAGACGCTCACCGGCGCCTTGGAGGAGGTCGACAGCAACGGCCAGCTGATCAGCGACGCGTTCCGCCGTACCGGGGTCCACAGTCACGACGACGGCGTGATCCACTGGCACCCGACGACGTCGGCGGCGGTCGGCCAGAACGCCACGCTCGGGGTCTTCCTCGACGTGTACGACGTCGAGCTCGACGACGACTCGCTGCGGTTCCCAGAGAACCAGGGCGGTGAGGAGTACATCGAGGGCGAGACCAAGTGCAGCGACGAGGACGCCGAACTCAAGGTCGTCGTGTGGGACAGCTACCAGGACACCGGCGACGGCACCACGTACACCTCCGACTTCGACGACATTCGCATCTCCAACGACGCGATGGCGATCACGATCGCCTTCCTGCCCTCGGACGTCGACGTGGCCATGCCGCCGTCAGCGCCCAACCTGCCCGAGCTCGGCGCGGTCGACACGCCGCCGCCCGACAGCGTCTCGGACGCCACGATCTCGACCACGGCCCCCGGGGCGACGACCGGGACCACCCGCTCCTGCGGGGAGCACACCGGCGACACCCGCCACGACGACGCCGCCGGCATCGAGCGCACCGGCACCCACCGCCACCGGCTGATGCGGGCCGTCGTCCTCGTCGGCGGCTACGGCACCCGCCTCCGACCGCTGACCGACACGATTCCGAAGTCGATGCTCCCGGTCGCCCACGTCCCGCTCATCGCCCGGCTCATCGGCGGGCTCGAACGAGGCGGCGTGGACGCCGTCACGCTGGCGCTCGGGTTCCGCCCCGAGCCGTTCGTCGAGGCGTTCCCGGGGCGCGCTGTGGCGCCGTCGCCGTGGAGTACGCCGTCGAGCCCGAGCCGCTCGACACGGCCGGCGCGATCCGCTTCGCCGCCGACCACGCCGGCGTGGACGGCACCTTCATCGTCGCCAACGGGGACGTGCTCACGGATCTCGACGTCGGCGCGCTCGTCGCCAGGCACCGAGCCTCCGGGGCCGAGGCCACCATCCACCTCACGGCGGTCGACGATCCGTCGTCGTTCGGGGTCGCCGACCTCGACCGGTCCGGCCGGGTCCGCGCGTTCGTCGAGAAGCCGGCACCGGGCGAGGAACCGAGCAACCTGATCAACGCCGGGACGTACGTGTTCGAGCCGAGTGTGCTCGATCTCATCGCGCGCGGCGGGCCGGTGTCCGTGGAGCGGGACACGTTCCCGCGCCTCGTCGCCCGGGGCGGGATGTACGCGGTCGCGACCGACGACTACTGGATCGACGCCGGCCGTCCGGAGCTGTTCCTGCGCGCCAACATCGACCTGGTGACGGGTCGGCGTGACGAGCGCGTCGAGCCCGTCCACCCGACCGCCGAGATGGGGCCGGGGGTGACGGTGGAGTCGGCCGTGGTGGGTGCCGGCGCACGCGTCGGCACGGGGACGACGCTCACGCGATCGGTGGTGCTCCCCGGCGCGACGATCGGCGCCGGCGCCGTCGTGGAGGACGCCATCGTGATGGGCGCGGTCGGTGACCGGACCACGGTCGTTCGTGCCGTGGTCGGCGCCGGCGCGATCATCCCCGACGGTGAATCCGTGGTCGACGCCCGAGTCCCAGCGCCGGTCGGCTGACATGGAGCTCGACCTGAGGGCCGAAGGCCCGGACGTAACCGCCGAAGGCCCGGACGTGACCGCCAACGCCCCGGATCTGGCGGAGCGGGCGGTCCTCGTCATCGGCGGCGCCGGGTTCATCGGCTCGCACCTCGTCGACCGGCTGATCGTCGAGGGCGAGTCGGTCGACGTCGTCGACGACCTGTCCACCGGTTCGCTCGCCAACCTGGCCGAGGCTCGCGCCGCGGCGCGGGCGGTCGTCGAGGCCACCGCGGCGACCAGGTCGGCGAGTGAGCTGCGAATTCACACGGTCGACGCGTGCGCCGACGAGCTGGCCGGGCTGATCGCGCTGCGGCGGCCGCGGGAGATCTACCACCTCGCGCTGCTGGCGAGGAACGACGCCTCGGCCGCCGTGCTCGGGCGCTCGTTCACGTCGATGCTCGGTGTGCTCGAGGCCGCCCGGCGGGCCGCCGTCACCAAGGTCGTCGTTGCCCTGCCGGCGACCGCCCTCTACGGCCACCCGGCCACGCGCGACCTTCCCGTCCGCGAGGCGGCGCTCGAGCCGCGTCGGGTGCGCGGGGTCGTCGCCAAGGCGATCATCGACCTCCTCGCCGCCTATCGCGAGCGCTGGGGCATCGAGTTCACCGCGCTCGCCGTGGCCAGCGTGTACGGCCCGCGCCAGCGCCCCGACGGCGGGGTCGTCGCCAAGGCGGTGGCGACCGCCGCCCGGGGCGAGGCCCTGCCGATCGCCGGCGACGGCCGCCAGACGCGGGACTTCGTCTTCGTCGACGACGTCGTCGACGCCCTCGTGCGGTCGGGCCGGCGGGGAAGCGGCCTCGTCGTCAACGTCGGGACCGGGGTGCAGACGTCGCTGCGTGACCTCTGGGCGTTGCTCGCGCCGGCCGGTCCGCCGCCGGAGTTCGTGTCGCCGCCCGTCGACGAGCTGACCCGTTTCGCCGTCTCGCCCGTCCGGGCGCGGATCCACCTCGGGTGGTCGCCGTGGACTCCCCTCACCGAGGGGCTTGCCGCGATCAGGGCGCCGACGGACCGCTGAATCCAGCCGCGTCCAACGTGGCGATGGCGAGCGCGGCGGCGGTCTCGGCGTCCGTCATCACGGAGGGGACCACCACGGCACGCATCCCGGCCGCCTCGACCGCGGGGGCGAGCGCGGCGTCCGCCGGGTCGATCACGAGCGTCGCCGCGATCGGCGCATAGAGCCGGGCGACGCCGGCGACGGACGACTCGTGGCCGAGCTCGGCGAGCATGCGGTCGGCGGGGCCCTTGAGGGCGGCGCCGCCGACGATGGGCGAGACCGCGACGACGTGGTCACGGCGGCGGGCGAGCAGCTCGTCGACACCGCCCAGAGCGCGGGCCGGACCGATCGAGACGATCGGATTCGACGGGGCGATGACGACCGCCGGCGCGGTCTCGAGGGCGGCGAGCACCTCGGTCGTCGGCCGCGTCCCGTCGGGCGCGACGAAGCGCACGGCCCGCACGGCGACCGCGTGCCGCAGGCGGACGAAGTAGTCCTGGAACGACACGTCCTCGCCGTCGTCCAGCTCGACCCTCGTCGCCATCGGGCCGTCGGTCATCGGGAGGAGCCGCACCTCGACGCCCCACGCGCGGGCGAGCTCACCGGCGACGTCGGTCGGCCGGGCGCCCTCGGCGAGACGGGCGGTGCGGTAGAGGTGGGTGGCGAGGTCCTGGTCACCGAGCCGGAACCACGTGGTTCCCGCCGCGGACGTCGCCGGCCGGACGGCGCTGAAGCGCTCGAGCGCGTCCATCGTCCGCCAGGTCTCGCCGGCGAGTCCCCACCCGCGCTCGGGATCGATGGCGCCGGCGAGCGTGTACACGATCGTGTCGAGGTCGGGCGAGATCGCGAGGCCGTGCATGACCGTGTCGTCGCCGGTGTTGACGATCGCGGCGATCCGGCTCGGTGGCACGACCTGCACCAGACCGCGGAGGAAGCGGGCGGCCCCGACGCCACCGCAGAGGACCGCCACGTCGAGCGTCACGGCGTCGCCTGGTCGCGAAGGCGGCGATACAGGCGGGCGAGCGCGGCGCCGGTGGCCGTCCACGAGAAGCGGGCGACGTTGGCGGTGCCCGCGGCGAGCAGCGCCTGACGGCGGTCGTCGTCCGTCAGGACGCGAACGAGCGCGCCGGCGAGCGCGTCGGCATCGCCGAGTGGCACCAGTTCGGCCCCGTCGCCCGCCACCTCCGGGATCGAGCCGGCGTGGGTGGCCACGACCGGACGCTCGGCGCCCTGGGCCTCGAGGATGGGGAAGCCGAAGCCTTCGTCGAGCGAGGGGTAGGCCATCACGGCGGCGTGGTGGAGCAGCCACGACTTGGTGTCAGTGTCGACTGCACCAGGCACGAACACATCGTCGCGGAGCGGGGGCGGCAGCTCGGCCACGGCCGCGGCGACG
This sequence comes from uncultured Acidimicrobiia bacterium, assembly GCA_963827075.1. Classification (GTDB taxonomy): domain Bacteria; phylum Actinomycetota; class Acidimicrobiia; order Acidimicrobiales; family Ilumatobacteraceae; genus JALZMG01. Next base: position 222,954 of record CAWGZN010000007.1, on the reverse strand, counting down.
GCCGCCGTGTCGTCCCCTGGTGCGCCGGCGAGGACGAGCGCGGCACCGTCGAGCGCGGGCGCGGCGCGCCGGAACGCCTCGACGAGCGCGGGCAGGTTCTTGCGGCGCTCGACCGTGCCGAGCGTGAGTACGAACGGCCGGCATTCGAGCGCATGCGCCCAGACGGCGTCGGCCGGGAGGGCCGCCGGCGGCGGGACCGGGAGCGGCCCGAGGTGGACGACCTCGACGCGCTCGGTGAGCAGTTCACGGACGCGATCCGCCGTCGCCTGGCTCGACGCGTGGACCCATGCGCCGTGTCGGGTGGCCCGGCGGAGCACGGCGGCGGAGCGGCGCACGGCGGGCGACACGCGCGGGAGGTTGGTGAGGAACCAGCAGTCGTACACCGAGACCAGCCGCGGCAGGCGGCTCGGCGGAACGACGTAGTTCGTCCCGTGGACGACCTCGGCGGGCGCGAGCCAGCGGTCGACACGCGGCCAGTCCGCGCGGGCCCACAGCCGGTGGGCCAGTGCGGCCGGCAGCGGGAGTCGGCTTACCGGCGCGGCCGGGCGGCTCCGGAAGCTGAGGACGTACGGGTGGAGCTCGACACCCGCTTCGGCCTCCAGCGTGGCGCGCAGACCGGCGACCGCGGCGCCGACCCCAGTGCGGTGGCCGTAGAGCGGGCCGACATCGAGAGCGAGGCGAACCGGGTCCATGCGGCCCGCTCGACCCTACTGCTTCGGCTCGCTGCGCTCGCCGGCTCACGGCTCGCCGCTCGTGGTCGCCTGCTCGCAGCTCGACTCGGCTCCGCCGCTCGCCCGCCTGGCAGGTTCGCCGGGTCGCCTGCTCGCTGCGCTCGCCTGCCGAGCTCACGGCTCCGCCGCTCGCCCGCCTGGCGTGTTCGCCGGGTCGCCTGCTCGCCCGATCTCGCGAACGGTGAGGACAGGCGTCAGCTCGTAGTATCTCGAACTTCTATGCCCCGAGCGTTCATCACCGGCATCACCGGCCAGGACGGCCAGCACCTCGCCGAGTTCCTGCACGGTCAGGGCTACGACGTGTACGGCATGGTCAAGGGGCAGAACAACCCCCGGGCGACGCAGCTCATCGAGGAGATGCCGTTCGTCGAACTCGTCCCGGGCGACCTGGCGGACCTGCCGTCACTGGTGGCGGCGCTCGAGATCGCCCAGCCGGACGAGGTGTACAACCTCGGCGCGATCTCGTTCGTCGCCCTGAGCTTCTCGCAGGCCGAGCTGACCGCCAACACGACGGGCCTCGGCGTGCTGCGCATGCTCGAGGCGATCCGCATGATCGGCGGCACGCAGGGCAACCCGATCCGCTTCTACCAGGCGTCGTCGTCGGAGATGTTCGGCAAGGTGCGGGAGACCCCGCAGAACGAGATGACCCCGTTCCACCCTCGGTCGCCGTACGGCTGCGCCAAGGTCTTCGGCCACGACATCACCGTCAACTACCGCGAGAGCTATGGCCTCTACGCCTGCTCGGGCATCCTCTTCAACCACGAGGGTCCGCGGCGGGGGATCGAGTTCGTGACCCGCAAGGTCACCAACGCCGCGGCCCGGATCAAGCTCGGCCTGCAGCACGAGCTCGTGATGGGCACGCTCGACACCAAACGGGACTGGGGCTACGCCGGCGACTACGTCCGTGCGATGTGGTTGATGTTGCAGCAACCCGAGCCCGAGGATTACGTCGTCGCCACGGGGGAGACCCACTCGATCCGGGAGCTCGTCGACCGCGCCTTCGCCGAGGCCGGCATCGACGACTGGTCGCGCTTCGTCCGCCAGGACCGCAAGTTCTACCGCCCGGCCGAGGTCGACCTGCTGATCGGCGACGCGACGAAGGCCCGCACGCGACTCGGGTGGCAGCCGGAGGTCGACTTCCCATCCCTCGTCAAGCTGATGGTCGCCCACGACCTGCGCACCGAGGCCGCCAAAGCCGGCATCCAAATCTGATCCACCCGAGGGCTTCCGCCCTCGGAGACTCCCCGAAGGACAGGCCCGCAGGCGCCGCTCGACGGCGGCAACCCTCAATGCGCTCGGGCTAGGTCTCCAGGGGCATGTCGGTGATCGCCTCGATCATCGAGTCGCTGTCCGGGACGGCGCCGATCGCCAGCCGGTGGCGCAGGCTGAGGGCGAACGCGCCCATCGCCGCGACCGACGAGACGAGCAGGCCGATCTCGACCCGGCGGAACACGTCGTCGCTCGACAGCCAGGTCGCGAGCACGAAGGCGACCACGCCGGTCGCCCAACCGAGGGCGACGAGGGCGTGCCCCTTGAGCGCGATCACCGCCTGGGCGAGGGCGAGGGCCACCATGTAGCACGCCGAGCCGAGGGCGAGCATGGCAAGCGTGCGCCCAGTGAGGTCGGCGTCGTACACGACCTCGATCACGAACGGGCCGATCACGAACGCGCCGATCGTGCCGGCGACGCCGACGGCGAGCACGAGGACCATCAACCGGCGCAGGCCGGCCCGGAACTCGACCAGCTCGCCCTTCGCCGCGAGTCGGCTCAGCCGCGGCAGCAGGGCAGCCTGCACCGCCTGGAACATGAACAGCGGGATGCGGGCGAGCAGCACGCCGTAGGCGAACTGCGTCACCTCGGCCTTCTCGCTGTCCGTGGCGAGCAGCGTGGTTGCGATCGGCCCGGCGTTGAGCAGGGCGGCGGCCATGACCGACCCGAGCAGCAGCCAGCCGAGGTTGGGCGTCACCTCGCCCCAACTCGCCTCGGGTCCCGGGTCGGTGACGAGCGCCTTCCGGGAGTAGACGAACCCGATCCCGAAGAGTGGCGCCAGGGCGACGGCGAATCCGTACGGCCCGGCCGCGGTCACCCCGATCACGGCGAGCAGCACGCACAGCACGATGCGCACGACACCGTCGCTGCCCATGACGATCGCGTACTCACGGAACCGGCCCGACCCCGAGCAGATGCCCCGGGCCAGGTGGGCCGGCGCGTAGGCCGCGAACGCGACGACCAGCGCGGCGAGCATCACCCACGAGCCGTCGAAGTAGTGGCTCGTGATCAGCGGGCTGAGGGCGAGGATCGCGATGATGACGATCGCGAGGAGCACCGCGGCCAGCCGGACGATCTTGGCGACGACCGGCTGGCCACCCTCGCCGACAGCGCGGCGATGGGAGAGCGCACGGCCGAGCTCTTGCTCCAAGGGCAGGAAGAACCCGGGCGCGAGCGCGAACGTGGCGAACCACAGCGACGAGATCGTGGCGAACTCGTCAGCGCCGCCGACGGCCCATGTGCCAACCTTGAAGAAGGCGTACGTCGCGACCCCGGCGATGAGGAGCGCGCAGGCGACCGGGATGGTGCCCTCAGGCAGCGGGGCGCGAGTGGTCGCCGTTGAGGACACGAACCCTCGAGGATATCGGTTGTTGCGCGACACACCCTGGCGCGCGGGCCCGGGCGCGCCACCGCCGGCTGGCGGGGCCAGCCGGCGGTGACGACTCTGGGGGTTCGAGTCAGGCGGCGGGGCGGACCGACGCGACCTTGTCCACGCCGGACTTCACGACGTCGACCAGTTGCTGCTGCAGCGCCTGCACGCGCTCGACCGTCGTCACGACGAGGCCGACGCCGACGTACGCGGCGTTGCGGGCGCAGCCGGCGATCTGCTCCGGGCTGGGGAGCTCGACGTCGGTCAGGTCGACCTTCGGCACGTCGAGCTTGGGGAGCTCGAACTTCGGCAGCTCGAACTTGGGCAGGTCGATCTTCGGGATCGTGGGCACGGGGGATGTCTCCTCGACTGGGGGGATCAGAACGAGACTCAACGTACCGCACTGTGCTAACTATTGCAAGCACTCTTGTCAGAAAACTCGAGGTCGGGCGAGCTGGCGAGCAGCGGAGGCGAGCGTAGCGAGCCCGAAATGATGACAGATGTGTGACGACGGGCCATCTGGCCTGCCCGGTAGCCTCGCTCCACCGTGAGCGAGCGAAGCGAGCGCATGCCGGGCGCGCGAGCGCCAGCGAGCCGGCCGGCGATGGGGTGTGGGGCGCGGCCCCCACGGACTGGCGGCGTGGCCGCGCCGGCCGCGAGCGCCAGCGAGCCGCCGGCGGATGGGGTGTGGGGGCGCAGCCCCCACGGACTGATGGAAACCGACGCTCTGCCTGCGCCGCCGGTCGTCGCGGTCGTCGTCGTCCACGCTCCCGAGCCGACGGACACGTGGTTCGACGAGACCGTCGCGTCCCTCGCCGCCCAGGACTACCCGAACCTCAACACGCTCTTCCTGCTGACTGGTCCGACCGACGCCGAGGCGGTGCACGCGCGGATCACCGCCCGGCTGCCGGAGGCGTTCGTGCGCGACCTGGGCTCGAACCCGGGGTTCGGCGCGGCGGCGAACGAGGTGCTGCGACTGGTCGAGGGCGACTCCGGGTTCTTCCTGTTCTGCCACGACGACGTGGCGCCCGACGCCGACTGCGTGCGGATGCTCGTCGAGGAGCTCTACCGGTCGAACGCCGGGCTGGTCGGCCCGAAGCTGGTCGCGTGGGACGACCCGGCGGTGCTGCAACACGTCGGCCTCGGCCTCGACCGGTTCGGTGAGGTCGACCCGATCACCGAGCCGGGCGAGTACGACCAGGAGCAGCACGACGCGGTCCGTGACGTGTTCGCTCTCCCGTCCGCCTGCCTGCTCGTGCGGGCCGACCTGTTCCGCGCCCTCGGCGGGTTCGACCCTGCGATCACGTTTCACGGCGACGACATCGAGCTGTGCTGGCGCGTCCACCTGAGCGGCGCCCGCGTGGTGGTCGCGCCGCAGGCGCGAGCGCGCCACCGCGAGGAGCTCGAGGTCCGCCGGCCGGATCTCGATCACGACGTGTTGCGGGCCCGGCACCGGATGCGCGCCGTCGCCACCCTCACCGGCGCCGGACGGCTGCCGGTGCGGTCGCTCGAGATGGTCGTGCTCACGGTCACCGAACTCGTCATCGGGCTGTTCACCGGACGGCTCGGTGAGGCGTGGGCGTCGCTGCGGGCCCTGGTCGGGCTGTTCCCGCGCACGCCCGCCCTGCTCGCCCGCCGCAGCTCCGTCGCCAAGTCCCGCCACGTCACCGACGATGAGATCCTCCGCCTACAGAACCGGGGGAGCGCGCGGCTGACGTCCTACCGCCGGGCCCGCGACACCGAGACGTACGTGGGTGTCGAGCGCAACGTGCGGCGATGGCGGCCCCGATCGCTCGGGCCGGCGATCGCCTGGGTGGTCGTGGTGGCGGGGATCATCCTCGCCAGCCGCACGATGATCGACACGAGGGTGCCGTCGATCGGGGAGTTCCTGCCGCTCCCCGAGAGCCCGCGTGGACTGTGGAGCGACTTCACGTCGGCGTGGAGCCCCGCCGGGCTCGGGAGTACGGCGGCGAACCCCACCGGATGGGCGGCGGTGACGCTGGCGAGCCCACTGTGGTTCGCCCGGTCGGGACTCGGCCTCACCGTGATCGTGGTCGGGCTCGTGCTCCTCGGGGTGGCCGGAGCCTGGCGCCTCGCCACGGTGTTCCCGACGAACCGGCCCCGCGTCGCCGCGCTCGCGGTGTACGCGGCGGTTCCGCTCACCCCTGGCGTCATCTCGACGGGACGACTGACCGCGCTGATCGCCTACGCCGCCGTGCCGTGGTTCGTGCAACTGCTCCGCGGCGCCGTCGGGATCGGCACCGCCGACCCGGTTTCGTCCGGCGACGAGCTGTCCGACGGGATCTTCGAGCTGACGGGACGCGAGCGCGCCCGTCGCACCGCCGTGCTCGCCATCGTCACGGCGATCGCCGTCGGGATGGCGCCGGCCGTGCTGCCCGTCGTCGGGGTGGTCACGATCCTCCTCGCGCTGGCCACGCTGGTGTCGGCGAGCTGGCGCACCGCGGCGTGGATGGCGGTTCTCGGGCTCGCCGCGTGTGCGGGCGCGTTCGTGCTCAACCTGCCGTGGTCGCTCACGTGGACGTGGGACGACATGGTCGCCCCGACGCTCGCCGGCGCACCCGGGCGAGGCATCGTCGACGTGGCGTCGATGGCGATCGGGCAGGCGCGGCTGGAGGAGCTCGCCATCGCCCTCTACGTCCCGGTGGTGATCGCGGTGGCGGTCGCGCGCGCCTGGCGGTTCACGTGGGCCGTGCGCGCCGCCCTCCTCGTCACCGGCTTCGGCGCGCTCGCGGTCCTGCAGGATCGCGACGCCTTGCCCGTGCGAGTTCCGGACATCGGCGTGCTGCTCGTGCCGGTCGCGCTCGGTGTCGCTCTCGCCGCCGCGGCCGCGGTCGCGTCGTTCGGCGGCGACGTGGCGGGCCGGAAGTTCGGTTGGCGCCAGCCCGCCGGGGTGGTCGCGCTGGGCTGCATCGCGGTGGGGCTCTTCCCCGCCGTCCTCACGCTCACCGACGGCTCGTGGTTCGCCCCTCGCACGACCCTCGTCGACGCGGTGGAGGCGCAGCTGCCGATCGAGCCCGAGACGGGTGACTACCGGGTCCTCTACATCGGCGATCCGCGCCTGCTGCCGGTGCCGGTCGAGGACCTGGGCGACGGGGTCTCGATCGCCGTGGTCGACGACGGCGACCTCGACCTGCGCGACCGCTGGACGGCGCCGGAGCAGGATGCCGACGCCGCGCTCGCCGACGTGATCGACCAGATCCGGACCTCGTCCACGCTGCGGGGCGGGCGGCTGCTCGCCCCGTTCGGCATCCGCTACATCGTCGTGCCGTTCGTCGACGGCGCCAATTCGACGGCATCCGAGCCGCTGCCCGTCCCGGGCGGCCTGCTCGACGCGCTCGGGACGCAGCTCGACATCGCCCTGTGGTACAGCCCGCCCAGCCTCGCCGTGTACGAGAACCGAGCCGCGATCCCGACCGCGGCGCACCTCGACGGCGAGCTCGCCGAGGCGTCCCGTGGCGGGTCTCCGGACGAGCTCGTCGCGGTCGACACCTCCGGCGCCGAGCCGACGATGGTCGGGGTGGACGAGTCCCGGCGGGCCGAGGCGCCCGTCGAGGCGGGCGTGCTGCACCTCGGCGTGCCGCTCGACGACGCATGGGAGCTCGAGGTGGACGGGGCCGAGGTGGCCGGGCGGACCGGGTTCGGAGTCACGACCGCGTACGACATCGGGGGCGACGGGTCGGCGCAGCTGGAGTACCGCTCGCCGGCGAGCCGGGGGACGTGGCTGATCGTGCTCGGCGCGCTGTGGATCGTGGCGCTGATCGCGGCGAGCCGGGTCCGGGTACCGGCGCGGCTGCGACCGAGCCGCGCGGCTGACGAGACGCTCATCGACCTGGACACCCAGGCCCGGAGCGCGGGGACGAATGGGTCGGCGACGTGGGTCGACGAGTTCCTGAGTGAGGAGGAGGCGGCATCGGTCCGGCGAGAGGGAACACAGCTGTGAACTGGCGCCGGCTCCCGATCCTCGTCCTCGTGGTCGCCGCCCTGGCCGGCCTCGTCGTGGTCGGCCGCGAGGCCGTCGCACCGACGCCGCCGGTGTTCTCGACGGTCAGCGCGCCGTGGATGCCCTACGTGCCGGTGCCCGGTGGGTTGACGAGCAGCTGGTTCTGCCCAGGCGTCCCGGCCTCCGCCGACGGGACCGGGGGCGAGGTCGTGATCGCCAACGCCGGACGGTCACCGCTCACCGCCCGTGTCACACTCTTCGCCGGGGAGGGGGCGGACGTCGAGCAGGCGGTCACCGTGCCGGCGCACGGGCGCTCGGTGGTCGACGTCGACGCCGCACTCACCGCCGACTTCGTCGAGCGCGATGGTGGAGATCGACGGCGGCGGCGGACTGGTCGAGCAGGCTGCCGTCCACCCGGAGGGCACGTCCGTCGCCGCCTGCGCCAACGCCCCGGCGCCGTCGTGGTACCTCGCCGAGGGGTTCACCGCCGAGGGCAGCGTCGAGCAGCTCGTCCTCACCAACCCCTACGACGAGTCGGCGATCGTCGACATCGGTTTCGCCACCGAGGAGGGCTCGCGAGAGCCCGCCGAGCTGCAGGGGTATCCGGTGCCGGCCCGCTCGGTGGAGGTCATCGACCTCGCCGAGATCGCGGCCCGCGACGAGCCCGAGGTCGCGGTGAAAGTGATCGCCAGCCGCGGCAACGTCGTCGTCGGGCGGGCGCAGGTGTACGAGGGCGGCGGCCGGCGCGGCTTCGGCGTCGCGCTCGCCTCGCCCGCGCTGCGTGACCAGTGGTGGTTCGCCAACGGCGAGAAGGGACCGGGGGTTCGCGAGCGCTACAGCATCTACAACCCGACGGAGGACGACGTCGAGGTCAACGTCGTGCCGCTCGGCATCCCGCTGACCGGCGAGCTCGTCACGATCGACCCGATCACGGTTCCCGCCCACCAGGTCGAGACGTTCTCACCCGACCAGCTCGATGGGCTGCCGGACGGCCGGCACGCGATGGTGTTCAGCACGGGGAGCCAGCAGTCGATCGTCGTCGAGCAGGCGTTCACGCGCACGATCGACGACCGGCCGACCACGGCCGTCCTGCTCGGCGCGCCCCGCGCCTCGCCGACGGCTACGTGGCCGAGACGTGGAGCCTCGCCATCGGGCCGGCTGAGGCGACGTCCGACGCGCTGGTCATCTACAACCTGGACAACGCCGATGCCACGGTGACCCTGCAGGCGGTGACCACCGACGATGGCATCCAGAACGTGCCAGGTCTCGCCGCCGTCCCCTTGCCGGCGAGCGGGCTGATCACAGTCGACCTCACCGACCGTATCGTCCTCGACCGTCAGCTCATCGTGCGCTCGACGTCACGGGTGTTCGTCGCCCGGCTGTTGAGGCGTGAGCCGGGCGCGCAGGGCCGGACCAGCTCGTGGGCCGTCCCCGCAGCCGGCTGAGCTGATGGACCGTCTCCTGATCGCGGCCGCGATCGTTGCCGTGGCCGTCGTGGTGGCCCTGCTCGTGCGGCGTCGTCGGCCGGATGCGCCCGCCCAGGTGTCGCGCTCGGTCCCGAGCCAACTCGACCGGGCCGACTTCGACCAGCCCGACGCGGCGTGGCTGGTCGCCGTGTTCACGTCGGCGACGTGCGACACGTGCGCGGAGGTCGTGCGGGCGGCCACGACGCTGGCCGCGCCACCCGACGTCGTCGTGACCGATGTCGAGTACCAGACGCGACGCGAGCTCCACGATCGCTACCGCGTCGAGGCCGTCCCGATGGTCGTCATCGCGGACTCCGAGGGCGTGGTGCGAGCCGGCCGGTTCGGGCCGGTGAGCGCTCTGGACCTGGCGGCCGCCCTCGCCGCGGCCCAGCGCCCAGATGGACGGGGGCCCAGCGGGCGGTGATCAGGTGCCGGCGGCAGGCCGGGGCACGATCTTCGGAGACTCACGGAGGGATGATCGTGCCGGCGCCGGGTCGGGCGGGGCCTCGACCGTCACGTCGTCATTGCTCTCGTCGACGACCGAGATGTTCATCGCGACCGCTTCGAGGTCGCCCGACTCGGTGAGGCCCTGCTGGATCAGGCGGGCGACCTCCCGCCCGTCGATCGTCTCGTGCTCGAGCAAGGCGTCGGCAACGAGCTCGAGGCCGCGGCGATGCTTCGCCAGCAGCTCGGTGGCCCGCTGCTCCTGATCGGTCAGGATCCGCGCGACCTCCTCGTCGAGCAGCTTGGCGGTGTCGTCGCTGTACTCGCGGCCGCCCGTCATGATGTCCTCGCCGAGGAAGACATGCTGCTGGCTGCTCCACGCCATCGGGCCCACACGGTCGCTCATGCCCCACTCGCGCACCATCCGCCGGGCGATCCCGGTGGCCTGCTCGAGGTCGTTGGCCGCCCCGCTGTTGACGTGGCTGAAGACGATCTTCTCGGCCACCCGGCCACCCATCGCCTTGCAGATCGTGTCCTCGAAGTACTCCTTCGAGTAGGTGTGGCGCTCTTCGGGCAGGCTCCACGTGACGCCCAGGGCCATGCCCCGCGGGAGGATCGTCACCTTGTGCAGCGGGTCGCCGTGGGGGAGCACGGTGGCCAGCACGGCGTGACCGCCCTCGTGGTAGGCCGTCGAGCGCCGTTCCTCGGCGTTGAGCACGAGGCTCTCCCGCTGGGCACCGAGGACGACCCGGTCGCGGGCGTTCTCGAAGTCGATGCGCTCGATCTGCTTGGACCCGCGCCGGACCGCGACGAGGGCAGCCTCGTTGACGAGGTTGGCGAGGTCGGCGCCGGACATGCCGGGGGTGGCCTTGGCCATCACGTCGAGATCGACGTCCGCGCCGATCCGCTTGTCGCGGCTGTGCACCTCCAGGATGGCCTTGCGCTCCCCGAACTCGGGCAGCGGGACGACGATGCTGCGGTCGAAGCGGCCGGGGCGCAGCAGCGCCGGGTCGAGGATGTCGGGTCGGTTGGTGGCGGCCATGATGACGATGCCTTCGGCCGTCTCGAAGCCGTCCATCTCCGACAGCATCTGGTTCAGGGTCTGCTCCCGCTCGTCGTGGCCACCGCCGAGCCCGGCTCCCCGCTTGCGCCCGATCGAGTCGATCTCGTCGATGAAGATGATCGCCCGGCCCATGCGGCGGGCCTGCTGGAACAGGTCGCGCACCCGGCTCGCGCCGACGCCGACGAACATCTCCATGAAGTCGGAGCCGGTCACGGACAGGAAGCCGACGCCTGCCTCACCGGCCACGGCCCGGGCGAACAGCGTCTTGCCGGTGCCCGGCGGGCCGACGAGCAACATGCCCTTGGGCACGCGGGCGCCGATCTCCCGGAAGCGGTCGGGCATACGCAGGAAGTCGACGACCTCGGTGATCTCCTGTTTCACGCCCTCGTAGCCAGCGATGTCGGCGAACGTCGTCGACGGCTTGTCGGTGGTGTACGCCTTCGCCCGGCTGCGCCCGATCGACATCACGTTGCCCATCTGGCCGGCGGCGCGGCGCTGCATCCACACGAAGAACCCGATGATCAGCAGCACAGGGAGCAGGAGCCCGGCGATGCTGAGCAGCCAGTTGTTGCCGGGGGTGCGGAAGTCGATGTCGACGTTCTCCTCCCGGAGCACCGTCTCGTCGGCCTCGGAGAGCCCGCGCTCACCGCCACCGGTCGCGGTGAACTCGGTGCCGTCCTTCAAGGTCCCGGTGATCGTGTTCGACGAGTTGTTGATGACGATCGACTCGACCTGGCCGTCGCGGGCCTGGTCCATGAACTCGGTGTAGCTGATCTGCTCCCCGGACTCGTCGGGCCAGAGACTGGGCAGCAGGAGGGCGAGCGCAACGACGCCGAGCAGAACCCACATCGTCCACCGCGGCCAGCTGCCGGGACGTCGGATGCCGTCACCCTGGCCAGGCGGACGGTTGTCGTTGGACGGGCGCTGCTGACCGCGCCCGCGGCCCGGAGGCGGCGGTGGGGGCGGCGGTGGCAGGTTGCTCATGGATCCATGCTACGGCCACCAAGGCCTGGTGGCTCGTCGATTGGTGTGGCGCCGCTCACGCGGGTCCAGGGCCGGAGCCGCAGGTCCACCGCGTGACGAACCGTCTCTCGTACTGTTCGGCGCCATGACCGCGGCGGATGTGACCGGAGCGATCCTCCGGTCGTTGCGCCAATGTTCCCGCAGCGGCTGCGCGGAGCGGGCGGTCGTGTCGCTGACGTACGAGTACGGCCGGTCCCAGGTCTGGCTCGACGTGCTCGCGGCCGAGCGCGATCCGCACGCCTACGACCTCTGCCGGCGCCACGCGATGGGCCTCTCCGTGCCCCTCGGCTGGAAGCTCGCCGACCGTCGCTGAGTCCCGTTCTGTCGTTCGGGATCGACCGTTTCGGGCCGGTGCCGAACGACAGAACGGGGCCGTAGGGTGGATGGGCGTGCGGGGAGTCGTGTCGCGAACACCGCTGCGCGATACCGGGCGCAGGGTCGACCTTCCCGTTGCCGCCGCCACCTGGGTGATCACCTTCGTGATCGGTCAGGGCGTCTCGTCCATCATCCTCGCCTCGTCCGACGTGGACGATGCCGACCTCATCCCGATCCCCACGCTCTTCGCCGCGGTGGCGGCGACCTGGGTGGCCTACCTCATCGGGATGTGGGTCGCCTCCCAACGGGCCGCGTCTGGCGACTTCGTCGAGGACTACCGGCTCCGCTTCGCGCCGATCGACCTGGTCGGGCTGCCGATCGGGGTGCTCACCCAGCTCGTGCTCGTTCCGCTCGTCTACCTCCCGCTCTCGGAGCTGTGGCCCGAGACGTTCTCGGAGGATCGGCTCTCGGAGAACGCCGAGAAGCTCGTCGACCGGGCCGACGGCGCGTCGATGGTCCTGCTCGTGCTCATGGTGTGCCTGTTCGCGCCCGTCGTCGAGGAGCTCGTCTACCGGGGGCTGCTGCAGAGCTCGTTCGCCGTCCGGGTCAACCACGTGCTCGCGGTGCTCGCCGCGGCGGCGTGGTTCGCCCTGATCCACTTCCGGCCGATCGAGTACCCCGGGCTGTTCCTGTTCGGCATCGTGGCCGGGGCCGGCCTGCAGCTCACCGGCCGACTCGGGCTGCCGATCCTGACCCACGTCGCGTTCAACGTGACCGGCCTGCTCCTCGCCCTCCCCTGACGGTCGGTCAGGGGTCCTTCCTGCCATGATTTCGGTTCGCGATGACTGACACCGACGAGCACGACCGGGACGCAGAGCTCGCCGAACCGGGCGCCGATCAGTCCCGGGGGCTGCGCCCCCGAACCCCATCGCCGTCCAGCGCAGGCAGCACACGGCTGGCGCCCGAGCGGCCGGCCGACGCCTCCGGCGCCGTGCTGGCGCCCGAGCGCGAGCCGGGAGAGCCGGGTGTCGACGAGGACGAGGACCTCGACGTCGAGCCGGAGACCGGGCCGGTCTGGCCGCCGTGGCTGGAACGGGCGGGGCGGCGCGTCGTGCGCCGGCCGGTGGAATGGGTCCGGCGTCCGTGGCCGACCGAGCGCGTCGTCCAGGTCGCCGTCACCGCCTTCAGCCTGGTGGTGACGACGGTCATCATGATGAACGTCGTCCACTTCAACCCGCTCAACGGCGCGGCGGACCTGATCTTCGACGACAACACGCCGACCGGTGGCGACATGGGCGCCCACGTGTGGGGCCCGGCGTACCTACGCGACCACCTGCTCCCCAACTTCCAGCTCAACGGCTGGAGCATGGACTGGTACGCCGGAATGCCGGCCTACCGCTTCTACATGGTCGTACCGGCCCTGGCGATGGTCGCCCTCGACGTCGTCCTCCCGTACGGCGTGGCGTTCAAGCTCGTCGCGATCTCCGGCCTCGTCACGCTGCCGTTCGCCTGCTGGGCGTTCGGCCGGCTGGCCCGCTTCCGGTACCCGATGCCGGAGCTGTTCGCCTTCGCCGGCATGCTGTTCGCCCTCGACGAGAGCTTCAGCATCTACGGCGGGAACCTCAAGTCGACCATGGCCGGCGAGTTCTCGTTCTCGATCGCGCTCACGTTCATGATCCTCGGGCTCGGGTTCCTCGCCAACGGGATGCGGACCGGGAAATACCGCAGCTGGGCCGCGATCCTCCTCGCCCTCGCCGTGGTCAGCCACGGCATCGTCGCCATCTACGTGCTGATCGCGGCGCCGATCATCGTGCTCGTCAACCTCGACCGGGTGCGCCGGCTGTGGTTCGGCGTGTCCGTCGGCGTGGGCATCGTGCTCCTGTCGGCATTCTGGATCGGCCCGTTCGTCGGCGACCACGACTTCATGACCGACATGAAGTACGGGGCCCGGCCCGAGGGCGCCGGCGACTCCTACTGGGACATGTTCTTCCCGCTCACCGCGCCGCTGGACATCCTCGTCACGACGCTCGCCGTGGTGGGGTTCGCCGCGTGCGTGGCCCGCCGCCACGCCAACGGTACGGCGCTCGGGGTCACCGCCCTGCTCTCGGTCGCCGCCGTCTACGCCATCCAGAAGGACGGCCTGCCGTTCATCGGGCTGCTCTGGAACCCCCGCCTGCTGCCGCTGCTGTACTTCGTGCGCTACCTGCTGATGATGATCGGCATCGTCGAGCTCGCCGGCCTCCTGGTGGCGGCCGTCCGCAACCGGCGGGCGTCGACGCCGACGGGACTGCTGGCGGGGTCGCTCACGTTCGGCGTGGCGGCGCTGTCCGTCCTGCTCGTCCTCGGGTTCATGTTCGAGGTCCTGCCCGGTGGCGGACGGCGGCAGTCCCACGACAACGTCGTCTACGCCTGGGGACCGCTGCGCAAGACGGCGACGGGCGGAGACGCCCAGGGCGACGGGTGGTCGCGCTACAACTTCATGGGCTACGAGGGTCGCACGCAGTACCCCGAGTACTACGACGTGGTGACGACGATGGACGAGATCGGGCGCACTCGCGGCTGCGGCCGGGCGCTGTGGGAGAACAACGAGGAGAACGGCCAGTACGGGACGACGATGGCGTTGATGCTGCTGCCGCACTGGACCGACGGCTGCATCGGGTCGATGGAAGGGCTCTTCTTCGAGGCGTCGGGCACGACGCCGTACCACTTCCTCACGACGGCGGCGATGTCGAAGCAGAGCTCCAACCCGGTGCGTGAGCTGCGGTACGTCGACAACGACGCCTCCGTCGGCGTCCCCCATCTGCAGGCGCTCGGGGTGCGCTACGCGATGGTGCGCACCCCGGAGGCCAAGCGCGAGGCCCGGGAACAACCTGAGCTCACCCTGATCACGACGGTGGGGCCGTGGGAGATCTACGAGGTCGCCGACTCCGACATCGTCGTCCCGCTCGACACTCAGCCGGTCGTTGTCGAGGGTCGTGACGGTGACCAGCGAGAGCGCCACCTCGAGCTCGGCACGAGCTGGTTCCAGCACCCCGACGAGTGGGCGGCCCTCCCCGCCGACGACGGACCCGACGAGTGGCAGCGGATCAGCGTCCGGGCCGACGAGAGCCGGCAGATCCCGGACCCCAACCGCCCACCAGAGAACCCTGACACGAGTGGCAAGAAGGTGGACATCGTCGTGCCGGAGCAGGCGATCCAACCCGTCGCGCTCGACCCGGTCCAGGTCAGCGACGTCGTGATGGGCCAGCAGGACGTGTCGTTCCGGGTCGATCGGGTCGGGGTCCCCGTGCTGGTGAAGGTCAGCTACTTCCCGAACTGGGAGGTCGACGGCGCCGAGGGGCCGTATCGGGTCGCGCCGAACCTGATGGTCGTCGTGCCCACCGAGAACGAGGTGCGCCTGCACTACGGGCGCAGCGGGTCCGAGCTGCTCTTTTACGCCCTCACCCTGCTCGGCATCGGCATGCTCGTGTACTTCCGGCTCCGCGGCGACGAGCGATTCGACGACGAACCCGCCCTCGCGACACATGACACGTTTTCCGCGCCGCCAGCCGGGTACACGGACGCCGATGACGACCTCGTCGCCCCACCCCCCTTCGGCCCTCCTGTCACGGAACAGCCACCAGATCGTTCGCCAGTTGACGCCGAACCCGGCCCCCAGCGGCCGGAGCCACCACTAGCCTGACCGGCCGCAGTGACCCAGCAGCAGCAGCAGCAGCGCAGCAGCGAAGCAATGACGCGGGCAGTCCTCGACCAGATCGTCAAGGCGTACGACATCCGGGGCACGGTGCCCGATCAGCTCGACGCCGAGGTCGCCCACGCCGTCGGCGTGGCGTTCGCCCGGTTCGCCGGCAGCGACGAACTGCTCGTGGCGAGGGACATGCGCCCGTCCGGCCCCGAGCTCGTCGACGCCTTCACCCGCGGCGTCCTCGACCAAGGGGTGGACGTCGTCGACATCGGCTTGGCGTCCTCGGACCTGCTCTACTTCGCCACCGGCGCGCTCGACCGGCCGGGGGCGATCTTCACCGCGTCGCACAACCCCGCCGAGTACAACGGCATCAAGCTGTGCCTCGCCGGAGCCCGACCGGTCGGTTCCGACAGCGGCTTCGCCGAGATCAAGGCGACCGCCGCCGCCGTGCTCGACGGTCACGCGCCGACTCCGGCCACACGCGCCGGACAGCGCCGCGAGCGCGACCTCCTGCCCGCGTTCGTCGACCACGTGGTGTCGTTCATCGAGCCGGCGGCGTTGCGCCCGCTGCGCGTCGTCGCCGACACGGCCAACGGCATGGGCGGACTCGTCGTCCCCGCGGTCTTCGAGCGGCTCACGACGATCGAGCTCGAGGTGATGTATCCCGAGCTCGACGGCACGTTCCCCAACCATCCCGCCGATCCGTTGCAGCCGGCCAACCAGCGCGACGTCAGGGCGCGGGTCGTCGCCGGCGGGTTCGACCTCGGGCTCGCCTTCGACGGTGACGCCGACCGAGTGTTCGTCGTCGACGAGACCGGGGCCGGCATGTCCGGCTCGACCACGACGGCGGTGCTGGCGGCGGCGACGCTACGCACCAACCCCGGCGCGACCATCCTGCACAACCTGATCTGCTCACGGGCCGTGCCCGAGGTGATTCGCGAGCACGGCGGCGTGCCGGTCCGTACGAAGGTCGGCCACTCGTTCATCAAGCAGCTGATGGCCGACACCGGCGCCGTGTTCGGGGGCGAGCACTCGGCGCACTACTACTTCGCCCAGAACTACCGGGCCGACAGCGGGCTCATCGCAGCGATGCTCGTTCTCGACGAGTTGAGCCGCGCCGACCAGGAGCTGTCGGTGGTGCGCAAGCCGTTCGAGCGCTACTCGCAGTCCGGCGAGATCAACACCCAGGTCGACGACGCCCCGGCGGTGCTCGCCCACGTCGGCCGGGAAATGGCGACGTGCGCCCAGGATCACCTCGACGGGCTCACCGTCGACGCCGGCACGTGGTGGTTCAACCTGCGACCATCGAACACCGAACCGTTGCTGCGTCTCAACCTCGAGGCCGAGACCCGAGACGAGTGCGATGCCCGCGTGGCCGACGTGCTCGCCATGATCACGAGCGTGTGATGGCTCTCGATCCCGCGCTGCTCGAGATCCTCGCCTGCCCGGAGGACAAGGGCCCCTTGTACTACTTCGAGGACGAGGACATCCTGTACAACCCGCGCTTGCGCCGGGTTTACGAGATCCGCGACGACATTCCGGTGATGCTCATCGACGAGGCCCGCACGGTCGACGACGCCGAGCACGCCCGGCTGCACGGGCGCATCGAGGACGAGTCCATCGCTCCCACGTGGAGCTAGGATCGTCGCCCGCGACGGGCTGACCCGAGAGGCGCCAGCAGGCCCCGGCCCGCCTCAGTTCCACTGCGCCCTCTCAAGGAGATCACCATGACGTCCACGCTTTCCACGCGTCGGGACTTCCGCGTCGCCGACCTCTCGCTGGCCCCGTTCGGCCGCAAGGAGATCCTGCTCGCCGAGCACGAGATGCCGGGCCTGCGGGCGCTGCGGGCCGAGTTCGGCCCGTCCAAGCCGCTCGCCGGCGCCCGCATCTCCGGCTCGTTGCACATGACGATCCAGACCGCCGTGCTCATCGAGACGCTCGTCGAGCTCGGCGCCGAGGTGCGTTGGGCGAGCTGCAACATCTTCTCGACGCAGGACCACGCCGCGGCCGCCGCGGTGGTCGGCCCCAACGGGACGCCCGACGACCCGCAGGGCGTGCCCGTCTACGCGTGGAAGGGCGAGACGCTCGAGGAGTACTGGTGGTGCACCGAGCAGATGATGACATGGCCGTCCGAGGACGGCCGACCAGGTACGTCCGACGGTGACGGCCCGAACATGATCCTCGACGACGGTGGTGACGCCACGCTGGTGCTGCACAAGGGGGTCGAGTACGAGAAGGCCGGAGAGGTCCCGGACCCGACGAGCGCGTCGAACCCGGAGCTGGCGATCGTGCTCGGCCTGCTCCAGCGCTCGCTGCGCACCGACCCGACGAAGTGGACGCGCATGGCCGCCGGCATCAAGGGCGTCACCGAGGAGACGACGACGGGCGTCAAGCGTCTGTACCGGATGCACGCCGACGGCGAGCTGCTGTTCCCGGCCATCAACGTGAACGACTCGGTCACCAAGTCGAAGTTCGACAACCTCTACGGGTGTCGCCACTCGCTCGTGGACGCGATCAACCGGGCGACGGACATGATGCTCGGCGGCAAGGTCGCGGTGGTGTGCGGCTACGGCGACGTCGGCAAGGGGTGCGCCCAGAGCCTGCGCGGACAGGGGTGCCGCGTGATCGTGACCGAGATCGACCCGATCAACGCCCTCCAGGCGGCGATGGAGGGCTATCAGGTCACGACGCTCGACGACGTCGTCGGGACCGCCGACGTGTTCGTCAGCGCCACCGGCAACACGGAGATCCTCACGGTCGACCACATGCAGCGGATGAAGCACAACGCGGTCGTGTGCAACATCGGCCACTTCGACAACGAGATCGACATGGCCGGCCTGGCCCGCTCCGGCGCCGTGCGGGACGAGCTCAAGCCGGGCACCGACGTGTGGCGGTTCCCGGGTGGGAACCAGATCATCGTGCTCGCCGAGGGACGGCTGGTGAACCTCGGCTGCGCCACCGGCCACCCGAGCTTCGTGATGAGCTGCTCGTTCTCCAACCAGGTGCTCGCCCAGATGGAACTGTTCGCGCGCACCGAGAAGTATCCGGTCGGCGTGTACGTGCTCCCCAAGCACCTCGACGAGAAGGTCGCCGAGCTCCACCTCGGCGCCCTCGGCGTGAAGCTCACCAAGCTCAGCGACGAGCAGGCGGATTACCTCGGCATCGACCCGGGTGGCCCGTTCAAGTCCGACCACTACCGCTACTGATCCAGGAGGAAGTGAGACACCAGCGCCGCGTTGTGAGTGCGCTGGTGTCTCAGTTCCCGGCGCGCCGGGCGACGACGACCTCCTTGACCATCGCCAGCACTTCGGCCGGCCGCATCGTCGCGTACCAACCCAGGTAGAGCAGCTCCCACCCACACGCCGCGGCGCGGAGGTCACGCTGCTCGTCGAGTGGCTCCGCGTCCGGACCGAAGTGGAACTTCCTGCTGTGGGCCTCGAGCCCGAGCCTGACCGCGGTCAGACCGATGTCCGTCCGCGCCACGATGCGCCCGGCCCGGTTCCGGATCGGGAACTGCGGCACGACCGGTCCCAGGTCCGGGTCGGCGAGGCACAGCGCGAGGAGCTCTTCGAACCACGAGTCCGGCACCCGGCCCTCGCACGGGATGGCCGCCAACTGACGAAGGAGCGTGCCGGTGCCGCGCTGGCCCGGACGGTGAAGTCGCTCTGCGGTCAGCTGGACCCACCGGAGGCTGGTGCCACGGCGGCGCAGGTCGGTGAGTGCTCGACGCACGAGCCGGGGCTCACACACCGCGCCGAGATCGGCAAGGGTCCTCGCCAGGCCGGTGCACCGGATCCCGTCGACGATGACGACGTCGCACGCCTCGAGGACGGCGACCTGGTGCGTGACCGCCCCGGCAGCGCGCGGTCTGCGCCGCCCACGCTCGACGCTGACCTCGATCAGATCGCACGTCTCGAAGCCGTCGAGTCGGTGCAGGCGCGCCGCCGCGCGATGGGATGCAACGGAGTGTCCGCCGTCGGCCAGTGTCGTCGCGATCATCCGCTGTTGCCAGGTCGCGGGCGACCCCGTGAACACGAGCACGCCCGGCCTGGGCTCGTCGAGCCAACCGAGGCGCTTGGCGGTGGCGACCCGGTTGCGATCGAAGTTCAGTTCGGCAGCCTGGCGACGGGTGAACGCACGGTGCTGAGAGGCTGCGAGCTCGGCAACGGCGCGTACAGCGTCGTCGAGCATGCCGCCGGACGGTACGCGCGGGGTGTCACCGCGTGAAGTGAGACACGAGCGCGATCACAACGCCGCGCTGATGTCTCACTTCGCGTGGGCGGCGGTGGGCGCGGCGTCCGATACCCGCTCGGGTGGCGGCCAGGCCGGCTCGTAGGTTGGACGGGTGACGTCGACGGCGGAGCCACCACGCACGGCCCGCCGGCTGCTCTCCACCGCCGAGGGTGCGAGCGCGGCTGCATTCGCGCCATTCGACTGGACGCTGCTGCTCGTCGCCTCGGCCATCTGGGGCGCGTCGTTCCTGCTCATCGCCGAGGGTCTCGAGTCCCTCGCCCCGGGCACGATCGCCCTCGGGCGGGTCGTGTTCGGCTGCCTCACCCTCGCCATCCTTCCGCGCGCCCGGCGGGGTCGGATCGAGGCCGAGGACTGGGCGCGGATCGCGCTCGTCGGGCTGCTCTGGATGGCCCTGCCGATGACGATCTTTCCGGTCGCCGAGCAGTGGATCTCGTCGTCCGTCACGGGCATGCTCAACGGTTCCATGCCGCTGTTCGCGGCCGCCGTCGCGGCGATCATGCTGCGCCGGCCCCCGGGGCGTCTGCAGCAGGCCGGGATCCTGGTGGGGTTCCTCGGTGTCGTCGCGATCAGCCTCCCGTCGGTGCAAGGCGGCTCGCGCACCGCGCTCGGCACCGCGCTCGTGCTGGTGGCGATGGTCTCCTACGGGGTCGCGACCAACGTCGTCGTGCCGTTGCAACAGCGCTACGGCGCGCTTCCCGTCATCTGGCGGGCCCAGATGGTTGCCATCGTCCTCACCGCGCCGTACGGGTTGATCGGTCTGGGTTCATCGTCGTTCGCATGGGGCCCAGTCGGCGCCGTGCTCGTGCTCGGCGCATTCGGTACTGGCCTCGCCTTCGTCGCCGCCGGCACGTTGATCGGGCGGGTGGGAGCGACCCGTGCCTCGGTGCTCGCCTACATCATCCCGGTCGTCGCCCTTGTGCTCGGCGTCGTCCTGCGCGATGAGCACGTCGAGGCGTTGGCGATCGCCGGGCTCGCCCTCGTGCTCGCAGGAGCCTGGCTCACCAGCCGGGCCGGCCGCTGACCACCGTCACCCCGCGAACGCGGCGATCACCGGGGCGAACGCCTCGAGCTGGTCCGGCGTCCCGTCGACGTGCACGGCGACGATGGCCTCCTGCACACCGGCCTCGGCGTAGGCGCGGTAGCGGCCGATGTGCTCCTCGACGGTGCCGACGACGGGTGCGTACCGCTCCCGAGCACTCTCCGAGCCGCCCAGGATCGCCGCCTCGGACAGGTTCGTCACGGTGATCTCGGCGGGATCGCGGTTCTCGGCCGCGCAGTGCTCGTGGAGGATCCCGACCTTGCGCCGCACGGTGTCCGGGTCGCCGAACAGGTTGCACGCGTCGGCATGGCGGGCCACCAACCGGAGCGTCCGTCGCTCACCCGACCCGCCGACGAGGATCGGCACGCGCTCCTGCAGCGGCCTCGGGTAGCACGTCGCGGCCGGGACCGAGATGTGCCGCCCGGCGAACGGCGGCGTGCCCTTGCCCCACATCAACGGGAGCAGCTCCAGCGCGTCCTCGAGTAGCTCGTAGCGGTGGCGCAACGGCGGGAACTCCCACCCGTACAGCTCGTGCTCGCGCCCGAACCACGCCGCCCCCAGGCCACAGAACGCCCGACCGCCGGACAGCACGTCGAGGGTGGCGACGATCTTGGCGAGGTGCGCCGGGTTGCGGTAGGTGATGCCGGTGACGAGCGTGCCGAGACTGGCCGTCGACGTCGATGCCGCGAGGTAGCCGAGCGCGGCGGTGCTCTCCAGCATGTCCTCCCACTCCCGGCCGATCGACGGGATCTGCACGAAGTGGTCCATCACCGAGATCGACGAGAAGCCGACGTCCTCGGCAGTGCGAGCGATCGCACCGAGGCGGGCGGCCGTCTCGTGGGGCGCGCCGGGCCAGGTGAACCGGCCAAGCTGCAGACCGAAGCGCAACACCATCGGATCCTCCTGTTGGCGGTGGGCGGCCGCCGGCGCGGCGAAGAGCGGGGTCGGGACGACGTGGACCGGGTCGCTCGACGCCCGGTGGACGGCGTCGAAGCCCTCGTGACCGGCGGCGTCGAGGAGCTCGACGGCGGCCGCGAACGCGCGCAGCTGGCCGGTGAGCACCGCCGACGGCACCGCCTCGGCCCGACCCCGGTTGCGGGCCCGGCACTCGCGCTCGGGCGTGTCCACCACGACGGCGTGGCAGGCGACGCCGGCCGCGGCGGCGAGGGCGCGGTACCTGGCGCGGACCTTGGGTTCCAGAGCGGTCGAGTCGATGACGGTCAGCAGGCCGCGCCGCAGTCGCTTGCTGACCATGAGGTCGAGCACTTCGAGCGCATCGCTCGTGGCCCGCAGATCGTGCCGGTGCCGGCCGACGACGGCGCGCAGCTCGTCAGACGACACGATTGCCGTGCGGTCGAACCACCGGGCGGCCCACGTGGACTTGCCCGCCCCCGACGGACCGACGAGGACGACGAGACACGGATCGGGCAGCCGGATCGTCACCCGTCCCGTCTCCGGGAGAAGCTGTGACACCCCTTCGTCATGATCGGCCCATGATCTTCACGACGCAGTGTGCCGGATGCGACGCCCGGGGGGCGTCACTGTGCAGGACCTGCCGGTTTGCCCTCGTGGCCCGCACGCTCCCGGCCGCTCCGCCGGGCGTGATCGCCGCGGTGGCGTTCTCCGGGCGGGCCCGTCAGGTGCTACTCGGCTTCAAGTACCACAACCGCCGGGCGATCGCCGCCCACCTGGCCGGGCTCCTCGTCAACCGCATGGCCCGCTCGGGTACCCGCGCCGACGTCGTCACGTGGGCGCCGACCAGTCCCCGCCGCCGGCGGGGCCGAGGGTTCGATCAGGCGGAGCTGATCGCCCGCCAGGTCGCCCGCCAGCTCGGCGTGCCGTGCCACCGCCTCCTCGAGCGGGATGGTGGCGGCGACCCGCAGACCGGGCGGGGCCGAGAGCGACGGTTCCACGGGCCCGAGTTCCGCGCCCACCCGCACGTGCCCCGCTCGCGCATCCTGCTCGTCGACGACGTGGTCACCACCGGGGCCACGCTCGCGTCCGCCGCCGCCACGCTGCGCAGGGCCGGCGCCGCCGACGTCGTCCAGGCCGCAGTCGCCGCCACGCCGGCGGGTCGCAGCTCCGTCCAGCGCGTCGCCTGACCGCCCGCGCCTGCGCACCGCCGGCCCGCCCGCCGATTCACCCGGCAGGGGGTCCCGGGCCAGCCGGTAGGCTCGAACCCCGCATGGGCATCCTCGACCGCATCCTCCGCGCCGGAGAAGGCAAGAAGCTCAAGGCACTCCACGGGATGGTCCCGGACATCAGCGCCCTCGAGCCCGACATGAAGCGGCTCTCCGACGACGAGCTGCGGGGCAAGACCGGCGAGTTCCGTCAGCGCCTCGAGAACGGTGCCGAGCTCGACGACCTGCTGATCGAGGCCTTCGCCGTCGTGCGCGAAGCCGCCGTCCGGGTCATCGGGCAGCGCCACTTCGACGTCCAGTTGATGGGTGGGGCGGCGCTCCACTTCGGCTGGGTCGCCGAGATGAAGACGGGCGAGGGCAAGACCCTCGTCTCGACGCTGCCCGCCTACCTCAACGGGGTCGCCGGCAAGGGTGTGCACCTCGTCACCGTCAACGACTACCTGGCTCGCTTCCATGCCGAGTGGATGGGTCGCATCCACCGGTTCATGGGGCTCGAGGTCGGGCTGGTCATTCCCGGGTTCAAGGCCAGCCCGGCGGAGAAGCGGGTGCAATACGCCGCCGACATCACGTACGGGACGAACAACGAGTTCGGCTTCGACTACCTCCGCGACAACATGGCCGGCCAGCTCGCCGAAAAGACCCAGCGCGGGCACAACTACGCCATCGTCGACGAGGTCGACTCGATCCTCATCGACGAGGCCCGCACCCCGCTGATCATCTCCGGCCGGGTCGCCGACGCGGCCAAGCTCTACTACCGCTTCGCGTCGATCGTGCGCTCGTTGCAGCGCGACGTCGACTACGAGGTCGAGGAGGACAAGCGCGTCGTCGTCCCGCTCGACGAGGGCATCACCAAGGTCGAGGCGGCGCTCGGCATCGAGAACCTCTACGACGAGGTGCAGCAGAACCTGGTCCACCAGATGCAGGTCGCGCTCAAGGCCAAGGAGCTCTACAAGCGGGACAAGGACTACATCATCCAGAACGGCGAGGTGAAGATCGTCGACGAGTTCACCGGCCGCATCCTCGAGGGCCGGCGCTGGTCGGAGGGCATCCACCAGGCGGTCGAGGCCAAAGAGGGCGTGAAGATCAAAGAGGAGAACCAGACCCTCGCCACGATCACGCTGCAGAACTACTTCCGGATGTACGACAAGCTCGCCGGGATGACCGGCACGGCGGTCACCGAGGCGGCCGAGCTGGCGAACACGTACGGCCTCGGCGTGGTGTCGATCCCGACCAACGAGCCGGTGCGTCGGGCCGATCAGGCCGACCTGATCTACAAGGGTGAGATCGCCAAGTTCGACGCCGTCGTGGACGACATCGCCGAGCGTTACGAGGCCGGCCAGCCCGTGCTCGTCGGCACGGTCAGCGTGGAGAAGAGCGAGTACCTGTCCCGCCAGCTCGAGCACCGCGGCATCCCCCACGAGGTGCTCAACGCCAAGCAGCACACGCGCGAGGCGGCGATCGTCGCCCAGGCCGGGCGGCTCCACGCCATCACCGTCGCCACCAACATGGCCGGTCGCGGCGTCGACATCATCCTCGGCGGCAACCCCGAGGGTCTTGCCCGCCACGAGGTGTTGAAGGAGGGTCACGAGCCCGAGGTGATGGCCGACCACTTCGCGCTCCCCGTGCCGCTGGACCAGATGCCGGAGGACTTCCGGGAGGCGCGGGCCAAGGCGATGGCCCGCTACGACGAGCTGCTCGTCGAACACACCCAGCAGTGCGCCACGGAGGGTGACGAGGTCCGGCAGGTCGGAGGGCTGTACGTGATCGGCTCCGAACGCCACGAGTCGCGACGCATCGACAACCAGCTCCGCGGCCGTTCGGGGCGGCAGGGCGATCCCGGCGAGAGCCGCTTCTACCTCAGCCTCGACGACGAGCTGATGCGTCTGTTCGCGACCGGCGCGCTCTCGTACGTGATGAACAAGGCGCTGCCCGACGACGAGGCCATCGAGGCGAAGATGGTCACCAAGGCGATCGAGCGGGCGCAGACGACGGTCGAGACGCGCAACGCCGAGATCCGCAAGAACGTCCTCAAGTACGACGAGGTGATGAACGAGCAGCGCAAGGTGATCTACCAGCGCCGCGACCAGATCCTCGAGGGCGCCGACTTGAAGTCGGCGGCGATGGAGTACCTCGACGAGGCGGTCGAGGCGTTGATCGAGAGCTACTGCGCGAGCCCCGCCGACGACGAGTGGGATATCGACGGGTTGGCCAAGGAGCTCAAGACGTTCTGGCCGAACTCGGTGACCGAGCAGCGGCTCGCCGAGTCGCGCGACACCGATGACATGCGCGACCTCGTCATGGCCGATGCCCACGAGCACTACGAGCGGCGGGAGTCCGAGCTCGGCGAGCAGGTCATGCGCGAGGTCGAGCGGCAGGTGATGCTGCGCATCATCGACCAGCGGTGGCGCGAGCACCTCGAGGAGATGGACTACCTCAAGGAGGGCATCAACCTCCGCGCCATGGGCCAGAAGGACCCGCTGACCGAGTGGCAGCGTGAGGGCTACGAGATGTTCGGGTCGATGATGAAGGGAATCGCCCAGGACTTCGTCCGCTATGTCATGCACGTGCAGGTCGTGCGCAACGACCCGCAGCCGGCGCCAGCGGTCCAGAACGTCCAGGAGACGTCCTTCGAGACCGCCGACGAGTCCGGGTTCGACTACGCCGCCGCCGGCGCCATCGAAGACGGCGACGCTGACGAGCAGCCCATGGCCCCGTCCGCCACGTCGATCACCGCCGGCCGTGCCCGGCGGGACGGGGGGCGCCCCGCCGCCAAGCAGGAGACGGTCGTCAAGGACGAGTGGGCGAAGACACCGCGCAATGCCCCGTGCCCGTGCGGGTCGGGCAAGAAGTTCAAGATGTGCCACGGCGCGAGCTGACGCCGCCGGCAAGCGCTGATGCGTGATTTCACGGACGACCTGCGCGAGCTCCGCCGCCGCCTCGGTGAGGCCGAGGTCTACCTGCGGGTGGGCGAGGCCAGGGGCCGTCTCGAGGAGCTCGAGGTCGACATGGCGCGGCCCGATCTGTGGGACGACGCCGAGAAGGCGAAAGCGATCGCCGCCGAGTACGCCAACCGCCGTGACGACCTCGCGACGTTCGACGGGCTGGCATCGACGCTCGACGACGTCGACGTGCTCGCGGACCTGGCGCGCGAGGAGGAGGACGAGTCGCAGGAGCCCGAGATCGCGGCGATCGTCGACGACCTCGGCCGCCGTCTCGACCTGCTCGAGCTGCGCAGCCTGTTCATCGGCGAGCACGACGACGCCGACGCGATCCTGCAGATCAACGCCAAGGACGGCGGCGTCGACGCCCAGGACTTCAGCGAGATGCTGCTACGCATGTACGGGCGGTGGGCCGAGCGGCGCGGCTTCGCCATGACGATCGACGGCTCGTCGGAGGGCACGGAGGCCGGGATCCTGTCGGCCGAGGCGACGATCAGCGGCCGCTACGCGTACGGCCTGCTCACCAGCGAGCGGGGCACTCACCGACTCGTACGGATCAGCCCGTTCGACAACCAGGGCCGCCGCCAGACGAGCTTCGCCGCCGTCCAGGTGTGGCCGGTGATGGACGCGCCCGACGTCGAGTTGAACGACGCCGAGATCCGCATGGAGGTGTTCCGCGCCTCGGGGGCCGGGGGCCAGCACGTCAACAAGACGTCCTCGGCCGTGCGCCTGATCCACGAGCCGACCGGTCTGGTTGCGAGCTCGCAGGAGGAGCGCAGCCAGCTGCAGAACCGGGAGAAGGCGCTCGGCCGGCTGAAGGCGATGGTCGCGGCCAAGGCCGAGGAGGAGCGGGCCGCCGAGTTGGCCGCGATCGGCGGCAAGCAGGCCCAGGTCGGCTGGGGCAGCCAGATCCGCAGCTACGTCCTCCAGCCCTACCAGATGGTGAAGGACCTGCGTACCGACGTCGAGACCGGCAACGTCGCCGCCGTTTTGGACGGCGATCTCGACGAGTTCATGGAGGGCTACCTGCGCTGGCGTCGCGCCGGAGGTGACGAGGACTCCTGAGTCCGCCCCGGTAGCCTGCGGCGGCTGCCGTCACATAACTGTCAAGTGATGTCCCGGTACCGACGCAAGCGAGTGAGCGCCAGCGAGCGAGCGACCACCAACGGCCTGCGTGGCCGGGGAACGCACTGAACGTCACAATGATTCGCCTCGAGAACGTCACCAAGACCTACCAGAACAGCGTCGTCGCCGTGCGTGACGCCAGCTTCGACGTCCCGAAGGGCGAGTTCGTCTTCCTCGTCGGGCCGTCGGGCTCGGGCAAGAGCACGCTGCTCCGGCTGCTCAACCGCCAGGACCGTCCGGAGGAGGGCTCGGTCTGGGTCGCCGGACGCAACATCATCGACCTGCCGCCCGGGCGGATACCCCAGCTGCGCCGGAACATCGGCAACATCTTTCAGGACTTCAAGCTGCTCCTGAACAAGACCGTGTTCGAGAACGTGGCGTTCGCCCAGGAGGTCATCGGCAAGCCGAAGCACGTGATCCGCCAGCAGGTGCCGGCCGTGCTCGACCTGGTCGGCCTCGCCGGCAAGGAGGACCGCTTCCCGCACCAGCTGTCCGGTGGTGAGCAGCAGCGGGTGTCGATGGCCCGGGCGTTCGTCAACCGCCCGCTGATCCTCCTGGCCGACGAGCCGACGGGGAACCTCGACCCGACGACGGGCGAGGGGATCATGCGCCTGCTCGACCGGATCAACAAGACGGGGACGACGGTCCTCATGGCGACCCACGACCAGCGCATCGTCAACACGATGCGCAAGCGAGTGATCCAGCTCGACCGCGGCGTCATCGTGCGAGACCAGGCGCGAGGGGTCTACGAGTAGTGCTCTCCCGCCTGGCCTACACGTTCCGCGAGACGTGGGCGAGCTTCCGGCGCAACATGACGCTGACGGCCGCCGCGATCATCACGTCGGCGGTGTCGCTGCTCATCTTCGGGCTCACCCTCCTCATGCAGCGCGGGTTCGACAACCTGCTCGTGCAGTGGGAGGGCGACGTGGAGATGATCGTCTACGTCAACGCCGGCGCGACGGACGCCCAGCGGGCGGAGATCACCAGCGCGCTGAGTGCCCAGTCGCAGCTCGTCGAGGACTACTCGTACTGCCCGGCGGACTGCTCGCTCGCCGAGGCCCACACGCTGCTGGCCGGCGACCCCGGCACGCTGGAGCTGCTCGACGAGACGAACATCCCGACGCAGTACAAGGTCGTGCCGACGGACGCCACTGACGTGGACACGTTGCGCCAGCTGCGCGACAGCCTGCGCGGACTGCCCAACGTGCAGAACATCGTGCTCGCCGACGAGCAGCTCGACGTGATCGCCAAGCTCAAGGGCTTCGTCGGGCTGTACACGCTGATCCTCTCGATCGTGCTGCTGTTCGCCGCGATCCTGCTGATCTGGAACACGATCCGCACGGCGATGTTCGCCCGTCGGAGAGAGATCGAGGTGATGAAGCTGGTCGGCGCGACCGACTGGTTCATCCGCGTCCCGTTCATGCTCGAGGGGTTGATCCATGGATTCATCGGCGGCGTCGCCGCGTGCGGCGCGCTGTGGCTGATCAACAACCGGTGGACGGCGGGCGTGAGCGACTTCCCGCCGAACAGCGGCTTCGCCGCGCTCGTCGTCAACGACGGCTACGTCGGCTGGGTGATGCTGATCATCGTCGCCATCGGCATGGTGGCGGGAGCGATCGGCTCCGGGATCGCGGCGTCCCGCTTCCTCGACGTGTAGCCCCTGACCCCTCCCTTCCGTTCTTGCATCTGGATAGCGCGTCCCGGCGCGCTCGGCAGATGCAAGAACGCGTAGGTTGCAGCCATGCGAGTCGGGGTCAACGGGGCGGGTGGGCGCATGGGCGTGACGGTGTGCCGTGCCGTCACGATCGATCCCGAGCTCGAGCTGGTCGCCGCCGTCGACCCGCGGACCGCGGGCGGGACGGTCGAGGGGATCGCAATCGCCGGCGAGCTGAAGGCGTTTGCCGACGCCGGCGCCGAGGTGGTCGTCGACTTCACCGCCGCCGACGCGGCGCGCGATCACGGTGCCGTGGCTGGCGATGCACGGGATCCACGCCGTCGTCGGCACCACCGGGCTCACCGAGGACGACCTCGCCCTGTTCGCCCAGGAGTTCGGCGCGGGCGGCCCGAACTGCGTGGTGGCGCCGAACTTCTCGCTGTCGGCGGTGGTGATGATGCGCCTGGCCGAGATCGCGGCGCGCTACTTCGACACCGCCGAGATCATCGAGCTGCACCACGACGGCAAGGCCGACGCGCCGAGCGGCACGGCGATCGCCACCGCCGATCGGATGGCGGCGGCGTCCGACGAGTGGGGGCCGGACCCCACCCGGAGCGAGGTCCTCGCCGGCGCCCGGGGCGGCGCCGGGGCGGCCGGGATCCGCATCCACTCCGTCCGCATGCGGGGGATGGTGGCCCACCAGGAGGTGATCCTCGGTGCCCTCGGCCAGTCCCTGACGATCCGCCAGGACAGCTACGACCGCGACAGCTTCATGCCCGGCGTGATCCTCGCCTGCAAGCACGTCGCCGAGCACGACGGGCTCACCGTCGGGCTCGACAAGCTCCTCGGCCTCTAACCATCCGAGTGTCTTCGGGCATCGGAGTGTCTCGTGAGGGACTCCCCCTCGCCGGGCACTCGGTTGGCGCAAGACACTCGGTTGTCGTCTACTTGAGGGCGCTGAGGGCGGAGTCGTAGTCCGGCTCCTGGCCGATCTCGGGGACCTGTTCGGTGTAGGTGACGACCCCGTTGCCGTCGACGACGACCACGGCGCGCGACATCAGCCCGGCCAGCGGCCCTTCCGTGATCCGGACCCCGTAGGTCTCGCCGAAGTCGCTGCGGAACGCCGACGCCGAGTCCACGTTCTCGATCCCCTCGGCACCGCAGAACCGACCCATCGCGAACGGCAGGTCGGCCGAGACGTTGAGCACCTTCGTGCCCTCGAGGGCCGCGGCCCGTTCGTTGAACGCGCGCACGCTCGAGGCGCACACGGCCGTGTCGATGCTGGGGAAGATGTTGAGCACGACGCTCTGTCCGGCGAAGTCACCCAGGGTCACGTCGGAGAGGTCCAATCCCGCCAGGGTGAAGGCGGGCGCCGGCGAGCCGACGGCGGGGAGCTCTCCAACGGTGTGGAGGGGATTGCCACGGAACGTGATCTCTGCCATGACCCGGAGTCTGTCAGGCGCCTCGGCCACGGCGGAAGTTGCGGAAGTTGATCGCGAGCACGGCCGCCAGCGAGATCCCGAGCGCCCACCACTGGTAGCGCTGAAGGAAGCCGAGGACGTCGAGCAGCTCGTCCTCGAACGTCTGGGCGAGGTACCACATCAGCACCAGCCGTCCGGCGATGCCGAGCGTGAGCAGCACGGCGAGGCGCAGTGGCGGCGTCCGGTGGATCCCGGTGAGCACGGCGACGATGTTGCTCCCGGCGAAGAACGGGATCAGGCCGATCTCGGCCGCGCTGAAGCCGCGGTTGTACACCTCGATCGCCTCGTCGGTGAGTCCGAGATAGCGGGTGAACCAGCTCAGCGCCTGCTCGCGGTAGGCGCGGCCGATGAGGTGGCAGACGACGAACGCGGCCGCGATACGTACGGCGCCGATGACGGCGTAGGCGAGTGGCGAGATCCCGCCGGCGACGGCGAGGACCAGGTAGCGCTGGCGCGAGGACAGGGCGATCAGCCCGGCCGGGTTTTCGTCCCCCCACGACGCCCACACCACATTGGCGATGTTCGTGCAAATGATCAGCCCGACGAAGGCGACCAACATGACCGGACCCCACCACGGTCTCGCGTGAGGGGCCGGGCGCGGCTCCGCCCTCGTCGCGGTCATCCGCCCGACCCTACCGACCGACGGCTACCGGCGCCCCGTCCGGTCCGGAAACCCTCGGGTGCAGTGAAAACCTCGGGTGGGGCGAGGGGTACCGTGCGCGGGATGCTGGCCGGACGTGAGCGTGAGCTGGCGCGAGTCGACGCGTTCGTCGCGGCGACGGACGCGGGCGCGCGGGGCCTGCTCGTCCGGGGGACCGCGGGCATTGGCAAGACGGCGATCTGGTGGGCCGCGCTCGATCGCCTGCGGGCCGCCGGGCACCTCGTCCTCGTCACCCGGCCCGCGGAGGAGGAGCTGCGGGGCACGATGATCGGGCTCCTCGACCTGTTCGAGGACGTCGACGCCGACCCGGCGGTGCTCGACCCCGACACCGACCTCTTCGATCGCGGGCGTGCGGTTCTCGCCACGCTCCGCCGGCTGACCGACGCTGGCGCGGTCGTGCTGGCGATCGACGACGTTCAGTGGCTCGACCCGATCTCGCTCCGTTCGCTGCGCTACGCCCTGCGCCGCCTCGATGACCGGCCGGTCCGCGTGCTCGCGACCGAACGCACCAGTGCCGAGGGGGCTCAGACACCGCTGCTGATCCCCGACCGGACCGAGCAGATCGCGCTCGATCCGCTCCCGATCGAGGCGATCCGGCAGGTGCTCGCTCCTGTCGTCGCGACGATCCCCCGACCGGCGCTCGAACTCGTCCACGAGCTGTCTGGCGGCAACCCGATGTACGCCCTCGAGCTCGCCCGCTCGACCGACCTGAACCGCGACCGGTTGGCCGCGTCGTCACGGTCCACCCTCGATCGCACGCTCTCCGCCCGTCTCGCCGCGACCGCGCCGGCCATCCGGGACGTCGTCAGGACGTCCGCTGCCCTCGGACCGGCGAGCCCCGAGCGGCTGCGGGCGGCGTGCGGCAGGCGCACCGCCCTCGAGGATCTCGCCGGCGCGATCGACCGGGATCTGCTCACGCTCGACGATTCGATGCTCGTCCGGTGCGCCCATCCGCTACTCGGTTCGGTCGCCCTCGGCGACATGGAGCCGGACGCCCGCCGCGCCCTCCACGGCCGCCTGGCCGACGTGGTCGGTGATCCTGACGATCGGGCCCGCCACCTCGCCCTGGCGTCGATCGACCGGGACGAGGCCCAAGCGGCGGAACTGGAGGAGGCGGCCGGTCGAGCCGGACGACGCGGTGCGCCGGGACTCGCCGCCGAGTTCGCCGCTCACAGCTTGCGGCTGACGCCGGTCGACGACCGGTCCGCCCTCGTGCGCCGGGCGGTCGCGGAGATCCTCCACCGGGCCGCGGCCGGGGAGACCGGCCGCGGCCCTCGCGATGATCGCTGCGATCGTCGCCGCCCTCCCGCCGGGCCCGGAGCGGTTCGCCGCCCTCGTTCTGCGCGTCCGGCTCGACCCCGGCCGGGCCGAGGAGCTGCTCAGCCAGGCGCAGGACGAGGCTGCGACCGACGAGCTCGTCCGTGGGCGCATCGTCGACCTTCTCGGCTACATGACGTACATGCACCGCGGGCAGCTGCCACGGGCTCTCGAGCTGGAGAGGGAAGCGCTGGCGATCGCCCGCCGTCACGGCGATCTCGAGCTCGAGATGCTCACCGCGGCGTCAGTAGCGACCATCGCTGTGGTCTCGGGCGAGCCGCAACCGGCCTTGATGGAGCGGGCGTTGACGCTGGGGAAGGAGGTGAAGGCCCCACGACTCGGCCGCTGGCCCGACATCGAGCAGGCCCGTCAGAGCCTGTGGGCAGGTCATCTGGAACGAGCCCGAGACGTCTTCACGCGGATGCAGGACATGGCGGCCCGGTCGGGCATCGAGTTCCAGCGCCCGTTCCGGGCGATGGACATGGCGCTCGTCGAGCTCGCTGCCGGCCGCCTGGTCATCGCCGCCGAGCTCGTCGGCGACGGGCTGGAGTCGGCGCTCGACGCCGGCAACGCGTCCGTCGCGATCTGGCTTCGCTACCCCGAAGGACTCGTCAACTCCCATCTCGGTTCTGACGACGAGCGCGCCCGCCACGC
Source organism: uncultured Acidimicrobiia bacterium (assembly GCA_963827075.1). GTDB lineage: Bacteria > Actinomycetota > Acidimicrobiia > Acidimicrobiales > Ilumatobacteraceae > JALZMG01. The sequence goes on along the minus strand of CAWGZN010000007.1, from coordinate 190,363 downwards.
CGCGGCCGAGCTGCGCGCGCGTGGGGCATCGAGCACGGGGAACAGGTGCGGATGCTGATGGCGCACCATGTCGCGGGCGTGCACGCTCTCGCTCGTGATGACGCCGAGACGGCGCTCGGCGAGCTCACAGCGGGCGTGGCGCTCGGACGGCAGTTGGGGTTCGCCCACCCGGGCGCGATCCCGGTGCTCCCCGAGGCGCTCGAGGCGGCCGCGGCCGCCGGGGCAGCCGAGCTGGCCCGTGAGCTGGCGGCCGAGCTCGAGTCGCAAGCTGCCGCGCTCGGTCTGCCATGGGTGGACGCCGCCGCGACCCGCGGCCGCGGGCTGGCGTCACTCACGGCCGGTGAGCCCGCCGCCGATGACCTCGCGGCCGCGGCGGCGGCGTTCGACTCCCTCGGCTACGCGCTCGACGCGGCCCGTACGTGGTGGTGGCACGGACGGGCGCTGCAGCGGGCCGGCCGCCGCCGACCGGCGGCCGACGTACTGGCCGAGGCCCGGGATCGCCTCGCCGCGCTCGGGGCGGCCCCGTGGGCGGCACTCGCCGCGGCCGACCTCGAGCGCGTCGCGCCGGGGCGCGCCACCGGTGCGCTGACCGAGGACGAAGTCCGCATCGCCGCGCTCGTCGCCGACGGCCGCCGCAACCGGGAGATCGCCGCCGAGCTGTTCGTGAGCGTGGCCACGGTCGAGGCTCACCTCACCCGCATCTACCGAAAGCTGGGCGTGCGCTCGCGTACCGAACTGTCCCGGCATCTGGTCGAATCATCGCGGTAGGCACGGGCGGCGTCGGGTACGTTCACCGCGTGATTGCTCGCTCGCCGGCGGCGGTCCAAACCCCCCTCTGGGGTCGGGATCGCGAGGTCGAGCAGATCAGTCAACTGGTCCGCTCGATCGACTCCGGCGCGCGGTTCCTCGTGATCCGAGGTGATCTCGGGATCGGCAAGACGGCGCTGTGGCGGTGCGGCGTCGACCAGCACCGTGGCGGCCGGGCACCGTGTCCTCGTCACACGGCCGGCCGAGGACGAGCTGCACGGACCGATGACCGGTCTGCTCGACCTGTTCGAGGACGCCGATCCGGCCCCCGGCACGCTCGACACCGACGCTGACGTCTTCGATCGGGGCCGAGCCGTACTGCGGACGCTTGCGCCGGCTCGCCGCCGATGGCCCGGTCGCGGTGGCGATCGACGACGTGCAGTGGTTGGACGTGATCTCGGCGCGGGCGATGCGCTACGCCCTCCGGCGACTCGATCGCGAGCCGATCGCGCTCCTCGCGACCGAACGGGCGGTTCCGACGGAGGGGCCGGCAGTCGTCCCACCGGAGCGGGTCGAGCAGGTCGTCCTGGGGCCGCTCTCGCTCGACGCGATCCGCCACGTCGTGCGCACCGTCGTCGCCAGCATCTCCCGACCGGCCCTGGAACGGATCCATGAGTTGTCCGGCGGCAACCCGATGTACGCGATCGAGCTGGCCCGGTCGCGCCGATCTGCTCGCCGATTCGACTCGGCGCCACGGCGCCGCCCACGCTGCGCGGGGTGGTGGCGGCCCGGATCGCGGACGCGCCGCCGGATCTGCTCGTCCTCTTGCGCGTCGCCGCCGCGCTCGGTCCGGCCCCGGCCGCGGAACTGGCCCGCGCCTGCTCGGACCCGGGAGCGACGCGTTCGATCTCCGACGCGATCGACGACGGCCTGCTCGTGGCCGGTGACGACGGAGTCGTCCGCTTCACTCACCCCCTGCTCGCGTCCGTGGTACTCGACGGCACGAACCCGCTCGAACGCAAGGAGCTGCACGCCCACCTGGCCGAGGTCGTCACCGACCGAGACGCCCGGGCCCGCCATCTCGCGCTGTCGTGCGGCGAGTCCGACGAGGCGGTCGCCGCGGAGCTCGAGGCGGCCGCCGCCCGGGCAAGTCGACGCGGGGCGGCGACGGTGGCGGCCGAGCTGGCCCGTCACAGCCTGCGGGTCACCCCGGTCACGGACGCTGGGGCGGCCACCCGGCGCGCCCTCGCCGGCATCTCTTACCGCGCCGCCGCCGGGGAGACCGGGACCGCGATGACGATGATCGACGAGCTGCTCGAGCGTCAACAGCCCGGGCCGGGTCGGGTCGAGGCGATCACCCGGCGGGTGTACCTCGACATCGACCGTGGTGAGGAGTTCCTCACCCGCGCCCTCGCCGAGTCCGGTGACGACGTCGCGCTGCGCGGGCGCGTCCTCGACCTGCTCGGTTGGCTGCTCGGCATGTACCGCGGACAGCTCGAACGTGGCATCGCGATCAGCGGTGAGGCCATGGAGATCGCCCAGCAGCAGGACGACCCCGTCCTCGAGATGCTGGCCGGCGGCACGCTTTCGACGTTGTCGCTGCTCGCCGGAACGCCGCGGCCGGGGCTGATCGAGCACGCCCTCGCCATCGCCGCCGTCCGCGAAGGACCGCTGCTCGGACGCTGGCCGCAACTGTTCCGTGCCCGCCAGTGCCTCTGGGGTGGAATGCTGGCCGAGGCGCGGGAGCGATTCGAGGCGATGCAGCAGGCGTTCGTCGCCCTCGGCGTCGAGTTCCAGCGTCCGTACCGGCTCAACGAGCTCGCCCAGATCGAGGTGATCTCCGGGAACCTGCAACGGGCCGTCGAGCTCGGCCGACGACGCCCTCGAGGCGGCGTTCGACGCCGGCAACCCACAGGCCGCGGCGTGGGTGTGCTATCCGGCCGGGCTCGCCCACGCCCACCGTGGCGACGAGATCCAGCGCCCGGGAGGCCGCCGCCGAGCTGCGCATCTGGGGTGTCGACCACGACCAGCCGCCGCGGACGATGATGGCGTCCCACGTGCTCGGTCTCGTCGCACTCGCCCGTGGCGAGCCCGCCGTCGCCGCGGCGGAGCTGGCGCCGGCCCTCTCGATCGCCGCCGAGCTCGGTCATCGCCACCCCGGATACGTGCCCGCGCTTCCCGATGCCATCGAGGCGAGCGCATTGGCAGGTGATCTCGCCACGTGCGAGCGACTGACCAGCGAGCTCCATGCGCAGGCGGCCGCGCTCGGTGTGCCGTGGGTCGATGCCGCGGCCGATCGCGCCAGCGGCCTCTTGGCCCTGGCCGCGGGCGATGACGAGGCGGCGTCCGCGCTGGCCGCCGCGGCATCGCAGTACGACCGCCTCGGCTATCAGGTCGACGCCGCGCGCACCGTGCTCCTACAGGGCCGGGCGTTGCGCCGGTCCGGACGGCGCAACGACGCCGCGGCCGTGCTCGCCGACGCCCGCGACCGCTTTGCCGGCATGGGCGCCTCGCCGTGGGCGGCCCAGGCCGCGGCGGAACTCGAGCGGGTCGCCCCGGGGCGGCCGTCGGGCGAGCTCACCCCGACGGAGAGCCGCATCGCCAACCTCGTGGTCCGCGGCCGGCGCAACCGCGAGATCGCCGGCGAACTGTTCATGAGCGTGGCCACCGTCGAGGCCCATCTGACGCGCATCTACCGCAAGCTCGGCGTCCGGTCGCGGACCGAGCTCTCCCGGACCCTCGAGCCCGACGGCTGACCTAGCGGGTTCGGTGTCGGGAAACCCCGCTACCGGCGGGCGTGGGGGTTTCGTACGTTCGTTCCATGTTGGACCTGCGCGCGCGCTTCGTCGGAGTCGACGAGTGCGTGCCGACGCTCAGCGGGCGGCTCGTGCCCTACGTCAACCTCGACAATGCCGCCAGCACGCCCGCTCTCGTCTCGGTGATGGACGCGATCGACCGGTTCCTCCCCTTCTATGCCAGCGTCCACCGCGGGACGGGTTACAAGTCGCGGCTCAGCACCCGCATCTACGAGGAGGCGCGGGACGTGGTCGGCCGCTTCGTCAACGCCGACCCGGAACGCGATGTCGTCGTGTTCGCCAAGAACACGACCGAGGCGATCAACAAGCTGGCGCACACGATGCCGATGATCGACGACCCGGTCGTGATCACGACGCTGCTCGAACACCACTCCAACGACCTGCCGTGGCGGGCGCGGGCGCGCACGGTGCACGTGCAGGCCTGCCCCGATGGCGCGCTCGACGAGGACGATCTGGACCGCCAACTCGTCATCCACGCCGGACGCGTTGCCCTGCTCGCCGTGTCAGGAGCGTCCAACGTCACCGGGGTCGTGCAGCCGATCCACCGGCTCGCCGAGCGGGTGCATGCCGTCGGCGGTCGCATCCTCGTCGACGCCGCCCAACTCGCCCCGCACCGACCGATCGACATGCGACCGCACGACGATCCGGGACATCTCGACTTCGTCGCGATGTCGGCGCACAAGCTGTACGCCCCGTTCGGTAGTGGCGCCCTCGTCGGCGCCCGGGCCGCCTTCGGGACGATCCCCGATCATCGTGGCGGCGGCACCGTTCACGTCGTCACCGTCGACGACGTGGCGTGGGCCGACCTGCCGGACCGGGAGGAGGCGGGCAGCCCGAACGTCGTGGGTGCGGTCGCGCTGGCCACGGCCGCGGCCACGTTGACGGACATCGGCCGCGACCGCATCGCCGCCCACGAGGCGGAGCTGCTCCGATTCGCGACGACGCGTCTCACGACCATTCCCGGCCTGCGGCTGCAGGGCCCGACGCGCCCGACCGATCTCGCCTCGCGGGTCGGCGTCCTCCCCTTCACGGTCGACGGCATCGACCACGGGCTCGTCGCCGCGATCCTCGGATACGAGTACGGGGTCGGAGTGAGGAGCGGCTGCTTCTGCGCTCAGCCCTACATCTCCCACCTGCTCGGACACGACGAGGCGCAGCGGCGGGCGTGGGTGCGGCGGGCGCGTGGTGGAGACAAGCGCGGCGCGCCGGGCATGGTGCGGATCAGCCTCGGTTGTTACAACGACACGACGGACATCGACCGCGCTGTCGACGCCCTCGCCCAGATCGTCGCCGGCGGGTCCGCCGGCACGTACCGCTGCGACGAGCACGGCGACTACCGGCCGGTCGACTACCGCGAGCCGGCGTTGTTCGGCCTCGGGGGGATCCGATGACTCGCGCCCTCGCCCTCGGGTTGGGTACCAAGGTGGTGACGGACGGGCGCCGGCCTGCCTTCCGGCGCCGGTTCCGGGTCGCCCTGCGGTGGCGGCGCGTGCCGCGCGAACCCCGACCCGACGGATCCGGGAGGGCGGGCCCTTCGGCCGCGTGACGTATCGTCAGGGCTGATGAAGGCCTTGATGCAGGACGTCCCGCTGACGATCACCCACCTCTTCGACCGGGCCGAGCAGTACTTCGGCCACAAGGGCATCGTCACCGCGACGGCCGGCGGACGGGAGTGGCGCCCGTACGCCGAGTGGGCCGAGCGCACACGACGGCTCGGCGGCGTGCTCGACACCCTTGGCGTGTCGGGCGACGGGCGGGTGGCGACGTTCGCGTGGAACACGTCGCGGCACCTCGAGCTCTACTTCGCCGCCCCGTGTACGGGCCGCGTGCTGCACACCCTCAACATCAGGCTGTTCCCCGAGCAGCTCACGTACATCGTCAACCACGCCGACGACGAGGTGATCTTCGTCGACCGGTCACTGCTCGCCCTGCTCGCACCACTGCTCAAGACGTTCGAGGGGATCAAGCACCTCGTCCTGATGGACGACGGCAAGGGCGACATCCCGACCGACCTGAACGGTCACGAGCTGCTCGACTACGAGGAGCTCCTCGGGGGTGCGGCGCCGGTCGAGTTCCGCGTCGACGACGAGACGCAGGCCGCGAGCATGTGCTACACGAGCGGCACCACGGGCAATCCGAAGGGCGTCGTGTACAGCCACCGCAGCACGTTCCTGCACACGATGGCGGCGTTGACGGCGGACTCGGTCGGCGTGCGGGAGTCGGACCGCGTTCTGCCCGTGGTGCCGATGTTCCATGCCAACGCCTGGGGTCTGGCCCACGCCGGGGTCGCCGCCGGGGCCGACCTCGTGATGCCGGGCCCTGACCTGTCGGGCAAGGCTCTCGCCGACCTCGTCGTCGAGGAGAAGGTCACCGTCGCGGCGGGCGTCCCGACGATCTGGATGCAGGTCCTCCCCGAGCTCAAGGGCCGTGACACGTCCAGTCTGCGGGCGATCCCGTGCGGCGGGTCGGCGGTCCCCAGGGCGCTCTCCGAGGCCTACCGGGAGCAACTCGGTCTGCCCATCCTGCACGCCTGGGGGATGACCGAGACCAGCCCCGTGGCCTCCGTGTGCCGCCTCGACGGCGACGAGGAGGGTCTCTCGGTCGATGAACAGGCGGACCTGCGCACGGGGGTCGGTCGCTCGCTCTTCGGCGTGGAGTGCCGGGTCGTCGAGCCCGACTCGACGACACCCGTCCCGCACGACGGGCAGACGAGCGGTGAACTGCAGTGCCGTGGGCCGTGGATCGCGGCCACGTACTACAACGACCCGCGCGCCGGCGAGAGCTTCACCGACGACGGCTGGCTGCGCACGGGTGACGTCGCCACGATGGACGCCCGGGGCCGGATCAAGCTCGTCGACCGCACGAAGGACCTGATCAAGTCCGGCGGCGAGTGGATCTCGTCGGTCGAGCTGGAGAACGAGCTGATGGCTCATCCGCAGATCCGCGAGGCGGCCGTGATCGCGATCCCGGACCCGAAATGGTCGGAACGACCGCTCGCGTGCGTCGTGCTCGAGGAGGGCGCCGAGCTGTCCGAGCAGGACGTGCTCGACTACCTCGCCCCCAAGGTCGCCAAATGGCAGCTGCCCGACGACGTCGTGTTCATCGACGAGGTCCCCAAGACGAGCGTGGGCAAGTTCTCCAAGAAGACCCTCCGCGACCGCTTCCACGTGCCGGCCGAGGTGCTCATCGCGAGCATCGCCGTCGCCGTCGCCGTCAGCAGGTCTTCGCTCGAACCGACCCTCGCCACCCAAGCAGCGCAGTGAACAAGCACTGACCGATCCAGAAGGGGACCGCCATGTCACCTCTGCCGAACTCGACCCGACGCCGCCGGTGGCCGATCGCCGGCTTTGCCGTCGCCATGCTCGTCATTGCCGCGTGCGGTGACGACGATGACGACGCCGGAGGGGGTGCTGACACCGCCGGCACCCAGGCCCCGGCGGGCACGGATCCCTTCGGTGGTGTCGAGGACACGGAGCCGGCCGCAACAACAGGCGGCACGGGCGGCGGTGGCGGCGGCGCGGGGCTGACCGTGTTGTTCGGCTCGTCCGGTGAGGCCGAGACGGCCGCGATCGAGGCGTCGGCAGCCCGGTTCGCGGAGGCGACGGGCACTCCGGTCGAAGTCATCCCGGCCCAAGACCTCGCCGAACAGCTGACCCAGGCCTTTGCGGGCGGCTCACCGCCCGACGTGTTCTACCTGAGCCCGGAGCAGACCCGGCAGTTCCAGGACTCGCTGTTCCCGTACGGCGATCAGATCGAGGACGTCGACGACTTCTATCCGGCGCTGATCGAGGCGTACACGATCGACGACACGCTCTACTGCCTGCCAAAGGACTTCTCCAACCTCGCCCTCGTCATCAACACGGAGGCGTGGGAGGCGGCCGGGCTCACGGACGAGGACATCCCGACGACGTGGGATGAACTCAGTGAGGTCTCACAGACGCTCACCACTGGCGACCAGACCGGGCTCGTCTTCACCGGTGAGGCCGACCGAGTGGGAGCGTTCATGGTCCAGGCCGGCGGCTGGTTCACCAACGAGGAGCAGACCGAGGCGACGGCGGACAGCCCCGAGAACGAGGAGGCTTTGACCTACCTGCAGGAGAACCTCACCGCGGGCAACTTCAAGCACGCCGCGACCGTCGAGGCCGGCTGGGGCGGCGAGGCCTTCGGACGCGCAAGGCGGCGATGACAGTCGAGGGACCGTGGATCGTGGGCGCGATCAATGCGGACTACCCAGACGTCCAGTGGGTGGCCGCCGAAATGCCCGAGGGTCCAGCCGGCAAGGGCACGCTGACGTTCTCCAACTGTTGGGGCGTCGCCGAAGCGGGCGACACGGAGAACGCCATCGAGCTGATCAGGCACTTCACGTCGACGGAGGAGCAGCAGGCGTTCACGGAGGCGTTCGGCGTCACCCCATCGAGGATCAGCCTCGAGGAGTGGAACGCCGAGGCGCAGCCGGAGAAGGCGGCGTTCGATGCCGGCGTCGACTATGCCAAGGCGCCACCGTCGCTGAACGGCTTCGCGTCGGTGAAGACCGACTTCAACGCCCAGCTCGAGGCGCTGGCCACGGGTGCGGCCACGCCGGCCGACGTGCTCGAGCGCCTGCAACGCGCCACCGAGGAAGTGATCGCCGACCAGTGACGGTCGACGATCAGGCAGCGGCCACCGCCCGGCGCGGGGAGCCGCTGAGTGCCACGGCTGCGCGAGATCGCCCGCAGCCGCGGCACCGCCGGCCCGCCAACCGGGAGAACCTGGCGGGCTGGCTGTACGTCGCCCCGGCCGTCACCATCTTCCTGATCTTCCTGGTGTTCCCCATCGGCATGTCGCTCTGGGTCAGCCTGCTCGACTGGAACGGCCAGACAAACCCGTTGACGGACTTCGACTTCGCCGGCCTCGACAACTACCGGCGCCTCCTGACCGAGGACATCGTTGCTCCGCGAGGACTTCGCGATCAGCGTGCGCAACACGCTCTACTACGTGGCGGTGTTCGTGCCCGGGGTCACGGCGCTGGCGTTCCTCCTCGCGCTGGTCGTGAACAACCGGGCCCTGAAGGGCCGCGGCTTCTTCCGCACGGCGTTCTACTTCCCGTCGATCACCAGCTCGGTCGCGATCAGCATCACGTTCCTCTTCCTGTTCCAGAGCGCAGGCGTGATCAACACGATCCTCGGGTGGTTCGGCATCAATGGGCCGCGCTGGTTCAACGACGCCCGTGGCCTGATCCACATCGGGCTCGACAACCTCGGCATCGTCGATCCGCAGCAACCACCGGGCTGGCTCGCCGACACCGCTGTGCTCGGGTTGTCGTTGTGGCAGTGGATCTCCGGGCCATCGGTCGCCATGTGTGCGTTGTTGTTCCTCGTCATCTGGACGACGTCGGGCACGTTCATGCTCTTCTTCCTCGCCGGGCTGCAGAACATCGCCCTCGAGGTCGAGGAGGCGGCGGCGGTCGACGGGGCGTCGAAGTGGCAGCGTTTTCGGTACATCACGACGCCGCTGATGCGCCCCTCCATCGCGCTCGTCGTCACGCTGGCGATCATCAGCAGCTGGCAGGTCTTCGACCAGGTCTTCATCATGACGCCAGGGCGCGCCGGGCAAGACCACGCAGACACCGTCCTACCTGAGCTACACGAAGAGCTTCGCCGACGGCCAGTTCGGCCAGGGCGCAGCGATCGCCTTCGTCCTGTTCCTGATCATCATCACTCTCGCCGGTTTGCAACGGGTCCTCGGCCGCGAGAGGAAACCGAAGTGAGCGCGGCCGGCTACCACCCTCGCCGGTGGCTACTGTGTCCTCGGTTTCCTCGTCGCTGTGTCCTGGGGCTGGCGCTCTACCTCGGACCGTTCTTCATCCAGGTCGCCAACTCGTTCAAGACCGACCCCGACGCGGCGGCCCACCCTGTGTCGCTGATCCCCGACCCGTTCACGACCGTAGGCGTGGAACACCGCGCTCGGGCGCGACCCGTCCGTGGACTCCCCGGTGCCACGCTGGATCGCCAACAGCTTCTTCGTGACGATCACCGTGACGCTCGGGCGGGTGGTGCTCGCCAGCTTCGCCGGCTATGCCCTCGCCCGGTTGAAGTTCCGTGGCCGCGGCATCGTGAGCGCCGGACTGATCGCCGTGATCGCAGTGCCGGGGATCGTGTTGCTGATCCCCAAGTTCCTCGTTCTCAACCGACTCGGCATCTGGGACACGTACTGGGCGATGACGATCCCACTCTTCGCCGACGTGGTCGGGATCCTGCTCATGAAGACGGCGTTCGAGGCCGTGCCGATCGAGCTGGAGGAGGCGGCTCGCATCGACGGGGCAGGGATCTTCACGCGGTTCTGGCGAGTCACGCTCCCGCTGACGGTTCCGGCGTTGGTCGCCGTGATCATCATCTCGTTCCAGGGATCGTGGAACGAGTTCACCTACTTCCTCGTCGCCACGCAGGATCCCGACCTGGCGACGCTGAACCTCGGCATCGCCCGGCTGACGGCCGGCAGCCTGGGCCAGGGCCAGCAGTTCCCCCTGAAGCTCGCCCTGGCGACGATGTCGATCCTGCCGATCGCGATCGTCTACATTTTCGCCAGCCGCTGGTTCACCCGTTCGGTTGCCAGCATCGGTATCAAGTAGCACGGCGATCTGGCGGCGTTGGGCGCCAGCGTGGAGTGATGGCCGTGCCGGCCACGGTCGTGACCGGAGGTTCGGTACCATCACCGGCACCACGCGAGAGGGAGATGGTTCATGTCGGACACGAAGCAGATGAAGCAACTGACAGCCGAGCAGCTGTCGGAGGTGTTGAAGCTGGCCGCCCAGTCGGACACCGTCGAGCTGAAGCTCACGGTGCCCGAGGCTGAGCGCCGCGCGACGCTCGACGCACTGCAGATCGACCCGCTGGACGCCCAGATCCGGCAGGTCGTGTTCTTCGACACGCCCGACCTCGAGCTGAACCACCACGGAGTGGTCGTGCGCGCCCGCCGCGTGCAGGGCGTCGGCGACGACTCGGTCGTCAAGTTGCGCCCCGTCGTCCCGAACGAGTTGCCGGCTGAACTGCGCATGGACAAGAGCTTCGGTGTCGAGGTCGACGCGATGCCGGGCGGCTTCGTCTGCTCGGCATCGTTCAAGGGCAAGCTCGGGACGGCCGCCGTCAAAGAGGTGTTGGCCGGCAACCGGCCGATCCGGAAGCTGTTCAGCAAGGGGCAGCGGGCGTTCTTCGCCGAACACGCGCCCGAGGGCATCAAGCTCGACGCCTTGACCGCCCTCGGGCCGATCAACGTGTTCAAGGTCAAGTTCGCGCCCGAGGGGCTCGGCCGCAAGATGGTGGGGGAGATGTGGTTCTACCCGGACGGCTCGCGCATCGTCGAGCTGTCCACCAAGTGCGTCCCCGGGGAGGCGTTCCAGGTCGCCGCCGAGACCAGAGCATTCCTGAGCGACCGCGGCGTCGATCTCGCCGGCGAGCAGCAGACCAAGACCCGTACCGCGCTGGAGTTCTTCTCCGCCGAGCTGCAGGCCGGTAGCGAGGAGCCGGCGACGGCCACCTGAGGTCGAGCGCCCAGCTTTTGGGGGTGCACGGGGGCGGAGCCCCCGTGGGACCCCGTGGGATCGGGATCCGGCCCGGTCTGCGGGCGGGCCGGTATCGTGGCGAAGCCTGACGGCGATGCTGTGACGACGACTTCATCCGACCCCGCCGCCGACCTGCGACTGCTGCACACCCAGCTGCCGACCGGTCGCTATCTCGCCGATCTGTGGGCCCGCCGCGACTTCGCGGTGGCGATGCCGCTGGAGGAGCTGCGCGTCAGCCACCAGGACACGCTGCTCGGGAACATCTGGCACCTCGGCAACCCGTTGCTCTACGCCGGGGTCTACTACTTCGTGTTCGGCGTGTTGCTCGGCGTGGACCGCGGCGTCCCCAACTTCCCGCTCTGGCTGATGGTCGGCGTGTTCTCCTTCCACCTCACGACGCGGACGGTCAACCGCGGCGCGAAGGCGGTCTCGGGGAACCGCGGCCTGATGCGGGCGATCAGATTCCCCCGCGCCCTGCTGCCGATCTCGGTCGTGATCAGCCAGCTGCTCACGTTCGGGTTCCAGCTCGCCGTGCTCGTCGCCGTCGCGCTGGGGACGGGAGAAGGCATCTCCCGGAGGTGGCTGGCCCTGCCCCTCGTGCTCCTCGTCCACACGGCCTTCAATCTCGGCCTGGCGTTCATCGCCGCCCGCATGAACGACAGCTTCCGCGATGTCCAGGAGATCCTGCCGTTCATCTTCCGCTTGCTCGCCTTCGTGTCCGGCGTGATGTTCCCGATCGACATCCGGCTGGGCCGGGCCGACATTCCGCCGCAGCTCGAGCTGTTGTTGAACCTCAACCCGTTGGTCCCGCTCCTCAACATGTACCGCTGGGTGTTTCAGGGTCTCCCCGTCGGCTTGGGCAGCACGGTGTACGCGATCGCCGTGTCCGGACTGATGCTCGTCTTCGGGTTCTGGTACTTCCGCGCCGCTGAGCTGCGCTACGGGCGGTCGTGATGGACGAGCGCAAGCTCACCATCCGCGTCACCGACCTCAAGGTCGACTACGAGATCTTCTCTGATCGGCGGGCGGCGCTGCGCAAGCGCCTCGTCACGCGCACCGGACCGGGGCGCAGTCTCGTCCACGCGCTCAAGGGCGTCTCGTTCGACGCCCGCGAGGGTGACGCCGTCGGCGTGATCGGCTCCAACGGCTCGGGCAAGTCGACGCTGCTCGCGGCTATCGCCGGCCTGCTGACCCCGTCGGCCGGCGAGGTGCTCGTCGCCGACGAACCGAAGCTCCTCGGAGTCGGCGCGACCCTGCTGCCGGCCGCGTCGGGCTACCGCAACATCCGTCTGGGCTGCCTCGCGCTCGGCATGTCGGCCGAGGAGGTCGAGGACCGCATCGACGACATCATCGAGTTCACCGAGCTCGGATCGGCCATCCAACGGCCGCTGCGCACGTACTCCTCCGGCATGCGCGCCCGCCTGCACTTCGCGATCGCCACCTCGGTGCGCCCGCGGATCCTGCTCATCGACGAGGCCCTCGGCGTTGGCGACCGGCGGTTCCGCAAGAAGGCCGCCGAGCGCATCAGCGACGTCCTCGAGCGTGCCGGCACCCTGATGTTCGTGAGCCACGGGCTCGGCGAGATCCGCCGCCACTGCAACCGGGCGTTGTGGGTCGAGCAGGGGGTCCTCCGTGGCGACGGCGGGGTCGACGAGATCATCGAGAAGTACGTCGCCTCCACGCGCAGAGAGCGCGCCGCTAGGGCCGTACTAGGCGCCGGATCCCTGGGCGACCGCCGCGTCCAGCGCGGCCGGCGCGTCGTCGCCGAGGCCGACCAACCCGTCGGACACCGCGACCACGCCGTAGAGCCGAGGGACGGTGGTGTTGGACGTGGCCGTGACGATGATCGACCGCACCCACACGAGTGAGTCGCCGGCGAGGACCGGGGTCATCGGCCCGTACTGCACCGTCGAGCCGTTGGCGTTCAGGAGCGCGAACGTGCGAGCGAGCTCAGGGTCGGCGTCGATCGCGCTCTGTGCCACGAGCGGCGTCGCGATGGTCTGGCCCGGTGCGTGCTCGACGTCGAGCAGGCGCATCACCTCGGGGTTGTCGTGGTCGGCGATGGCGAGGGCCGCGAGCTCGTCGCGGGCCGAGCTCGCGCCGGGCGCGGTGCCGGGGCTGAACGGGACGGTGGCCACCCAGTGGCCGCCGAGCACCGGGTCGGCGCCCGGCTGGAACAGCGACACCGCCGGCGCAGAGCCGGAGCCCGACTTGCCCACGCCGGTGCTCGCAGCCGCGGACGGCGACCAGCGGGCGGTCCCGTTGAACAGCGTCTCGGCGTCAGAGACGTGGTACTTGCCGAGCAATCCGTTCTGCACGCGGATCAGGTCGGCCGGATAGCGCAGGTGCGGGGCCAGCTCGGCCGGGAGCTCGTCGATCGGCTCGAGCAGCCCGGGGAAGATCTCGTCCCACGCGTCGAGGACGGGATCCTCGGACCCGGCGCCGTCCGTCCGGTAGAGGTGGATCGTGCCGTCGTACGCGTCAACCGTCGCCTTCACCGAGGCGTGCACGTAGTTGACCTGTCCACCGCCGAACGAGACGTACTCCGAGTACGGGTACGTCGCGGCCGTCGTGTACCCGTCGGACACCCACACCACCCGGTCGTCGAGGACCACCGGGTACGGGTCGCTGCCGAACGTGAGGAACGGGGCCGCGGCCTGCAAGCGCTCGACGACGTCGCGGCGGTAGAGCAGCTGCGAGTCCGAGGTCAGCTCGGCGGAGAAGAGCGGCTCGATCTCGCCGACGCTGAGGGCGAGCGCGGCCCGCCGCCACCACGACGACAGGGGGATCCCGGTGTCGGCGTCGAACTGGGCACCGCCCTGCTCGACCCGCTTCGTGCCGACGATCGCGTACCACCCGGCCAGGTTCTCGCCGAAGTACAGCTCGGGCCGCTCGGGGACGAGGGTCGTGGCCAGGGCGTCGACATCCGGCCGGCCGTCCGGGTCCGGGATGTCGGCCGGAGCGGTCACGACGCCGTCGCCGTGCGTGTAGACGAGGTGTTGCTGCACCCAGCCCTGCTCCGGCAGGTCGTTGCGGCTCGCGTTGCGAGGCGCCACGAAGACGGGGCGGTTCTCGCCCTCGATCTCGTAGCGGTCGAGGTCGACGTCGGTGATCCTCGTCGCCGTGGTGCCCTCGAGCACCTGCAGCGCACCCGGCAGCTGCTCGGTGTCGAACAGCGGGATGCGGGACAGGTCGCCGGCGAGAGCGGCGGCCGCCGCCGCGTCTCCGCCGAGCCCGTCCGACAGCGGGGTCGCGACCTGCTCGATCGTGTCGAGGCGGTAGGCGGTGCGGGTCGCGTCGAGGTTGTGCGTGAGGTACGGCAGCTCACGGGCGGCCTCCGCCGGCGCCACGACGTAGCGCTGGACGACGACCGGGGCGGCGATCCCGAGCGCGAGCTGCAGCACGGCCCAGACCGCGAGCGCGGCCACCGGAGGCCGCCAGCGTCCGGTGCGGGCGCCGTTCACGAGGAGGAACCCGGTGGCGAGGGCGACGACCGCGAGCACCCACGTCGACGGGATGCCGACGTTGAGCTCGGTGTACCCGGCCCCCACGAACGAACCGCCCGAGCTGGTGGCGAGAGCGGGCCGCTGGATGAAGACGTAGTCGAGCGCCTGGACGGCCGCGAATGCGGCGGCGAGGAGGCCGAGGTGGGCGAGGGCGGGCCGGGCCGAGCGCTTCCCGTCGATGGGCAGGCGGAGGGCGCCGGACATCGCGTACGTGAACGCGGTGAGAGCGAGCGCGACGAGCAGCAGCTGCCGCAGCCACGAGCTCACCGTCGTGAGGAACGGCAGATCGAACAGGTGGTAGCTGAGGTCCGTGCCGAGCTCCGGGACCTTCTGGTCGAGATCCGGGCCGTGCCGGAACAGGAGCCACGCCGGCCACTGGTCGATGGCCGAGGTGGCGATGCGCAGGGTGAGGAACACGACCACGCCGACGAGCAGCCAGGCGTGGGCCGGGCCCATGCGGTCCCGGTAGCGGCGCACCAGCGCGCCGAGCTCGGACCGGTCGACCGAGTGGAAGCGGAAGGCGAGCGCGATCGTCCCGCCGAGGAGGAGAGCAGTGATCCCGCCGGCGCCGAAGGCCAGGACCAGCTTGGCCCGGACCATCGTCGACCAGATCGAGGCGTCCGTGACCGAGTCGTACCACCAGCGGTCGAGCTCGATGCGGGCGACGAACTGGAGCAGGTAGAACAGGAGGACGAGCCCTCCAAGTACGGCGAGGACGATCCACTGCCACCGAGGGCGTCGTTGCAGCCACCCCACGAGGGCAAACGGCCGCGGTTGGATCTCGCCACGCACGGCCCGAGAGGCTACGGGTCAGCCACGTGATTGCCGCGGCACCCTCGGTTTGTGTCACCGGATACGTGATCGACGACGAATGCGGTGACACAAACCGGAGAAAGGGCCTACATGCGTCCGGCTTCGATCACGCGCTGGAGGAAGCGGCGGGTGCGTTCCTCGGCCGGCGCCTCGAAGATCTTCTCCGGCGGACCGGACTCGACGATCCGGCCGTCCTCGAGGAAGCACACGCGGTCGCTGATCTCCCGGGCGAAGGACATCTCGTGGGTCGCGAACAGCATCGTCATCCCGGCGCGGCGCAACCCGCGGACGACGTCGAGGACCTCTCCGACCAGCTCGGGATCGAGCGCCGAGGTGATCTCGTCGAGGAGCATCACCTCCGGATGCAGGGCGAGCGAGCGGGCGATCGCGACCCGCTGCTGCTGGCCGCCGGAGAGCCGATCGGGGTACTCCCTGGCCTTGTCGGCGAGGCCGAGCCGGGCGAGCAACTCGACGGCCGTCGCCTCCGCCTCTGCCTTCGAGCGGCCCTGGACCTTGCGCGGGGCGAGCGCGATGTTCTCGGCCACGGTGAGGTGTGGGAACAGGTTGAAGCTCTGGAACACCATGCCGATGCGCCGGCGGATCGGGTCGGCGTCGAGGCCCGGCTCGCTGATGTCCTCGCCGTCGAGGAGGATGCGTCCGTCGTCGACGTGCTCGAGCAGGTTGACGCACCGCAGGAGGGTGCTCTTGCCGGACCCCGAGGCGCCGATCAGCGCGACGACCTCGCCGGTGTCGACGTCGAGATCGATGCGGTCCAGCACGCGGTGCGCGCCGAACTCCTTGACGACGGATTGCAGTTGCAACTTCATCGGACCGCCGTCGCGGACATCCGGCGCCGCTCGCGCTGGAGCAGGTGGTCGGTGAGACGGGTCAACGGGATGGACACGCAGAGGAACAGCAGGGCGGCGGCCACATAGGGCGTGAAGTTGAACGTCCGGGCCACCTCGATCTGGGCCTGGCGCAGCGCCTCGACCGGGCCGAGGACTCCGATCAGGGCGACGTCCTTCTGCAGGCTGACGAAGTCGTTCATCAGCGGCGGCACCACCCGGCGGACGGCCTGCGGGAGGACCACCGATCGCATCGCCTGACTGGCGGAGAGCCCGAGCGAGCGGGCCGCCGCCCGCTGCGACTCGTGGACGCTCTCGATGCCGGAGCGGAAGACCTCGGCGACGTAGGCCGAGTACGACACGACGAGCGCGACCGAGCCCCAGATGATGAACTTGCCGTACCAGTCCGGCGTCTGCAGGATGCCCGGGACACCGAAGCCGAGCAGGAGGATCCACAGGATCACCGGGATTCCCCGGACGATGTCGGTGTACAGCACGGCGAACAGGCGCACCGGATACAGCGCCGGGGCCCGGATGTTGCGGGCCATCGCGATGAGCAGGCCGACGACCACGATGCACGGCGCGCACCAGAGGAAGATCTGGACGTCGTACCAGAACGGCCCGAGCAGCTCGGGGAAGACGTCGCGGAAGACGTCGGGGTTGAAGAACGACTGCTGGACGTTCTCCCAGCCCGACGACTTCGGGACGAGCCAGACGAGCAGCCCGACGACGACGGCGGTGCTCGTCGTCGCGGCGGCGATGCTGTGCCGGCGCTGGCGGCGCTCGAAGCGCTCCCGGCGGGTGCGGGTGGAGCCGGTGGGTGCCGGGAGCGCGGAGGTCAATCGAGCGGGATCTCCGGGGCGTCCACGCTCCCCGACATCCACTCGACGGTGATCTCCTCGAGCGCGCCGGACTCGCGGAGCGCGGCGAGGGCGAGGTTGGCGCACTCGACGAGCGGGTTGTCCTTGGCGAACAGCAGCCCCCACGGCTCGCCCTGGGTGCCCTCCGACGGCGGGAACTGGCCGAACACCTGGGTGCCCTCGATCTCCACCGCCGAGATGAACAGGGCGGTCGGCAGGTCGGCGACGATGGCATCGATCTGCTGGGTGTCGAGCGCCTGCTTGGCCGCGGCGTTGTCGTTGTAGACGAACGGATCCGTGGTCGGCTGGAGGACGTCCGTCACGAACGTCAGGCTGGTGGTTCCCGCGGCGACCCCGATCCGCAGGTCGCGGATCGCGGCGGCGGTGGTCGCTTCGGCGGCGGGCGAGTCGGCGTAGCCGAGGATCGCCTGGTTGGCCGCGTAGTACGGCTCGCTGAAGCTCACGACCTGCTCCCGCTCCGGGCTGATCGAGTACTGCTGCAGGTTGAAGTCGAAGTTCTTCGGGCCGGGCTGGATCGCCCCCTCGAACGTCGTGCGCACCCACGAGACCTGGTCCTCGGTGAACCCCATCTCGGCGGCGACGGCGTAGGCGACGGCAGCTTCGAAGCCCTGCCCGCTCTCCGGTGCGTCGTCGATCACGTACGGCGGGAACGCCGGCTCCCCGGTCGCGACGACGAGCTCGCCCTCGTTGAGGGTCTTGCCCTCGGCGCACGCCGCCGCGTCGCTCGCCCCCGCCGTTGTGGCGGGCGCAGCGGAGGTGGCCGGGGCCGCGCTCGTGGCCGAGGCGGCGGAGGTGGCCGGGGCCGCGCTCGTGGCCGGCCCGCCCGTCGTGGCCGGCGCGTCGCTGGTCGCGCTCCCGGCGTCGTCGTCGTCATCGTCTCCGCAGGCGCCGAGCAGGAGCCCGGCCACCGCCACGATGGCGCACGCGGTGCGTCGCATGGATCCTCCCTACCGGTCTGTTCACGCTGGTGCGGGTGCAGACAGTAGTAGTCCCACGCGTCCCGAACTCGGATGCGCGTTGACAATGAGACGGTTTGCGTCTTATTGTCTCACCCCATGTCCGAGGTCGAGATGCGGGTGCTCGACGCCGCCAAGTCCTGCTGCGAGCGGTGGGGCTTCGAGAAGGTCACCATCGACGACATCGCCGCGTCGGCCCACGTGTCGAGGGCGACGATCTACCGGATGTTTCCGGGCGGCAAGGATGTGCTCTTCGAGGCCCTCCGGGTGCGCGAGCTGGAGCGGTTCTTCGCGCTGCTGCTGGATCGGGTCGAGGGAGCTACCAACCTCGAGGACTTGCTCGTGCGGGCAGTCGTCGCCGCCACCGCGGAGCTGCGCGCCGACGAGCACCTCGCCCTGATGCTCGCGTCCGAACCCGGCCGCACGATCAGCCAGCTCACCGTCGAGGGGCTGCCCCGCATCATCCGCTTCGCCAATGCTTTTCTCGCCCCGCTCGTCGAGCCGTATCTCGACCGCGAGCAGTCGCGCGCTGTGATCGACGTGCTGGCGCGACTCACGATCTCGTACTTCCTCGCGCCGAGCGACACGGTCGATCTCGGCGACCCCGAATCGGCTCGGGCGTTCGTCCGCCCGTTCCTCACCCCCTACCTCACCCCCCACCTCAATCAAGGAGCCCTTCCATGACGGTCACCCACCGCGCGAACGACGAGATCATCGGTCGCGACGAGCTCGACGACATCGAGGCGATCCTGGCCGTCAGCAATCAGGATCTCGACGAGGTCGAGCACGCGGTCAAGGACAACGCCGACGCCATGTTCACATGGGACTACTCGCTGGCCCGGCCGCAGCTCCGCAAGCTCTACGAGAAGGCCAAGACGGGTCAGTGGAACGCCACCAACGACCTGCCGTGGGACACCGATGTCGACCTCGAGCAGGTGGTGACGCGTGACCAGGCGGCGTTCCAGGCCGGACTCAGCCCGGACCACTACGTCGGCACGGTCGTCGAGAAGTGGGACGAGAAGCAGTGGCTCGACTTCGGCATCGACCAGCGGCGCTGGACGCTCTCGCAGTTCCTCCACGGCGAGCAAGGCGCCCTGCTGTGCACGGCGAAGATCACCGAGACCGTGCCGTGGTACGACGCCAAGCTCTACGCCTCCACGCAGGTGATGGACGAGGCCCGTCACGTCGAGGTGTTCTCCCGCTACATCGACGAGAAGCTGGGCGGCAGCTTCCAGATCAACGCCCACCTGCGGATGCTGCTCGACGACATCATCCAGGACAGCCGGTGGGACATGACCTACCTGGGGATGCAGGTGATGGTCGAAGGGCTGGCTCTGGCCGCGTTCGGCTACATGCATCAGCTCACCGAGGAGCCGCTGCTCAAGCAGATGCTGCGGTACGTGATGAGCGACGAGGCCCGCCACGTCGCGTTCGGCGTGTTGTCACTGCGCGAGGCGTACGCCGGCATGACCGATGCCGAGCTCAAGGAGCGGCAGGAGTTCGCCTACGAGGCGGCGGTGCGGATGCGCGACCGCTTCTTGTCGCAGGAGGTGTGGGAGCGCCACGGCGTGAACCCCCGCGACGTGGTGCCGCTCGTGCTGAGCGACCCGACCCGCGAGATGTTCCAACAGATGCTGTTCACCAAGATCGTCCCGAACTGCAAGAAGCTCGGGCTTCTCGACCGCAACGATTCGTGGCTCCGCCACCGCTTCGAGGAGATGGGCGTGATCCAGTTCGAGCACGCCGAGGACACGGGAGAGGAATACATCAAGTTCGAATTGGGAGAGGAGGTACCCACCCCCGCCGCATGACGGTTCTGACGACACCTGGGATCATCCCGTGATCCCAGGACTCCGAAGAATCCGAGGTTGGCGTGACTGACGCCTGGAGACCAGAGCAGTACGACAAGTTCGCCGAGGAACGATCCCAGCCCTTCTGGGACCTCGTCGAGTTGATCGAGCGTCGGCCGCTCGGGCGGGCGGCCGACCTCGGCTGCGGGACCGGCGAGTTGACGGCGGGGGTCACCGAGCGGTTGGGGATCGAGGACATGATCGGCATCGACTCCTCGGAGGCGATGCTGACTCCGGCCAGGACACTGGAGAGGCGGGGACTCCGGTTCGCGGGCGGAGACATCGGGTCGTGGTCGTCGGGCGGCGACCACGACCTGGTGATCGCCAATGCCAGCCTGCAGTGGGTGCCCGACCACGCCGGCGTCCTGGCTCGCTGGTGGGCGGCGCTGCGCCCCGGCGGCCAGCTGGCCGTGCAGGTCCCGGCCAACGCCGACCACCCGGCCCACCGCGTGGCGGGCCAGGTCGGGGCGACCGAGCCGTTCCGGTCGGCCTTCGACGGGCCGCCGCCCGCAGACCCGGTCGCGATCAACGTGCTCGCGCCCGAGCAGTACGCGATCCTGCTCGACCACCTCGGCGCAGCCCGCCAGCACGTCCGGCTGCAGGTCTACGGGCACCACCTGGCTTCGTCGGGGGACGTCGTCGAGTGGGTGAAGGGCACGTCGCTCACCCGGTTCTTCCGCGTGTTGCCGGACGAGCTACACGAGCCGTTCGTCGCCGAGTACCGCCGGCGCCTGCTCGAGGCGATCGGCGACCGCTCGCCGTACTTCTACCCGTTCAAGCGGATCCTGTTCTGGGCCTCCAAGCCCTAGCGCCGCCCGAGGGTTTACGCTGCACGCATGGCACGATTCGGACGAGTCCTGACGGCGATGGTCACGCCGTTCACCGAGGACGGGTCGCTCGACGTCGATGGCGCCGCTGCACTCGCCCAGTGGTTGCAGGAGGAGGGCAACGAGGGCCTCGTGATCGCCGGGACCACCGGCGAGTCCCCGACGCTCAGCGACGCCGAGAAGCTCACGCTGTGGGAGTGCGTGGCCGACGCCGTGACGATCCCGGTGATCGCCGGGTCCACCACGACCGACACCGCCCACTCGGTGCACCTCACGGCCGAGGCGTCGAAGCTCGGCGTGGCCGGCGTCCTCGCCCTCTGCCCGTACTACAACCGGCCGTCGCAGGCCGGCATCGAGGGGCACCTGCGGGCGGTCGCGGAGGCCACCGACCTGCCGCTCGTGATCTACGACATCCCGGTCCGCACCGGGCGCAAGATCGCCACCGCCCTTCTCGTGCGCCTCGCCCACGAGGTCGACAACATCGTCGGGCTCAAGGACGCCGCCGGCAACCCGGGGGAGACGGCCCGGGTCATCGCCGCCGCCCCGGCCGGCTACGAGGTGTACAGCGGTGACGACGCGCTGACGCTGCCGCTGCTCGCCGTCGGTGCGATCGGCGTGATCTCGGTCGCCTCGCACTGGGTGACGCCCGACTTCGTCGAGCTGTTCGACGCGTGGGAGGCGGGCGACACCTCTCGGGCCCAGGTGGTCAACGCCCGCCTGCTCGAGAGCTTCGCCTTCGAGACCGGCGACGAGGCGCCGAACCCTGGCCCGTCCAAGGCGATGCTGCGCCACCTCGGCCGGCCCGCCGGGCACTGCCGGCCACCGATGGGTGCCGATCCCGACTGGCTCGAGACCCGGGCCGCCGAGATCTACGCCGATCTCCTCGCCTCGCGGGATGAGCGGCACCTCGTGACTGCGCATGGCTGAGTCCGTCCGGCTCGTCTTCCTCGGCGGGCTCGGGGAGATCGGGCGCAACTGCATGGCGGTCGAGCAGGGGACCGGCGACGGTCGCCGGATCCTGCTCATCGACTGCGGGTTGATGTTCCCCGGTCCCGACCTGCACGGCATCGACCTCGTCCTGCCCGACTTCACGTACCTGCGCGAGAACGCCTCCCGGATCGAGGCCCTGGTCGCGACGCACGGCCACGAGGATCACGTCGGGGGCATCCAGTTCCTGCTGCGCGAGGTGAGCTTCCCGATCTACGGCTCGGCGGTGACGCTCGGTCTCGCCCGCCACCGCATCGAGGAGGCGGGGCTGCTCGGGCAGACCTCGCTGCACGTGGTCGCCGACGGCGAGCGCCGGCGCGTCGGCTCGTTCGACGTCGAGTTCATCCCGGTCACGCACAGCGTCCCGCACGCGCACGCCATCGCCGTCCACAGCAGCCAGGGGGTGATCCTCCACTCCGGCGACTTCAAGCTCGACCTGACGCCCGTCGACGACCGGCGCACCGACCTCGCCCGCATCGGTGAGCTCGCCCGCACGAGCGGGATCAGGGTCCTGCTCGCCGACTCCACCAACGCCGAGGAGGCCGGGCACGCGCCGAGCGAGCGCAGCGTCGGCCGGGTGCTGCGCACGCTGTTCGCCGAGCACCGCGAGCGGCGCATCGTCACGGCCAGCTTCGCCAGTCACCTCCACCGCATCCAGCAGATCGCCGACGCCGCGATCGAGAGTGGCCGCCGCGTCGCCACCCTCGGTCTCAGCATGCGCAAGAACGTGCAGATGGGCATCGATCTCGGCGTGTTGCGGATCCCGGCGAGCTCGTTGATCGACATCGAGGACATCGACGGCTACCCGCCCGGCGAGGTGTGCGTGATCTCCACCGGCTCACAGGGCGAGCCGATGTCCGCCCTCGCCCTGCTCGCCCGCGGCGAGAACAAGTTCGTCAAGCTGTCCGAGCACGACACGGTGATCCTGTCCAGCCACGCCATCCCCGGCAACGAGAGCAACGTCAACCGGGTGATGGACGGCCTGCTGCGGGCGGGCGCCGAGGTCGTCCACTCCGGGATCCAGGACGTCCACGCCACCGGGCACGCCCAGGCCGACGAGCTCAAGATGTACCTGTCCATCGCCCAGCCCGACTGGTACGTGCCCGTGCACGGCGAGTTCCGCCACCTCGTCGCCAATGCCCGCCTCGGCGAGCTGATGGGCCTGCCCCGGGACCGGGTGCTCGTGTGCGAGAACGGCGACGCGCTCGATGGTCACCGACAGCGGGGTCGAGATGGCCGGGCGGGTCCCGGCCGGGTATCCTCTACGTCGACGGGATCGTCGGCGACGTGGGCACGGGCGTGCTCCGCGACCGGCGGGTCCTCGCATCGCGAGGGCGTCGTAGTGGTCGTCGTCACCGTCGACACCCAGACCGGCAAGGTGCTCGTCGGCCCGGAGATCATCACCAGGGGGTGGGTGTACGCGCCGGAGGCGGAGGACCTCCTCGACGAGGCGTGCGACACGATCGCGGCCGCCGTCGAGGTCGCGCTGGCCGACGGCGTCCGCGACGTCGAGGCGCTCGAGCGCGACGTGAGGCGGGCGGCGGGCCGGTTCGTCAACGACCGCACCCGGCGCCGCCCGATGATCGTGCCCGTGGTCATGGAGGCCTGACCCACCGTCGCATCCGAGGGTTCGCGCCATCCGAGTGTCTGCTCAGGGAATGTCCCGCCAAGACACTCGGTCGGCATGAGACCCTCGGATGAGTAGATGCCGGGGGGTGTCGACACCCCGTTGGTACCGTGAGGGATCATGTCCACCTGGGGACCGTCGAAGCGCAAGTCCCGGCAGTTGTCGTCCCGCTCCGCGACCGCCTGCCAAGCGCTCGAGTGTGCCCGCGACCAGCAGTTCCGCCGGCGCCAAGTCCGCCCCCGCGTCGTCGACGCGAAGCGGCAAGCGGGCGCAGGCCAGCGCCGAGCTGCGCGGCGCCGTCCAGGGTCGCGAGCACGAGTTCCTCGGCATCGGCCTCATCGTCCTCGGCGCGCTGCTCGCCCTCGCCCTCTACCTCGGGCTGGCCGGGCCGCTCGGCCGCGGCATCAGCGAGCTGTTCGGCTGGATCACCGGCCTGGCCCGCTACTTCGTTCCCCTCGCCCTGATCGTCTCCGGCGTCGCCCTCGTCCGCACGGGCAAGTCGGCCAGCCCGTGGCGGCTGGCGATTGGCTGGGGGCTGGTCGCGGTGGCGGTGCTCGGCCTGCTCCACGTGATCAACGGTCCTGACGGCGTGGCCGGGCTCAACGACGTCGAGGACGGCGGAGGCTTCCTGGGGGCCATCATCGCGGAGCCGCTCGAGGCCCTCATCGCGACCCCGGGCGCCGTGATCGTCCTCATCGGCGTGCTCATCGGCGGCATCGGCCTCATCACCCAGACCTCGTTGCGGACGATGGCCCTCGGCACCGGCCGGGGCGTCGGCGCCGTCGCCGTGCCGCTCGGACGGGCCGCGCGCAATGCGTTGCGCGAGCTCTCGTCGCTGAGCAGCGACCGCGACGGCCGCGACGACGAGCCGGGCGCCGACGCCACGCTCGTGATGGGCGACCGCGCCGCGCTGCCTCCGCCCTACGACGCGGCCTCCGACTTCCCGGACGATCCCAACGCTCCCGCCCGCCGGGCGCGGCGCACGGCGGGGGAGCAGACCCCCGACGCCTCCGGCGCCCCCGCCGACCGGCAGACCGGGGGCTGGCGGCTGCCGCCGATCTCGCTCCTCAACCGCACCGGCGCGCTCACCGTCAACCGGGCCGACATCGAGGCCAGGGGCCGGGTGCTGCAGGAGTCGCTCGCCCAGCACGGCGTGGAGACCTCACTGGTCGGGATGACCGTCGGACCCACCGTCACGCGCTACGAGCTCGAGCTCGGAGCCGGCGTGAAGGTGGCCCGGGTGACCGCCCTCCAGCGCGACATCGCCTACGCCATGGCCGCCACCGACGTGCGCATCCTGGCGCCGATCCCGGGTCGCTCGGCGATCGGGGTCGAGGTGCCCAACCACTCCCGCCAGCTGGTGGCGTTGGGAGACCTCCTCGTGTCGACGGAGGCGGCGGCCGCGACCGATCCGCTCGACGTCGCGCTCGGCAAGGACATCGCCGGCAAGGCGGTGTTCCTCGAGCTGGCGACGACGCCGCACCTGCTCATCGTGGGCGCTACCGGCGCGGGCAAGTCGAGCGCGCTGAACACGATCATCTGCTCGATCCTGATGCGCACCACGCCCGACCAGGTCCGCCTCATCCTGGTCGACCCCAAGCAGGTCGAGATGGGTCAGTACAACCGCCTGCCCCATCTGCTCACCCAGCCGGTCACCAACCCGAAGAAGGCCGCCAACGCGCTGGCCTGGGCGGTGAAGGAGATGGAGCGCCGCTACGACCTGCTCTACGAAGTCGGCTTCCGCGACATCACCGGCTACAACGCCGCCTTCGACCGCGGAGAGCTGTCCGGAGCGGGCAACGGTGAGCGGACGTACGAGCGGCTCCCGTTCATCGTGCTCGTCGTCGACGAGCTCAACGACCTGATGATGGTCGCCGCCCGCGACGTCGAGGACTCGATCACGCGCATCGCCCAGAAGGCCCGGGCGGTCGGGATCCACCTCATCGTGGCCACGCAGCGGCCGAGCGTGAACGTCATCACCGGGGTGATCAAGGCCAACATCCCGGCCCGCATCGCCTTCGCCGTGTCGAGCCTCACCGACTCGCGCGTGATCCTCGACCAGCCGGGCGCCGAGAAGCTCGTCGGCAAGGGCGACATGCTCCTGCTCCCCGGCAACTCGTCCGTGTCCCAGCGCGTGCAGGGCGCGTTCGTCGCCGAGGAGGAGATCCGCAAGATTGTCGCCCACTGGCGGCGCCAGGCGCCCGAGGTCGTGTACGTCAGCGGCGTCGAGGGTGACGACGGCGACATGGTGACGTCCAGCGCCAACGCCCTGTCCGCCGGCGACGGCGACGACGATGCCGCGATGCTCCGCGAGGCCATGGAGCTCGTCGTGCGCAGTCAACTCGGCTCGACCTCGATGCTCCAGCGCAAGCTCAAGGTCGGGTTCGCCCGCGCCGGCCGGCTGATGGACCTGCTCGAGCAACGAGGCGTCGTCGGCCCGAGCGAGGGCTCGAAGGCCCGGGCCGTCCTGATGACCGTCGAGGAGTTCGAGCTCCTCCAGCAGGCCGAGCGCGACTGAGGCCGTTCTTGCATCTGAACTCCGCGCCAGGGCGCGCAAAGTAGATGCAAGTTCGAGGGTGGTAGTTGCGTCGATAGCCTGGTCGGCCGTGCCATTGCGCTTCTACGTCGAGACGTTGGGGTGCCCGAAGAATCAGGTCGACTCGGACAAGCTCACCGGCACCCTGCTCGCCGACGGCATGGAGCCCACCGACGCGCCCGACCGCGCCGACCTGATCGTCGTCAACACGTGCGCGTTCATCGACGCGGCACGGCGCGAGAGCATCGACACCGTGCTCGCCCTCGCCGATCGCCGGCAGGCGGGCGCCCGTCTCGTCGTCACCGGGTGCATGGCCGAGCGCTACGGTGCCGAGCTCGCCGCCGCCCTCCCTGAGGTGGACCAGGTCGCGGGGTTCGGCGTGCCCGTGCGCAAGCTCATCCCGGTCCACGAGGCGCCCGTTCCCGCCCTCGACCTGCTCAATCTGCCTCGCCCGCGGTCGGCGAGCCCGTGGGCGTACGTCAAGATCGCCGAGGGGTGCGACCGCCGGTGCGGGTTCTGCGCGATCCCGTCGTTCCGCGGTCCGCAGCGCAGCCGTTCGGTCGACTCGATCCTCGACGAGGTCGACGCGCTGGACGTGCGTGAGGTCGTCCTGGTGGCCCAGGACCTGGCGTCGTACGGCAAGGACGAGCCGGCCACGCTCGGGGCCGGATCGATCGTGCCCCTCGTCGGCGCCGTCGCCGAGCGGGTCGACCGGGTGCGGCTGCTGTACCTCTACCCGAGCGACCTCAGCGACGCCCTGATCGATGCCATCGTCGCGACCGGCGTGCCCTACTTCGACCTGTCGCTGCAGCACGTGAGCAAACTGCTGCTGCGGCGGATGCGCCGCTGGGGCGACGGCGCCCGCTTCCTCCGTCGTATCGAGGACATCCGCCGTCGGGAGCCCGAAGCGGCGTTCCGCAGCAACTTCATCGTCGGGTACCCGGGCGAGACGGAGCGTGATCACGACGAGCTGCTGCAGTTCGTCGAGGCCGCCGAGCTCGACTGGTGTGGCTTCTTCGCCTTCAGTCTCGAGGACGGGACGTACGCGGCCGGGCTCGACGGGCACGTGCCGCCGGCGCTGATCGCGGAGCGGCTCGCCGAGCTGTCCGAACTGCAGGACACGATCACGGCCCGCCGACGGGATGACCTGATCGGTCGTCGCGTCGAGGTGCTCGTCGACGCCGTCGGAGTCGGCCGCACGCACCGCGAGGCGCCGGAGATCGACGGCATCGTCCACGTCGCCGACGACCTCGCCGTCGGCCACTTCGCCGACGTCACCATCGTCGACGCCCTCGGGCCGGACCTCGTCGCCGCCGGCGCGGCACCCGAACGAGACGATCGCTGATGCCCGTCGACCCGAGCGCGCTCGCGACGTGGGCGAACGCGATCACGGTCGGGCGTCTGCTGCTCTCACCGCTCATGTTCTGGGTGATCCCGGATCACGACCGGGGCAGCTGGATCGCCTTCTGCCTGTGGTTCGTGCTGTGCGCCAGCGACGCGGTCGACGGCTACATCGCTCGTCGCCACGGCGCGACGAGGTCGGGTGCCTTCCTCGACCCGCTGGCCGACAAGGTGCTCGTGCTCGGGGCGATGTTCACCCTCGTCGGCGAGGACGTCTTCGGGATCCTGCCGGTCGTGATCATCGCCGCGCGGGAGTTCGTGATCAGCATGTACCGCACGGTGCTCGGCTCCCGCGGGGTGAGCGTCCCCGCCAGCCGGATGGCCAAGCACAAGACGCTCGCCCAGCAGCTGGCCGTGGCGTTCGCCCTCCTGCCGCTGACCGCGGTCGACGCGACGTGGCTGTGGAACGGCTTCCTCTGGCTCGCCGTCGTGCTGTCCGTCGTGAGCGGGGCGCAGTACCTGTGGCGGGCGAGGGCGGCGCGGCCCGAGACGGTTCATGCGCTGTGACGTCGTGGCGGTCGGGACCGAGCTCCTGCTCGGCCAGATCGTCGACACCAACTCCGCCTGGATCGGCGAGCAGCTCGCGCGCAACGGGATCGACTCGCTGACCCAGGTCAAGATCGGCGACAACGTCGGCCGGATCGAGAGCGTCCTGCGCCGCCTGCTCGCCGACGCCGACGCCGTCATCGTGTGCGGTGGGCTCGGACCGACGCACGACGACGTCACCCGGGAGGCCATCGCCGCCGTGATGGGTGTCGAGCTGCGCGAGGACACCGGCGTCGCGGCGGTCATCCGCGACCTGTTCGCGGCGCGGGGGCGAGCGATGGCGTCCAACAACCTGCGGCAGGCCCAGGTGCCCGATGGAGCGACCGTGATCCCACAGACGCGCGGGACGGCGCCGGGACTGATCTGCCCGGTGGGGGACAAGGTCGTCTACGCCGTGCCGGGCGTTCCCCACGAGATGCGCGAGATGCTCGAGCGGGCGGTCCTGCCGGACCTGCGCGCCCGCAATCCCGACCCGGCGGTGATCGCGAGCCGGGTACTGCGGACGTGGGGGGAGAGCGAGAGCGGGCTGAACGAGCGACTCGACGACATCGTCGCCCGCCTCGACGTCACGGGGGACCCGACGCTGGCGTTTCTGGCCAGGGGCTGGAACGGGCTCGAAGTGCGCCTCACGACCCGGCAACCCGACGACGAGGCCGCGGCACGACTGCTCGACGAGTGGGAGGACGAGGTCCGCGGACAACTCGGAGCCCTCGTGTTCGGCGTCGGCGACCAGTCGATGGAGTCCGTCGTGCTCGACCTGCTCCGCGACGAGCAACTCACGCTCGCCATCGCCGAGTCGGTCACCGGCGGGTTGATCGCGGCCCGGCTCACCGAGATCCCTGGCGCCAGCGACGTCTTCCGCGGCTCGCTGGTCTCGTACGCCAGCGAGGTGAAGTTCGGGGTGCTCGACGTGACGCCCGGGCCCGTCGTCAACGCGCCGGCGGCGACGGAGATGGCCGAGGGGGCGATGCGCGTGCTGGGTTCGAGCGTCGGGCTCGGCGTGACCGGGGTCGCCGGACCGGCCGAGCAGGACGACGTGCCGGTCGGCACCGTCTTCGTCGCGGTCGCCATCGCCGGCGCCGAGACGATCACCCGCCAGCTCCGCCTTCCCGGCCAGCGCGATCAGATCCGGCAGTTCGCCGTGATCAACGCCCTCGACCTGCTGCGCCGCCAGCTCGTGCTCCGCGCCGCCGCCACCTGAGCTCCCCAGATCCCGAGAGTCGCTGCGTCAGTTCGCGCCGGCCGCGGCGGTGTCGGGCTTGATGTGGGCGAACATGCTGCGGCCGTTCCACGTCGGAAAGGCCCGCACGAGCCATGACGGGCCGTCGAGCCGGATGCGGGAGTCGCGGCACGCCTCCGCCCAGGAGAGCTGCCCGGCGTGCCACTTCACGAACGCGTCGGCGTCCGCGGTGACGTAGAGATCTTCGTCGAGACCGGGATAGGTCTTGCAGATCTCGGCCTCGCCGTGCTCGATCAGCAGCCAGTACCGCTCGTGCGGCCGGAAGCCGGTGAAGTCCAGCCGAACGACCACCCGCCGGCCCGGAAGCCGTTCGCGACGGAGCGCGTTGCACATCGACCACAGCGCGACGAATGGATCGAGGTTCTCCGGGGCGATCTCGAGCCACCGGGCCCCCCACTCGCCGAGCGTCTCGCAGACCCGGAACAGATCGTGGCCCGACCTCGTCAGCTGGTAGCGGTGACCGTGCCCGTGGGCCTTCGGTGCCGACTCGACGATGCCGAAGCGCTCGAGCTGCTTGAGCCGCTGCGTGAGGAGGGTGTGCGAGAGCCCGGGCGCGCCGTCGAGGATCTCGCCGAACGTCTCGCAGCCCAGGTGCAGGTTGCGGATGATCAACGGCGTCCAGCGCTCAGCGAAGATCTCCGCGCCCCGGGCGATCGGGCAGTACTGGCCGTAGGTCCTCACAATGACAGTGTCCCGCTCCGCGCGACGCCCGTGAAGTCCAGATTCCTTACTACGAAGTCCAGATCGCTTCCTTCTCCTTGGTGCCTCCCGATGTTGCGATGAGCGCACCGACCGCGAGGAGGAACGATGACCGTCTCGACCACCATGATGATCCCCGGGGTCCGGGGCCTCGTGATCGCCCCCGACCACGACGGCTACGACGAGGCCCGCGCCGTGTGGAACGGCGTCGTCGACCGACGTCCTCGACTGATCGCACGGTGCAGCGGCGCCGCCGACGTGGCGGCCGTAGTGCGGTTCGCCCACGACTGCGATCTACAGATCGCGGTGCGAGGGGGAGGCCACAACGTGGCCGGCACCGCGGTCTGCGACGACGGGATCGTGATCGACCTCTCGGCGATGCGCGCGGTCTCGGTGGACCCCGTCGAGCGCACGGCCCTCGTCCAGGGCGGCGCCCTGTGGGGCGACGTCGATCACGAGACCCAGGCCCACGGTCTCGCCACGACGGGTGGCATCGTGAGCCACACCGGCGTCGGCGGCCTCAGCCTGGGTGGCGGCATCGGCTGGCTGATGCGCAAACACGGGCTGGCCGTCGACAACCTCGTGGAGGCCGAGGTGGTCACGGCCGACGGCGACATCATCCGCGCGTCGGCCGACCACCACGCCGATCTGTTCTGGGCGCTGCGGGGTGGCGGCGGGAACTTCGGCGTCGTGACGTCGCTCCGGTTCACGCTGCACCCCATCGGCCCCACCGTCGTGGCCGGGCCGGTGTTCTGGGCGGCCGAGGACACCACCGACGTGCTGCGCTTCTACCGCGAGTTCCTCGCCGACGCGCCCGACGAGCTCGGCAACATCGTTCGGCTCGGCACGATCCCGCCGCTGCCGGCCGTACGCGACGAACTGCACTTCCGGCCCGCCATCGCCGTGGCCAGTTGCTACGCCGGGCCCGTCGAGGACGGGGACCATGCCGTCCGTGCCCTCCGCGAGTTCGGGACACCGCTCGTGGACCTCGTCGGACCCACCCGCTACGTCGACCACCAGGCCGGCATCGACGACACCGTCCCCCACGGCTGGCACTACTACTGGAAGGCCACGAACCTCGCCGGCCTGTCCGACGACGTCATCGACATCGTCGCCGAGCACGCCTACCGCGCCACGTCGCCGAGGTCCTACGCAGCAATGTTCCACCTGGGTGGCGCCGTCGCCCGAGCCCATCGGGACGCCACCGCGTACCCCGGGCGCGACGTCGAGCACAACATCGTCATCGACGGCGCGTGGCTCCCCGAACAGGACGACACCGTCGGGGCGGCCGAGACCGCGTGGGCCCGAGGATTCCTCGCCGCCCTCCAGTCCCATCGCGCCGGCGTCTACGTGAACTTCCTCGACGCCGACGACGACGCGAGCCGCGTCCGCGAGGCCTACGGCGACGACACGTACCGGCGGCTGGCGGCCGTCAAGGCCAAGTACGACCCGGAGAACGTGTTCCGCAACAACAAGAACATCGAGCCCCACGCGGCGCTCTCCGATCAGCGCCCCCGGCAGGATTCGAACCTGCGCGCTGCGGATTAGAAGGCCGCTGCTCTGTCCTGACTGAGCTACGGGGGCGGGGGCGACCATCCTAAGAGCGAGCACCAAACGGCGCTCGCGCTCGTCCGAGGACGAGTCGGAATTCGGGCGCTTTGGCCGTAGCCTGAAACGTTGCCGTCCTTCCCAATCGGTGATGCGGACGGGTCAATTCCGTGATGGGAGATGTTGCCGCGTGAACTTCAAGAAGGGCGAGACCATCATCTATCCGCAGCACGGGGCGTGCATCGTCCTCGGCACGAAGAAGATGGAAGCCTTCGGTGAGAAGCGCGAGTACCTCATCCTCCAGACCGTCATCAACGAGATGACCCTCAAGGTCCCGGTCGACAAGGCCGAAGAGGTGGGGGTGCGCCCGCCGGTGTCGGCCGACGAACTCGAGGATCTCGTGGCCGTGCTGTCCAAGCCCGACCCGCGCGTCCCGTCGAACTGGAGCCGGCGCTTCAAGAACCACCAGGAGAAGCTGAAGAGCGGCGACGTCTACCAGGTCGCCGAGGTGGTGCGGAACCTCGCCGCCCGCAACCGCGACGCCTCGCTCTCGGCCGCCGAGCGCACGATGTACGAGCGGGCGCGCGTCAACCTGGTCAGCGAGATCTCGCCCGCGCTCAAGGTGTCGGCCGAGGACGCCGAGGCCTATCTCGACGAGGCCCTCGCCAAGGGCGTGCTGAAGCCGCCCAAGGAGCCGGCCCGCCGCAAGTAGCCGTCCCGATGCCGCCGGCGTCGCCCGTCACCGACGCCAGGCGAGCATCGAGATGCCTGACCGACCCCTGGGTCGCTACCCCGCGATCCCCGCCGTCGGGTCCCGCCGTCCGGCGGCGCGGTCGTCGGCGAACTTGTCCAGCCACTCGCGCATCTCCGCCGAGCCGCTGGCATCGGCCCACTGGCGGGGGATCGCCGGGAACTCGTAGTCCCCGAGATCGCGCGGCGACTCCGTCTCGGCCTTGCGGGCGAGGGCGGCGTCGACGAGCGGGGCCAACCGCTCGTCCTTCGCCCTCGCCAGGGCCGGGTCGCGCTCGGCGAACTCCGGCAGCACCTCGCGGCCGAAGAGCTCGAGCGATTCCAGAATGTGCTCGTGCCGGTTGCGACCGGCTTGGAGCACGAAGATCACCTGGTCGACGCCGGCCTCCTCGTAGCGCCGCAGGTACTCACGCGCCTGCTCCGGCGTCCCGATGCAGCCGCGCAGGCCGGTCGTGTCGCCCGCCGCGACCTTGGCCCCGAGCCGCTCGTTCTCGACGC
This sequence comes from uncultured Acidimicrobiia bacterium, assembly GCA_963827075.1. GTDB lineage: Bacteria > Actinomycetota > Acidimicrobiia > Acidimicrobiales > Ilumatobacteraceae > JALZMG01. Next base: position 157,753 of record CAWGZN010000007.1, on the reverse strand, counting down.
GGCCGGCGAAGGCGCTGGAGCGCCCGCCGTGCCGAACCGGGTCTTCGCCACTGTCAGATGATTCACCCGCGTCTCTGGCTCGGATCACCGCGTCGGGATCGAAACCCTGGGCGGCCCGCCGCTCGGTGTACTCGGCCCACACGTTCGTCCGACCGGGTCGGTGGGTCCCGAAGACGTAGTAGTGGCCGAGGCTGTAGCCGAAGAAGTTGGCGCCCTCGACACCGCGCCGGATGGCCTCGTCCTCGTCGTGGTGGACCATCATCGGTGTCACGCACGCGACCTGCGGGTTCACCGCCCACCCGACCGGGACGCACTCCGTCGCCAGCACCCGCTCGTACTCCGAGACCCAGGTGCGGGCCTCTTCCGGATCGATGAACGCGAACGTCGAGCGCGCCCATGCCCTTGCTCGCGGCGAGGAGGATCGTCTCCCGGCGGCTGCACGCCACCCACAGCGGCGGGTGCGGCTGCTGGTACGGCTTCGGCACCACGTTGCGCGGCGGCATCTGCACGTACTCGCCGTCGACGCCGGTGAACGGCTCCTCGACCATGCAGCGCAGGGCGGTCTCGAGCCCCTCCAACCACGCCTCCCGCTTGCGGGCCGGGTCGATCTGGAACCCGGCCAGCTCGGCCTCGCTCGACGACTCCCCGCTGCCGAAGTCCACGCGCCCGCTCGGACAGCAGGTCGAGCGTGGCGATCCGCTCGGCGACCCGCGCCGGGTGGTTGAACGGGGGCGCGGTGAGGACGACGCCGTGGCCGAGGCGGATGCGCGACGTGCGCTGGCTGCATGCCGCCAGGAACACCTCCGGAGCCGAGGAGTGGCTGTACTCCTCCAGGAAGTGGTGCTCGACCTCCCACACGTAGTCGAACCCGAGGGCGTCGGCGAGCTCGACCTGCTCGAGGGCGTCCTGGAGCAGGCGGTGCTCGGCGCCGTCCTCCCAGGGACGGCCCATCTGGTGTTCGTAGAAGATGCCGAATCTCATGGTGAGCTTGCTCGATGTAAACACATCTGTATACATAGGGTCAATGGCAACATCGACGCGACTCCCGAGAGCGGCCCGCCGGGTCCAGCTGCTCGAGGCCGCCGCGCGCGCGTTCCTCGATCGTGGGTTCGACGGGACGTCGATGGAGGACGTCGCCCAGGAAGCAGGCGTGAGCCGGCTGATCGTGTACCGCATCTTCGAGTCCAAGCACGAGCTGTACCGGGCCGTGCTGGCCCAGGTGACGAGCGCCCTGGCGCACCAGTTCGTCGGCGTCGGGCTCGACGAGATCCGCACGCGGGGCGCGGCGCGGATGATGCTCCCGGTGGCGCGGGCGCATCCCGACGCCTTCCGCCTGCTGTGGCGGCACGCGTGGCACGAGCCCGACTTCGCCGACGAGGCCAGGGAACTGCGGACCTACGTGACGTTCTACGCCGGTGAGATGCTCCGGCCCTACCTCCAGGACCAGCTGATGCTCGACTGGGCGGCGCGCAGTGCGGGCGCCCACCTCGTCGAAGGGGTCTGCAACTGGCTCGACGCCGGCGACCCGAGCCGCGACGACGAGTTCGCCACGACCGTCACGGTGGGCCTACGGGCGCTCGCGACGGCGTGGGCCGATCGCGCTTCCTGAGTCCCGCCGCCCAACCGCGAGCCGGCCTTGGACGTGTCTTCCTCGCGGGCGCGAGCACGAGGAGATGGCAGCATGCGAACACGGTGGGTCACCGTCCCGGCGGCGGCGTTGACGGCGGTCCTGGCGGCGTCGGCGTCGGCCGGGGCCCAACCCGACCTGTTCTTCGAGGAGACGGCCGAGGCGTTCTGGGAGGTGCCGTTCGAGTGCGCCGACGGCTCGACGGTGCCGGGAACGCTGCTCGTGAGCAGCACCCGCGACTTCGAGTCACCGGAGACCGAGGACACCGACCCGACGGCCCGCGTCCAGTTCCTCGCCGTGTGCCCGGGCGGGATCTCGTTCAGCTGGGCCGCCCCGACCGCTCCGGCGACGATCACCAGCACGGAGAACCTCAAGCGGGTCACGGCCACGGGCGCAGGCATCGCCCGGGACAACCTCGGCGGGATCCACGAGGTGTCGTTCGACGTGACGTGGACCGGCGTCGGGCCGCTGGAGCGGACGGTCAACGGACCGGGGAGCCTGCGCAAGCAGCGGGAGGCGACGGCCACTGGTCAGGTCGTGTTCGACGGAGATGTCATCGTCGACGGCGCCAACAACCACCCGACGCGCCCGGCGCCGTTCATCCGCGTGGACATCGAGAAGTAGTCGCGATCCTTCGCCCAGATAGAGGGGGCGGACGGGCGGATGATGGGTCAGCGCACGGCGGTCGAGAGCGTGTCGACGATGCGGTCGATCTGGGTGTCGGTCGCGACGAGCGGCGGGCAGAACGTCAACGTGTCCGTCCCGATCGCCCTGGTGATCACCCCACCGGTGAGCATCGCGTCGCGAACGGTCGGCGCGTCCTGATCCGGACGCAGCCCGGCGGCCCACACCGCGCCCTCGCCCCGGGCGTGATCGATCGCCCCGTCCGCGGCGAGCGCCCGCAGCCCGTCGCCCAGTCGGGCACCCAGCGGGATGCTGCGCGCCACCAGCTCCTCCCGCTCCAGGATCGTGAGGTTCGCCAAGCCGGCGGCGCAGGCCGCCGCGTGGCCCGAGTACGTGTAGCCGTGCCGGAGCACGTACGCCGGATCGGCCTCGAGGGCGGCCCGCACCCGGGACCCCACGAGCACGCCACCGAGTGGCTGGTAACCCGACGTGATCGCCTTGGCGAACGTCGTCAGGTCGGGCAGCACGCCGTAGTGCTCGGCCGCGAACCACGTGCCGAGCCGGCCGAACCCGGTGATGACCTCGTCGAAGATCAGCAGGGCGCCGTGTCGGTCGCAGAGGCGGCGGAGGTCGGCGAGGTAGTCGGGCGTGGGCGGGAACACCCCTCCGGCGCCCTGCACCGGCTCGACGAGCACGGCGGCGACCTGGTCGCTGCGCTCGGCCATCAGCACGGACAGTGCCTCGACGTCGTCGCTCGGAACCTGCACGACGTCGGGCACCAGCGGTCCCCACCCGACCCGGTTGGGCGGGAGCCCCTGTGCGCTGGTCCCACCGAAGTTGGTGCCGTGATAGCCCCGCTCGCGGCTGATCACGAGCGTGCGCTCGGGCTGCCCGTTGAGCGTGTGGGTGAGCCGGGACAGCTTCATCGCCGTGTCGACCGCCTCCGAGCCCGAGCCGCAGAAGAAGACCCGGGCCGAGTCGATCGGCGTCAAGGCGACGACGCGGTCGGCGAGCTCGTCGGCGGCGGGGTTGGTGAACGGCTCGAAGCACGAGTACGCGGCGAGCGAGCCGAGCTGGCGGGCGACGGCCTCGGCGATCTCGGTCCGCCCGTGCCCGGCGGCGCAGTACCACAGGCTGGCCATCGCGTCGATGTACTCCGTGCCGTCGGCGTCCCACACGGTCGCCCCGTCGCCCCGCACGATCGAGACGAAGCGGGGCCGGGCCGGGCTGGCGAACGGGTGGAGGAAGGCAGGCGGTTGTGCGCTCACGGGATCGACCGTAACCGCGCACCCATTTGCCAGGCTGTGCGGCGATGACCGGTGCCGCCGATCCCGTCCACGTCCTCACGTGGAACCTGCAGGGTTCCCGCGGGGTCGACACGGCGGCGGTGGCCGACGTGATCATGCGGGTCGGTGCCGACGTGGTGCTGCTGCAGGAGATCCAACGCGTCCAGGCCGCACGGCTTGCCGCGGCGGTGGACATGCTGGGACACAGATGGACGTTCAAGCACTGGACGATCTTCCGGCGCGCCGAGGGCGCGGCAGTGCTCACCCGACATCGCCTGCTCGCATCGGAGTCGTTCGTCCTGCGCCGGGCGCCATCCTGGAGTTGGCGCCGGCGGGTGGCGCTCACAGCCACGGTCGAGCGCGACGACTCGTCGTTCGGCGTCGTCGACGTCCACCTGTCGCCCCATGGGGAGGGTGAACGCCGCCGCCACGAGGCGCAGCTCATCGTCGCCCGCGTCGCCGGCGCGCCGCACGCCACGGTCATCGGCGGCGATCTCAACGAGCTGTCCGGCGGTCCTGCCCATGTTGCGTTCACCGCGGCCGGCTGGACCGACGCCTGGCAGGCCGCGAACGGCGACGACGAGCTCGCCGGCGCGACGAACTGGACGCCTGGGCCCCGCCGCGGGAGGCCACCCACGCAGCGGCTCGACTACCTCTTCGCGCCGCCCGGCTGGTCCGTGGAGGACTGCACGGTCCCGATCGACCCGACCGGCCACGACGACGCCGCGGTGCTGTCCGACCACCTGCCCGTGGCGGCGACGTTGCGCCCGTCGATGGCGGAGGAGGTCGAGCGATGAACGGGTTCGAGACCGGCACCGACCGCCATTCCGATGTTCTGCGCAAGGTGCGCAAGCTGCTCGCCAAGGCGGAGGCCACCGACAACCCGCGCGAAGCGGACGCGTTCTCGGCCAAGGCGGCCGCCCTGATCGCCACCCATCGCCTCGATCCGGCGTGGCTCGCCGACGAGCGGGTGCTCGACGACTTGGCGGTGCGGCGGATCCCGGTCGGTCGGGGTGCGTACGTCCGGGCCCGGCTGGCGCTGCTCCAGGCCATCGCCGGAGCCCACGACGCCGAGCTCGTGTGGCAGTCCGGCCCCGACGGATCGACGGCGCTGGTGGCCGGGTTCACGCGGGACCTCGACGCCATCGCCGTGCTCTACGAGTCGCTGCACCTGCAGGCAGCGACACGGATGGCCGCGGTCCGCCGTCGCACCCCGGCCGCCACGCAACGCTGGCGCCGGGCGTTCCTGTTCGGATTCGCGTCGCGGATCTCCGAGATGCTCGACACCGCCCGCGAACGGGCCGCGACCGAGGTGGTGGTGCCCTCCGCCGGCCCGCCGCTGCCCGACCTCCTCGCCCGGGCCGAGCGCGTCCGCACCTACGCAGCGTCGGCGTTCGGGCGGGTGGTCACGGCGGCCGCGCCCTCGCCCGCGCTCGCCGCTGGTTGGGATCACGGCCACTCCGCGGCCGGGCAGGTCGACGTCGGCCGGTCTCGACTGGGCGGGCAGCGGGCGATCGGACGGGCCCGATGAGCGACGCCGGATGTGGCGCGGACCGCGGGCGGGAGGCCGTATATGCCGCCGAGGAGGCCGCGTTCGGCGGCACCAGTCACGCCGAGCGTCGCCCGCTGAGCGATCTCCAAGTACGCGCCCGGGCCCTCGTCGACGGCGAGTGGTGGCGGCGCGCCGGCGGCCCGTCCGTCGTCGTGGTCGCGGCCCGCCGGCCGGCCCGGTCCTCGAGCGCGCGGCGGCGGCCCGAACGCTGTTGTCCGCCTCGCCGCCGAACAGCTGGACGAGACGACGCTGGCCCACGAGCTGGCCCACGCGCTGGCGGGTATCGGCCACGGTCACGACGCGCGCTTCCGCGCCGCCCACATCGACGTGGCGACGGCTCTCGCCGGCTCGGCAGCGGCAGCGATGCTCGCTGACGCCTACGCCGCGTTCGACCTCCCGGTCGGCGCCCGTCCGTGGCCGCCGCCGCAGGGTACGGCCGGCGACCGCTTCGTCATCGTGCCGTGATCGGCCGTCGTCGTGTGGTGGACGCGGCGCCGGAGATAGTCTGCGCCGCATGTCCGCGGAGGCGACCAGACTCGATCTCATCGACGACGTCGACGGCACGCTCGTCGTGGTCGGGGAGATCGACAGCTACACGGCGCCCTCCCTGGCCACCCGGCTGTCCGACGATCCCGACATCGTGGTCCTCGACATGGCCGGTGTCTCGTTCATCGACTCGTCCGGCCTGCGCATCATCATCGAGGCCCATCAGTCCCGGGTCGACGCCGACGCGTCGTTCACGCTGCGCTCTCCGAGCGCCGCGGTGCAGCGGCTGCTCGAGATCAGCGGCCTTTCCGCGCATCTGGACGTCTCCGGCTGACGATGCGCCGCCGGCAGGTGGTCATCTGCCTGGCTTGATCGCGTTTGGGCAGGCGCTGCCGGGGGAAGGCACAAGGGGATGACGCGTGCCGGCGGAGATTCGACGCTGGAAGGCGACTCCATGACGGGCCGCCTGGTCCTCCGTTTGCGCGCCGAGACGGCTGACGTCTCGCACGCGCGCCACGAGGTCGCCGCCTACCTCGCGGATCGTGGCGTCTCGTCGACCGTCGTCGACGACATGGAGCTGGTCACGAGCGAGCTGGTCACGAATGCGGTCGTCCACGGCCGGCAGGGCGCGATCGGGGTCGAGGTCGACGCCGAGGGTGAAATCGTCGTCACCGTCTCCAACCGCGGTCCGTCGCAGGCGATCCCTCCGATCGCGGAGTGGCGGCCCGGCCCACCGCACGCGCGATCAGGCCGGGGACTCGGCATCGTGCGCCGCCTGTGCGACTCGGTCGCGGTGCTGGAGATCGACGACACCACGGTCGTCGTCTGCCGTCGGCGTCTGCCCGACGCCGGCGGGGTCAGATGACCGATGGTGCGTCGAGCGGGCCTGGGCACACCTCCGACACTTCGGGCACGATCTCCGTCGCCGTGATCAACCCGTACGACCTCGTCGTGCGCGGGGTCGAGTCGATGCTGGCGCCGTACGAGAACCGCGTTCGCGTCATCGGACACGATCTCGACCCCTCGACCGACCGGTTCGCCGACGTCGCACTGTTCGACACGTTCGCCGGTCGGCGGCGCACTCTCGCCCGGGCCGCGGAGATGATCCGCGCCGGGGCCGCCGAGCACGTCGTGCTGTACACGTGGGACGCCGCTCCTGAGTTCGTGCGCGAGGCGCGCGACGCCGGTGCATCCGGCGTGCTGCTGAAGACCCGCTCCGGCGAGCTTCTCGTCGACTCGCTCGAGCGGATCGCGGCCGGCGAGAAGATCGGGCTCGGCCCGAACGACGGGGCCGATCCGGGACCGCGACTCGTCGAGCTGTCCGACCGCGAGTCGGAGGTGCTCGCGCTGATCGCGCTCGGGCTCACCAACGGCGAGATCGCCGACGAGCTGTACCTGTCGATCGAGACGGTCAAGACCTACGTGAAGCGGCTCTACGCCAAGCTGGGTGTGCACAACCGAGCTCAGGCCGCGCTGGCCGCGTCCACCCACCAGCTCACCCCGCGCCACCCCACCGGTTGACGGTCCCCGGTGGGACGAGACCCGGCGGACGGGGCAGACTCTCACCGTGACGTCTGCCACCGATCCCGAACAGTCGGTCCGCCTCATCCTCCCGGCGTCGACGCGCTTCGTGTCCTCGGCGCGGGTGGTGGCGGCGTCGATGGGAGCCGAGGTCGGGCTCGACGTCGATGATCTCGACGACCTCCGGCTCGGGGTCGACGAGCTGGTATCCACCCTCGTCGACGGGGCGGACAGCGAGGCGAGGGTCAACATCGAGTTCATCACCGGCACGAACTCCGTCACGGTGCGGGGACAGCTCGAAGGTTCGGCCCGGGCGGCCGAGCCGGACGAGCTGACCCGGCGCATCCTCGACGCGGTCGCCGATCACTACGAGTTCGACCAGACGTCGTTCACACTCACCAAGGCCTCCGCGACTGCGTGACCGGGCCCGACGCTGGCGACGAGGTCCCGGTGGGTGATGCGCCCGCCGCCGTGCAGGAGGCCGCGCTCTTCGCCGAGTTCGCGCGCACCCGGAGTCGTCGCCTGCGCAACGTGCTCGTCGAGCGGCACATGGGTCTGGCCGCTCACGTCGCCCGTCGCTTCGGGCGCCGGGGGCCGAGCGACGACGACCTGCGCCAAGTGGCGTTCCTCGCCCTCGTCAAGGCGGTTGACCGCTTCGAGCCCGACCGCAACGTCGCCTTCTCCACGTTCGCCGGACGCACGATCGAGGGTGAGATCAAGCGTCACTTCCGCGACAACACGTGGACAGTCTCCGTGCCCCGGTCGGCGAAGGAGATCCACCTGCAGCTCCGGCGGGCGACCGACGAGCTGACCCAGACGCTCGGGCGGGCGCCGACGGTTCGCCAGCTCGCCGAGCGGCTCGGCGTGGCGACCGACGTCGTGATCGAGGGCATCGCCGCTGGTTCGGCGTACGCGACCGCGAGCCTGGACGCACCCGCCGCTGCCGAGGGTCCCGGGGCCGAGATCGGGGCGGAGGATCCGGGTTTCAGCTACGTGGCCGACACCAGCGTGGTCGGAGAGTTGATCGGCCGGCTCCCCGGCCGCGAGCGCGAAATCGTCCGCCTGCGGTTCTACGAGGAGCTGACCCAGGGAGAGATCGCCGAGCGGATGGGCATGTCGCAGATGCATGTCTCCCGCCTGCTGCGGCGCAGCTTCGAGCAGATGCGGCGCCAGGTCGACGGACGCTGACGGAAACGGCTTCCGGCGAGAGCGGCGCTGATGGGAGGATGTCCCGATGTCGCACCGCAGCACCGAGGAGCTCGCCGCCGGGATCGACGAGGTCTCCCGCTCGCCGATCGGTTCCGGCCGGTTGGAGATGATCGTCCGCCGGCCCGCGGTCGACGAGCGTGAGGTGCTCACGAGCGCCCACCTCGATCTGGAGGTCGGCCTTGTCGGTGACACCTGGCGGGAGCGGGGGAGCCGCAACACGCCGGACCGCTCGGCCGATCCGGAGCGCCAGCTGACGTTGATGAACGCGCGGGCCGCGACACTCGTCGCGGTCGACCGAGAGCGCTGGGCGCTGGCCGGCGACCAGCTCTTCGTCGACCTCCATCTCGGCGTTGCCGAGTTGCCGTCCGGGACCCGTGTGGCCATTGGCGACAACGCCGTCATCGAGGTGACCGAGGCGCCGCACACCGGTTGCGCCAAGTTCTCGGCCCGGTTCGGCGTCGACGCCCTGCGGTTCGTCAACTCGCCGCCGGGTCGGGCGCTGAACCTGCGCGGGATCAACGCCCGCGTCGTCGTGCCGGGACCGATCCGGGTCGGGGACGAGGTCGTCGCCGTGCCGGTGCCGGTGGCGACAGCCGGCTGACCGCAGCCGATCCCTCTGTCGCCGCGGGCGGGCGGTGGGTAGCGTGGCGGCCGCGGACGCTCCGCTTCGTAGGGGGTCGCCATGGAGAAATCCACCACCGTCCAGATCACGCTCGATGAGGACGACGAGCACACCGAAGCGCAGGCCACGGTGCGGCTGCGCGAGCGGGACTTCATCGCCCGGGGTACCGCCCGGCGCAACCCCCGCGACCCGAACGTCCCGGTCGTCGGTGAGGAGCTCGCCGTCGCCCGGGCCCTCTCCGACCTGTCGCACCAACTGCTCGCCGCCGCGGCGGAGAGCATCGAGGGCTTCGTCGGCCATCGGGTGACGCTCACCGAGTAGCAGCCCTCCGGAACTGTGAGCTGAGCGGGCGGATATCCGCCTCGACAGCTCACAGATCGCCAGGAGGGTTCCGATACCTCGGTGGTGACGGGCGCGCCCGCGCTCTACCGTCGACCTCATGCCCATCGAGATGCGCACGATCACGGCCGCCGAGGCGGTCGACTTCCGCCGTGCCGTCCGGGCAGGCTTCGGCGACGCCGACACGGTGGACGACGAAGAGTGGTGCGTTGCGGCCACGCAACCGCTCGATCGAGCGTATGCCTCGTTCGACGCGGGCACGATCGTGGCCACCTTGCGCTCGTTCCCGACCGAGCTCACCGTTCCCGGTGGCTCGTCCGTGTCCGCCGGCGCCCTCACCTCCGTGGCGTGTCGCGCCACCCACCGTCGCCAAGGACTGCTCACTCGGATGATCGCCGCTGATCTCCGGAGCAGCGCCGAGCGGGGCGAGTCGGCGGACGTGCTGATCGCCTCGGAGTACCCGATCTACGGCCGCTTCGGCTACGGCCCGGCGACGATCGCGCTCTCGTGGGAGCTCGACGCGACGGCCACTGGGTTCATGACTCCCGGCTCCGGCGCGGTCGAGTTCGTCGACAACGACACGTTCCGCAAGGAGGGACCGGAGATCTTCGAGCGGGTGCGGGCCACCCGTCCGGGGATGATCGGCCGCAGCGATCACGACTGGGACGTCCGCGCCGACCTGCGGCGGCGGCCGGAGGACAAGCCGTGGAAGGGGTTCCGCGTGCTGTGCCGCGACGATGACGGGACGGCCCAGGGCTGGGCGAGCTACTCGGTGGCGCACCACTGGGCCGAGCTGCGGGCCCGGAGCGCCGCCGAGGTCAAGGAGCTCTGCGCGGCGACGCCTGCGGCGGAAGCCCGCCTGTGGCGGTTCCTCGCCGAGCTCGACCTCGTGGTCACCGTGACCGCCGGTGACCGGCCCGCCGACGACGCCCTGCCGTGGCTGCTGTCGAACGGCCGAGCCGTGAGGCAGACGGGACGGACCGACTTCCTCTGGGTGCGCCTGCTCGACGTGGCCGCCAGCCTGACGGCCCGCTCCTATCTCACATCGGGCCGGCTCGTGCTCGACGTGACTGACCCCCTCGGCATCACTGGCGGCCGGTTCGCCCTCGACGCAACTCCTGACGGCGCCAGCTGCCGGCCGACCGACGAGACCGCCGACCTCAGCCTGTCGGTCGCCACGCTCGGGACGGCGTTCCTCGGTGGCGTACGGCTGGCGACACTGCACGCGGCCGGGTGGCTCGACGAGCACCGGCCCGGAGCGATTGCCGAGGCGGACGCCCTGTTCGCCTCCACGGTCGCCCCGTGGTGCAACACGTGGTTCTGAACGCCGCTACTTCTTGTCGAGGCGGAGGCGTAACTCGAGGATGCGGTTGCCGCGCCGGCTCCCTCGCGCGCGGGGCCGGGCGAACCGCTTGTGCGCGGCCTGCCGGCTGACACCCAGCCGGCCGGCGATGTCCTCCCATGCGGCGCCGGCCGCTCGAGCGTCCGCGATCCTGGCCGCGGCCAGATCGGCTGCGAACTGATCGACGATGGCGATGTCGCCGATCAGGTCGAGTTGATCCATCCCGTCGCTGAGGTCGGCGATCGTCTGGTGGAGCGCCTCGCGCAACCGTTGCTCACGAGCTCGCGTCATGGCGCCACGGTATCCGGCCAGGGTCCGGTGTCAACAGCACGTTGACACCGCAACTTCGTCAACGTATGGTTGACAAGCATGTCGCGTTCACGACAACCACCGCTCCGCCCTGACGATCCCGGAGTGGTCGTCGTCGACTTCCCGCTCGTCGGCGAGTGGACCGCTCCGCACACGCCGGCCGACCGGGTCCCGAGTCACGGTACGACACTGTGGGCGCAGAGCTACGCCTACGACTTCCTCCGGGTCAACCCGAGCACCCGCCGGTTCCATCGCCGGTCGCACCTGCGCCACCTCACCACCGGGGTCGCCCTCGCCGACTGCCACGGGTTCGGCGCGCCGGTCAGCTCCGCCTTCTCCGGCACCGTGGTCCGCAGCGACGACTCGATGCCCGACGTGGAACCGGTGCACCTGGTGCGCGACCTCGCTCGGGTCGTGCGCAACGCCGTCCGGCCCCGAGGCTGGCCCGAGCCCTGGGCCGTGTGCGGCAACCACGTCATCGTTCGTCACCGCGACGGCTGCCACGCGCTCTACGCCCATCTGCGCCAGGGATCCGTGGCGGTGACCGCGGGTCAGGAGATCGCGGCCGGCGACCGCATCGGGGAGGTGGGGCACACGGGCAACTCGACGGCGCCGCACCTCCACTTCCAGCTGATGACCACGCAGGACCCGACGACCGCCGAGCCGATCCCGTGCGCGTTCCGCCGCTACGAGCTGCTCCGCAACGGCCGCTGGGAGCCGCAGCAGCATGCGATCCCGCCCCGCAACGACCTCATCCGGAGTACGCCGGCCAGCGACGGTTCGTGAGAGCGAGCGGGATCCGTGCCAACTGGCGATCTGGGCGGGAATCGTTCCAGGTGCTGCGAAAATCCCGCCCAGATCGCCGAATGGCCCGCGCTCTGACGGAAACCATCGGCGGACACCTAGGGTTCAGGCGTCGTTCAGGACGACGCCGAAGGGCCGTCACCCGGCTCTTCTAACGTCCGCCGGTCGTCAGCGGGTGATTGGAGGAGACCTTGTCATGCAGTTCCGTTCCACGCTCGCTCTCGCCGGTGCGCTGGCCGTCCTGACGGCGGGGGTCATCCCGCTCGGCGCGCCGGCCGTGGCCTCCGGAGGATCCGATGGTCCGCCGAGCCGAGAACCGGTGCTCGAGTTGCGGGCGACGCTCTCGGCCGACTTCCTCGCTCCCGGCCCGCCGTCCGGCCGCCTCTCGACGCCCGCCAACGGTCGCACGCCCCCGTACCCCGGGCAGGTGATCCCCGGGTTCTCGGGCATGATCGACAACGGCGACGGCACGTTCTGGGCGATGCCCGACAACGGGTTCGGTGCCAAGGGCAACTCGGGCGACTTCCTGCTCCGCCTGTACCACATCACGCCGCGGTGGGAGAGTGCCGCCGGCGGCGCGGGGCAGATCGACGTCGGGGCGTTCATCTCCCTGCGCGACCCAGATGACCTGATCCCGTTCCCGATCGTGAACGAAGCCACCGACGAACGTCTGCTCACCGGCGACGACTTCGACATCGAGTCCGTCGTGCGCCTCGATGACGGCACGCTCTGGATCGGTGAGGAGTTCGGGCCGTTCCTCCTTCACGTCGACGCCGACCGGCAAGCTGCTCGCGCCTCCGGTTGCGTTCCCGGACGGCAAGTCGCCGCAGAACCCGACGCTGCTCCCAGGCGAGGTGCCGAGGATCCGGCAGAGCCGGGGCTTCGAGGCGATGGCGGTGTCGGGGAACGAGCGCTTCCTGTACCCGATCGTGGAGGGATCGTTCACCGACGATCCGATCCTGCGCCGGCGCTTCGTCTACGAGTTCGACGTGCGTGGCGAGCGGTACACCGGCCGCACGTGGCAGTACGAGACCGACACCGACGCCAACGTGATCGGTGACGCCTTCATGACCGGCTCCGGGCGCATGGTGGTGATCGAGCGCGACGACTTCCAAGGTCCGGCATCGGTCTTCAAGCGCCTCTACGAGGTGAACCTGCGGCGGACGGACCCCGACGGGTTCGTCGCCAAGGAGCTCGTCGCCGACCTGCTGCGCATCGCCAACCCGGACGGCATCGGCGTCGGTGGCTCGCCCGACGCCTACGGCGTGGGCGACCCGTTCGCCTTCGCCCTGCAGTCGGTCGAGGTCGTCGTCCGCCTCGCCGACGGCCGGTACCTCGTCGGTCTCGACAACAACTTCCCCGGCGGCAACGGGCGTGTGCCCGGCAGCCCCGACGACACCGAGCTGATCGTGCTCGACTTCCAGCGCGTCCGCCGCGACGATCGCCGCGACCCGCTCGTGATCGGGCACCGCGGCGCGAGCGGGTACCGCCCGGAGCACACGCTCGCGTCGTACGAGTACGCCATCCTGCAGTGCGCCGACTACATCGAGCCCGATCTCGTGTCGACCAGGGACGGGGTGCTCGTCGCCCGCCACGAGAACGAGATCGGTGGCACGACCGACGTCTCCACCCGGTCCGAGTTCGCGTCCCGCCGCACGACGAAGACGATCGACGGCGTGAGCGTGACCGGCTGGTTCACCGAGGACTTCACCCTGGCCGAGCTGCGGACCCTGCGGGCCATCGAGCGGATCCCGGCGGTGCGCCCGCAGAACACCGCGTTCAACGGTCTCTACCAGGTGCCGACGCTCGACGAGGTCCTCGACCTGGCCCGGCGGTCGCGAACGTGCGACGGCGACCGGGTCGGCGTATACCCGGAGACGAAGCACCCGACGTACTTCGACGGCATCGGTCTGTCGATGGAGGAGCCGCTGGTCGAGATGCTCGCCGCCAACGGCTTCGACCGGAGGCGGGCTCCGGTGTTCGTCCAGAGCTTCGAGGTCGGCAACCTGCGCGAGCTGGCGACGATGACCGACGTGCGGCTGGTGCAGCTGATCAACTGCGCCGGCGCGCCCTACGACTTCGTCGTGGCGGGCGATCCGCGGACGTACGCCGATCTCGTCACCCCGGACGGCCTACGCGAGATCGCGAGGTACGCCGACGGCGTCGGCGTGTGCAAGGACGTGATGATCCCGCGCACGTCGACCGGCGCGCTGGGGCAGCCGACGCCGGTGATCCGGGACGCTCACCGTCGCGGCCTCGAGGTCCACGGATGGACCTTCCGCCGGGAGAATCAGTTCCTGCCGCTCGACTTCCGCAACGGCACCGATCCGATCGCCGTCGGCGATCTCGTCGGTGAGATCGACGCGTTCCTGCGCGCCGGCATGGACGGCTTCTTCACCGACAACCCGGATCTCGGCGCCCTCGCCGCCCACCAGTAGCGCCTTGGTCACGATATTGGTTGGCTGCTCAACCAAAATCGTGACCAAAGCCGGGAGGTGCCGTGGCCGTCGTCGACGAATTGCAGCTCCAGTCGACAAGTGGACGGGTCGCGCTCACGGCGACGGTCGCTGCCAGTGGCATGGCGACCCTCGACGCGACGGTCGTCAACGTCGCCCTGCCCAGCATCGGAGAGGAGTTCGGGGTCAGCGTCAGCTCGCTGCAGTGGGTGCTGACGGGCTATCTGCTCGCGTTGGCGTCGTTGATCCTCCTCGGCGGGGCGATGGGCGATCGCTACGGACGCCGCAAGGTGTTCGTGATCGGCACGATCTGGTTCGCCGTGGCGTCGCTGCTGTGCGGCGTGGCACCAAACGTCGACGTGCTCGTTGGCGCCCGGGTCCTGCAGGGCGTCGGCGCCGCCCTGCTCACCCCGGGCAGCCTGGCGATCCTGCAGGCGAGCTTCCGGGAGGGCGACCGGGCCAAGGCCGTGGGCGCGTGGTCGGGGCTCGGTGGCGTGGCCGGGGCGATCGGGCCGTTCGTCGGCGGATGGCTCGTCGACGGTCCCGGATGGCGGTGGGCGTTCCTCATCAACGTGCCCGTCGCCGCGATCGCGATCGTCTGCGCGGTGGTCGCGGTGCCCGAGAGCCGCGACCCGCACGCGGCGCGTGGGTTCGACGTCCTCGGCGCCGCGCTCGCGGTCGCCAGCCTCGGCGCGGCCACGTGGGCGCTGACCGAGGCCGGACCCCGCGGCTGGACGGATCCCGCCGTCGTCGCGGCGGGCCTCGCCGGACTCGCCGGGAGCGTCGCCTTCGTCCGGCACCTCATGCGCGCGCCCGACCCGCTCGTGCCGCCCGCGCTGTTCCGCAGCCGGGAGTTCACGGTGACCAACCTGGCGACCGTGCTGCTGTACGCGGCGATCGGCGTGTCGTTCTTCCTCGTGGCCTACGAACTGCAGGTCGGCGCGGGCTGGTCGGCGCTCGCCGCGGGCACCGCGCTGCTCCCGACCACGGTGGTCATGTTGCTGTTCTCGCCCCGATCGGCGGCCCTCGCCGAGCGCATCGGCCCACGCCTGCAGCTCACGCTCGGCCCCCTGATTCTCGCCGCCGGGCTCCTGCTGCTCGCCCGCATCGGTCCCGACGCGTCGTGGCTGCCGGACGTGCTTCCCGGCGCGATCCTCCTCGGTGTCGGCCTGGTGACGTTCGTCGCCCCGCTCACGGCGACGGTCATGGGTTCGGTGAGCTCCGACCACGTGAGTGTGGCGTCCGGCGTGAACAACGCCATTGCCCGCACGGCGAGCCTGGCCTCGCTCGCGTTGATCCCGGTGATCTCCGGCCTGACGCAGGCCACCGATCCGCAGGAGGTGACCGACTCCTTTCGGATCTCGCTCGTGATCTCGGCCGTGGTCGCGGCGGCCGCCGCTCCGATCAGCTACATCGGCCTCGCCCGACCCATCCGCACGCGGCGTTCGGCGCGCGAGGTCCACTGCTCATTCGACGCCCCGCCCCTGCAGCCCGACCCCGCGCGGTGCCCCGTGGCTGCGAGCGGCTGAGCGCGATCGGACCGGCGCTCAGCAGGTACCCCACCCGTCCGGTAGCTCGTGCCGGTGAGGAGGGTCGGCGCCCCGCCTCGCGACGACGACCGCGGCAACCTGGTGGGCCGCCTCGACCGCGTCCGAGACCGCATCGACGTCGGCGAGATCGTCGACCGCACGTCCGCTCGCCAGCCACGCGGTGAGGAACCCGGCGGTGAAGCCGTCGCCGGCACCGATCGTGTCGACGACATGACCGGCGGGGACGGGCACGGCGCGGGTGCCGGATGCGGTCACCACCGTCGCCGGCGCGGCACCGGCCGTGACGAGCACGGCCCGGGCCGCGAATCTGGCCGCGACCTCGAGCGGAGGACAGTTGGGGTCGATGTGGGCGAGGTCCTCGCGGCTGACCTTCACGACGTCGGCACGCGGGAGCACCCGGGCGAGCCGGGCGAGGTACACGTCCCGATCGGTGACCGCCGCGGGGCGGCAATTGACGTCGACGACCACGAGCACCTCGTCTGGCGCGGCGAGGACGATGTGTTCCGCGATTCCAGCCATCGGTTCGACGGCAAGACCGAGCCCCCCGGCCACCAGCGCCCGGGTCGCCGCCGGCAGCGGGGTCGCGACGAGCGCCGAGGTGCTCGTCCCATCGAGGTAGAACCGATAGCTCGCTGCGCCCGCAGGATCCAGGTCGGCAACGGCGAGCGTGGTCGGCCGGTCGGTGCGCTGGACGTGTTCGACGGACACGCCGGCCGCCACGAGATCGGCGAGGAGGCGCTCGCCGAAGCGGTCGGTCGACACGGCGGCGATCAGGTCGACCTTGCCGCCCAGCCGCGCGCAGGCCCGGGCCACGTTGTACGGCGCGCCCCCCGACATGGCGGTGATCGTGCCGTCGGCGGCGACGACGAGATCGACCAGCGCCTCGCCGACCACGGTAATCACGAGTGCGACGCTACGTCGACACACGCCGCCCGGAGCGTTGTCGTGACCTACAAAGGGCCCGATTCGGTACCTCGCCGGGAGCGGTTGTGAACACCTACAGTCGATCGTGCCGGGACGGGGACGAGCCGCCGGTTGGGGGGGCATGGGCGTGAGTGTGTTGACCGAGTCGAGAGATCAGGGCCAGGTCGAGCGAGGAGCGCTCAGTGTGACGCGACTCTTCGACCTCGCGCTCGACCTCCTGTGTGTGGCCGGGACCGACGGCTACTTCAAGCGCATCAACGACGCCTTCGAGCGCGTGCTGGGCTTCACGAAGGAGGAGTTGACGGCCAAGCCGTTCGTCGACTTCGTCCATCCTGAGGACGTCGACGCGACCCTGGCCGCGGTCTCCGACCTGGAGTCGGGCCACGTCGTCAACGACTTCGAGAACCGCTTCCGCACCAAGTCCGGAGAGTGGCGCTGGTTGGTGTGGCGGTCGATGCCGTCCGAGGACGGCCGCCTGATCTACGCCTGCGCTCGCGACGTCACCGACGAGAAGCACACGCTGGCCGTCGCCGACGAACGCGGCGAGATCGTCGCCCGCCAGAGCAAGGACCTGGAACGGGTCGGCCGGGTGCATCGGATCATGACCCAGGCGGTGGCCGACGGCGCGACGACCCTCGACGTCCTGCGTTCGGTCGCCGAGCTGACGGGCAAGCCGACGGCGCTGTTCAGCGCCGCCTTCAAGGTGCTGCACCGAGTCGACCCGGGCCCCGGCACCAGTCCCCCAACGGAGTGGACGATCGAGGCGGCCGGCGCCCGGGTTCGCCGCCTGCTCGCCGCCGTCGACAGCTCGCATCCGTCGACGGTCCTGCCGGCGATGCCCGCCCTCGGCGTCAACGTCCGCCACCTGATCGGTCGCATCATCACGCGAGGTGAGGACATCGGCTATCTCCTCGTGGCCGAGGTCGGCCAGGGGCTCTCGGCGTTCGACGCGCAGGTCGTGGAGCACAGCTCGACGGTGCTCGGCCTCGAGATCGTCTCCAGCCGCCGGCAGCAGGAGGCCGAGAGCCAGGCCCGGGAAGACTTCCTCGCCGACCTGCTGCAGGGCGATCGTGACCCCGAGCGACTGCTGCGGAGATCGGCGAGCTACGGCGTGGACCTCGCCGCGCCACACGTGCTCGTGCGAGTGGCGTGGGATCCAGGCGCCCAGCACCGCATCACCGGCTCCGCCCGCCGGGCGTACTTCGCGCCGTCGCCTCGGCGAGCAGCTCGACGACTCGCACATCATCGCCGTCGGCGTCCCCGGCGCCGACGTGTTCCTCTGCCCGCTCCCCGACCTCGGCCGGCGAGGCGCGATGGAGGCGGTGCGCGGAGCCGTGCGCTCGGCGCTGGACAGCTCCGGGCTGCGCACCAAGTCACGCGGCGCGCTGGTGTCGGGTGCGTGTACGGACGTGGCGCACTACCCCGAAGCGCACCGCGATCTTCGGGCCGTGCTCGAGTCCGTCGCCGGGGCCGGGCCCGGGCGTCCGGTCGCGCTGGCCGGCGACATGGGGGTGCTGCGGGCGTTCATGTCGACGGGCACGGCCGAGCCGGCGCGGCGCTTTGCCGAGGAGCTGCTCGCGCCGTTGATCGAGCACGACAAGACGGGGGCCGAGCTGATGACGACCCTGCGCGTGTTCCTCGCTGTCCAATGCGCAGTACCGCAAGACGGCGAGTGAGCTCAGCGTGCACGAGAACACCGTGCGCTACCGCATGCATCAGATCAAGCAGCTCGCCGCCATCGATCCCGACGATCTCGACTCACTGCTCGACGTGCGCTTCGCCCTGCAGATCAGCGACATCACGTCGGACCCGGCGGCCGGCGTCGACGAGGTGCCCCCGACCGCGGATTGAAGATCTCCACAACGCGGCGCCGGCGTCCGCTTGGCGGACGCCGGCCGGCCGTTCACACTCGCCTCGATCGCCGACCGAGCACAGGGGGTCCGTCATGGCGACGCTGGCGGTGGAGTCCGAACGCAGCATCTACTACGAACATCACGCCGGTTCGCAACGACCGGTCGTGCTGGTGCACGGCTGGGGGATGTCGTGCCGGGTCTGGGACACCGTGCTGCCCGCCCTGCTCGCCGCGGACCACGAGGTCGTCGCGTTCGACCATCGGGCCTGCGGGTCGTCGGACAAGGACTTTGCCGACACGTCGATCGCCGCCAACGCCGCCGACGTCGTCGCGCTGGTCGAGCACCTGTCGCTCGACCGGCCGGTGCTGAACGGCTGGTCCCTGGGTGGCGCAGTCGTGGCCGAGGCCGCGGCCAAGCTCGGTGACCAGCTCGGTGGTCTCGTCCTGACGGGCGGCGCCACGCCGCGCTACGTGCAGGCCGACGACTACCCGCACGGCGGCACGGTCGAGGCGCTGGACGAGACCATGGCGCTGCTCGGCGCCGACCGGGCGGGGTTCCTGGCCGGCCTGTCGGGCGCGGTCTGCCACGCCGACGTGGGTCAGCCGGTGGTCGACTGGATGTGGCAGATCTTCATGCAGGCGAGCCCGCGGGCCGACGCGGCGCTGCGCGACCTCGGCAACATCGATCACCGGACCGTCCTGCCGGCGATCACGGCCCCGGCTCTGGTGATCGCCGGAACCCACGATGCCATCGTGCCGATCGGCATCGCCAAGGCCGCGGCCGAGTTGCTGCCCAACTCCACGTTCGTCGAGTTCGAAGCGAGCGGACATGCGCCGTTCCTCGAGGAGAACGCCCGCTACCGGGACGAGCTCGTGCGCTTCGCCGGCTCCGTCTGAGCGCCGTCAGGACATCCGGAGGACACCGAATGACTTCAGTGCACACCGATCTACGCGACGCCGGCCTCGCCGACCGTCTCAACCACGTCGAGAGCCGCTGGGCCCTCGAGGACCTGGTCGCCAACTACTGCCACGGCGTCGACAAGCGCGACATCGACCTGTTCATGTCGATCTGGCACGACGACGCGGTCTGGAAGATCGGACCACCGTTCGGCGACTTCGACGGCGCGGGCGACATCCGCCACGCGCTCGAGGACGTCATCTGGCCGGCATGGCGCGAGACCCATCACTGGACGACGAACCTCACGGTCGCGTTCGAGTCTCCGGACGTCGCCACCGGCGTGTGCGACGTGAACTGCAACGGTGCCACGCCCGACGACGTGATGCAGGTCGTGTCGGCGACGTACACGGACCGCTTCGAGCGGCGCGAGGGACGGTGGGCGATCGCCGAGCGAGTTGTCGAGATCCACTACTTCAGCGGGGTGCCCGGGGTCGACCTGGCGCCTCCCGCCGGGTGACGCCCGTGGCCGGTGACCTCTCGTTCGGGCTCTGGTACGACTTCCGCAACCCGGAGCCGTGGGCGGTGCCGTTCGAGTCGCTGTACCGCGGCGCGCTCGATCAGATCGCCGACGCCGAGCAGCTCGGGTTCGACTCGGTGTGGCTCACCGAGCACCACTTCTGCGACGACGGGTACACACCCTCGCCTCTCGTGATCGCGGCGGCGATCGCCGAGCGCACGAACCGGCTGCGCATCGGCACGAACCTGATGCTGCTGCCGCTGCACAATCCCATCCGGCTCGCCGAGGACGCGGCGACGCTGTCGTTGCTCTCGGGGGGCCGGTTCGACCTCGGCGTCGGCATGGGGTACCGGGAACTCGAGTTCGACACGTTCGGGCAGTCGCTGCGCAACCGCCCGAGCCTGCTCGAGGAGGGTGTCGAGGTGATCCGGCGAGCGTGGTCAGGCGCCCCGATCGACTTCGCCGGCCGCCGGTTCTCGTACGGCGACGTCACGGTGCACCCGACGCCGACGACCGTGCCGCGGCTGCTCGTGGGGGCGATGGCCGACGTCGCGATCGAGCGGGTGGCGCGCATCGGCGACGGCTTCCTCTCTACTCAGAACGCCCATCAGGCCACGTTCCTCGATGCCGTGCGCCGGCATCGAGGTGACGTCGACGACGCCGTGATCTGCGCCGGCCAGTGGGTCATCATCGCCGACGATCCCGAGCGCGAGTGGGCGAGGATCGGAGACCACGCCCTGTACCAGATGAACGAATACGTGAGGTGGGGTGCGTTCGGGTCGCCGCAGCAGGTGCCGACGTTCCCCGACCGCGATGCCGTGATCGCGGCAGGGGCGTACGAGGTGTGGGATCCGGATACTGCAGTGGCCGAGATCACCGCGCTCGTCCAGGCGACGCCGCAGATCCGCGACGTGCACCTCTGGGCCCAGCTCCCCGGCGAGCCGCTGGACAGCGGGAGTGCCCGGCTCGAGCTGATGGCGACCAAGGTGCTGCCTCGCGTCCGCGCCGCCCTCGCCCCACCCGATCCGACCAACCAGCGCGACCAGGAGACGAAACCATGAAGTTCGGCATGTTCTACGTGCTCGAGAGCCCGGACGGCGATCACCGCCGGGCGTACACCGAGATGCTCGGGCAGATCGAGTACGCCGAGGAGCTCGGGTTCGATTCGGTGTGGCTGGCCGAACACCACGGGTCGCCCTACGGGAGCCTGCCGTCCCCTGCGGTGGCGGCGTCGGCGGTCGCCGCCATCACCGAGCGCATGCGCATCGGCATCGCGGTCAGCATCCTGCCCTTCGCCAACCCGGTGCGGACCGCCGAGGACTACGCCATGGTCGACGTGATCAGCAACGGCCGGCTCGACATGGGTGTCGGTCGGGGCTACCAGCCGCGTGAGTTCGCCATGCTCGGGCTCGCCGACGAGCAGCAGCACAGCCGGGCGATCTTCAACGAGTCCCTGGAGGTGTTGATCGGGCTGTGGGAGAACGAGACCTTCTCGTTCCACGGCGACCACTACCAGTTCGACGACGTCACGCTCACGCCCCGACCGGTGCAGAAGCCGCGGCCGCCGATCATCGTCGCCGCGATCAGCCCCGAGACGTTCAACCTCGTCGAGAAGTACGGCCTCAACATCATGGTCACGCCGACGCTGATGTCGCTGCCCGAGTTGAAGGAGCACGTCATCGACGCCAAGCAGCGGCTGATCAAGGCGGGCCGCACCCCGGAGTCGTTGAACTTCCCGATGAACTGGCAGATGCACCTCGCGCCGACCCGTGAGGAAGCCGAGCAGCGTCCTGCCGACTCGCTCGCCTGGTACTTCAACCTCGTCATGGATCTCGTGCCCAAGGGCCCGAACGCGCCGAAGGGCTACGAGTTCATGCGCGACCTGGCGGCCGCCTTCGAGCAGGCGGGGGGCGTGTCGGTGCCGGCGTTGCAGGAGGCCGGGATCATCATCCTCGACGATCCGACGGGCACCGCCGACAAGATCCGCGAGGTCCGCGACGACATCGGCCAGCAGGAGGTCTTCTGCTGGATGCGGATCGGCGGGCTCTCGGACGAGAGCGTGCGGGCGTCGATGCGGCTGTTCGCCGAGGAGGTCATGCCCGAGTTCCAGGGCAAGGACCCCGTGATCCCGGACGTCTTGCGGGGCTGACCCCGCGCCGTTTGTCAAACCGAGAGGGGGACTTCCATGTCGATGATCAGTGACCGCGGACGGTCCGTGCAGTGGAGGAGCTTGGCGATCGCGGTCGCCGCGCTCAGCTTGATCGCCAGCGCGTGTGGCGACGACGACGATGACGAATCCGGCGCCGCGCCGACGAGCGGGGATTCCGGCGCGACGGCGACCACGGCGGCCCCGGCGCCGACGAGCGCGGCGACGGACGGCACGACCGCGGTGGAGACCACCGCGGCCGAAGCGCCCGCCACGTCCGGCGCTCCCGCCACGACCGGCGGCGACGGGACAGAGGAACCGTCCGGGGAGCCGATCGTCATCGCTGGCCTGCAGGGCGAGGTGGCCGAAGGCGGCCCTGACTTCATGAACGGAATGCAGGTCGCGGTGAACGAGATCAACGCGTCCGGCGGGGTCGCCGGCCGACCGATCGAGCTGCGCCTGTTCGAGACCGGCGGCACCCCCGAGGGGGCGGCGACGGCGTACCGGGAGGCCGGCAACGACGGCGACGTGCTCGGGGCGTTCCTCGGCGCGAGCGGCGCGCTGGCGATCCGGGACCAGTCCGAGACCGTCGGGCTCCCGATCATCACGGCGAGCGGCAACGATGCCATCGACATTCCGGTGACCACGTACGTCTTCTCCAACTCGGCCGGCCGCGAGTACGCGACGTCGGCGATCAGCTACGCCGTCGAGAAGCTCGGCGCGCAACGCATCGCGGCGATCCACTACGGAACCGACTTCTCGTCGCAGATCCCCGACGCGATCACGGGCAAGTGCGAGGAGCTCGGCTGCGAGATCGTGGCCATCGAGGAGGCCGCCGCCGACGCGCCCGTCGACGCCCTGATCCCACAGCTCACGAACATGCGCAACGCCGATCCGGACGTCTACTACCTGGAGGGTCTCAACCCGAACGTGTTCGCCGCCGCCCGCCAGCTCGGCATCGACGCCCCGATCGTCAGCGAGCAGTGGCTCGCTGTCCCTGCGCTGCGCGACGCCTGCGGCGAGAACTGCGCGGGCGTGACGTTCGGGATCCACAAGTGCAACGTCCCCGAGCTGTTGCAGGAGGACGACGAGCTGCGTCAGCTGTGCGAGCAGTACCGCGAGAGCTACCTCGCCGAGTTCGACCCGTGGGCCGGCTTCAGCATCTACGGCCGGGACGCCGTCTACACGTACGCGGCCGCCGTGGAGGCATTGCTCGAGGCGGGCGAGGAGCTCACCCGCGACAACATCGCCGCCCAGATGGAGCAGTTCGACGGCAGTCTGCTGACGACGCACGGCGCGATCGAGACGTCACCGGAGTCCCACCGGCTCACCGGCACATGGACCGAGGGGTACATCGACGTCGCGATCGAGATGCAGGACGGACAGCCGACATGGGTGCTGGCACCGGACGCCGATCCCGAGGGCTCCACGCCCTGATCACGGCGAGGGCGGACCGAGGGTGCCCAGCCTCTCCGACCTGTCCCAGTACGTCTTCTCCGGACTGACGATCGGGTGCATCTACGCGCTCGTCGCGCTCGGGTTCGTCATCATCGCCAACGTCACCCGCGTCTACAACTTCGCCCAGGGCGAGTACGTGATGATTGGGGCGATGGTGGTTGCCGGGGGCTCCAGCCGGGGCTGGAGCCTGGCGGTGCTGGTCCCGCTCGCGTCGGTCGTCGTCGGCGTCGTGGCGCTGCTCCAGGAACGGCTCACCGTCGCGCCGGTCCGGGACCGGGTGAGCCCGCTCACGATCGTGGTCGGCACGCTCGGCGTGGCAGTGATCCTTCGCGGGGCGGCGCTGATGATCTGGGACGAGGACCCGCTGCGGGCGCCGGCGTTCGTGTCCGGGACGTTCAGCGTGCTGGGGGCCCACCTCAGCCGGCAGGCGTGGATCGTGTGGGTGACGACGGCGGCGAGCCTCGCCGCGGTGGTGGTGCTGTTCCGGTCGACGGCCGTCGGCCGGGCCATGCGGGCCTGCGCGCTCAACCCGATCGCGCTCCGCCTGCTCGGCATCCGCTCCGGCCCGCTCGCCACGAGCGCGTTCGTGTTGAGCGGCGCGCTGGCGGGGTTGGTGGGCGCGGTCACCGTGCCGATCACGCTCGTGCGCTGGGACAGCGGTTTGACCGTCGGATTGATCGCGTTCATTGCGGCGGCGATCGGCGGGTTCACGAGCCCGACCCGGACGGTGGCCGCCGGACTCGCCCTCGGGGTGATCGAGTCGTTGGCGGCGGGAGTGATCTCGTCGCAGTACCGCTCGGCGTACGTGTACGGCGTGCTCGTCGTGTACCTGCTGGCCGAGGACGCGCTCGGGCGGGACGGGGTGGTGCGCCGGCTGCGGGCCCGGTGGTCGTCGCGATCGGCGGAAGTCCCCGTGACGGCGGCCCGGCCCCGGTTCGTCGCCGAGGCCAGTCGCGAGCCGCTCGGAGGGCCGCCCCGGCAGTGGTCGTGGTGGCGGCGGGTTCCGCCGCTCCTGCTCGCCGCGGCGGCGCTCGTGCCGCTGATCGTGCAGAGTCCGACCGGCCGCGACGCCGCCCTGTTCGCGGTCCTCAGCGCGATCTCGGCGACCGGCCTCGTGCTCGTGATGGGTCTGGCCAACCAGATCAGTCTCGGTCAGGGCGCGTTCATGCTGATCGGTGGCTACACGGCCGCGATCCTCACGGCGACCCACGGCTGGAACCTGGCCCTCGCCGCAGTCACGGCGGTCGTGGTCGCCGCGGCCGGAGCGACCGTCATCGGCGGGCTGGCCCTGCGACTGACCGGATTCAACCTGGCGATCGCCACGCTCGGGATCCACCTGATCCTGCTCGTGATGGTGACCCAGTGGGAGTTCACCGGCGAGACGCTCGGTGTCACCGGCGTGCCGCCGTTCCAGATCTTCGGCGTGGAGATGTTCTCGTCGTTCCGCTTCTACTACGTCGGACTCGTCGCCCTCGCCGTGTGCCTGTGGATCGCCCGCAACCTGTGGTGGTCGCGCCTCGGGCGCAACCTGCGGGCCCTCGGTGCCGACGAGAACGGTGCCCGGAGCCTCGGTGTGCGGGCGTTCCGGCTGAAGCTCATCGTGTTCGTCGTCGCCGGGGCGATGGGCGGGTCTGTCGGGTGTGCTGTGGGCGTACTACGTGCGCTTCGCCGCCCCGTCGACGTGGGACGTCGGCCTCACGATCGATCTCGTCACCTACGTCATCGTCGGCGGCCTGCTGACGGTGTACGGCGGGGCCGTCGGTGCGGCCGCCGTGAGTGCGCTGCTCTACGTCGTGACGACGAGCGACATCGGCGGGTCGTCGCAGGCCGAGATCGAGCTGCTCCTGTCCGGCGCTCCTCCTGGTGGCGTTCGTCCTGCTGTTCCGCGACGGCTTGGTGGCCGGCGATCCGTCGTGCGGTCACGGCCGTCGCCGGGCTCGTCCGCCGCGACCGAGCGCAGCCCGACGTCGACGACGTGACGGCCGGGCCGGTCGAGCCGGCGGCGGCGGCGGCGACGGGCCGGACGGGGTGATCGGACTCCCGCCGGTGGTCACCATCCGCGGCCTCTCGAAGCGCTTCGGTGCGCTGACGGCGGTCGACGACGTGGACATCGAGCTCGTGCCCGGGACGGTCACGGCCCTCGTGGGTCCGAACGGGGCCGGCAAGTCGACGATCGTCAACCTGGTGTCGGGCGTGCTCGTCCCGACCAAGGGAAGGGTGACGGTCGCCGGGCGCTCGGTGTACGGCCGGCACGCCGAGGAGATCGCCCGCCTCGGCCTCGCCAGGACGTTCCAGACCCCGAAGACGTTCGGCGCGATGACGGCCATCGAGAGCGTCATGGTCGGCCGCGATCGGTTCGCCACGAGTGGCGTGGTCGCCGCCGCCCTGTCGCTTC
Source organism: uncultured Acidimicrobiia bacterium (assembly GCA_963827075.1). Taxonomy (GTDB): domain Bacteria; phylum Actinomycetota; class Acidimicrobiia; order Acidimicrobiales; family Ilumatobacteraceae; genus JALZMG01. Next base: position 131,836 of record CAWGZN010000007.1, on the reverse strand, counting down.
CTGCCGGGCACCGCGATGACATCGTCGCCCGCGACCAGGCCCAGCGTTGCCTCGATCAGGTCGGGCTCGGCCGCGTCGCCGACCTGCCGATGAGCGCGTTGCCGGCCGGGCATCAACGACTCGTCGACGTCGCCCGGGCGATGGCGCTCGAGCCCTACGCCGTGCTCCTCGACGAGCCGGCGGCCGGGCTGGACGACACGGAGACGGCCGACCTCGGCCGGATCATCCGGCGGATGGCCCGGGCCGGGATGGCGGTGCTGCTCGTCGAGCACGACATGCGGTTGGTCATGGACGTCGCCGACCGCGTGGCGGTGCTCGAGCAGGGCCGCAAGATCGCCGACGGGCCGCCGTCGGAGATCGTGGCCGATCAGCGGGTGATCGACGCCTACCTCGGTGTGGTGCCGGCATGAGTGTGGTTCTCCAGGTCGATGGACTGGCGGCGGGCTACGGCCGGGTGCCGGTGCTGCGCGACGTGTCGTTGAAGGTCCACCAGGGCGAGTTCGTCGCCCTGCTCGGCGCCAACGGAGCCGGCAAGACGACCCTGCTGCGGGCGGTCGTCGGGCTCGTGCGCGTGGACGCCGGCGCGGTGACGCTGAACGGCGAGGACGTGACGCACGCCCGCACCGAGGCGCTCGCCCGGCGCGGCGTGGGCCTCGTGCCCGAAGGCCGTCAGCTGTTCGGATCGATGAACGTGATCGACCATCTCCTGCTCGGGGCGCACGCGATACGACGGCGGCGGGGGGAGGTGGCCGAGCGCGTGGATCGGATGCTGACCCTCTTCCCGCACCTCGCTGCCCGCCGGCGCCAGCGGGCGGACTCGATGAGCGGCGGCGAACAGCAGATGCTCGCCCTCGCCCGGTGCCTGATGGCGGAGCCGCAGATCGTCCTGCTCGACGAGCCCTCGCTCGGTCTCGCGCCGAAGGTCGTCGAGTCGGTGTTCGACGCCATCGAAGCCCTGAGGGCCGATGGGACGACGTTCACCGTCGTGGAGCAGAACGCGCTGATGACCCTCCAGCGGGCCGACCGGGCCTACGTGTTCGAGCACGGCCGCATGGTGCTGACCGGGACCGCGGCCGAGATCGCGGCATCCCCGCTGATCCGTGAGGCCTACCTCGGTGCTCCCCGTGCCGTTCTCACCCTGCCTGAGGAGGAAGAGCATGACCCCATCCACTGACACCGTGCGTGACCGGCTCGACATCATCGAACTGCACCACCGCTACGCCTGGGCGCTCGACCACCGGGACTGGAAGCTGCTCGAGGCGTGCTTCACACCCGATGGCGGCGTCGACTACGGCGACCTCGGCGGCGAGCTCCAGGGCGCGCCCAACATCGCCGCCTTCTGCCGCCAGGCGCTGGAGGGCCTCGATGCGAGCCAGCACCTCATCGGCAACACGATGGTCGAGCTCGACGGCGACCGTGCCACCTCGACCTGCTACTTCCAGGCGCAGCACGTGTTCGAAGGTGCCCGCGGCGGCGACACCTACATCGTCGCCGGCACCTACTCCGACGTGCTCGCGCGCAGACGAGGACGGATGGCGGATCGCCCATCGCACGCTGACGCCGTCCTGGATGCAGGGCAACCCGGACGTGTTCACCGAGGCCGCGGCGAGGATCGCTACTCGGTGATGCTGTCCGATCGGTGACGGGACAGGTCACCGACGAGGTCGGGCCGGATCCGGCGTTCGGCGAAGCGCCACCCATCCTCACCGCGTTCGAACCGATCGGTGTAGTGACCGGAGAAGATCGGCTGCAGCGGGAAGTCGGGCGGCACCGCCTGGAGCACGGTGACGTAGCACGTGCCGGTCGCGGTGTCGCCGTCGACCTGGATGTCGAGGTTCGACGTGATGTGCTTGGTGTTCGGCCGGCCGCCGTCGTAGCGGATCACGTTGTCGGACAGCCGCGCCAGCACCGCGTCACGGCCGGCGTCGCCCCCGGAAGGGTCGCCCTCCACCACCCACGTGCCGTTGGCAAAGAGTTCGGCGAACCCTGCGAAGTCACCGTCGTCGATGAGCGTGCAGTACCGGTGCACGAGCCCGGTGATCTCGTCGCGGTCGCTCACGGTGATGAGTAGTTGCCCTTCACCGACCAGCCGCCGTCCACGGGGTAGGTGAGCCCAGTGAGGAAGGCCGCGTCCTCGGTGCAGAAGTACGTCGCCATGGCCGCGACCTCCTCGGGCTTCCCAAGGCGGTTGACGATGTGGGCCCGGGAGTTCGCCGCCCGCATCTCCTCAGTGACGTCGGCCAGGATCGGGGTGTCGATCGTGCCGGGCGCGATGGCGTTGATGAGGATGTTGTCGTAGGCGTACTCGAACGCCGCCTGCTGGGTCAGTGCGATGACCCCACCCTTGGCCGCCGAGTAGGAGGCGAGGTTGGGCAGGCCACGAAGGGCGGCCAGAGACGAGATGTTGACGATCCGTCCACCGCCGTTGCGCTGCATGGTCGGGATCACGGCGCGCATGCCCAGCCACACGCCCTTGAGGTCGGTGGCCATGACGCCGTCCCAAGCCTCCTCGGTCAGTTCGACGACGGTGTCCGGCGAGAGCAGGTTGACGACGCCGGCGATGTTGGCGAGGAGGTCGACGGTGCCGTAGCGCTCGACCGTCGTGTCGACCAGCCGGGACCAGTCATCGGCCCGGCGGACGTCCATGATGACCGTGAACGCCCGACCGCCCTTGGCCTCGATCTCCTCGTGGGTCCGGCACTCCTCCTTGATGTCGGCACAGACGACCGCGGCGCCCTCCTCCGCCCAGCGCAGCGCGGTTGCCCGGCCGATGCCTTGATTGGCGCCGGTGACGATGCCGACCTTTCCATCGAGTCGCATGACAGCGAGCATCCGCGACGCGGCCCGCCGGCTCAAGGGCCTCGCCGCGTCCCGTTGTGGACGACCACAACCATCCCCTCCTCGGTTTGTGTCACCGATATCGCCGCATGCGGCGACGTCGGTGACACAAACGCAGGGCGCGGGACTACTGGGCGATGAGCTGGACGTTGTCGATGAACGAACCGTTCGAGTCGCGATCATTCTCGCGGAACGAGAGGCGGTCGTTGCCGGTCCCGGTCACGGTGTACGTCGTGGTCTGCCACGAGGGGGCGGCGAGTCCGATCCCACTGCGCGCCACGCTGCCGACCTTGCTGCCGTTCCAGAACACGTCGAAGCGGTTGCTGTTGGACGAAACGGTCGGCGGCGGAGTCTGGGCGAACGACAGCCGGTAACTGGTGCCGGCGGACGTCCGGATCACCTGCTCGATCCGGTCCTTCCCGGTCGTGCTGTCGACCTCGATGCTCGAGGACCCCTCGAACGAGTAGGCGGTCGTCCGCCGACTGATCGGACCCGCGGTGTTCGTCCAGTCGAGCCCGGTGGGCGGGGTCTCGAAGCCGCCGTTGACGACGAGGTTCACAGGTGGTGGGGGCGGCGGCGGAGGTTGGGGCGTGGTGGTGGTCGTCGTCGAGGTCGTCGACGTCGTCGAGGTGGTCGAGGTCGTCGAGGTGGTCGCTCGTCGAGGTGGTCGTCGGCGGCAACGTGGTCGTGGTGGTGGTGGTCGACGTGGTGGTCGTCGGCGGCAACGTGGTGGTGGTCGTCGTGGGCGGCGGGGGAGTCGTGCCGGCGACATTGATGCGCACGATCTTGGCGTGCGAGGGCACCCCGGCGCCGTCGAGCACGAAGATCATGTAGTAGCCCGGCGGGGTCTCGTTGACGTTGTCGGGCAGGTCGACCTGCAACGTGGTGCCGGACCGGCTCGTGATCGGCAGGTTCAGGAACCGCTGATCCATGTCGATCGAGTGGGTCACCGCGCCCAGCTTGACCAGCGACACGCGCGAGATCGCCGCCGCCTCCGGGCTCTCGATGTTGATCGTCGCGGCCGGGTCGGTGACCGTCGTCGCGCTCGAGATCGTGGGACGGACCGCAGGAGTGCCGTCACTGTTGTAGAGGTACGGCGGGTAGTAGATCTCGGCGTTGAGGTTGGTCTCGGGGCCTGGCGTCCCGCCTCCCATCGTGATCACGGTCGCGTCCGGCAGGAGCAGTGACCCCGAGTGGTACAGCCGCATCCGCGTCGCCGTCGCTCCGGTCGTCCATGAGTTGGTGGCGGGATCGAAGATCTCGCTGGTGTAGGCGACACCGGTCGCGGCGTTGTTCACCGCGCTGCCGCCGGAGACGAGCACGCGGCCGTCCGCCATCACCGTGGCATTGCCCCAGTGGCGGCCGAACTGCGCCAGGGGAAGCCCGGTGACTTGCGGGCTCGACCCGTTGATGTCGATGATGCTGGCCCTGCGGCTGGCCGCGCTTCCCGGGCCACCGCCGACCTGCAGGATCCGTCCGGGCGCGAACATCACCGAGGTGGCCGTCCCGCCGGTGTTGTCGGTGGGAAACGAACCGAGGCTCGTGATCGACCCGTTCCCGCCCGGGTTGACCTTGTACATGGCGGTGTTGGCGATGCCGAAGACGAGGCCGTCGGGCGCGACGAAGTTCTTCGGATACCCGCTCGACAGGCTGCCGGTCGGCGCGCCGGTGAGGAGCTGGAACTGTCCCGCGCTGGTCCGTCGTTCCGGGAAGTCGGCGCCGCCGGAGCCGCCCTGGATGTAGACCTCCGCGTTGGGCAGCACCGTCGCCGTGGAGTACCAGCGGAGCCGGTTCAACGAGCCCGTGCGCACGAGCGTGTTCTGGGCGGTGAGGAACTGGTTCACGTCGCGGTTCTGCGTGTTGGTGTCAGCAGGGAGGTTGTCGCCGCCGTAGATCTCGACGTCTCCGTTGAGCAACAGGACGTGGGAGCTGCAGAAGATGTCGGTGGCGGTCTGGTTGGGTAGCACCGAGTGGAGCCCGGTCGAGGGGTTCCAGACGTCGTACTCGTAGTACGCGGTCTGCGTGCCGTTGCCACGAGTGCCGTAGGAGAGGACCCGCCCGTCCGGGAGGACAATGGAGTGGATCGGCATGACCGGCCACGCGACCTGCGGGCCGAACGTCCCCCTGACGGGGTCACCGGCCGCCGCCGCGGCGGCCGCCAGCAACGTCCTCGTGGCGGCCTTGCCGGTGACGACCGGTCCCTGCTCGCGGCTCTGGGCGATGGCGAAGCTGTCGTCGTACCCGTTGGCGTCGAACGGCACCGGCGGCACTGGATCGGCGATCACGAGCGGCGCGTTCGCCGACTGCGTGATGACCGTCACCGCGCCGATCGCCCCGAGCGCGACCACGACGCTCGTCCAACCACGCTTGAAGCCCGCTACCCCCATCGCCCGTCCCTTCGCCCGGACGGCTCCCTCGCGCCGTCACAGAGGACTCTACCCGACGCGGTCGGGCGACCGGCGACTTATCGCGAGTGAGTCGTGACCTTCGCTCGGCGTCGCGACGGGGCGGATCCGAGGAGCTCGGGGAGCTGGCGACGCAGGGTGGTGAGCGGGTCCACGCTCCGGAACGCCTTGGCGAAGACCAGTGCTCCTTCCAGCGCGCCGTACACGAGCTGGGCCCGCTCGCGGGCGAGGTCCGGGGCCACCCCGTCCCGCTCGATCCAGCCGGTGACGCGTGCGAGCAGACGCTCGACCGCTTCGGCGCAGGCGGCGGCGATCTCGGGGGACGTCGGGGTCACCTCGAGCACGACCGTTGCGATCGGGCAGCCGTCGGCGAAGTCCGTGCGCTCCAGCAAGTTGGCGGCTTCGGCGATGTACAGGTCGATCGACTCGAGCGCCGTGGCCCGCTCGCACGCCCGCAATCCGGCGTCGAGGTAGTCGGCGGACGCCCTGATGGCCTCGGCCGCGAGCTGCTCCTTGCCGCCGGGGAAGTGGAAGTACATCGACCCCTTCGGTGCTCCGGACTCGGCGACGATCTGGTTCACGCCGGTCGCGTGGTAGCCCTGCCGGCGCAGCAGCTTGGCGGTCGTGACGATCATCCGGCGGCGGGCATCTCGCTTCACGCGTGACGAGGATAACACCAAATATGACGACCGGTCTATTGACTATGACGACCGGTCTAGTTACGGTCACGATGTGGCCGCCGAGCTCAACGTCCTCTTCGCCGACGGACGCCGGCTGACCGTGCGGAGGGCCGACGACGGTGATCGCGCCGCGATCGTCGACCTGTACGAGCACCTCACGCCGGCGTCGCGGTCCGCCCGGTTCCATCACCCCACTCCACGGCTGAACGGCTACCTCCGCGATTTCCTCACGGATCTCGGTCGGGTCGAGGTGTGGCTCGCCTTCGATGGCGAAACCTGCGTCGGCGAATCCCGGGTCGCGCCCTACTCCGATCAGGATCGTGCCGACCTCGCGGTCACCGTGGCCGACGAGTATCAGGGCAACGGTCTCGGTTACCACCTGGCCCGGATGGCGATCGCCGAACGGCACGACGTCGATCATCCGCTCACCGTTTCGATCCGCCCCGACAACACCGCCGCCGTGCGGCTGTTCCGACGCCTCGGCGTCGCCCTCGCCTTCGACGGGGGCGTGCTCGAAGGCCCGATCGCGCCTCACCCCCGCTCCGAGGAGGTCCTCACGATGTCCAAGCACGATCCCAAGGTCGATCGGCTCGCCGAGATCGAGCTCTTCCGCGGCTGCACCCCCCGGCAGCTGCGGGAGCTGGCGAAGCTCACCACGGAGATGCAGGTCGCCCAGGGTGCGGTGCTGTGCCGGGAGGGTGACGTCGGCCGGGAGTGCTTCGTCGTCAGTCGCGGCCACGCCTGCGTCACGATCGGCGACGCGGTGGTCGCCACGATCGGTCCCGGCGACCTGGTCGGCGAGCTCGCGCTGCTCGACGGTGAGCCCCGCGTTGCCACCGTGACCGCGGTCAGCGACCTGGACGTGGTGAGCCTCTCCGGCCGCGAGTTCAACGAGCTCCTGGTCCGGCTGCCCGTCGTCGCTCGCCGGATCCTCAAGCTGGTCGGCGACCGCCTGCGCGTCGCCGACGCCGAGCTCCACCAACTGCGGCTGAGCGCCTGATCGCCGGCGCGTCCCGGTCCGTCTGGGCGCGGCGCGGGGTCAGGCGGCGGCGCGCTCGACCTCGGCGAACGTGACGGGAGGCATCCAGGTCACGCCCAGCTCGCGGCAGCGCTCCTCCCGCTCGATCGCCCACTCCTCGTCGACCGTGGGCGAGCAGCGCTCGAGGGCCTGGAGGCAGCGGGCGATCTCGATCGCGCAGCCGTCGGCTCGCGCCGCGTCGAGGACGTCGTGCAGCTCCTGCAACGCCCCCGCTTCGCCGGTGAAGTGCTTGGCCACCGCCGCGAGCCGCCGCATCGTGAGGACCACGACCTCCTCCGACGCCCATGCGGCGAAGCGGGTCAGCAGGAGCTTCGCCTGCTCCATGGCCTCCCGGAAGCGCCCGGTCAGGACGAGCACCTCGACGAGGTACGTGCCCAGTCCGTCGGCCTCGGCGGTCTGACCGGCCGCCCGGTGGGCCTCGATGCACTCGACGAGCCCGTCGATCGCCACGTCGGTCTCCCCGGCCCAGGCCCGGGCCCGATGGGCCGACGCCCGCGCGAACAGCGCCTTGCGGGTGTTCCCAGCGGCGTAGGCCCGCCGGATGACCTCGTCGAACAACGAGGCCGCTGCCTCCGGATGGCCCTGCTCGAGCAGCAGCCCGCCCCGGTTGGCATCGGTGGAGAGCGAGCCGAGGACAAATCCGCAGCGCCGGAAGCCCTCGGCGGCCAGCTCGAACATGTGCAACGCGGCCGGCCAGCGGCCTCGCACCATGTGGGTGACCCCGCGGTTGAGCTGCAGGATCGCGACGTCGCGGCTCCGACCGGCGCCCTCGAGCAGCGGCACCGCGGTGGCGAGAAGTGTCTCGGCGTCGGCGTCGTCGGTTACGTCGGCGTTGAACGCCAGCTGCATCATCGCCTCGCCGCGCAGCTCGTCGTCGCCGAGCCGTCGCGCCTCGTCCTCGGCCCACCGAGCGTCGGCGTCGCTGCCCCGGCGATCGTCGGCGGCGCCCCGGATCGCCGACCGGAGCACGATCAGCTGGGCGCGCAGACGGGCCGCGTCGGCGCCATCGGCCGGCAGGTGACGCAAGCCCGCGGCGACCCGACGCCGGGCGCCCGCGAGATCGTCGTTGCGGAAGGCGAGCCAGGCGAGCCGGGTGCGGATCGTGGTGCGCTCGGTCGGAGTCGCCGACGACAACGCCTGGCCGTATGCCCGGTCGGCGGCGTCCACCTCGCCCAGCATCTCGTAGCTGTGCGCCAGCGCGGTGTACAGGTGGGTCCGCCGCTCGCTCGCCACTCCCGCCCGCTTGGCGCTGTCGGCGGCGAGCCGGCGCAAGCGGACCTCGTCGACGAACGCGGCTCTCGCCGCGGCCTCGTCGGCGGCCTGGGTGGCCCAGCGGACGACGCTCTCGTGCCGTCCCGCGCACCGCGAGTGCTCGGCCAGCACCGCAGCCGGGACTCCCGGACGTGCTTCGAGCAGATCGGCCGCGCGGCGGTGGAGCTCGGCTCGTTCGGCGAAGCTCAGCCCTTCGTAGGCGACGAGGCGGAACAGGTCGTGGCGGAACTCCACGTGCGTCGGCGACCAGCGGACGAACTCGTCCAGCGACGCCCACGTCTCCTCGGCCTTCGCCTCCGGGTCGTCGGTCACCGCCTGCAGCACGTCGAGCTCGACCCGCCGGCCGAGCACGCTGGCCCGACGCAGCCTCGTGCGGAGCTCGCCGGGCAGCAGATCGATCCGCGCCCCGACCACCCGCTCGGCCGACTCCGAAAGCCCGACGTCGCCGGCGTCCGGGTTCGAGCGCGCGAGCTGGACCGCGAACAGCGGGTTCCCGCCGGCTTGGTGGACGATGGCGTCGAGGCGGGCGTCACTCAGCGCACGGTCGCCCGATGTCACGGCGAGCCGGCCGACGTCGTCGTCGGCAAGCGGCTCGAGCACCAGGGGAACGGCCGTCGGTGCGACCGGTGGCGTCTCGGGTCGGCGGGCGAAGACGATGAGCCAGCCGGCGTCGACCAGCGGGTCGACGATCGCGCCGAGCAGCTCGGTCGTCGCCGGATCGAGCCAGTGGGCGTCGTCGACCACGAGCAGTCCGGCTGGATGGCGCAGCATCGTGACGACGAGCTCGGCGCGGGCGGCGGGGATCGACGGTGTTTCGATGGCGCGCGACGCGTCCGTCGACGGGATGTCCACGCCGAGCACGGGGCCGATCAACGGTGCCAGCTCGCCCAACGTGCGAGCCAGCGCCCGAACACCCGCCTCGTTCATCGCGCCCACCGCGGCCCGCAGCGCCGGGGCGAGCACCCCGAACGGAACCACGCCCAATGCCAACTCACCACCGACCGCCACCCGCGGGGTCGGTACGGAGCCGAGGAACGCTTGCAGCAGGCGGGTCTTGCCCATGCCGGGTGGGCCGATCACGTCGATCACCGAACCCTGCCCGGCCCGATGCCGCGTCAGAGCGTCCTCCAGGACGGCCAGTTCGGCTTCCCGGCCGACCAGGGCCGACATCGTGACCCGGCTCGGGCCCGGTTCGGCGAGTCCGCCGACCGCCGCCGCGCGCACCGGCTCGCGCCGGCCCTTCACGACCAGCTCCTGTTCGCGACCGGTGTCGTAGCGCTGCCTCAAGCGCTCGATGACGTCGGAGCTGGCGAGGACGGCACCCGTGCCGGCGACGCTTGCCAGCCGCGCCGCGGTGATGGTCGTGCGGCCAGTCACGGCGTAGGTGCGGCGCCGGACGTGGCCGACCTCGCCGACGAACGCGGTGCCCCGCTGCACCCCGACCGACACCCGACCGCCGAGCTCCCCCTCGACGACCCGGCGGGCCGCGGCGACGACGCGCAACTCGTCGTCATCGCGCTGTTGGGGCACCCCTCCGGCGATCACGATCGTGGCGCCGTCGGCGGCGACGTCGGTCTCGACCCAGCACACGTCGAGGGCATCGCACGCCTCACCCACGGCGAGGCTCGTCTCTCGCAGCACCTCGGCGCGGCGGGCGGGGGAGAGGCGATCGAGGTGGCGGACGCGCAGGAACGCCACCGCCACATGCCGGTGCTCCTTGGGCGCGTCGCCGCGGAGCAGCCGCGCCCGCAGCGCCGCAGGGAGATGCCGCTCCGCCTGCTCCGACGGGGCCGCCGGCGCATCGACGGAGACGAGATGAATGGGCGATGGTCGGACGCGTCGGGTGGTGACCACCCACTCGCCGTCGGCCGCAGCTCGCAGCTCGGCGGCGGCGAGCGAGTCCGCCGTCGCGGCATCGACGCGGATCTCTCCGGTCCGGGCGTGGGACTCGAGGCGCACGGTGCGCGAGACGGTCGGCCCGGCGAGGAACAGCGGGCGCTGTGGGCCGTCGCCGACGACAATGTCGGCGGTCCCGGTCGCCACGCCCACCGACATCGCGATGCGGACCCGGCCGAGCGCGGTCTCGAGCGGCACGGCCTCGCGCAGTGCCCGCCGCATGGCGATCGCGCCGTCGACGGCGCGGCGGGCCTCGTCGTCACCGAGGAAGGCGACGAACAGCGCATCGCCGCCGAAGAACAGGACATCGCCGCCGAACGGCGTCACCGCGTCGATGAGCCCGGTGAAGACACGGTCCATCGACGTGCTCAGCACCTCGGCCCCGATCCGCCCCATCCGGGCGAGACGCTCCGACAGCTGCGTGAAGCCGCTGACGTCGGCCGAGACGAAGGAGCCCGTGACGCTGCGCCATCCCGGCTCGACCCCCTCGCCGAGGAGTGCGGGAAGATACGGCAGTCCGCTCAGCGGAGCCTGCTTCCGACTGGAGAGCGTTGCGTGAACCCGATGCCGACGAGGACGCCGTCGACGACCTCCGGAGTCGTGAACCCGCCGCCGGCGCGCTCGCCCCAGAAAGGATCCCCGGCCACGATCGCGTCCCCAAAGGCGCACTGGGCCGTGACGTCGGCGATCGGCCCGAGCCACTCGACCGACTCCAGCAGCCGATCGACCTGACGAACGGTCGTCGTCGACATCTCGTACTCGATCGTTCCGCCGGTGAGGACGATCTCGACCTCGTAGTCAGGGACGATCGGCTCGAGATTGATCCCCTTCGGCCAGCCCACCACCACGTGTGGCGCGACCGGCTCGCCGCCCGCGCTGCAGACTGTGCGGGCGTTGCGGGCACCGAAGGCGATGCCGTACCCGGTGATGTGCCCGGTCGCATCGTCGTGATCGATGTTGGCAAAGTCGGCCGTGACCTCGACCGTCTGGAGAACGGCGTAGCGATGGGGGACGTTCGCTCCGCAGTCGACCCGCTTGCGGGGGGTCACGGTGATCCTCCAGGCGGCGGCCTCGTCCGGGTCCTCGGAGGGCACTCTGACCTGCCAGGAGATCCGGTCGGAACGCTGGAACCGTAGAGCGAACGCGTGCGGATGGCTCCCCGGCTTGAACAACGTCACCTGGGGCCCGAGGTCTTCGATGTCCACGCCCCGGAACGGCCCGACCTTGAAGACAGTGACGATCACGTTGGCGTTGTCGTCGTCGCCGTGAGCGGTGTCGGGGTCGAGCGGCACGAGCACCGACGGCCCGCTGGGGTTCTCGTAGCCGAACACCGCCTCGAGCCCGCCACGCACCTCGCGGACACAGGCCGATGTGAGGTCGAACGCCGGATCCCCCACCGGTACAACGTCCGGGTCCCACGGCTCGATCGTGTGGGTGAACGAGTCGTCCTGCGCCGCCGGCGCCGCTGTCGGGGTCGCCACGATCGCGCCCGCCAGGACCACCGGGACGACGGACGCGAACAGCCACCGATGAGTCCGAGGTGGAACTCGCATCATGGAAAGCCCCTTCCCTCCGATGGTGGAGACCGGGACCTGCGACGCGGCAGTCCGAACATGTCCCGGCGTCACCAGCAGACCACGGGCCGCTGACGTTCCACGGACATCCGGCTGACGTGCCCGGTACCAGGGGCTTCGTCAGTGGATGGCGGCCGGTGGGGCCGGTTGGCCACGCTCCCGAAGGGCGACGGCGTCCTCGGCGGAGAGCTCACGCCCCTCGCGGAAGAGCGCGGCGAAGCCGTCGTCACCGAGGGCGGCCCGGGCCGAGACCAGGGCACGCTCCTGCATCGCGGTGACGGACTGCCACGGCGGCGCGCCGATGCGCTCGTGCACCGCGTCGCCGGCGCCGGCCAGGCGGACCGCCTCGTCCCACCGCCCGCCGATTGCGGCCTCGGTCGACAGCCCGGCGAGCGCCTCGCCGAGGTTGAACTGGTCGTCGACGTGTCGGGCCAGGTGCAGACAGTCGACGAACCCGTGAACCGCTTCGTCGTAACGGTGGCGGCTCAGCATCAGCCAGGCGTGGTCGATCAGCGGCTCGACGAGGCGCCGGTCGTCGCCGTGACGGCGGCGCAGCTCGAGCGCCTCCTCCAGGTGCTGCTCCGACATGTCCAGGCGTCCGTGCACCATGTCGTACCAGCCCTGCTCAGCCAGCGCGGTCGCCGCGCCGTACGGATCGCCCGCCTCGCGGTAGAGCGCCACCGCCTCCCCGGCGAGCGCACCCGCCCGCTCCCACTCCTCGGCCCGCTCGCATGCGCTGGCCTGCGCCAAGAGGGCGTCGGCCATCAGGATGGGATCGCCGGTCCGGTTGGCCGCGACCACGGCATCGTCGCAGATGCCATCGGCGTCCTCGGCCGCGACCAGGACGGCCCGGCGTCCGAGGGCGGCCAACGCGGCGCTCTCCACGTCCGGCTGGCTCGCCTCGCGGGCAGCCTGGAGGGCAGCCTCGAGCCGAGCCTGCGCGTCGGTGAAGCGACCCTGGGAGAGCGCCAGTCGGCCGTCCCAATAGAGGGCGCCGGCGCGCCGAGCCGTGGAGACCGGCGTCTCCGCCCCGAGGGCCTGCGTCAGCCACCCGCGGACCTCGTGGGCGTGGGCGTCCCACGGCAGCACGCGCGCGAACGCGATCGCCACCCGGAGTGCTTCGTCCACCGCGCCGCCGTGGAGGAGCCGCTCGAACGCGAGGCGGATGTTGCCGCGCTCCTGGGCCAGGCGGTCGAGCCAGTCGCGACGGTCCGTGCGCGCCGCCGCCTCGGCGGCGTGCTCGCAGTAGGCGAGGAAGTAGCGGGCGTGCTGGAGACCGAGTGATTCGAGATCGTCGCGCTCGGCCGCCCGGTCGGCCGCGAACTCACGCACGGTGTCCAGCATCCGGAACCGCGGCTCGGCGTCCCGGCCGGAATCGCACCGCAGCAGAGAGGAGTTGTCGACGAGCGACGCCACGACCCCTTCGAGGCTTCCGCCCGGCTCTCCGTTGTAGACCGCCGCCGCCCCCTCGAGGGACGCCCCGCCCTCGAACAACGTGAGCCGGCCGAGCAGTGTTCGCTCCGGCTGCCCGAGCGCTTCCCACGACCATTCGAGCGTGGCCCGCAGCGAGCGCTGGCGAGCCGGCAGGTCGCGAGGCCCGCCGGTCAACAGCTCGAGGCGATCCTCGAGCCGTTCGAGCAGGGCTCGGGGCGGGAGGAGCCGGGCCCGGTCGGCCGCCAGCTCGATCGCCAGCGGCAGGCCGTCCAGGCGGGCACAGATCGCGTCGACGATCGTGCTGTCCTCCTCCAGCTCCCACGTCGCCCGGACGGCGCTCACGCGGGCGCCGAACAGGGCCGCCGCGTCAGGGGCGGCCAACGGGTGGACCGGGTAGACGTGCTCGGCCGTGATCCGCAGTGGTGCCCGACTGGTGGCCAGCACGGTCAGGTTGGCCACGCCGGCGAGGAGCTGGCTCACCTGACCCGCGTCCTCGATGAAGCGCTCGAACCCGTCGAGCACGAGGAGTGCGGGCGCGCCACGCGTCGTGCGGCCGAGCTGCTCGCCCAGCTCGGCCGGGCTGGTCGCGATCACGCCGAGTGCCGTCGCCGCCTCGGGCACCAGCACGGCGGCATCCTCGACGCCGTCCAAGTCGACATGCACCGCGCCCCCGGGAAAGCGGTCGGCGACCGCCCGGGCGGCCTCCATCGCCAGACGAGTCTTGCCCACGCCGCCCGGCCCGACGAGCGTGACGAGCCGCGGTCCCGGACGGACGAGCAGGTCGCGCACCTCCTCGACCTCGGTGGCCCGCCCGATCGTCTCGTTGGCCGGGGCGGGCAGCCTGGGTGCGAGCACGGCGCCGGGGCGCTCCACGAGCAGCTCGGGATCGTGGGCGAGGATCATCCGCTCGAGCTTGCGCAGCTCGGGCCCGGGCTCGATCCCGAGCTCGCTGACCATGAGCTCACGGCCGGCGTGCATCGTCTCCAGCGCCTCGGCCTGGCGGCCCGTGCGGTACAGGGCGACCATCAGATGGGCGCGCAGCCGCTCGCGCAAGGGATGTTCGGCGATGAGTGTCCGCAGCTCGCCGACGAGGTCGGCGTCCCGTCCGCCCGCCAACTCGGCGGCCAGGCGTTCCTCGGTCGCCTCGAGACGGAGCTCGTCCAGTCGGGCGAGCTCCTGTTGGGCGAAGTCGTCGAACCGATGCTCGGCCAGCGCCTCGCCGCGCCACAGGGCCAACGCTGCGTGCAGGTCGGCGGCCGCGGCCTCGGGGTCGTCGCGCCCGAGGGCGACCCGCGCCCGTTGCAGAAGTCGTTCGAACCTCCGGGTGTCGATCGCCAGCGGGTCGATCTCGAGGGCGTACCCGGGCACTCGGTGGTGGAGGGGGGCGTCGTTCCCCAGCCGTTGGCGCAGGCGGGACACCTGCTTCTGCAGGGCCTGGGCACCGCCGGTCGGCGGCGCGCCGCTCCACAGGATCTCCTGCAGCACGTCCGCCGACACTGGCTTGGGCGCGCTGAGGACCAGCGCCACGAACAGCCGGCGCTGCTTGCCGCCCTCGAATCGGACGCGCGCTCCTGAGACGTCGACTTCCAACGGACCGAGCAGCCTGACGTCGATGCTCCAGCTCACCGGCCCCGCTCCGTCAACAGCGTCAAGGACCCGACGGACACTACTAGATGGGGCCGGCGCTGGACCGGTCCGGACCGTCGTCTCCGTACACGCGGCGGGCGTTGTCGGCGAGGATGAGCGTGGCCCATTCGAGGGCGCGCCGTTCGTCGGCGAAGTCGTCGTCGACGAGGTCCCCGAGCGCGCGGGCGAGCGATTCACGCCACGAACGGGTGCCGAGGAGGAACATCTCGGGAAGCCGGGACGCGTCCGTGGCGAAGAGGAGCTTCGTCGGCGGCGCCAGTTCGAGGGCCTCGGCGACCAGCTCGGCGCCTCGGTGCGGCACCAGCGTCAGGCTCAGGGACAGATCGAGATGGACGTTGGGATAGATGCTGGCCAGGTATCCGGCGTGGCGCACGAAGGGGTAGCAGTGGAGCAGGACGACCGGAACGTGCGAGAGCATGCCGTGGTCGATCGGGGGCTGGAGGAGGGCGGGATCGGCGCCGGCCAGCATCTGGTCACGGTCGCCCAGCCCGCTGTGCACCTGGAGTGGGACCCCGTCGCCGGCGGCCTCGAGCGCGTCGGCCAGGAACAACGAGATGAGGGTGGCGTCGCGCAGCCGGTCGGAGCCTGAGCGCCGCCATGTGTCGTAGGCGGCACTCGCCGTGTCGATGGACGGTGGCGGGAGATCGAGCCCACAGCGGTAGGCCGCGATCGTCTTCAGGCCCACCGCTCCAGCGGCAACGGCGTCGGCGATCGCCTGCTGGAGGTGGGCGCGGCACTCGGCCAGCGGCGGCCATCCCGCCGCGGCCGACTCCGCCTCGGTCTCGACGCGGACGATGCGGCGGACCGGGCATCCGACGACCGCGGCGTGCTCGGTGAGCGAGAGCGTGCCTTCGGTGCGGAACCCGTCGTCGACGAACATGGCCGCGAGACGGCAGGCGTCGAGCAGGCGGGCGGTGTGCCCGGCGAAGTCGTCGCGGCGGACGGCCGCGATCGCGGCTTCGGTCGGCTCGACTCCCAGCACCTCGCCGAGGTCGCGGAGCGCCCGCTGGAAAGCGGGGTGATCTCCGACCGCGTCGATCTGGTCGGCGTCGTCGCTCTCCGTGAGCACGTCCCGGAGCCCGATCCGGGCGTCGGGGCCGGTCAGCAGATGGGCGTGCTGATCGATCGCCGGGATCTCGGCGATGGCGGGCCGCAGCCCGTCGACCGCCGCCACCTCAGTACGCCGCGAGGAAGTGGGGCAACGGCATCGGCCGAGCGTAAGCCGTCACGTACTCGCTTCGCTTTGGTCACCAACGTGGTTGGACGTGCAACCAATTCGGTGACCAAAGCGAGCGCGCCGGGCGAGCCGTCGAGCGGTTCGTCCCGATAGGTGAGCGGGACGTGCAGCAGCGTGCCGCCGGCGGTGAGGAGGTGGGTCTCCATGCCGACGCGACCGTCGGGATCGTCGAAGCGGTACGAGCCGATCACCTCGAGAGGAAGATCGGCCGGCGGACCCCACGGCTGTGACGGAGCCCAGTCGGCGAGAAGTTCAGCCTTGGTCGGGGTGATCGTCGCGAGATGAAACAGCGCCATCGCCGCGCAACCGTAGGACTTCGGTGCGGGCGTGCGCCTGGGGCTTTGGCCGGATCTGGGGTCGGATCACTTACCCTGCGAGTACTCGTACATGTTCGGGTTCATCGCGGCGAGGGCCTCGCTGACTGCCTGCGAGGGTGCACCGAAGATGTCCAGTTCGAGGCCGCCGCCGAGCTCGACCATGCGACCGAGCATCGGGCCGACGTGCCCGAGATGCTCCAGGACGGCGTCGGAGTTCGCGTAGGTCTCCCGGACCACGCACCTCGTGCCGTCGGGGCTGAAGAACCAGTCGTACTGGAGCGTGCCCGGCTCGGACTGGACGAGCTCGAGTGCTTCGGCTGCGAGCTGCTTGAACTCCGCCGCGTGCTCGGGCGCGATCGCCGGGAACGTGGCGCTGACCTGCAGCGATTCCATGATGACCCCTCTCGTTGGGGAGAGCGTAGAGCGGGTCGACGACCGCGCCGGTACCCGCTGCCGCCTGCGCGGCCTCGAGTGCCGGCATGCCCGACCGCCGCTCGATGTCGTTGTCGGCCGCGCCGCCCTGACGATCTGGGCGCGCCCAGATGGCTGCTAGACCCTGGCTTCGAACTGGAGGTTGCGCGTGAAGGTCTCGTGTGCGTTCCCGACGACCATGTCGTCACCGGAGGACATTCGGCTCGCCGAGGAGGTTGGCTACGCCCGGGCGTGGCTGTACGACACGCCGCAGCAGAGCCCGGACGTGTGGATGGCATTGGCGTTGGCCGCGGAACGAACGTCGCGGATCGGGCTCGGCCCCGGCGTCCTGATCCCGACGTTGAGACATCCGATGACCAATGCCGCGGCGACGGCGACGCTGGCCGGCCTGGCTCCGGGGCGGGTCGCGGTGTCGTTCGGCACCGGGTTCACGGGGCGGCGGGCGATGGGCTACCGGGCGATTCCGTGGTCGTTCATGACCGCCTACCTCGACGCCTACTGCGGCCTGTTGCGCGGTGAGGTGGTCGAGTGGGAAGGCACCCGGATGCAGATGTTGCACCCCGACGGCAGCGCCCCTGCCCGTCCGATCGAGGTTCCGATCCTGATCGGCGCCCTCGGGCCCAAGGGCCGGGCCGTCGCGGAACGCTACGACGGGGTGTTCGCCACCACCACCGTCGAGGGCCTCGAGCCGGGTGTGTTCGATTGGGTCGCCTACCTCTATTGGGGCACGGTGCTGGAGTCCGGCGAGGACGTCTCCTCGGAGCGGGTGCTCGCCGCCGCCGGCCCGGGCGGTGCCCTCGCGTACCACGCCACCTACGAGCTGTACGGCCGCGACGCCGTGCCGAGCATCCCGGGAGGCAAGGAGTGGCTGGCCGTGATCGACGAGCGGGTCGAGGAAGAACGCCACCTCGATGTGCACGTCGGCCATTGCATCCACCTCAACGAGGCCGACCGGGCGGCGTGGGCAGCGACCGGCGGCGCCCTGCTCGCGGCGACGACGGTCACCGGCACCTCCGACGAGATCAAGGCCAAGGTCGACGACCTCGGCAGCAAGGGCGTCACCGAGGTCGTCTTCCAGCCGTGCGGCCCGGACATCCGGCGCGAACTGGAGGCGATGTTCGCCGCGGCCGGCGGCTGACTGCGACGGTCGAACCTGGTCAGTACTTCGCGAAGTGGTTGGCGAAGGCGAACTCCTCGGAGGCCGTCGAGTAGGCCTCCCACTCCGACCGGCGAACGGCGAGGTACGAACGGGCCCGTAGCTCACCCAACGCCGAAAGGAGCACCGCGTCCGCCTCGAGGGCGTCGAGTGCGGCGGCGAGTGTGGTCGGGTAGCGGACGATCCCCGCTGCATCGCGCTCGTCGTCGGACAGGTCGGCGGGATCGACGATGATCGGTGGCGGCGGAGCGAGACCACGCTCGATGCCGTCGAGGCCGGCGGCGATCAGCCCGCCGAACGCCAGATACGGGTTCGCCGACGCGTCGGCCGGCTTGTACTCGAGGTTCGTCGACGCCGCCTCCGAGCCCCAGAACGCGGACGGCACGCGAACCGTCGCCTCCCGGTTGTCCGGCCCCCAGCAGGTGAACGCCGAGCTCCAGTGGCGCGGGAGCAACCGGGCGAACGAGTTGAACGACGGCGCGGTCAGGGCGAGCAGGGCGGGGGCGTGGTCGAGGATCCCGGCGACGAACTGCTCGGCGAGCACGGAGAGCCCGAAGCGCCCGGATGGATCGTGGAACAGGTTCCGTTCACCCGAGGGGTTCCAACCGCTGAGATGGACGTGCGCGCCGTTGCCCGCCTGATCCGGCCACGGTTTCGGGGCGAGTGAGGCGACGAGCCCGCACCCGGCCGCGACACCGCGGAGCGTCTCGCGCACGAGCAGCTGGGTGTCGGCAGCGGCCAGCGCCGGGAGATGCAGCACCGACAGCTCGTGCTGACCGTGACCGAGCTCCGGGTAGTACTGGGCGAGCGCGATCTGCTGGGCGTCGAGGGCGGCGACGATCGCGTCGACGACCTCGGCCGCGGCGGTCATCCCCGTCGTCGAGAAGCAGGTGCTCGAGTCGACCGGCACCAGCCGCCCGTCCGCCGGCCGAGCCAGCGAGAACTCGTTCTCCACGGCGCACCGCAACTCGATCCCCCGGTCGGCGAGACGACGGATCATGTCGACGAGGAACTGCCGCGGACACGCCTCGTACGGCGTCCGGTCCAAACGCACGTGGTCGACGAGCATCGCCGCCGACCGAGGCGCATAGGGCAGCACGGTGAAGGTGGCCGGGTCGGGCACCAGTCGGATCTCGCCGACCGGGCCCATCCCCTCGACCCGCTGGAGCTGGTCGAGGGAGTTCATCGCCTGCATCGCGACGGTCAGCCCGACGCCGGTGGCCATGCGCTCGGACAGCTGCTCGACCGGCACGACCTTGCCGCGCACGACGCCACCGTTGTCGCAATAGAGAAAGCGGATCAGGCGCACCCCCGCCTCGTGGCACGTCGCAACGACGTCGGTGGTCGGCACGCTCACCAGTCTGTGTCACCACATACGTGATCGACGACGTATTCGGTGAGTCGCACGCGAGCGTTGCCGATTGGCCTCACGTGGGCGACGGCCTGGAAGCGGAAGCCTGCTGCGATCTGGGCCGATCGTCTCAGCGGTCTGGCGCAGATGTTCTCGCGGTCGAGAAAATCGCGCCCAGAAAGCCTGGGACGATTCGCTCGTGATCTGAGCCCCGCCCGAACTGCCATCTGGCAAACGGCGGGAGACGAGCCCGAGGCATACCAAGTGAGCCTTGACCAGACCATTGGTATGTGATTGGCTTCCTGCGGGCTCGTCGCCGTTCTGACGGCCCGGGGACGACAGGGGGCTGCCATGACACGCATCTCGCGCCGCGAACTGCTGGCCACCATCGGGGCGGCGGCGTTGCTCGCCGCGTGTGGCGACGACGACGATGCCGCTCCGTCGTCCTCGTCGCCGGGAGGCACCCCGAGCACCGGCGGGGCGACGACCACCCCGGGGAGTCCGCCCGCGACGAGCGCAGGCACCACGCCGGCCACCGGGAGCGCTGCGCTGACCCCCTCGGGAACGGTCCGCTCGTCGGTCTACGCCGATCCGGGCACGCTGGATCCGCACGCCATGGGCTACGGGCAGCCGATCCAGTTCGCCCAGCCGGTGTACGAGACGCTCATCCGCAAGCTGCCCGACCAGACCTTCGTGCCGATGCTGGCGACGGAGTGGGACTACGTCGACGACGAGAAGAAGATCCTCGAGTTCAAGCTCCGTGACGACGTCACGTTCACCGATGGGGCCACGTTCGACGCGTCCGTCGTGAAGGCGAACATCGAGCGCTTCAAGACCGACACCTACGCCGGACTCAACACCCTCGCCGCAGATATCGAGTCGGTGGAGGTCGTCGACCCGACCACCGTCCGCTTCCACCTCGCCAACCCGTGGCCTGCCGCCCTGCTCACGCTGGCGTCGAACCCCACCGGATCGATGATCAGCCCGGACGCGATGGACAACGAGGACATCTCGATCAACCCGGTCGGATCCGGTCCGTACATCTTCGATCCCGACGCCTACGTCCAGGGCAGCGAGTACGCCTACAACGTCAACCCCGACTACCGCGATCCGTCGATCCAGGGCGCCGAACGGCTCGAGTTCGTGGTGATGACCGACCTCGAGGCGCGGTACAACGCGGTGAACGCCGGGCCAGGTCGACCAGTCGCCGAGCTCGATCGAGTACGTCGAGGACGGCGAGGCGGCCGGGCTCACCGTCGTGCAGCAACCCGGTCGACTGGTGGGGCATCATCCTGTTCGACCGCGAGGGCACAATCGTTCCGGCGTTCGCCGACAAGCGCGTGCGCCAGGCGATGAACTACGCCGTCGATCGCGAGCAGATCCTGGAGACCATCGCCCTCGGAGCAGGTCGCGTGACGACGCAGGTCGTCCCGACGAACTCCCTCGCCTACGTCCCCGAACTCGACGAGCGCTACCCGTACGACCCCGACCAGGCGAGGGCCCTGCTCGAGGAGGCAGGCTTCGGCGACGGGTTCGAGTTCACGCGCGCCGCTGCCGCCGTCCTACCAGACGTACATGGAGGCGCATCGCCGGGTACCTGGCCGACGTCGGCATCACGATGAACCTCGAAGTCGTCGACGGGAGCGGCTTCATCGACGCCATGGTGTCCGGCGACTACCCGGCGTCGATCTTCACGTTCGGGTCCGAGCACCCCCACTCCGACTTCAGCATCATGGTGCTCGACGGCGGATCGCTGAACATCCTCAACACCACCGATCCGGAGATCGACCGGCTGTACCAAGAGGCGGCAGCGCAGCGACGAGGACGCAGCAACGAGAGCTGTACCAGCAGATCAACGAGCTCATCACCGAGGAGGCGTGGTTCCTCATCACCCACAGCAGGACTCGATCCTCGTCGCCCAGCCGTACCTGGTCGGGCTCGACCCGTACCTCAACCAGGACTCGCTGTCGATCTACCTCTGGACGCACCGAGGGCTGACCTCCGAGCGGCGATGCTCAAGCTCGTCCTGCGGCGCCTCCTGCTCGCCATCCCCCTGCTGCTCGCCGTGTCGCTGACGATGTTCGTGCTGCTGGAGCTGATCCCGGGCGACCCGGCGGCGACGATCGCCGGCGACCAGGCGACGGAGTCGATCCTCGACCAGATCCGTGACCGGCTCGGCCTCGACTCGCCGATCTTCGTGCGCTACTTCGAGTGGCTGAGCGGCGCGATCCACGGCGATCTCGGCACGTCCCTGTTCAACAGCCAGCCCGTGGTCGAGTCGATCAAGGACCGGCTGCCGGCCACCCTGTCGCTGGCGCTCGCCGGCACAGTCCTCGCCATCGCGATCGGGGTGCCGGCCGGGATCATCGCCGCCCAGCGCCCGGGATCGCTCGTCGACCGCGGCGATCATCGGCGCTCACGTCGATCGGGCTCGCCGTGCCCAGCTTCTGGCTCGGCCTGATCCTCATCGTGATCTTCGTCCACCAGCTGGCGTGGCTCCCGCCGACCGGCTACGTGCCCGTTCACCGAGGACCCGGTGGAGTGGGCCAGGAGCATCGCGATGCCGGCGATCGCGCTCGGCATCCCGTCGAGCGCGGTGCTCGCTCGCCAGACCCGCAGCGCCCTGATCGACGTGCTCCAGCAGGACTACGTGCGGGCGGCCCGGGCGCGCGGTGCGAGCCGGCGGCGGCGTGCTGCTCCACCACGGGCTGAAGAACGCGGCCGCCCCGATCGTCACCGTGCTCGGCTTCGAGGTGCTGGCGATGCTCGGCGGCAGCATCGTGATCGAGCAGCTGTTCGCGATCCCGGGGTTCGGCGACCTCGCCTTCAGCGCCGTGCAGGCCCGTGACTTCACCGTGATCCAAGGGCGTCGTGGTGGTCACCGCCCTGCTCGTCGTGCTCGTCAACCTCGTCGTCGACCTGCTGTACGCCTACGCCAACCCGCGCGCCCGACCGCGATGACCGCGACAGCGGCGATCACCGACGTCGTCGGCGACGAGGTCGGCACGGCGACCGAGGTCACCGGCCGCTCGATGTGGCGTCGGCTGCGCCGCGACCCGTTCGTGATCGTGGCGCTTGGCGTTCCTCGCTGCTCGTCGTCATCGCCGCCGTGTTCGCGCCTCAGCTGGCGCCGTACGACCCGTTGCGCAACGACCTTCCCAACGCCCTCCAGGGGCCGAGCGCCGACCACCTCCTCGGCACCGACGAGCTCGGGCGCGACGTGCTGTCGCGGCTCCTCTACGGGGCCCGGCTGTCGCTCGTCGCCTCGTCGCTCGCGATCGGCGTCGCGCTTCTGTATCGGCTTCCCGCATCGGGCTCCTCGTGGGCTTCCGCGGCGGCCGGCTCGACGGCGTCGCGATGCGCATCTCCGACGGGCTCATGGCCCTGCCCGGGCTGATCGTGATCCTGGCCCTGATCTCGGTGTTCGGCAACAGCCTCGTGTTCGGCGATGATCGCCCTCGGCATCGTTCTGGTGCCGGTGTTCCTCCGGCTGACCCGGGGCGTGGCCTTGAACATCCGCACCGAGCCGTACATCGACGCGGCGCGCGTGCTCGCGCCTGCCGAGTCGGCGGATCGTGCGCCGGCACCTCCTGCCCCACGTGCTCCCGTCGCTCATCGTGCAGACGTCGTTCATGCTCGGGGTGGCGCTGCTGGTCGAGGCCGGCCTCAGCTTCATCGGCCTCGGCATCCAACCGCCGCACGCGAGCTGGGGGGCGATGCTCACCAAGGCCTCCGCCTACATCCGCCGGCAGCCGTTCGTGATCTTCCCGCCCGGCCTGGCCATCACGTTCACCGTGCTCGCGTTGAACGTCGTCGGTGACGGGCGTCCGCGACGCGGTCGGCCGCGTGGACCGCGCCCCGCGCAAGACGCCGCAGACCCGCGACGCCGGTCCGCGTCCGGTCGGCGGCGCCCCCGATCGAGGACACGCCCCGCGATCCGACGCTGGCGCTCGACATCCGCGATCTCACGGTCGGGTTCCCGATCGGGAACGAGCTCACGCCCGTCGTTGCCGGAGTCAGCCTGTCGGTCGGGAGGGGCGAGGTCGTCGGGCTCGTCGGTGAGTCGGGCTGCGGCAAGACGGTCACCGCGCTCGCCGCGATCGGGCTCATCGACCCACCCGGCCAGATCCTCGTCCGGCTCGGTCCGCGTCGACGGCGTCGAGCTCGTCGGCCGGAGCGAGCGCGAGCTGTGCCGGCTCCGCGGCGACGAGGTCGCCATGGTCTTCCAGGACCCGTCCAGCAGTCTCGATCCCGGCCCACACCGTCGGTGACCAGATCGGCGAGTCGTTGCGCCTGCACCGAGGCCTGTCTCGGCGCGAGGCCCGGGAGCGGGCGATCGACCTGCTCGTCCAGGTGGGCATCACCGACCCGACGCGGAGCGTTCGCGCCTATCCCCACGAGTTCTCCGGGGGCATGGCCCAACGGGTGGCCATCGCCAGCGCGCTGGCGTGCGACCCGAAGCTGCTCATCGCCGACGAACCGACGACCGCCCTCGACGTGACGGTGCAGGCCGAGATCCTCGACCTGCTGCGGCGGCTGCAGGCCGAGCGGGAGATGGCGATCCTGTTCGTCACCCACGACCTCGGCGTCGTCGCCGACCTCTGTCAGCGGGCCGTCGTGATGTACGCGGGCGAGGTCGTCGAGGACGGCTACCGTCGGCGGACCTGTTCGCCGGCCCGCGCCACCCGTACACCGCCGCCCTGCTCGACGCACTGCCCCGCAACGAGCACAAGGGCGGCCGGCTGCCGACGATCCCCGGCAAGGTGCCGCTGCCCGGTACGTGGGGCGACGGATGCCGCTTCGCCGACCGCTGCGCGCAAGGTCACTCCGGCCTGCCGGGAGCGCCCAGTGCCCGAGGTCGCCGCGGCGACGGCTGGAACGTGCGCTGCGTGCTCGTCGGCGACCGCGAAGGGACCTTCACGTGACCGCGGCCATGGCGAGTCCGCTGCTCGAGGTCTGCGATCTGACCGTCGACTTCCCGCTGCCCCGTGCGTTCCTCGGCCGGCGCCGGACGCACCGGGCGGTCGACAGCGTGAGCTTCACGGTCCAACCGCGCGAGACGCTCGGGCTCGTCGGGGAGTCGGGGTCGGGCAAGTCGACGATCGGTCGGGCGATCCTCGGGCTGGTCCGGCCGAGCGCCGGGACGATCACGTTCGACGGCGTCGAGCTCACGTCGGCTCCGGCGGCCGCCGTCCAACGACTGCGGCCCGCAGATGCAGGTCGTCTTCCAGAACCCGTACGCCTCGCTGAACCCGGCGCTCACCGTCGGCGACGCGATCGGCGAGCCGCTGAAGGTCCATCGGGGGTTGCGCGGCCGTTCGCTCGACGACGCGGTCGCCGACCTGCTGCGCCAGGTCGGTCTCGACCCGAAGCGTGTCCGGTCGGTACCCGCGGTCGTTCTCCGGAGGGCAGCGCCAGCGCATCGCCGTCGCCCGGGCCATCGCGCTGAACCCCCGGCTGTTGATCGCCGACGAACCGGTCAGCTCGCTCGACGTGTCGACGCGCGGCCAGATCATCAACCTGCTCGAGGAGCTCGGCCGCGAGCTCGGACTCGCCGATCTGTTCATCGGCCACGACCTCGCCGTCGTGCGCCACATCAGCGATCGCATCGCCGTGATGCACGCCGGCCGGCTCGTCGAGATCGGTGCCGCCGACGAGGTCGCCGATCATCCACGGCACCCGTACACGCAGCGCCTTGTGTCGGCGATCCCGGTGCCCGACCCGATCCTCCAAGCGCGGCGGCGGGCGGCGCGCCCGGGCGCGGCGCCGGTCGACGCGAGCGACGCCGGGTGTCGCTACGCCCCGCGGTGCGATTCTCGGATGGACATCTGCACGGAGGTGGATCCGGTGCCGCGGCTGGCCGGCGGCGTCCTCGTCCGCTGTCACCTCTACCCCGACGTCCCCCGGGCATCGCCGCCGTCCGCCGGCGCGATCCCAGTCGCGGCGGCTCCGGCCGCGCCGGTGACGGTCGCGGCGAGCGAGCGAGAGGCCGGCGAGCTCGTCGCCGCGCGCATCCTCGAGCTCGCTGGCCGGCGTGCCGCCGGACTCGCCGTTCTCGCTCGCCTGTCCGGCCGGGCGCAGCCCGCTGTCGACCTACGTCGCGCTCGGCCGGCTGGCCGCCGAGCGGGGCGCGGACCTCTCCCGCGTCGTCATCACGATGATGGACGAGTACCTGCAGCGTCGCGACGGCGCGTTCGTGCTGTGCGAGCCGACCGCGCACTACAGCTGCCGTCGGTACGTCGACGAGCGGCTGCTCGCCGGTCGTCAACGACGCACCTGCCGGCCGCGCGCCAGGTCCAGGCGGCCAACGTGCGCCTTCCCGACCCGGCGGACCCCGACGGCCTACGAGCGAGAGCTGCAGGCCGCCGGAGGCATCGACGTGGTGCTGCTCGCGTCCGGAGCCTCGGACGGGCACGTCGCGTTCAACCCACCGGGCAGCGGCCGAACTCGATCACGCGCGTCGTCGCCCTTGCCGAGTCGACCCGGCGGGACAACCTCGACACGTTCCCCGAGTTCGCCGGGCTCGACGAGGTCCCGGAGTGGGGTGTGACGATCGGGCTGGGCACGATCCTCCAGGCCCGTCACGCGGTGATGGTGCTCCTCGGCCAGGGGAAGGCCGCCGCGTTCGAGCGGCTGCTGTCCTGCCGTGGGTTCGATCCCTCGTGGCCGGCCAGCGTCATCTTCGAGCACGCCGACCCGTGGATCGTCGTCGACCGCGAGGCCACGGCCCGCGACCCCGACTCGGAGCGGCCGAACTGATGGCGGTCACCTCCGACCGCGTGGCGGCCCGTCGCTACGATTCACGACGTGGCGTCGCGCGACCGGGCTCCGCGGCTCGAGGATCGCAAGCCGCTCTACGACAAGGTGTACCGGGCGCTGCGCGAGGAGATCGAGAACGGCACGTTGCGTCCGGGCGAGCACCTCCCGTCGGAGCGGGCGCTCGGTGAGCTGCTCAATGTGAGCCGCATCACGGTCCGTCGCGGCCTGCAGCAGTTGGTCGACGAGGGCTTCGTCGAGGGTCGTCGAGTGGCCTCGTTCGGTGAGCCGCTCAACTCGCTCGTGAGCTTCAGCGAGATGGCGGCGGGGCGAGGGCTCGACGCGACGTCGACGGTCATCTCGGCCATCGTGCGGGACGCGACGATCGACGAGGCCGAACGGCTGCGGATCCCGCCGGGCGGGCCGATCTTCGCCCTGCGGAGGGCGCGCATGCTCGGCGGGCTGCCGATCGCGATCGACGAGAGCCACATCTCGTACGCGCGGGTCAACGGCATCGAGGCGGTCGACTTCGCGAGGGCCTCGCTGTACGCGACGCTGCGCGAACGGTTCGGCATCGTCGCGACTCGTGTCGACTACGCGATCGAGGCGGTCGGCGCGTCGCCCGAGGAAGCCCAACTGCTCGAGGTCGAGCCGGGCAGTGCCCTGCTCCGGGCGAGCGAGGTGATGTACGACCAGCACGAGGTCCCGACCGACTTCGGCGGCATCGTGTACCGCGGCGACCGGTACCGCTTCCGCACCACCCTGACGAGGCATCCGTGACGCTCGTGCTCGGCGTCGACGGTGGCAACACCAAGACCACCGCGGTGCTCGCCACGACCGACGGGGAGGTCGTCGGGATCGGGCACGGGGGGTGCTCGGACATCTACGGATCCGGGTCGGTGGAGGCCGGGACCGCCGTCCTCGCCGACACCGTGGGGACGGCGCTGCACCGGGTGGGGTCGCGGCCGGTGACGTCGCGGCCAGCGTCTTCAGCCTGGCCGGCGCCGACTGGCCCGAAGACCTGCGGCTCCTCACGGCGTTCGCGGCCGAGCGGCTCGGGCTCGCCGACCCGCTGGTCGTCAACGATGCGATCGGGGCGATCCGGGCGGGATCGCCGACGTGGGAGGGCATCGCCGTGGTGTGCGGGACCTTCAACGCCGTCGGGGCCCGGCACCGGGATGGCTCGGTCTTCCACCTCGGCTTCTGGCCCGACCGCACCGGGGCCTTCGACCTGAGCGTCGCCGCACTCAAGGCGGTGTATCGCGAGGGGCTCGGCCTCGGACCGGCGACCGGGCTGACGGCTCGGGCCCTGGCGGCATACGGCCAGCCCGACCCGCTCGCCCTGCTCCACCACTTCACGCAACGTGGGAGACCAGGCACGAGCGAGCTCGTGCGCATGGCCCCGATCCTGATCGACGTCGCCGACGAAGGCGACCCCGTCGCCGTCGAGATCGTGGCCGAGTCCGGGCGAGTCCTCGGCGACGAGGCCCGCGTGTCGGCGGAACAGGTCGGGCTGCCGGTCGACGGGGCGCTCGTCGTGTTGTCGGGCGGGGTCCTGTCCCATCCGTCCGACCTCCTCGTCAGCCACGTGATGGCCCGGCTGGCCGGCGCCGTCCCCGTGCGCTCCGGCGTGCCGCCGGTCGCCGGGGCGCTGCTGCTGGCCGTCGACCGGACCGGCGCCGAGGCCGGCGACGACAGCCTCGGGGACCGGCTCGCTCGCCAGGTGGTGGGGGTCTGACGGTGGCCCGGATCAAGATCGCCTACATCGGCGGAGGGTCCACGCGGGCCGTCGGCACGATGGCGTCGTGGATCGAGCAGGGCGAGAACTTCTCCGGGTCCGAGATCGCCCTCGTCGACGTGGATGACACCCACCTCGAGCTCGTGCGCACGCTCGCCCGTCGCATGGCGGCCGTCCGTGGAATCGATCTCACAATTACGGCCACCACCGACCGGCGGGCCGGGCTCGACGGCTGCGACGCCGTCCTCACGAGCTTCCGGCCTGGCGGCTTCGAGGCCCGCGTCCTGGACGAGCGACTCCCGCTGCGTCACGGCGTCATCGGCCAGGAGACCCAGGGGCCCGGCGGGTTCTTCATGGCGTTGCGATCGATCCACGCGACCCAGGCGATCCTCGCCGACATGGACGCGGTGTGTCCCGGGCGCGCGCATCTTCAACTACACGAACCCGGTGAACATCGTGGCCCAGGCCGTCGCCGATCACACCGACGTCCCGATCGTCGCCCTGTGCGAGGGCCCCATCGTCTATCCCGAGATGCTCGCCGGGTCGCTCGGGCTCGACCCGGCACGGCTGGACGTCGCCAGCGTCGGGCTCAACCACGGATCGTGGTCCGTGCGGCACACGTACGACGGCGAACCGTTGGTCCCGATCCTGCGGCAGGCCTGGGAGGAGCGGGAGGCCGACCCGGACTACAACCGCTACCTGCGGCGGATGCTGTGGTTGACCGCGGTGCTGGGAGCGGTCCCGAGCGGCTACTTCCAGTACTACTACTTCGAGCGGGAGATCCTCGCCGAGCTGCAACGCAAGGCGACGACGCGCGCCGAGGACATCCTCGCCAGCGTGCCCGACTACTGGGAGCATTACGCCGAGCAGGCCGACGCTGACGAGCCCCGGCTCGATCCCCGGCGTTCGCGCGGCGGGATCCACGAGCTCGAGCTGGCGATCGACTGCATGGACGCGATCTACAACGATCGCGGCGACGTGATGCCCGTCAACGTCCCGAACCACGGATCGGTACCGGGCCTGCCGGACTCGCTCGTCGTCGAGACCGTCGGGCGCTGCGATGCGGCCGGCATCCACACCGAACGCATGCCGGCGCTGCCGGTCCACCTGATGGGCCTCGTCGAGTCGCTCGGCTACTACCAGCAGGCCGCCGCCGACGCGGCGTGGGACGGCGACGACCGCGACGCCGTACGCGCCCTCGCGTCGCACCCGCTCGTCCGCAGCGTCGAGGTGGCCGAGTCGCTGTACGCCGAGATGGCCCACGCCCACCGCGACCACCTTCCAGACCGTCTACTACCCGCATGAGAACCATCGAGGAGGACCGATGAACGACCACCGGCTCGACGCCGACGAGCGCCAGCAGCTGGCGACCGACGGGTACGTGTTGCGCGAGGCCGTCTTCAGCCGGGATGAGGTCGACGCCGTGATCGACGCGTGTGAGACGCTGGTCACGGAGGTTGCCAACGCCCAGCGGGGAAAGCGGGCGACGGCCGGGAGCTACACGTTCGAGGACGACCGCTCGGCGACGCTCATGGTCAAGTGGGAGGGCGACTCGGACGTGATCCACGGCCTCGAGCCGTTCGCCCATCTGTCGCCGTTCATGGGCGACTTCGCCGTCGATCCACGCTTTGTCGAGCCGATGATCGACGTGGTCGGGGACCCGGCGCCGATGCTGTTCACCGAGAAGCTCAACCTGAAGCGCCCGCACCACGGCGGCAAGAACCCGTTGCACCAGGACTTCCCGTACTGGAGCGACGCCCACGACGCGTCACGGATCGCCACCGCGATGATGTTCCTCGACGACTCGGACGCCGAGAACGGCACGCTCGAGGTCGTGCCCGGCAGTCATCGCAACGGCCAGTGGCGAACCCGCTCCGACAGCGACGTCTTCGGCAACCTGGAGATCGACCCGAGCGCCGAGGACGACGTCACGACGGTGGCGCTCGAGGTGCCGGCCGGCTCGGTGGTCTACTTCGGGCCGTTCCTGGTCCACCGGTCCGCGCCGAACCGGTCCGAGCGCGAGCGCCGGGCGCTGCTCTTCAGCTACCAGCCGCCGGGCGCGCCGGACATGCGCGACCTCCTGCGGGCGTACTACGCCAGCCTCAAAGCTTGACGAAGACGCCGTCGGCGAAATAGCCGTCCGGCGCGGTGCGGCCGGTGGCCGCCCGGTTGGCGTCGACCCACGGCCACGACGGCGCCGAGTCCCGGCGTTGCGGCGCGAGCTGGAACTCGAACGGGAACGCGAGACGCGGCCGGTCGGTCGTGTTCGGGGCGGTGTAGTGGAGCGTGTTCTTGTGGTGGAACGTCGCCCCGCCTGCGGGGAGCGGACAGACGACGGCTTGCGACGGATCCACGTCGTCGGCCATGAGAATGTGGAGCGCGGCGTCACCCTTGTGGTGGGTGTGGTGGAGCACTCCGCGGAGATGGGAGCCGGGGATGAACTGCATCGCCCCCATCTCTTCGGTGACCTCGTGCAGCGGCAGCCAGCACCCGAGGGCGTGGTAGGACAACTCAGGATCCCAGTACGCCTCGTCCTGGTGCCATGGCGCGTCTCTTCCGCCCGGCAGCTTGCGGATCATGTGCCCCCAGCACGAGAGGTCTCCGGCGTCGACCTGGAGCAAGGCCGCGGCGTAGCGGCGGGCGTTGCGGATGTACGTGGTCTGGAGGATCTCCGGGTGCTGGGTCTCGGGGAGGAACGCCTGGCTCAGGTTCGCCGGCTCGTGATCCTCCGGTCCGTTGGTCCGGTCGACGGGTGCGCCCGGCAGGCTGGCGTTCTCGGGAGCGAAGATGTACTCGTAGATCTCGGTCAGCCAGGCGAGCTCCTCGTCGGTCGTGATCCGCTCGACGACGAGGAAGCCGTTCTCGGCGAAGAACTGCACCTCCTCCGCCGACGGCGTGACCTCCATGGTGACCGGTGGTGGGGGACCGAACGTCTTGGTGGCCATGAGGATCAACCTAGTGCCCGTGAAATCGATTTCGCAAGCCCCTATCTGGGCGCAGGTCGTTGCCGACCCCGATCTGGGTGCGATTCTTCTCAGGTGTCGAAAAGGATCGCGCCCAGTTTGGGTGACGGTGGTCCCTTCCCGATCTGGGCGCGATCCTTCGCAGCCGGGCATCTGGGTGCGATTCTTCTCAGGTGTCGAAAAGGATCGCGCCCAGTTTGGGGTGATGAGCTGGGCCCGGGTCGTTCAGGGCGCCAGTGAGACCGTCTCGCCCGGCGGTTTGGTGTACGCCTCGTACCACCGCATCAGGGCGAGGGCGTCGTCGAGGTTCGCCTTCACCGGGCGGCGCCCTTCGAGCACGGACTCGGAGAATGCGAGCACCTCCGGGGCGTAGCCCTGGGAGAACAGGCTCATGTTGTACAGCTGACCGAGCGAGGACTCGCGGTGCCAGCGCAGCGGTGCCTCGCCGTCGGGTGCGATCCACGATGCCGCCCGCCCGTAGCTCGGGAAGCCCCCTCGCCGGAAATAGGTGAGCTCGACGGCGTTGTCGACGATGACGTTGGCCCCGCGGCCGACGACCTCCAACCGCTCCAGCGGCGCCCGCCACGACTGCCCCGCGGGGAGGTGCATGACCCCGACCGCACCGTTGGCGAACGTCAGCGTGGTCAGCGTCCCGCCGCTCGCGGGCTCGCGGACGTAGGACATCGTCGTCGGAGCGCCGGCGATGAGCAGGACGATCGAAGCCGGATGGAAGAAGTGGTCGAGGAAGGCGACCATCTTCCTGGTGTCGCTCCGGTCCTCGAGCGGGGGCAGGTCCTGCGGGTAGCGCACGTAGATCTGGCTGACCTCGCCGAACTCGTCCCGGCGGGAGGAGATCTCCTTGGCCTTGGCGACGGCGGGGAAGAACATCTTCTTGAACCCGACCTGGACGAAGCGGTCCGTCTCCCGCTCGACCGCGAGCATGGCCTCGATCTCACCGACCGATGCCGCCGGCGGCTTCTCGATCCACACGTGCACACCCGCCCGCATGGCGTCGATGGCGATGGCGGGATACCGAGGGCGACCGTCGTCGTCGTGTGCCGTCACGACGAACACGGCGTCGAGCTCCTCCGACGCGAGCATCTCCTGGTGGCCCGCGTACC
The DNA here is from genome assembly GCA_963827075.1 of uncultured Acidimicrobiia bacterium. Classification (GTDB taxonomy): domain Bacteria; phylum Actinomycetota; class Acidimicrobiia; order Acidimicrobiales; family Ilumatobacteraceae; genus JALZMG01. The sequence goes on along the minus strand of CAWGZN010000007.1, from coordinate 99,980 downwards.
AGTTGCGGGCACCGAACTGGCGGGCGTAGGCGGCCGCCCGCTCCTCGATCGGATCGGCGACCGCGACCAGCTCGACGGGTGCGTACTGGAACGTCGGGAACACGTTGCGCCAGGCGTGGCCGCCGCAGCCGACGAAGCCGGCCCGGATGCGCCGGTCGTACTCGAAGTTGTAGCGAATGTGGTCGGACATCGAGGAGACCGCCCTACTGCTGAGGCGCCGCGAGGCCGGCGAGCAACCGATACGCCTCGGCGAACACGGCGTCGTCGGCGCCCCCGTCGAAGGCGCCGTGCATCATCAGGCCGACGTAGAGCGACTGGGCGAGCAGCCCGAGCCGCCCGGATTCTCGACTTCGATCCCGAGGGCGTCGGCGAGCTCGGCTCCGAACTGCTCGAAGAACTGGGCGTTGTGCGTGACCACCCATCGCCTCACCCGATCGCTGCGCAGGGCGGCCGCGTTGAGCTCGAGGAACAGGGCGACATGGCGACGGGACGGCCGGACGCCGGCGGCGTAGCGCCCGAACGCCGCCGCCCGCTCGCCGCTGTCCTCACCCTTCGCCTGGGCGACGTTCTCCGGCGCGTACCACTCCGCCTCGGTGCCGGCCTCCCGCATCACCGCCAGGAAGAGGTCCTCCTTGCTCTCGAAGTTCGAGTAGACCGCACCCTTCGTCACCGCCGCCTCCTCGGCGATCGCGGCCAGCGACGTCTCCGCGTAGCCGTCGCGGAGGAACAGGCGGTTGGCGGCGCGGAGCAGCTCGGCGCGCGTGCGCGCCTTGCTCTCGTCGCGAGTGAGTCGCCGCCGGCGCATCGGCCGAGAGCGTACGCCCGGGTCCGTCATCGCCGGATGGTCCGTCGCTCCCACGCCTCGTGCCCTTCGCGCACCCATGGCCGGTCGTTCGTCCCCTCCGGATACGGGACCGGCTCGGCCTGGAACTCGTTGGCCCACGCCCGCCGGGGCCGGTCGCTGACGTTCGGGGTCGTGCGGTGCAGCGTGCGGCAGTGATGGAACGTCGCCCCGCCCGGGCGCGATCGGGACGGCGACCCCGAGGGCGTCGTCGACACCGTCGGTCACGAGCCCGTGGACCGACGGGGTCGTCGCCGAGGTGACGGTGTGGTCGCACCTCGCCGCGGTGGGAGCCCGGGACGAAGTGCATGCAGCCGCTCTCGACCGTCGCCGGGTCGAGCGGCAGCCAGCACCCGAGCGCCCGGTACTGCAGGCCGGGCTCCCAGTACGCCTCGTCCTGGTGCCACGGGAGCTGGCCTCCGACGTGGGGCGGCTTCAGGATCATGTGGCCCCACGACCGGACCTCGTCGACGGGAAGGCCGAGGAGCTGGGACGCGATGGCCGGGCGTTGCGCACAGCGGTCGTCGACGCAGCTCCGGGAACCGATGCTCGGGGAAGAGGACCTGCGGAACGAGATCGTCGCCGTCGCTGTCGTAGGGGCGGGCGAGGTCGAAGTACCCACCGGGGAATGCTCCTTCCCCGGTGAACAGCCGGGCGTAGATCGGAGCGAGCCACTCCAGCTCCTCGTCGGTCGTGATCCGGTCGACGTGGGTGAACCCGTCGCGTTCGAACGCCTCGATCTGGTCCTGCGACAGCTCGACGTCGAACGTGTTCGGCGGGGGAGGGCCCGGTGTGAACTCATCGTTCATTTTCATATCCTGTCAGTATTGTGATACCATTGGTATATGAGCACGGTGGGAGAGACCGCGTTGCTGTCCACCGACATCGTCGAGCGGTTCCGCCGCGACGGGTTCGTGGTCGTGCCCGACCTGCTGACGCCGGAGGAGATCGAGCGCTACGGCTCGCTCGTCTCCGAGGCGGTGCGCACGCGCACCGCCGGTGACGACCGCCCCCTCTCCGAGCGCAGCCCGTACCAGCAGTCGTTCCTGCAGTGCATGAACCTCTGGGAGGACTTCCCGGAGGTGCGCCCGCTGACGTTCCACCCGCGGCTCGGGCAGGCCGCCGCCGAGCTGCTCGGCGTCGACGCGGTGCGGGTGTGGCACGACCAGGCGCTGTACAAGCAGCCGGGCGGCCGCCAGACCGACGCCCACCAGGACCACCCGTACTGGCCGATCAAGGAGACGGCGTCGGTGACGGCCTGGATCGCGTTCGAGGGCTCGACCCTCGAGTCCGGCGCGATGGGTTACCTGCCCGGCACGCACCTGATCGGGATGCGCAAGTTCATCAACATCTTCTTCGGTGAGCCGGAGGACATCCTCCGCGATCCCGAGGTCGCCGACATCGAGCCGGTCTTTCTCGAGGTCCCGGCGGGCTCGGTGGCGTATCACCACGGGCTGACCGTGCACCTCGCCAACCCGAACGTGACGGAACGACCGCGTGCCGTGCACACCATCATCTACTTCCCCGACGGCAGCACCCGCGGCTATCCCCATCAGCACTTTGCCGTCGACCGTGGGGGCATCGAGGTCGGTCAGAAGATCGCCAGCGACGTGACCCCGCTGGCGTGGCCGCGCCCGACCGGCGAACTGCCGGAGCCACCGGCCGAGCCGCTCGTCGTCACGAGGGTGATCGTCAACCCCGGCGCCGTCCCCCGGCGTGACCCGAACTGACACTCAGGGGCCTCCCTTGGCGACGGCTCGACGGACCTCGGACGCGATCTCGTCGAGCGCCTGCTCGGACGGCTGCAGACCCGCCAGCCCGACGAAGCCGTGGACCATCCCGGCGTACCGGTGGAGCGTGACCGGGACGCCCGCCGCCACCAACCGGTTGCCGTAGCTCTCGGCCTCGGCGCGAAGCGGGTCGCACTCGGCCGTGATGATCAGGGCGCGCGGCACACCGGACACGTCCTCGGCGAACAACGGCGACACCCGCCAATCGCTGCGGTCGGGCGGGCCGTACTGCTGCAGGCTCCACTCGACCTCGTCCCGCGTGAGCAGGTAGCCCTCACCCATCGCCGCCCACGTCTCCGAACCCATCGTCACGTCCGTCGCCGGGTACACCAGCACCTGTAGGGCGAGCTCCTCGCTGACGCCCCCGCGCAGCGCGAGCGCGGCCACGGCGCAGAACGTCGCCCCGGCGCTGTCGCCGGCGATCGCCACCCCGCCACCGGCGGCCCCGAGCTGCTCCCGGTGCTCGACGGCCCACCCGATCGCCGCCTCGGCGTCGTGCAGCCCGGCGGGGAACGGGTGCTCCGGGGCCAGCCGGTACTCCACACTGAGCACGACCGTGCCCGACCGGTTCGCCAGCGCCCGGCAGATGCCGTCGTGGGACTCGATGCTCCCGGCGACCCACGCCCCGCCGTGGAAGAACACGAGCAGACCCTCGGCGGACGGGTTGGCGTACCGACGGGCCGGCACCTGCCCGTCAGGGGTGGGGATCACGAGATCGGTCGACTCCGCGACCGGCTCCCGGGGCAGGGCGCCGAACACCGCCTCGAGCGCGACGCGACGGTCCTCGACGCCGGGATCGTCCGGCCACGGCGGAACTTGCGCCGCCAGCTCGGCCATCACCGCGAGGGCGTCGGCGGCGATCATCGGTGCGATCGTAGACGGTTGAGAAAACGATTTCACAAGACGGTCCTCACGTGGCTCTCGAACGCGGTGGCGCCACGGTCACGGGGGCGAAGGACGCGGTCGCGGCCTCGGCGTCCCGTTCGACCCGAGGTGGCAGCGGGATGTCCGGCGTCGCAGCGTCGATCTCGCGACCCAGGCGGTGGCCGTCGGCGATCGTGAATCCGAGTGGACGCGGGGCGAGACAGTCGCCGACCCGCCACACGTCGTGCGTGCCCGCGGCGAGCAGCTCCCGGTACAGGGCGTCGTCGCTCACCCGATGGCTGACGACGACGAGCGACGACGCCTCGAGGGCGGACTCGTCACCGAACTGATCCCGCAGCACCAGCTCGCCGTCGGAGTAGCGGGCCGGGGTGATTCCCGGTCGCATCCTGACGCCCAGGTCGTGGAGGCGGCGCCGGGCCATCCAGCCGTCCATGCTCGCGTCGAGCGCCGCACCGACGGTGTCGAACGGCGTGACGATCGCGACGTCGCGGCCGCCGCCGGCGAGCTTCTCGGCGAGTCCGACCCCGACCGCGCCGCCGTCGGCGTCCCACACGACGACGGGTCCTGCGGATCGCCACCCGTCGTCCATCACCGCCTCGGGGGTGAACACGGCGAGACCGTCGGCCGCGAGCTCGGCGACGGGGAACTGGTGCAGGTCGGAGTCGGCGCCGATCCAGTGCGAACCGGTGGCGACCACCACGATGTCGGCGCCGTACGCCGCGACGTCCTCGGCGCCGAGCCGGCGGTTCAGGATCGACCGTGACGTTGCTCGAGCCGGTCGAGCTGGGTCGCGCGGTAGTCGACGACGCGGCCGAAGCCCTCGGCACCCGGGAGCGCACGCAGCCAGCGGACGTGCCCGCCGACCGCATCGCCGGCGTCGACGAGGTGGACGCCGTTGACGGCGCGTTCGCCGAGCACGCGGGCGCACTCCAACCCGGCCGGGCCCGCGCCGACCACGAGCACGTTGAGTGTCCGGTCGCGCGACGACGGAGAACTGCTCCGGGTGCCACCCCCGCCGGTACTCCTCGCCGATGGTCGAGTTCTGTACACACGTGAGCCCGTTGCCCGTGGTCTCCACGGAGATGCAGAAGTTGCCACCGGTGCACTCGCGGATCTCGTCGTACCGACCCTCCTCGATCTTGCGTGGCAGGAAGGGATCGGCGATCCCGGGTCGGGCACCGCCGACGAAGTCCCAGACGCCGGACCGGAGGATGTCGACCATCGCGTCGGGTGTCGTGAGGCGGCCGACCCCGACGATCGGCTTGGCGGTGACCGAACGGACCCGGCCGGACCACTCCACCTGGTAGCCCTCGGCGGCGACGCGCCACGCCGCCGAGTCACGGGCCCACAGATGGCCGACGTTGACGTCCCACAGGTCGACGAGGTCGTCGGCCATGCGGATGAAGTCGAGGGTCTCGGCCGCCGACACCCCGATCGACGTGAAGTTCTCGGCGGCGACGCGTGCGGCCACGATGCAGCGGTCGCCGATGGCGGCGCGGAAGCGCTCGATCATCTCCAGCCAGAACCGGCCCCGATTCTCGAGCGATCCGCCATAGGCGTCGGTGCGCCGGTTGAAGTAGGGCGAGAGGAACTGGGCGGGCAGCATGCCGTGGGCGCCGTAGGCGTACACGATGTCGTAGCCGAGATCGGCCGCGGTGACGGCGGCGGCCACCCACTCGTCCTGCAGCCGGCGGATGTCGTCGAGGTCCATCGCCTTCGGCACCCACCCGCTCCGGGCCGTGTCGCGGACCTGTGACGCCCCGAGCGACGGCTCGAACTTCGCCCCCTCTCCCCTGGCCCCGGCATGGCCGAGCTCGATGCCCGCGAGCGCGCCCTGACCCTGCACCTCGGCGGCGAGGCGGGCGAGGAACGCCCGGTCGTCGGCGTCCCAGATCCGGGGGACGAACCCGCCCCAGCTGTCGGACCGGATCGAGACGACTCCGCCGCACACCGCCGCCCACCCGCCCTCGGCCTTCATCCGGCGGAACGCGATGTCGGACAGCCGGCGCCCGGGATGGAAGGACGCGTGGGGCACCGAGTAGAAGCGGTTGCGGAACACCTTGCCGCCGACCGGCAGCGGCTCGAAGAGGATGTCGTGCCGGTTCAGGCGCACGCCCGCCGTCCCTCAGTCGCCTTCAGGCAGGCCGGCCGCGTGCATCGTGGTGACGAAGCGGGCGAACTCGCCCCGGTAGAAGAGCTTCGCCACGGACGCGACGCGGTCGAACAGCGCGGGATCGACGCGGACTTTGGCGACCGCCTGGCGCGCGGCCCGCATCAGCAGCGCCCGAGCTTCGTCGTACGGCGGTCGCAGCGGCGGGAGCAGGTCCTCCCGGGTCGGCAGCGGTGGGAACGCGGCGTGCGGCTCGCGCTGGTACCAGTACGCCACCGAGCTGTAGTCGATGGCGAAGTTGTTGGCGTGCCCGTGCTCGATCGTCCAGCGGATCGAGCGTGTGAAGCGGATCGGGTCGCGGACGAACCAGCGGTACATCGCCGTCGAGCCCGGAGTAGTCCGGCGACTCGATCAGGTGGTAGCCGGTGTACGGGCCGGCGAACTCCTCGGTCGGAGAGGCGGCGGCGCCGAAGATCTCCTCGGTGCCGGTGCCGTGGATCGACGGCGGCCAGCCGTCGCCGTCGATGAACACCATGTCGTCGCCCTCGCCGAACCAGCCGCCGTGCGGGTTGTCGACCTCGAGCACGAGACCGACCATGTGCCCCTCGCCTTCGGCCTCGAGGGCCACGTAGTTCTCGGCGCCGTCGAGGTTGGTGCCGTCGTGCAGCTGCACGTTGGGCGGCCCGACCGGGGTTGTCGGCCGCTCCTGGCGCCACTGGGCGTGGAATCGCAGCGCGTCGTCCGGCAGCGGCCGGTCGTAGCACTCGTAGTCGATGTGGTACCACAGCCCTGGGATCGCGCCGCCGAGCGGCGTCGGCCCGCGGTGCTCGATCGTGATCAGGGCGCCGTTCGGAGAACGGCATCGGGAAGTAGGCGTTCATCGCGTGCGGCGCACCCGTCGCCGGGGTTGACCGCGACGAGTTCAGCTCTGAAACGTGCGGATCCGGCTGTGGCCGATGCGCGAAGAAGTCGCCGAGCGGCACCTCGACCGACGGACGTGCGCTCACCGTCCCAGTAGCAGCGCAGGATCGCGTCGCGGTAGTCGGTCAGCTCGGCGAAGCCGAGAACCATGTAGAGGTGGGTGATGCATCCGGGTCCGTCGTGCTCGAGCAGGGTCACGGTCTCGCCGGGCCCGACGACGACGCAGTCCCGATTGCCTCCGCGAGCGGTCCCACGACGACGCTCGCCGGCTCCTCGCCCCGGTGGCCGAGAACAGGCTCCGCTCGAAGCGGGTCTCGAACGGAGTGAAGGCGATGGCCGACGTGGTCACTGGAGCACCCGTACAGATGCGAGCGAGCGAGCGCCAGCGAGCGAGCGGCCAGCAGCTGCGCAGGCGGCATGCGGCGGCGGGGAACGCAATGAGTGGTCACTGGAGCACCCGGTACAGATGCGAGCGAGCGAGCGCCAGCGAGCGAGCGGCCAGCGGCTGCGCAGGCGGCATGCGGCGTGGCCGGGGAACGCAATGAGTGGTCACTGGAGCACCCGGTACAGATGCGAGCGAGCGAGCGCCAGCGAGCGAGCGGCCAGCGGCTGCGCAGGCGGCATGCGGCGTGACCGGGGAACGCAATGAGTGGTCACTGGAGCACCCGTACAGATGCGAGCGAGCGAGCGCCAGCGAGTGAGCGGCCAGCGGCGGTCTGCGTGGCCGGGGAACGCAATGAGTAGTCATGACGTCACTGCGTGGTGGCACGCCACGAAGTGGTCGGGCCCGATCTCGCGCATCGTCGGCTCCTCGGCCTCGCACCGCCCGGTGGCGAGCGGGCACCGGGTCCGGAAGCGGCAGCCCAGCGGGGGTTGGACCGCGGACGGCACTTCGCCGGGGACGGCCGCCGCCTCGGGCAGGTGGTCGATGCTCGGGACCGACGCCATCAGGGCGCGGGTGTACGGGTGCGCCGGGTGTTCGTAGACGCGCTCGGAGTCGCCGATCTCGCAGAGCTTCCCGAGGTACATCACGGCGACGCGGTCGCTGACGTTCTTCACGACGGCCAGATCGTGGGCGATGAACAGCATCGTGAGGCTGAAGCGCTGGCGCATCGAGCCGAGCAGGTTGATGATCTGGGCCTGCACCGACACGTCGAGCGACGACACCGGCTCGTCGCACACGAGCAACCGGGGTCGCAGCACGAGCGCCCGGGCGATGCTGATCCGCTGCGCCTGCCCACCGGAGAACTCCCGCGGCCGCCGGTTGCCCACCTCGTCCGGGTCGAGGCCGACCGCGTCGAGGACGTCGCGCACCGCGTCGTTCCACGTGCCCTGCTCGTCCTTGTGCCACATCCGCAGTGGCTCGGCCACGATGTCGCGGACCCGCCGCCGTGGGTTCAGCGATCCGACAGGGTCCTGGAAGATCATCTGGAACCGGGGCCGCAGCGATCGCAGCGTGTCCTCGTCGAGCGCGGAGAGCTCGGTGCCGTCGAGGACGACCGAGCCCGACACGGGCCGCACCAGTTGGGTGACCGCCTCCGCGGTCGTCGACTTGCCGCATCCGGACTCGCCGACGAGTCCGAGCGTCTCTCCCTCGGCGATGTCGAAGCTCACGTCCGAGACGGCGTGGACGTGCTCGCCGCGGGCCGCGGGGAACTCCACGACGAGGTTGCTGACGGTGAGCGCCATCGGCCGGTCGCTCCGGAGCTGGGCGGTCCCGCTACCGGCCATTGGAATCCACCGGGTGCCAGCAGGCGTAGCGACGCCCGCCGACACCCTCCAAGAGTGCCGGCGCCTCGACCCGGCACCGTTCGGTCGCTCGCTCACAGCGGGGAGCGAAGCTGCATCCGGCCGGTTGGGCGATCATGTTCGGCGGCCGGCCCGGGATGACGGCCAGCTCGGTGCCGCGGGGGTGTTCGAGGCGTGGGCTGGCCCGGAGCAGCGCCTCGGAGTACGGCATCCGCGGGTCGTGCACGACCGACCGGGCGTGCCCGTGCTCCACGACCCGACCCCCGTACATCACCGCGATCTCGTCGGCGAGCCCGGCGACCACGGCGATGTCGTGGGACACGAAGATCATCGCCATGTTCCGCTCGTCACGAATGGTGCGCAGGAGCGCCAGGATCTGCGCCTGGACCGTGACGTCGAGCGCGGTCGTGGGCTCGTCGGCGATGAGGAGATCGGGCTCCCCGGCCAGCGCCATCGCGATCGCGACGCGCTGGCGCATGCCTCCCGACAGCTCGTGGGGGTAGCTGTCGAGCCGGCGCTGCGGGTCGGAGATGCCGACCTGCTCGAGCAGCGATGCGGCACGCGACCGAGCCGTCCGTCGGTTGAGGCGGAAGCGGTAGTAGAGGATCTCGCGGAGCTGGGACCCGATTCGTTTGACCGGGTTGAGCGAGGACATCGGGTTCTGGGGGACGACGCTCATCCGGCGCAGCCACGTCATCCGGAGTTGCGCCGGCTTCAGCGTCATCAGATCGGTACCGTCGAACCACACGTGGCCGGCCGACCGGGCGAGGTTGCCGTCGGGTTGGATGCGCATGATCGAGCGGGTCAGCACGCTCTTGCCGGAGCCGGACTCGCCGACGATCCCGAGCGTCCGGCCCCGTTCGAGCTCGAGGCTGACGTCGGTCACGGCGCGCAGCACGCCCCGGTCGGTGCGGAACCAGGTCGTGAGATTGTCGACGCGCAACAGGGTGGCGGTGCTCACGGGTGCACCATGGCCGCATGGGCAGTCAGGCTGGGCTGACGGGCGGTGCACCAGTGAGCGCTTCGCGCCGTGATTGTGATTCGCTCGCTTCGCTCGCTCATCGCGGTGTGCTGACTTGCATGCCGTAACGGCGCTGGAGCTTCTCGCCGAGGGCGTTGAACGCGAGGACGGTGCAGAACAGCACGGCGGCGGGGATGAGGCTGATGTGCGGCGACGTGCCGAGCAGGCTGCGGCCGGCGGTGATCATGCCGCCCCACGTCGGCACCTCGGTCGAGACGCCCAGCCCGAGGAAGCTCAGGCTCGCCTCGACGACGATCGCCACCGCTGCAGTGACCATCGCGTAGGCCGCGATGGTCGGGGCGATGTTGGGCGCGATCTCGCGGAAGAGGATGTGCCGCGTCGTCGCCCCGAGACCTCGGGCCGCCTTCACGAACGCCCGCTCGGAGTAGGCCAACGTCTGGGCCCTGGCGACCCGGGCGAACGCCGGCACGGCGAGGATCGAGATCGCCAGGATCACGTTCCCGATCCCGGGCCCGAGGAACGACGTGAGAACGATGACCAGGATCAGGGCCGGGACGCTGAGCATGACGTCCATCCAGCCCATGATCAGCGTGCCGGTGGCCCTGCGCCGGTAGCCGGCGATCAGCCCGAGGACGGCGCCGACCACGCCGGCGATGGCCGCCGAGGCGATGCCGACGACGAGCGACACCCGCGCCCCGTAGGCGATGCGGCTGAGCTGGTCGCGGGCGAGCGAGTCGGTGCCCAGCCAGTGATCGAGCGACGGACCGCCGCGTCCGGCGGCGGCATCGAGTGCCTTCGGGTCCCGGAGGGGGAGCACGTCGGCGAAGAGGGCGAGGAACACGATGATGGCCAACCAGCTGATGGCGATCCACAGCCCGATGTCGACGCGACGGCGACGGGGAACGAACTCGTCCGCTGCCGGCTCGAGCGCAACGGCGGCGGGCGTGACCGTCAGCTCGACGAGCTCATGCGCCTGCACGGCGAACCCTCGGATCGAGCGCGAAGTAGGCGAGGTCGACGAGGAAGTTGACGACCACGTAGCCCACGGTGACGAGGGCGACGACGCCCTGGACGGTGACGAAGTCGCGGTTGGTGACCGAGTCGACGGCGAGCCGGCCGATCCCGGGGAGGCCGAACAGAGTCTCGACGATGACGGCACCGCCGATCAGGGCGCCGATGCTGATCCCCATCAGCGTGATGAGCGGGAACGACGACGGGCGCAGGGCGTGCCCGAAGAGCACGCGCCACGTCGGGATGCCGTTCGCCCGGGCCATGAGGATGTAGTCCTCCTGCAGCGTGTTGACCATCTCGGCGCGCAGCACGCGGGCGTAGACGGCGGCCTCGGGTGCGGCGAGGGCGGCGGCCGGGAGCACGAGCGACTTGAGGTTGTCGACCAGGCCGTCGCCGATCGGGGTGTATCCCGTCGCCGGCAGGAGTTGGAACTTCACCGCGAACACGTAGAGCAGAACGAGGCCGCCGATGAAGGCGGGGATGGCGAGCAGGGCGAACGTCAGCGCCGTCATGCCGCGGTCGTAGAACTTCCCGGGTCGGAGCGCCGAGAGCGGTGCGACGATGAGGGCGAACGTCAAGGCCATCAACTGGGAGAGCACCATCAGCTCGATCGTCAGCCCGATGCGCTCGCCGATGGCGTCGCTGACGGGCTGACGCGTCCGGAACGACCGGCCGAGGTCGCCGGTGAGCGCGTCGCCGAGCCACCTGACGTAGCGGACCGGGACGGGGTCGTCGAGGTGGAACTGCTGCCGCGCCTGGTCGAGCAACTCCGGGGAGACGTTGAACGTGTCGGTCCTGACCAGCGCCAGCGTGGGATCGCCGGGCAGCAGCTCGTACATGATCGAGGCGAGGAACGTGACGATGAGGAGCGTCACGACGAGGCGGATGAAGCGACCGAGGATGAGCGCTTTCACGGACGCTCCGGCTGCGTGAGCTGGTCGATCTCGGCGAGCTCGTCGTCGCCGAACTCGAGACGATCGAGCGCGCCGACGTTGGCCTCCAGCTGCTCGACGCGCGAGGCGCCGGCGACCATCGTCGTGATCTCGGGGCGGCGCAGGATCCAGGCGAGCGCCATCTGGGCGAGTGACTGGCCGCGGCGACGGGCGAGCTCGTCGAGTCCGCGCAGGATCCGGCTGCGCTCCTCGACGGAACGGGCGCGTACCCAGGCGCCCGGCCAGAGCACGGCTCTGGCGTCCGGCGGCACCTCGCCATCGAGGTAGCGGTCGGTGAGGAGACCGGAGGCGAGCGGGCAGAAGGCGACGACGCCGGTGCCGTTCGCGCTGGCCGGCGGCAGCAGCTCGATCTCGGCGGTGCGGCCGAGCAGGTTGTAGTACGGCTGCAGGACCGTGATCGACAGCCCGATGTCCTTCGCCGCGGCGACGGCGGCGAGGAAGCGTTCGCCGTTGTAGTTCGACAGTCCCGCGTACAGCGCTTTCCCCTGGGCAACGATGGTGGCGAGGGCGCCGACCGTCTCCTCGACGGGCGTCGCCGGGTCGGCGCGGTGGCTGTAGAAGACGTCGACGTAGTCGACGCCGAGCCGGCGCAGGGACTGGTCACAGCTGGCGATGAGGTGCTTGCGGGACGCCCAGTCGCCGTAGGGGCCCGGCCACATCGGGAAGCCGGCCTTGGTCGAGATCACGAGCTCGTCGCGGGGAAGCGCGCGGAGGATCTCGCCACAGACCAGTTCGGCGTTGCCCGGCGGCCGGCCGTAGTTGTCGGCGAAGTCGAAGTGGGTGATGCCGAGGTCGAAGGCCCGCACGATGCACTCGCGTGCGACGCTCGGCGTCGCGGTATCCGCCGAACGTTTCCCACGCGCCCAACGAGATGGCGGGGAGCTGGAGGCCGCTCCGACCGCACCGGCGGTAGGTCATCCGCTCGTAGCGGTCCTCGGCGGGCGTGTGGCTCACCGCGGCCTCGGTCACGCCGTGCCCGCCACCATCTCGACGACGACCCGTTGGAAGTGGCTGAGCAGCCACTCGCTCGACAGCAGGAGCCGTCCAGGTGGCGGCGACGCCCGTGGCGTGGGCGCGCTGCACCTGCTGGCAGATCGCCACGTCCTGGTCGACCGTCGGGTTGCCGGTGTAGCGCTCGCGCATGGCTCGACCTCGTCCTCGGACATCGCGGTCGGGACGAACGTGAGGCTCCGGAAGCCGATCTCGTCGACGCCGCGCACCGTGACGCTGCCGATGTCGAACCCCATCCCGGCGTACTGGAAGTACGTCGTCGGGAAGATCCAATGGAAGTGGTAGAGCCTGGCCTCAGGGTTCTGATCGCGATTCGACGTCACCCGTGACGCCGAATCGCGATCAGAACCGCCAAGTGGGACGGGGCGGAACGGGATGGTGTGGGTGCTCCAGTAGCGGCCGCCGATCGCGGCGTGCTGCCGGAGGGGGTCCATCTCCAGCACCCGGGCCAGATCGGGATGGCAGGTCGGGCAGTGGTAGCACTCGATCGCGTTGTCGAGCCACACCTTCCAGTTGGCGTGGACGGTCCACTCGATCTCGAATCCGAAGCGGTGAGCCTCCACGTCCAGGCCGCGCTGCCGGGCGAGCTCCGGCAGGCCCTCGATCCAGCTCTCGAACGGCGGGGCGTCGACGTCGACGTTGACCCAGATCGTCGGGCCCCAGACCGCTGTCTGCACGGGAGCGAGGCTGAGCTGACTCGGGTCGAAGTCCGGCTCCAGGTCCGACCGCGGCGCGTGGCGGAGGCATCCGTCGAGCCCATACGTCCAGGCGTGGTACGGGCACTGCATGGTCGAGCGGCGCTGGGGGCCGAGCACGACGACGTGGGCCCGGTGGCGGCAGATGTTGACGAAGCCGCGCACGCAGTCGGCATCACGCACGAGCAGGACGGGCACGCCGGCGATCTCGCACACCGCCTGGTCTCCGACCTCGGTGAGCTGTTCGGCGTGGACGGCGTAGTGCCAGCCCCGGCGCAGGACCAGGTCACGCTCGCGTTCGAAGAGCGCCGGGTCCGTGTACCAGCGCGAGGGGAGCGCGTTGCCCCCTTCCAGCGAGCGGAGCAGGTCGTGGTAGTCGGCGGGCTGCTCCGGGACGACGACCGGCGTGTCGCTCAGTGGCGTCCTCCCTCGCTACACATCGTTGCGCCAGAACTCGTCGGCGACGATGAGGATCGGGTAGTTGCCGAGGCTCCGCTCGCCGGCCGGACCGACGAGCGTCCCCCATCCTTCGATCTTGTCGTTGGTGACGACGGCGACGTTCGCCGTGCGCACGAACATCTGGATGAGGTTGTCGGCGAGGATCTGCTGGACGGTGTCGTACGCCTCCTTGCGCTCGGCCGGATCGGTCGACGCCTCCCCGGTGGCGAGGGCCGCGTCGAGCTCGGGGCTCTTGAACCCGGTGCCGTTGAGCGGCGATTCCGACTGGTAGCGCCGGGTGTACTCGAACCACGGGTCGAGCATGGCGAACAGGCCCGCGTTGGTGAGGTCGTACTCACCGGTGATGTAGCGGTTGACGTAGTCGTTGACGTCGGTGGCGTCGGTGACGTCGACGTCCATGCCCACGGCGCGGAGCTGCTCGGCGAGGGCGAGCTTGTAGTTCGTGTTCGTCTCGTCGATCGGCGAGAGGATCGAGAACGCCACCGGCTCACCCGTCTCGGCCTCGACCTCCTCGACGAGCGCCTGGGCGCCCGCGGGGTCGTACTCCGGATAGTTGAGTTCGGTGTACCACGGGCTGGCGGGGTCCCACGGCGAGTCGATCGGCTCGCCGATGCCGCCCCACACCAGTTCGATCAGGGCCTGCTTGTCGATGGCCATGGCGATGGCCTGGCGCACCCGCTCGTCGGGAAGGTTGCTGACGCTGAACAGCACCCCCGCCGCCCCGAACGGGAACTCGTGGAGCCGGAAGTTGTCGTCCTCGCGGAACGACGCGATCTCGGCCGGGTTGGCGGTGGTGATCACGTCGACGTCGCCGGCGCGCAGCGCCGCCGAGCGGGCGGCGTCGTCGGGAATCGGGCGGAAGATGATCGTGTCGGCCCAGGCGCGGTTGTCCATGAAGTAGTCGTCGACCTTCTCGAGCGTGAGGTGGTCGTCCCGCACGTACTCCACGACGCGGTACGGGCCGGCGCCCGTGGGGTGGTCTCCGTAGCTCTCGCCGTACTGCTCGACCGCAGCGACGGACACGGGGGTGCCGAGCTCGTCGGCGAGCACCTGCGGGAACACGCCCATCGGCTTGTTCAGGGTCAGCTTCACCGTCAGGTCGTCGACCACGTCGACGGCGGTGATGTAGGCGAAGGCGTCCTTGGCGAGCGTCTCGAGCCGGAAGCGGTCCATGCTCGCCTTGAGCGCCGGTCCGTCGAGGGGGTTGCCGTCGTGGAACATCAGGCCGGGACGCAGCTTGACCGTCCACTCGGTCGAGTCCTCGTTCCCTGTCACCGACTCGGCCAGGTAGGGCGTCCACTCGCCCTCCGGCGTGGCCGCGGTCAGAGATCCGTACACGAGGTGGTGCACCGACCGGGCGGGAACACTGATGTTGCCGTTGCCGGGATCGAACCGGTCCGTCTCTGCGTCGACCGCGATCGTGATCGTCCCGCCGGCAGTCGGGGTCCCTTCGGGTGCCTCCGTGCCCGCCGTGCTCGTGCCTGGCGACGTTCCCTCGGTCCCGGGAGGCGCGGCCGCATCGGTCGTGCCCGGCCCGGTTCCGGCGTCAGTCGTCTCACCCCCCGCGGTGGGCGTCGCGGCGCCGTCGTCATCGTCGTCACCGCAAGCTGTCACCAGGAGCACTCCCGCGGCCAAGCCGGCGAGCATCTTCCTCGTCACCCTCATGCCTGATCCCCCTGTGGCTGTGTTCGCGTCGCGAACGTCCCGGCTGAGAAAACGATTTCACCTGTTTACCATCGGCAAACGCGTGTCGTCAACCGTTCAAAGTCCGATGGTATGCGAATACCGGCGGCACCACAATGCCCCGATTCGCCGTCTGAGTCAGGTGGATCGCTCGGAGCTCTGGCGCACGATCAGGGTCGGCGAGAGCACGATGTGGCGGGTGGCCATGTCGGCAGCGGCCGTCGCCAACAGTCGGCCCGCTTCCCGGCCGATCTCGAGGGTGGGCTGGGCCACGACGGTGAGCGGTGGTGTGGTGAGGGTGGCCCACGGGGCGTCGTCGAAACCGACGATCGCCACGTCGTCGGGGACCTGGAGGCCGACGTCGGCGATCGCCTGGAGGGCTCCGAGGGTCATCAGGTTGTTCGTGACGAACAGGGCGTCGGGCCGGCGGCGCGAGCGCAGGAGGTCGACGGCGGCGGCGTAGCCACCGGCGTGGCGGAAGTCGGCATGGCGCACGAGGTCGGCGGGGGCCTCTCGGCCGGCCTTGCGGAGAGCGGCCCGGTAGCCGGTCAGGCGCTCGGCCGCCGTGCTCGCCCGGGCCGGACCGGTGATGCACCCCACCCGCTTGGAGCCGCTGTTGAGGAGATGCTCGGTCGCCGCGAACGCTCCCGCCCGGTTGTCGACCATCACCGAATCGACCAGGTCCCGGCCGTGGCGCACGCGGCGGTCGACGGTGACGACCGGAATCTGGCGTTCGAGGAGCGCGTCGAGCCGTGAGCTGCGGTCCGACGCCGGGGCGATCACCACGCCGCCCATCCGTTCGGCGACCGCGACGTCGATGTAGGCGGCCTCCCGTACCGGGTCCTCGTCGGAGTTGCACAGCACGATGCGGTGGCCCTCGGCCCGCCCGACGTCCTCGATCCCCCGGACCATGGTGGTGAAGAACGGGTTCTGGATGTCCGACACGATCACCGCCCACAGCCGGGTGCGCTGCTGGCGGAGGGCACGCGCCGGTCCGTGAGGCTGGTACCCGAGCTCGGCCGCGACGGCGAGCACGCGCGCCGCCCGCTCTACAGAGACGGCGTCGTTGCCGTTGAGCACGCGCGACACCGTTGCCGGCGAGACGCCGGCGGCGCGGGCGACGTCCTTGATCTTCGGCACCGATTTCACGAGCGACATGGTACGGCGGCGGTCGACACCGTTCGGCCCGAGCGCTTGCCGAATCGGAACCATGAGCAGTAGGTTGGGCTCGGCGAAGTAATCGATTTCACGAGATCTCCGAGCGCTCCGGCTCGGGCCGAGGAGGAGTTGTCGACATGGCCTACCCGGCCGCCACTGCCGAGCAGGTGGCGTCCTACGAGGAGCACGGCTTCCTCGTCGTGGAGGACGCCATCGATCCCGACGACCTCGCCGACCTCGAGCGCGGCTGTGCCGAGATCGTCGCCAACAAGGAGACACTCGCCTTTGACTGGGCGTGGTCCAAGGACAAGGGTCGGGACGAGCGCGAGTTCCGGATCCTTCAGGCGAGTCCCACCCACACGTGGCCGGAGCGGTTCAAGGAGGCCCCGTTCCGCCTGTGGGCGGTGGAGTTCGCCTCGGCGCTGATGCGGCGCGAGATGGAGTTCTGGTACGACCAGTTCCTGGCCAAGCCGCCGGGATACGGCGCGGCGACGCTCTGGCACCAGGACGAGGGGTACTGGGGCCGCAACCTCGACGACCTGGGCTGCACGGCATGGATGCCATTCCACGACGTCGACGAGCGCAACGGCTGCATGCACTTCATCGACGGCGGCCACCACGACGGAGTGCTCGAGCACCGCCAGCCCGACAACGTTCAGAGCGACCTGTTGTTCTGCGAACCGGACGAGTCCCGGGCGGTCGCCTGCCCGGTGCGCCTCGGCGCGGTGACGTTCCATCACTCGAAGACCCCGCACATGACGAGCGCCAACACGACTGACGACTGGCGCCGCATCCTGACCCAGCATCTGCGGGCCGTCGGTGCTCCGGGGGAGGGAGACCACTACCCGTGGAAGGTCTATGTCAACCAGTTCAGCGGTGAGCGCATCAAGCCCACGACACGCTGATCAGCCGCCAGTCGATCCCCAGGCGGTCCTCGCCGGGAAGGACGCGATCCACGCCGCGCTGCGCGCCATCGAGGCCCTGCTGCCGCGCTTCGACGCCGCCTCGGACGCGCTGTACATCCTCCTCCAGGCGACCGGACGGGTGATCGTCACCGGGCTCGGGAAATCGGGGCTCGTCGCCGCCAAGCTCGCCGGCACGTTCTCGAGCACTGGCACTCCCGCCCAGTTCATGCACGCGACCGAGGCCCTGCACGGCGACGTCGGCAACGTCCGCGTCGGCGACGTGGTCATCGCCCTGTCCAACTCTGGCGAGACGGAAGAGGTGTGCTTCATCGCCGACCTCGCCGCGGCCCGCGGCGTCCCGGTGATCGCGATGACCGGCTGCCGCGGCTCGTCGACGCTCGCCGGGCTGGCGCGGATCCACATCGACGTCTGTGTCGATCGGGAAGGCGATCCGCACGACCTCGTACCGAGCGCGTCGACCACGGCGGCCATCGTGATGGGCGACGCACTGGCGATCGCCCTGATGGTGGCCCGAGGGTTCGGACCGGACGACTTCCATGGCTGCCACCCGGCCGGTTCGTTGGGTCGTCGCCTGCGCGAAGAGGGGACAGCGCGTGGATGACCTCGTCACCACGGACGGCGACGGGCCGCCGACGGACGTCTGCGTCATCGGCAGCTTCATGGCCGACGTGGTGGTGCGCGCGTCGCGCCGGCCGGAACGGGGCGAGACCATCATCGGGACGAGCTGCGACACGTTCCTCGGCGGAAAGGGCTTCAACCAGGCCGTCGCCGCCGCCCGCGCCGGCGCCCGCACCTCGATGGTCGGTGCCCTCGGCGACGACGACCACGGCCAGCAGTTCGCCGACATGCTCGGTGTCGAGCAGATCGACTCGTCGGGCGTGCGCCTCGTCGCCGGGGTCGGAACCGGGATCGCCTTTCCCGTCGTCGAGGACAGCGGGGACAACTCGATCATCGTCGTCCCGCAGGCCAACCACGCGCTGACCGTCGACGACGTCGCCCGACTCGACCACGTGATCGGACGGGCGGCGGTCACGTTGCTGCAGCTCGAGCTGCCGCTCGACGTGGTCGTCGCCGCGGCCGCGGCCGCCCGGCGGGCCGGCGCGACGGTCGTCCTCAACCCGGCGCCGGCCGTTGCCGACCCGGATCGCTTCGCCGGGCTCGTGGACATCGTCGTGCCGAACGAGACCGAGCTCGCGCTCCTCAGCGGCGCCGAGGTGACAGACGTGCCCGGGGCCGCCGCCCGTCTCAGCGCCGTCACCGGGGCTCACACGATCGTGGTCACCCTCGGTGAACGCGGTGCGTACGTGTGGACACGCGATGGCGAGTTCTCGCGACCCGGGCACGAGGTGGACACGATCGACACCGTCGGTGCCGGCGACGCGTTCTGCGGAGGGCTCGCCGCGAGGCTGGCCGCCGGGGCGCCGCTCGACGAGGCCGTGCGCTACGCCAACTCGGCGGGGGCGCTGGCGACCACCCGCGCCGGTGCCGGGCCGGCGATGCCGAGCCGCGAGGCGGTCGAGACCCTGCTGGCGACGGCAGCGACCACGTACTGAAAGAACAGGAGGAAGCAGTGACCACCCTCGACCAGCAGACCAACCACCATCTGACCCCCGACGAGCAGGCCGGGCTCGAGCGCGACGGGTTCGTCGTCCGCCAGAGCGTCTTCAGCCACGACGAGGTTTTGGACATGGTCGAGCACTGCGAGGCGCTCGTCGACCGACTCGTGCGGGGACGGGAGAGCCAGCGGGTGCAGGCGAGCGGGTACGTCTTCGACACCGACGCCGAGAACCTGACCGTCATCAAGTGGGAGGGAGACACCGACGCCGTTCACGGGATCGAACCCTTCGCCCATCTCTCGAAGCCGCTCGAGGACTGGGCCTACGATCCGCGGCTGACCCAGCCGATGGAGACGTTCGTCGGACCCGGGCCGGAGCTGTTCACCGAGAAGCTCAACCTCAAGCGCCCGCGGGTGGGCGGCGCCAACCCGCTGCACCAGGACTACCCGTACTGGGTGAACGTCTCCGACGACGCGTCGCAGATCGCCACGACGATCGTCTTCCTCGACGACTCCACCCTGGAGAACGGCTGCCTCTGGGTCATCCCCGGCAGCCACCAGCAGGGCAAGTGGACGACGCGCTCGGACGGCGACAACTTCGCCCACAACGAGGTCGACGAGTCCTCGTATCCGGATGCCGAGGCGGTGCCGCTGGAACTGCCGGAGGGCTCGACGGTGAGCTTCGGCTCCTTCCTCGTCCACAAGTCGGCGCCGAACCTCTCGAGCGAGAACCGCCGCGCGTTGCTCTACAGCTACCAGCCGCCCGGCCGGAAGCGCCAGGTCGACAGCCTCCGGGAGTGGATCGCGTCCGGCGGATCTAGATGATCTCCCGCGCGTCGCGGTCGGGCAGCGGCGGGAACGGGGCGAGCGGCAGGGTCTGGTACCAGTAGGCGACGGTCGCGATGTCGTCCTGCAACTGGAGGTAGCGGGGGCCACGCCGCCATCCGAGCGCCTGCATCGTGATCCGCAGATCGCTGCGGAAGCGGATCGGGTCGGTGATGTGCCAGCGGTACAGGTTGAAGCGCTGTTGTGAGCGGTAGGTGCCGTCCGGGCGGAGCACCACCGGCATGCCCGCGTACGGCGTCGTGAACTCGACGTACTGCCCACCGACGTCGAAGTTGTACGAGCCGCAGAAGTAGTCCTCCGTCCCGGTCCCGCAGATCGTCGGGAAGTCCGTGTCGCCGTCGAGGAAGAACTTGAGCTCCCCCTCGCCCCACCAACCACCGCTGTTCACGCCCCACGAGCACGCCGTGCCGACGTAGTGCCCGCGACCGCTGACGCCATCGAGGATGGTCACGACCTCTCCCGGCGGGAGCGGGTTCACGCGACGGAACTGGGCGCAGAACCTCGCCGCGTCCTCGGGAACGTCGCACAGCGTGTAGTCGATCTGGTAGTAGACGACGCGGGCCTCGTCGGACTCGTTGGTCAGCGTGATGCGGGCCCGGCTGGTGAACGGCATCTCCCAGTAGCAGTTGAACGCCCGGCCCGGGTTGACGCACACGGCGAGCGACGAGAGCTGCGCGTACTCACCCCAGCCGACGCCGAAGAAGTCGCCGAGCGGACACTCGACGGCCGGCTGGGGATCGTCGTCCCAGAACATGCGCAGGATCTGGTTGCGCCAGCCGCCCGTCGGCGTGAGCCAGATGTGCTGGATCGCGCCCGACCCGGTGATGTCGGCCATCACGAACTCCGCGCCGGCCTCGATCTCGACCGACGGCGAGATCTTCCAGCCCTGGCCGAGATCCTTCGCGTACTTCGCGCCCGTGCCGTCGACGGCCATCCCGCCGCCGCCCTTCTCGCCGGTGAAGTTCTCCGGGCTGATCGAGCGGGTCTCGCCGTCGGCGAGACGCCACAGGTTGTTCAGTCCGACACCGAGTCCGTTCCATCCCATGGGGCGTGTCTAGCGCGTCGACCGCGACGAGACCGAGTCGAATGAAATCGATTTCGCCACCGGAACTGTGAGCTGAGCGTACGGATATCCGCACGCTCAGCTCACAGTTCTCTGGGCGGCGTCGACGAAGCGGGCTCCGTCAGTCGGCCGCGCCGAGCCATGGGTGGCTCGAGATGTCGAAGACGGTTCCGTCCGGCGCCTTGAACTTGCGCTCGAATCCGGCATCGCCCTGTTCGCCGAGGTCAAGCGGCGTGGCGCCGAGCTCGATGAGGCGGGCGGTGATCGCGGCCTCGTCGTCGACGAGGATCCCGAAGTGGTGGGGGCCGACGAAGTCGAGGCCGCGGCCGATCTGGTCGGACTTGAAACGCAGCACCGCCAGGTTCAGCGTGCCGTCCGACAGCAGGACGCCTTCGGCGAGGGGGTTGGTGGCGTCGAGCTCGCCGACGCGCTGGAACCCGAAGGCCGCCTCGTAGAACGCGGCGGTCGCCTCCGGGTCATCGGACGCGAGGGCGAGGTGACGGAGCCGGTTCATGCGACGGTTCCCTGCTGGAGCCGCTCGGGCTGGACGTTCGACGCCTCGACGTCAGTCACGGGCACCAGCGGATGGTGGCAGGCGACGAACCTCCCGTCGCCCGCGGCCCGCATCAACGGCTCCTCGGACGTGCACAGATCGGTCGCCCGCGGGCATCGGGTCCGGAAGCGGCAGCCGCTCGGCGGGCTCACGGGTGACGGCATCACGGGCGACAACGCCGGCGGCGCCATCTCCCGCGTCGGATCGGGCTCGGGCACCGAGGCCAGGAGCGCGTCCGTGTACGGGTGAGCCGGGGTCTTGTAGATGGTCGAGGCGTCGCCGATCTCGCAGAGCTTGCCGAGGTACATCACGGCGACACGGTCGCTGACGTGGCTGACGACGGCGAGGTCGTGGGAGATGAACAGCATCGTCAGACCGAACTGGTCTTTGAGATCCTGCAGCAGGTTCAAGATCTGCGCCTGCACCGAGACGTCGAGCGCGGAAACCGGCTCGTCGCAGATCAGCAGCCGGGGTTGGGAGACCAGGGCCCGGGCGATGCAGATCCGTTGGGCCTGACCGCCGGAGAACGAGCGTGGACGTCGGTCTCCGACGCGCGACACGTCGAGGCCGACCGCGTCGAGCACCTCCGTCACGCGGGCCTCGATCTGTGCGGGCTTGTGCTTCCACACCCTCAGGGGCGCGGCCACGATGTCGTGGATCTTCCGGCGCGGGTTGAGCGAAGAGAGCGGGTCCTGCAGCACGATCTGCATCGACGGGCGCAAGGCGCGCAGCTGTCCCTTGGGCATTCCGACCAGCTCGTGCCCGTCGTACACGACCGAGCCCGACGTCGGCGGTGGCAGCTGGAGCACCGCCCGGCCAGTCGTCGACTTCCCGCAGCCGGTCTCGCCCACGAGGCCGAGCGTCTCACCGGTCGTGAGGTCGAAGCTCACGTCGGAGACGGCGTGGACGCGACTGTGGTGATCCACCGGGTACTCGACCGTGAGGTGCTCGACACGGACGAGCGTGTCTGATCCGGTCCGCAGCTGGGCGGTCCCGCTACCGGCCAACGTTCACCGCCTCGGTCGGGTCGAGAGCCCGGGGGCCGCTCAACGGGTACCAACAGGCGTAGGCATGACCGCTGGCTCCGCCGTCGAGCGGCGGCATCTCGGTCGTGCAGCGGTCGCCGCGGTACGGGCACCGGGGGTGGAAGCGGCACCCCGACGGCGGTCGCACCATGTCCGGCGGCCGCCCCTCGATGACCCGCAACCGGGTGCCGTGGTCGCCGATCGTCGGGATCGACGAGAGCAGCGCTTCGGTGTACGGCATGCGGGGTCGCCGGAACAAGGCGAGGGTCGGGGCCTTCTCGACGATGCGACCGGCGTACATCACGGCGATCTCGTCGGCGAGGCCGGCGACAACGCCGAGATCGTGGCTGACGAAGATCATGGCCATTCCCCGGTCGCGCTGGAGGGAGCGCAGGAGGTCGAGGATCTGCGCCTGCACGGTCACGTCGAGGGCGGTCGTCGGCTCGTCGGCGATCAGCAGGTCGGGCTCGCACGAGATCGCGATGGCGATGGTGACCCGCTGGCGAAGACCGCCGCTCAACTGGTGCGGGTACTCGCGCACGCGCCGCTGCGGGTCGGGGATCCCGACGGCTTCGAGGAGCTCGATGGCTCTCGTCCGCGCCGCCGCCTCGCTGAACCCGCGGTTCTTCCGCAGGACCTCGGTGATCTGGCGGCCGATGCGCACGACCGGGTTGAGGGCGACCATCGGATTCTGGGAGACGAGGCCGATGCGTTGACCCCAGATCCGTCGCAGCTCGCGGCGCGGCAGTGCACGGAGATCCACACCGTCGAAGAAGACGCGACCGTCGGCGCGCTCGATGTTCGTGGTCGTGTGCAAGCCGAGCAACGAACGGGTGAAGACGCTCTTGCCGGAGCCGGACTCGCCGACGATGGCGAGGGTCGTGCCGGCTTCCAGCTCAACGGACACGTCGTCGACGGCCCGGACCGTCCCGCGGCGTGTCCGGAAGAACGTCGTCAGGTTCTCGACGCGGAGGAGGGTCATGTCAGGACCCTGTACGGATGCGAGCGAGTGAGCGCCAGCGAGCGAGCGGCCAGAAACGGCCTGCGTGGCCGGGGAACGCCATGAACGGTCACTGGAGCACCCTCGCGCTGTTGCGAGCGAGCGAGCGCCAGCGAGCGAGCGGCCAGAAACGGCCTGCGTGGCCGGGGAACGCCATGACGGTCATTGCTGCACCCTCGCGTTGTTGCGAGCGAGCGAGCGAGCGGCCCAGAAACGGCCTGCGTGGCCGGGGAACGCAATGAACGTCATCGGGTGCTGTCCTGGCCGTCGAAGTGCACTCGGAGCCGCTCGCCGGCCGTGTTCAGGGCGAGCACCGTCAGGAACATGAGCGCCGCCGGGATCAGGCTGATGTGCGGCGCCTTCTCGAGCTCCTTCTGGCCGGAGGAGATGATGTTGCCCCAGGCCGGCGTGGGCAGCGGCACGCCGAGGCCGAGGAAGCTCAGCCCGCCTTCGATGACGATCGCCAGCGCGGCGAGCACGAGAGCGAAGGCGAGGATCGAAGGAAAAACATTCGGCGCGATCTCGGAGAGCAGCGTGCGCCGGTCCGTGGCGCCGGCCGCACGCGAGGCGATCACGAACTCGCGCTCGCTGAGGGTGAGGGTCTGGGCCCGCACGAGCCGGGCGAAGACTGGCACGGCGATGACGGCGATGGCGATGATCACGTTGCGCGTGCTGGCGCCGAGGAACGCGACAAGGGCGAGGGCGAAGATCAATGTCGGGAAGGCGAGCATCACGTCCATCGTGCTCATGACGACGCGCTCCGTCCGACCGCGGACATAACCGGCGATGAACCCGAACAGGCTCCCGATCGTCGCGGCAACGACCGACGAGACGAAGGCGACGATCAACGAGATGCGGGTGCCGTACGCCACCCGGGCGAGGAGGTCCCGACCGATCGTGTCGGTCCCGAACCAGTGGTCGAGGCTCGGTCCGGCGTTCGTGTTGCGCGGGTCGGGCGCGAGCGGGTCCTGGAACGGCAGGACCTCGACGAACAGGGCGATCAGGATCAGGAACACGACCCAGCCGGTGGCGACCCAGAACCCCAGACCCGGCGTGAACTCGCGGACGCGCTGTTCGGGCGGGGCCGACTCCGGCACGACCTCCGGCGGGATTTCCTCGACGACCGTTTCCCGGAGCGTGACCTCGCTCATGACTTCCTGATCCGCGGGTCGAGCCTGGCGTAGAGGAGGTCGACGGCGAAGTTGACGACGACGAACGAGACGGTGATGAAGAGCACGATCCCTTGGACGAGGATGTAGTCCTTGTTGTTGATCGAATCGACGGTCAGCCGGCCCAAGCCGGGCAGCGAGAAGATCGACTCGATGATCACCGCGCCACCGAGCAACGCACCGACGTTGATCCCGATGAGGGTGAGCAGCGACAGGACGACGGCCGCATCACGTGCCGCGCCAGCACGTACCGCGTCGACAGCCCCCTGGATCGCGCCAGGGTGACGTAGTCCTCCTGCATCGTGGTGATGATCTCGGTGCGCAGCACCTGCACGTAGATCGCGAGCGGGACCAGCGCGAGCGTGATGGTGGGCAGCACCATCGAGCGCAGGTTTTCGGTGATCGAGTCCGTCAGGTGCACGTACCCGGTCGCGGGGAGCACCTTCCAGGTGACGGCGAACAGGAAGATCAACCACAGCCCGAGCGTGAACGGCGGGATCGCGAGGGCCGCCGAGATCCCCGCCGTCGTGCCCCGGTCGAACCACGACCGGGGACGCAACGCCGCCAGCGGAGCGATGATGAGCGCCAGGACGATCGAGACGATCTGGGTCAGCACGACCAGCTCGATCGTCACCGGCAGCCGTTCGACGATCGAGTCCCATACCGGCTGGCGTGACCGGTACGACGTGCCGAGATCACCCGTCACGGCGTCTCCGAGCCAGTCGGCATAGCGGACGAGGATCGGTCGGTCGAAGCCGAGCTCCGCTCGCACCTCCGCCACGTTCTCCTCGGTGGCGTACTGGACCCCGACGATCTGCACGGCCGGGTCGCCGGGGAGGAGCGTGATGAGGAGGAACGAGAGGAACGAGACGACGAGGAGCGTGAGGGCGAGCTGCGTGAGCTGCTTGACGAACCCCCGCGTCATCGGTCGCTGTCTACTCCACCCACAGCGAGTCCACCTGGAAGGGCAGCCAGAACTGCTTCGAGAGCCCTGGGGTGCCGTCCGGCATGGTCCACGATTCGATGCCGTGCACGCCTTCCCGTGCGGCTACGGCGACGACGGCCTCTTGGAAGAAGAACCAGCCGAGCTGCGCGGCCAGCTCCTCCTGCAGGGTGGCGTACGCCTCGGCGCGCTTGTCGACGTCGACCTCGGAGCGACTGGCGTCGATCGCGGCATCGATCTCGGGACTGTTGCTCGCCCCGTAGTTGAGGAAGCTGTCGGAGCGGAAGAGCGGGAGCCACGGGTCGGGGTCGATGACGGGCGGCATGCCGCTGATCACGACGTCGTACTGCTTCTCGACTCGGCGGTTCTGCAGGTCGGACTCGGGGAGCGGCGGGGCGAGAGTGACCGTCGCGCCCACTGCCTCCCAGTACGACTGGAACAGCTGGGCCAGCTCCTGGTCGAGGGGCACGTCGCTGAAGAGGTACTCGAACTCGACCTGGGTCCCGGTCTCCTCCTCGTACTCGGTGATCAACGCGCTCGCCGCCTCGGGGTCGTACGTCGGGTAGTCGACCTCGTGGTAGTAGGGGTTGTCGGCCGGCAGCGGGCCGGTCGCCGGCTCGCCGACGCCGTCGAAGACGCTCTCGATCACCGCGGGGACGTCGATCGCCATGGACAAGGCCTGGCGAACGCGCAGATCGTCGAACGGGGCCTTCGTCATGTTGTACATGATCGCGTTGACGCCTGCGGACCGTTCGACGAGCTGGAACTCGTCCTGCGCCCGGAAGTCGTCGATGTCACCTTGTCCGACCACGATCGCGTCGACATCGCCGGCTTCGAGCGCCGCCTTCCGGACGGAGTCGTCGATGATCGGGCGGAACTCGACTTCGTCGAGGAATGCGTTGTCATCCCGCCAGTTGTTCTCGTTGCGCACGACGGTGAGGTGGTCGTCGCGCACCCACTCGTCGAAGACGTACGGACCCGTGCCCACCGGGTTGTTGGCGTAGTCCTCACCCATCTCCTCGACGGCGGTCGGAGACTTGGTCCACGACCACTGGGTCGCCATGCTGTCGGGGAACGCACCGAACGGGTCGACGAAGTTGAACCGGGCCGTGAGCTCGTCGATCACGTCGATCGTGAACCCCTCCTGCAGGACCCGGCCGGCCTCGCTGTTCTTGTCGAAGTCGAACTTGATCGTCTCGGCGTTGAGCGGTGTGCCGTCGTGGAACGTGATCCCCGGCCGCAGCTTCACCGTCCACTGGGTGGCATCCGCGTTCGGCTCGATGCTCTCGGCGAGGTACGGCGCGGCCGTGCCGTCGGCCTGGTAGGCCGCAAGCGTGTCGTACATCGCCAGCGCCATCGTCGCGCCGCCGGCACCGACCGTGGTCGTCGACGGGTCGAAGCCGAGTGTCGCCTCGTCCGGGATCCCGATGATGATCCGGCCGCCTCGCGTCGGCTCACCCTCGGACTCGGCCTCCGTCGTCGCCGCGCGCCGTACCCTCCGTGCCCGCGGTGGTCTCCTTCGGTGTCCTCGGACGTCGCCGCCGGTTCCGCCGTGTCACCGGCTGTGTCCGCGGCCGTGTCGCTGGCGGCATCGTCGTCATCGTCACCACACGCGACGGCGACCGACGCCAGGACGAAGGCCAGCGCGATCGCCCTGGTGGCCTTCCACGCTGGATGCAGCCGTCGTGGATTCAGCATTGGTCCCCCTGGTTGTGAGCCGGAACTCAATTGAGCGGATGAGCCGCCCGGCGGAACGAGTTGGAGCCGCTCGCCTCGTCGAGAGCGCTCGACCGCTCGTCCCCACACGACCCCCTTGTTTGCGGCCCCGCCATCGCCTCCTCCGCGGAGTGGCACTGCCGGGAAAACGATTTCACGGTACGATCAGTGTGGAGCCACGTGACGTGACGTGTCAACTCCGGGGTCGCTACGAGAAGGGTGCCGTGTGATCGGGCGAGCTGTGATCAGTGACGGAAAGGGCTCGCTCGCCGTCGAGGACATCGAGGTCGGCGAACCGGGCCCGAACGAAGTGCTCGTCGAGCTGAAGGCGTCCGGTGTCTGCCACACGGACCACGACCTGGTGCAGGCCTCGATCCCGCTCGTGCTGGGCCATGAGGGGGCGGGGGTGGTGGCCGCGGTCGGCCAGGGTGTCCGTCGCGTCGCGCCAGGGGACCGGGTCGTGCTGAGCTGGGCGATCCCGTGTGGCTCCTGCTTCCAGTGCGTCGAGGGGAACCACCACCTGTGCGAGCGGCACTCGCCGCTCACGGCCCGGCTGGGCGGTCACGCTCACCTCGAGGGCACGACGAGCCGCGGCCGGCCCGTCGTCCGCGCGTTCAACCTCGGGACGATGTCGACGCTCAGCCTCGTGCGCGAGGAGGCGGTCGTACCGATCGACGTCGACATCTCGTTCGCCGCCGCGAGCATCGTCGGTTGCGGAGTGATGACGGGATTCGGCTCGGCGGTCAACGCCGCCGCCGTGCGACCGGGATCGTCGGTCGTGGTGCTCGGTTGCGGCGGGGTCGGGCTCAACGTCATTCAAGGCGCCAAGGTGTGCGGCGCGCGGACGATCATCGCCGTCGACGTCAAGCCGGGCCGGCTCGAGATGGCGCGGCGCTTCGGAGCCACCGACTCCGTGCTCGCCGACCCCGACGACTTCGGGCTGGCGGCCGTCGTCACGGATGTCCAGTCGCTGACGGGCGGGCGCGGCGCGGACTACGCGTTCGAGTGCACCGCCGTGCCCGAGCTCGGTGCGGCTCCCTTGGCGATGGTCCGCCACGGCGGGATGGCCGTCCAGGTCAGCGGGATCGAGCAACCGATCACCGTCGACATGCAGCTCTTCGAGTGGGACAAGACGTACATCAATCCGCTCTACGGACAATGCCGCCCGGCCCGCGACTTCCCTCGCATCTTCTCGCTCTACGCCGCCGGGACGATCCTGCTCGACGAGCTCGTGACGACGACGTACGCGATCGACGAGGTGGATCGGGCGTTCGCCGACCTCCTCGAGGGTCGCAACGCCAAGGGAGTGCTGGTCTTCGAGTGACGAGCCAGTTCGTCACCCTGGAACGGTCCGATCCCGCGCTGGAGGTGGACGGTCTGCGCCACGTGACCGTGCAGAGTCCGGCCCTCGGTCGGCGGGCCGACTGCACCCTGTGGGCACCCGCCGACGTCGGGGGGCCGATCCCGCTCGTCATCCTGCTCCACGGGGTCTACGGCAGCCACTGGGCGTGGGCGTACCTGGGCGCGGCGCACCGCACGGCGAAGCGGCTCATCGACGACGGACTGATCCCGCCGCTGGCCCTGGCGATGCCGTCGGACGGACTGTGGGGCCACGGCAGCGGCTACGTGCAGGGACCGGGCGGGGACAGCGTCGGCTGGGTCGTCGACGAGGTCCCGGCGCTGGCCGCGGAAGTCCTTCCGGCGGTGGCATCGGACAGCGCGCTGGCCCTGGCCGGGCTCTCGATGGGCGGGCTCGGCGCGCTCCTGCTCGGCGTCCGCAGCGCACCGAGGTTTCGCGCCCTCGCCGGACTCTCCTCGATCACCGAGTTCCGTGACCTGCGCCTGTTCGTCGGTGATCTGTCGAGCTACGGCGTCGATCCGAGCGAGCACTCTGTGGCCGAGGCCGTGCTGACGCACGATGGTCCGCTCCCGGCGATCTACCTGTGCTGCGGTTCCGACGACCTCCTGATCGAGCAGAACCGGGCGCTGCACGAACGACTGCGGGCCGCCGGCATCGACCACGAGTGGGTCGAGAGCCCGGGCGGGCACGAGTGGGCGTACTGGCGGGACGAGCTCCCCGGCGCGCTGCGCTTCCTCGGGCGCGCGCTGGCCAACCCCTGAATCTGGGCGCGATCCTTCTCAATCCGCCATCCGGGCGCGATTCTTCTCGACTGTTCGCGTTGATCATCGATGAGCGCATCGAGATCCAGATCGGTGTCGAGCTGGGTGAGACCAATGCCGATGATCAGCCGGCGCGTCGGTCGGCCTCGGGCACGATCGGTCGGGAGCTGGCACGCTGCGGCCCGGACCGTCGCCGGTACAAGGCTTTCGCCGCTCAAGAGCGGGCCGATCAGGTCGCTCGGCGGCCCAAAGATCGCTGGTTCGTGCAGCGTCCACAGCTGTGGGAGGCGGTGCTCGCCGAGTTGCGTGAGGGGTGGTCGCCCGAGCAGGTGTCGTGCCGGTTGCGGCGGGATCAACCCGATGATCCACAGTGGTGGGTGTCGCCAGAGGCGATCTATCAGGCGCTGTACGTGCAAGCCCGCGGCGAGCTGCGCAAGGAGCTCGCTGCTTGCCTGCGTTCGGGCCGGGTCCGACGCCGCCCCCAAGCGATGACCCGACGCATCAGCGACGGGGCCCGGATCTGCGCCATGGTCAACATCTCCCAGCCCCGCCGACAACAATCGCACCCAGATCGGTATGACGCTCAGGGACTGAGCCGCCACCGATCAGGTTCGAGCCCGCATCGCGTCGAACCACGCCCGGTTGATGTCGCGCTGGTCGCGCAGCCCGGCGCGTTGGTACGTGTACAGCACGGCCCGCCGGTGCTGCCCGGACGAGTTGGCGCCCGAGCGGTGGACCAACCTCGGGCCGAAGAAGATCGCGCTCCCGGCCGGAACCTCGACGGGCACCATCGCCGAGGTGTCCATCCGCTCGCGGATCGATCTCGTTGCGCTCGAACTCGAGCGCCGACTCCTTGTACGGCAGGTCATCCACGAGGTGGCTCCCGGGCAGCACCTCGAGCGCCCCGTTGGCGGCCGTGGCCTCGTCGAGGGTGAGGAGCACGGTGACCATGCGCTCCACGTCCTCGGCGTCGCCGAGCCAGTACGGCAGGTCCCGGTGGAGGGCGTACGCGCCGCCGACGCCCGCTCGCTTGACGTTCAGCTTCTCGGTGAACAGGCCGACCTCGTCGACGTCGAGCAGCTCCCGCGACGGGACGGTGAACCCCTCGTGCCACGCGTACTGCTCGAGCACGGGATGCAGGTGCACCAACGGCTCCACGCCCTGGATCACGTCGCGGCTACCGGGCTCCCACTTGATCATCACGTTGAGCGGCTCGTCCGTCTCGAACACGTAGAACGAGGACACGTCCACCTTGTGCGCCTCCGTCGAGTGCGCGGCCAGGCGCGCGCACAGCTCCTCGCACGCACCCGTCATCTCGTCGATCTCCGACGGGGTCAGCACCGACTCGCGGACCACGAACCCGTCGTGTTCCCACCGCTCCCGCTCGGCGTCCGTCACGCTGTGCGCGCTCACGGCGAACCCCTAGACCGCCGACCGCGGGTCGTGCTCGAAGCGGTTGTACTTCGGCGGGGGCGGCAGCGAGGAGTAGTTCGGTTGGGGGAACTCGCTCTCGATCTCGATGACCCGGCCCTCCGCCGCCGAGCGGTTCGCCGCCAGCATCACCTCGAGGACGTGGTAGGCCTGCTCCGGCCGCGTGATCGTCTCACCACCGGACTCGATGTGTTCGACGAGGTGGTCGAAGCCCGACGTCCAGTGCCACTGGGGATTGGTGTCGGGGACGATCTCCCACGTCCCCGCCTCGTTCCGCGACTGTTCGAACCCCTCGGGCGCCCAGTCGTGCCCGAGCATCTGCATCGAGCCCGTCGCGCCGTAGAGCTCGATCGCCGGGCTGCGGTAGCGCTGGATGGTGAACCCCGTCATCACACTCGAGTACCGGTCGTCGCCGTGATCGATGAGGATCTGCACGTTGTCGTCGGCCTCGACGTCGACGACTTCGCCGTCGACGGTGCGTTGCGGGATGCGCGTGCCCATCATCGCCGAGACCCGCCGGGCCGATCCGAAGAAGCCGATCAGCGACGTCACGTTGTAACAGCCGAGGTCGAACAGCGAGCCGCCGCCCGGGCGGTAGAACCACGGACCCCACCACGGACCGCGCCACCCGTAGCGGGCGCGACCGAGGTGCAGGTCGCCGATCACACCGTCGCGCACGCGCTGCCACATCTCCCGATAGGTGGGCGAGAGCAGGACGTGGGGAGCGCACACGAGCTTGGAGCGCCCCTCCCGGGCGACCTCGACGAGCGCCGCGGCCTGGTCGAGCGAGGTGGCCATCGGCTTCTCGACGAGCACGTGCTTTCCCGCCTGCATCGCGGCGAGGGCGAGGCGACCGTGTTCGGGCATGCTCGTCAGGACCATGACCAAGTCGACGTCGTCGCGCTCGATCAGCGCGTCGGCGGACGGGATGTCGGCATCGAGTCCCACTCGGCCGGCCACGGCCTTGCGCCGCTCGTCGTCGATGTCGTACACCGCGCGCAGCTGCACCCGGCCGTGCCGTTCCAGTCGCTCGACCTGCGGTCGATAGCTCCCCATGAACACGCTGCCGAGGCCGACAACCCCGATCCCGATCACGTCAATGTCCTCCCTGGTTGGGTGTGAGTGCGATGCGCAGCTCCGGCGGCCATCCGGGCCGCCCCGATCGCGCCTGCGTCGGCCCCGAGCGCGGCCGGGACCACCGCGACGTCACGGCTCGCCGGCGCCTCGATTCGAGGACGCATCGCCGCCACCGCCGCCTCGCGGTACTCCCGGCGCAGGCCGAGCCCACCGCCCATCACGATCAGCTCCGGATCAAGGGCGTTGACGAGCCACGCCATCGCCGACCCGAGCTGGTCCGCGGCTTCGGCGACGATCGAGCCGTGATCCGCGCGCGAACACGTCCTGGGCGGTGGGCAGGCCGGCGGCGGCGGCGAGTGCCGCCCCGCTCGACGTCGACTCCACCGGCGGTGCACCGAGGATCAGTGCGTTGCCGTGGGCGCCGGCGTGCGGCCGACCGTCGATGACAAGGGTGAACGCGATCCCGGTGCCGACGGTGAGGTAGATGAAGCTGTTCCGCCCCACGCCCGCGCCGATCCAGGCCTCCGCGCCGGCCGCCGTCCGCACGTCGGACTCGACGACGAGCAGCGGGGACCGGAAGTGAGCGGCCACGTCGAGCCCCCGCCAGTCGAAGTTCGCCGCCGTCGTGATCTCGCGGTCCGGTCCGACGAGTTCGCACACGCCGATTCCCAGCGGCGTCCTCACCGCATCCACTCCAGCCTCGGCGACGAGCTGCTCCACGAGCGTCGCACAGTCCTCCAGCACCGCGCCGCCCCCGCGGGACGGTCGGGTCGCGGTGCGACGGGTTGCCAGTGAGGTGCGACTGCCGACGTCGAACAGGCACGCCGCGATCTTCGACCCGCCGACGTCGAGCCCGATCGCCAGCGTGCCGGGTGGTTCCGGCGCGAGGGGGGTCGCCTCCGCGTCGGGGCCGTGACGGTCGGGAATCTCAGTCGTGACCATCAGCCGAGGAACGGTTCCGTCACGCGTCGCCCTCGTCGCGGAAGGCCGGCGCGACCCCGACGAACGCGGTCGCCGTCGTCGCGCCGTAGTTCCGGTATTCGTGGACCGAGCCGCGGGGCAGGAAGCAGGTCTCGTCGCGACCGACCTCGAAGACGTACGTGCGGTCCTGGTACCACGACCGTACGTGGATCGTGCCGGTCTGCCCGAACAGGACCTCGTCGCCGCCCCGCCGCTGCCTGGCGCTCACGCCACCGGGGGAGAGGCTGACGGTGCCGACGGTGAGCTGGTCGGTGCTGAACAGGATGCCGACGAGCGCGTCCCCGACGAGCCGGTAGTGGACGTCGCCGGCCCGGATCGGGCGGAGTGTCCCGGCATCGGTCCTGGGGCGGGGCCACGCGCCGAGGATGCTGTCGTCGGCGTAGCGGTTGCTCTGGAGGTAGGGCCGCGTGCGCGAGTAGAGCCCGGACGTCCCACTCGAGGGCGGAGGCGCGAACAGCTCGAGCACCCGCAACTCCTCCTCCCCGTGGGCGAAGGCGTGGTGCCACGTGTCCTGACCGAAGGCGATGCTCGCGCCGGTCTCGACGAGGTGCACCTCTCCGGTCTCGGGGTTGGCCAGGATCATCCGGCCCCGGAGCACGGTCAGTACCTCGTCGGCGCCGAAGACGGTGCGGTACTCGGGGGAGTGGCGGAACGAACCGCCCGGTGGCAGCCCGAACACCAACGCGTGGATGCGATCGCTGGAGACGTAGATCCAGTCGGCCACCTCGGACGCCTGATCGTCGCCCCAGATGTGCCGGGTGACGTTGGCTCTGGTGATCAGCGTGGGGACGTCGTAGGACGGGCGCGGCGACGGCGAGTACTCCGTCGTCGGGGCCTGCTCCGGCGCGGCCGCGTCCGGCTGCGTCATCGCGGAACCGTCGGGACGCGAGCTCGCACGCTCCATCGCATCACTGCGGCGTCAACGCCGCGTAGTACACGGTGCCGGCGGGATCGGCGAGCACCTCCACCGTGTCGGTTCGCGCGGCGATGAAGGTCGTCGGGTGCGAGACCCACACCGTGTGCTCGGCCGCCTCCCAGAGCTCCTGCATCTCGATGTACATCGCCTCGCGTGCATCGCGATCGAGCTCGACCTGCGCCTGGGCGAACAGCTCGGTGTACCGCTCATCGCACCAGTACATGTAGTTCCAGCTGTCGATCTGATCGCACGTGAACCACAGCAGCTCCTGCGTCGGCTCGCGGTAGTTGATGCCGAACTCGGTGTAGAAGAGCTGGCGCTGGCGGTTCGTCTCGTCGGCGACGAAGAAGCTGGCGGCGTCGAGGATCTCGATCTCGACGCTCAGCCCGGCGTCCTCGAGGTTCTGCTGGGCGACCTGGGCGACGGTCCGGGAGATCTCGTCGTCGGCGATCGTGAACCGCAGCTGCCGCTGGTCCTCCGGCACCTGCTCCACGAGCTGCCGTGCCCGGTCGAGGTCCGGCTCGTGGACGGGCGCGTCCTCCCAGTAGCCGATCGGGGCGTTCGGCGCCACGAGTGCGGTCGCCCGCACGTCCTGGCCGTCGGACGTGGCGTCGAGGATCGACTGGACGTCGATGGCGGCGATGATCGCCTCGCGCAGCGTCGGGTTGGACAGGGCCGGATCGAGGATGTTCATCCCGATCCAGCGGTACACCATCGTGCTGTAGTTGGTGACCTCGGTGTTGTCGAGCTCCTGGAAGCGGCTCGCCGACGCCGCCCGCACCGGCACCAGCAGGTCCAGGTCGCCCGCCTCGTAGGCCAGCTCGGCCGCGCTGTCCTCGGTGATGACGTGGAAGATCATCTCCTCGAAGCGCTGCTCGGGGACATAGGGCGACGCACCGGAGTAGTCGGCGAACTGGGTGAAGCGGACGTACTCGCCGGGCACGACCTCGTCGAGCTCGTAGGGCCCGGTCCCGACCGGCTGCTGGGCGATGCCGTCGACGCCGAGCTCGTCGTACGCCGCCTTCGAATAGATGCCCGTCAGTGGCAGCGCCTGCTCGACCATCGTGACGGACGGCTCGGACATCACGATCGTGCCCGAGTACGGGCCGGTGACGTTGACGTTCTTCAGGGCGGTGTAGAAGGAGGCGATGCCCGACGCCTCCGACCCCTCGAGCTTGCCGGCCGCCCGCAGGAGGGAGAACTTCACGTCCTCTGCGGTCAGCTCGCCGTACCCGTGGTGGAACTGAATGCCCTCCTTCAACGTGAAATCGATCGACAGGCCGTCGTCCGCGATCTCCCAGGTCTCGGCGAGCTCGTTGACGACTCCCTCGCCGCTGATGTCCGGCTCGATGAGCGACTCGAAGAGGATCGCTCCGGACGCCAGGTCCGACAGCGTGGACAGGCCGATCGGGTCGAACGTCGTGGTGTCGGTGAGGAACCGGCCGCGCAGCGTCGTCGCCACTTCACCGTCACCGCTCTGTTCCGTCGTCGCGGGCGCTGGACTCGACGATGCAGGTGTCGTGCCCGCAGTGTCGGCCGTCGTACCCGCGGTCTCAGGTGCCGAGCCCGACGTCTCGGGCGACGAGACGGTGGTCTCGGTCGTCTCACCGGTGCCCGGTGCCGCGTCATCGTCGTCATCGTCTCCACACGCCGCGGCGACGAGGAGCGTTGCCACGAACAGCATGCTCAACCGTGATCTGGCCATTGCCACCCCCAATGGGCTCGGTGTCGGCACTCGACCGCGAGGTTCGCGATCGTCTGGAACGCCTTCACTGTAGGCGTTAGGTTATAACGCGTGGCGAAAAGTTGTCCAGCCATCCGGGACGGCTGACCGGTGCTGCGCTACGTCTTGCGGCGCGTCGCTCTCGCTGCCCTCGTCGCGCTCCTCGTGCTCACCGCCCTCGCGGCGCTGGTGCGGTTCCTGCCGGGCGACCCGGCGACGGCGATCCTCCGGGAGCGAGCGACGCCGCAGCTCGTGGAGCTCGTGCGGAGCGAGATGGGCCTCGACGAGCCGGTGCACGAGCAGGTCGGAGGGTTCGTGTTCGGGGCGGTGCAGGGCGACCTCGGGCAGGACTTCTTCTCCCGGCGACCGGTCCTCGACATCGTGCTCGACGCGCTGCCGCACACGATGGCCCTCGCAGTCGCCGCGATGCTTTTCGCCACGCTGCTCGCCGTGCCGCTCGCCGTGCTCGCGGCCACGCGGCCGGGGTCCCTGCTCGACCGCTTCCTCGCCCTCATCTCGATCGTCGCCATCTCGATCCCGTCGCTCGTCGCCGGACTGGCGTTGCTCGTCGTCTTCGGTGTGCGCCTGGAGCTCTTCCCGATCATCGGCACCGGGTCGTTCAGCGATCCGGTGGACTACATCCACCGGCTGGCGCTCCCGGCGTTCGCCCTCGCGCTGGCGTGGACCGGCTATCTCGCCCGTCTGCTCCGGGCGAGCCTCGTGGATGTGCTCGGCACGACCTACGTGCGGGCGGCGACCGCCTACGGGGTCCGTAACCGGACGATCTTCTTCCGCTACGCACTCAAGAACGCGTTCATCCCGACGCTTGCGGTGATCGGCTTTGGTGTCGCGAGCCTGATGGGCGGCGCCCTCTTCGTCGAGTTGATCTTCTCCCGCCAAGGCGTCGGCACCGTGCTCGCCCGTGCCATCGATACCCGCAACTACTCGATCGTGCAGGGAATGGTGGCGGTCGTGTCCGTGCTGTTCATCCTGATCAACCTGCTCGTCGATCTGGCCTACCGCCTCGTCGATCCGCGCGTGCGCATCGAGGCGTCCAACGAGACATGAGGGGGCGCCGAAGAAGGTCCAAGCCGGCCGGCCGGGGCTTCGGCCTCTCCGTCATCGGCGCCCTGTGCATCCTCGCCGTCTTCGGGTCCGTACTGTCACCGCACGACCCGAACGACCAGGACATCGCCCGGCGGCTCGAAGGGCCGTCTGTGGATTATTGGCTGGGCACTGATCATCTCGGACGGGACATCGCGTCGCGACTCATCGCCGGTACCCAGATCGTGCTGACGCTCGGTATCCCGGTCGTCCTCATCGCTGTCTCGATCGGGCTGGCGATCGGGCTCGCCAGCGGCTACCGGAGCGGGCGGGCCGACCTGCTCACCCTCTTCTTCATCGACTTCCTCGCCGCGTTTCCCGGTCTCATCCTCGCGTTGGTGATGATCCCGCTCCTCGGAGTGTCGACGCAGACGCTGATCCTGGTGTTGGTGGTCGCGTTCGTGCCGGGCTACGTGCGCGTGACGAGGGCGTCGGTGCTCGGTGTCAAGGAACGCGGCTTCGTGCTCGCCGAGCGGGCGCTGGGCGCGAGCAGTTGGCGGATCACGGGTCGGCA
The DNA here is from genome assembly GCA_963827075.1 of uncultured Acidimicrobiia bacterium. GTDB lineage: Bacteria > Actinomycetota > Acidimicrobiia > Acidimicrobiales > Ilumatobacteraceae > JALZMG01. The sequence goes on along the minus strand of CAWGZN010000007.1, from coordinate 63,069 downwards.
CATCCTGCCCAACATCATCGGACCGATCCTGATCCTGGCCGCCATCGACATCCCGGTGGTCATCGTCGCCGAGGCGGGACTCTCGTTCTTCGGCCTCGGCGTGCCTCCGCCGGATGCGTCATGGGGATCGATGCTCTTCGAAGGGTTCGGCCGCGTCCGCGACGCTCCGGGGCCGGTGCTCTGGCCCGCCGCGGCGATCGCCCTCACGACCGTGGCTTTTACCCTCCTCGGTGAGTCGTTCAGCGCCGGACGCGGGGTCGAGACCGTCGAGTCCACGCGAATGGAGCACGTCCCGTGAGTGATGTGCTCCTCGACGTCAGGGACCTGGGGGTCACGTACCGGGTCAGGGGCGTGGACCTTCCCGCGCTCCAGGAGGTCTCGTTCACCATCTGCCGCGGCGAGATCGTCGGGCTGGTCGGCGAGTCCGGCTCGGGCAAGTCCACGGTCGCCTCGGCAGTCCTCGGGATCCTCGCTCGCAACGGTCAGATCACCGGCGGCTCGATCGAGTTCGAAGGGCGCGATCTGACCCGACTCGCACCGGACGCTCTGCGCCGGGTGCGGGGGGCCGAGATCGCGATGATCTTCCAGGACCCGCTCGGCTCTCTGAACCCGACCATCACCGTTGGACGACAGATCATGAAGGTGGCCGCCAGCCATCCGGAGAAGACGAACGAGTCGAGCGCGGCCCGGCGCCGTCGAGTCCTCCGACTGTTCGACGAGGTCGGCATCCCGGACCCGGCGGACCGGTTCGACTACTACCCGCACCAGTTCTCAGGTGGAATGCAGCAGCGGGTCATGATCGCGATGGCATTGATGCTCGAGCCCGCCCTGATCATCGCCGACGAGGCAACGTCAGCACTCGACGTGACGCTCCAGGCGCAGATCTTGGAGCTGTTCCGCGAGGTGCGCCGCCGCCACGGCACGTCGATGCTGCTCATCAGCCACGATCTTGGTGTCGTCGCCGAGTCGTGCGATCAGGTATCGGTGATGTACGCGGGACGGATCGTCGAGACGGCCGACACCCGGGCTCTGTTCGCCGAGCCGCGCCATCCGTACACGAAGGCGCTGATCGAGGTCGCCCCCTCGTACGAGGATCGGGCCGAGTTGTCGCGAGGTATCCCCGGACGGGTTCCGGGCTTGCACGAGCTACCGCGCGGCTGCGCCTACGCCGACCGCTGTCAGCACCGTCATGCCGCGTGCCTCGAGGACGTGCCCGCGATGTACCCGATCGGCGATCGTTTCGTCCGCTGCTACCTCTATCGGGGGGGTAGTGGCGCGGCACCCGAACCGGCCGAACTACAGCAGACCGAGATCCAGCCGGCGTCCGTCGAGCCGGCCGCCCGCTCGGCGTCCGTTGCGAGGTCGGCGCAGGAGCCGTTGGTCGTGGTTCGCGGACTGAGCAAGAGCTTCGAGGAGCGCCGCGGGCTCCTCGGCAGGCTCCGCGGCAAGCGGGTGCAGCCAGTGCAAGCCGTCGTCGACGTCGATCTCGAACTGCACCGGGGTGAGATCGTCGGCCTCGTAGGCGAGTCCGGATCGGGCAAGACGACGCTCGCGCTGACGCTGCTTCGACTCGTCAGCGCGACGAGTGGACAGATCCGCTTCGACGGAGTCGACGTGCGCACGCTCGGCTCGTCCGGGCTGCGCCAGCTGCGCCGCCGGATGCAGATCATCCTCCAGGACCCGGTCGGCAGCCTGTCGCCTCGGCTACGGGTGCGCACGCTCCTGACCGAGCCGTACGAGATCAACCGCACGCCGGCGGGCCAGCGCACGGCCGTGGCCGAGCTTCTCGAGCTGGTCGGGCTGTCGCCCGAGCTGGGGGACAAGTACCCGGCCCAGCTGTCTGGCGGTCAAGCGCGACGGGTGAGCATCGCCAGGGCTCTGGCCCTCGAGCCTGACCTGCTCATCGCCGACGAGCCGACCTCCGGGCTCGACGTATCGGCCGCGGCGGGCGTGCTCGCCCTGATGGACGACCTGCGCAGCACGCTCGGGATCACGTATCTCGTGATCACCCACGACCTGAACGTGGTCGGCCAGATCGCCGACCGGCTCTCGGTGATGTACCTCGGCCGCATCGTCGAGTCCGGCCCGACCGAACAGATCTTCGAGGACCCCGTCCATCCGTACACGCAGGGCCTGCTGGCCGCGGTGCCCCGGATCCACAAGGAGGAGACTGCCGCCGAGGGTCAGAAGGTTCCCCGCGGTGAGATGCCGAGCCCGCGAACCCCGCCGCCCGGATGCCGCTTCCACACCCGGTGTCGCCTCAGGGACGACGTCTGCACGATCGAGGTGCCGGAGATCGACGTGGTCGATCGGGATCACGTGGTCGCTTGCCACCGTTGGCCCGAAGCGAGAAGCACCCGGGTCCCGCTTCGGCGAAGGCTGGAGGTGACCGCCGACTGACGGATCGCCGGAGTCAGACCGGCACGAAGGCGGCAGCCGCCAAGGCGGCCCCGACGAGCACGGCGTCGGACTCCAACTCGGAGGCGACGACGGGCACGAGCGACGTGGGCCGGTACCAGATCGAGCGGCGCATGACCTCCACCCACTGGCGGCGGTAGCCCGGATGAAGACCGAGCGCGCCGCCGACGATCACGGCGTCGGGATCGATCAGGTTCACGACCCGGGCCACTTCCTCGCCGAGGCGTTTGGCCGCGCGGGCCACGACCCCCGCGTGGCGCGGGTTGTCGAGCACCTCGAGCGGGTCACCGTGGCCGATCGCGGCGAACGCCTTGCCGCCCGCGACGTCCTCGACCGGAGGCACGCCCAGCACGAGCGCCGCGCCGCAGCGACCGTCCCACGGCACACCGTGGCGGACGACGACGGCGCTGATCCCCGTGTCGACGATGATGTACACGAAGCACTCGAGGCCCCGGCCGGCGCCGGCGCGGGCTTCGGCGAAGGCGGCGGCGCGGACATCGGAGTGCACGCTGGCGGCACCGACCGCGGCGAACGCGGCGGGCACGTCGAGGTGACGCCAGTCCCAGTTCGCCGCGCTCTCGACGCTGCCCGTGCGCCGCACGATCTCGGGAACGGCGACGCCGATGAGCTCCACCGGATGACTGGACGCGAGGTCGCCTGCCAGCTTTGTGCACGCGTCCAACGCCGCCACGTCCCCGCCAACCGATGGCATCGACAGCTTGCGCACGACGGCGCCGGTCGCGAGATCGACGACGCCACCGCTGATCATGGACACGCCGGCATCGATGCCGATCGCGTACGTGTCGGGTCCCTTGAGCCACTCGTCGACATCGCGCGCCAGCGGATTGTCGTGTTGGACTGACGTCGCAACCCCCATCAGACCCCCCTTCCCCCAAGACCAATGTAACCACTCCCAGACCAGCGGGTGCAACTGGTCCACTTCGTCAGGCGGTGATCTCGTTGGCCTCGTGCTGGTGGAGTTGCTCGGAGATCCGTTCCGCAGCCGCCTGGACCTCTCGCTGGAGCTCGGCCCGGGAGCGCTCGTACCTGGAGTGCGGCGCGGACACGTCGACGGCGGCGATCACGGCTCCGTTCGCACCCGTGATGGGCGCGGCCACCGAGTCGAGATCGGGGAGGTACTCACCGCGGGCCTCGGCGAATCGCGCCACGCGCACGGCCTCCAGCTCCTGGCGGAACCTCGTCGCGCTCGGTGGGCGCTTGGCCTGGCCGGACGTCTTCGCCGCCCGCAGCAGCGCGCTCACGTCGACGCCGTCGTTGAACGCCACGAGCACCTTGCCGAGGGCGGTGGAGTGCGCCGGCAGCCGCGAGCCGACGCGGAACTCGACCCGGACCGTGTGGTCGGACGCGACCTTGTCCACGCACAGCACCTGCCCGTCGGCCAGCACACCGAGATGCACCGTCTCGCCCACCTCCTGCATCAACTCGACGAGGTGCAGGTGCACCCGGTCCCGGACGTTGACCCTGGCCCTGACCTGCTGGGCGAGGGCGAGGATCTTGTTGCTCGGCCGGTACCGGCGGGTCGCCACGTTCTGCTCGGCGAACCCCGTCTCCACCAGCGTGGTCACGATCCGATGTCCGGTCCCGACGGTGACGCCGAGGTGGCGCGCCAGCTCGGACACCCCCACCTCGCCCCGTTCGACCAGGAACTCCACGGCGCGCAGCGAGTTCGCCGCTGAGTTCAGCACCATGCGGGCCAGACGCTACTCCGACCCCCTCGTTCTGTCGTTTGGCATCGGCCGGATACGGCCGGTCCCGACCGACAGAACGGAGGAGGTGGGCAACCAATTGCTGTACCAATTCGGCAACTGGTCTAACGTGCACGGCATGCCGCGGACCGAGGTGGAGCGCGTGTACTCCGAGCTCACCGCCCGGCTCGGTGACGGCCGCTTGCGGCTCGGCGATCGGCTGCCGCCGGAGCGTCAGTTCTGCCAGGAGCTCCGTGTCAGCCGGGTGACCCTGCGGCGGGCGCTCGCCCGGCTCCGCGAGGACGGCGCGCTGTACTCCGTCCAGGGCGCCGGGACGTACGTCGCCTCGCCGGTCCTCGGCGAGACCCCGAACAACCTGCTCAGCTTCTCGCGGCTGGCGCAGGCGCGGGGGTTGACCCCGAGCGCCGAGCTGCTCGCGCTCGACGCCCACCCGGCGTCGATCGAGGAGGCCGAGAGCTGCTCGATCGCGCCGGGGAGCACCGTGGTCACCCTCGAGCGGATCCGCAAGCTCGACGCCATCCCGGTCGCCGTCAGCCACAGCGTGGTCCCGTTGGCCTGCGCCCCGTCGCTACTCGACGTCGACTGGTCGACGGGGTCGCTCTACCGCGAGCTCGCCCTCGCCGGAAACAAGCCGGTACGCGCCGACTACGCGATCGAGGCGCAGGGCGCGGACCATCCGACGGCGCGGTTGCTCAAGGTCTCCGTCGGTCAGCCCGTGCTCGTCGCCATGTCGACGGCGTTCTCGCGCGACGGCCGGGTGGTGGAGGTCGGCCGGATGACGTACCGCGGGGACCGCTACCGCATCCGGAGCAGCGTGTTCGAAACCTGACCGCCGCGCCCGACGGTGGGCGGTCAGGGGCGCAACAGCACTCGGCCGAACGCCTGCCGGCTCTCGATGTAGCGATGCGCCTCGGCCGCCTCGGCGAGCGGGAACACGCGGTCGATCACGACGCGCAGCTCGCCGTCGGCGACCCGCTGCAGCAGTCGCTCGATCATGTGCCGGACCCGGTCCGGGTCGCGGCCCATCTCGGCTCCGAGGAACACGCCCGTGAGCGACGCGTTCTTCTCCATCAGCGGCCACACCTCGGGCGGCGAGGGCTCGCGGCCGGCCCGTCCGACCCAGCTCACGCGACCGCGGTAGGCGAGGGAAGCGATGCTGGCTTCGAGCGTGTGCCCGCCGACCGGATCGACCACCAAGTCGACCCCACGGCCGTCCGTCAGCTCGCGGACCCGACCGGCGACGTCCTGCTCGGCGTAGTTGATGCCGTGGTCCATGCCGAGGTCATGGAGCCGCTCCAGACGCTCGTCGCTCGACGCGGTGGCCAGCACCATCGACGCGCCCGCCCGCGAGGCCAGCTGCACCGCGGCGATGCCCACCCCGCCCGCGCCCGCTTGCACCAGCACGGTCTCGCCCGGCTGGAGGCGCCCGAACTCGAACAAGCAGTCGTCGGCGGTGCCGAACTCGATCGGAACGCCCGCGGCCTCGTCGATCGACAGGCCATCCGGGATCGTGTACACCGACCGCGCCGACACCGACACGAGCTCGGCGTGGCTGCCGAACGCCATTGTCGCCACCACGGGCTGACCGACCTCGAGACCGGACACCTCGGATCCGAGCTCACGCACTCGACCCGCCGCCTGGTAGCCGACGACGTGCGGGCTCGACGGCATCGACCCGCCGGCCCGGTGCAGCAGGTCCCCGCCCTGGATGCCGACCGCCTCGACGGTGATCACGACCCCGGACGGCCGGACGGCGGGGTCCGGCACGTCGACGTACTCGAGCACCTCCGGGCCACCGGTCGTGGTGTATGCAGCTGCCTTCACCGGCGGAACGCTACGACGACCCACCCGGTGAGGCGAGCAGGCGGCGCAAGGCGGCGGCCTGAGTGCGCAGCGTCTCCGTCGCGATCGGCTCGGATGAGAGGAGCGCAGCCCACTCGATCGGACCGCCCGGCGCAGGATCGTCGCGATACCGCGGCAGGACGTGGGTGTGCAGGTGCGGCACCCAGTTGCCAAGCGTGAGGAAGTTGAGCTTCACCGGAGCGAAGACCGCTTGGATGGCGCGGCCGACCTCGAGCACGTCGTGCCAGTACCCGGCCGCGGCGGCCGGCTCGAGCTCGGTCGGCTCGGCGACATGGCCGTGCTTCCAGACCACGATGCAGTAGCCGGGCAACCGGCTGCGGCGCTCGAGGCGAACCTCCGAATACGGGAGCTCCGCTACGTCGGTGGTGAAATCGTTGTCGCCGCGACCCAGAGACACGCAGAGCGCGCAGTCGTGGCCGGCGAGCCGTTGCTCCCAATCGGTGGGCCAACTCCCCTGAGCCATGGGGCACGATGACACAGCGGCACCGGGCGATGAGGACCGGAGTGCGTGCCTATGCTGCGGGCTCGAGTGAGAGGGGCGTCGGGTGGCCTCGGTTCTGCGGACGGATCTGTGTGATGTGCTCGGGCTCGACGTCCCGATCATCCAGGCGGGCATGAGCGTGCACACGTCGCCTGCGCTGGTCATCGCGGTCTCGGAGGCGGGTGCCCTCGGGAGCATCGGTGCGTGGGGCCGACCGGTCGATGCGCTGCAGGACAGCATTCGACAGATCCGCGACGCGACCGATCGCCCGTTTGCCGTCAACTTCCTGCCGCCTGATCTGGACGAGGAGGGGTTCGCCTCGACGCTCACCGCCGCAGTGCCGGTGATCTCGTTCGCGACCGGCGACCCCGGGCCGCTCGTGGCGCGCGCGCACGGTGCCGGGAGCCTGGTCACCGCTCAGATCACGACGGTCGAGAACGCCGAGGAGGCAGCCGAGCTCGGGGTCGACGTGATCATCGCCCAGGGAGGCGAGGCCGGCGGCTACGGCGGTGAGATCGCGACGACGGTGCTGGTGCCGCAGGTGGTGCAGCGGGTCCATCCCGTTCCCGTCGTCGCCGCCGGTGGGTTCGTCGACGGCGCCGGGCTGGTGGCGGCGTTGGCGCTCGGCGCGTGCGGGATCAGTCTCGGCACGCGGTTCCTCGCCACCGTCGAGTCGCCGATTCATCCCGATTACCAGAAGCGGATCCTGACGGCAGCGGCAGGCGATGCCGTGAAGTCACCCCGCTTCAATCTGCTGTCGCCGAGTCCCGGGAGCACGGGGTACGGGACCGCCGTGCGAGTCCTGCGATCGCCGTTCGTCGACCGGATCGCCGACGTCGAGCAGCCGGCGGACGTGGCTGAGCTCCTGGACGAGCTGGTCTCGGCAGCTCGGGACGGCACCGCCCACGAGCTGGTCGCAGCGGCGGGACAGAGCGCCGGCCGGGTCGATCACGTCGAATCGGCCGCGGCATTGGTCCGGGAGATCGTCGCCGACGCCGGTGTCGTCCTCGCCCGGCTGGCGACGCTGACCGAACCCTGACCGGAACGCGTTCACATCGGCTCGTTGCGGTCAGAGCGAGCCTCCCCGGCCGACGTCTTGACCGAGGTCGCCGGCGAAGCGACCCAACGAATCCTCATCGTGCGGCTTCGTCGCGATCCCCTGATCGGCACCTGTATGGCCAGGTGCGAATCGCTACGTTGGGCGCGTGACGGCGCAACCCGCCGATGTCATCCGCACGCCGGATCAGCGGCTGCGCGTTTTCGTCAGCTCCACGCTGGCGGAGCTCGCCGACGAGCGGGCGGCGGTCTCGCGGGCGATCGAGGCCCTGCGGCTGACGCCGGTGATGTTCGAGCTCGGTGCTCGCCCCCATCCGCCGCAGGAGCTCTACCGCGCGTACCTCGCCCAGTCCGACATCTTCATCGGCCTCTACTGGCAGCGCTACGGCTGGGTCGGGCCGGGCATGGACATCTCCGGCCTGGAGGACGAGTTCCGACTCTCGGGATCGCTTCCCCGACTCGTCTACCTGAAGACGCCGGCTCCGGACATGGAACCGGGGTTGGCCGCGATGATCGCCCAGTTGCAGGCGGACGCCACGACGTCGTACCGCACGTTCAAGACGACGCGGGAGCTCGGCCGTCTCGTGCGCGAGGACCTGGCCACCTTGCTCAGCGAGCGCTTCGCCGCCTCTGCGTCCCGTCCCGCGCCGGCGTCCGCGGCGGCTCGGGCCGAGCGTTCCCTGCCCGTGACGACGACTGCGCTCATGGGTCGGGAGGACGACGTGGCCGCGGTGGTCGAGTTGCTCCAGTCACCCGCCGTCCGGCTCGTCACGCTCTCCGGGCCGGGCGGTATCGGCAAGACACGGCTGTCGATCGCCGTGGCGGAGGCGATGCACGAACGCTCGCCCTCGACGGGAGTGGTGTTCGTGCCGCTCGCCTCGGTCGCCGACCCGGAGCTCGTCCTGCCCCGGGTCGCCGCGGCCGTCGGCGCCGTGGTCGAGGGCACGCGCACGCCACTCGACGTTCTGATCGAGTACTTCGCCGACAACCCGTCGCTGCTCGTGCTCGACAATGTCGAGCAGGTCGTCGCCGTCGCTCCCGACCTCGACCGCCTGTTGTCCGGGTGCCCCGACTTGAAGATCCTGGCGACGAGCCGCGCCGTCCTCCGGCTGCGCGCCGAACACGAGTATCCGGTGGCGCCGCTGACGGTTCCGGCCTCTCCAGCAACGCCGTCGATCACCGAGGCGGCGCAGCTGCCCGCCGTGCAGTTGTTCGTCGACCGGGCGCAAGCCGTCCGCTACCAGTTCGAGCTCACCGAGGACAACGTCGCTGCGGTCGTCGAGATCTGCCGGCGACTCGACGGTCTGCCACTCGCCATCGAGCTGGCGGCCGCCCGCATCCGCCTGCTCGATCCCGTCGCCCTGCTCGCGCGGCTGGAGAACGTGCTCGACGCCCTCGGGACCGGCCCGATCGACCTCCCGGAGCGACAACGCAGTCTGCGCGCGACGATCGAGTGGAGTGTCAGCCTGCTCGACGACAGCGAGCGGGACCTGATGGCCGCCCTGTCCGTCTTCGTCGACGGTTGGAGCGTGGCGGCGGCGGCGACGGTCGCCGAGCTCAGCGATGATCGAGCGCTCGATCTGCTGGACGCGCTCGCGGGGCACAGCCTCGTCGGCGCCGTCGCCACCGGTGCCGAGCCCCGATTCCGGATGCTGATGACGGTCCGTGAGTTCGCCGCCGAGCTGCTCGACGCCGACGGCCGCCGGGAGCGGATCGAGCGGCGGCACGCCGAGCTCTTCCGATCCCTGGTCGAGGACGTGGACTGGCCGACGGAGCGCCAGGTCGACTGGGTGGACCGGGTCCGGGTCGACGAGGAGAACATCCGGGCGGCGGTGCGGTGGCACTTCGATCACGACGTGACGGCGCTGCCGCACCTCTTCCGCGTGCTGTGGCTCTTCTGGCAGATGGGTGACCGGATGCCGGAGGCTCGCCAGTGGATCGGGCAGTTGCGGCGGCGCGTCGACGAGTTGTCCGACGCCGAGCAAGCGGAGCTCTTGTTCAGCGAAGCGGTGACGGCGGTGGAGGTCGGCGACGACGACGCGGCGCTGGCCTCGGTCGAGGTCATCCGGCACTCGGATGGGCGGATCGAGGATCCGACGCTGGAGAGCGCGCTCCAACTCGCGGTGTCGTGGACCCTGCCGATCGTCGACGACCTCGACGGCGCCCTGCGCGCGGCGACGTCGGCGCTGGACGGGTTCCGACGGACGAACGACCTGCTCGGGGCGTTCGCCCTGTTGACCGTCGGCATGCTCGAGATCGCGCTGGGCCAGGACGACCGGGCCCACGCCCACCTCAGCGAGGTCGACGAGCTCGGTTCGCAGTTCGGCAACAACTGGCTCGAGTCGAGCGCGCGCACGCGGCTTGCGATGCTGGCCGTGCGGTCGGGCCGGCTCTCCGAAGCCGAAACACGCCTCGCCGAGTCGGTGCGCGCGATCCGGGAGTCAACGCCGATCACGCTGACGGTCACGTTCGCCCTCGTCGCCCACGCCCAGCTGATGCTGACCAGAGGGGAGCCGAATCGGGCGGCGACGGCACTCGGCGCCGCCGAGGGCCTGCGGGCCCAGTCCGGCCGCCGTGTGTGGCCGGTCGCCCGGCGCACGGAGCGTGAGTTGACGGATGCCGTGATGCAACAGATGGACGCCGAGGCCTACCGCCTGGCGTTCGACGCCGGCGCCGAGCTGCACATGCGTGAGGCTCTGGCGCTGATCAGCGATGACGCGGCGGCGCCGTCGACCTGATCGTCGACACGGCCGAGCCCGCCACGCGGCGTCAGGGCGGTAGGTCGTCCCACACGACGGGCGTCGTTCGGCCGGTCTGCCAATCACCTCGCAGGATGCTGTAGCCCACCGAGGCCAGTCGCGGGCCGTTCTCGACGGGCCAGCCCTCCCGGTAGTGGGCCTCCTTCACGAAGCCCGCTCGCAGGAACGTCTTGCGCATGGCGATGTTGTCCTCGCGGGTCTGCCCTTCGAAGCGGTTGACGGCGGGCAGTGTGGTGAAGACGTGGGCCGTGAGCGCCTTGAGCACATCGGCTCCGAGCCCCTTGCCGCGATGCGCCGTGGCCAGGCGCAGGTCGAACAACGGCGCATCGTCGGTGAGATCGGTCAGGACGACGAGACCGATCCGCCCGGCGTCCGTTTGGATCCAGTACGAGGCATGGTCGGCGTCACCGAAGCGGCCGTCGTCGATCCGACGCTCGACGACGCTGCGAGTGAGCCGGCGAGCCGCATGGAACGGGAACTCGTGAGTGGTCAGGAACTCGACGAGTTCCGCTCGATCGCGGCCGCGATCGTCGAGTCGGATGAAGGTGATCTCCATTCGGTGGCGACCTCTTCTCGTGACCTGCGTGGCCCGCCCGGAGATGTAAGCATCGCCTCGTGCACGTGCTGGACGTGGGCTCGGGCGACTGGTGGCAGGTCGATGTGGTGCTCCGCCCACCGCCCGACGCCGGCGACCTGTCCGAGCGGCTGCCTGAGTTCGTGTCGGCCGCCTTGCCGGATCTGGACGACGTGCCACCCGCGGCACACGACCCGGAGCCGGCGTCCAGCTTCGACGTGCCGCCGCCCGAAGGCGACCTCGGGGTCGCCCTCTGGGTGCGAGCACCGGGTCTCCTGGCCGCCGTCGACCGTGCGTGGAGTCTCGTCGCCTCGCGTCTCCGCGAGCTCGACCCGCATCATGAGCCCCAGCTGTGGGACCTTCGCGTCGTCCCCCTCGCGGCCGTGCTGCAGGACCCACCGGCCAGCTCCGCCGTGGCCCCGCTGGCGAGTCGATCATCGCGGCGTTGGTGGAAACACCACTGATCGTGCGTGGCCGGGTTGGTCCTCGCTACGGCCCACGTTTGTGTCACCGACGCCGCCGCATGCGGCGCTATCGGTGACACAAACTCGATGGTCGCGACGGACCCCGAGGTCGGTCCACGGTGCGTCGGCAGCGCCGTACGCACGTGCTCACCCCGAGCGGACTACTCGACGTGCAGCAGTCGTGCCGGGACGAGTTGCCGGTCCGAACGCCCGGCGAAGGTCGCCGCGACGGCGGCGAGCAGGACGAGCACGCTGAGACCAAGGGCGACGAGGACGAACGGCGCGACGGCCCGGTTGACCGTGCCCAGCCCATCGGCATAGGCCCGGAACACCACGCGTCCGGCGATGAAGCCCAGCGGCACGCCGATGACGGCGGGGATGAGCGTCGACGTGACCGCCAGCCGGTTGACGACCCGGACCAGCCAGTTGCCCTCGGCCCCGAGCGAGCGCATCACGGCGACCTCGCCGGGCCCCATGGGTGTTGTTGTGGACCAGGAGATCACTTCGAGGATCCGGACGCGTCACACCGCTCTCGCGGCGGTGTGGCAGACCGCCCCGCCGACCGGTGACCTGGCTCAGGACGTGCGGCGGGTCTTGCCGGTGCGGTGGCTTGGCCCGTTGGTGTCGACGGAGGATGTGCGAATGATGGCGGGGAGGATCAAGTCGAGCGTGGCCGTGAGCTGCTCGCGGAGGGCCAGCTGATCGGTCTCGTCGAGCACCCACCGGTAGAGGACTCCGAGGTACGCGTCGAACAGGATGAGGGCGGCTCGATCGGGATCGACGCCGCGGGGGATGTCGCCGGCTAGTTGTCCAGCGCGCATCGTGTTGGCCACGAACTTGGGTGCGTCCGATTCGTCGGCGAGCAGCGGGCCTCCAGCGCGCTGCCAGGCACGCACCATCGCACGTCCGGTCGCGGGGTCGTCCTCGTAGAGATCGGCGAGCACGCGAAACGCGCGGCGGATCCGGCTCGTCGAGTCGACCGAGTGCTGGTCGTCCTCGGCGAGGGCCTTCGCGAACTCGGCTCTTAGTCGTCCGAACCACTCGAAGACGATGTCTTCCTTCCGGGCGAAGTAGTTGAAGACCGTCGCCCGTGACACATCCGCGCGCTCGCCGATCTGCTCCATCGTCGTCGAGTCGTAGCCGTGAGTGGCGAACAGGGCGACGCCGCTCTCGAAGATGCGTTCTCTGGTCTCCAGCTTCTTGCGTTCCCGGCGGCCCGCCCTGGTGGGGCTCACGTGGTCAGGCGTCGACACTTGACAACTCCTAGACGTGAGTCTAAAAACATATCCGACACCAAGTGTAGACGCAGATCCACGTGGGCAAGGTCGTCCAGGGAGGTGACCGATGCATCACCTGGCGCGGCATTGGCGAGGCGAGTCTCGGCCCACACCGGAAGGAGCTGAAGATGGCAGCAGACATGACCCTCGACGCACGTCGTGCCTTCCTCACCGAGGGCACCCGCACCGCTGTCCTCGCCACTGCCCGTGAGGACGGCAGGCCTCATGCCGCACCGATCGCGTTCGTCCTCGATGACGACGACATCTTGTTCCTCACCAACGCCGAGACGGTGAAGGGCCGTGATCTCCTGCGCGATCCTCGGGTGACCCTCGTCATTGACGACGAGACGCCGCCCTTCGCCTTCGTGATGATCGAGGGTACGGCCGTCGCTTCACGGGACGTCAGGAACGTCGAGCAGGTCGCTCGACGGATCAGCCAGCGCTACGACGCCGGCGAGGGGATAGAGGACTTCGTGCGGTTCGCCCGCGACGCGCTCGGGACGCTGGTCCGTGTGGCACCAACCAGGATCGTCGCTCGTGAGCGGGTGGGTGAACATTGAAATGACCGCGTCCACGCGGCGAATCGTGCCGAGGCGCATGTCGACCGGAGGCCAGTGCAACGCGCTTCGCTGTCCCGAGGATTTGACGATCCCGCTGGAGCGCTCTTCGCGGAGGCTGGTGCGTTGAAGATGGAAGCTGGCACAGCCCAGCCGGGGCCCGCCGCCCGGTCGGCCCTCTGGCTGCCGCTGTTCGATGAGCTCTCCGACCCGACGGTCTGCGCCCGTCTGGCAGCCGAGGCCGAGGAGGCGGGCTGGCATGGGTTCTTCGTGTGGGACCAGCTGCGCTGGGAAGCGCCCGTGCGCCGAGTTGCCGACTCGTGGATCACGCTCGCCGCGATCGCGGCGGCGACCGAGCGGCTGCGTCTCGGCCCGATGGTCACACCGCTGCCACGACGCCGACCGGTCAAGGTCGCCCGCGAGACCGCGACCTTGGACCAGCTCAGCGGCGGCCGCCTCACCCTCGGCGTCGGAATCGGCGAAGACCGGTTCGCTCGCGAGTTCTCGAAGACCGGCGAGCAGCTCAACGACAGGGCCCGGGGCCAGATGCTCGACGAGGCACTGGCGATCCTCACCACCGCCTGGAGCGGTGAGCCGGTTCACCACCACGGCGACCACTACACGGTCGACGACATCCAGTTCTTGCCGCGGCCGGTGCAGCGACCCGGCGTCCCGGTGTGGATCGCTGGCTTTCCCGGCAACACCAGGCCGATGCGGCGAGCCGCCCGGTACGACGGCTTCTTCCCCGTCAACCTCGAGCATCCCGACCAGCTCGCCGAGGTCGTCGCCAAGGTCACAGCGTTCCGACAGGATCCGACGGCAGCGTACGACTTCGTCGTCGGTCACCCGGTGGGCGTCGATCCGCACCCGTGGCAGCAGGCGGGTGCCACGTGGTGCCTCTCGGAGTTCGAACCGGGGCGGGTGTCGTCGGACCAGGTGCGCGACGTGCTTCGCGATGGCCCCCCGTCCCGTTGAGCATCCAGACCCGGGGCGGGTCCAGCAGCGGACCGTCCGGGTCCTCGTCGCGGCAGGTTCGTCAACCAGTGAGGAACACCAGCTCAGCAAGTGATGCGCAGACGACGAAGGAGCGATTCGTGACGGCACGACAACTGACGTTCAAACGAATACAAGACACGACCGCCGATGATTGGGCGATCATCGCCACGAGGCCCAACACGAAGATCTTCGAGGAGCTGCCGGACCGCCTGCTCGGTGCCCTGCGGTTCCTGGAGAACGGGGACTTCTACACGGTCAACGGTCTCGAGCACTCGCTGCAGGCAGGCACGCGGGCGCTACGCCACGGACGCCCTGCCGAGTACGTCGTGGCCGCGTTGCTCCATGACGTCGGTGATTTCGTCGGACCGCGGAACCATGCCGCGGTCGCGGCCTCGATTCTACGCCCGCACGTGTCGGAGCGGATCGCGTGGATCGTCGAGCACCACACGGTGTTCCAGTTCAACCATTTCGGACACCACATCGGCATCGACCCCGACATGCGCGACGCCTACCTTGGCCATCCTTACTACGAAGACGCGGCCGAGTTCTCCGACCTCTACGATTCGGAGAGCTTCGATCCGTCCTACGAATCGTTGCCACTCGAGGAGTTCGAACCTTTGTTGCGTCAGGTGTTCGTCTCGAGTGACCGAACGCCGTTTGAGCTGGCGAACAGTTACCTTTGACGAACCAGCTCCACCACCTGGGCCAGTCGTCTGCCGAAGCCCTCCTTCGCCAGACCTAGCGCGAGATCCAAATGGCCTGACTGGGGTTCGGTGCTGTCGGCGACCAGCGGTTACCGCAGCACGCTCGGTGTGATCGACACGTCGATCGCTTCGCCGCGAAGGACGCGGACCGCGAGCTGGCCGTTGTTCAGTGTTGCTTCCACCCCGCTGCCGAAGCCGGCGGGCAGGTCGAGCTCTCGCTCGTAACCGCCGTACTCCCACTCGTAGACGAGAAAGTCTCGTGGCGGGGCGCTGCGTACGTGCGCCCAGAAGCGCAACGTCGCGGGTTCCCCTGGGTGCACCTCGACCCTGACGTCTTCTGCTCTCACCGCCGGGAACGGCGCCACGACGACGAGGGCTCCAGTCGCCTCGTAGACATTCACGGGAACGCGCTGGGGATACATCTCCGCTTCCGTGGCCGCCGTGGCCTCGGCAACGTCGTCGCGCGAAGAGGTCACGGTCAGCACGCTAGTCCGGCTGTGCGACCTCACAGCCGGTCATGATTCGCACCAGCGCGACGATGCCACCGTCCGGGGGTTCGGTGACGCCCGTGGTTCGAACGCCGACGATTTGGGCGCAGTGCGAAGCGGGCCCGCATCTCGCGGCCGAGCGTGAATCGCGGACACGCGCATGGCTGGCGAGCGTGCGACCCGAAGGCTCACGCTTTCGGCGCTGGCGCGCCGAGGTGCCTCGTTCGGTGCGGGCTCGTTGCTGTCTCATTGCGTCGTTCGGGCGTGGCATTCGGGCGCGGTCGTCGAGCGCGCCTCGCCTTTACCAGCGGTTGCGATGAATCATCTCGTGAAGGGGACGTCGGGAGAGCGAGTAGGCCGACCCACGTGGCTGCGCGTCGACACCGGCGTAGCCGAGACCGACGACGCCGATGACGTTTCGCTCGTCGGGGATGTCGAACTCATGGCGGAGTGAAGTCTCGCCGTAGGGGATGCCGAAGTACCAGCCGCCGAGGCCGATGTCCACGGCGGCGAGGAGCAGCAACATGCCGGCCATCGCGGTGTCGGTGTCCCAGAACTTCACCGGCCAGGCATCGGCGTGGTCGAGGCCGAAGGCGATCTTGTCGGGTCGGGAATAGCGCTCGATGTATCGGTCGGGATCGGCGAGGAGGATGATGAGCACGGGTGGCGCGGCGGCGAGCTCGTCCGGCTCACGGGGGAATTGCGGGTCGTCGGTGAGTTCCCAGAAGCGTTGCCGCGTGGCCGGTTCGTCGAGCACGAGGAAGTCCGTGCCCTGTGAGAATCCTGCCGACGGGCCGCGTCTGGCGATGTCGAGCAGTCGATCGATCAGGTCCGCGGCGACGGGTCGATTCTGAAAGACGTGAACCATGTGCCGCTTGCGGACCACATCGCTGAACTCCATGTGCGGGACCGTAACGACCGGAGATTCACCGGAGTGCAGTCGCATCGACTCGAGGTCGACAAGACGCGTCGACGCCGTTATCCATCGGCTTCGATCACGTCAATGGGGTCGTTCGGTGCTGTCGTTCGGTCTGCGCCCGGACACACGGTGCATCGTGAACACTTCTGTGGTCGGATTCGAGGAGTAACCGAAGGATTGACGTCGACGGCCGCCGCTCGGGCGAGTCGACGGGCCGCCACGCCCGCGGCGGCAGTTACTCGCCGACGGAACCGTCGATCGCCTCTCGGAGCAGGTCAACATGTCCGTTGTGACGTGCCGTCTCCTCGATCATGTGAATCATGATCCAGCGCAGTGAGAACCTTTCGCCTGTCTGAGGATCAGCCGCGGCCGACAACGTGTCGAGATCACCCGCGACCTCCACAACAGCCGCGCGGCTGCGCGCGCAGGCGGCATCGTAGAGAAGCACCAGATCTTGAGGCGTGTCATCAACCGCCGAGTGCCAGTCCCAGTCGGGATCGACATCAAAGGGCGCACTGGCCCACGGCTCGACATCAGGTCGGCCGAGGAACTTCACCTGGAACCAGTCGTCCTCGACCAAGGCGAGATGCTTGAGCATGCCCCCGAGCGTGATCGCCGACGACGGGACGGCGCGTTCGGCGAGCTGCTCGGCCGATAGGCCGCTCACTTTGTCGACGAGCGTGGCCCGGTGAAAGTCGAGGAACTGCGACAACGATGTCAGCTCGTCCGCGCTGAGGTCAGGATCGATCCGGGGCACCGCTCGACAGTACCGGCCAACAACGCCCAGCCGCCCGCGCGGGCATGTCGGTGGGACTGCCTCTCAGCGGTCTCGTCTGGTCGCACCTGCCGTGAGGGCCGGTGTCGACTGCGCCGTGGAGCCGGGCGAGGATGAGCGCATGCCGGTCGACGCGGTCACGCCGTTCCACCTCGCGGTTCTTGAGTCTGAACTCGACGAGCTCCAGGCGCGGCTGCACGCCACGCGGTGGCCGGAGCCGGCGACGGATCCGGCGCAGGGCGTCGACCTGGAAGAGCTACAGGCGCTTTGCGCGTATTGGGCCGATGGTTATGACTGGCGGAGGACCGAGGCCCGGTTGAACACGATCGGACAGTTCCGGACCACGATCGATGGGCTCGGCATGCACTTCTTGCACGCCCGTTCGAGCGACTCGGACGCGCTCCCGCTCGTGCTCACTCACGGCTGGCCGGGTTCGGTGATCGAGTACCTGGACGTGATCGGTCCGCTGAATGAGGCGGGGTTCCACTGTGTGATGCCGTCACTGCCCGGTTACGGCTGGAGCGACAAGCCGGCCGAGGCGGGGTGGGGCGTGGAGCGGATTGCGTGCGCCTGGGCGACGCTGATGGCGCGTCTGGGCTATGACCGCTACGGAGCCCAGGGCAGCGACTGGGGCACCAGCGTGAGCGCGACCCTCGGGCAGCTCGATGCGGAGCATGTCGTAGGCATCCACCTGATGCCGCCGCTGGCCCCACCCGACCCGGCCACGTTCGGCGACCTCACCGACCAAGAACAGGATGCGCTCGATGCGATGAGGCGCAACGGCACGCAGGAGTCTGGCTACTCGACCATGCAGCGCACCCGTCCCCAGACGATCGGGTACGCCCTGACCGACTCGCCCGCCGGTCTCGCTGCTTGGATCACCGAGAAGATGATGAGCTGGACCGATCCGCGCAGCGAACTGTCGTCGGACACGATCCTCGACAACCTCATGCACTACTGGCTCCCGCACACCGCGGCGTCGAGCGCCCGGTTGTACTGGGAGAGCCTCCACGAGGTCACCCGCTGGCTCGAAGGACCGCTCGAAGAACGTGACCACGTCGACGCCCCGGCCGGCTGCAGTGTGTTCCCCTACGAACTTCAGCGACCCTCGAGGCGCTGGGCCGAGCAGCGCTTCGGCAACATCGTCTATTGGAACGAGCCCGAACGCGGCGGCCACTTTCCTGCCTTGGAACAGCCGGCGGCGTTCGTCGCCGAGGTGACGACCTTCTTCGCGCTCGTCAGATAGAGCGCCCTGTGCGATATCGACCTCACGGCCCCGGATCAGTGCGTCCGTACCGTGCGAGTTGGAGCGTGGGGCTCCACGGCAGTGGTGAGTCCGGTCGAGGCGGGAGCGACCTACGTGCCTGATTGAGTCGTTCTTGGCGTGGCGAGGGTTCTCGTAGCGTCGTGAGGCTCCGGCAGCACCTGGCAGACGCCGGCGGAGCCGAGAGAGGCGCATTCCCGAGTGCGCGACGTGTTCGTCGGTCGTGTGGTTCGGTGCGCGAGTTCGTCCAGCTCGCACGCGAACAGCAGGCGGAAGTAGGCCGGGAGTCCACCCGGCCTGGCGGGATGACGAGCGCCTACGGGAAGATGGCGATCGATGCAGTGAAGCCGTGCACAGCGTTGCGGCCGCCGACCGGTCCGAGCTCGCCGGCGCAGAACATGCCTGCTACCGCCGGTGCTCCGAGCAGATCGTTGACGACGGTTGCGTCGTGGTCCGGCGTGCCGAACAGCCGCCGGCCGCGCCCGTTGCACGTGAACACGAGCGCGCCGCGGGCGGCGCGACCGGCCAAGACGGCGTGCAAGTCCTCGTCGGCGCTGGTCGCATCCCGCACTTGGAACTGCACCGTCGAACCCACAGGCACGGCGTCGCCCACGACGACGGCACCGGTGGCACGATCGGCGCCAAGCACCCCACGGATGAGGAAGTCGCCGCGCTCGAACTCCTCCTTCGTCTCGTCGATCACGATCCCGCAGTGCAGGCCCTTCTCCGCGAGTTGGCGGTCGGCAGGCGGCAGGTGCTCGAGGGTGGCGAGCAGCCGCTCGAGGGTCGGTTGGCCGCCGAGCTCGTAGATGACGTGGCCGTCGGCACGGGTGACGACGTAGGGGCGACCGATCGGCCGGCAGCCCTGTGACACGACGGCTCGCGGGGAGACGTCCTCCCCGAACAGCAGCCCGACCGCCCCGTCGGTGTAGGAGGAGTTGTCGACGAGCAACCGATTGCCGCCCGGCGCATTCGCCGCCGACGCCATGCCACCGACGACCGCCACGCCCGGGTGCGCCGTCCTGAGCCCGTCTAGCAACGCGTCGACTGGAAACGTGAATGGATCGGCGAGGAGCAGCATGGACCGGACGCCGGCGACATCGGTCGGGAATCCACCGATGTCCCATCCTCGGTCCGTGCGCACGGCGCTGAGGCGGACAGGGATCGCCGGCGCACCAAGCTGGGCGGCGAACAGCGAGACACCAGGCGACTCCTCGACTTCGCGCCTGGGGCCGAGCACCGCCACCGCCGCCGCGCCCAGCAACATGACGGGCCGCAACACCGAACGGACCACGTCGGCGATGTCATCCACGGCATCGCGATGGGGCGGCGTCACGAAGAACACCGCCAGCTCAGGAGTGAGTCCGAGCCGTTCGAGGACCTCGGCGGTGACCTGCGCCGACGCATGCGCCGGATCTGGATGCACTGACAGCGCCGACGCGTAGGCCCCGCCCCCAGCAGCCGACTCGACGTCCACAACGTCAATGATCGCCCCGAACGGATCGACACGCCACAACTTGCTCTCCCAGAACCGACGGCGAACCCCACCATGGAGCCAGGTGAGTACCCGAAATGCCGTTCCCTATCAGGCGGGCGGAGCCTCAGTCGTTCGGTGCGGCCGTTCGGGCTCGGTCGAACGAGGCAGAGGTGGGGCAATTGTCGTCGACGGCGGAGAGCGTCATGGGATCCGGCGTCGACCACGAATTCCTCGACTTCATCGTGACAACCGCCTGCCGGATTCGAGCTCGTCAACGCGAACTTGAGACGATGACCGAGATACGCAGCCTCGTGGCCCGGCGCGCCAACCTGACCGCCCGGATCAGCGCGACGACCGCTTGCCCGTGGACCTCTTGCTGGCAGCCTTCTTGGAGGCCGCCGCCTTCGTGGCGCCCGTGGTCTTCGTGCTGGCAGCCTTCTTGGAGGCCGCTGCCTTCGTGGCGCCCGTGGTCTTCGTGCTGGCAGCCTTCTTGGAGGCCGCTGCCTTCGTGGCGCCCGTGGTCTTCGTGCTGGCAGCCTTCTTGGAGGTCGCCGCCTTCGTGGCGCCCGTGGTCTTCGTGCTGGCAGCCTTCTTGGCGCCAGTCTGGGCGGCCTTCGTCGGCGCGGCCTTCTTCGCCTTCGTCCGGAGGGCCCGCACCGCCGCCGGCGGCGTCTGAGCGCCCGACGACGCCAGCACCGTCAGCGTCCCCGGTGCGGGGATCACCGTCGTCTCGCCCCCCGACGGCCATCGCACTCGCACCATCAATCCCATCACCGCGCTGACGACGCCCTCCCGGTCCGGGGCCTTGCCTGACGACAGACGGATTCGGTCACCAACCTTCATCATGAACGGACACCTCACCTGTCGATCGACAACGAACGCCGACTGTAATGGGGCCGACGGGTCGAGATCGGACCACCCTGCCTGTCCCGCCACCTCCGTGCCGTACGGTGCGTGCTCGACCGGGTCATAGGCCGTCGTTCTGTGCGCCCAATCGGGCGTCTCTCGGTCGCCGTCGGTGAGCTCGTGACCTTCTATTGGTCGACGAGGCGAAAGACGGTGAGGGCCACCGCCAGTGCGACGAGACCGAACGCCATCGCCTTCAATGCTGCTTCGAGCGGCGCCAGCAGCGTGGCGGTAGACAGCGGCGCGTGGCGGCCGTCGAGGTAGGTGATCGTCCCGTCGACGGAGGCGACGTTGCGCCGCAGCAAGCGGGCTGGTGTGCTCAGCGATCGTTGTGCCGCCGAGAGGGCGTAGGCGCCGGCCGCGGCGACCACGGCGGGGAGTCGGAGGGTCTCGGCCTGGGCGTAGTAGGCGGTCAGCACGGGGAAGGCACCCCACGCCGCGGCGAACACGACGTCGTTGTGGAGCCGACCGCCGAGCAGCTCGAGGTTGTAGCCGACCGTCAACACGACGCCCAGGGCGATGAACACGGCGAGGCCGGCGCCGACCCTGGTGATACCGACGATCCCGATGGCGACGGCACCGGCCAGGCTGGCTGCCGCTGCGGCGACCAGCACGCCGCTGGGGATCGCGGTGCGCAGTGGGCGGCCGTGCAGTTCGTCGAGGGCGTGGGCCGAAACTCCGACGGCCAGCCCGAACGCGACCAACGTGGCCGCCAGACGTTCACCGTCGAATGTGGGCGCGATGCAGGCGCCGATGGCGACATATGACAGATGCCACAGCGTGTACGGCGGGTGCAGCAGCACCCACCAGTCCACCCACCGGCGCCGACCGGCGCCCCGAGCGGCGTAGAACGCAGGGGCGAGGCGGGGCGGCTCGTCGCTCACGACGCTCGCCGCCCCCACATGACGAGACCACCGCCGAGGCTCATCCGACGCATTCCGATGTCGGTGATGCCGGCGTCGGCCCATGCCTGCACCGTGGCCGGCACCGGCCAGCGGCGATAGTGAGCAGAGATGTTCGGTCCGAGGAATCGCCCGACGGTGAACCACGCTCGGCCACCGAGCAGGGCTCCGGCCAGCGGCAGCGCCACCCGGGTGTACAGCCACCACCAGGTCCACCAGAAACGGCTTGGCGGCACGGCGAACTCCAAGCTGGCGACGACGCCGCCGGGCCGCACCACCCGAGCGATCTCGGCCATTGTCTGCCGGGGGTCAGCGACGTAGCGGAGCAGGTACGTGAATGTGAGCGCGTCGAACGTCGCGTCCGGGAACGGCAACTGCTCGCCGCGTCCGAGCACCAGGGCCACCCGATGCTGCTGGCCGGCAGCGGCCACGTTGTGCTTGCCGCGCCGCAGCATCGGTTCGCTCAGGTCGATGCCCGTGACGTCCGCGTTGGTCCGCGCCGCCAGCTGCAGCGCCACCCCGGCAGGGCCGGTGGCCACGTCCAGCACCGACCCTGGCGCCCCCTCGATCACGTGGTCGATCATTTCTCGGCGCCACCGGCGGTCCTGGGCGAGCGACAGCACCGTAGCGAGGCGGTCATAGTGCAGTGGCAGCCCGGCGAACAGGGCGCGAGCCGCGAGGTTGGGTTCGCGGCGGACCCAAGTGTGCAGGTGGTGAGCTTCCGACGACAATGCAGCGTAGGTCCTTATTCCCGGGAGGCATTGGTGCTCAGCGCGCGGTACGACGCAGTGGTGGTCGGGGCCGGCCCCGGTGGAAGCACCGCCGCCCTGGTCTTGGCTCGGGCGGGAGCACGCGTCGCCCTGGTGGACAAGGCCACGTTCGCCCGCGACAAGGCCTGTGGCGACCTCATCGGACCCCGCGGCATCGCCCTGCTGACGGAGTTGGGCCTCGACCCAGGGCCGGGTCGTCGGGTCGGCGAGATGGTCGTCGTTGGTCCTACCGGACGCCGGGTGGTGCTGCCGGCCCGCGCCGGGCTCACCTACCCCGGCTACGGCATCGCGGTGCCCCGACTCCGATTCGACTCATGGCTGCGGGATGCCGCCGTCGCGGCCGGAGCCGACGCCATCACCGGACGCGTGCGTACGATCGCCGATGCCCAAGGCGGACGGACCCAGATCGTCCTCGCCGACGGTCGCCGCGTCGAGGCCGATGTCGTCGTCGGAGCCGACGGAGCGACCAGCGTCGTGGCCGAGGCAGCCGGACTGGTGGACCACGGCTCGGTGCTGTGGGGCTTCGCCCAGCGCGCCTACGTCGAGCAAGCCGTGGAGCGGCCGATCATCGTGTTATGGGACGATCCCCGCTGGCGTGGCTTCCCCGGCTACGGGTGGCTGTTCCCCGGTTTGGATGGTCGGGCCAACGTCGGTCTCGGGCTCGGCCTCGGCCCGATGCGCACCGGCGCGTCTCGCGCCGTCGTTCGCCTCGACGCCTTCCTCCAGCACTTGCGCACACTCGGCCTCCTCACCGCCACCGTCGAAGGCCGCCGGCTCGGCGGCTGGCTGAAGATGGGCATGGTCGGCACCACCCCGGCCGGCGGCCGCACCCTCCTCGTCGGTGACGCCGCCGGGCTGGTCAACCCGCTCCAAGGCGAGGGGATCGCCCCCGCCATGATCAGCGGACACGCCGCCGCCCGTGCCGTTGTCGCCGGGCCCGGCGACGCCGCCGAGCGCTATCTACGCATCCTCGCCGCCGGCCCGGCACGCTATGCCTCGGTGGCCGCTGCTGTGCACGCCGTGTCGATCTCAGGGTCACCCCGGCGCGTCGCCGCCCTCGGGCGCGCCCTCACCCTGCCCGGCGTCGGCCGGACCATCGCTTCGTCGTGGGCGCTGTACTGGAACGACCTACTCGACGGGGCGCCGCCCGGACCGGCGACGCTCGCCGCTACCGTCGCCCACCGCGCCGGCCGCCTGGCGACGTGGCGCTCGCGAACCCGACGCCACCTGGCGCAAAGCCTCATCGGCGGCCAGAACCGCACGGCGGCTGAGTCATCGTGGCGACGCGGTCGACACGAAAATCAGTCACCGGAACCACCGGCCGCCCGATGAGCGGTAGACCGATAGCAGCGGGTCTGTGCACGGCGTTCATCCAGAGCTCGCGGCGAGCAGGGCCGAATTCCTGGGTCACAATCCGAGCCTCGAATACGTCAATGATGGGTAGATGACGCAGAGCAACGGAGGCATCGATGATGTTTCCCTCGATCGAACTTTGGATCTGTCGTCCAGCTGGGTGACGGTTGCCCTCGTGGTGCTCGCGGCGCCGAACCTGTTCGCTGGTGTCTGGGGGTTGGTGGCACCCGAGCACTGGTTCGACAACTTCCCGGGCTGGGCGCCGCGACTGGCGGCGGCCTTCCCCCCATTCAACGAGCATCTTGCTTCGGATGCGGCGGGTGGCTTGTTCGCGGCGGGTGTTGCGGCCGCCATCGCGGTGTGGTGGCGGCGTCGGGACGTTGTGATCGTGGCCATGGCTGCGTTTCTGGCGTTCGCGTTCCCCCACGCCGTGTTCCATCTCGCCCATCCCGCGGACGCGCTGTCGGGCACCCAGGACCTCGTCAGCTCCTTGACCTTGTGGATCGCGGTCGCGATCTCGGTGGCGGTCGTGATGGTGGCATTTCGCACCGACCGCCAGACCCAGACGGACGGCAGGATGTCGTCGTGATGGGAGCCGACGGCATCCTGGAGCACTCGAGCCGGTTCCGGCCCCCGGCGGACACTCCCTCCCCGCCGCACGTCACGTCTTCGTCGGCTTCCACGTTGTACGCCCAGCGCGGTAAACCGGCGGCATGACGACGTTCTTCGTCGTGGAGCGACGCACCGGCCCGGAGTGGGACACATCGCAGCCGCTCGAAGGACAGTCCGGCTGGCACGATCACGCCGCATTCATGGACGGTCTCGTCGACCGCGGTGCCGTCTTGCTCGGCGACCCCCTCGCCGACGAGTTCCGCGTCGTTCTTGTCGTCGAGGCGGCGTCCGAGAACGAGGTCCGTGATGTCTGGGCCGCGATCCGTCGAGTGGCACCCACCTCGTCGTCGAGTCTGTTGATTCGTGGACCATCCGCGTTGATGGACGCGCCCGCCGAATCTGATGTGAGCTCGGCAAAACCATGGTCCAACGACGCGAAGCCCTCGAGACTGCTACTCACGGCATGCCAACGGCCGGCCCCGGAGGCAACGCCGACGTGCGGTGCTGGCGCGCTCGTCGGGTCACCAGGACCGGGGTTCGGCATCGGCGTCGGTCGCGGCGGCACCGTCGCCTCGATGACGCGTGTAGGTGCGACAACGGCACCGCTAGCTCGGTGTCACGTCTCCTCGAAGAGAGCTTCGCCTCGGCCCAGGCGCGTGGCGATGCGTACCACTTGGGACAGCTCTCGTCGGGTCGGCGTGTGAGCGGCAAGGAACCGCGCCGTACCGGCGAGGATCAGGGCCCCTTCCTCGGACCCTGCCGGCCAGGCATGGAACTGACGCACGGCGGCCTCATACGTCTGGAACCAGTGGAATTCGGCGTCCTCGGTGAGCAACGCGTGCCCGATCACCGCGATCGCCTGGGCGGGATCACCGCCACCGGACAGGTAGCGATAGATGATGGTGCCAGCCTCATCGACTCGCCCTTCCTGGTCCCAGCAGTTCTGGAGGTCGGCGAGATCGGCAGCTTCACCGGTCGGCGATAACCCTGGGAGACGAGCCGCGGGGACGTTGAGAAAGCGGTCGAGGTAGATGCGTAGAGCCCCGTGATAGAGGGCGCGCAACAGCTCAGGGGTTGGCGCACGCAGGATCGCTTGGTGAACAGCGTTCGCCGCAGTGAAGGCGTGGTGCACTTCATCCCAGTCCCCGTGATCGTTCTGGACATGGAAGCGAGTGATCCTCAACGCTGCGGCATAGGCAACAGCCCGGCCGAGTTCTTCAGGGGTGGCGCCGGTGGAGACGGCGTCGTCGATCGCGGCAACGACCTCGACTGGATCCTCCGAGAGGATCGACCAGGCCAGCTTCGTGACGCCTTGGTCGTGGTCGAAGAAGTCGTTGTCCGCGGCTGCTGTAAGTCGTTCGGGCAGATCGGTTGTGGCAGCACTGATCATGGCGGCGAGGTCATGGGGGTACCGCCAGGAACCTCGTTCTTCGCTCCTGCTCGCCGAGGCGGTCTGGGTCACCAGTGTCGGGAGCACGTCGGGGGCCGCTTCCCAGCCGAGGTGTTCGAGGATCTCGAACGCCTTGCTGGTGAAGTCAATAGTGTGTCCGCCGTCGATGAACACGTGGTCGGTGACGGCTGAGAACATGATGTCAGCGACTTCAGTGGCATCCAGGGTTGCGACGGCCGATGCCAAGGTGCGTTCGGCGGCGTCGGCGGCACGTGTCTCGACGAACCGTCGGTACCAGCCGCCCAACCGTTCCGCGGGAAGCGGGCCGCCGAGAGGAAGCAAAGGGAATCGTGGCGGGCGGCCGCTGAGTGTCCCGCGAAACGAAGGCCAACCCTTGGACCAGTGCGAGCCCGTGGTCCGCAGGAGCGAGGTAGCCGAGCACGTTTGTCATCGCGGTCAGCACGGTGAGCCCGGCCCCCCATCCCGCCTGCCGGTACCGGGTGCCGAAGTCGACGCCCGCCCGCACGATGTCGCGGGCCGCCACGCCTTCGGTGTCGAGCAGCGCGAGAACGGCCTTGGCGATGACGAGCGTGATGCCCTGCTCCAAGCCCTCGCCCAGGCGGTGCATCAAGTAGCCGGTCCGGTCGACCGCAGCTTCGAGGATCACGGTGACCTGGCCGTCGTCGATTTCGACCGGGTACGCCCGTACGTCGTCAGCCCACGGATCGAGCGTGCCGCCAGAGCTCACGTCGAAGCGGGCGTGGTGCCAATGGCACGTCACCAGGCCACTCTCGACGGTCCCACGGTGCAGCGGAAAGCCCATGTGCGGGCACCGATCGTCGAGCGCGAACGCTGCTCCTTCGCTCCAGAACACGCAGATCGGCTGGGTGCCAGCTTTACCGGTCAGGCACCCGGCCCGACGCAACTCCTCGAGCGTCCCAACCGTCACCCGATCGCCCATCGCTGCCTCCTGCAACCATGCGTTCCGACCATCAGGCTAACGAGACGGGACGTTCCGCTGCTCCCGGCCACCCATCGCCGAGCGGCTCCGCGGGCGTTGACCTACGCAGCCACCGAGCTGCGGGCGGCGAGGGATCGACCAGCGCGTCGATGCCGTTCGGGCGCCGCGGTGAGGTGGCGATCATCGTCGTTCGGTCGCGACATTCCGTGGCGACGCGGCCGGTGTGGGACCTGGGAGGTGCTGCGCCGTGGTCAGCGTCCACGTGTGATCAGGGGCCAACTGGGGAACCGTGGTGGAGGACCAACCTCCAGTCGCCGCCGCTGCGGACAAACAGATTGGTGGCTGCGATCGTGCCCGTAGCCGCGCGATCGACGAGGTTCTCATCGAGCGTCACCCAGGCGACGTCGCCGGTGATGACGGCGGCGTCGTTGGTGACGATGAACTGGTTCCGGCCCGGCCCGTCGAAGATCCGTCGCCACGACTCCGCGACCACGGGCCATCCGCGCAGGATCGGCCAGCCGGGATGCACGCACACGACACCTTCGCCGTGGTCCCACACGGACGCCATCGCGTCGAGGCTCCGCCGCTCGAAGGCCTCGTAGAACGCTGTATTGGCGGCGAGCACGTCCTCCAGCACGGCGGCGACCCTACCGAGCCGTCCTGCGTTCGTCAGCTGGCCGGTCCACCGTCAAGCTCGGAGGCCGGCCAGGCGGGAGTGCGCAGACACGAACATGGCCGAGACGGACTTCGGCCTGGCGCCGGCCGCGGGTCTCGCGCAACGACCGTTGGGCCGAAAACGCGCCCCGGCAGCGTCGTGGGATGCTTGTCAGCGGTTACCGGCCATCGTCGGGTCGCTGCTCTCGAGCGGACCGGAGGTGACCGACGGGCGGGGCGGTGATCGCGGTCTCGTGCCCGTCGATGATCGGCCGAGGGCACCAACGGACCAGTATGCACGGGCTCTCCCCGATGCGGACACAGGCGTGTCGGGTCCATGATGACGTCCAATGGCGTGTATCTGGCACACCCGAGCAGGCTCCTGCAGTTGATGGCACTCGAGATGGACGTGACCGGCTCGCCATCGATTGGACGGGAGCACTCGATGACCACGATTCACGCCGACGATCTTCAGGCCGGCGACGTCGTCGACTACCACGGGCATCCGCACCGGGTGACGCACATCGATCGCCGCAACGGTTGGGCATGGCCGGTCGCGTTCGACGACGCCGGCTGGGCGATGGCGCTCGGCCACGACCTCGTAACCGTCCACCGCGCAGCCTGACACCAACGTCGCGTCGCCCAAACCACTCGGCTCCCCGATCACCGCCTTCCGCCGACGCCTCTTCCGTACGTGCCGATCGGTGCGCGGTCGATGCGGCGACCGGGTGTCATTCGGTGCTGACATTCGGTCGCGGCTCATCGAATGGTGGTGCCATCCGGGAGACCGGGGAGGCGCGCCGCCTCGCGATTGGCTAGAGCTGGCCCATCGTGGCGACTGCAGAAGCAGAGGCGAGCACGAGCCCGACGACTTGGGCAGCGAGCGCGACGGCGAGCGGACGCCGCGGTGGTGTCGCCCACGGTGCGCCAACTCCGCGGATACTTCACCTCGACCTGCTAGGGCGACGTACTGGTGATCCGTAACCACTCTCAGCATCGGTGGGTCTCGCCGGCGGCGTCGACGCCGGTTCGGTCAGCGCTCTGGAAGTACTGGAGCACGACGGCCATTCGATCAGCTGCGCTTCTGACGTCGAAATACCGCAGACCGGACCCATCGTCGAACACTGATTCCGATCGGGCTGTGACGCCGCTTCCTGTCGACCGGGCCGCGCACTCCGGTGCTCCGTCACGATTGGTCGGGCTTCGCCGATCGGCTCGCCTGCCTGGGGTGGAGCACCGGGATGACGCCGGGTCAGGGTGTGGCGCAGATCGCGTAGGCGGTGAGTGCCCAGTTGCGCGTCGTTCCGTCGTCGTCCTCGTTCGCCTGCACGGAGACGTTGGTGGGAGACACGTTGCTCCCGGGCTGGACATTCTCCACCCGCACCTCACCGAGCGCGCCGTCGATCCTGAATCCGGTACCGGTCAGCCGCGTGTCGCTCGGGCAGATCGCCGTCGCCGACTTGGCGACAAACGAGTTCGTGGCGGTGCGGGCCGTGACGACCTGCCGATCGGCGAGCGGGTTGGCGCACACGGCGAACGCGGTCACGGACCAGTCCCGGGTGGTGCCGGTGTCGTCCTCGCGGTGCTGAGGCCGTGACATCGGTCCGCGACGGGACGACGTCATCGAGGCTGACCTCGCCGGCACCACCGCTGATCGCCGCGCCGGTGCCGACAACCTGCTTGCCGAACGGGCAGGTCGCCGTCACGAACTTCGGGTTGCCCGAGTCGGTCTCACTCGTCGCCGTCACGACCTGCCGGCCCGGCAACGGGTTGGCACAGACCGCTCTCGCGCTCACCGACCAGGTCCCCAACGTCCCGTTCTCGTCCTCGATGCCCCGTACCGAGACTCTTGTCGGCGTGGAAGGCACCATGCGGTCGACGACGACGTTGCCCGGGGTGTTGCCCGTAACGCGGAACCCGGTGCCGACCACGCGCTTCGATCCGGGGCAGTTGACGTTCCTCGATTTCGGGCTGGCACCATTGCTCGGGCTGCTGGAAGCGACGACCTCGACGTTGAGCCCCCCGCAGATCCCGATCGAGTTGACCTGCCAAGGGTTCGGATAGTCGCTGTGCTCGGCAGCGACGGCGGAGATGCGCACCATCGACGATGGAGCCAGCTGGACGACGCCGACCTCGCCGCTACCGCCGACGACGTCGAACCCGGTACCGAGCAACCGCTTGCCCGTCGGGCAGAGCGTTGCCGTCAGCTGCGTGTGCAAAGAACCGATGTCGCTGAGCCGGGTGACGATCTGCTGGCCAGCGAGCGGGTCGGCACAGATCGCGTACGATCGGACACTCCACGGTTCGTCGTAGGTGCCGATGACGTCGCCGCTGGCATCGACCTCGGTCCCGAACGGCCGCATGCCATCGATGACGACCTTGCCGTTGCCACCGAGGATCTCGGCGCCGGCACCGATGACCCGCTTCGCGCCTGGACACGCGGCAGTAGCGGTTTTGGGACGGTTCGCGTTGGAGGGGCTCGTCACCGAGACGATCTCCAGACCGGCCGGCGGTTCGGCGCAGATGGCCTGGGCCGTCACCGCCCACGTGTTCGTCCCCGAGTTCGCGTGCCCCGTGGCCGTGACGCCAGTCGCTGTCGGCCGCAGGCCTTCGAGAATGATGTGGTTTCCTGGCGACTCGACGCTGACACCGGCGCCGATCGCCCGCAGACCGGGTGGGCAGGACGCGGTCGCGGACTTGACGTTCGACGTGTTCCTGGAGCTGGTCGCCGAAACGACCTGCTGGTCGGCGACGACGGCAGATGCCGATTCGACCGCGGTCACCACGCCCACCACGGCGACCACGGTGACGGACAGCACGGCGCGCGACACCAGAGATGTCGTCCGAGGATGCCGTGCCGTCGCTGTGCGTGCGATTCGGCGCGCGACATCAGAACGTGACATGTGTGTTCCTTTCAGAAGCCTCCCCCGGTGGGACGCTTGCAACCGACTACGCAAACGACACACGACAGGTTCTCAACGTCCACTTAGTTTCGACTTTCATAAGTTCCGGCACACGAACACGGTTCGCAACCCGCTGCAACGGTCGTCACCGGCCGCCGACGTCGCTCGTCCGGGGGACACGGTGAGCGCCTCGGCGGCGACCACGATCGTGCCGCAGTCGCGCTGACCCTGCCTCGAGCAGCAGCATTGCCGAGTCACCGATCTCGCGCTGGATCACCCGCTTCAAGGGCAGAGCACCGAACGCCGGGACGAACGTCTCCCTTGCCAGCAACGCCAGCGCCGCCGGTATGACGTGGGACGTGGGACGTCGACACAGGGTGGAACGATGGCGAAGGCCGGCGGCCGGGCGATGGCCACGTGGTGCAACACGGAGTTGACACGGCGATTGCCGCCGCGGCTGGAAGGGTGCCGCGTGGGCTTGGCCGAGGCCGTCGCCGTGTCCGATGGCTGCCGCGTTCAGCCGTACGCCCGATGTGCCTGATTGAGTGGTCGTAGACGTCGCGGGGTTCTCGTAGCGTCGAGGGGCTCCGGCAGGGTCGCTCTCGATTTATGCCTGCCGATCGTTGTCTGGCTTTCGAACGAGGTGTCGGCCTGTCGGGGTCTCGCCGTGGTGTGGCTCGCAAGAGGGACGTGTCGGTCCTTTGAATCAGGGGTGCTCGCCGCGGTCCCACCCGATGAGAGGAGGACCCAGATGATGGAGATGATGATTGGTGTGGACCCGCACAAGGGGTCGCACACCGCTGCGATGCTCGATTGCCCGGAAAGGACCGAGCTAGGCCAAGAGTTCTGTGCCGACAGCCTCGCTGGCCAGTGAGGCATTCGATTTCATCACGATTGACGAACTGCCCAGGCGGGGCTTCAGCGAGGCTGGCCGGGGCCGAGCTCGGCTGGCGGGCGGACGCCAGCCCGGTCAAAGCAAGAACGGATGACCACAACACAATGAATGACTCCATCGGTCTGTACCTGAACGACATCGGCAAGGTCCCCTTGCTCACCGCTCAGGACGAGCGCGAGCTGTCACGCGTCATCGAGGCCGGCCGCGAGGCCGCCGAGCAACTGGCCAACGGCAAGCGCAGCGTGGCGTTGAAGAACACAGTCGCGGCAGCCGCCGACGCCAAGGACCGCTTCATCCGCTCCAACCTCCGCCTCGTCGTCTCCATCGCCAAGCGCTACCCGCTGCCCCAGGGCATGGAACTGCTCGACCTCATCCAGGAGGGCAACCTCGGCCTCGAGCACGCCGTCGACAAGTTCGACTGGCGGCGCGGCTTCAAGTTCTCGACCTACGCGACGTTCTGGATCCGCCAGGCGATCGGCCGGGCGCTCGACCAGAAGGCGAGCCTGATCCGCATCCCCGGCGACCGCTCCGCCAGCCTGCGCGCCGCCCTGCGCCAGGCGTCCGGCGACGGTGAAGCGCTGGATCAAACGAATGCCGAGCTGCACCGCCTCACCACCACCGTCTCGCTCGACAAGACCGTCGGTCGCGACGGCGATGCCACCCTCGGTGACCTGATGGCCAACGGCGAGGGCACACCCGAGGACGCCGTGATGTCAATCGTCGACACCGACCTGCTCGACGAGCTGCTCGGCACGCTCGACGGGCGCGCCCGCTACGCCGTCGAGGCCCGCTTCGGTCTGCTCGACGGCGAGCGCAAGAGCTTCCGCGAGGTCGGCGAGAGCCTCAGCGTCACCGCCGAAGCCGCCCGCCGCCTCGTCGCCCGGGCCGTCGCCAGCCTCCGCGGCCCCGCCAAGCGGATCCTGGCCGTCTGACGACGGCCCAAAGGGGGAGGAGACCTTCCCCCTCTGGAAACCCCATCTACGGTCGCAGCGCCGGCCGACCGAGCAAGTCGCTCGGCCGGCGCACGAGAGCCTCTCTAGCGCCGGGCGTAGTGTCGGACTGGGTTTAGCTCCACGGGAACGGCCCTCCCGCGCTGGTCGACAATCCCGCCCCGAGGCGTCGCTACGGCGGGTGGTGCCACGACCGGTCGACTTTCACCAGCCGCCGGGGACTGGATTCAGCTGCTGTGAACAGTGGAGATCGCGGATGCGGGTGACCTGGTGTGCGGCGCAACGCGCTCAATGGCGAAACGAATCGAGCTGCCCGCAACCAATCATCCATCGTCGGTGAAGCTCGTGCGTTCCGCCGTACCCGACGGCGTGGCCACGGCGATCGAGCTCGGTTACTCGTGACTCGCCGCGATTCTGTTACCACGGGCGTTCGTACGGATCCCAGGTTGGAGGACAAAACTGGTACTCCTTGGTGACGTCGACGCTCTTGATCGTGGGGACCAGTTCGAGGTGGCAGGTGAGGATGCCCACGGCGACGAGCAGGTCGTGATTTTCGTTCTGCCATGCTTCGTCTCCGACCGCCTTGTCCATTAGCTCCCACCAGTCCGCCTCGGTGAGCCAGAGGATGCGGCCGTCGGCAAGCTGGTAGCCCCGACCGTTCGTCGTGCTCGGGTTGGGCGGTCGCAGGGTGTTGACGATGGAGCAGACCTGCTTCACCTGGTAGTCGCCCGTCTGTACCAACTTGGAGTAGGTCTCGGAGATGTCGACACAGCCGTCGGCGTGCGTGGTCGCGGGGAAGCCGGCGAGAGATGTTGCCGCCGCGGTGGCCCCTAGGGCGACGCGGCGGAGAGTTCGGTTGATCATGGCGGTACTCCTTGGTCAAAAGGTGGGTGAGGGTGGTGTCAGCTTCGATCGAGGCCCTTGTGGATTCCTTGCGGCGTTGCCGCGGGCGCGGAGACAGCGGGGCGTTTGACCGACGGATCAGGCCACTTCGGTCGGGTTCATCCCGGGTCGCGGCGGCCGCATTGGGGAACGTCGGCGGCTCACGGCGAGTTCCGGTCCGATCGGCCCGAGCGACGCGATCTCCGGGAGCTACTCGAGAGCATGTCCCGCCCGCACCGGTTCGGCAATGCCACGGTTTTGTCGATGTCCCCGTTGCCGAGCGGGTCCCTATGAGCGGACCAATTCTGGCGGGAGACTTCGCTCGCAGATGGGTCGACTGTCGGACTCGAGACCGCGGAGAGGTCGAGGGGAACTGTTCGGGTGTCCGCAGCGTCGTGGTCGTGGCGGGCGACGAAGAGCGGCGTTGGACAGGTGCCACGCCGCCGACGTGTCGGTATCAGCCGGCGGGTTTGAGTCTCGTGTTGTGAGGACTGCGGATTCTGGGGGTCATGTCTCTTCGTTTACTTGGCCGAGTTGCAGCGCACGATCGATTGGGTCGACCGCTGACGATTCCGGGGATCAAGGCCCGGGCTCTGCTGGCATTGCTGGCGGTGCACGCCAACCATCATTTCGCCACCGATCGGCTCGAGGACGAGTTGTGGGACGGTGCCCCGCCGCGGGGAGCCCGCTCGACCATCCAGGCGCATGTCTGCCGGTTGCGGTCGGTGCTCGTCGCAGCAGGCGGGTCGGCGACGCTCGAGGGGGGCGCGGGCGGCTACGAGTTGCGCGTCGATCCCGCCGCGATCGACGTGCACCGGTTCGAGGCCCTGGCCAAGCAGGGCAGCCAGATGCTGACCCACAACGCCACTGAGGCGGCTGACCTGTGCGCCCGCGCCCTGGACGAGTGGCGTGGTCCGGCCCTGCACGATGTCCGTCACGTTCCCGCGTTGTATCTGGAGGCGCAGCGTCTGGACGAGTTGCGGCTGGCCACCATCGAGACCCGCCTGTCTGCCGAGTTGGAGGTGGGGGGCCACGGCATGGTGGTGGCTTCGCTGCAACGGCTCGTTGACGAGCACCCGTACCGGGAGCGGATGCGGGGGCTGCTGATGGTCGCCTTGTACCGGTCGGGACGTCAGGTCGAAGCAATGCGCGCCTATCGGGCCGGCTACCGGGCGCTCGCCGACATCGGTGTGCAACCGGGCCGCGAGCTGCGCGCGCTGGAGGAGGCGATCAGTCGCGAGGATCCGGCGCTGAACTTGGACACGCCGTCGATCGTGCACATTCCGCCGGCCGACGTGTCATTCCACAGCGGACACGATGGCGGCGATGCCCTGCAGCTGAATCGTCCTGTCGTATTCGTCGAAGGACCGCACGCGACCATAACGGTCGACGCGCTGGTCGAGGCGGCCAGAGGAGCGGGCCGGGTGGTGCTGCGCGGCCGCGCCCAGGCAACGGGCGGACGTCCCTACCACTGCGTCGTCGAGGCCTTCGCTCCGTTGCTCGATGCTCCAGTCGATCCGGAGCTGGCCGACGCGCTGGCACCGATCGTCGCAGCCGTACCTCCGACGCAGACGTCCGATCCCGCCGTCCGACGTTTCCAGGTCTTCGAGGCTGTGGTTGAGCTGCTGGCGGCTCATGCGGCGCGGGAACCACTCGTGGTCGTACTCGAGGACATCGACGAAGCCGGAGCGTCGACGCTGGACCTGATCGAGCATCTCGCACGTCGGAGAGGAGACGCAGCCTTCAGCTTCGTGTTGGCGCGTACCGCAGCCAAGTCGGTCACCGCCGTCGACGCTCGCCTGATTCGACTGGAGCGTGACGGGCTGATGCACCGAGCCTCGTCTCGGACTGCAGGTAGCGTGACCCGTTCGAGTCCGAGCAGCGGTCACAGGCCTGGAGCCGTCGACCCTGCCGAGCTCGCCGCCGACGCCTTCGACCACGCCGCCCGGCTGTCGGCGCGGGCTGGGGATGATGCTCTGGCGCGCTTGGGCTTCGAAGAAGCGGCCGCCCACTATCGGGCCGCCCTGGCCGCCGTCGACTTCACGGCCGCCCCGTCCACCGTGCGGCGTGGTGAGCTGCATCTCGCCTTGGGCCGCGCTTGCCACGCCGCCTACCAGCTCGACGACGCCCTCTCCGCGTTCGGCCGTGCCGCATCGTGCGCCAGCGAGGTTGGTGACGTGCACTTGCTCGGCGAAGCGGCTGTCGGGGTCGCCACCGCGACGGAGTTCGGCATGGCTGATCCTGAGACCGAAGCGTTGCTCACGGCCGCCCTCGACGCACTGCCCGACCAGGAGGCCTCGGCA
The DNA here is from genome assembly GCA_963827075.1 of uncultured Acidimicrobiia bacterium. Lineage (GTDB taxonomy): Bacteria > Actinomycetota > Acidimicrobiia > Acidimicrobiales > Ilumatobacteraceae > JALZMG01. Next base: position 27,789 of record CAWGZN010000007.1, on the reverse strand, counting down.
CGGGTCGAACTCCTCGCCGGTCTGGCCCGCACAACCCCCGGGAATTCAGCCGTCGCAATCGACCGAGCCCGACGGGCCGTCCAGCTCGGTCGACGCCTCGATACACCGCGGCCGCTGACCATTGCGCTCGCCACCGCGATCCTGGTCACTTGGGGACCTAACCGGGTCCGCTCCCGGCTTGCCGACATCGACGAGGTCATCGTTCGAGCCACCGACCTCGACATGGTCGAGCTCGCCATCGAGGCGCGCGCCTGGCGCGCAGCCACGCTCGACCAGCTCGGCCTGCACCGACAGGCCCAGATCGAGCGGGCGATCGTTCAACAGTGGGCCGAGCACAGCCGGCGTCCCTTCTTTCTCGCCCTCGCCGCGATGATGACCATCTCCGAGCACCTCCAGCACGGGCGAATCGACGCCGCCGAGGCGGCGCTGGTCGAACTGCCCAGCGGAGCCGACAGCGGCGCCAACTTCTCCGCCGCCTTCGCCGCCCAGTTGTTCCTCATTCGCCGACGCCAGCAGCGCGTGCACGAGTTCGTCCCGCTGTTCGACGGCCTCGCCGGCGACCACACCGCCCCCGCCGCCTGGCACGCCGCGAGGATCGTCGCCCTCGCCGAAACCGGAGACCACGCCGCCGGCGACATGCTCGAGGCGGCGGTCGCGCAACTCGGCGGGATCCCCCACGACTGGCTGTGGCTGACCACCGTGGCCCTGCTCGCCGACGCGTGCCTCGACCTCGGCGACGCCGGCGTCGCGGCCGAACTCCACCGACGGTTGTGGCCCTACCGCGACCACACCGTGATCATCGCTCACGGGATCGCCTCGCTCGGACCGGTCGGGCCGCGGCTCGCTGCGCTCAGCCGGCTGAACCCCAATGCGGCGACCTCGACCTGGGCACACCCAACCGAAGCAGCCTGATCCCTATATCGATCGCCGGCGTCACCGGTCACGCGGACACCGTCGCAAGAAAGCCGCAAGGGCCGCGATCCAAGCTGACGCCTCATCAACCACTTCTCACCAAGGAGAACCACCATGATCAAACAAGCCCTTCGCCGCGTCGCCCTGGGGGGCGCCGTGGCGGCAACATCACTGACCGGCCTCGCAGCCACCACGGCGCACGCCGACACGCTGCCAGGGAACACACCCTCGACCCCGTTTCCTGCCGCGGCGTACAGCAACGGCTGCTCGTTCCCCGGTCTGAGCGCCATCTTTAACCAGAGTCCCCCACTCGTCGACCCGTCCCCGTGGGCAGCTCCGTGGGTCTTCATCGTCAATTTCCGGCCGGCATGCGACATGCACGACGCCGGCTACGACGGCGGGATCGTCTTCGATCCGGTCAACGGTGGCGTCGTCGACACGCGAGGACTCTCCCGCAGCACTATCGACAACCGCTTCTACGGCGACCTGATCACCAGCTGCAACCGACAGATCGGCTGGAACGCACCCGCCGCCCGCGCGCAGTGCTACACGATCGCCAGCACCTACTACGCCGCGGTGCGCGGTGCCGGATGGCTGCTGTTCGACGCCGACCCAGCTGTTCCGGGAATCCAGCAAACCGGGACCCGCCCGAACAACTAGTAGTCACCGCGGACTCGCCGAAGCCAACGAAGCCAACAACATCTTCAAGCTGTCGTTCAACATCTTGAGCTGACGCGTGCCCGGAGCCGGCCGCGAAACCGCCCGCCGGTTCGCTCGAATACCTACGTCGCGTCCCAGAAGTGATCCCTCAGCCGATGCGCCCGATCAGAGCCGCTGCACCCGAATGTGCCGGACCGCCTCTCGCGAGGCTCCAACCCGTCGGGTCCCCCGCGGGCCTACAGCCGCCGCGATATGACCCGACCGTAATGCCGGAGCCGAGCTCGATCACCCCGCTCGGGAACGGCCCGAGCGCGCCCACTCGGTAATCGCAGTTCACCCGTACGCGATCAGGCCCCGTCCCGGCCCGTTCTGTGCGCCTCGGCGGCTTGCGAGCCGCGCCCCGAGCGGGTAATCGGCGTCGCCGGCCAAGCCGGGCTGCTCGTCTGTGTCCGCAGAACAGCCGGCGATTCGACGGATAACGCTGACACAAACCGCCACCCAGACCTGCCGCGATCCGCGCCGGACCTCCGCGACGTGTCCCAACCGAACGACGGCCCTCCGCCATTTGGTAGCGCCAGACTCCCCGCGTTCCCGGATAAGGACGACCGGCGTGGGGTTCGTGAGGAAGGATTCGATGACAGTTCCCCTGGCGCTCCAACACGAAGCCAACCGGCGGCGGGGGTTGGCGATCCGTGCCGGTGCACATACCGGCGAGATCGAGTTGCGTCACGACGACCTTCTCGGCGTCAACGTCCACGTCGCGCAACGGGATCTGCGCTCTCGCCGTCGCGGGCCAGGTTCTTGTCACCCAACGCGTTGTCGAACTCGTCGCCGGCTCGGAACTCCGCTTCCATTCTCTCGGAAGTCACGTGATGAAGGGTTTCGACGATCCTTGGACGATTCTCGAAGCAGACCGGCCGACCAGGTGACGCTGAGCTGACACACACCAGAAGCTCACCCCTCAACCGCGAGATCTCGTCGACACTGCGGCGCACGCGGCGGAGCTAGGAGAGTCGGTGAGTGACGTTTCGAGACATGAGCAGGGCGGTCGACGCGCGTCCCACCAGCACCGACGCCAATCGTGAGGTCGATCGATTCGCCGCAGTCACTCCTCACCGTGGTCGGGACCCTGAGCGGACGCGGGTCCGAGCACCTCGTCGATCCACCCGAGTCCCGCGATTGCCGTCGGGAAGCCGCAGGTGGTGATCGCGAGCAGGGCGACGTGTCGGATCTCCCCTGCTGTGTCGCCCGCGTCGAGCGCCTTGCCGCGCGTTGGACCTCACGGCTCCCTCGGCGAGCGAGCCCACCGCCAACGCCAACTTGACGAGACGTTGCATGCGGGCGTCGAGAGGCCCTGCCTGTTCAGTCGATCGCCTGTTCCATGGTCCTCCAAATGAACGTTTCGTGAAGGTGAGCGCTGGTAGCTCTCTCGGAGCTGGAGCTGGTACAACGAGGCTGAGAGATCAACCGAGGGATCGGGGGTCAGACGGAAGGTCGAGACGAGGCTGGCCCGCTGAGCGTTGAGATCGGGTACCGCAGCCGCGCCAAGGGGTCTGTGAACGAGGATGCCTACCTCGTAGACGTGGGGCACCTGCTGTTCGGCGTCTTCGACGGACTGGGCGCCACCACACAGGCGGCGCAGGCCGCGCGATTGGCTGCTGAGGCGATTCGCGCCGCCTACGAGCAGCACGGTCGGGGCCACGACTGCGCCGTCGAGCGTGCGTTCCTCCCCCTGGCCGTACGCGGCGCCGGCGCGCTGATCACAGCGATCCTCGAGGACGGCTTGACCACGGCTTCGGTGGTCGAGGTGTGCAACAACACCGGCGGCACGACGACAGCCCTGATCTGCAACATTGGGGACAGCCGTATCTACCGGTACACGGCGGCCGGCGAACTCCACCAGTGCACGCTGGATGACTCCATCTTCGGCTCGGACTGGGATCTCCAGCTCCGCCTCAGCGAGGCCGTCGTGCCGACCGGGGTGCTCGAACACACCTACTTCGAGCAGCGCCACGTCATGGACCGCGCCCTTGGCGAATCGCTCGCCACCCCACACCTTTGGGAGGTTCCGGCGGAAGATGGCGACGTGCTGGTGGCCGTGTCCGACGGTGTCACCGACAATCTCACCTTCTCCGAGCTGCGTCGGCTGCTCCACGGCGATGTGGACCGTCCCGACCAAGTGGCTCACCGTCTCGTCGACGCCGCGTATTCCCGCAGCCGCCAACCCGGCCACCCGCGAGCCAAGATCGACGACATCACCGCCGTCGCTGCCCACGTTCGACACGCCGTCGACTGACTTCCTGCTGAACCATCGAACCAGAGCAGCACCGCCGGGGGAGCCGTTCGTTCGGTCGCGACTCGCCAGCTTGGTGACGTCGTTCGGTGGCGCGGTTCGGTGCGAGACGGACCGGTCGTCGCGACGTCATGGGGTTGAGGTGGGGTCGCGTTGTTCGGGCTGTGCAGCCGGTGGTGGTGGTGTGATGCGTGCCTACGTGAAAATGGCGATCGAGGCGGTGAAGCCATGCACGGTGTTGCGGCCGCCGACTGGTCCGAGCTCGCCGGCGCAGAACATCCCGGCCAGCGCCGAGATGCCAAGCAGGTCAGCGACCACGGTGGCGTCGTGGTCGGGTGTGTCGAAGAGCTGGCGGCCGCGCCCGTTGCACGTGAACACGAGGGCACCGCTGGCGGCACGTCCGGACAGTACGGCGTGGAGGTCCTCGTCGGCGCTGGCGGCGTCGCGCACCTGGAACTGCACGGTCGAGCCCACGGGCATGGTGTCGCCGACCGCCACCGCGCCGGTGGCACGATCGACGCCGAGCACACCGCGGATGAGGAAATCGCCCCGTTCGAACTCAACTTTGGTTTCGTCGATGACGACACCACAATGCAGACCATGCTCGGCGAGGTGGCGGTCGGCCGGTGTCAGATGCTCAAGGGTGGCGATCAGGCGCTCGAGGGCCGGTCGGCCGGCGAGCTCATGGATCATGTGGCCATCGGCACGGGTGACGATGTAGGGGTGGCCGATCGGACGGCAGCCCTGTGACACGACGGCTTGCGGCGAGACGTCCTCGGTGAGCAGCGCCCCGATCGCCCCGTCGGTGTAAGACAAGTCGTCGACCAGCATCCGGTTGCCACCCGGTTGGTTTGCCGCCGACGCCAGGCCGCCGATCACTGCCAGGCCCGACCGGTCCTTCCCCAGCTGCTTCAGCAGCGCGTCGACGGGGAAGGTGAACGGGTCGGCGACCAGCAGCATCGACCGGACACCGGCCAGATCGGCCGGAAATCCGAGGATCTGCCACCCGTCGCCCGCTCGCTCGGCGATGAGGCGCACGGGGACCGCGGGTGAACCAAGCCGGGCGGCGAACAGCGAGACACCAGGCGTCTGTTCGACTTCCCGCCTGGCCCCGAGCACCGCCACCGCGGCCGCCCCGAACACCGTGACCGGCCGCAGCACCGCACGAACCACGTCAGCGATGTCACCCAAGGCGGCCCGATGCGGCGGCGTCACGAACAACACCGCCAGCTCCGGCATCGGTCCCAGCCGCTCGAGTACCTCGGCGGTGACCTCCGCCGCCGCCTGCGCCGGGTCCGGGTGCTCCGATAGCGCCGCTGCGTAGCGACATCCCTTCCCAGCCTCCGAGTCGGCGTCCACAAGGTTCATGATCGTCCGAAACGGATCGATTCGCCACTACCTACTCCCTCATCGGGCTCGACCACCGCGCCAACGCGTACAAGCGGCAACCGGTGACATGAACCACAGCACCAGCCGCCAGCCGCGGTACGACACGACGAGCCGCGAGGAGATAATCGTTCTGCGTCCGCCGGGTCAGCGTGAACGTCGTCGTTCGGGCGCGTCGCTCTGAGCGTCTCAACACCGCCGAACCGGGTGACGATCGGAGAGACAGCGAAGGCGTCGGCGCAACAGTTGGAACCGGCTGCGCTCACCTCAGCCCGGGCGCTGGTCGCCCGCGTCCCGTCGGTTATCGGGTACACGGTTGGACGGGTGGTCGCGGCGCAACGCCACCAGCATGACCGCGACCGCGATCGCGACCGCAACCCACAACGTCACCGTGTTGACGAGGTCCTCGTTGACCGACAGCGCATCCGCGGGATGGGCGAGATGGAACACGGCGTGCGGCAAGGCGAACGCCAGAAAGGCCACCATCGCCACGATGACAACCTCTCGACATCGCCACCACAACGCGATCGCGGCAGCAACCCCGGCCGCGAATAAGCCACCTGCCGCGTCTGAGACAAGATGCTCGTTGAACGGAGGAAAGGCCGCCACCAGCCGCGGCGCCCAGCCCGGGAAGTTGTCGAACCAGTGCTCGGGTGCGACCAATCCCCAGGCACCAGCAGCAAGGTTCGGTGCCGCCAGCACTACGAGTGCGATGGTCACCCAGATGGACGACAGTTCCGACGTTCGATCGAGGCGTTGATCGATGTCTCTGCTGTTCTCGGTCACCAACCCTCCTTAACCGATCGCGGGTTCCGTTCGTGACCCGTCGCCGCAAGAGCGAGCCGTCGATGCCGAGTCTCTGAGCCCCCTCGTTCGCGAACACGCCGTTCTGCATCGCTGTCGTTGAGGTCGACGGCGTCGTTCGGTCACGTCGTTCTCGAGTGATCGGAACTCCGCTCGTCGCTCGGGCGAGACTTGCAGTGCTGAGCTGCCTGTGTCGCTCACTCGGCGGCGGGTCGAAGTTCGTAGTGTTGGGTCTCGTACCGTCGAAGTCGATGGCCGAGCGGGACGAGCACTCCGTGCATGATCGGATGCTTTCGGCGGAGGAGGCGGCGGGCGTGGTCGCTCTCGGCGTCTGACAGCAAGCGGGCGACCGCTGCGACCTCGGCACCGGTGATGCGTCCGCGAAACGTCGACGGCGCCACGGTGACGCGAGGGTTGTGGCCGATCCGCTTTGCCTTGCCGGCCGTACTCCATGTCCTCACGTAGCCCTTGGTCGGGTCGGAATCAACTGCCATGCTCACGGCCGTTGGCACCGACGTGCCGTCGCGCTTGAACGTCGTCAGCACCACGGTGTGCTGGTCTCGGAATCGTTCGAACGTCTCCACCGTCGCTCCTCTCGTCGTCCGGCCGTCACCATTGAGACGATCGCGCTCGGTCTGACGTGACACGACGCGTCCGCTTCGCCCGTCCAATCGGCGATGCCGACCGGGACGCGGAGGTGCCGATCGGTGCGCGGCCGCGCTGGGTGATGTAAGGTCAGGGCGTCGTCGTGTCGAGAGACGGGGGCCGTGCTCTCCTGTTACAGGGTGGCGTCGTAGATGAGGATGGCGGCATCCAGGTCGTCGTCGGGTGCCGTGAACAGCCGCAGCCCATGCTCGGTGACCTCGAGGGACACGGGGTTGCGGGTGATCACGTGGCTGGTCACCGGCGAATATCGCTGGACGGGAACCTCGTGGAGAATCTCGCTGTTGCGCAGGTCGACGAGAGCGAGCCCGCCGAGCTCGAAGATCGTACCGTTGGGTGCGGTCAGATTGGCGATGCCGCCGCACACCATCTTGCGGAAGGCGAGATAGTCGCAGTCCTGGTAGTCGATGAAGTGGCTCTCGTTCGCTTGGCGGGCCAGCTGACGGCCTCGGGGAGTCCACTCGTACTGGGTACGCGACCCCCAGCTCACGCCGTGGATGTGACCATCGACTCGATCGCGCACGACGCCGCCGATGTGATCCCTGACTCTGAATGCCTCCTCGACCGCGAGGTTGGCGGGGTCGACCTTGTAGATGATGGCGTTGGAGTTGGGTCGGTACTCCGCGACCGGCACCCACAGCCAACGGCCGTCGTAGTCGATGCCGCCGGGATGGTACATGTGCCCTTCGCCCAACTCGAGATCTTCCAACAAATCGCCGTCGGCGTCGATGACGTACAGGTGGCCGACTCCGCGGCCCGGTGTCCGGTCGTAGCCGTCGCAGGGCACCGGACAGGGTTGGGTGGGCTCGATGATCTCGACCGACGAGACGAAGAATCGGTCGCCGATCTTGACCATTCCCTGTGGATGTTCGGCGTCGAATGTCAGATCGATGGTGTCGACGTGCTGCCACGGCGTTGCGCGGGTGACGGTCGACAGGGCGGTCACGATGGGATCGTCTTGTCGATGACCCTGCCGCCGGCGCACTCGCCGGGTGCAGTACGACGGAGCTGACGAGCACACCGACCGCTCCCAGAACAGGTGCCTTGTTCATGGCCCCTCCCTTGTGGAACAGGTTTCGCCCGCTCCGACTCCAGGATGACACAGGGATGACCGCCGGTGAACTGAGCGGCGGTGAACAGGGCGTGACGGTTCCGAAACGCCAAACTGCCGCCATGGCTGCCACCACGAGGCGAACGGCAGGGCGCTTCCCGCACGGCGCCGATCTCGTCGGCCACGACGGCAACTCGCGGCGAGGATTTCGACGTCTGCGCTCGCCGGCGAGTACTCGCTGCAGGTCGTGCGCGGGCAGGTCCGGGCACCTCGGCGAGACGATCTGCGCTGACTGACTGCGCACACTTGACAAGACGGCGGCGGTGACTACGTGCGGTTCGGCGTGCGCCGCCACTCGGGCTGAGGGCGGCAGTCGGTGTGAGCGTTCGGACGCTGGTCTGCTGGTGCTACCGAGCGATGTGCAGACCTCCGTTCTGCTCCCGCGCATGGCGGTAGGCCGGAGATCGGACCGATCAGGCAATTCCCCAGCGCTGGATGGCCTGGCGCACGGCGGGAACGACGTGCTCGCCATAGCGACGCTGCCAGTCGGGGTCCATCCAGTCCACGCCAGTCACGGTGCCTCGACACTGTCCGCTACCACAGTTGCAGTTCATCTCGAAGTCGGCGTGGGTGGTCTGGGTGGCGTAGTCGATCGTCAGCTCCTCGCCGGCGGCGACCGCTCTCCGGGTGGCGATCGCCTCCGCGTCGAGATGCCACAGGGACGGGTCACAGCTGTGATTGCAGAAATGGATGAGCTGGTCGGGGGCCAGGACGAGGTTCTGGTCGTCGTCGATCATGATCGTGTCGACGTAGCCGCCGTCCGCCGCCGCGTCGGCGAACAGTTGGCGGAGCGTGATGTCGTCGACGACACGGCCACGCAGGCGGGCCACAGTCGTGTTGACTGGAAGATCCTCGCCGGCGAACACGCCGTCACCTTCGATGTCCGACGAGCGTCGTTGCGCCGCGTGATGGGTCCAAGTCGCGTCGTCGGACACTGGGTCCACAGCACAACTGTGCCACCGCGGCAACGCCGCCACCACCACCCAGACTCGGCGGTCGACGACGTATCCAGTCAGCAGCCCCGACCGTGTCGACCCGCCCGTCAACGCCGTGCGGTACGGCCGCTCGCGGCGGTGCCCCGTTGTTCGGTGCGTTTGTGCTGGCGCGTTGATGCGCCGGTTGCAGTCGACGTTCGGTGCTGGACGGTGAGCTTGACTCGTTGTCCGCAGACCTGGCCATTGCTCGGCACCGTGATGGCCAACGAGTCGCAGTAAAGTCGCGGCGTCCGACCCCAGAAGGAGGGCTCACATGCGCCGATCGGTGATGGGGCTCATCGCTGGACTCGCGGTGACTGCTGGCACGCTCGCGCTGGCGGCACCGGCGAGCGCCGATCCCGACAACGATCTCACGTTGCCGTTCACGATGACTTGCCCCGACGCGGAGTACGACGTCGTGATCCAGCCGGCAAACACTGCTGCGTTCCACGTCATCGGCTCGACCGCGATGTTCGTGTGGAAGCGGATCGAGTTCACAACGCCAGAGGGTGAGACCGGTGCAATCAACCGTGGCATTCAGGGTGGCGGGCACGCTGGCCTCGTGATGTGCACCTACACCGGCGCGGTAAGCGGAAACGACTACGTCGTCACCGGCTTCTTCACGGGCTGAGCCCGGTCACAGCTCGCGACATGCGGCGAGCGCGAGGCGCCAGCCCGCGACCACTATGCCGATACGGCGCGGTCGGATCGACTAGCGGGCCGGCATTCGGTATGTCGATCTGTGCGCTCGAGGGTGGGTGCCTGGCGGTGAAGCCACGCGCCACGGTCGGCGTCGGTTCAGACAGGACCGAGGCGTTCGAAGCCGACAGTTGCCAGCAGCCGCTCCGATGGGGCATTGCCGTCGGTGACTCCAGCGAGGACGTCGACATCAGCACGCTCGCGAATCCGCCGAACTGACTCGGCCACAGCCGCCGTGCCAAGCCCTCGGCCCTTCCACGCTGGCTCCGTGATGACGTACGAGATCCACACCTTGTCCGCCAGGCTCCCCGAGCACATCGACGCAGCCACCACGATGTCGTCGTCGTCCACCACAGCGACACTGACCTCACCGAGCGGTCCCGCCGCCCGCCAGTCGGCGACCTCAACCGCGCCATCGCTGTTGCCACCGAGTTGCTCGTCGACCGTCCCCGCGTATGCCCGCTCCATCAGTCCAGCGAGAGCACCGTCGTCGCCGTCGGTGATGGTGCGCAGGCGCAGACCGTCGGGCAGCGGCCGATCGATGCTGGTAACCCGCTCGAGCCGATACAAGCTGCGCGACGGCTCGCTCATGCTCTCAACGCTAGATCGACATCGTCGTGACAGCGAGGCTCCTGGCCAAGGCGCATCCATGCCGATCGGTGCGCGATGAGCACAGCTGGAGGGCGTCGTTCTGCGCCCCCGTCAGGTCACCATGTCGTCCGAGAACCGCAACTCGTTGACGAGTCCGATCGTCATCGTCGGCGAGTCTCACACGGTCAGAATCGCTCCTGCCCGGTGACCCTTTGCGGATCTGGAAAGTCGCGCCACAGCGCCGCATGGAAGTTGGTGACGAGCGAGTTGACTCCGTGGTGGAACTCCTCGATCGGGTCGGCGCGCGTCGACACGACGGCGAACGTGGCGTCGAGCTGGGCGAGGTCGCGGGTTTCGATGAGCACCTTGAACTCGCTCCGCGCGCCGAGGCCGAGCTTGCTCCGCAGCAGCCGCCAGCGCTCGATCCGCCCATCGGCCCGCAGTGCGGTGAGGTACCGGTCGAGCGCCGCGACGAATTCGAGGTCACGCACGCCCGGCGCGAGGTCGACGCTCAACTCATAGACATCCACGACGAGCATTGTGACCGAGCCCGGCGGGCGCCGCCGTGCCCGTATCCCGAAGGTGTTCATGCCCCGCGCCGACCCCCGCAAGCGGTTACCAACGATCTGGCATCGTGCGACGTGCCCGATCCGGTGCTTCTGGTCAATCAGTTCGAGGAGCCGTACACCGTCGGCGAGGCTGTCGCGGCGCGCGCTGGCCGTCGCCCACCGCCCGATGGAACGCACGCGTCAATGCCGTTCGGAGCGAGGCTCGAGCCGCTCTATCGCATTTCCTTCCACTACCCGCAAGGAGGGAACGTCGCCCTCGCCGGCGAGGGAACCGAGGGCCGGCATTTGTTTCTCACCGAAGGCCGACCGCGAAGCGCGCATAACCGGGCTGATGCAGGGAGCGAATCATCCTCGTCGGCGCGGGGACGGCACCTTCTGCCCCGACTTCCACGGGGCGATCTCCACCGACGATGGCGCCACAGTGCTGTTCGACAGCGGCGAGTTCGGTCGCGCCTATCCACCGGACGCCCGTCAGATCGTCTGCTGGCTCACCCACGTCAGTCGACGACCCCCGGTACCGCTGGTTGAACGACGTCGTCTGCGACGGTACCGGTGAGGTGCGCCCCGACCAACTGTTCATCGACGTCGCCGAACTCGTCTGGGAGCCAACCGGCCAACTCGCCGCGGCGACGTGAACAGCAGGCCTAACCCGAGGCCGCCGACGTGCCGATCTGTGCGCGACGGCATTGTGCTGGCGGCGACCCTGATCGAGATGGGCGTGCGCTGCGGGTGGGAGGCGTGGCCGGTCGTGGCACTCCTTGTCGCGGTCTTGCCGTCGATCTTGGCGGTCCAATGCCCGTAGGGCTGTGGAGTCGCTACCATCGCGCCGCGGGTTGCGTGGGAGGCGGTCGGGACCGGATTCGGAAGTCTGCGACGAGGGGGTCGGGGCGATGGGGGATCGGGTTCACGGTGACGTGATGCTGGTGGGCAGCATGCCCTACGACGACGCGGAGACGGTGCTGCGCAAGGCCGGGCAGGCGCTACGGGGCCATGCACGCTTCCTGCCCGACGGCGAGGTCGGCGCGTGGAAGAACTGGGTCGGGATGCTGCCCGAGGACATCTACTCGAAGCACCCCGGCTTCGAGGAGACGCTCGCACCTCCTGGTCGCACGTTGGTCCAGCCCGATCGAGACGTCGAGGGTCCGCCGCTGGAGGAGCTACCGGGCATCTGGAACTTCCGGGTCAAGCCCGGCACCGAGGTGAAGTTCGACGATCTTCGCTACGGCACCTACGCGCTCGAGTCGTACCGGGTGTTCCGCCGCCTGCGCGACGACGGCGTGATCGACCACGACGTCCGGTTCCAGCTGTGCCTTCCGGCCACGTGCTCAGCGATCGATTGGAGCTTCGAGAATCCCGACGACTGGCCGGCGCTGCACCGGGCCTACAACGACCGCATGCGCCAGGAAATCGCGCTGGCGCTCAACGAGATTCCCGCAAATGACCTGGTGATCCAGTGGGACGTGGCGTGGGAGTTCGTCGACATGGCGATCGGCGACAAGCGCCTGTTCGCGTTCTTCCCGCAGCTCACCGTCGAGGAGAAGTTCCAGCGCTATGCCGCCCAGCTCGATGAGCTCTGGCAGGGCATCCCCGACGAGGCCCTCCTCGGCTATCACTGGTGCTACGGCACCTGGGGTGGGTGGCCGATGGTGGCCATGGAGGACCTGTCGCTGTGCGTGCGGATGTCGAACGAGGCGGCGCGCCGGACCGGTCGCCGCCTCGACTACGTACACATGCCGGTCGCCAAGCGCCCCACCGCCGAGTTCTTCGCCCCGCTCGCCGATCTCGACATCGGCGATGCCACGGTCTTCCTCGGCATGGTCCACCACACTGACGGCATCGAGGAGTTCCGTCAACGCCGCGACCTCGCCCGCCGGTTCCTCCCCGAGTTCGGCGTCGCGGGCGTCTGCGGGTACGGGCGGGTCGACCCCGACGAACTGGACCACGTCTTGGAGGTCCACGCGGCGAGCGCCGCCGCGCTCTGATCTGAGTCCGGCGCGGCACCAGCAACCACCTCATCAGCGTGCGCCACCGCGTGGTGGGTGCATACCATCAGCCCATGAGCGGACCGGGTCTTCGCGGCGACGACCGCATCCTCACTACGCACGTCGGCAGCCTGGTGCGACCCGACGAGCTGGTCGCCGTGCTTCGGGCCCGCCGATCCGGTGGCGATGTTGGCGACGAAGCGTTCGAAGCGATCCTGGCCCGCAGCGTCCACGAGGTCGTCAGCCGGCAGGCCGACGTCGGCATCGACGTGGTGAGTGACGGCGAGTTCGGCAAGACGATCAGCTGGTCGCGCTACATCCTCGAACGACTCAGCGGCTTCGAGGACCGGCCCGACCTGACCGAGGGGCCCAGCGGTCCGACGCGGCCGCTCGGTCCGCGAACCGACATCGAGCGGTTTCCCGACTTCTACCGCGAGTACGACAAGACCCAGGGCTTCGAGGACGTGATGCGCAACCCGGTGTGCGTCGGACCGATCTTCTACACCGGGCAGGCCGCGATTGAACGCGACATCGCGAACCTCCACTCGGCAGTCTCCGACGCCCGCTCGACCGGCCACAACCTCGACGCGTTCCTCCCGGTGGTCGCACCGGCGAGCGTGGCCTACAAACGCCAGGACGTGTACTACGCGTCGGAAGAGGATTACGTCTATGCCGTCGCCGAGGCGCTACGAGACGAGTACCGCACGATCATCGATGCCGGGTTGATGCTCCAGATCGATGATGCCCACCTGCCGATGATGTACGACAACATCGTCGACCCGGGAACGCCGGAGGAGTTCCGTCGCTGGGCGCGACTCCGGATTGACGCCCTCAACCACGCGCTCGACGGGCTCCCGACCGACCGGTGCCGCTACCACATCTGTTGGGGCAGCTTCAACTCTCCGCACGTCGGCGACGTGCCGTTCCGGGACATCGCCGACCTTGTGTTGTCGGTGAAGGTCGGCGGGTACGCGATCGAGATGGCCAATCCACGCCACGAGCACGAGTGGCGGGTGTGGGAGACCCTCGAGTTGCCGGCCGACAAGGTGCTCATCCCCGGAGTGGTCACCCACAGCACGAACGTCGTCGAGCACCCCGAGCTCGTCGCCGAGCGTCTCGTGCGACTGGCCAATCTCGTCGGGCGGGAGCGGGTGATCGCGAGCACCGACTGCGGCTTCGCTCAGGGTCCGTACGTCCGCCGCGTGCACCCGAGCATCATGTGGGCGAAGCTCGACGCCCTCGTCCAGGGCGCGCGCCTCGCCAGCGCCAAGCTGTTCAGCCGCCGCAGCGAGAGATCGTCACTCAGCCGCTGACTCCTGCGGGCGCGGTCATCAGCCGATCAAGGTGAGCCGCGGATGGACGTGAGCAGCACGGCCGGACGCAGCGCGGATCCACACAGACACGCATGACGCGAACGTGCCGATATGTGTGCGCCGAGCCCGGCCGGTACACATCGGTCGTCGCAGCGCGGGCGGTGCGCGCTCGCGATCGGGATCACCGACGATGAGCGGGAGCCTCCACAAGACCCCTGGGGTTCAGTTCGTGATCACCCGGATATCCGGTGTTCGATGACGCGGCGGCATGGCGGTCATCCCCGCCGTTCTTGAACACGCAAGTTGTTCGCAGGACAGGGAGGCCGTGTGGTGTTCTTCAGCATGTTCGGGGCGCTTCGTGCGCGCACCGGTCATGTCGAGTGGTCGGCGTCGACGGCGGACTGGCGGGCAGGTTGATCTCGCCGGCTGCGTCGAGCGGGTTGCGGATGGACCGCCACAGTGACATCCCCAATGCGTAGGTGACGACGCGGGTCGGAGCGCCAGGCGTAGGACACGCTCCTCGAGGTTCATCTCGCCGTGGGCGGTGATCCGGTCGAGCTTGCCCGCTGCTGCGAGGCGGATGATTTCGGGGTCGTCGTTCGCGAGCACGGAACGGGCCGCCTGGAAGTCGAGTACATCTACGTCGTCGCGTTTGCGCAGTCGACGCTCAGGATCGCGAGATCTAGACGTCCGCTTGGTTTCACAGGTGCAAGGCGTGCATATTGCAGGCTCGATGGGTCGACAAGTTTGGTGGAATTTGTCCTCTCGAAGGGTGGGGAATTATTTGATCGTCCCTGCGTACTGCGCCAAACGGGCTCGGATTCATCAACAATGCAGCAGTCTTGACTTCGATTTGTAAGGTCCCTACACTTACCGATGCCATCCGGGATGGTGTGTCGTAGCGTGGGGGGCACCAGGCATCTTGCACTGACGTTACGCGGGCGCGAGCTGGGGAGAACATCAGCAATGACCAAGCACGTCACGCGCGCGTGCACACGCGTGGGCTCAGTCGCCGGGACTTCGCTCGGGCAGTCGGGATCGGAGCCGGTGTCGTCGCCACAGGCCCGCCGTCGGCGCTCCTCCGCGAGTCCGGCACGGCGGCCGCCCAACAAGCACCGCCCACGAGCCCGCTGAACTTCGGGCGGATGTTTCCCGACCTACCGCCATTCGCCGAACCGACCGAGACTGTCAAGGCGGCACTCCGGGCGCTCGGCGCGCCCGGCGGGATCATGGACGCCAAGGACAACCTCGCCGCCGGTCCGGTCCAGCTGATCGTCGACCCGGCGCTGAGCGCGCAACAATCCCGATAACCCGAGCCACACGGCCGGGACGACGTTCGTCGGCCAGTTCATCGACCACGACGTCACGTTCGACACCACCACGCAGCTCGGCGTGCCAGCCGAGCCCGAAGCGACTCGCAACACCCGGGTGCCCGTGCTCGACCTCGACTCGGTCTACGGGGGCGGACCGATGGTGTCGCCGCAGCTCTACGACTCCAACGACAGGGCCAAGCTCCGGATCGAGAGCGGCGGGCTGTTCGAGGACCTCCCGCGCAACGCCGAGGGATCGGCGATCATCGGCGACCCGCGCAACGACGAAAACATCATCATCGCCGGCATCCACGCCGCGTTCATCCTGTTCCACAACCGGATGGTGGACCTGGCGAGAGCGGAACGCTTCGTCGACCCGGGGAACACCAACGCGGCGTTCACGTTCGCCCGCAGCGAGACGAGGTGGCACTACCACTCGATGATCCTGTCCCAATTCCTGCCCCAGGTGATCGGCCAGCAGCGGCTCAACTCGATCCGCCAGCGGCGGCAGTTCTACCGGCCGGCCTCCCGGCAGGCGTTCATGCCGGTTGAGTTCCAGACCGGCGCCTACCGCATGGGACACAGCATGGTGCGTCCTTCGTACCGGGTGAACTTCACCGGCCAGCCGGCGGGGAAGCCGAACTCGCCCGAGTTCTTCGGGTTCATCTTCGACCCCGCGGAGGAGAACGTTCCCGACTCGGAGGACATCCGCGGCGGCTCGCGGGCACCGCGGCGGTTCATCGGCTGGCCGACGTTCTTCGATTTCGGCGACGGCAGGGTGCGGAACAACAAGATCCTCGACACGAGGCTCTCCACCCCGTTGTTCCAGCTGCCGTTGTTTACGATCGCGTCCGGTGATCCGCCGAGATCGTTGGCCGAGCGCAACCTGCTGCGCCACCTCACCTGGTCGTTGCCGTCCGGTCAGACCTTGGCGAGGGTGATACGCACTCCGGAGTTGAGTCGGAGCTCGCTTGCCTCGACCGGGATCGGCGACATCAACACGGCGTTCCTTACGTCGACGCCGATGTGGTTCTACATCCTTCACGAGGCGTTCGTGCGCGAAGGTGGCCGGCGTCTGGGGCCGGTGGGCGGAACCATCGTCGGTGAGGTGCTCTACGGCCTGCTCGCCGCGGATCCGGGTTCGGTGGTGAACCGGTCGGGCTGGAGGCCGCGTATCCCGGTCCGCAACGCCGGCCGGGTCCTCATGCAGGACATTCTCGACTTCGCCGGCGTCAGCGGCGTGCGCTGACACGACACCGAGCCGTCTTGGCATGGCACGGAGGACACTGAGCGTCGTCGTCGTCGCCCAGATCCTGATCGAGTGGCACGCCGGCCGGTCGATCCGCGAGATCGCCAGGCTTGTGGGCGTCACCCCGAAGACGGTCCGCCGATACGTCGCCCGGGCAGCGGTAGCCGGACTCGCCCCCAGCCAGCCGGCGATCCCCGCCGACACGTGGCGGGCGATGGTGCGGGAGTGGTTCCCACAGCTCGACGATCCGCACCTGCGCCAGCCGACCTGGATCCGGATCGCGCCCCACCACGACGACATCGCCCAGCTGCTCGAGGACCTGCCGGTGTCCGACATCCACCGGCTCCTCACTGACGAAGCCGGCTTGGATGCGAGCGTGACCAGCCTGCGCCGCTACGTGCGGGCGAACTTCGACTCGTCCGGACGGCGCTGACCTCGCCCGCCCGCAACCCGATCATCGGGCGCGACATCCCACCGCGTCGCGAAGCCCTACCCAAGTTCCTCGACGACCGCGACGCCGCCCGACTGATGACCGCCGCCCGCGCCGCCACCGACTCGCGCGACCGTCTCGTCGTCGAGGTTCTTGCCCGCACCGGCGTGCGTGCCGGAGAGCTCTGCGACCTCGATGCTGACGCGGTCGTGCTCATCGGTGACGGCCACTGGCTGCGGATCCCCGTCGGCAAGCTCCGCAACGACCGCTACGTCCCCCTGCACTCTGATCTCGTCGCTCTCTTCGCCGACTGGACCGCCGCCAACCTCGACCACATCCGCCGCCACCGCCTCCTCATCGCCGGTCACCGCGGCACCCTCGACCGTCACCTCGTCGGGCGCATCGTGCGCCGCGTCGCCCGCCACGCCGGCGTGCGCGTCCACCCCCACCAGCTCCGCCACACCCTGGCCACCCAGGCCATCAACCGGGGCATGCGCCTGGAAGCGATCGCCGCCTTGCTCGGGCACCGCTCGATGCACATGACTCTCACCTACGCCCGCATCGCCGACCGTGTCGTCGCTGACGAGTACGCCGCGTCAGCGCCCAGATCGACGCGCTCTACGGCCAACAGCTCGCCGTCGCCGAGACCGCCCCGATTGCCCGACTCCGACGCGAAGCCCGCGCCCGCATGCTCGGCAACGGCCTGCGCACTCGCCCCGTCGAACTCGCGTGCCGCATGGAATCGGCCTGCGAGACCTGCGCCTACTTCCACACAGCGTCGAGTTCCGACCCGCCCTCCTACTCCAACGCGACCACGCCCGCGATCACCAACACACTGGCCGTGACCCGCCCCACGACGAACAGGATGCGCGCGCCGTACGGGTGTTCGGCAAGACGGCGTGTCACGCGGAACATCCCCACCGACGCGGTGGGGATGTTCCGATCAAGGCCAAATCACCTTCCTCGCGGAGCCGCCTGCCGCGGGGTCGCACTTCGCACCGTCTATACGGTCGAGAGGGCCAAGTTGATCATCGCCCGGAAGGACCGAGCTAGGCCAAGAGTTGTGTGCCGACAGCCTCGCTGGCCAGTGAGGCATTCGATTCATCACGATTGACGAACTGCCCCGGCGGCGCTTCAGCGAGGCTGGACACCCGAGCTGGGCTGGCGGGCGGACGCCAGCCTGGTGAAAGCAAGAACGGTTGACCACAGCACAATGAATGACTCCATCGGTCTATACCTGAACGACATCGGCAAGGTCCCCTTGCTCACCGCTCAGGACGAGCGCGAGCTGTCACGCGTCATCGAGGCCGGCCGCGAGGCCGCCGAGCAACTGGCCAACGGCAAGCGCAGCGTGGCGTTGAAGAACACAGTCGCGGCAGCCGCTGACGCCAAGGACCGCTTCATCCGCTCCAACCTCCGCCTCGTCGTCTCCATCGCCAAGCGTTACCCGCTGCCCCAGGGCATGGAACTGCTCGACCTCATCCAGGAGGGCAACCTCGGCCTCGAGCACGCCGTCGACAAGTTCGACTGGCGGCGCGGCTTCAAGTTCTCGACCTACGCGACGTTCTGGATCCGCCAGGCGATCGGCCGGGCGCTCGACCAGAAGGCGAGCCTGATCCGCATCCCCGGCGACCGCTCCGCCAGCCTGCGCGCCGCCCTGCGCCAGGCGTCCGGCGACGTTGAAACGCTGGATCAAACGAATGCCGAGCTGCACCGCCTCACCACCACCGTCTCGCTCGACAAGACCGTCGGTCACGACGGCGATGCCACCCTCGGTGACCTGATGGCCACCGGCGAGGGCACACCCGAGGACGCCGTGATGTCAATGGTCGACACCGACCTGCTCGACGAGCTGCTCGGCACGCTCGACGGGCGCGCCCGCTACGCCGTCGAGGCCCGCTTCGGTCTGCTCGACGGCGAGGGCAAGAGCTTCCGCGAGGTCGGCGAGAGCCTCGGCGTCACCGCCGAAGCCGCCCGCCGCCTCGTCGCCCGGGCCGTCGCCGGCCTCCGCGGCCCCGCCAAGCGGATCCTCGCCGTCTGACGACGGACCAAACGGGGACGAGACCTTCCCCCTCTGGAAACCCCATCTACGGTCGCAGCGCCGGCGCGGCAAGCGTAGTGTCCGACGACCGCTGGCGGTGGGCGGCCACGGGGGCTGCCAAACATGCCAAACCTGCCAGACCTGAACCCACTCCAGGTTTGGCGGCCCCACCCGGCACAGACAAGCCGACGGGGAACGTGTGCAGAAGTGCAGTTCGCCACAACGTTCCTGGAGGAACGGCGACCCCCCGGCCCTTTACAGCTGCTCCCTCACCGCGGTCCGGCTCGGGATCGAGGTGATGGCGGTCGCCATCGACCTCTACGGCGCCACGCCCGTGGCGGACCCGATCAGCGCGCTCGGACCGCTCGCGCCTGGCGACGTGGTGGTGCTCAAGGGATCGCTGGTCGCCGGGCTGCAGCACGTCGCGCAGAGGCTCGCCGGCGGCGACGAGGTGTAGATCACCCCGGAGGCGGCGCGGCGGGTAGTTGCACCGTGACGCGAAGCCCGCCGTCGGGGCGTGGCGTGATCGTGAGCCTTCCGTCGTGTGCGTGGGTGATGCTCTTGACGATTGCCAGTCCGAGCCCGACACCTGCGTGGTCGGTGCGGATGCGTTGACTGCCGCGCTGGAACGGTTCGGTGAGGGTTGAGGCCAGCTGTGGGCTGAGCGTGTCGCCGGTGTTCTCGACCGTGAGCGTGACGGACTCGGGGCCGATGGCGGTGTTGACGTGCACAGTGCCGTGTTCGGGGACGTTGTGGACGATGGCGTTGTGGAGGAGATTGGTGGTCATCTGTAGCAAGAGCGCGGTGAGCCGATCGTGGGGGTGATGTTCCCGGCGGCCTCGATGGTGACGCCGTGCTTCTCTGCGAGGGGAAGGAGTGTTTCTGTGGCCTCTTCGGCCAAGAGTGACAGGTCGACGTGTTCGCGGGCGAAGGACCGCTCGTTGGCGCGGCTGAGAAGGAGCAGTGCTTCGGTGAGTTCGATCGCTCGGGTGTTGACGTAGCGAAGGCGCTCGACGAGTTCGCCGGTGTCGCGATTCGGATCATTGCGGGCGACGTCGAGAAGTGTCTGTGTGATCGCCAGCGGGGTGCGCAGCTCATGGGAGGCGTTGGCTGCGAACCGCTGCTGTTCGGCATCGTGTGCTTCGAGCCGTGCGAGCATGGTGTCGAAGGCGTCGGCGAGTTCGCGGAACTCGTCGTTGCGACCTTCCAGGTGGATCCGGTGTGAGAGCGATCCGTCCGCAGCCAGGCGTGTGGCATGGGTGATGCGGGTCAGCGGGGCGAGCATGCTGCCAGCGAGGATCCACCCTCCCGCGAGACCGAACGCCAGCAGGAACAACAGTGCCCCGGTTGCCTTCGGGACGAAGGCGCGTTGGAGGTCGGAGCGGTTAGGCCCGAGCATCGGGCTGCCCGTCACGTCTGGTACGTAGCGCAGCAGGAACACCCACACGACCGCGAGGAGCAGGGCACCTACAACCATCAGAAACCCGGCGTAGCTGAGAGTGAGTTTGAGCCGAACGCTCAGACCGGGCGCCCTATCCACGGTGGACTCCCTCACCTCGGTCGTCCGGTCCGGTGTCGATTCGGTACCCGACGCCGGAAACGGTGGCGATGATCCAGGGTTCGCCGAGCCGTTTGCGCAGCGCCGAGACCGTGATGCGCACGGCGTTGGTGAAGGGGTCCGCGTTCTCATCCCACGCTTGCTCCAAGAGTTCTTCGGCGCTGACGACACCGCCTTCGGCAGCAACGAGGACTTCGAGCACGGCGAATTGCTTTCTGGTGAGCGCGACGTATCGGCCGTCGCGGTAGACCTCGCGGCGGAACGGGTCGAGCCGCAGACCTGCGATCTCACGCACGGGTGGCCGGTTATGGGCGCGCCTGCGGTCGAGTGCTCTGAGCCGCAATACGAGCTCTCGCAGTTCGAACGGCTTGGTCAGGTAGTCGTCGGCGCCGAGCTCGAACCCGGAGGCTTTGTCATCGAGCCGGTCGGCAGCGGTGAGCATCAGGATCGGCATGCCGCTGCCGGACACGACGATGTGTTGGGCGATCTCGTCGCCGGAGGGCCCCGGAATGTCTCGGTCCAGGACGGCGATGTCATAGGCGTTGACATTCAACAACTCCAGCGCGGTGTCGCCGTCACGGGCGATGTCGGCCGCGATCGCTTCCAAGCGCAGTCCGTCGCGAATGGCCTCTGCCATGTAGGGCTCATCCTCGACGACCAACACACGCATCGTTTCCTCCTTTGTCAAGCCGCCACGGCGAAGTCGACCGCTGGGGCTCCTGCTTCGGCAAGGAGGTTCTTGAAGACCCACACCTCGGTGGCGGCAAAGCCACGCTCCTCAAGCGAGGCCGGCCGGACCCGTGCGCCCAGGGAGGCAGCCATCCCGATGCTACGAGCCGGCGCATATCGTCGGCATACCGAAAACCACAGACATTCTGGCAACGCGAGGCTGCCTTGACTGCCAGCATGAGTCAAACGGCGTCAGCACGAACACCGACCCACAGGACGACCATGCCCACCGCTCTGGGCCTGGTCGTCGCCGTCGCAGCGACCATCGGAACGTTCGTCTATCACCACCCGGCATCGTCGTCGGCGCCATCGTTCAGAGAAGCCCTGCGCAATGACCAGGGTGGGACGGCTCCCGAGGCTGACCGTGCGGTGACGGAGGCTGACGGTGTCCTCCCCGACGGGGTGACAGTGTTTGATGACAGGTATCCGGGCGTCGCCAACCTCGACCCCAATCTGCTGCGCGTCCTACGCGAAGCCGCGACGGACGCCGCTGACGAGGGCATCGAGTTCCACGTCACTAGTGGATGGCGTTCTCCCGAATACCAGAATCGTTTGCTCCGCGGAGCGGTCGCCGAGTACGGGTCCGAAGAGGAAGCCGCCCGTTGGGTCGCCACTGCGGACACGTCGGCTCACGTGTCCGGGAGCGCGGTCGACATCGGTTCCTTCGATGCCACGGGGTGGCTGTCCGAACACGGCGCCGAGTACGGGCTGTGCCAGATCTACGACAACGAGTCGTGGCACTACGAACTGCGCCGCGAGTCGATCGATCGTGGTTGCCCTCCCATGTACGCCGACCCCACACACGATCCGAGGATGCAGCAATGAGCAGAGCGGCCTCTGACCCGCAGTGGGCGCGATAACACCGGACGGTAATTCTGCGCTCCCGCAACTGAGGGCCGCTCGTGAACCGCCCACGTGCCACGCCCGACAATCCTGCCGATGCGAGCTCGAACCAGCGTCCGATACGGCGGCTCGATGGCGTTACAGCGCGGCGCCGAGGTGCCGTTCTGGCGCGACCGCGGCGTCGATGGCGTCGGCGTTCGGTGCGGTCATTCGGTGTGCGTCGCGCCCGATGGCTGGACCGAACCACACGGCGATCTCGCGTCGCAGCGCGGGCGGTGCCCGGGCCCGTGCGCGCTCGCGTTGACGCCGTAGCTCGAGGCGACGCCGACTGCTGCGAACACGGCCTCCGCGAACTGATGCCCGACGGCGTGTCTGCGCTGGTCACGTTGATCACGTCCGGGAGGGTCGTGTCCAACGTGAACTTCATCGCGTTGGGTTTGGTGTCGGCGAGGGCGAGGCGTGGGAAGCACGACGATCGTACGGCCGGCGACCATCAGCTCGGATCGATCGGCATCGTCCGCACGGGCCGGCGCGAACTTCGGTTCGCCGATCGGTGTGCCGCAGGCGTCTTGCCCACCGCGACGAGCCCGGCGGCCCTCACGGGTTGCGGCCGCCTGCGGTGTTGCCAGTGGGGGCGAGCGACGGCGTCGAGTGCGAGGCAAGCGTGTGTGGGATCGACTACCAAACAGGTCGCTCGAGCTCCACGCACACCGACGTGCCAGTTCTGGCGCGCCTCCCTACGCGTGGCGGCCGTCGTTCGGTGCGGTCATTCGGACGCGTCGGGCCTCAGTGGGTTGACTTGCCATGATCCCGGTTCCACCGTTGATCGAGGAGCCATTTGACGGGAGGTGCTGTGAGCACGGTCCACGAGATGTTCGCGTCAGGCGACGAACGGGAAATGCAGGCGATCCTGCGCGAGGTAGACGAGCTGCGACGCGCCAGAGGACTGCAACAGCTCGGCCCGTGGTGGCAGGTCCAGCACCACGGTCTGTTGGGTACTCGCCGGTTCAGCCGCGCTCAAGTGCGGCCACGGTGCCCCGAAGAGCCGATGGACAGCAGCCTGTAGCAACCACACGCGTCAGCCCTCCGGTCAGGACTCCACCGATGGATGCGGAGGTGCCGTTGTGGCGCGGCTGACGTCGCCACCGCGTCGACGTTCGGTTCCGGTGTTCGGTCGGTGCGCGGGATTCCGCACGGCGGGGTGGGCTGAGACCGGGTGTCGCGGCAGACGGAGGCAGCGCCAATGCGAGGAGCCAGCCCGCGTCCTCTCGGTCGAGGGCGACCAGCCCGCCTGGCTGAGAGCCGATCAGCTCACGGCTGGACTTGCACGTCTAGAGCACGCTGGCGAGCGGCCCGAGGTGAGGGAGGTGCCCGACCAACATCAGGTCGGCCGGTTCACTGGCGATCCGTTGGACCCATGTCGTCGGGTCATCGTTTGGCGCAAGACCGTCGCCCTCCGCAGAGTCGATGCCGAGCAGCCCGCCCCAGCAGACGTTCGCCATTCCCAGCGGGGCGCGAAAGTAGGTTTGGCGCACGGCGCCACCAGGGCGACCTGGCTGATGAACGCGCCCGAGGAGGAACGATGGCAGTTGCATTCGACTCAGTCGTCGAGAAGATCACCGATGCGGCACGTCGGGTGGATGCTGACGACGGCGCCTCACCAGTGCTCGTCGCCGTCGTCCGTGAGTTCCAAGCAAAGCTCGCCAAGGCCGAGAAACACATGATCGGTGACGCGCCCAGTCACGATGCCGTCCTCGAGCTGGAACAGGCTGGCGATAGCGCCAAGGCCGCGGCCGAAGCCGACCCCGGGTTGTCCGGCGATGCGCGTGAGTCCGTGCTCGCCGCTCATCTCGCGATCTGCATGCTAAAGGCCGGCGCCTGACATCCGCGTCTCGTCCGTCGGACAGCGGAGATGCCACCGCTTCGCGTACGGGCGGCCGTGACTGAAGAGCCGAAACAGTGTCATTCAGCCGGCGATACCGGATAGGGGCGTTCGGGATTCGGACGCGATGCTCGGACACGCGCAGCGACGCCTCGCTGGGCGTTCGGTCGCGTCAAGCCCCCGAGATCCGACCGAGTGGGCCTCCGACGAACCTTGACCGCTGATCTCCTGGCGGTTGACGCCAGCGGACGAGGCCGGCGATCGTTATCCGCCCCAGCGAACCCACGGCCTCCTACGTGAGGATATGTGTGCGTCGAGCTCGGCCGGTCGACGTCGTTCGGGCGCGTCATTCGGTGCACGCCCGGAGGCTCACCGGGGTGGCGATGGCCGCCAGCTCCTGCTCCATGACGCCGACGGGCACAGCTGTGGGCGCGCTCGCGCTCGCGAGCGGTGCCTGCCGCGACGGGCGTTGCCCTCACCCGGATAACCGAAGCGTCGTTGGATGTCAAGCAGTGGTTCGTGGTGGTCGGTTGAGGTCGCGTTGAAGGCGGAGGTCGGTGATGATGGCGCTGAAGACCTGGCGGGCGACGTGTCGTTTGAGGCAGCGGATGACCATCTTGGGGGTGCGTCCCTCAGCGAGCCATCGGGCCATTAGGTCTGGGTCGGGGCGTGCCAGCGGAGCCGGCTGATGATGATCACGTGCAGCCCCCAGTAGGCGTGGCGGGCGCCGTAGCCGTTAAGCCGGTGGTGCTGTTGACGCCCCGATGAGGCGTCGATCGGTGACATTCCGCACAGGGCGGCGAACAACGCTGATGAGCGCAGCCGGTCGGGGTTGTCGTCGGGGGCGGCGAGGACGGCGGTGGCGACCTGGGCGCCGACTCCGTTGATTGCTCGCAGCGTCGGGGCGGTGCTGGCGGTGAGCTCGTCGAGCTGGGCGTCGAGGGCGACGAGTTCGTCGTCGAGGTACTCCCAGCGGCGGGCCAGGGTGCGCAGTGTCAGTCGGGCTGCCTCGAGCGGAGTGGTCGGCGCATGTCGGCGACGGAGCAGTGCGGCCGCGGCGACGATGTCGCCGGTGGGCTTGGCCACGTCCTCGCGTCACTTCAGAGCCGCATGGACTGACCCGCCGGCGTTGATGTTCGTCTGCCGCTTCGGTGGGCGCGCTGACGCTCGCGCCAGCCGCAGGGATCTTCAGCATGCCATCGGCGTGTGCGGGAGCGTGTGGTGTCATAGAAGAGCAGGTCGCACTCCGGGCGAGCGCAATGCCCCAACCGGTCGGGTTCGAGGGCGTCGAGCTCTTCGACAAGGCGTCGGGCCAACGCCGCCGCCAACGACGGGTCGGTCCAGACCAGCTGTCGCCGCGGGAACCCCTCGGTCACAACGAGCTCAACGCGTCCGGTGCTGTCGGCGGCGAGCGCGTTGATCTCAGCACAGTCCAGAGCGTCGCCGACGAGGATTGCCTCGGCGGCGTCGACCGCCGTCCGCTGAAGTCGGCGCAGGTCGGCCAGGTCCCCCGTGGCGACCGGCTGGTCGATCACGTCTGCCAGCTGCGCGGACGCAACGGTGGGATCAGGCAGGATCGGCTCGGCGTGTACGGTGGCCACCCCGGATGGCCGTCGTGGCCGCCCCAGGTTGGCCAGCAGGAGCAGCACCTGGGGATGCAACCGCAGCTCAGCCCTCGGCGCGGATGGCGACGACGCGACGCCGAGGCTCGGCGACCAGGCTGTTCGCGGCGCGGGCATTCGGATGCTCGCCGTAGCGCCGAAGCGACTCGTCGGCATGCTCCCGGCTCGCCCACTGGCTCACCACGAACAGGTGCCCTGGGTCGTCGGCGTCGACCAGCAGCTCGTGGCTCAAGTAGCCCTCGAAGCACGGCATGTCCCGCCAGATCGCTTCGGTCACGGCGCGCCCCTCGGCGCCCCGCGGGGTGGGAAACCGGGACTCCCAGATCGCGTATATCGGCATACCTGCTCCTCCTGTCACGGTCTACATTCACCATAGACTGTAGCGGAGGATCGCGCTGTTCGTCCGGTGCGGTGAGCAAGGAGGCTCCGTGATCACACGCGTGTGGCGAGGCTGGGCGCCGGCCGATCGCGCCCAGGAGTACGTGCGGCACTACCGCGTCGAAGTCGTGCCCGTGCTGCGGAGCGTGGCCGGGTTCGAGGGCGCACGCTTGCTGCGACGAACGATCGGCGATGAGACCGAATTCGTGTCCCTGACGTTCTTCGAAGATCTCGATGCCGTCCGCGCCTTCGCCGGACCCGACTACGAGGCCGCCGTCGTGACCGACGAGGCCCGCGAGGTTCTGGTCCGGTTCGACGAGCACGTCCACCACTACGAGACGGTCGTCGAGGCCTCATGATCAGCCGCATCTGGCATGGGTACACCCGGTCGGGTACACCGCCGACGTGCGCGATCACCCGCCCTTGGAGTACGCGTCGTGGTAGTTCCACCACTGGTAGGGCGGCGTCTGGGGGTATCCCTCCGGCGAGTCTTCCCACTTCTCTTGGCGACCGAGCGCGGTGATGTCGAGGTAGCTCCACGTGCTGCCCAGGTGCTCGTCGCCGCGGGCGCCGATGAAGTAGGTGCGGAAGATCCGATCGTTTCCGCGGATGAAGGCGTTGGTCCCGTGCCACTGGTCGACCCCGAAGTCAGCGTCGAATTCGTCGGTGAGGGTGTACCAGGGGATGGCTTCCCAGCCCATGCGTTCCTTCAGACTCTGGATCTCGGCCTGCGGAGCACGTGAGACGTACGCCAGTGTCGTGTCCCGTGCGTTGAGGTGAGCTGGGTGCGCGACCTGGTCGGCTCCGAAGGAGCATCCGACGCAAGCCCGCTGCGGGTACGCGCGCCGCCGCTCTCCGGGTAGGTGGTGACGTCCGGCCGCGTAGAAGGCGGGATCACGATCAGCTGGCGACGGCCCTCGAACAGGTCGGCGAGGCTCACCGGGCCCGTCGGGCCCTCGAACCGATAGCCCTTCTCCACCGCCATCCATGGCATCCGCCGACGCTTGGCCGCCATCGCGTCGCGGGCGTGGGTGAGCTGCTTCTCCTCTACCAGCAGCTCCTGGTGGGCTGCCTCCCACTCCTGGGGCGAGACGATCGGTGGCAGCTTCATGGGGATTCAGCCTCCTTCAGGTAGTCGTCGATGACCTCGAACCGGACCGCGCAGACGGCCGTGTTGGCAATCCCACCGACCGGCGGGAGTAGCAATACTCATCGGTCGGCGCTGACGAATCGGCGTCGGACAACCAGGATCCATCGGCCCGCCGACGTGTCGGTTCGGATATGCGTCCGGCATCAGTTGGGCGCCTCGACCGGGATACGCGCCGACCGGGATGTTGATGAAGAACACCCAGCGCCAGCCGGGGCCGTCGGTAAGGAGGCCGCTGGCGATCACGCCCACCGATGCCGAGGTTCCACCCACGGCGCCGAAGATCCCGAGGGCGCGGTTTCGCTGCTGCCCCTCGGGGAAGGTGACGGCCAGAATCGACAGGGCCGCCGGCGCGACGAGAGCGGCGCCGAACCCCTGGAAACCTCTCGCCGTGATGAGCACGGACGAGGTCTGGGCGAGACCCGCGACAAGCGATGCCGCCGAGAAGATCGTCACCCCGGTGAGGAACATCCGTCGTCGTCCGAGCAGGTCGGCCATTCGGCCACCGAGGAGGAGAAACCCTCCGAGCACGAGGCCGTAGGCGATGACCACCCACTGCAGGGTGCTCTGGCTGACATCGAGGTCCTGCTGGATGGACGGCAGGGCCACGTTCACGATCGCGATGTCGAGCACGACCATGAAC
>CAWGZN010000006.1:0-170575 GCA_963827075.1 uncultured Acidimicrobiia bacterium | reverse complement strand
GCGCCAAGTTTAGCTACGTGAGCGACACGGCGGCTGTGGACGTCGCGGCGACGTACGGCCACAGCGAGGACTCGATCGGGAAGGACGCGAAGGGCCAGGTGGGGGCCTTCGCCAACGGAGCGTGTGTGGACGCCGTCATCTCGGCGTGGCGTGACGATTTGCAGACGATCGCCGATGCGGGTCTCCAAGCCCTCGGCAAGGAGCCGCTGATCAGCTCGTCTGCGATGACCACTGCGATCAGTGCACCCCCGATTCCAGGCTTCGAGAAGCCCACGCCTTCTGAGGGGGTGGCGAAGAAGATCACCTCGATCGACTCGCTCGACGGGCTCAAGGCGTACGCCATGGCGAGCGCGTACGACAAGTACACGAAGGACGGCGGGAAGGACACGCTCAAGGAGTTCATGAAGTCCGCCGATGAGAAGAACGACGTCTCGGAGATCCCCGAACTTCCCAAGGATGACGACTCGTCGGATTCCGAGGGTGGTGAGTCCGATGTGGCGGCGGCGAGCGACCGTGACGAGGCCCTCACCGTGCCGTCTGCACTCGCTGCCCGCGAGGCAGTGCCGGCCGACTCCACGCCCCCGAGTTCTGCGGACATGTCCAACTTCGAGCCGCTCGGCGTGTGGACGGTGGGCTGGGGTCAACTCTTTCCGTGGCTCGTGACCGGCCATGACAACCGAGTCCCGAAGGATGCGTCGTACCAGGACACGATCGCCCTCCGGACATTGCTGCAGGATTGCCTCTCGCTATCTGGGCTCTATGCCCGACTCGCCGGCGCAGGTGCGACCCTGACGGTCAAGGGAGACCCGGTTGAGTTCACGTCGATCGCCGACGAGTTCGTCCACGTTGCTGCGACCATCGCCGACTTCCTCGCTGTGAGCAAGCCCGCTGAGGTGTTGAAGGGTGCCAGCGGCAAGCTTTCCGATGCGCTCACGAATATGGGTCCCGATGCGAAGGCGATATACGAGACATGGACGAAGGTGCCGGAGCTACGAAAGTGCGAACTCGGTGCCGGCATAACGTTCTCCGCACCCTATTGGGGGTCGAAGAAGTACACGATCAGCGGCCTCAAGCAAGGCTTGGAATCTTTCGATGTCACGCTGGTTGAGACGGATTTCGACTACGCAGCCAAAACCTTCTCGGCCTTCGGGCCGATGCTGAAGGCATGGCCGGTTGTCCTGCCTGACAAACGCATTGCAGTATTCGTGAGCAACGGGGTGAAGGGTCAGTCGGGTTTTCTGGCCGCGTGGATCTTTAGAATATTCGGACCGCCCGTCCCGGAGGGTGCGAATGTGTGGGTGTCGGCCCTCGCCGATAGTTACGGGACGGCGAACAGTTCACAATCCCCGAACACGGACGTGACCGTGCCGAACCAGGACGGTAACGTCGTCGTCTTCGACGCCGCCACAACCACCGGCGCCTCAACGACCGGTGACACCGGGCCCGGCTACCTCACGGGCTACTACCTCGTGGATGACGGCGCAGGTAACCAAGATGTCGGAGTGTGCTCGATCTATCCCATCCCATTCTCCGCAGCCGACGGCGAGAGCGACTGGCTTGGGACCTCACTGACGACCGGCATGGGCGACCTTCCAGAGGTGCTGGACACGCTCCGCGCCAACCTTGGGGCACTGAACCAGTGGACGCTCGACGATGCCTCGTGGGATGGAGTCGACTGGACGAGCTATCGCTACAGCGTTCAGGGACTCCGACCCACCTACACCGGAGTCGTCCCGGAGGTGCACGGCATCTTCTCGAGCACTCAGACCACCTGAGCGCGGCCCGGGAGCAACGCCCCGATCAAGAACCACCGCGACCGGGCGCACCGCGAGCGGTCGACTTCCGGGCTGGTGCTCGCGAAGATCTCACCGTTCGGTAGAAACCTCCCGGCCACACGATCCGAATCACGCCGATCGCTTCACCAACGACTGACGCGCCTCAAGACCGCCTCTCCGAAACGGCAAGGACGGTCGAAACTCGACGATCCGATGGTGCGCAAGTGCATCGACCTCGTCACGATGTGGTGGGCCGAGGCCGGCAAGTACCAGGTGCTGCCGAGGGATGACCGCTTCCAAACCCGCGCGCTCGACCGCGAGGCGCTTTACGCCTCCAGCCCGACCACCACCTGGTACGAGGGCGCGGTGCGCGTCCAGCCGTTCGAGGCGCCGCTGACGCTGAACCGCTCGTAGTCGATGAACGCTGTCGTCGAGATCCCCGATGGCGGCGCCACCGGACCGATCGCGGCGATGGGCGGCGACAGCTGGAGCCTGTACCTCAACGACCAGGGCGTCCCGACCTTCTGGTACAACTCCGCAGCGGCACCACCCTCGGCCCGCAGCGGGATCGAGACTGCGCATGTGACGCTCGATGTAGCTTCGCTCGCGTTGGGGTTGGCGGCGCGGCGTCGTCGCGTGGATGCCGCGACCCGCGACGGGCGCGCCAGCACCCCGGCGAGCTACGAGAGAACTTGAAGCGTCTTGCGCAGCATGTTCGTTGCGTGGCTCGGCCGGCGCATCCGTCGACTGTCCGCTCCGTGTTGCTGGGCCAACAGATTGCCGAGTCCCGCCTACGTCGTCGGTGTGACGCCACCACAACCGCCGGCCGACGTCATCGACGCAGGCAACCGCACTCGTATAGGTGAGGAAGTCCGTTGACAGCGATTCGACCATCGCAGGCACACGCGAACGGAGACGATGAACTTCGACCAACCGACCAGCGACATCGAATGCTCGATCAGACTGCTGGCGCCGACCAACGAACCGATGCGACTCTTCTATCAGGGCCGGCTCGAAGGCCTCGACGCACTCGCTCGGGAACTCGAAACCGAGGGGATCCGCGCTCACTTCGCCCCGCCGACCGACAACCCAGGTGAACAGCTGTTCGTCGAGATCGTCATCTACGGCGATGAGGGGGTCGAGGAGCCGAGCGAGGCGGTGACGGAGGCGATCTTGTGGGCAATCGCGGGCTTCCAGGACGGGCGGCCATGGGTCACGGCCACCGTGGAAGATTGAGTCGGTCGTCGAGACGCCATCGAGACGAAGCTCTTGCCGTACGAATGGTCACGTGCACCGGCGCGAACGTGGCGACTGCAAGGCTCACCAACGTCGATCTGAACCGCCCTGATCTCGTTGGAGGCCTCCTCCGGTGTGCGACCCTGACCCTAGGTGAGCGGCTGGGGTCGAGATGCGAGCCTCGGTCAAAGCTGGCGGCGACCCCAACCCGAGAGAAGCGGTACGAACCCCCGATGAGTACACCCCGGCAAGCAGCTCGGCCGGGCGTCGCGGCGAGCCGGTGCTCGCCGAAGCCCAATGGGCCGAACTTGAGGCGCTGGGACGCTCGCTATCGATCTCGTCGCTGTTGCTCCGAGCTCTTCTGCCCCGCACAGAACGACACCGATCACACGGCCGACAGCACTCCATACCCGGCGATCGGCGTTCCAGCATCAGTGGGCGCGCTCGCCCCGAGTCGGCGTTCGGCGACGCCCGCCGGCGTGCGCGTGCGATCTGACCACACGCCGCCTCAGTCGCGACCTGCCTCCGACGCGATCGCTCCGAATGATCACGGCGCGCGTTCGGCATCGCGGGAGAGCCGGCGTTTGGTGCCACGCCTCCACGCTGCGCTTGGTGTGCGATATGGGGCACCCGGTAAGGGCCGTTACGTGCGCGCCTCGTAGCTATCGACGGCGTGGTTATGCCTGGTGCTTATGGCGCGCTGGCCTGCGCGGCCTCCCGATCGTGGTGCTGACGATCGCCGACGCCGTCGCGCCGGTGGACGTTCGAGACACGCGTGTTCTCGCGGCCGTTGACCGTCCTCGACCGCCTCTCGGGTCAGGGCCGCCGACGCTTCCGTCCTTCCTAGGCTGCGCCGATCTGTTGCAGAATCGTCAGCATGTCGAAGTAGTGACGGCTTTCGACGAGGGCGTCGCCCTCATATTCGAGGATCCACGCAGACGGCGTCGTCTGCGACTTGTTCGACGGTGGGAGCTCACCCTGGGGAGTGGCGAGCGGCCCGGTGTGGGTCCCGTGCCAGGTCACCTCGAGAATGACCTGGTTGCCGACCTCTGCAGCACCCGTGATGGTGCCCTTCACATCTGGCATGGCCGTCTTCCAGCCCTTCAGCGCATCGATGGCGTCGGCGCCCTTCAGCGACCGCTGCGTGCCAAGTTCGTTGTACGTCGAAGCACCGAACAGACGCGATAGCGCATCCCAGTCGGCATTGTTAAATGTCTCGACCACGCTCGACGCGTGGCTCTTGTGATCGCCCATGGGCCCTCCCTCCGGCTTGGAATGGATCGATCATCCCACGGGTGGAGCCGTGGGTAAAGAGTGCAAGCGTCGCGATCGCCGGATTGTTCGGCGCCAGCACGCTGGCGGCCTTGAGCCGGGCGCTGACCTGCAAGCTCTACCCTCGTGATGACGACAAATCAACGGCTCGGCGTCGGGTGTCGCCGAGCCCCTCTCGGATCAGCCCCGCACTGAACGCTCAGTGCGGACTGCCAGCGGGACTCGTGTTACCGAGCGCTCGCGCTCGGGCCGAAGTCGAGCGGCGACAGCCGGGCTGCGAGCGTCTTATTGCGCTGGCGTTATCGGCTGCCCTGCGAGCGCCTCGTGCGGCACTTCGAGGATGCCCTCGATGGCCACTGACTGAGTGGTATTGGGCGCGGAACACTGGACATCGTGTCGCGATCGCCGAAGGTCTCCGCATACGCGTACGGCTTCCCGCGGATCGGATTCGTCCGATCATGATTTGGTAGTACGGCGTGGATGACTGAAGCGCTCGGCCAGCGTTTGGACGTTCGCGTGCAAGCTGATTGGGCCCACGCGTATCGGTCAGGGGCGCTCGCAGCTCACGCGGGTGTCGGTTGGTCGGTGTGAGCAATAGTCGGTGCCGGTGCCGCCGTTGACGGTGTTGATGCCGGTGCCGCCGTGGACGCCGGCGGTGGTGCCGTTGGGGGAGTTGTCGTTGCCGGCGCCGCCGAAGGTTTGGTCGTTGCCGGCGTCGCCTTTCACCAAGTCGACACCGGCGCCGCCGTCGACGCGGTCGTTGCCATCGCCGCCGAAGGCTTTGTCGTTGCCGTCGTCGGCTCGCAGGTCGTCGTTGCCGGCGTCGCCGGTGAGCAGGTCGTTGCCGCCGCGTCCTTGCAGGGTGTCGTTGCCCGGTCCGCTGCCGATGGTGTCGTTGCCGTTCTGGCCGTCGATCACGTCATCGGCGCCGCGTCCTTGCAGGGTGTCGTTGCCGTCGCCGCCCCACAGGCTGTTGCGCAGCCCATTTCCCCGCACCGTGTCGTTGAACGCTCCGCCGCGGGCCCGCTCGAGAGCGGCGAGGATGTCGCTGCCCCAGCCGGTGGCGGCGTTGCTGGTCAGGTCGATCGTGACCACGGCCGGGGCGGCAGCCCATGAGGCTTCGTCGATTCCCGCGCCGCCGTCGATGGTGTCATTGCCGGCTTCACCGTCGAGGACGTCGTTGCCGCCCTCGCCACGCAACGTGTCGTTGCCGGTGCCGCCGCGTACCCTGTCGGTGCCGTCGCCACCGAACACGGTGTCGTTGCCACCGAGCCCGTTGATCGTGTCGTTGCCACCGAGGCCGCAGATCACGTCGTTGCCGGCGGTGCCGTTGATGGTGTTCCCCGCGGCCGTGCCGACGATGGTGCACGTGTCGTCGTTGTTGATCCGCCCGACCGTGGTGCCGTCGTCGATCGACGCCCCTGTCGACGCGGACAAGGTGACGGTGAACCTCTCGTTCGGCTCTCTCACCAGGTCGCCGCGGATCTGGACGGTGACCGTGCGGGACGCCTCACCGGCGGGGAACGTCACGGTCTGGCCGGCCGCCGGCAGTGCCGTGTAGTCCGACGGAGCCGTCGCCGTGCCGTTGACGGTCTTGGCCACGACCGTGATCGGGGCCGTCGGCACCGGGCTGGCGGCGATCGTGAACGTCACAGGGGTGAAGCCGCTGTCGGGTTCGGTGATCGTGGCGTCGGCGATGCGCAGCCTGGTCGGCGCGTTGACCGTGATCGTCATCGTGTCGCAGCCCTGATCGACATCATCGGTGACGCACGCCTGCACGGTCCATGTCCCAGCCGCCGTGAACGTGTGCGAGGCCGTGAACGGGCTCGTCGCCGGGTCGACCGTGGTGTCGTCGGTGCCGTCACCCCAGTCGATCACCGCGGTGGGTGTCGTCGGGGCCTGGGTCGGTGAACGTGACCGTGACCGGGGTTCCCTCGCCCATGCTGACGAAGCGATCAGCCGGCAGGGTGACCGTCGGCGTCACGTTGTCGACGGTCACTGTCACCGTGTCGTCAGCAACGTCCGTGTCGCACAAGCCGTCGCCGTCACAGGCCTCCAACTGCAGGATGTAGATGCCGTCCTGTTTCGGTGTGAACTCCGTGGTTGGGTCGGTTGGATCGGCGAACATGTCGCTCGGCTCCCCCGACACCTCCGGACCGTCGAGGACCACCCACTCATACGACAGCGGGTTCGGGCCGTCGACGTCGGAGGCCGACCCGGCGATGCTCACCGGCGTGGCCTTCACTGTCACCCGGTCCGGTCCCGGGACGACGACGGGCTCGTCGTTCTCCGGGGTGACAGTGACCGTGACCGTCGCTGTTGCCGTGCCGCCGTTCCCGTCGCTGATCGTGTAGGTGAACGTGGTTGTCCCGAAGAAGTTGAGCGGCGGGGTATATGTGATGGTGTCCTCATCGGGGTCGGGCTCGTCGTTGATCACGACCGTGCCCTGCTGCGGTTGGGTCACCGCGATGATCTCCAGCCGGTCATCGTCCGGATCGGCGTCGTTGCTCGAGCACGAAGATCGGGACCGGCGTGTCCTCGGCCGTCGTGTCCTCGTCGTCGACCGCCACTGGGTCCTCGCCGTCGAAGATCGTCAACGTGAACGTGTCGCACCCTTCACCGCCATCATCGTCGGTGACGCAGACGGTCACGTCGTAGACCCCGGGCGATGTGTAGGTGTGCGCGATCCCGAAGCCCGTCGTCACCCCATCGAGGGTCTGGGGCTCGCTGTTATCGCCCCAGCCGACGATGGCTGAATGGGTGTCGCTGGGTCCCGGGATCGGTGAAGGCAACGGTGCCGCTGAACGGCACGGCCAGATCACGCTCTGGTCCGTGGGCGCCGTCACCTGCGGGGCCACGTTCGTCGCGGTCACGGTCATCGTGTCCGGTGTCGCGTCGCAGGCAGGTGGGGTCGTGTCGTCGCAGACCGCGAGCGTAAACGTCGTCATTCCGTTGTCCAGCGGGGTGAACGTCGGCTGAGCGACGCCCGCGTGAGGCACCAGGCCGGTGGCCGGTGTCCAGCTGAAGGTGAGCGGCGTTGGGCCGTCGACGTCGGAGCCCGATCCGGTGAGCGTCACGCCCGAGCCCTCCGGGGTCGACCTGTCCGGGCCGGCATCGGCCAGCTGGTGGGTCGTTTACTGCCGCGACGGTGACCATGACGGTGGCCGAGTCGATGCCGCCGCTCCCGCCGTCGATTGTGTAGCTGAACGTCGTCGAACCGTGGAAGTCGGCCACGGGTGTGCAACGCGACCGTCTCGTTGGCGTCGACGGTCGTGGAGCCATTCGCCGGCTGGGTCGCGATTCAGCACGGTCAGCGGATCGCCGTCGGGATCGCTGTCGTTGGCGAGCACGGTGATCGTGACCGCGGTGTCCTCGGGAGTTGTCGCCGATGTCGTCCACGGCGTCGGGTGTTCCGGGTGGCTGTTCC
Source organism: uncultured Acidimicrobiia bacterium (assembly GCA_963827075.1). Classification (GTDB taxonomy): domain Bacteria; phylum Actinomycetota; class Acidimicrobiia; order Acidimicrobiales; family Ilumatobacteraceae; genus JALZMG01. The sequence goes on along the minus strand of CAWGZN010000006.1, from coordinate 162,865 downwards.
TCGGCCCGCTCGTACGTGCCGATGTCACAGCGCGCCACATGCCGTCGCCATCGCCGTCGCGTGGGTCGTGTCAGGCCGCGCTGGTCGGTAGCCGGGTAGAACGCCGAGTCGTCGGCGTCCACGACTGGGCTGCCCGCCAGTGCTTCGTGTGTCGGCGTCGGGCCGCCGTCGCTTGTATAGCGGCCCGAGTTGCGGATCGGTCGCGACCACATCGCCCGGCCCGGCCCCACACGACCCATCGCTGAGGTCGCGGCCGAGCGACGCGACCGTGCCCGTGCACTGCGTCGGTCCGCCGTTGCCGGCGATGACCGAGCCACGCGACGCCGATCGCACCGCCGTCGGCGACCAGGCCTTGGGCGTCACTCGCGGTGACAGTCGAGTGGTCGAGGGTCACCGTCCCGGTGGAGAGCATCGCAGCGTAGACGCCGGCCGCCGTGGCGGCGCGGTTTCCGCTGATTGTGCTGTCTATGATCGTGGCGTCGTGGTCGAACCCGACTATCGACAACTCCCCGACGAACCCCATGTCGGCGACGTTTCCGGCGATTGTCGAGCGCTCGATCATCGCGACCGTGTTCGACATGCTGACGCCGGCGATCGCCGGCGCCGTGTTCCTCGACACCGTCGAGTCTCGGAGCGTGAGGGTCGCTCCGACCCCCGAAAGGCCACCGGCAGCACCGTTGCCGGCACCGTCACTCCGGCACGTCATTGCCGATGATCGTCGTCCGTTCGATCGTCAGTTCCGCCCCTTGGACCCCAACCCCGCCGCCCTCGAACATGGCCGAGTCGCTCTCCACGGTGCTGTCGGCCAACGTCGCCGTCAACGCACCGTTGGAACGTGTCGGCGAAGAAGAGCCCGCCGCCATTCAACGTCGCGGTGTTGCCCTCGTTCACGACGATGTTGCCCAGGGTCACGACCGTGTTGGCTCCGTCGATGTGGGCGCCGCCACCCTGGCCGCCCTCGGCAATGTTCCTCGTGAGCGTCACTCGCGTCACGGATCCTGGGCCCGCGATGTACAGGCCGCCGCCGTCGTCGCTCTGTACCCCGCCGATGGCGCGGTCGCTGTCGACGACCACTTCGTCCATCGTGATCGTGGCGTTCCCACCTACCGACAGGCCGCCACCCGCACCGGCGGTGTTGCCCTGCAACGTCGAGTCCGTCACCGTCAAGGCACCGATCCCATCGAAGCGGATGCCCCCTTCGTTCTCGGATGCCGCGCCGCGCACGCCGATGACCCCGACGCCCGTGATCGTTACGTCGAGCGGCGAATTGGGGGTCCGGAGCGTCGAGCACACGGTCGCCTACACCGGCGGCGTCGATCACGGTGCCGCCGGCTCCGGCGCCGGTGATGGTCAAGTCGTCGGCACCGGTCACGTCGAGGTCGCCCGTGACGCCAGCATCGTCGCCGGCGCCGGTGATCGTCAGCGTGTACATGCCGGCCGGGACCGTGATGCTATCAGGCCCCTCGAGCGTGCTCCGCCTCTTGGATCGGCAGCCCGCAGGGTGCACGGACCGGTGCTCCCGAGAATCGTGGAGCACACTCCGTCCCCCGGCGTGGCGTCGGCGACATCGGCGGTGCCGTCCACCGCGAACCCAGCCGCTCGCGCCCGCTCGGCGCGATGCGCCACCAAACCGCCCGCCAATACCATGGTCACCACCGCGCGCCCGACGCAGATCCAGCCGATCCGATCCCTCATGTTCCGCCCCCTCCGCTCCGGACGAAACGCTACGCCCCACCGCGCACAGTGGCAAGACCCGAAGCACGGATTGAACCAGCAGTCTCCCGTGTCTAGTCCCGCCCTCGCTAGCACCCACCCTCGCATATTCGCATCCCCGCACGCATCGCACCAACACCTTCGCCAGGCTCAAAGCTTCCGCCATTCGGCCTCCCCGCGATCGGCAGTGCGCGATGAGGGGAGGGGACCGAGACCCGGCACTGCTCCTCCGTACCGTCCTTGACCGAAGGACGCCAGCAGTTGAATCGGAACGGCTGATAGGCGCCGCTAACCACCGCTAACGACGTGCGGAACGAGTCTTCGGACCGTCGGCACGAGCCCAGACGCTCCGAGCTCGGGCTGTCCCGGCTCGGAGTTGAGACGGCGCACGATAATCACGACGCGTCGGCTCCTGTTGGAAGTGCGCGGTAACCGGCGGAGTGCACGGTCGGACCGTCGGATAACGAGCGCACAGGACCGCTGCGGCCTGGGTGCCGCGACGTCCTACCTGAGCCTTCCGTCGGCACCTTCACGGCGGAGTCGAAAACGCGCCAGATCGACTGGGCCGACGAGGCGCTGGACTGTCCCCGAACGCGCGTGTAACACACCGGTTTGGGCATCGCCCCAATGTGCCGTTAGCGGCGAGTGTCGGTGTTCGCGGCGCGATGCCAATTCGCGCGCCTGATGCCCGCGGCGTTCAACGCTGATCGCGGCGGTCGGGTTCGGCCCGAGCACGCCGGTGATGGAGGTACCGTCCCGGCTCGACCGGTGGCGGCGGGGCGGACCGGGAGCCGGGGCGTCGTTGTTCAGTCGGCGAACGCTTCGGGGTCGGTCCGCCGTCCGAACGTTTCGGCCTCGGTCTTGGACCGGAATGGTCCGGCCAGTGTGCAGCCACGCTCGCCGTGTTGGTCGCTGCGGTGAGGTTGGCGGTGGGTGGTGCACCAGAACCAGGCATCCACCGGCGACGGGGTTGTGGCGTCGTTCACTTCCCGTCTCTGCAGTCGCCGGGTCCGCCGTCTTCGGTGTCCCAGGTGCCGTCGCCGCGTACCGTGATGCGCAGGTGCGCGGTGGAGTGGGTCGGGCCGACCCACGGGATCGACCACGTTCCCATCTTCTGCCACCGTTCGGAGGTGTGCTGCAGGCGCGCCCAGAACGGCTGCCAGGAGTCGAAGCCCCACGGGGCGCCGTCGACGAACCAGCGGAATCCGTTGCGGGTGGTGTCGGGTCGCACGGTCGGGCGGCTGAGGGCGACGACGTTGTGTCCGTCGTAAGCGAACGTCTGACCCACAGTGACGCTCCACAGGGTGTGATGACCGAACGGGAACGTCGGCGCCCGGTAGCTCTCCCGGGTCCACACCCAGCAGTACACGGTGCTGGCCGTCGCGCCGGCGGGCTGGTCGAGCCCGACGAGGGCGGGGTTGGGGATCCGCCGGTCACCGGCCGCCCGCTGGACCCGGGTCGGCAGTTCGTCACGCCACGACGGTGCACGCCGAAACACCCGGCGCGCCTGTCGGCAGGTCAGGTCGGTCAGTCGGTGCACGCGGTTCGTCCACCGACGCGCCCGTCGGGTGTGGAAGACGAGGTGATTGCAGCCGGTCGCCACTCGTACCACCGCAGCGTTGGTGGTGACGGGTGGCGAGTGGACGACACCGCCCGGTGCCGCCGCCGAGGATGGGATCGGGTCGACGTTCGCGACGACGATCGACCCGGCGAGCACGGCGGCGGCGAGCCGCATCCGCCGATGCCCGGATGTTCCGTGCCGCGGTGCGCGGACGACGGTTCCCGCGGGACCGCCGTGGCGGTGGGTGGTGTGGGTGGTGTGGCCGTCGCGGTGACGGCGGATGGTGATCACGTGGGCCCCCTTCGCTTCGCTCATCTCGTGAACTAAGCTAAACCTAAGTGATCGCTTAGTGTCAATGGTGGAAAAGGTGAGGTCTCGTAGTGTCCGATGTTGTGGGCCGGCTGCACATCGAGCTTCCCGATGACTTGCACGAGCAGGTCAAGCGGGTGGCCGCCGAACGCGGGCAAACCCTGAAAGGGTTGGTGATCGTCCAGTTGCGCCGGGTCGTCGACGAGTTCGAGGCCGAACAGGACGACAAGGACTGCTGACACCGCACGCATCGGGCTTGGATGCGAGCCGCCCGTGCCGGATCGCACTCCGGCTCTGAGACACCGCCGACGCGGCGCTCACGACTCGAGTCGTTCAGGTTTGGTGGCCTCGCCCGGACCCGTGCCAGGTCGGATTCACGGGCACCGGTTGACGCGACGAGTGACCGGCCGAGCACGGGGGACGGGGCGCTGACCGCCGGCTGGATGGCAGGAGGACCGCTGGCGTCCTTACAGCCCGATCTCGACGCCGGGCGGTTCGATCCCGGTGACTTCACGTGTCGCGGTTGGGAGGTGGATGCCGGCGTCGATGGCGTGTTGCTCGACCGCATCGGCGAGCCAGCGGTAGTGCCCGCGGTGATCGTCGACGTTGCCGAGGATGTCGAGGATCTCAGCGAGGCGGGGTACGTCGAGCTTGTCGCCGTTGGCGAATCGCCACCAGGTGTCGAGGGCGTCCAGCCGCTCCTGCAGGTGCGGGATCCGGTCCGTGGTGCTGTAGCGGTCGAGGAGTTCACTCGTTTCGTGGCTGCGCAGCGCCTCGCGCAGGTCACGAACCTGGTGACAGGCGCGGTGGTACCGGTCGACGTCGGGGCTGATCGACGCCTGGGTCTGTTCGAGGGTGTGGTTGGCCCAGGTCAGCTGGTTGTCGGCGGCGGCGAGTTCGCGGCGGGCTTGGCGCCGGCCGCGGATCCCGCAGCCCTGGAGGCGGTGTTCGGCGAGCTCGCGTGCCTGGCTGGCCTCGTCGACGTCTCGTTCGGCGGCGGCGAGCCGTTCACGCTCCCACCTGGTGGGCTCCTCCAGCCGATCGTGGTCACGTCGGGCGGCTTCCAGCTCGGTTTGCAGCCGTTCCCGTGTGGCGGCGTTCGCCGCTGCCCGGTGCTCGGCCTCGCTCCAGTTCGTTGCGGGTCTGGTCGCGGAGCGGGTCGAACCAGTCGGGGATCTCACACCGTCCCGGCTGTTCCCACCGTCTCGAAGGTTGCGGAGTGGCGTGGTCTTGTTCGGCGAGCCGTTGGCGTTGGGTGACGGCGGGGATGTCGGCCCGGTCCACGGCGAGGATGGTTTCGAGGACGTCGCGGGCCTCGGTCAGGTCCGAGCTGTCCGTGATGACGCAGATCCAGTTCTCGTCGCGTCCGCGGGTGACCGCCACGTACAGGCCGCGGCGAGTGGTGGCGGCATCGGCGAGTTCGATGCCGACGGCGACGGTGTCGGACTGGTAGCCCGGTTCGGTGGCGGCGTAGCCAAGCCGGACGTGCTCCCGCACGTACTCGCCAGGAAGGACCACGTGGCCGTGTCCGTCGGTGTGGGACACGGTGAGCGACCCGTCGACCGTCCGTGTCGGTCACAGTCCACAGCTCGCGGTTGCGGACGGGCTCGCCGGTGGTGGTGACGAGCCGACGGTCGTTGCGGCGGGTCGCGACGAGGTCACCGATGCAGGCGTGCTCGCCGCCGCCGATCGCCACGGCAGTGCCGGCGTCAAGGTGACCGGCGGTGACCCGGGCGGTCTGCACTACGGCGTTTAGCCGGTCGACGTGCTCGTTGGTCGACGCGACCAGCGCGGTGGTGTGGCCAGGTTGGTGGCTGGCGATCCAGCGTTCACCGATCCAGGCGAGATGCTCGTCAATGGTGCCGGCGCGGATCCGGCCGTGGGCTTGGTAGGCGTCCAGCGCGCGAGGGTCACCAACGCGCAGCTGAAGCGACGCTTCGGCTTCCCAGCGGTGGGTGAAGCGGTGGATCTGGTTCGAGCTGGTGGACGCGGCCGTCGGAGCAAAGCTCGGCGAACAGCCCGCCGCGGCCGACTGCCTGCAACTGGCGTGGGTCACCCACGAGCACCAGCCGCCAGTCGTTGTGCCGGGCCAGCGTGACGAGCCGATGCAGGTCCGCGGTTGCCGATCATTCCGGCTTCGTCCACCACCACCGTCGTCTGCTCTGGAAGCTGCCAGAACCATTCCGGCGGCCGGTCGGATCGGGACCATTCGTGGAGCAGTTTGGCGACGGTGTCGGCGAGCATCCCGGTGTCGCGTTCGAGCACTCGGGCGGCTTTGGCGGTGGGGGCGAGCCCGAACACCGGCCGGGTGCGGGCGTGCAGGTCCTCACGGGCGGCGGTGAGCATGCGGGTCTTCCCCGCTCCCGCTGGCCCAACCACCATCACCAGCGGGTCGCGCCCGGCCACCGCCGCGGCGGCGCCCGCCTGCAGCACGTCGAGGCCCTCGGTGTCAACCGTCGTCGACGGGGCGGGATCGGCGAGTTGGGCTTCGATCGCCCACGCGACGATCTCCTCTTCCTGGGCGAGAATCGCATCCGAAGTCAATCCGGGAGCGGTGGGCTCGATCCACACCGAACGCCCATCCGAGGGCCGCCGTGCGGTGCTCCCGGCAGGGTCGAGGTCGACGCAGTGCTCGACCACCCGGTCGGCGGCCCGCTCCAACACGGCGAGCCAGCGGTGCGCGGGCATCTGAGGACACGGGGCGTTGCACGTCGCAGATCGCTCGCAGCACGTCGGCACGGCACCACGTCGACCGCTTCGTCGACACGTCACCGAGGATCTCGGCGACGGTCGCTGGAGGCACCGGCCGTGAAGCGTGCTCACGACCGGCCGCATCGATCGCCGCCGTGAGCTGCACCGCCGGTCCAACCGACCGTCTCGGCCTCGACCTGCCACCGTGTCCCCAGTTCGGTGACGCCGTTGCCGGTCTTCTTGTGCCGGGTGTCCTTGGCGGCTTCCCGTTCCAGCGCGGCGTGCTCGAACCGGCTCGGTGTCCGCCCTTCGCGATCGACGAACTCGGCGACCTTGTCGGCCAGGGCGGCGTCGATCTCCACGCTGCGCTTCGAGAACACTTCCAACAGGTCACGGGGCGCGCCGGCGATCTCGGCCTGCCCGTTCACGATCTCGGCCCACCCGACCCCGAACCGGTGGGTGAGCTCGGAGCGCAGCAGCGACTGATACAAACCGCCCAACATCCGCTGCTGCCGCTTCAAATACCTCGCGTCCAGGGCGTACCACCGGCCGTCGTCGGTCCGGACCTTGGCCGAGATCACCGCATGCGTGTGGACCTGCGGATCGTCATCCCGTGACGTCGACTGGCGGAACACAGCGACCGTCAACCCGCCGGTGTCCGGATGCAGCCGACGGCCATCCACCCGGATCCTGGTCGTCGACCCGAACCGCTCCAAATGCTCCAACGTCGCAGTCACCGCGGCATCGTGCGCCTCCAAGCAGCCGGTCGTCGCCGGTCAACCCCCACCACACACTCAGCGACTTCGGTGCCGAGAACGTGGCATCGAACCCCGCCACCGCCCGCACCACGGTCCCGTCGGTCTTCACCCGATCGACCAGCTCCCGCCCCAGCGGTGACCCAGAGATCGGGTCACGGCCCGACAGCAGCGTCTCCAACGCCCTCTCGGTCACCGTGCCGGCCAGCCCGAGCCCGTCGGCCTGCCGCCCCCACCACACACCAGGCACCTCGCCCGGCGCCTCAGCCAGATAGCGGGCGTAGTAGGCGGCCGTAGCAGCCGCCGACGACGCATACAACGTCGACACCCGCAACATCAGACCGACCACCCGACACGCCCGACGCCGGCCGCCGGCGGGCACCTGTCTGAACGAACTTGGGACTGGCTTTGTAGCGTTCACCTTGGACACCGAGACCTCCTCAGCCGGAGGGGAGAAGGGCGAGCTGCTCGACGACCGGAGCGAGCTGACGCGAGCGGAGCGGCTTCGGCTGCCGATGCGATGGAGCGGTCCGGTCGCGCGATCTGGAAGGTGACGCGGAGGACGTCCGGCGGGATCGTGACACGGTAGGCGCCGGCGCCGAATCGGCCGTGGCCGGCACGCGATTGGCGCGGCACGACGAGACCGGCCTGGACGAGCCGCCGCAGCGCGCGGTGTCGCGGTATTGGGTGCGATCCCGAGCTCGACCGCGATCGAGCGGACGCTGACCTCGGCACGCTCGCCGTCTTCGGGCGACCGGGCGACGTGCCCGGCGACGGCTTCGAGCGCGCACCACGCCGACGGGGCCGAGCCGGCGCCGCAGCTCAGCCGCCGCTGGTCCGAGCGCGATCTCGTGCGCCATCAGAAGCTCCGGCTCAGGCGGCGGGAGGCTGCCAGGCGCGCTCGACGAACCAAACGAGCGCTGCTCGCGGCACCCGCTTCTGCCAGCCGCAGCGCACGAAGGGCAGGCCGGACCTGCCGGCGGTGCGTTCCCACTCGACGGTCAGCTCGTAGGCCTTTGACCGTCCGATCTGCAGCACCTTGGCGGCCTGCTCCACGGTCATGAACGGAGGGAGGTCGTCGAACATCTCGCACTTCCTTTCAGAAGTTCCCAACGGCGATCCCAGAGTATGCGCACCACTGCGTCGTCGAAGTCAAGCAATGCGGATCTGTGTTGCTAGGTTTGGTGACACGATGGTCGGTCGAAAGCGTCAACGTGGCCAGGAGCCGCGGCCGTCGCTCACGGCTCATCAGATCGTCGCCTACAACTTCGCCCGTGCGAGGGAGGCGCTCGGCTGGACCCAGGTCGAGACCAGCGACCGGCTCGAGCCGTTCCTCGGCTACAAGCTCAACCAGGCCGGCGTCTCGGCGATCGAGCGCACCTTCGACAGCGACCGGCGTCGCAACATCGACGTCGCCGAGATCGTGGCTTTCGCACGCTGCTTCGGGGTGCCGTTGGGCTGGTTCTTCATCCCCCCGGCCGGCCACGCCACCGACCTCGTCGAGCCCGTGCAGCCGAAGGAGCGACTCGGTGAACATGGTCGCCGCCGACCTCATCGCCCTCATCGTCGGGACGCCGGAGGGGTGGCAGGCGTTCGTCGAGCAGGTCGCCGACCGGCTCGAGTGGGAACGGCGGCCGTTCCTCGACGCACTCCACTACGCGTTCAGAGGCGACCGCGACGAGCAAGGCTGGGAGCAGCAGATCGACCTGCGGCGCCGGGCGCTGCAAGCCACGACGTTGGCCCGCCAGGCGACCCCGGGAGATGAGGTGATCACGAAGATGGCCGGGCTGCTCGTCGATCTCGTGAAGACGACGCCGCTCGGTTACAACGCGCTGCGGGACACGAGTCCGGAAGAGGCGCTCGAGCTACTTGTCCGCGGCGACCAGGAGGTCGAGAACCTTGTCGCCTACGCCGAGGAGCGTCGCGCCGCCGGCCAACGCAGCGACGGCGAGTGGGACGAGCTCCGGCCGATCAATCCCGCCGAGGCGCTCGGCCTCGGCGACCAATCGGCGACCGAGGAGAACTGACGATGCGTGGATCGGTCGTCAAGAAGGGGAACGCCTGGTTCGTCAAGATCGAGCTCGACCCGGACATCGCCACCGGACGGCGTCGTCAGAAGTGGCACTCGGGCTACCGCACCAAACGTGAGGCGGAGCGGGCTCGCGTCGACCTGCTGTCCAAGTTCGACCGCGGCGAGTACGTCGAACCGAGCCACCAGACGGTCGCCGAGTTCATGACCGACTGGCTGCACGCGATCGCGCCGACGATCCGACCCTCGACGCACGACTCCTACTCGCGCAACGTGCGCAACCACATCGTCGACCACATCGGGTCGCTGCGCCTCACGAAGATCGACGCCGGCGTTCTCAACTCGCTGTACGCGCAGCTCCTCGCCAGCGGCCGACGGACACCATCTCGGACCGGCAAGGGATACTCGGCCGAAGTGCTCGACCGGGCGATGGAGCTCCGCCGTGATGGGTGCTCACTGTTGGAGACAGCGGAACGGCTCCGGCTCGAGCTCTCCGAGGCTGAGCACATCACCAAGGACACCCTGGCGTCATTGCTCCGTCGCGCCGAGGCCCAGGCGAGCGCTCCCGCTCGTGGCGCCGGCCTCGATCCGCGCACGGTGAACTACGTCCACACGATCCTCCACCGTGCCTTCAAGGATGCGGTGCGATGGGGACGCCTGGCCCGCAATCCGGCCGACGCGGCCGACCCGCCACGGGCGGGTCAGAAGGCCGACGGTGTCCACTCCTGGGACGCCGGCACGCTCCGCCGGTTCCTCGACGCCTCCCGCGCTGCTGACGACCGACTGCACGGCATGTGGGTCCTGCTCGCCACGACGGGCATGCGCCGTGGCGAGGCCGTCGGGCTGCGGTGGGGTGACGTCGATCTCGACGGAGGCCGGTTGCGTGTCCTGCAGACGATCACGCAGACGGGCAACGTGGTGAGAGTCGGCGAGCCCAAGACGTCGCGCGGGCGCCGCTCCATCGCCCTCGACGCCGGCACCGTGATGGTGCTGCGCGAGCACCGGAGGAGGATGTTCGAGGAGCGGCTCCTCGTGGGCGCCGACTTCGACGACCACGGACTGGTGTTCCACAAGCCCGACGGCGACTGCCTGCGCCCGGACGCCGTGAGCAACGCGTTCCTCGGTCGGGTCGGCAGGTACGGACTCCCCCGCCTGACGTTGCACGGGCTACGGCACACGTGGGCGACGCTCGCGCTCGAGCGCGGCATCCACCCACGTGTCGTTCAGGAGCGGCTCGGCCATTCGACGATCGCGATCACCCTCGGGATCTACAGCCACGTCGCACCCACGCTCCACGACGAGGCCGCCGGGCTGGTCGCGTCCCTCGTGCTCGATTGAGCTGGACAGAGGTGCATCATCGGGCTCGAGACCGCACGCCCTGCGGCGTCGATGCGCGCCGCTCGGGTCGAGTGTCGTCGTTGGAACGTCGTCAGATCGTGCTCGAGCACATCAGCGGCCGATGTCGTGGTGTATGATTGGTGTATGGCGCGCACCAACATCGACATCGATGACCACGCCTGTGCGGTGGTCATGCGTCGCTATCACCTCGCCACCAAGCGGGAGGCCGTGAACTTCGCGCTGCGAACCCTCGCCGTCGAGCCCCTCGCGCTCGACGAGGCCCACCGGATGCGGGGTACGGGTTGGGACGGCGACCTCGATGATCTGCGGGCGGCACGGGCTGGATGATCCTTGTCGACACCTCGGCGTGGATCGAGTTCCTGCGCGACACCGGCAGCTCGGTGTGCAACCGCGTCGACGAGGCGCTGGATACCGACCTTGCGATCTGTGACCCGATCCGGATGGAGGTGCTCGCCGGTGCGCGCAGCGAGTCGCACGTCCGCGATCTGCGCGGGCTGCTCGCTCGCGCGTCGTTGGTGCCGACGCACTCGATCGACTACGAGGATGCGGCTGCGCTGTACCGAGCCTGCCGCCGCAGCGGAGACACGGTCCGCAAACTGATCGACTGCTTGATCGCCGCCGTCTCCATCCGGGCCGACCTTCCGATCCTGCACGCCGATGCTGACTTCGACGTCCTCGCGCGCCACACGCCGCTCCGTCTCGACACGAACTGAGAGCGAGCGCCGATGTGCGATCGACGTCGAACCGTGGCGAGAAGCGAAGCAGCACTCTGAAGGCGAGCCCGAAGGCGATGGGACCTTCAGCGCTCACCTCCTGGCTCGTCGTCTGAGTCGACGACCGCGAGGCGCTCCTCCGATCAGTCGATCGGCCGGCGACCGCCACGGCGTGGGGGGCGACTGGCACACGCGGCGGTCTACGAGCTCGTGCTCGTCGCGTCCGGATCCGCCTGGATCCAGACCGCCGACCCGTCGTCGCCGGGCGCCTGACGAGCCCCCAGCGGTGGCGCGCGACGAGCGTTCGCGAATTACTTGCGCGCGCACCGGTAGAAGTCCGGTAGAAGTCGGGGGTTTTCGACCTCCAAAAATGTCCATCTACCAGGGGCTTTTCCGTGGGCGAGGGGGGACTTGAACCCCCACGAGGAAACCCTCACTGGCACCTGAAGCCAGCGCGTCTGCCATTCCGCCACTCGCCCGAGTAGCACGGCAAGGCTACCAACGCGCCCGTGTCGCCCATACGCCCGGGTTTGTGTCACCGCATACGTCGACCTTCGACCTATGCGGTGACACAAACCGAGGGGGGAGGGGGTCACGGGTGCCGGGGAGGGTCGCGGACGCCCCCGGTAGCCTGGTCCGCCACCATGGGCCTGCAATCACTGGAGCGCCGGCTGGAGCGTATGGTCGAGGGCGTGTTCCGTGGTTCGCGTAGCACCATCCGACCCATCGAGCTCGGTCGTCGGTTGGTGCGCGAGATGGACGACCAGCGCTCGGTCGACGTGAAGGGGCGCCGGGTCGTGCCGAACGACTTCGTCATCAAGCTCAACCAACGCGACTTCGACGGCTTCGCCGAGATCCACGATGTCCTCCAGACCGAGCTCGTCGAGGCCGCCCGCGAGTACGCCCGCGAGGAGGGTTACCACTTCATGGGACCGGTCCGGGTCGAGCTCGCCGTCGACCAGTCGCTCAAGGGCGGCCGGTTCGGCGTCCTCGCCACCCTGCGCCAGGCCGCGGGAGGCGTCGGAGCGGGCTCGCTCATCCTGCCGTCCGGTCAGCGCATCCCGCTGGGCGACCGGCCGGTGACGATCGGCCGGCTCGCCGACTGCACCGTCCCGCTCAGCGACCAGAACGTCAGCCGGCGCCACGCCCAGATCAACCCCGGACAGGGCGCCTATGTCGTGGCCGACCTCGGGTCGACGAACGGCACGATGGTCAACGGCACCCGCATCAACGGCGAGCATCGCCTCGCCGACGGTGACATCTTGAGCTTCGGGTCCACCTACGTACGATTCGAGGCGTCCTAGCGTTCCGGGCGGGCGCCCCCGCAACATGACCGACCAGGCACTCGACATCCTCAAGCTCGTCCTGCTCGGGCTGCTCTACCTCTTCTTCGCCCGCGTGCTCTGGGCGGTCTGGAGCGAGGTGCGCCGCAGCCAGCGGGTCGCCGCTCCGGCGCCGGTCGATCAGCAGGCGGCCACCGTCGCCGCCGCCGCCCCGCGGCCCAAGAAGGCGCCGAAGGGCCGAGGCGGCCGGGTCGCCCGGCTCGTCATCGTCGAACCCAAGGCCCGACGCGGCGCGACATTCCCACTGGGCGGGGAGATCACGATCGGGCGTGACCCGGCCTCGACGGTACGGATCGACAGCGACACGTTCGTGTCACAGCATCACGCCAAGGTGTACGACGTCGAAGGGCAGGCAATGGTCGAGGACCTCGGGTCGACGAACGGCTCGTTCCACAACGGCAACCGGCTCGTCGGTGCCCGGCTGCTCCACCCCGGCGACCGCATCCAGTTCGGGTACACCGTCTTGGAGGCGCAGTAGTGGTGTCCTTGCGATGGGGGTCGGCGACCGATCCGGGCCGCATCCGCCCCGACAACGAGGACAACCTGCTCGTCGCGCCACGCGTGTTCGTCGTCGCCGACGGGATGGGCGGGCACCGTGCCGGGGAGGTGGCGAGTGAGCTCGCCGTCGATCTGCTGCGGTCGCGCCTGAGCGAGCCGGGCGCCGGGCTCGACGAGGTCCTCGCCGCGATCGCCGAGGCGAACGGCGACATCTACCGCGCCGCGCTCGAGAACCCCGCCCAGCAGGGCATGGGGACGACGGTCACCGCGCTGATCGTGATCAGTGACGGCCACCGCGACGGCGAACCGGCTGGCGAGGCCGTCGAAGACGCCGTCGACGATGGCGAGGACGCGGCCACTGTCACGGAGGCGCCGAGCGAGCTCTTCGCCCTCGTCAACATCGGCGACTCGCGCACCTACCTCCTGCGCCACGGCCGCCTCCGCCGGGTGACGGTCGACCACAGCTACGTCCAGGAGCTCGTCACGACCGGCCACATCACCGATGACGAGGCCCGCACCCACCCGCGGCGGAACATCGTCACGCGGGCCCTCGGCATCGACCCGTCCGTTCGCGTCGACGCGTGGACGTTGCCGATCGTGCGCGGCGACCGGTTCCTGCTGTGCAGTGACGGTCTCGTCGACGAGGTACGCGACGACGCCATCGCCGAGGTGCTGACGACGATCACGGACGCCCAGGGCGCGGCCGACGAGTTGGTCGCTCTCGCCAACCGCGAGGGCGGGCGGGACAACATCACCGTCGTGGTCGTCGACGTCCTCGACGGCACCGACCCGCCCGACCCGGAGACGGAGCTCGACCTCGAACCGGCCTGGGAACCGGGAGCGACCACGAGCACGTGGGCGGTCGACGACCCCGAGAACCAGGCGACCGAGTTCGAGGATCTCGCCGAGCTCGTCCCGGTCCCGTCGGCGGAGACCGCGTCGACCATCGCGATCTCGACTGCACCGACCCGTCCCGACACCGCCGAGGCGCCGGCTGCCGAGCCGGAGCCGCCGCGGCGCAAGCGGCGGCTCGCCGGCTTCCTCGGGGGGCTGGGCGTGCTCGCCGTCGTGCTGCTCGCCTTCGTCATCACCGCGGCGTGGGCCCGCCGGGGCTACTTCGTCGCCTTCAACGACGACGACGCCGTCGTGATCTACCGCGGGCAGCCCGACGGGTTCCTGTGGTTCGAGCCGACGGAGGAGGCGCCGACCGTGTTCACCCGGATCCAGCTCGACGACGACTCGATCGTCCGCATCGAGCGCCGGCCCGAGTTCAGCTCGCGCAGCAACGCCGACGAGTTCGTCGCCGAACAGCTCCAGACCACGACCACGTCGACGACCACGACGACCACGACGACCACGACGACGGCTCCCGCGACCACGACGACGGCGCCGACGACCACCGTCGCGCCGTAGCCGGATGGCCTCGGCTTCCCCCATCGCCAGCAGCCGTCGCTCGACCGAGCTGTCGCTCGTCGTCATGGCGGCGATCATCACGGCCGGCGGCTACACCCTCGCCTCGCTCGGGACGTACTCGCGGATGCCGACCCGCATCGTCCCGTTCCTGCTCGTCCTGCTCGGGATGCTCATCGTCGCCCACCTCGCCGTCCGCTGGTTCGCCCGCGGCGCCGACGCCACGCTGCTCCCGCTCGCCGCGCTCCTCCACGGCATCGGGTACGTGATGATCACCCGCCTCGACGAGGGGCTCGCCGGCCTGCAGGCGACCTGGAGCATCGTCGCGGTGGCCGTATTCGTCGCGACGCTGCTCGTCGTCCAGCGCGCCCCGGACCTCGCCCGCTACCGCTGGACCTTCCTCCTCATCGGCATCGGGCTGTTGCTCCTGCCGATGGTGCCCGGCGTCGGATACAGCTCGGGGGGCGCCCGCATCTGGGTCAATGTCGGCCCGATCAACTTCCAGCCCGGCGAGTTCGCCAAGATCGCGCTGGCGATCTTCTTCGCCGGCTACCTGGCCGATACGCGCGAGCTGATCGCCACCGGCACGTGGAAGGTCGGTCCGTTCCGGCTGCCCGAGCCGCGGCACCTGCTGCCCATCCTGCTCGCGTGGGGGTTCGCCGTGCTCGTGATGGTTGGCCGAGCGCGACCTCGGCTCCTCGCTGCTGTTCTTCGCCCTCTTCGTGGTGATGCTGTGGGTCGCCACCGAACGGGCCGTCTTCCTCGTGCTCGGACTGATCCTCTTCGGCTCGGCCGCGTACATCTCGTGGCGGCTGTTCGGGCACGTCCAGACGCGGGTCGACATCTGGCTCGACCCGTGGTCGCGCTCGCTCGACGAGGGCTACCAGATCGTGCAGGCGCTGTACGGACTCACCGACGGCGGCATGGCCGGCACCGGGCTCGGCCGGGGTAGCCCCAACCAGGTCCCCGAGGCGCAGAACGACTTCATCTTCACCGCGATCGGCGAGGAGCTCGGGCTCTTCGGCGCGGCAGCTGTCCTGATCGCCTACCTGCTCCTGATCGGGGCCGGGATGCGGACCGCGGTGCGCACCGACAACACGTTCGAGAAGCTGCTCGCCGTCGGCCTCACCACGATCATCGGGGTGCAGGCGTTCATCATCATCGCCGGCGTGATCAAGGTCGTGCCGCTCACCGGGATCACGTTGCCGTTCGTCAGCTACGGCGGATCGTCGTTGGTGTCCAACTACATCCTGCTCGCCCTCCTGATCCGCCTCAGCGACTCGGGGGCGCGGCGGCTGCACGAGCTCCCGGACGATCCGACGCCGGCCGAGCGATGGGCCGCCCGCCGCCTGCGTCGTCGGGTCCGGCCGCGGCGCGCTGGACGGGGAGCCGGCCCTCACGTGAACCGTCAGATCCGACAGCTCACGGGCGGGCTCATGGCGTGTTTCGTCGTGCTCTTCGGCGCCCTCAACTATTGGCAGGTGGGGCGGCAGGAGGACCTCAACGCCCACTTCGACAACACCCGGGCGATCCGGCGGGAGTTCGAACAGCCCCGCGGGCCCATCGAGACCGTCGACGGCGTCGTGGCCGCCCAGTCCGTCGCGAACCCGCCCGGCAACGAGTTCAAGTACCAGCGCGAGTACCCGACGGGCGAGCTCTACGCCCACATCACCGGCTACTACACGTTCGCCTTCGGTTCGACCGGTCTCGAGCGCACGCAGAACGCGGTGCTCACGGGCAGCACGGGCGAGCAGCGTCTGCGCAACCTCACGGGCATCCTCACGGGCGAGGACAACTCCGGGTCCGTACGCATGACGTTCCGCGACGACCTGCAGCGGGTCGCTAGGGACGCGCTCGGCGAACGCGAGGGCTCGGTGGTCGTGATCGAGCCGGCGACCGGCGCGATCAAGGCGATGTGGAGCTACCCGAGCTACGACCCCAACCTCGTCGCCGACCAGAACTTCGACACGGCTCGCGACGTCCTCACGTTCCTCAACGCGGCGCCGACCGACCCGCTGCTCGGCAACGCCTACCAGCAGCGCTACATGCCCGGCTCGACGTTCAAGATCCTGACGACGGCGATCGGGCTGCAGAACGGCGAGCTTTCCCTCGACACCACGTTCCCCGACGAGAGCTCGTGGGTGCCGCCGCAGACCGACGATCCGATCGAGAACTTCGAGGGCACGACGTGCGGCGGCGACCTGACCGAGGTCTTCACGCGCAGCTGCAACATCCCGTTCGCCAAGACCGCGGTCGCGCTCGGTCCGGAACGGATGATCGACGGGGTCGCCGAGTGGGGCGTCGGTGAGACGTTGCCGCTCGACCTCCCCCGGCCGGCGGCGAGCACGTTCGGCGGTACCCGCAACCTCGACGAGAACCTGCCGCTGCTGGCGATGCGCGGGTTCGGCGGCAACGAGGTGCAGATGGTGCCGCTGCACATGGCGATGGTCGCCGCGACCGTGGCCAACGGCGGCGTGATGATGAAGCCTTATGTGGTCGACAGCACCTACGACCACCAAGGCCGCGTGCTCGAGCGCACGGAGCCGGAGGAGTGGAAGCGACCGATCTCGCCCCAGATCGCCGAAACCCTCAACACGCTGATGCAGAGCGTCGCCACCAGCGGCACGGCGAGTTGCTGCATCGCCCTCGCCAACGGGGTGCCGGTCGCCGCCAAGACGGGGACGGCCCAGCTCAACCAGCCCGGCGAGCCGGAGCGCTCGCACGCCTGGATCGTCGCCTTCGCCCCTGCTGACGATCCGCAGTACGCGGTCGCGGTCATGCTGAAGGGCACGAACGCCGAGATCTCGGCCAGCACGGGTGGTCAACTCGCGGGTCCCGTCGCCAAAACGGTGCTCGACGCAGCACTCGCGGGCGGAGGCTGACGTGCGTCCGTGGCACTGTCGTTTGGCATCGTCCGGGTCGGGCCGATCCCGAACGACAGAACCCGTGAAGCATGGTCCGACGCGACGCTGTGTAGCCTCGCCGGACGTCCCGGGCCGGGCGGCCCGCAGGAGCACCTACCAGTGACCACCAGCGATCGACACGCGATCATCAACGACCGGTACGAGGTCACCAAGCGCATTGGGCGCGGCGGCATGGCCGACGTGTTCCTCGGGCGGGACCGTCTGCTCGACCGGCAGGTCGCGATCAAGGTGCTCTTCCCCGAGTTCGCCACCGACCCCAACTTCGTCGAGCGGTTCCGCCGCGAGGCCCAGGCCGCGGCCAACCTCAGCCATCCGAACATCGTCAACGTGTACGACTGGGGTCGCCACGCCGGCACGTACTACATCTGCATGGAGTACGTCGAGGGGCGCACCCTCGCCGAGATCCTGCGCACGAACGGTCACGTCACCGCCAAGCAGGCCGCCGAGATCGCCAGCGAGGTGGCGGCCGCACTCGGGTTCGCCCACGAGGCCGGGCTCGTCCATCGCGACGTGAAGCCGGCCAACATCCTGATCGGCTCCAACGGCCAGGTGAAGGTCGCCGACTTCGGCATCGCCCGGGCGATGAACGCCCCGACCGAGTCGAACCTCACGCAGGCCGGCGCAGTGATGGGGACGGCGACGTACTTCTCGCCGGAGCAGGCGCAGGGCGCCCAACCCGACCCGCGCAGCGACCTCTACTCGCTCGGGGTGGTGATGTACGAGATGGTCGCGGGGCGACCGCCGTTCACCGGCGAGAACCCGGTGAGCATCGCCTACAAGCAGGTTCACGACAATCCGCAGCCGCTCAACCAGCTCGTCGTCGACATCCCTCGTGCGTACGAGGCGATCGTCGCCAAGCTGCTCGCCAAGGACCCCAAGGTCCGCTACACGAACGCCGCCGCGCTGCGCGACGACCTGCGGCGGTTCCGCAACGGCGACCAGGTGCTCGCGCTGGCCGCGGCGGCGAGCGCGGCTCGCCGCGTCGTCGGCGGCGGGCATGGGGGCCACCGGGGCGGTGCCACCGACCGTGGCGCTGGGCCAGGCGCCTCCGACCATCGCCCAAGGCACCACCACCGCCGATCGGCTGCCGACGGGCGCGTCACCTGAGGCGCGGTACTACGAGCCCCCGCCGTCGCGCACGGGCTGGTACGCGCTCGCCGCCTTCTTCGCCCTGATCGCGCTCGGGGTCGGCGGGATCCTGCTGTTCCAGGCGCTCTCGGGAGACGACGAACCGTCCAGCTTCGCCCTCGCCGACTACGTCGGCCGGCCGCTGGCCGAGGTCACCCAGGAACTCGAGGAGCTCAACCTGAACTACGAGCCGATCGCCGAGGAGAACTCGACGGTGCCCGTCCTGGCCGTGCACCGCACCGATCCCGTCGCCGGCACCGTCGTCGTCGAGTCCGAGGTCATCCGGCTCTTCTACAACCCGGATCCCGAGCTCCAGGAGGTGCCGAACGTCGAGGGACGGCCGCTCGACGAGGCTCGCCAGATCCTCGCCGCCGCCGGGTTCCGCGTCGGCACCGAGACCACCGAGCCGAGCGACGACATCGAGGAGGGCTCGGTCATCCGCACCGACCCGGCCGCGGGCGCGCAGGTCGAGCAGGACACGCGGATCAACATCGTGGTGTCGGGCGGACGGGAGCAGGTCGCGATGCCGTCCATCGTCATCGGGCGGCCGGAGGCCGAGGCTCGCGCCCTGCTCGAGAACGAGCCCTACGGGTTCAGCGTCACGACGATCACCGAGCAGAGCGAGACCGTGCAGGCCGGGCTCGTGATCCGCACCAACCCGGCCGCCGGCGAGCTCGTCGACCGGGGCGGAGCGGTCGAGCTCGTCGTGTCCGACGGCCCGCCGGGCGTCACCGTGCCGAACGTCGTCGGTGCCACCGAGGCGGCCGCCCGCGAGCAGTTGGCCCAGTTCAACGTCAGCGTGAGCATCCAGGATCTGCCCGCCGGCGATCCCAACGACGGCCTCGTGATGTCGCAGAGCCTGGCTCCTGACACCGTCGCGCCAGCTGGGTCGGACATTCAGCTCGTGGTCGGGCGGGCGGCCGCGCCGACCACGACGGCCGCGCCGACGACGACCGCCCCGCCGACCACGACGACGACCACCACCACCACGACCACGACGACGACCACGCCGCCGACGACGGCTCCGTGAGCGGGCCCTAGGGCCGGGCGGGCTGGCCGAGGCCCGAGAGGAAGTTGCGCAGGAGGTCGTGCCCGGCCGCCGTGAGCACGCTCTCGGGATGGAACTGCACTCCCTCGACGGGGTAGCTCGCGGTGGCGGATGCCCATGATCGTGCCGTCGCCAGTGGTCGCGCTGACCTCCACGCACTCAGGGAGGCTGCCGGGCGCGATCGTCAGGGAGTGGTAGCGGGTCGCGGTGAGCGGGGACGGGAGGCCGGTGAAGACGCCGCGTCCGTCGTGATCGATCGCCGACGTCTTGCCGTGCATCAGCTCGGGCGCGCCGACGATGGTCGCCCCGTAGGCGTGGGCGATCGCCTGGTGGCCGAGGCACACGCCGAGGACCGGGACGTCGCGGTCGGCGAAGGCGAGCACGGCGTCGCAGGCGATGCCGGCGGCCTCCGGTCGGCCCGGTCCGGGGGACAGCAGCACGCCGTCGGGTCGGATGGCGAGCGCGCCGGCCACGTCGAGCTCGTCGTTGCGGTGCACGATCGGCTCGGCGCCGAGCTCCCCGAGGTACTGCACGAGGTTGTAGACGAAGCTGTCGTAGCTGTCGATCACGAGCACCCGCGGGCTCACGGCCGCGCACCCTATCTGTGTCACCACATCCGTCGTCGATCGCGTATGCGGTGACAGCCGATGCGCGCTCGGCGTGGCCGTCCGACTTCGCGGCCGGCGGCTGCATTTCTGCCTTCGGGGGGTCACGGGGGCGGAGCCCCCGTGCGAGACCATAAGATCGCTCGCCGTGGCTCCTCCGAAGCGCAAGACCGGCGGCCGGGTCACGCCGGCCGGCACCCGTCCCGGCGCGCCATCGCCGGCTGCTGCCCGGGAGACGAGTGAACGGTCGACGGTCGGCGCCTCCTCGCGCTACACGCCGCCCGTCCCGCAGTCGGCCAAGGAGAGCCCGCCGTGGGTTCCGATCCTGATGCTCGTCCTGTTCGCCGTCGGAGCGCTCGCGATCATGCTCCGATATCTCGTGTTCCCGGACGACAACTGGCCGATGATCGTCGGGCTCGTCTGCCTCCTCGGCGGGTTGTACACGGCAACGAAGTGGCGCTGACCAGCGACTTCGGGAATCACAAAGATGTGGTTTGTCCGCAGCCTTGTCCCCAACCTGTGGACAAGTAGGTGATCAGTCCGTGATCGGAGCGACCACGACCATCTCCTCCTGGCAATGTCGCGGCGGCGGCGGATCCTCGTCAGGGGCGAGCGTCAACCGCAGCTCCACCCCACAGACGCTGCACCGATAGCGCAGGTTCACCTTGCGCATCTCCCCGGGCGGGGGCGGCGGCGGAAGTGGTCGGGTCAGTGAACGGAGCATGGCGATCCCGGTTTTCCACACCACGTAGGCCACGAGCAGGCCTCCGGCGATCCACAGGAGCGTCCCGGCGCTCGGCACCAGGTCAACCTACCCACAGATATGCACAGGCTTTCCCACCGCCCATCCGAGGGTTTCGGTCCATCCGAGGGTTTGCGTGCGAGACGGGGCGTCGGAAACCCTCCGGTGCGCTGAACACCTCGGGTGGGATGCTCAGAGGCGCTCGAGAATGACGGCGTTGGCCATCCCGCCGCCCTCGCACATCGTCTGCAGCCCGTAGCGGCCGTTGGTCCGGTCGAGCTCGTGGAGGAGGGTCGTCATGAGGCGGGCGCCCGAGCAGCCGAGCGGGTGGCCGAGCGCGATCGCGCCCCCGTTCACGTTGACCCGGCTCATGTCCGGGTGGAGCTCCTTCTCCCACGCCAGCACGACGGAGGCGAACGCCTCGTTGATCTCGATCAGGTCGAAGTCCTCGATCGTCAGCTTCGCCCGCTCGAGGAGCTTGTGCGTGGCCGGGATCGGGGCGGTCAGCATCAGCCGCGGATCGTCGGCGGCGAGGGCGAAGTCGACGAACCTCGCCCGCGGCGTCACTCCGAGGGCGGCGGCCCGTTCCTCGCTCATGATCAAGAGGGCGGCCGCCCCGTCGGTGATCTGGGACGAGTTGCCCGCCGTCACCTTGCCGCCCTCCTCCTCCGGCCGGAACGACGGCTTGAGCTTCGCCAGCGACTCCACCGTGGTCTCGCGGAGACCTTCGTCGGTGGTCACGCTCTCCCCGTCGGCCCCGAGCACGGGCAGGATCTCCCGCTCGAACCGCCCTTCGGCGGTCGCCGCGGCGGCGAGCTGCTGGCTGCGGGCCCCGAACGCGTCCATGTCGTCACGCGAGATCTCCCACTTGTCGGCGATCAGCTCGGCGGAGATCCCCTGCGGCACGAGCCCGCCCTGCTCGATGTAGCGCGCGCCGACCTTCGGGCCGAACGGGTAGCCGAACTTGCCGTCGGCCATCGAGGCTCCCATCGGCACTCGCGTCATCACCTCGACGCCGGCCGCGACGACGACGTCATAGGCCCCGGCGATCACGCCCTGGGCGGCGAAGTGGGCGGCCTGCTGGCTCGACCCGCACTGCCGGTCGATCGTCGTGCCGGGCACGCTCTCCGGCCAGCCGGCGGCGAGCACGGCGTTGCGGGCGATGTTGATCCCCTGCTCGCCGACCTGCATCACACAGCCCATCACCACGTCGTCGACGACGCCCGGGTCGACGCCGCTGCGCTCGGTCAACGTGTTCAGGGTCTCGGCGGCGAGGTCCACGGGGTGCCAGTCCTTGAGCTTGCCGTTGCGCTTCCCGAGCGGCGTCCGGACGGCTTCGACGATGACGGCTGTAGTCATACTGGCGAGTCTGGCGGCATCGCCGCCCGACTCTCAAACCGGGGCGATCACTCTGGCGCGATGGCGGCGAGGATCCGACGCAGGGTGGTGACGTCGGCGTCGGCGAGCAGCGACGAGACGCGGGCCTGCACGGCGCGGCGGTAGGTGACGTTCATCTCCCGCCACAACGTCCGCCCCCGTCGAGTGAGCACCACCACGACGGCCCGGTGGTCGTCGGAGTTGCCGGGATGCTGGCGGGCGACCCACCCCTCCTCCTCCAGCCGGTCGAGCCGCCGGCTCAGGCTCGACCGGACGAGCCGCAGCTCGGTCGCGAGATCGCTCGGCCGGGCGCGGCCGCCCATCCGCTGCAGCCCGGCGAGCACGTCGAACCACCCGAGCGGCACGTCCCACTCGGCGGTCACGTCCTCGTCGATCAACCGCTCCAGCTCGGCGCCGACCGACTGCAGCTCACGCCACGCCGCCACCCGGCTGGCGTCGAGCCGAGGCATCGCGGCGCCGCTCCGTCCCTGGCGCGCGTCGTGGTCAGGCCGTCGCCTTGAGCGCCGCCGCGAACGCCTGGAGCGCCTCGTCGATCTCGCCGGCGGAGACGACGAGCGGCGGCATCCACCGCAGCACCGTTCCGTCGGTGCCGGCGCTCATCAGGATGAGCCGACCCTCGTGCAGACAGTGCTGCATCACGGCCGCGACCCGACCCGGGTCCTCGAACACCGTGGCCACCATCAGACCGACGCCGCGGACCTGACGCAGACCGGGCTCGGCCCGCTGCAGCTCGGCGAGCCCGTCGAGCAGCTGCCGTCCACGCGCCTCCACGTTGTCGAGGAAGCCGGGCTCGGACATCACCTCGATCGTCGCCAGCGCAGCCGCGCAGCCGATCGGGTTGCCGCCGTAGGTGCCGCCGTGGCTTCCCCGCGGCCACCGGTCGTCGAGCTCCCGGCGCGTGCCGAGGGCGGCGAACGGGAAGCCCGAGGCGATCCCCTTCGCCATGCAGATCACGTCGGGCTCGATCCCGAGGTGTTCGACGGCGAACATCTTCCCCGTCCGGCCGAAGCCGCTCTGCACCTCGTCGGCCACGAACAGGATCCCGTGGGTCCGGCAGCGCTCGACGAGCCCGGCGACGAACGCCGGCGGCGCCGGTGCGTAGCCGCCCTCGCCGAGGACCGGCTCGAGGATCATCGCGGCCGTCTCACTCGGCGCCGTCACCGTCGCGAGCAGCCGATCGACGCCGGCGAGGGCGCGGCGCACTTCGGCATCCTCGTCCGGGGCGAGCAGATCCGGGAACGGGGCGACGAAGATGCCCGACGGCAGCGGCGTGTGCCCGGCCCGGTACACGGTCTTGGACGTGGTCATCGCCATCGCCAGGTGGGTGCGCCCGTGGAACGACCCGTCGAACACGATCACGTTGGGCCGTCCGGTGACCTGCTTGGCGAGCTTCACCGCGGCTTCGGTGATCTCGGCGCCGGAGTTGGCGAAGAAGAACGTGTCGATCGCGCCGGGCGCGAGTTCGGCCAGCCGGGTGGCGAGCGGCTCGAGCAGGTCGTGGGTGAACACGTTGACCTGGGCGTGGATGAAGCGCCCCGCCTGGCGGGAGATCGCGTCGACGACGTGGGGGTGGCTGTGCCCGGTGCTGTTGACGGCAATCCCGGCGGCGAAGTCGAGGTACTCGTCACCGTCGACCGTCGTCACCCGGCAGCCCCGACCGCTCACGACCTGGAGGTCGGTGACCTTGAACCAGACGTTGGACAGGTGGCTCATGGGAGGAGCCTAATGACCACCGAACTTGCATCTGATCTGCGCGTCAGGGCGCGCAATTCAGATGCAAGAACAGCGGTGGGCGGGCTCAGATGCCGCAGCTGGGGGCGCTCCAGAACCGGGATGAGCGGTGGTCGACGTGAGTGTGGTCATTGTGCCCGGGATAGCCCGGGCCGAGGATGCCGCGGAACCCGTGATTGCGCGCCTGGCGGGCGAGCGTGCACAGCGAGTAGTGGTTGGAGACGAGGTCGGCGGCGTCGCCGTAGAGGTGGCGGCTGTTGCTGGCTCCGCCGACCGCGGCGTTGCACGAGCGGCTGCGGAACGCACTCGTGACGATGAGCGGGCGGTCGCTGAGCGCGTGGCGCATGGCCTCCAGCTTCCACATCGTTCGCAACGCGTTCGAGCGCGCGGTCGACTCCGACACGGCGCCGCCGTCGAACCCGCTCCCGCCGCAACCGTCGTCCATCTCGGCGTAGCTGAAGTGGGCGGGTGTGCAGTCGTTGTCCTGCAGGTCGTAGAGCTTCGAGTACGTCTGGGGACCGGCGACGCCGTCGGCCCCGAGCCCGTACGCGGACTGGAAGCGGCGCAGCGCGGCCTCGGTCGCCGGACCGAAGGCACCGTCGATCGCGAGGACGGCACCCGACCCCGGGTACCCGGCGATGCGGATCTGCAACCGGGTGACGTCGCTCCCGCTCATGCCCCGGCGCAGCGTGCGGCCCCACGTGTAGCAGCCGTCGGCATGGACCGCCGGCGCCGGTGCGGCGGCCACGACTCCGACCACTCCGGTGAGCGCGAGGGCGGCGGCAACGGCGACACGGCGGGTGCGACTGGTGGTCATCACGTCAGCATCGACCGCGCCCGTGTCCACTGTCATCGGGGACTGGTCCCCCCGGCGAGAAGGGGGTCAGGCGGCGAAGGCGGCGGCGAGGACGTCGCGGTACGTGTTGGCGAGGTGGAAGGTCATCTCGGACCGGACGGCCTCGGGGACGTCGTCGAGGTCGGCGGCGTTGCGCTTCGGCAGCACCACCTCGCGCAGGCCGGCCCGGTGGGCCGCGAGCACCTTCTGCTTGACGCCGCCGATCGGCAGGACCGCGCCCTGCAGCGTGATCTCACCGGTCATGCCGACCGTGTCCTTGACCGGCTCGTCGCGCAGCAGGCTGACGAGCGCGGTGGTCATCGTGATGCCGGCGGACGGGCCGTCCTTGGGCACCGCGCCGGCAGGCACGTGCACGTGGAACCGACGCTGCACCCGCGCCGGGTCGATGCCCAGCTCGCCGGCGTGCGACCGCACGTAGTTGAGCGCGATCTGGGCCGACTCCTTCATCACGTCACCGAGCTGGCCGGTGAGAGTGAGCCCTGGCTCACCCTCGGCGCTCGTCGGGAACGCAGTCGTCTCGATGAACAGCACGTCGCCACCGTGGCCGGTGACGGCGAGACCGGTCGCGACGCCTGGGAGCTCGGTGCGCTCCGGCACGTCGTCGACGATCTTCACCCGCCCGAGCCACTCGGTCAGGTGGTCGCGGTCGACCGCCGGCAGCGGCTGTCCGGACGCCACCTTGGCCGCCGCCTTGCTGGCGAGGCGACCGAGCTCGCGCTCGAGCGACCGCACACCCGCCTCGCGGGTGTAGCCGCGGATGATGGCCACGATCGTGTCGTCGTCGACCTCCAGCTCGCCGTCGACGAGCCCCGCCCGCTGCAACTGCCGTGGTAACAGGTAGCGCCGGGCGATGAACACCTTCTCGTCGTCGGTGTAGCCATCGAGCCGGACGACATCCATCGGTCGAGCAACGGCGCCGGCACCGTGTCGAGCAGGTTGGCGGTGGCGATGAACACGACCTCGGACAGGTCGAGGTCGAGCTCGAGGTAGTGATCGCGGAACGTGTGGTTCTGCGCTGGGTCGAGCACTTCGAGCAGCGCCGCGGTCGGGTCGCCGGACCACGCCCCGACGCCGAGCTTGTCGACCTCGTCGAGCAGGATGACCGGGTTCATCGTCCCGGCCTCGGTGATCGCCTTCACGATCCGGCCGGGCTGCGAGCCGACGTACGTGCGGCGATGGCCGCGGATCTCCGCCTCGTCGCGAATGCCGCCGAGCGCGACGCGGACGAACTTGCGTCCCATCGCTCGTGCGATCGACTCGCCCAGGCTCGTCTTGCCGACGCCGGGCGGACCGACGAGCGTCACGATGGCGCCCGCCCCGCGGCGAGTTGCCGCCCGCTCGGCCTCCTCGTCGACGTGCCGCTCGTCTCGCAACTTGCGGACGGCGAGGAACTCGACGATGCGCGACTTGACGTCGGCGAGTCCGTAGTGGTCGGCGTCGAGGATCTCCTGGGCCGCGGCCAGATCGATCGTGTCGTCGCTGCGGACGCCCCACGGCAGCTCGAAGACGCGGTCGAGCCACGTGCGGATCCAGCTCTGTTCGGGCGACTGCGGGCTCGTGCGCTCGAGCCGGTCGATCTCCTTGGCCAGCGTGTTCTTCACCACATCGGCCGCATCGAGCGATTCGAGGCGGGTGCGGTACTCGCCGACGACGTCGCCGTCGTCCTCGCCCAGCTCCTTGCGGATCGCGGCGAGCTGCTGGCGCAACAGGTACTCGCGCTGCTGACGGTCGACGCCTTCGGAGACGTCGTTGCGAATGGACTCGGCCACCTGCAACTCGGCGAGGTGCTCACGCGCCCACGTGAGCACGAGTTCGACGCGGTCGGCGACCGGGATCGCGGTGAGCACGGCGCGCCGGCGGTCCTCGTCGAGGTCGGCCCACGTCACCACCCCGTCGGCCAGGGCGCCGGGTTCGGGCGCCGAACGCAACAGCTCGGGCAGCCGGCGGGAACGGCGCAGCTCGGCGATCGACTCGAGCACCACGCGCAGCTCGCGCCCGAGCGCCTCGACGCGAGGGGTCGGGCGCGGGTCACGGATCACCTCGACGTCGGCGTACGTCGCACCACGCTCGGAGGCGTGGACGGCGGTGATGCGGGCCCGGGTCTCGACGCGCACGATCGCCACCGGCTCGCCGGTGGGGAGGGCTCCGATGTCCGGGACCTGGGCCACGACGCCCAGCTGCTCGTCGCCGGGGCGACCGTGCTCGTCGTCGCCGGAGCGCAGCACGACCCGCCCGTCGGCGTTGCGGGCGGTCTCCATGGCCCGGCGCAGCGGGTCACTGCCGAGGCCGAGGGTGATCACCGCGCCGGGCAGCACGGTGGCGGGCAGATCGGCGAGCGGAAGGCGAACGAGGGTGCCGACAGTGGCGTTCTCACTCATGCATCGAAGGATATCGATGTTGCCGAAACTTGAGGCACTGCGACTCAGGTTTGTTGGGCCTGCCGTTGCTGGTCGGCGAGCGCGCGAGCATCGTCCCAGGTCGCGGCGGCCGCCAGGAGGGGCCGGTAGGGCATCACGAGCCGGGGCGCGTTCACACCGAGCGCCCCGAGCAGACGTCCTCGCCGCCCGTACAGGGCCAGGAACCGCCGCTCGGCCGGCGACCCGACGACGACCTCGACCTCGACATCGGCATCGTCGGCTGCCCCGCCGCAGTGGCCGAGGAACTGGATCCGGTGCGGCGCCTGGTCGCTCCAGAAGAATGGCACCGGCGCGTACGCGGCGGCGGGACCGCCCGCCGCGGCGGCGAGCAGGTTCTGGGCGGCGGCGGCCCCCTGCTCGGCGGCGTTGGTCCAGTGCTCGAGGCGCATCTGCTCGCCGTAGAGCTCGTTCGGCCAGCGGGCGAGGTCGCCCGCCGCGTAGACACCGGGCACGCCGGCGCGGAGCGTCGCGTCGCAGACGACCCCGTCGCGCAGCTCGAGCCCGCTGCCCTCGAGCCAGTCCGTCGCCGGCGACACGCCGATGCCGACCACGACCACGTCAGCGGGCACCCACTCCCCACTAGCGAGCGCGATCCCGTCGGCCTGGAGTCGCTCGACCGCCACGCCGCAGCGGATCGCGAACCCGTCGTGAATCGAACTCGTGGCCCGGCCCATCTCGGCGCCGAGCCCGCGGATCAACGGCGCCTCGGCCGCCTCCAGCACGGTCACCGAGCAGCCGAGCGCGTGGGCCGTGGCGGCGACCTCGAGACCGATGAAGCCGGCGCCGACGACCACGACGCGCGCGGTCCCGGCACCGATCAGCCCGCGCAGTGCGAGCGAGTCGTCGAGGGTGCGCAGCTCACGCACCTCGGGGACGGCGTGCTGGCCGGGAAGCCGGCGGGGGCGGGAGCCGGTGGCCAGCACGAGACCATCGAACGGCACCGGGGAATCGTCGGCCAGGAGCACCGCGCGGCCGTCGAGGTCGAGGCCCGCGGCGCGAACGCCGAGACGGAGGTCGAGGCCGAGGTCCTCGACGGCCTCCGGCTTGCGGAGCACGATGCGGTCCGGCTCCCACTCGCCGGCGAGCAGCTTCTTGGACAGCGGCGGGCGGTCGTAGGGCAGGTGCTCCTCCTCACCGACGAGGACGATCGTGCCGGTGAAGCCCTCGCTGCGCAGCGTCTCGCACGCCCGCAGCCCGGCCAGCGACGCTCCCACGACCACCACCCGCTCCAGGTGCTCGAGATCCGGCTGGGCCACCGCCGCCACGATGTCATACCGTCCCGATCGTGCCGGAGCCGGTCACGTCACGCCCCACCCCCGCCGACGTCAACGCGATGGTCCGGGAGGCCTTCCCCGGCAGCGAGAACCTGTGCACCGAGCTCGGCGACGGGTACGCCGTCGCTTCGCGCTCGGTGGACGCGACCGACCTCCGGCCCGGCGGGTTCATCTCCGGGCCGGCCCAGTTCGCCCTCGCCGACGCCGCGCTCTGGTACCTCGTCTTCGCCGTCGTCGGCCGGGTCGAGCCGATGGCGCTGACGTCGGAGCTCTCGATCCGGTTCGTCCGCCCGGCGATCGGGAACGTGATCACGGCGCGGGCGTCGATCGACGCCGCCGGGCGGCGCAACGTCGTCGGCACGGTGCGGATCTGGGTCGACGACCGTGAGCACAAGCCGACCGCGGTCGCCCAGGGCACGTACGTGTTGCCGGCGGCCGGCTGACTCCCGGTCGAGCGCTCAGGCGTCGGGCGCGACGCAGGGCGAGCTCGCGCCGAGGCGCAACTGCCACGGCCGGTCGCCCTTGGGCACCGAGTAGCGCAGCGACGCCTTGCGCCCGTCGGACGCCGTCGCGAACAGCAGCGGCGCCGGGCCCTCCGGCGGATCGCTCCACTCGATGGCGTAACCCCGACGCTCCCACTCGGCGGCGACGGCGCCGACGACTTGGTCCAGCGCCGAGCCGTCGCCGGCGTCGGCGACGGCCTCGCTCACGGCCTGCACCTCACCGCTCAATCCGCCCATCTCGGCGAAGCACGGGTCGGTCCGCTCCTCGACGGCGAACGCGCCCTCGGCGAGGCCCGCCTCGCCACCGGCCGACGCCGCCGCCGCGACCGCGGCCTCGAGATCACTCCGGGTCGTGTCGATAGCGGTGGAAAGATCCATGTCGTCTCCTTGTCCGGTGGAGTCCGAGCCATCGGCCCCGTCGTCGCGACAAGCGCTCAGCAGCATCGCGACGATCACGAGAGCGTGCCAGCGCGAGCCGGTCACAGTGGCGGCAGCCCGGCCGCGATCCGGGCGATGTTGGTGAGCGACCGG
This sequence comes from uncultured Acidimicrobiia bacterium, assembly GCA_963827075.1. Taxonomy (GTDB): domain Bacteria; phylum Actinomycetota; class Acidimicrobiia; order Acidimicrobiales; family Ilumatobacteraceae; genus JALZMG01. Next base: position 133,327 of record CAWGZN010000006.1, on the reverse strand, counting down.
CCCTCCCGGTCGAAGTACTCGCTGTGCCCGCTGGCGCCGCCGATGTCGAACCCGTTGGCCCCGAACCCGTCCTCCGACGGATCCTCGCCGTGGAACGGCGCCCATGCCACTGCGTCGTTGTCGGCGGCCGCCGACCACAGCGTCACGCCGGGACTGCCGAGATCGCTGCGGTCGTCCGCACCGTCGGACATTCCGGGGCTGCCGACGGTGACGACCGTGCCGACGTCGAGGCCGTCCTGCATGGTGTGCCCGGTCACGACCGATCCGTAGCTGTGGGCGACGACCACGAGCTGGTCGTTGGTCAGCCCGAGCTCGTGGAGGTCGGCGACGAGGGCCCGGAGGGGCGCGACGCCCGACTCGGCACCGCCGCCACCGGCCGCCTCCAGCACGTCGTCGGGGACGTTGTAGTCCATGAACGAGATCACCACGACGTTCTCGCCCGACACCGCGTCGAGCTCCCGGTAGAGGTTGGTCGCGTTTCCGTGGCCACCGTCGGCGTACTCCCCGAGGTCGGTGTTCATGCCGGGGACGTGGATCACGACCCGCTCCGCCGTCTCGAGGTCGCCGACCACCTCGACGAGCCGGTGGTCGCCGGGCGCGGCGGAGAAGGCGAGGAACTGCCGGGGGTCGCCGGTCGCCGCGGAGTTGCCGCGCAGGCCGGCGAGCTGGCGCTCGAGCTGTTCGAGGCGCGAGATCTCGGCGGCGATGGATTCGTCACGGGAGTCGACGCCGGGAATGCGATCGCCCAGCCACTCGAGGAACCCGCCGTGGTCCGGCTCCGCCCGCAACTCGGCCAGCCGGCGGCGGACGGCGGCGAGCTCGCCGTCGATCGCTCCGGCGCGCTCCTCGATGCGGCGAACGAAGTCCCTGAGTTGCGCCTCGCGCTCGGGATGAGGCCCGGCCGCCGGGCCGGCGGCGACGGACGCGAGGCCGAGCGGTGCCGCGACCGCCCCCGCCTCGGCCGCGCTGGCTGCCCGCTGGTCGGCGGCCTGGCGCCGGAGGCCCCGGGCCACCTCGTCGAGGCGGTCGGCGATCGAGCCGAGACGCGGCCCGTGCGTCCCGCTCCACTCCCGACGGAAGCCCTCGGCGTCACCGCCGTGCCACCAGATCGACCGGACCGCTCCGTCGATGGAGCCGCGGGCCGACCGCAGCGACGCGGCCTGGGCCACGAGCCGGCGGGCGAGCTCGTCGAGCTGGACGTCGTCGGCCCCGAGCTGCGCCACCGTCCGAACGGTACGCACGTCCCGAGCCGCCCACGAGGGGGATCACTCCCCCGACCACCCCTCGTTCTTGCATCTGAAATGCGCGTCAGAGCGCGCCAAGTAGATGCAAGAAGGCCGCTACAGACAGGCCAGCTCGCTCTCGTTCGACGTCTGGCCACCGGGCGAGATCGCGAGAACGACGAAGCACGGGCGCTCGGTCGGGCCGACGCCGTCGATGGTCAGCGAGAGGGCGTCGGTGTTCTGCACCGGACCGCGCGGGCTCTCCTGGCGCACCTGGTACGAGACTCCGCTGTCCGGCTCGCCGACGGCCTGCCACGCCACCACCACCTGCTCGGCCGCGCCCGAGCCGCGCACCACCGTGACCCCCTGCGGCGTCGGCGGAGGCAACCCGACGACGGGGATCGTGGTCGGGCCGGCCACCGTGGTCGGGCCCCCGTCGCCGCCGCCGCGACCGAAGAGAAGCAAGGACGCGGCCACCGCCAGCAGGCAGACCACCCCGGCCGCGGTGCCGAGAACGACGCGTCGCGTACTCGCCTCGCGCTGCGGGGCCGTGCTCGGGTGGTCATCGTCGGCGGCCGGTGGCACCGGCCGTCCGATCGTGATCGTGTGGCCGTCGTCCTCGGCCCCGGCGTCCGGCCCAACCGGGCGGATGGAAACGTTCAGGTCCCGGGCCGGCTCGGGGTCGCCGCGGTCCGGGCCGGTCTCCGCGGGCACGGGTGGCGGCAGCAGCGCCGGTTCGCGGCCTCCCTGCACCCCTGCCGCCGGGGCGGGCGGCGCCGCGGGCGGCGGCGCGGCGAGCGGGAGGACGGTCACGGCGAGACCCAGCTCGCCCTGGATCCGCTGCAGCTCCTGGCCGAACTCGGCGGCCGACGCCGGGCGCTCCTCCGGCGTCTTGCTCATCGTGCGAGCGAACAGGTCGCTCAACGCCCGGGGCACGTCATCGCGCCGGGCCCGCGGCGGCGGCTCGAGCATGATCCGGCGGGCGAGCTCGGCGACCGGCTGGCGGGCGCCACTGGCCGGCGCGAACGGCCGGCTCCCCTCGAGCAGCGTGTACAGGGTGGCGGCGAAGGAATAGAGGTCCGAGATCGCCGTCGCCGAGCCGCCCTCGAGCACCTCCGGCGGCGCATAGTGGACGGTGAGTCCCCCGCCGCCGGAGATCGAGCGCTCGTCGTCGAGCGTGGAGATCCCGAAGTCACCGAGCGCCGGCTCGCCGAAGTCGGAGATGAACAGGTTCTGCGGCTTGATGTCGCGGTGGAGGAGTCCCCGGTCGTGGGCGGTCTGCAGGGCCCCGGCGATCTTGACACCGGTGTCGAGCACGACGGTGACCGGCAACCGACCCTCGCGCTTCTGGCGCTCGCCCATCGTCCCGCCGCTGTACAGCTCCATCACGATCACTGGCTGCTTGCTCGCCGTGAAGGCGGCGTTGAAGACGGTGACGATGTGCGGGTGCTGGGACACCAACCCCATCGCCCGGCACTCCCGCTCGAAGCTGCGCCGCTCCCGCTCGTCGATCAGGCCGAAGGTGAGCACCTTCAGGGCGACCCGCCGGTTGAAGTCCTTCTGGCGGGCACTGAAGACGTAGCTGAACCCGCCCTTGCCGATGAGCTCGAGCTCGTCGAATCCGTCGATCCGGACGGTCGGCACGGTGGGGTCAGGGTTACGGGGCACGGTGCGGGGGCGGCGGGGACAGCACGGCGGCACGGGACCCGAGATGGGGAGCGGTCCCCATCGCACCGCCCCGTACCGAGCGGTAGCCTACGAAGGATTCGGCTTCTCACCTGCCGTGAGAAGCGCATTTCGAAGGGCGGATGGAACACGACCAGCTGCTCCGTTCGCGACCAGCGTCGCGTACACCGCGAACCGAACGGCAGGGTCGGATCGTCGGATTAACAGATGTCGGAGAGCAGCAGATTGGACAGATCGGTCGAGGTCACCCCGTGACGAAGCGAGCGCGGCGAGGAATCGCCGGCAGCGTGCTCGTCGTACTCGGGCTCGTGATCGGTGCGGTCGTCGTGACCGCCCTGCAGGCCGAGGGGCGGGAGCGCTCACGGGCGAACACCAACGACGGCGGGGCGTGGCTGCTCAAGCGGGACGTCGGCTACGTCGGCCACGTCAACCGGGCCGTCGGTGAGGTCACCGCCGCCCTGAGCACGTCCGAGCCCGGGTCCGACTACGACATCGACCAGGCCAATGGTGTGATCGTGGTCCACGACCGCACGGCCGGGACGCTCGGGCTGGTCGACGACCGGACGCTCTACGTCGTGAACCGGCTCCAGGTCGATCCCGAGGTGACCGTCCACGCCGTGGACGGCGGCGCGCTCATCGTCGACCGCGGCTCGATGGCCGTGTGGAAGCTCGACCGCGAGGCGCTCGCCTCCCTCAAGACCCTCGACGAGGTCGAGCCGATCCTCCGCGGCGAGGGCTCGGCCCTCTCGGTCGCGACGCCGGACGGCCATGCGGTGATCGTCGATCAGGGCGGCGACAACGTCGTCTTCCTCCGCCCGGACGGATCGACGGACACGAGCCCGAAGCTCAACCTCACGGACGACGCCGTTTCGCTCACCTTCCTCGGTCAGGACACCGCGGTGCTCACCGATCCCGACGGCGACGTCTTCGTGGCGACCCCCGACGAGGTGAGGCCCATCGACAGTGGACTCACCGGTGATGACGGTCGGCCCACCCCCTTGATCCTGCAGCAGCCGGCTGGCGAGTCCGACCACGTCGTCGCCGCGACACCCGACGGTCGTCTGGTCTCGATTCCGATCAGCACCGGCGAGGGCGAGCGCGTCGAGAGCGCCGAGCTCGCCCAGCTCGCCGGTGGCTCACCCGTCGCACCGATCGTCTTCGGTGGCTGCCTGTTCGCGGTCGCAACGGCGCCAGCGACGTTCGCCCAGTGGTGCGGCGGGGAGCAGATCCAGTCGACCCCGCTCGACGGCGCCCGCTCCGAGCTCCGGCTGCGGCTGGTCAACGGTTGGGTCTGGGTCAACGACGTGGACACCGGCGCGGCCTGGGTCACCAGTCCCCAGCGCCGCCTGGACCGCATCGAGGACTGGGGCGCGATCCTGTCCGACTCGGCCGACGACTCCGACGACAACAACACCGAGGAGGAGGGCGGCGAGGTCATCGAGGAGATCAACCCCGACGACCCGAACGCCGAGATCGTCGAGTCGGACAAGATCGACGAGGTCGGTCCGAACCGGCCGCCGGTCGCGCGCGACGACAAGACGCAGACCCGCGTCGACCGGCCGATCGACGTCGACGTGCTCGCCAATGACACCGACCCGAACGGCGACGTGCTCCTCGTCAGCGAGGTCGATCCGACCGGCGGCAAGGCCGTGATCGCGATCAACCCGGACGGACGCGGCGTCCAGGTCTCGCCCGCGGCCGGCTTCGCCGGCGTCGTCAAGTTCGGGTACACGATCACTGACGGCCGCGGCGAGAGTGCGTCGGCCGACGTCACCGTCGAGGTCACTGCCTCCAACGGCAGCGACAACCGCCCTCCGGAAGCGCACGCCGACATCGCCTCCACCCGCAAGGGACGCTCCACGACGTTCGACGTCCTCGCCAACGACGTCGATCCCGACGGGGACGCGCTCGTGCTCGAGTCGATCCGCCTGTCCGACCCGTCCACCACCGCCGGCACGATCGTGTCGGACCCGTCCGGTCGGATCGTCTTCACACCGGACGTCAACAGCACCTCCGATCGGATCGAGCTGACCTACGTCGTGAGCGACGACTTCGGCGCCACGACCCAGGGCAAGGTCGTCGTGTCGGTGCGCCTGAAGGATGCCAACAACGAGCCCGACGCACGCAACGACGCCGGGGTCACCGTCACCCGCAAGCCGGTGCGCCTCGACGTCCTGCACAACGACACCGACCCGGACAACGATCCGCTCTTCATCGCCCAACTCCCGACGCTCGTGCGCCCGGAGAACCAGTCCGCCGACGCCCTCGATCTGTCCCTCACGCCCGACGGCGAGTTCTTCTTCAATCCGACGGCCGCCGGTACGTATGTCTTCAACTACTCGGCCACGGACGGCGAGGAGTCCGACGTCGCCCAGATCCGCGTCGAGGTCACCGAGCCGACGGCGAACCGCCCGCCCACCGCGGTGCGCGACGACGTGGTGATCCCGGCCGGCGGCTCGCGCCTCGTGTACGTGCTCGCCAACGACGGCGACCCCGACGGCGACATCGTCGCACTCGTCGGTCACACCAACGCCGAGGGGATCACGGTCAAGGAGGTCGACGGCCTCGGCTACCTCGTGACGGTGGCGCCCAATGCCCCGAAGCGACCGACATTCCGCTACCAGATCTCCGACGGCACATCCGACCCGGTCACCGCCGTCGTCGTGGTGGCGGTCACCGACGGCGAAGTGATCGACCAGCCGCCCGTCGCCCGCACCGACGTCGTCGAGGTGCGCGCTGGCGGCCACGTCGCCGTGCCGGTCCTCAGCAACGACTACGACCCCGAGGGCGGCGCCCTCGAGGTCGCCTCGGTCACGACGAACCCCGCGGCCGAGACCGCCCCGGGCCTCAACGGCCAGACCGTCGACATCGACGTCGGAGCCGACGTGATCTCCAGCTTCACGCTCAGCTACACCGTCGCCGACGAGGGCGGCAACCAGGCGAGCGCGTTCGTCGAGGTGCGCATCGTGCCTGCCGACGAGGTGAACCGCCCTCCGATCGCCCGCACCGACCTCGCCCGCACGCGAAGCGGAGTGCCGATCTCGATCGACGTCTCGGCCAACGACAGCGATCCCGACGGGGACGTGATCGCAGTGCAGAACGTCCGCACCCAACCCGGCGGCGGCACCGCCCGCGTCGACAGCGGCGCCATCGTCTACACCCCGAGTGACACGTTCACCGGCACCGACCGCTTCTCGTACGCCCTCGTCGACGCCAACGGTGAGATCGCGATCGGCGAAGTGCTCGTCGGGGTCATGCCGTTGCCCGGCCAGAACCGGGCGCCGGAGGCGTTCGACGACTCGATCGAGGTCGTCGCCGGCAGCGCTCCGCTCGTCCTCGACGTTCTCGACAACGACTCCGACCCCGACGGTGACCGGATCCTGGTCACCCAGGTCGGCACACCGTCCGCCGGCGACACCGCGGTCGTCGACGGTGGTGGTGCGGTCGAGTTCACGCCACCCGCCCGGCCCGGCACCGCGGACGGCGGACCGGCCGAGCTCGCCTTCACGTACGCCATCGACGACGGGCGCGGCGGCAGGGCCTCGGCCACGGTCGAGGTCACCGTCATCCCCTCCACCGATCCGGTCGCGCCGATCGCCGTCGACGACCAGATCGGGCCGGTCGGACCGGGCCAGACGATCGAGATCGACCTGCTGGCCAACGACCTCGACCCCGACGGCAACCCGGCCGAGCTGACGGTGTCGTCGAGCGATCCGGCGCTGGAGCGGTTCGAGGACGGGACGGTGACGTTCACCGCCGGGTCGCGCTCGAGCCGGCACCGCTACACGGTCACCGACCCTGCGGGCCTCACCGACAGCGCCGAGCTCGCCGTGCTCGTGGTCGACAACCGGGCGCCGGTGGTCGACCCGTTGGAGGTCGAGACGGGCGCCAACGAATCGATCACGATCGACCTCGCCGAGCAGGCGTCGGATCCCGACGGCGACCCGTTGTACTTCGTGTGCTGCGACGGCCAGCGTGGCGGCACCGCCCGCACGGCCACCAACGGGCCCGACGAGTTGACCGTCCGGTTCAACCCCGACGACCGCTTCGCCGGGCGGGCGACGTTCTCGTACACCGCGGACGATCAGAAGGGCCACATCGTCGCCGGGTCGGTCGCCGTCGACGTGCTCCCGCCGAGCAACCGGCCACCGACCGCCGCCGACACAGAGGTCGAGGTGCAGGCCGGACGGGCGACGAACATCGACCTCTCCGCGCTGGTGACGGACCCCGATCCCGGTGAGACGTTCCGATTCTCGACCACGGCGGCCGAGTCCGGGGTCGTGCAGCTGCGCCGCGACGGCGCCACCGTGCGGGCGACGGCGGCGATCGACGACGCCGGGCAGACCGACTCGTTCCGGTACACCGTCACCGACGCCGGTGGCGAGTCGGCGACGGCGACCGTGAACCTGACCGTCGCTGCACCGGACGCCCCGCCGCCGCAGGCCCGGCCCGACACCGCCACGACCAATCAGGCGACGCCGGTCACCGTCGCGGTGCTGGCCAACGACATCGATCCGCTCGGCCAGGGCCTCACGGTCACGTCGGTCGGCGGGGCGGACGGCGGCACGGCGAGCACCGACGGCCGCCAGGTCACGTTCAGCCCGACCAGCGACTTCTTCGGGACGACCACGTTCCGGTACCGGGTCCGCGACGGCGCCGACGTCGCCCAGCGCGAGTCGGAAGCGCAGGTCACGGTCAACGTGATCGGCCGACCGTCGGCGCCGGGCTCCCCGACCGCCGTCGCCGGCAACGCCACCGCGACCGTCACGTGGGCCGCCCCGGCCGCCAACGGCGCGCCGATCGACGACTACCAGATCCGCATCGGCGAGGGCGACGGCCAGTCGATCGGCAACACGACCGGGTTCACGTGGACCGGGCTCACGAACGGCGAGGGCGTGCAGTTCAGCGTGCGGGCGCGCAACGTCGCCGGATGGGGCCCGTGGAGCGGACCGTCGCCGGTCGTCACGCCCGACATCGAACCGGGACGTCCCGCTGCGCCCACGGTGCAGTTCGCCGACAGCGCCCTCGTGGTGTCGTGGAACCCACCGACCAACGAGGGCAGCGCGATCACGAACTACGACCTCCAGATCGGCGGCGGCGCGTCGGCGGTCCAGCGAGTCGGGAGCGGCACGTCGTTCACGTGGCCCGGGCTGCAGAACGGCACCGAGTACACGTTCCTCGTCCGCGCCGTGAACGCCAAGGGCGAGGGCGAGTGGAGTGCGCCGTCCGCGCCCGAGCACCCGTTGCGCGCGCCGTCCACACCGGGCGCTCCCGTCGGCCAGCGCGGCGACCGGACGATCCTCGTGTCGTGGACCCCGCCGGACAACGGCGGCGACTCGATCATCGAGTACGAGGTGCAGATCCAGAGCACGGGCGCCACCAACCTGACCACGGCGACGTCGCTGCAGTGGTCGAACCTGCCCAACGGCGAGCCGCAGAGCTTCACCGTGCGGGCCCGCAACCGGGGTGGGTGGAGCCCGCGTTCGGCGGCGTCGGTGCCGGTGATCCCGTGCCGGTATCCCGACCAGGTGCCGAACGTGCAGGCAGTGCGGGGCGACCAGCTCGCCACGGTGTCGTGGACCGCGCCCAACCCGCAGGGCTGCGCGATCACCGGCTACACGATCACCAACAGTCAGGGCACCACGATGACCGTCGGCGGCAACGTCACGTCGACGACGTTCGCCGGTCTCGCCAACGGCACCCCGTACACGTTCACGGTCGTCGCCACCAACGAGGAAGGCGACAGCCCGGTCAGCGCGGCCTCGAACCCGGTGACCCCGGCCGGTCCACCGTTCCCGACGACGATCACCCGGGCCGTGCCGGACATCGGGCGGGTGTACGTCGAGTGGGCTGCGGCCATTGACAACGGCAGCCCGATCGTGCAGTACGAGCTGTCCGTCAACGGCGGCGCCTGGGAGAACGTCGGCAACGTCCTCTCGACGACCCGAGGCGGGCTCGCCAACAGCAGCAGCTACACGTTCCAGGTCCGCGCCGTGAACGACGTGGGACCGGGCGCGGCGGCCAACGCGGTGAGCGCGACCACGCCGGGCCCGCCGAGCCAGGTCGGCGGCCTCAGCCTCAGCCGTGGTGACGCCCGCATCGACGCGTCGTGGTCGGCGCCGGCCGAGAACGGCAAGCCGATCACCTACTACCACCTGGACATCGACCCGGGCGGTGATCCGACGTCGACCGACCGGTCCTTCGTCTTCGACGGGCTGACCAACAACCAGCAGTACGCCATCCGGGTGCAGGCGTGCAACGACGTCGGATGTGGCCCGTGGAGTGGGTTCGAGTACGCCACGCCGGATCGACCCGTCAGCGTCGACTGGAGCAAGGGAGCGTCCGCCCAGGGTGAGACCGGCTGCGGCTCCGTGTACTGCCGCTGGATCAACGTGAGCGCGACCGGGCTGACGCCGGGTCAGCAGTACGCCATCACCTGCTGGGACAACGTGAACGGGCGCGCCGATCAGTACACGAGCTACGCGACCGCCCAAGGGAACAACGGCGACCTCAGCGCCGGCAACGTCTGTTACTTCGGCTATCCCGACCGCACCTTCTGGGTTCGCCTCGAACCCGGAGGCCACGAAGGCCCGCACCGCCAGTTCGGCACCTGATCCTCATCGACCACGCGAGAAAGCAGCATCCCATGCAACCCGCAACCGACCAACAGGCCGAGTGGTTCAGCCACTGGTTCAACGCCCTGCTCGACAACGTCGAGCAGGTCATCAAGGGCAAGCGTGACCAGATCGCGCTCGCCCTGGTGTGCCTGTTCAGCGAGGGCCACCTGCTCGTGGACGACGTGCCGGGCACGGGCAAGACGTCGCTGGCGAAGTCGATCGCCCACTCGGTGAAGGGCACGTGGAGCCGGATCCAGTTCACGCCCGACCTGCTCCCCTCGGACGTCACCGGCGGTCTCGTCTACAACCAGTCGCAGGGCACGTTCGACTTCCGCCGGGGTGCGGTGTTCGCCAACGTCGTGCTCGCCGACGAGATCAACCGGGCCTCGCCGAAGACCCAAGCGGCGCTGCTCGAGGTGATGGAGGAGCGCCACGTGACGGTCGACGGCGTCGGCTACGACGTGCCCAGGCCGTTCGTCGTGCTCGCGACCCAGAACCCGGTCGAGCAGGAGGGCACGTACCGGCTCCCGGAGGCCCAGCTCGACCGCTTCCTCATGCGCACGACCCTCGGCTACCCGGACCACGACCACGAGGTCGATGTGCTGCGGATGCTCGCCGACGGCCTGCGCCCGGAGGGCCTCACGCCGGTGATGTCCACGTCCGACGTGCGCAACATGATCGAGGTCGCCGAGCACGTCCACGTCGAGGACTCGATCCGCAGCTACGTGGTGCGCCTGTGCGCGGCGACCCGCAACCTGCCCGAGCTGCGCCTCGGCGTCTCGACCCGTGGCGCGATCGGCCTGATCCGCACCTCCCGGGCCCTCGCCGCGGCCCAGGCCCGCCCGTTCGTCACCGCCGACGACGTGCGCGTCGTCGCCCCGGCCGTGATGGGCCACCGCATGCTGCTCACCCCGGAGGCCGAGCTCGGCAAGGTCGACCCCGCCGACCTCGTCGAACAGGTCATCGACCGGGTCGACCTCCCCGCCGCGATGCGAGCCAGCTGATGCCGCGAACGGGTTCTGATCGCGATTTCGCGTCACCTGTGACGGTGAATCGCAATCAGAATCGGCGCGCGGAGCGACGGTGGCGCGTGCCGTTGACGGCGAGTGGGTGGACGGTGCTCGTGCTCGGCGTGGCGGCCTACGTCGGAGGGTGGTTGCTCGGCTGGGTCGAGCTGATGGTCGTCGCCGCCGGCTGCCTGATCGTGCTGGTCGTCGCGATCCCGTTCGTCGTCGGACGCCTCACGCTCGACGTCACGCGCACCCTCGAGCCGGAGCGGGTCACGGTCGGGGACCGGGCGGTCGGCGTCGTGCGGGTCACCAACCCCCGCCGCACCCCGGTCGCGTCGCGCACGATCGAGGAGCACGTCGGCGGGCGGCCGCTGCGCCTCGACATCCCCCCGCTCGGCGCCGGGCGAACCACCGAAGCCGTGTACCCGCTGCCCACGGCCCGCCGCGGCGTCGTCACCATCGGCCCCGCGCTCATCGTCAAGAGCGACCTCGTCAATCTGATGCGGCGGGAGATCGTCCAGACCGGGACGCAGACCCTGTGGGTGCACCCCCGGGTCGTCGCCCTGCGCCCGCTCCCCGTCGGCTACGCCAAGGACCTCGAGGGCCCGACGTCCGACGCCTCGCCGGCCGGCGACATCGCCTTCCACGCCCTCCGGGAGTACGAGCTCGGCGACGACCACCGGCACATCCACTGGATGTCGACGGCCCGGACCGGGACGCTGATGGTCCGCCATTACGTCGACAACCGGCGGCCCAACGTCACCGCGGTGGTCGACACCAACATCGAGTCCTACCCCGACCCCGCCGGGTTCGACACCGCCGTCGAGATCGCCGCGTCGCTCGGCGTCTCGTCGCTCTTGGCCGATCAGCCGGTCGCCGTGTGGCTCGACCGTGAGGCGCTCATCGGTCAGAACCGGCCCGCGGCCCGCAACGACCTCCTCGACCGCCTCACGCTGGCGCAGGAGGCGGCGGGCACCGACGTCGCCGACGCCGCCTTGCACGCGCTCCGCGGCGAGAGTGGCACGTCCGCCCTCGTCGTGATCACCGGCAACGTGCCCACTGACCGGTTCCTGACGATGTCCACGATGGCCCGGCGCTCGGCCCGGGTGATCCTCGTGCGGGTCTGGCCGAAGGGCGATCGCCTGCCCGGCTACCTGCCCGGCGCCAAGGTGATCGACGTCGACACGCTCGACCAGTTCCAGGCCGCGTGGAGCCAGGTGATCCCGTGAACCGCCGCCACCGGATCGGGCCGTACGTCGCCATCGCCGTCGCGATCGTCGCGGTGATGTCGATGGTCGCCGCGATCGGGTTCCGCAGCACGTTGTCGGGCTGGAGCTTCGTCGGCGCCGCCGCCATCGGCACGCTCGGCGCATCGGCGGTCGTCCTCTTCGCCCAGTCGCGGCGGCTCCTCCTCGGCGAGAGCGTCGCCCTGACGGCGGCCGCGTTCATGGTGGTCGGCGGCGTCGCCGTCGGCGGGGTCCCGACGCCCAGCGCGTACGCCGACTTCGCCCGGGGACTCGTCGACGGCTGGGCCGATCTCCTCTCGGCGGCGCCACCCGCCGACATCACCGTCGAACTGCGCGCGCTGCCGTTCACCGTCGCCTGGCTCGCTGCCGCCATCGGTGGTGAGATCGCCCGTCACACCCGGCGACCTGGGCTGCCGGCGATCGGGCCGCTGCTGGCGCTCGGCCTGAGCCTGCTGTTCACCATCGAGGAGCGCTGGCTCGCCCTCCTCCAGGGCGCCGGCATCCTCGCCGGCACGCTGGCGCTGATCACGACCTCCCAGCGCAGTCGGCCGGCGCACCGCCAGCGGCTCGCCGCTCGACTCGCTCGACGCCGCGGCGGTGTCGACGAACCGCCGCCGGCTGATGCTCGGGGCGGTCGTCGTCGTGAGCGCCGTGGTGGCGGCGCCGATGCTCGGCCCGCGCCTGCCGCTGGCGGAGGCGCGCGACCGGTTCGACCTGCGCCGGTACCAGGTTCCGCCGTTCGACCCGCTCGCCGTCCCGAGCCCCCTCGTCCAGCTCAAGGCGTCGCTGAAGGACGACCGCCGCGACGACGTCGTGTTCACGGTCGAGGGTGACACCGAGATCGGGCGGTGGCCGGTCGCCGTGCTCACCGACTACGACGGCGTCGTGTGGACGGTCGCTGATCCCGACCGGCACGCCGATGCGACCGAGTTCGTGCCGGTCGACACCCAGCTCCCCGAGCTCGACGACGCGCTGCCCGAGGGTGCTCACACCGTCGAGCACACCGTCGAGGTCCACGATCTCGGCGGGTACTTCCTGCCCACGGCCGGAACACCCGAGCGCCTGTCCTTCACCGACGATCCCGACCCGCGCCTGAACCTCGGCACCGGGACCATCGCCCTGCCAGGCGGCCTCTCCGACGGGTTCTCGTACCACGTCACCTCGGCGGTCCCGCCCGAGCCCAGCGAGGAGCAGCTCGCGGCGGCCACGATCACGCTCGTCGACCGCAGCGACGAGCTGGAGCTGCTGCCCCCGCCGGTCGAGAACCTCGCCGCCGACCTGACCGAGGGCCAGGACTCGCGATGGCACCGGATGACGGCGATCCGGGACAAGTTCGTGGACGACGGCTTCTACGACGTCACCGAGGAGACCCAGCCCGGACACTCGTACGCGCGGATCAACGAGATGCTCGAGGACGAGAGCCGGATCGTCGGTTACGAGGAGCAGTACGCCGCGGCCGCGGCCGTGATGGCGCGGGCCGCCCAGCTTCCGGCGCGGGTGGTCGTCGGCTACGTGATCCCGCCCGAGCGGTGGCAGAACGGGCGCGCCGAGGTGCTCGCGGGGGACATCTCGGCGTGGGTCGAGCTCGACGCCGGCGAGCTCGGCTGGGTGCCCGTCGACGTGAGTCCGGATCGCTCCCGCACACCGGATCCCGAGACCCAGGGCAGCACCACCGAACAGATCGCCGTGCCCAACCCGCCACCGCCGCCTCCGCCCCCGCCGGAGGTCGAGCCGCCGCGGCAGGAGGACGAGGAGGTCGAGAAGGAGGACGCGTTCGAACCGATCGCCCACGAGTTCGACCGCAGCGGCGGACCGGGCTTCGCGACGTGGATCGCGATCGGCGCCGGCGGCGTGCCAGTGGTGCTGGTGCTCTTCTTCGCCGTCGTCGTCCTCGCGTGGAAGGCACTGCGGCGGCGCCGGCGGCGGCGCCACGGTTCGCCGAGCGGGCGCGTGGCGGGAGCGTGGGCCGAGGCCGTCGATCGCTGCACGGAGACGGGCCTGGCGCGGCGGTCGGGCACCACTCCGCACGAGCGGGTCGGGGTCTACGCGGCCACGGCCGCCGTCACCGGGGTCGAGCAGGAGTTGCACGGCCTCGCGAACGAGGTCGATCGGGCCGCCTTCGCCGCCCATCCTCCCTCCCCGGCTCACGTCGAGCGGGCGTGGCAGTACAGCGACCGGGTGACCGAGGAGCTCCGCCGCCAGCGGAACGCGGCGCAACGGATGCGGATGCGCCTCGACCCCCGCCCGTTGCTCCGCGACGAGGCGAAGGCGGGTTCCCGTTCGTGACCCGGCACGGCTACCGCACCAGTCCGACCGGGAACTGTGAGCTCAGCGTGCGGAGATCCGTACGCTCAGCTCACACTTCGATCAGAGGAGTGCGATGACCGACGACGACGACGATGACGTCACGGTGCCGGGCGACGCCGACCTGCTGCGCGAGCTGCGCTGGGCGACGTCGGACGACGACGACGATGTCACGGTCGATGCCGGGGACGACATGATCGCCGCCATCCGCACGACGGGGGCGTCGCCGGAACCACCGCCCGTTCCTCCGGTGCCACCCGCCCCATCGCCCCCCGAGCCGCCTCCGGTCCGGCCCGTGCCGCCGCCGCCCCCACCGCCTGAGCCGCCGCCGCCTCCGGTCCAACGAACGACGAGCCCGGCGGTCCAGGGCCGATGGAGGCCGCCCGGCCGTCTGCCGACCGCCGCCCGACCGGACCAGGTCGAACCGGCGACCCGCCGCTCCCGGCTCGTGCCGGCGGTTGTGGCCGGCGGGGTGGCCCTCGGTCTGGCCGCGACGGCGCTCTTCTTCCTGCTCGGCGACGACGACGGCGACGACGACCCCACTCCGAGCGCGCCCGCCTCGGCATCCCCCACGACCGCGCCCTGATCCCGGTCGATGGACGTCTGCCTCAACGACCTCAACAACCTCGATGACGACGACACGACGCCGACCGGGAACGCGGACGTGCTCGCCGACCTCGCCACCACGCGGACGGACTCGTCACTGACCGCGACCGATTGGGGGAGCGCGAGCTCAGCGGGCCGGCGGCGCCGTGTGAACGAGGACGCGTTCGGCCAGCGGGCCGACACGTTCGTCGTCGCCGACGGCATGGGCGGACGGGGCGGCGGCGCGCTCGCCGCCCGCACCGCGATCGACCGGGTCTTCGCCCGTCTCGACGACGCCGGTCCGCACCCGGAGTGGCGCCAGCTCGTCGACGCCGTCAACGCCGACGTCAGACGGACCGGGCACGAGCGGGGCGTCGACCGGCTCGGGACGACACTGCTCGTGGTCGTCGTCGGCGGTCCCTTGATCACCCTCGTCCACGTCGGCGACTCCCGCGCCTACCGCCTCACCGATGCGGCGGCGCGCCCGCGCCTCGACCTGCTCACCCACGACCACAACGTGCGAGCCGAATTGCTCGCCGCCGGTCTCGACATCCAGGAGTACCGTGACCGCGGCGTGGCCTTGCACGGGCTCACCTCCTTCATCGGCCTGGAGAACGAGCCGCTCCGGGTCGACGTGCTCGCCGTCCCCGTTCGGGCAGGCGATCGGCTGCTGCTGTGCACCGACGGCGTGCACCGCCAGATCGACGACGCCCAGCTGCGCGCCGCGCTCACCCTGCCGAGCTGCCGACAGGCGGCCGAACAGCTCGTCGAGCAAGCCGACCAGGCGGGAGGTCGCGACAACGCCACGGCCGTCGTCGTGCAGATCGGAGCCCTCTGAGATGACGACACGAGCAGTGGTACGCCTGATCCCCGGGAGCGGGCACGTCGCCCGGCGGGGCGACGCCGTCCTGTACCTGCCGGAGCGGGACGAGCGCCTGCTCGAGGCGTTCCTGGACAGCACCGAGGGCGGAGAGCTGCAGGCGGTGGCGTCGGCGACCGTGGCGGCGGGCTTCGACGTCCGCCCGTTCGTCGGCGTGGCATGGACAGCGGTCGTGCGGGTGATGGCGTTCGGCGACGTCGCCGTCGAGACCGACCAGCCGAGCCTGCCGATGCTCTCCGGCGCCGGCTCGCGCACGTGGGTCGAGCACTCACTGGAGATCGAGTCGGCGGCCACGGTCGACACTCGGACGGGCGATGCAACCTTCGACCCGGTGACCGACCTGACGTCCGGCGTGGCGCTAGCCGGCGGGTTCCGGCTCGAGCTCACGGGCGACCGCGTCGCCGACCACGCCGTGCCGACGCCACCCCCCGAAACCGCCGAACCCATCGAACCGGTCGTCACGGCCCCCGTCGACGCCACTCAGCAGATCCCACGACCCGCCACGCCAGTCGCGCGCGAGGACGAGGTGCCCACGCCCCGCCGCCCGTCGACGCCGACGACCCGGCCGCGGCCCTCGCCGCCATCCAGGCCGCCGCGATGGGCACCGACGGGCGGCCGGTCTACGAGGGTCACTCCGAGCGCGACCCCGCAGCGACGGCGCCGCCTCCGCCGCCGGAGGTCGCGGAGATCGCGGACGGAGAAGGCGACGAGGCGCACGACGTCGACATCACGCTGCCCCCGCCCGCCCCCGGCGAGCTGCTGGGCGACCTGATGCGCCAGCGCGGGGACGCCGCCGACGACAGCCGCAGCTCGCTCGTCGAGGCCAAGCTCTGTCCGGAGGGCCACCCCAACCCTCCCGTCGTCGCGTCGTGCGCCGTGTGCGGCCAGTTCCTCACCCCGGGGATGGCGACGATCGTCCACGTCCCCCGGCCGAGCCTCGGCCACCTCGAGCTCGACGACGGAACGATCGTCGAGCTCGACCACGAACTGCTGGTCGGGCGCAATCCCGACCGCGACGACCGGCCCGAGCGCGCCGGCCTGCGCCGGGTCAAGGTCGTCGGCGACAAGGTCTCTCGGAGCCACCTCGAGCTCCGCTACCAGGGGTGGGACATCCTCGTCTCGGACTGCGGCTCGACCAACGGCACGTTCGTCGTCCCCCACCCCGGCGGTCAGGTCGCCGCGCTCGAGCCGGGACGGGCGCAATTGCTCGAGGCGGGGGCCACCGTGTACTTCGGATCCCGTTCGTTCACCGTCGTCGGCCGGGAGACCGGGTGAAGAACGACCTGCGGCTGCGCATCGAGTACTGCGGCGAGGTGCGCGCCATCGAGACGAGCGACGAGTTCACGTTCGGCCGCGCCGGCGACCTGCGCATCGACGACAACCGTCACCTTCACCGCGTGCTCGGCCGGCTGTGGGCGCGGGGCGACCAGTGGTGGCTGAGCAACGAGGGCAGCTCGATCTCGATCCAGATCGCCGACGCCGACTCGCGGTCCAGCGTCGTGCTCGCGCCAGGCAGCGAGGTCGCCCTCTCCTTCCCGAACTCGATCGTGCGCTTCCGCGCCGGCATCACCGACTACGAGCTCACCGTCAGCGTGCCGGACCGCGAGGACGAAGAGGAGCCGGACGACGAGAGCGACACGATGTGGGACGACGAGTTCGGCGACACCGTCGCCCTCGGCGACGTGATGCTCACCGACGAGCAGCGGCTGCTCTTACTGGCACTCGCCGAACCGACGTTGCGTGCGCCGCACACGAAGGAGGAGCTGCCCGCCAACCGGGCGGTCGCGCGGCGGCTCGGATGGTCGATCACGAAGTTCAACCGCAAGCTCGACAACCTCTGCAACCGGTTCACGAAGCTCGGGGTCGGTGGCCTGCGCGGCTCGATCGACCAGCTCGCAACCGACCGCCGGCGCCGGCTCATCGACCACGCGATCGAGTCAGGGCTGATCACGGCCGGCCAGCTCGACCAGCTGCCGCCCGAGCTCGACTGACCCGCCCCTCAAGCGGCGCCGACCGTCAGGACCGGGCACGGGGCGTGGCGGACGATGTGATCGGAGACCGAACCCAGCACGGCCCGCCGCAGCCCCCCGTGGCCGCGGGTGCCGAGGACGATCACCGAGGCGGGAAGCGACCCGGCGAACTCGCAGAGCGCGGGGCCGGGAGACCCGGTGACGACGACCGTCTCGGCGCCGTCCAGCCGGAGGGCGGTGCGGGTCGTGTCCAACGCGGCAACGGCGACCCGGTCACGGTCGGACTCCAGTTGCTCGAAGTCACCCGGCGACATGACTCCCGGCGCCATCCCCGTTCCCGTGAGGAGTGTCGGGTCGGCCGGCTCGACCGCCGTGGCGATGACCACGCGGTCGGCCGGGCCGAGCACCGCCATCCCCTCGGTGAGCGCGTGCAGGGCGAGCTCGGAGCCGTCGGTACAGAGCAGCACGGTGCGTTCCATCCACCGCATGCTGCCAGGCGGCCGTCACCCAGGCGGTGGGAGCGGCGGTTGGCCGGGGGTGACGGGGCGCGCCGGCACGGCGCTGGCCGGGCCGGCGTACGGACCCGGGCCGGGCGCGGTCGAGGCGGCGGACGGTGCGGTGGCGCCCAGGCCGGCCGACTGCAGCGCCCACCGTTCGTGCTCGAGCCGTTGTTCGCGCTTGCTGAGCCGGTCCGTGATCCAGTCGATGCCGGCCCGGAGGAACAGGGCCACGAGGCCGTAGATGATCATGGCGAACAGCAGGGACGTGTCGAGCACCGACTCGTCGGTCAGCACGATCGGCTCGAAGATGCCCCGGAAGGGCGCCATCGACCGTTGGACGCCGCGATACACCCACTCCGTGAAGCCGGCCTCCGGGTTGGCGCCGAACAGCCGCAGCAGGAACGCCAGGAAGAGGAGGACGAGGTTGAGGACGACCCAGACGTACACGGCCCACAGCAGGACCTTGGAGATCTTCCCGACCGTCAACCCGACGTCACGCGGAGCCATGCACCACCTCCCTACGCCGCTGTCACGGCGTGCGCACGGTACCAGCCGGCGCGCGACCGACCGCCAGCCGGGTCAGCGGAGCCAGCCGCCGACGAGCGGGATCTCCTCCGCCGCGTCGCCGATCCCGCCGGCGAGGTCATTGGCGAGACCCGCGGCATCGGTGGCCAGCCCGCTCGGCGAGAACTCGAAGCCGAGGCTGGCGTCGAAGCCGAGCCCCAGCGCAGCGCCGAGATCGACTTCGGCACCGACCCGCTCCATCCCGAAGGCAACCTGGGCCTCGGCCTCCAGGCCGACACCGGCCCGCACGCCGACGCCGCCCTCCAGCCCGACGTTGTCGTTGAACAGGTTGATCTCGCCATCGGCTCCGGCCCGCGCTCCGGCGAACACGTCGAAGCCGGCACCAGTGTCGAGACCGAGCGGTCCGACGTCGAGGTGGGCGTTGCCCGCGGCCGACGCTCCGGCCTCCGCGTAGGCCTCGGTCCCGAACCCGGCGAAGTCGCCGAACAGCGACGTCTCACCGGCGTAGGCCGCCCGTGCACCGGCGAAGGCCCGCGCCTCGGCTTCGGCCTCGAAGCCATCGAGTCCGAGGTGGAACGAACCGTTGCCTTCGGCCTCGGCGCCGAGCAGGGCGCTCATCGTGGCCTCGTTCTCGACCAGCCCGCCGAACAGTGACGTCTCCTGGCCCACCTCGCCGCGCAGCCCGGCGAAGGCGTAGCCCTCGGCCTCGCCGTCGATCTGACGGTCGCCGACGGTGAGGTCCGCCGAGCCCTCGGCGCCGGCACCGGCTTGGCCTTCGGCCCAGGCCCGGGTCGAGAACAGATCGCCGTAGGAGGCGGTGACCTCACCACGCGCCTCGGCGCCGGCGAACGCCTCGCCGTCGCCAGCGCGGGCGCCACTGAACGTCGAGCCCTCGGCGCCGAAGGCGAAGCCGTTCCCGCCGCCGCCGGAGCCGAACGAGCCTCCGCCGCCGCCACCACCACCGCCGCCCACGCCGCCGCCGGCACCGCCACCGTCGGAGCTCGCCTCGCGCTGCTGGGTGGCCTGTTGCCCGAGCTGGCGCGCCTCGTCACGCAGCGCGCGTGCCACGGCGCCGAGCTGCGGTGACATCGTCTGGTTGTACTGGCCGCGGAACTGGGCCGCGTCCGGACCCATCCACGTCACGCTGGCGACGAGCGACCGCAACGTGGCGGCGGAGCGCTCGAGCCGGGATGCTTCCGTGTCGAACGTGCGCGCCAGACGATCGAGTTGTTCGACATCGGCGCCGAGCTGGGCCATCGTCGTCCCCTCTCAGTTCCCGCCGAGCCGCAACGAGCCGACGATGCCGTCCATGCGCGGACCGAGCTCGGCGGCGGCGGACGCCGGGAAGGTGCCGACCGCGGTCACGATGCTCGCCACATGCTCACTGGCGGGCACGTAGACGAGCAGGTGGCGAGCGAGCAGTGCCTGACCTCCGGGTCCACGGACGGCGACGAGCAGCCAACGGGCGGGCGTGTCGAGATCGGCGCGCACCTCCTCGCTGATGACCTCGAGACCCTCGGGCGCGTCGCCGAACGCGACGGAACGGAACAGCTCGTCGCTCACGTCGTCACTCGCCGCGGTGCGTCGCACCCGCACGAGCACGTTGGGGTGGAACCCGTCGACCGCTTGCGGATCGCGCACGGCCATCTCGGCCTCGGCGACCGGGACGGCGAGCCAGCCGGCCGGCACGCGCAGGCTGAACGCCGGCGGCGCCGGGAAGTCACGGGACGGGAACTGCAGGACGAGGTCGGCCGCCGGCGAGGCGAACAGCTCGGCGATCTCGGGGTCCTCAGGCGACGGGGTGGCATCGCTGCGCATGGCGAGGTTCATCGTTTCACTCCGGGTTCAGAGGGACGGGCGCGACGGTCGCCCGGTGCCGATGCACCGGGCGACCGCGGGAGGGGCGGACGCGTGGTTGCGCCACTGGGGGATCAGGCGCTGGAGGTCTGCCGCTGCTGCGAGGCCTGCTTGCGGACGACCGAGCCGACCTGCCGAAGCGCCTCGCTGATCTTGCGGAGTTGAGCGGCGTAGGTGCCGTTCCACTCGCTCTTGAACCGCTCCGAATCCGGACCCTTCCACCACGTGCTCTGCACCTGGCTCGAGATCTGCTGGGTCGCCTGAGAGATCTGCTGAGCTTCCTCGTCGAACTTGCGCGCCAGACGATCCAGTTCCTCAACGTCAGCACCGAGCTGAGCCATTGTTTGTTCTCCTTACGTTTCGAGACTGATCACGCAACCACTGCGCATCACCGACCTCGGGAGGTCACTGTTCAACGTACGGATCCAAGGCGGCAGCCGAAATGGGGAGCACTCCCCCACGGGGGGCTCCGCTCGGCGCCCGATCTGAAGCCGCGCTCAGGCGACGGCGATGGCCGAGATCTCGAAGAGGTACGGCGGGACGAGGCGCGTCTCGATGGTCGTGCGCACCGGCCGCGGCGGCGAGAAGTACTCCACGTAGATCGCGTTCATCTCGTCCCACCGGCCCATGTCGTCGACGTAGCACGACGTTGCCAGCACCTTGTCGAGCGACGTTTCGGCGTCCTCGAGCACGAGGCGGAGGTTCTCCATCGTCGCCCGCACCTGCACGGCGAAGTCCGTGTGCGAGACAGGCGCACCCGTCGCGTAGTTCATCGCGACGAGGCCGGCGGTGCGGACGATTCCTCCGTGGCTCACCGACAGCGAGTACGGGAGCAGGTCGTCCGGCACGTACGGCGGAGTGCGCCAGTTCGGCTGGTTCGTGATCGGCGGATCGCTCACTGGTGCACCATCCTCCCATGGAGAGCAACATCCGACGTCAGCGCCTGGTGCACCAGTGAGCCTTCGGCGCCGTCACGCCTCGGGGGCTGCGCCCCCGAACCCCATCGCCGTCCTGCGCAGGCTGTGTGTAGCTGGCGCTCGCTCGGCCGGCCAGCGCCTTCGGCGCCGTCACGCTGATTCGCTCGCTCGAAGACTCGCTCGCTCATCGACGGATCCTATGGAACCGTCACCAGGGGTCGGGCAGGGCCACCTGGACGAGCTCGGCGGTGCCCCGCTCGGCGACGTAGCCGCGGCCCTCCGGCCAGGCTCCTCGCGTTCGGCGGGGCAACGTCACCCCGACGAGGTCGCCGTCGGAGTCGGTGTCCGGTTGCAGGAGCAACGCGATGCCGTCCTTGCGCATCTCCGGGATCGTTCCGCTGTACTGCCGGCGAGCCGCCGTGTTGTCCACCGCCGCGACGACCGTGATCGGATGTTCCCGGCCGACCCGCAGCAGCTCCGACAGGGCCGGGTCGGCTTCGGTGTCGGCGAGCTCGGCGAGGTCGTCGACGACTACCAACGTGCGCCGGCTGAAGCGACCCGCCACCTCGGCCAGCTTGGCGGCGAGGTCCGCGCCCTCGGCCGCGCCGAAGGCGACCTTGGTCCAGAACGGGGCGTGGGCCAGTGGGCTCGGGCGGGCGTGGAGGTGGAACAGCGGCAGGCCCAGCACCGCCGCCGCCTGGGCGATCGTGGCCAGCGCGGTCGTGCGCCCGCTGCGGGGAGGCCCGGTCACGATCACCGCGCCCTGGTCCACGGGGATCCCGCGTGGTCGCAGGTCGCGGTCGCCGATCGCGACGATCAGCCGCTCGGCGGTGGACGCGACATCGAGTGTGGACCGCCGGAGTTCCTCGGGGAGGATCCCGACGGTCGGGGCGGCGGCGACACCTCCGGCGCGCAGGCGGGCGGCGAGCTGCGCGATCTCCTCGGCCTGGCGCTCACCATTGGCGGAGCCGCCGAGCACGGCGACCTGCACCTCCGTGCCGTCGAAGATCGCCCGGCCTGCCGGGCTCCGGGGAGACAGGATGCCGACCGGCTCGCCGGCGTTCAGGTACTCGTCGTCGGTGGACAGGCGCAGCACGAGCTTGCGGGGCAGGGCGCTGGCGACCGACATCGGGACCGACGAGCGCCGATCGGCGGTGATCGCGAAGTGGATGCCGACCTGCCGCCCGTCGGCGACCAACCGGCCGAACAGGTCGAGCCACTTCCCACCCTCGATGCGCTCGTGCATCGCCTGGAAGCCGGGATAGCTGTCGAGCAGGACGAGCACGCGGGCGACCGAGCTCCCCGCGGGCGCGTTGCGGCGGTATTCGGGCAGGGACGACGCCCGCACGGCGGCGAAGTCGATGGCCCGCTGATCGATGCGCTCGCGCAGCGTGCGGAGCAGGCGGGTCACCCGCTCGGTGTCGTCGCCGCTGATGACGGACCCGACGTGCGGGAGCTCCTCGAGGACGTCCAGGCCGCGGCCGGCGAAGTCGAGCGCGTGCACCTCGAACGGGTGGCCGGACGCCTCGGCGGCGAGGCCGGCGCTCACGGCGAGTGTGCGCAGTGCCACGGTCTTTCCCGACCCGCCCGTGCCGAGGATCAGGAGTCCGCCGTCGGCGTCGGGATGGAAGTAGGCGAGGGACTGGAGCTGGCGCGCCGGTTGGTCAGCGACGCCGAGCACCAGTGCCGCCTCCTCGGCCGAGCGCGGCAGCCGGCCGAGCTCGTAGCTCGGGGCGAGCGACGGCAACCACGGCCGGCGCGGAGCGGGCGCGCCGAGCAGGCCGAACGCACCACGGTGGGCGGAAACGAGCCGCTGCAGGTCGCTCGGGTGGTCGGCCGGCACCACGGCCCGGCGCTGCTCGGCGACCTCGGTGTCGTGGTCGAAGCCGAACAGGCGCACGTTCACCGTCGGCGCCTGCACCTCGGCCATCGTGTGCCCGCCGACGTAGGCGCTCTGGAACGGCAGCAACTCCTGCGGGCCGATGCGCGCGACCGCCCGGCCCGGGAGGCGCCGTTCGATCGCCGCCGCGACCGGCGAGCCGACCACGTCGTCGGACTCGTCGTCGGACGACATGCGCAGGGCGACGCGCAGGTTGGTGTTCGCCCGGATCTGCCCGGTGATCACGCCCGCCGGGCGCTGCGTGGCGAGCACGAGGTGCAAGCCGAGACTGCGGCCGCGCAACGCCACGTCGACGACGCCGTCGACGAATTCGGGCACCTCCTTGGCCAGCGCGGCGAACTCGTCGACGACGATCAGCAGGCTCGGCGGCGTGTCCGGATGGCCCTTGCGTTCCATCTCGAGCAGGTCCTTGGCATCGGCCCGCTGGAGGAGCAGCTCGCGGTGGTGGAGCTCGGCGTTGAGTGAGATCAGGGCCCGGCGCACCTCGTTGCGGTCGAGGTCGGTCACCAGCCCGACCGTGTGCGGCAGGTCGACGCACTCCTTGAACGCCGCGCCACCCTTGTAGTCGACGAGCAGGAACGTGATCCGCTCGGGGCTGTGCATCGTCGCCAGCCCGGCGACGAGTGACTGGAGGAACTCGCTCTTGCCGGCGCCGGTCGTGCCGGCGACGAGGGCGTGGGGTCCGTCCTGGCGGACGTCGAGGACGAACGGGGCGCCCGCCTGCATGCCGACGACGGCACGCAGGCCGTGCCGGTCGCTCGTCCTCCCACCGCCGTCGCGCTGTTGCCACAGCTCGAGGATCGACGCCGAGTCGTCCAGCACGAAGGGGCCGCCGTACAGCTCGGCGAACGAGACGGTGCTCGGGATCTCGCTGTCGTCGTTCACCCGGCCGGAGACGTCGATGACCGGTGTGAGGTAGCGGGCCACCGCGTCGGCGTCGGCGAGTGACATCCCTTCCCACCGGGTCGGGCTCACCGTGAGCCCGCTGCCGGTGAAGCCGGTGCGGGCGGTGACGTGGTCGGGATCGATCTCGACGACGGCCCCGCACGTCTTCGGCAGGCGGTGGCGGGCCGAGCCGATCCAGATGAAGAAGATGCCCGCCCGACGGGACGCCTCGAGCAGCGGCATCAGACGCCGGCGCTCGACCGGGCACGTCTCGTCGATCACGACGAGCACGGCGGGCAGCGTCATCGCGGCCCGGTCGTCGCCCGAGGCGGTGTGACCCGCGCGGGACTGGAGCAGCTGGTTGGCCAGGCCGAGCGCGTGGTGCGAGGTCGAAGCCAGCTGCGCGCCGCCGAGCGAGCGGGCGTGCGGCAGCCACTTCAGGAACTCCCACTCCCCGAGGGCCGCCTCGCCGACGAGGGCGACCACGGCGAGGTCGGTCGGGCTGTGCATCGTGGCCGCCTGGATGACGAGGGCGCGGGCCAGCGCCCTGGTCGCGGTGAGCGGGCCGGCGACCCCGACTCCCTGCAGGGCGGTGAGGTCGAGCGGGAGCGGGACGTCGTCGAGCAGGCGGAAGCGACCGGGGATCTCCTCGAGCTCCTTGCGCAGGTCCCGGGCCCCGCCATCTCCCACCTTGACCCGGGTGCGCGACGGCAGCTGGGCGGTCCCGGCCCGGAGGCGGAGGAAGTCGGAGTCGTCGGGAGCGCGCTCCCACAGGCGGTCGGACAGGCTGCGCACCAGACCGCTCAGGTCGCCAACGGCCGGGAGTTCGCGGAACCGGCCCCTGATCTCCTCGAGCCGTTGCACCTCGAGGTACTGCACCTGCTCGTCCACGATCTCGCGGTGCTCGGCGAGGGCGTCCTTGAACTCGTGCTGCCCCGTGCGCTTGGCCTCGATCGCGCTGCCGATCAACAGGATCGGCGACAGGAGCATGAAGATCGCGCCGAGCGGCCCGATCAGGAAGTACATCACGACACCCATCAGGAGCGGGAGCACCGCCGAGATCATCGGCAGGCGCTGGCGGCGGGGTCGCTCCGGCGGGGCGGGGATCTCGACCTCGACGCCGCCGTAGGCCCGGTCGATGCGTGGCGGTCGGTTGAACTCGATCCGGTTGTGGGACGCAACCGCCTCCATGGCGCGGAGGTGGTTGCGGATCGACAGCGTCAGGTCGCCGAGCTGGGCGGTCTGGCCCGGGCGCAGGATCGTCGGCGTGACGATCGCCGCGTCACCGACGACGATCCCGTTCTTCGATCCCAGGTCGGCGATGGTGATCACGTCGGTGACCGTGATCCGAGCGTGGTGCCGGGACGCCTGCGGGTCCTTGATGACGACGTCGCTGTCCGGGTCGCGGCCGACCGAGTTGTCGCCGTAGCGCAGCGGGTACTCGGTCTCGGCACCGGTGGGCGACGTGACGGCGAGCGTCGCCCCGAACGCCTCGGGGGTGATCGAGAAGGCGGCGTTGATCGAGTCGACGAGCGTGAGCCGATCGCCCGAGCGGACGTCGACGTCGGCGACGCGGTCGTCCCGTCGGGGCGTCTGACCGGTGCGCGTCACCTGCACGGTCCCGCCGTTGGGCACCTGGCGGAGGAAGGCCAGGGCGTCGGCGACGTCGCCGAACGTGGCGGCCGGCTCGACCTCGAGCACGACGTCGGTGGAGCTGCCCGCGCCGTGGTCGACTTCGACGAACAGCTCCATCCAAGTCAGGGTACGAAAGGGTCGGGCGGGCGTCCTGGGGGACGAGTCCCCGCGAGTGCCCTCAGCGCATGCCGTGGCGGAACGTCATCGAGATCCGGGGCCCGCGGGTAGTACGGACCTTGGGGACGGTGTGCTCCCAGTCGTGCTGGCAGGCGCCCCCCATCACGAGCAGGTCACCGCGGCCGAGGTCGAAGGAGCGGGAGCGCCCTCCGCCCCGGGGGCGGAGTCTGAACGGCCGGGCGGCGCCCACACTGACCGTCGCCACGATCGGGTTGTCGATCGTGTGGCGGTGGCGGTCGCCGTGCCACGCCACCGAATCGGCGCCGTCCCGGTAGCAGTTGAACCCGATCGAGTCGAACGACTCCCCGTAGCGCGAGCTGAGCAACGCCCGGATGTCGGCGAGGATCGGGAGCGGCTCGGCGCCCTGCTCGGGGGTCCACCACCACGTGAGACGCGGTTCGGGGAGTCGGCGGTCGTACATCGTGACGGTGCGGTGGTTCCAGTTCAGCCCGTGATAGAGCTGGTCGAAGACCGCCTCGTCACCACGGAGCCAGCCGGGCAGGTGGTCGACCCAGCTGGCGTCGTCGAGCGCGACCCGTTCGACCCCGGCGAAGGTCGGATCGACCTCCGGCTCGGCGAGGCCGAGCAACGACCCCTGGAGGAACACGTGTACGAGTCTGTCGCTGGCGTCCGCGGTTCGCAACCCCGGCCGCGAGACTGCCCCGCGTGGGCGAAACGGTCACGATCGACGACCCCGCGGACCCCCGGCTCGCCGACTACCTGGAGCTCACCGATCCGGGTGCCCGCCGCCGCCGCGAGCGGGACGAGTTGTTCGTGGTCGAGGGCGTCACGGCGATCGGCCGGCTGCTCGACTCCGACCACCGGGTGCGTTCGATCCTCGTGACGCCGCGGACCCTTGGGCAGCTCGCCGCCCGCCTCGCGGGTCTCGACGCCCCGGTATACGTCGCGTCACGTGGCGTGCTCAAGGCGACCGTCGGCTTCGACCTCCATCGAGGCGCGGTGGCCGCGGCCGACCGCCGGCCGCTCCGCGAGGTCGCCGAGGTCGCCGAAGCGGCGCACCGGGTCGGCGTGCTGGAGGGGCTCAACGACGCCGAGAACCTCGGCGCGATCGCCCGCTCCGCGCGCGCCCTCGGCATCGACGCGCTGGTACTCGATCCGACCTGCATCGACCCGTACTACCGGCGGATCGTGCGCGTGAGCATGGGCGAGGTGTTGCTCCTCCCCGTGGCCCGCGCCCGGTGCTGGCCGGACGACCTCGACCTGCTGCGGCACGACGGCTTCGCCCTGTGGGCGCTCACCCCTGACCCGGCGGCCGAAGATCTCTGGACGCTCGACGCCCCAGCCCGCGTCGCCCTGATGCTCGGCGCGGAAGGGCCGGGGCTGTCGGTCGCCGCCCTCGCCGCAGCCGACCGCCGCGTCCGGATCCCCATCGACCCGACGGTCGACTCGCTCAACGTCGGGCACGCGGCGGCGATCGCGTTCGCCGCCCTCACCCGCTCTGGTCACGAGATGTGACCACCCTCCGCGCCGCCGGTCAGGAGTGCTCGGCGTAGCGCGCGAATTCCTCCGACGGCGCCCATCGGCTGTACGTGGGCGACTGCGGCCAGCCCTCGGGTGAGTCCTGCCACTCCTCCTGCCGCCCGTACGGGAGCAGATCGATGAGGGGGAAGGTGTGGCTGAGCTGCTCGGTGCCCCGGCCCTGGGTGTTGTACGTGCGGTACACGGTGTCGCCGACGCGGAGGAAGACGTTCACCTGGAAGCCGCCGTCGGGCGGGGCGCCCATGTCGGTGCCGAAAGAGCTGTCCGCGGTGGAGTACCAGGTCATCTGATTGCCCACCCTCGCCTTGTACGCCAGCGCCTCGTCGAGCGGACCCTGGGTGACGATCACGAACCGGGCGTCATGGTTGTCGAGGAACTCGAGCCGGGTGAACTGGCTGGTGAAGCCGGTGCAGCCCGGACACTGCCACTCCTCACCGGGGAACCACATGTGGTGGTAGACGATCAGCTGGCTCTTGCCCTCGAACACGTCCGCCAGCCGAACCGGGCCGTCGGCACCGGTGAGGGTGTACTCGGGCAGCTCGACCATCGGGAGGCGGCGGCGGGCGGCGGCGATGGCGTCGAGCTCACGGGTCGCGGCCTTCTCCCGCACCCGGAGCTCCGCCAGGGCGGCTTCCCACGTGTCCTGGTCGACGATCGGGGGTACGGCGACGACCTGGCTGTTCTGGTCGTCCGTGATCGGTGTTGACATCACCTACTCCTCTCGGGGAACGCGGACACAGTCCCCTGCGACATGGAGACCTCCGCCGACTCGCGAACTCATCGTTCCGCGCCGGTGCAGCCGCAATATCCTCGGGAGCCATGGTGAGGGCCCGCGCTCGACCGTGACCGGTCCCGTTCAGCGTTCGGGTCCGCGTCGTCGCCTACGTCGCGACGCGTGACCTGATCCCGCTGTACGGCGTCTACGCGCTGCTCTTTCGCGATCACGGCCTGTCGCCCGGGGCGATGTCGTCGTTGTTCGTCATCTGGTCGGTGACCTCGTTCGTATTCGAGGTGCCGTCGGGCGCATGGGCCGACGTCGTCGATCGGCGCCTGCTCCTCGTGCTCAGCGCGCCGCTCTACGCCGCCGCGTTCGCGATCTGGATCCTGTGGCCGACGTACGCCGGCTTCGCCATCGGCTTCGTGCTGTGGGGACTCAGCGGCGCGCTGATGTCCGGCACCTTCGAGGCCCTTCTCTACGACGAGCTCTCCGCACTGAACGCCACCGACGCTTACGCCGGACTGATCGGCTGGGCCAATACCGCCGCCCTCACCGCCACGCTGGCGGCGACCGCGGTCGCAGCACCGCTGCACGCGTGGGGCGGGTACGCCGCGGTCGGGTGGGTGAGTGTCGGGGTCGCGCTCGTCCATGGCGTGTTGGCGCACGCGCTGCCGTCAGCCCGGCGGGTCGAGGAGGCCGACGAGACCAAGCAGTTCGACGGCGGCGCGACGTTCTTCCAGCGCTACCTGCAGATGCTCCGCGGCGGCGTCCACGAGGCGACGCGGCGCGCTTCGGTGGGCCGCCTTCTCGTCATCGCCGCCGCCCTCTACGGCCTGACGGCCTATGACGAGTACTTTCCGCTCGTCGCCGGCGAGGCGGGTGCGAGCACCAGTGGGGCGGCGCTGCTGGTTGCCCTCACCGTCGTCGGACAGCTCGTCGGCAGCGCCGTCGCCGGTCGCATGGCGTCGTTGTCCCGGCGGGGAATGACGCTGATGGTCGCGTCGTCGGGCCTCCTGATCGCCGCCGGCGCCGTCGCAGGGCACCCGCTCGGGTTCGTCGCCATCGCCGCGGGCTACGGACTTCTGGAGAGCGCGACGATCGTCTCCGAGGCCAAGCTGCAGGACGCCATCTCGGGCCCCGCGCGGGCGACGGTCACCTCAGTGTCGGGGCTGGCCTCCGAGGTCGGGGCCGTCGCGATCTATGCGGCGATCGCCGCCGGCTCGTCCTCGCTCGCCGTGTCGACGTTGCTCGCGATCGCCACGCTGCCGGCGCTCGGCGTCGCGGTCGCGGTCCACTCCTGGTGGCCGTCGTCGAGACGGCCACCCCCGGCGAACTAGGGAAGCTCGAGCCGTACCACCTTCGGGAGGTACCTCACCCGCCAGCCGCTTCCGAGCGTGCGCATGAGGATCGAGGCGAACCGGCCGACCCGTGGGTCCCCACCGGCCACCAGCACCCGGGCGCTCGGCCCCAGCGCGCCGGCCCCGCGCTTGAGGAGTTGCAGGGTGCCGGCCAGCTCGAGGGCGCGGTTCGCCCCCAGCCGATCGCTCTCCGCCCCCTGGACGTGGAGGACCAGATGGCCCGCCGGTGACTGTCGATAGGTACCGAAGACGCCGATGAAGCCCAGACTGGACGGGCCGCCCGGGCTGACGGTCCCGAGGTTCGTGAGGTCCCCGGTGATCGTTCCGAAGCCCTGGAGCGTGCCGCCCGCCACGCGCAGCGGCTCCTCGTTCACGATCCGCGCCCCTCTCGCGAGCGTCATCTGCCCACCTGCCTGCACGGGGCTGAGGGTGTCGAACTTGGCTGCCCCGTTCACCTGGGCGGTCCCTCGGTTCACGAAGCGCACCAGCGCGAACTCCGCGGCCGGGTTGTTCGAGTTCCCGACCACCACGCGGCCTTCGTTGACGAACGTCGCCGGATCGCTACAGCACGCGCTGCCGAGGAAGGTCGCCCGCTCCATCGTCCAGGTCCCGCCATTCACGATCTGGGCGTCGCCCTCCAGGCGGAACGGGAACGTGGGGTTGTCGTGACGGACCGAGCCGTTGGTGCGCAGGATGCCGCTTCCGTTGATGGCATCGAGCGTCACCGGCGCCTGCCCCGGCCCCATCGTCACCACGACGTCGGGGCCGGTCGTCAGCTCGGCGAGGATCGTTCGCGCTGTTCCAGACCGTTCTTCCCGTGCCACCGATCGTGAACTTCCCTCGGAGCACTGATCGGTCAGACAGCACAAGTTCGCCGTTGTCGAGCTTCAGGGTTCCCGTTGCGGTGATGTCCGCCCGGCCGGACACGTCGAGCTCCGTGCCCGGCCCGCGGATCGTGCCGCCGTCGCGCAACTGATGGATTCCGCCCAGTAGTCCGACGATTCCGCCGCCCGTGATCACGCCTTTGCCCACCGGGTTCGAGTACCCAAGGAGCGAGAGGCTGAGGTTGCCGCCGGTGCCGACCTTGATCGTTCCCTCGTTGCTGAACTTGAACGGCACGGTCCCGAGGCTGCCCGCCGCGATCGAGACCTGCGCACCAGCCGGCACCTCCCACGTGCCCTTGTTGAAGATGTTGCCGTTCATCCGCAGCGAGGCCTGGTCGTGCTGCGTGACCTTCCCTTCGACCGTGAGCACTCCCGCACCGGCGCTGCGCGTCAGCTCGTGGAGCGTGTTCCCGCTGATCACTGTGGAGAGCGAGGCGCCGAGGGTCAGGTTGCCGAGGATCCGCCCCCCGAGCCACTGGTAGGCGCCGGACCCGGCGAACACGCCCGTCCCCCGGATGCTTGCGAATCCTTGCTGCTGGATCGTGGCGCCGGAGCCGATCGTGGTCGTGCCCTGAACGGTCGTCAGGGCGGTCCCGCCCGACGTGCCGAACAGCGACAGTGTGGCGTTCCCGCCCAGGGTCCAGGGGCCGGCCAGCTCGGGTGTCCCGTTGACGATCCTCACCGTGCCGACTCCGTTCACCCTGCTCTGTGGTCGCGCCCGGAACATGGCCTGGTCGATGGTCAGGTTGCCGCCGACGATGAGCGTGCCGTTGTTCGTGAACGTGCCGGGATTGACGCAGCAATGGGACCCGGCGATCGTCGCGTCACCCGCCGCGGTCCAGGTGCCTTCGTTGATCACGCGCGATGCGCCGTTGTTCAACCACAGCGTCCCGGCCTGGGTTGCGTTACCGAGGGTCGTCAACGAGACAGGAGGCACCCCGACCGGCGTGTATCCGTTCTCCAGGCGAAGCCCCGCCGGCCTCGCAGCCAACAACAGCGCCGCGCTCCGCACGACGAGGTTCGTCGCGATCCGTCCCTCGGACCAGTTGAGCACCTCCGTCGTGATGGTGCTGGTCGGGCCGACGAGGATGGGTCCCAGGTCGGGCGGGGGTCGGTCACCCGTCACCGACAAAGCCACCAGACTCACGGTCTGGACGCCTCTGATCTCGACCGTCTTCTCGATGACCACGGAGTCTCCGTCTGCGGGGATGCCCGGGGGGCTCCAGTTCTCCTCTTGCCCCCAGCTGATCCCGTCGCCGTCGCCCGTCCAGTTGTAGGTCGTGGCCGCCGAGGCGCGTTGAGGGGTCAGCGATGCCACTGCGCCGACGGTGACGAGCGCCAGCGTCACGGCGAATGAGACGAAGCACCTCGTGGTTCGGCCAAGCCCGGCGACCATCACGCCTCCTCATGGTTGAACAGGTGATCTCGACCGGGAAGGCGTAACCAGCGAGGTCACAACTGTTCCGTGCCGCACGGCTCGCCCTGACACCGGGCAGGTTGTCGGCGGACGTCGAGGCCGTCACCGTCGACCACGACGAGTGTCACGTGACGCCGCCGTGGGATGCCTCGGATGCCGAAGAAACCGTTGCCCGCCGTGTCCAGCCGCTTCGTGATCGCGGCCGTCGTGGTCGTGGTCGCGCTGGTCGCCGGCGTCGCAGCCTGGGTGGTCGTCGGGCGCTCCGATGATCCGGCCGCGTTCCGGTGCACGGGCTGCTCCCGATCGGCGCGGCCGGCCCGGGCGCTCGTGCTCTTCACGCCCTCCGCCATGGAGGGGTACTGGGAGGAAGTCGCCGCCGCGGCCGCAGCGGGCCGGCTCGACCAGGCACGACTGGATGCGCTCGCCCGCCAGCATCAACTCGAGATCGTGGGACCATGGCCCGCCGGCGGGTGAGTCGCCGCGGTCGTCCAGGCGGAGACGATCGCGGGGAAGGCCACGGTCGCTTCGCTCGCTTCCACATCCCTGCGGAGACGATGCTCGAGCGTGTCGACGTCGATCTCGTCGGCTGTGGCGACACCTTCGAACTCGATCATCGGAACGACGCTGCGGATGAGGTCGGCGAGGTATCGGTAGCCCGGATACTCGGCCCCGCCGCCGACGAGCCGCTCGGCGCGTAGCTCGGGCGCCGACAACCCGGCGCGGAGGAAGGCTCGGCGCAGCTGGAGTCCGACACGCGTGTTGGTGCCCGCCAGCCGGAACGTCTCGACGAGCAACTGACCGGTACGGTTCCACAGCTGTACCGACGGCTCGGAGGTGAACGGGTCGTCAGCGTGCCACTCCTGGAACGCCACGATCCCGCCTGGGCGCACGTGACGGGCCGCCGACGCGATGACGTCGGCCGGATCGGCGAGGTACATCAACACGAACCGTCCGATCACCGCGTCGAACCGGTCGCCGGGCTCGACGTCGCGGACGTCACCCGCGTGGAACGTCACGTTGCTCACTCCCAGCTCGGCTGCTCGCGCCGTCGCGCCGGAGACAGCGCTCGGCTCCCGTTCGACGCCGACCACGGCGCCGTCTGCGCCGACCAGCCGGGCTGCGAGCAGGGTGACGTCACCGAAGCCGGATCCGACGTCGAGCACCCGCATCCCTCGTCGCAACCCGGCATCGACGAGGAAGCGCCTGGTCAGCGGCTCCATGAACGTGGCCTGCTCGTGCAGGCGCTGACGCTCGAGGTCGCTGTGACCGAGGATGTACCGAGCGTCGGCGGGTGGTGATCGGTCGACACGGGGCATCGCTCCCCAGTGTCGTGGTGGCGCGAGCCGAAGTCATGGAGACGGCACGACCATCTCATGGAGCAGATCCGAGTCGCGAGCCGTGTACCTGCACGGGCACCGATCCACCGGCCCGGGCACGAATTCACGGTGTGGAGACGACGGGACTCGAACCCGCAACCCCCACCTTGCAAAGGTGATGCGCTACCAATTGCGCCACGTCCCCGTGGAACGCCTCACGATAGCGGCGCGGCCGTGCGGCTTGGTTAGGTTCGGCGGGTCCGCATCGAGCGAAGGGGGTCAGTGATGTTCAAGGTGTCGGTGCTGTATCCGAAGAGCGACGACAGCACGTTCGACATGGACTACTACCGCGACAAGCACATGGCGCTCGTCTCCCGTGTGCTGAAGCCGGACCGCATCGAGATCGACCGAGCCGTCGACGGCCCGTTCATCGCGGTCGGCCACCTGTACTTCGCCACCCAGGAGGCGCTGCAGGCGGGGATGGGCAGCCCGGACGTGGGCGAGACGATGGACGACATCCCGAACTACACGAACGTCCAGCCCCAGATCCAGATCAGCGAGATCGTCGAGTAGGGGCACACCACCGTCCCCATCACCCCGTTCTGTCAGTCGGCAACGGCCCGATCCGGCTGTTGCCGACCGACAGAACGGGTCAGACGAACTCGTAGTCGTCGGGATCGACCTCGCGCGTCCGCTTCCAGTACTCGAGCAGCGGGAACGGCCAGTTCTGGGTCACGCGTCCGTTGGCGTTCTTGTACCAGCTGTTGACCTTCGACACACCCCACGCCATGCGCAGGTTCTCGGCGTCGATCTCCTCGTTGAACCGGTCGTGCACGTCACCCTTGACGTCGAGACCACGGGCGCCCCGGGCGAGCACGGTGCGGATGCAGTCCATCACGTAGCGGACCTCGCACTCGGAGAACCAGATGATGCTGCCGTTGACCACGATGTTGGTGTTCGGCCCGTACAGGACGAAGAAGTTCGGGAAGCCGGGAACGCTGACGCCGAGGTAGGCGCGGGCCTCTCCGTCCCAGTGCCCGTGCAGGTCGACACCGCCCCGCCCGACCACCTTCATCGGCGTCAGGAAGCGGGACGGCTGGAAGCCGGTGCCGTAGATGACCACATCGAACTCGTGGAGGGTGCCGTCGGCCGTGACGATGCCCTCGGGCACGATGCGCTCGATCCGGTCGGTCGTGAGCGTGACGTTGTCGCGGTGGAGGGCGGCCGCCCACGACCCGTTGTCGATGATGATCCGCTTGGCGGCCGGCGGGTACTGCGGGATGACCTTCGGGAGCAGGTCGGGACGCTCGATGTACTGCGCCTCCAGCGCCTCGGTGAGCATCACCCGCAGCATGTCGTTGAGCTCGCTCACCGACCGCCCCTGGTTCTCCCACGCCGGGTCGACCTCGGCCATCGGCCGGAGCAGCTCGGCGCCCCGCCAGAACAGCCAGAACCGGTACCACTGCCGGTAGTAGGGCACGTGGCGGAGGAGCCACTGCATCCCGTCCGGCACCTCGTGGTGGTAGTGCGGCACGGGGAACTGCCAGTTCGGCGTGCGCTGGAAGACCTCGAGCTCGGCGACCTCCTCGGCGATGATCGGCACGAACTGGGCCGCGCTGCAGCCAGTGCCGACGACGGCGACCCGCTTGCCGGCGAGGTCGACCGAGTGGTCCCACCGGGCGGAGTGGAACGACGGTCCGGCGAAGCTCTCCCGACCCTCGATGTTCGGCAGCTGCGGACGGTTGAGCTGGCCGACCGCGCTGATCACCGCATCGGCCTCGAGTGTTTCCTCGACGCCACCGGGTCCGACGAGGCACAGCGTCCACCGACCCGTCCCGTCGTCGTACTCGACCGACGACACCTCGGTCCCGAACCGGATGTTCGGCCGGATGCCGAACTCGTCGACGCACTGGCGGAAGTATCGGGACAGCTCGGCCTGGGGCGAGTAGAAGAACGGCCAGTCGTCGCGCTGGGCGAACGAGTAGCTGTAGTAGTGGTTCGGGATGTCGACCCGACAGCCGGGATACGTGTTCTCCAGCCACGTGCCGCCGGCGTCGTCGTTCTTCTCGATCACGACGTACGGCACGCCGGCCTCGGCCAGACGGTAGGCGGCGATGACGCCCGACATCCCCGCCCCGATCACGGCCACGAGGAACGGCCGGTCCGGGTCGACGTCGTCCTTGTGCCAGTGCGGCGCCCGCGGATCGGCGGTGATGGCGAGCTCCTCACGCATCATCGGCAGGTAGTCGTCGATCGGCAGTCCCCCCGCCATGTACTCGAGGATGCGGCGGAGGTCGTCGCCGGTGGGCATCGGCGCACAAACGCTGCCGCCGTCGCGGAAGCGGATCAGGGCCTCGAGGGCGACGGCGCGGGCGGCGGCGATCTGCTCCTCGCTGAGCCCGCCCTGGTCCTCGATCATCAGCGCCGGGTCGATGCGCAGCTCGTCGCGCAGCAGCGACAGGTCACCCGTGATGTGGGCGAGTGCCGGCAAGAGCGCGGGGACGTCCGAGTCCTCGAGCGCGGACCGGATGGTCTCGTCGTCGACGTCGATCGGCTCGATGGGCCGGGCCAGTGCCATCGTTGTTCATCCCTCCGAGAAGTCGTGGCCATGTCCGCGATGCGGCTGGTCCATTCCGTAGCACTCGCGGCGAGCGTGAAGCGATCCGTGCGCAAGCGTTAGGACAAACCTACTATCGTATGCCCCGAATAAATCGCCGGCGCCGCCGATCGGCGATGGGGGCAGCCACTTGAAGGGGCGATCACGATGAAGATGAACGCGGCGATCCTGTGGGAGCCGAAGACCGACTGGAGCGTGGAGGAGGTCGAGCTCGACCCGCCGAAGCGAGGTGAGGTGCTGGTGAAGCTCGTCGGGTCGGGGCTGTGCCACTCCGACGAGCACCTGCTCACCGGCGATCTCATCCTTCCCGACGAGACGCAGAAGGAGCTCGGGATCCAGCAGCTTCCCGTGATCGGTGGTCACGAAGGAGCTGGTGAAGTCGTCGAGGTCGGGCCCGAGGTGCTCGGGGTTGGAGGTCGGCGACCACGTCGTGTTCGGCTTCATCCCGTCCTGCGGGCGGTGCCCGAGCTGCGCGACCGGACATCAGAACCTCTGCGACCTCGGGCAGTTCCTGTTCGCCGGCCGGCAGATCTCCGACATGACGGCGCGCCACCACGCCCGGGGCCAGGACCTCGGCCTGATGTGCCTGCCTCGGCACGTTCGG
The DNA here is from genome assembly GCA_963827075.1 of uncultured Acidimicrobiia bacterium. Taxonomy (GTDB): domain Bacteria; phylum Actinomycetota; class Acidimicrobiia; order Acidimicrobiales; family Ilumatobacteraceae; genus JALZMG01. The sequence goes on along the minus strand of CAWGZN010000006.1, from coordinate 96,995 downwards.
CGAGTACACCGTCGCCAACGAGGCGAGCTGCATCAAGATCGAGAAGGACATCCCGCTCGACAAGGCCGCCCTCGTCGGCTGCGGCGTCACGACGGGATGGGGCTCGGCCGTGTACGCGGCCGACGTGCAGCCCGGCGAGTCCGTGGTCGTCATCGGCTGCGGCGGCGTCGGGATGAACGCCGTGCAGGGCGCAGCGATGGCCGGCGCCCGTCACGTCGTCGCCGTCGACCCGGTCGAGTTCAAGCGCGAGCAGGCGCAGGTGTTCGGGGCGACGCACTCGGCGCCGAGCATCGAGGAGGCCACCGCGCTCGTCAGCGACCTCACGTGGGGCGCGATGGCGAACAAGGTCATCATCACCGTCGGCGTCGGCGCCGGCGAGCTGATCCAGCCCGCGCTCGGGTTCGCCGACCAAGGGCGGTCGCGTGGTGCACACCGCCGTCGCCCCATTCGTCGTCGACAACGTCAGCATGAACCTGTTCGAGCTGTCGATGTGGGAGAAGCAGCTGGTCGGCACCATCTTCGGATCGGCCAACCCGCGGCGCGACATCCCCCGCCTGCTCCGGCTGTACCAGGAGGGCCAGCTCAAGCTCGACGAGCTGGTGACCAGCACCTACCCGCTCGACGACATCAACGAGGGCTACCAGGACATGCGCGACGGCAAGAACGTCCGCGGCATGGTCATCTACGACCACGCCTCCTGACCGTCCACCCGCTGTGCTTGTGTCACCGCATACGTCGTCGACGACGTAGTCGGTGACACAAACCGCTGATGGTGCGGGTTACGTGACGGTGAAGCCCTCGTAACCCTTGGCCGCGACGTCGTCGCAGATCTGCCGGTAGACGCCGACGCCACCGATGTAGGGCATGAACACGCGTGGCTTGCCCGGCACGTTCGACCCCATGTACCACGAGTTCGCCGTCGGGAACAGCGTCGTGTCGCCGACCTCGTTGACGTGGTCGACCCACTGTTCCTCGGCCTCGGGCGTTGCCTCGATCGCCTTCCGGCCCTCGTCGCGCAGGTGCACCAGGCAGTCGCCGATCCACTCCACGTGCTGCTCGATCGACACCATCATGTTGCTGAGCACCGACGGGCTGCCGGGCCCGGTGATGATGAACATGTTCGGGAAGCCAGCGGTGCTCACGCCGAGGTACGTCGCCGGGCCGGCCTCCCACTTGTCGCGGAGGAGCGTGCCCGCCCGCCCTTCGATCGGGAAGGCCAGCAGGGCCCCGGTCATGGCATCGAAGCCGGTCGCGAAGACGATGCTGTCGAACTCGTAGTCCTGGTCGGACGTCCGGATCCCCGTCTCGGTGATCTCCTCGAGCGAGGTCGTGCGCAGGTCGACCAACGTCACGTTGGGCCGGTTGTAGGTGGCGTAGTAGTTGGTGTCGAGGCACAGTCGCTTGGTGGCGATCGGATAGGAGCGCGGCGACAGCGTCTCGGCGACATCTGGGTCCTCGACGATCTCGCGGATCCGGTGCCGGACGTACTCGGCGGCGGTGTCGTTGGCCTCCTTGTTCGTGATGAGGTCGTTGTACGACAGGATCATCCCGACGAGGCTGCCCTTGTCGAACCCGTTCCGGTAGGTCTCCCAGCGTTCGTCGGGATCCACCTCGAGCGCCGACTTCTCGGGGAGGTCGCTCGGTACACCGAACGCCGACTCACGGGCGTCTTGACGGTGGGCCGGATACCTCGCCTTCAGCTCGCGGATGTACTCCGGGTCGAGCGGGGCGTTCTTCGCCGGCAGGCTGAAGTTCGGCGTGCGCTGGAACACGGTCAGATGGGCGGCCTGCCCGGCGATCAAGGGGATCGACTGGATGCCCGACGAGCCGGTGCCGATCACACCGACCCGCTGTCCCGTGAAGTCGACTCCCTCGTGGGGCCAGTGACCGGTGTGGTACCAGCTCCCCTGATACCGCTCGAGCCCGGGGATCTCCGGCTTCTTCGACGCCGAGAGGCATCCGACGGCGAGGACGAAGAACTGGGCCGAGACCTCGTCCCCCTGGTCCGTGCTGATTGCCCAGCGCTGGGCGTCCTCGTCGTAGACGGCCTTGGTGACCCGGGTCTCGAACTGGATGTCGGGACGGAGGTCGAATCGATCGGCGACGTGGCCGGCGTAGCCGAGGATCTCGGGCTGGGTGGCGTAGCGCTCGCTCCACTCCCACTCCTGCTCGAGCTCCTTGTCGAACGAATACGAGTACTCCATGCTCTCGATGTCGCACCGGCAGCCCGGGTAACGGTTCCAGTACCAGGTCCCGCCGACGTCGGCCGCGGCCTCGTACACCTGCACGGTGAAGCCGAGCTCGCGGAGCCGCTGGAGCATGTACATGCCGGAGAAGCCCGCCCCGACGACGACGGCGTCGACCTGTCGGACGCTCTCCGGATCCCTCGTCCGCTCCTGGTCGCTGGTGACGGTCACGATCCCCACACCTCCATTTAGTTTGGTGACCATATAGTAGGTCTGTACAAGTACCTGATCCTCAGCCCGACGCGTCGAGCTGCTCGGTCGTCGCGGCGGCGAGGTACCGATCCTCGATCTCACCGATCTGGCCGAGCAACTCGCTGGCCGTGCCGCTCAACTCGATGTGGCCTCGGCGCATCACGTAGGCCCGATCGGAGTACTCCAGCGCCTTGCGGACGTGCTGCTCGACGAGCAGCACCGCGGTGCCGTGCACCTTCGCCGCGTCGACGACGACCTCGAGCAGGCGCTTCACGATGATGGGCGCGAGCCCCATCGAGAGCTCGTCGGCCAGCAGCACCCTTGGCTGGCGGCTGAGCGCCCGGGCGAGCGTGAGCATCTGCTGCTCGCCGCCCGAGAGCAGCCCGGCGCGCACGTTGATGCGCTTGGCGAGCTCGGGGAAGAGATCGAGGGCCCGGTCCACGTCGACGTCGGCGACACGCAGGTTGTCGCGCGTCGACAAGCCCATGAACACCGACTTCTCCTCGGTCACGAACGTGAGGCCCTGCCGCGCCCGGCGGAACAGCGGCGCGGTGGTGACCTCGCCGTCGAGGAGCACTTCGCCCCGGAGCAGTGGGAGCTCCCCCGCCAACGTCAGCAGCGTGGTGGTCTTGCCGGCGCCGTTGGCGCCGAGCAGCCCCACGACCTCGCCCGGATGCACCTCCAGATCGACCTCGTGGATCACCGGCTGCGGGCCGTAGCCGGCCGACACGCCGCGGGCCTCGAGCACCGCCGCCGGGCTCACGCGTCCGCTCCGACCGCCTCGGCGACTGCGGCGAGCTCTTTGTCGTCCTCGCCCAGATAGGCCGCGATCACCAGCGGATCGCGTCGCACGTCGGCCGGCTCGCCCTCGGCGATCTGGACCCCGAAGTCGAGCACCACGATGTGGTCGCACACGCTCATCACGAAGTTCATGTCGTGCTCGACGAGCAGCACGGCCATCCCCCAGTCGTCGGCCAGTCGCCGCACGAGGCGGGCGAGCTCGGTGGCCTCGACGTCGCCGAGGCCGGCGGCCGGCTCGTCGAGCAGCAAGACGCTCGGCTGCGTCGCGACGGCGCGGGCGATCGCCAACAGGCGGCGTTGCCCGTACGAGAGGTCCTGCACCTGGCGCAACAGATCGCTCTCCAGGTGGAACTCGCGGATGGCGGCCACGACCTCGCCGGGCAGCGGCGGAGCCACCGGGTGGACGAGATCGCGAAGGAAGGAGATCCGGTCGCGCGGGTCGGACGCGGCGCGCAGGTTGTCGAGCACCGTCAGGTCCTCGAACAGCTCGAGCGACTGGAACGACCGGCTCACCCCGGCCCGGGCCCGCATCGTGGCGCTCATCCCGAGCAGTTCCTCACCGTCGAGGCGGACACTGCCTCCGGCGACCCGGGTGAACCCGGTGACGGCGTCGATCACCGACGTCTTGCCGGCACCGTTCGGGCCGATGAGGCCGACGACGCGCCCGGGCGTGACGCTGAACGAGACGTCCTCCACGGCCGTGACGCCGCCGTACCGCACGCGCAGCCCCTGCACCTCGAGGGTCTTCGGCGTCGCCCGCTCCCGCCGCTCCTCGGGTAGCACGAACGTCTCCGGCTTGCGCTGCGGGAGCTTGGGGAACCTTGGCCTTCAGCTTCTGGCCGAGCCACGCCATCTGGTTGACCGACTCCTTGGCGATGCCGTCCTGGTTCTGCAGGACGAGCAGGATCAGGAGCCCACCGCCGATGAGCTGGATGTAACGCGTCAGAGCTGTCGAAGATCTCGTTCGTCAGCTGGGCCCCGAGCGAGCCCGGCGCGAGGGTCGATCCGAAGATCGGGCCGACCAGGAAGCCGATGCCGCCGATGAACGACCAGCCGACGGCGAGGATCGACGTGAAGTTGGTGAACTCCGAGCCGTAGAGGATGACGTCCTTGCGAAACGCGAGCAAGGTGCCGCCGAGGGCGGCGATGCCGGCCGAGACGGCGAAGGCGTAGATCTTCGCTCCGGGAACACTGATCCCGAGCGCGGCCGCCGCCCGCTCATTCGTGCGGACCGCCAGGAGGCGCCGGCCTGACCGACCCCGTCGCATGCTCGCGACCATCAGCGTGACCACCGAGAAGCAGACCATGCACACGATGGCGTAGCGGCCGGGGTGGGTGATGGCGTTGATGTCCCACCCGAAGATGCTCGGTCTGCCGACCTGCGTACCGGCGAAGCCGCCGACGAAGTCGCCGTTGTTGAAGATCATCAACTCGATGGCCGATCCGAGCCCCAGCGTGAGGATGGCGAGGTTGATCCCGCGGGCCCGCACGGCCGGAAGTGCGAAGAGGATCCCGACGGGGATCGTGAGGAGTCCGCCGGCGAGCAGCGCCGGAAGGAACGGCCAGTCGGCGGCATCGACGAGGCGGCCGGCGACCCATGCGCCGAAGCCGGCCAGCGCGAACTGCCCGAGCGAGAGCTGTCCGGCGTAGCCGGTGATCACCACCAGCGACAGCAGCACGAGACCGACGGCGAACGTGGTGACGAAGGCGTCCTGCCACTGGAGAGGGCACCCACAGGATGACGAGGACCGTGACGACGACCACCACGACGAGCGCCACCGGGTGGGTGCGGCCCGTTCCGACCGCCGGCAACCGCTGCAGGAAGTAGTCGCGCAGCGGCAGGGCCTGGCCCCGCAGGATCATCCACAGCACGATGACCGCGAACGGCAGCGACGTGGCGATGCCCGGCGTGGACACGTAACGGGTGAGCTCGGTCTGGCCGATCCCGATCAGCATGCCGGCGGCGAAGGCGACGGGGAACGATCGAAAGCCGGCCACGAGCGCGGTCGCCAACGCGGCGAGCACGAGGTTGGTCATCGTCGCCACCTGCAGCTGCACGATGGGCGCGATCAGGATCGCGGCCACGCCGGCCAGTGCCGAGCCGAGGGCCCAGTTGATCGTGGCGACGAAGTCGGTCGACAACCCGACGGAGGCCGCCGCCCGCTGGTTCTCGGCGACGGCGGAGGTGGCGAGTCCGAACTTGGTGAACCGGTAGAACGCCCACAGCGCGGCGCTGAGCGCGGCGGCGATCCCGAGCAGGATGAACCGGTCGACGGAGATCGTGATGTCCCAGAACGTCAACAGGTTGGTCGGCAGTTCGGAAGTCGACGAACGTGATCTTGGACGCCGTACCGCAACACGGCGATGGCCTGCACCACGATGAGCACGCCGAGCGTGGCCACGATGCGGGCCAGCGGTGATGCCCGCCGGAGGTGGCGCATCACGAGCAGGTGGACCAGTGCACCGATGACCGCGCAGGTGAGCAACCCGGCCGCCCACGCGACAGCCAGCGGCTGGCCGTGGGTGACCCTCACCTCCCACTCCACGTAGGCGCCGATCATGCCGATCGCGCCGTGGGCGAAGTTGAGCACGCCCGAACCGCGGTAGATGACGATCAGCCCTTGCGAGGCGAGGGAATACAGCGAACCGAGACCGAGCCCCAACAGGGCGAATCGCACGAACTCCTGCACGAGCTTCAGTACCTCCGATGGCAGAGCCGGTCAGCGTGACGGAAGACCGCCCGCCGCCGGTGCGCCCGCGGACGCACCGGCGGCGGACTGAACGTCACTCCGACATGGGCTGACCGTCGATCGGCCCGGTCATGTCGTAGGCCTGGTCGTCCATGGCCGTGAGCTTCCCGCCGCTGATGGTGTCGAAGAACACCGTGCGGTTGAAGATCCGCGGCAGGCCGCCGCCGAAGCCCTCGTACGGCGTGGTGAGGTCGAGCTCCGGCGATCATCCCGTCGGTGTCGAGCGCCGTGGTCGCGTTGATGCGCCTCGAGGAACGTCTCGTTGGTGATCTCGCCGCTCATCCCTTCGACGACGTTCTTGAACGCGGTGTACGCCGTCCACGTGCCCAGGCCGGCGAGGCTGTTCCAGTCGAGGTCGGGAGCGTCGTACTCCTCGAGCGACGCCCGATAGTCGTCCCACATCGGACCCTCGATGTTGGGGTACGAGTTCGACACGACCCCACCCTCGGTGAGCTCGGGGAACTCCTCGGCGATCTTGCTGTTCAGGTTGCCCTGCAACCCGTACAGCCGCACGTCGGCGCCGGCGGACGCCATCGCCGGCAGGAACGCCGCCCAGTTCGAGTCCGCGATGCCGCCGGCGATGCAGTCGGTACCGCCGCCGATCGCGTCGGCCACCTGGGCGCTGTAGTCGCCGGGGACGGCCGAGATCTTCACCATGCGCCAGGCGTCCGGAGCGCCCCCGCCCACCTCGTAGGCGTTGACGACGGCGGGATAGGCCACGTCGCCGGCCGGGATGTCGATCACCACGTTGACCGGCTTCTCGCAGCCGTCCTGGGCCATCTTCCACCCGATGCCCGCACCCTGGCCCGGCAGCAGCGAGCCGAGCGGGAACGAGATCGGGCTCGCGAACTCCTGCTCCACCAGCGGGCAGCAGGCGCCGAACCACGGGATGTTGTTCTCCTCGAGCACCGGGATGATGCGACTGGCGTCGAACACGAACGACCCCACGACGGCGATCGCCCCTTCGTCGACGGCCTGCCGGGCGCAGTTGGCGCCGACGTTCGGGTCGCCCTGATCGTCGCAGGTGATCACCTCGAGCGGCCGGCCCTGGATCCCGCCCCGGTCGTTGATGTACTGCATGTAGATCTCGGCCGCGGCGGGGATGTTCGGGTACGGCGGCAGGTTCGTGTTCACCGGCGCGATCGTCATCACCTTGATGGGATCACCCGACGGCTCCACCACCTCGCCCGTGGTCGTGTCGGAACCACCCGCCGCAGTCGTGTCAGAGCCACCCGCCGCGGTGGTGTCGGAGCCACCCGCCGCGGTCGTGTCAGAACCACCCGCCGCGGTGGTATCGGACCCGCCCGCGGCGGTGGTGTCGGCCGCCGGGGTCGTCGGTCCGGCGTCGCCGCCCCCGTCATCGTCGTCGTCGCCGCACGCGGCGAGCACGAGCAATGGCACCAGGGCCACCGACAGGGCGACCCGTCGCTTGGTCCGTCTTCTAGCTATTGGCATGCACGAACTGCGCATGTCACCACCCCCCTTTGTTGGTTGGTCGTGTCCCCCTTGAACACGAAACTGAGTCGAGCTTCAGCTCGTCGCGGCACCGAGGTGCGCGTCGAGCGAGGCCGTGAGCTGGTCAATCGCCTCGTCGTGGCCAGGCAGCATGAGCAAGGTGAAGAACCCGTGCATCTGCCCCGGATGGACGTGGACGTCGACGGGGACTCCCGCCTCCTGCAGCCGGTCGGCGTACGCCTGCCCCTCGTCCCGGAGCACGTCGTACTCGGCGAGGATCACCACGGCCGGCGGGAGCCCGGACAGGTCCTCGGCCTGCAGCGGCGAGGCGTCGGTCTCCTTGCGCTGCACATCGTCCGGCGCGTAGTGGTCCCAGAACCAGATCATCCCGTCCCTGGTGAGCATCAGCTGGTTCTCGTCGCTGGTGTACGACGCGTTGTCGACGTCGGCATCGGTGACGGGGTAGACGAGCCCCTGGAAGGCGATCGCCGGGCCGCCCCGATCACGGGACCGTTGGGCGGTGACCGTGGACAGGTTCCCGCCGGCGGAGTCGCCCGCCACGACGATGGGGACGTCGGATCCGGCGATGTCGCCGACGCGCTCTGCCACCCACTCGAGAGTGGCGTAAGCGTCGTCCGCGGCCGTCGGATACCGGTACTCGGGCGCCAGCCGGTAGTCGGGGAGCACGACGGCACAGCCGGTCCGCGCCGCCAGCTTGCGGGCCAGCGTGTCGAACTCGTCGATGGCTCCGATCACCCAACCGCCGCCGTGGTAGTAGATCAGCACAGCCGCGTGGGGAGCCCTCGGGAACGAACACGCGGGCTGGGAAGGACCCACCGTCGGCGCCGGTGATCGTGTGCTCCTCGACCCTCGCCATCTCCGGGCCGGCGCCGTAGAGATCCTTCAGTCCCGCGGTCAGCTCGCGCACTTCCTCGGGCGTGCTCTCCTCGATCGGCTTGGCGCCGGACGCCGCCATCTCGGTGAGAAAGGCGGTGATCTCGTCCCTCAGCGGCATGCGGTTCCCCTTCCGTCTATCGGCCGATGGTCAGCTTGAATGTATTGAGGTGCTCAGCCGGACGACGGGCCGGAGGAGTCCAATGGGCTCAGGCCCGCGGCCGCCAGCGCGAGTTCCTTCGCCCGCTGCATGTCGTAGTACTTGCGAGACACGATGCGCTGGGCGAACAGCCCGCCACCCGACTGGAGGTTGGTCACCAGGTGCCATCCGCCGAACGAGTCGGCGGTGAGGTCCCTGATCGCGTGGAACAGCCGCATGCGGTGCTCCGCCGGCACGCCGGCCGCACCCTGCATGTACTTCTCCACGAACGGTCCGGTGTCCGGATTCTCGAGATCGCCCAGGGTCGGCGACGTCAGGACGGCGCCGCCGGCGATGTCGTGCAGGTGCCGCACCATGAGGTGGAACTGGGCCGCACCCTGGTACTTGGCGGCGTTCGTGTACAGCTCGTCCGGGTAGTAGTACCCCTCGGGCGTGGCGTGGGCGTTGGCCAGTGCGGCCTCGAGCGCGGCCCGCAGCAGCGTGGCGTGGATGAGCATCTCGTCGATCTTGTCCCGGATGTGCGGAACCCGGGCGAGGCCGTTGGCCTCGGCGATGAGCTGGGCCAGCCCGACGAGCTGGTCGGCCTGAGTGACCATCGCGGTGACCCCGCCGAGGCGCTCCCACAGCCCCAGGGCGTGGGCGAAGACGGTCGCGTTCGACGTCTCGCCGTCGAGGAAGACCCGCTCCTCGGGGACGAAGACGTCGTCGAACACGACGAAGCCGTCGGGCATGCTGTGCTGGCTGCTCACCGGGAAGTGGCGCACGTCGTCGGACCGCGGATGGAACGTCGTGTTGATGACGTGCACGCCGGGCGAGCTGACCGGCACGGCGCACGCGATCGAGTAGTCCTCCTCGCCGGGCTTCATCGACTTGGTCGGCATGACCATCAGCTCGTGCACGAGCGAGGCCGCGCTGATGTGGAGCTTGGCGCCCCGGATCACGACGCCGTCGCGGCGGCGTTCGACGACGCGGACGTAGGCGTCCGGGTCCTGCTGCTCAGCCGGCGGGAGGGTCCGGTTGCCCTTGGCGTCGGTGATGCACTCGGCGATGCGGATGTCCCGACGGGTCGCGTCGTCGACGTAGCCGGCGATCCGTTCCTTGTAGATCGGGTCGACGCCGGTCATCCGCGGCGCCGCCGTGAGCAGTGTCATCAACGACCCGTACGTCACGGCGAGGGCGAGGTCGATCGAGTGGACGACGTCGGCCCGCTCGCGCAACTCCTCGATCGAGCGCGGCGCGACGACCAACGGGTTGGTCGCGCCGGCCTCCGGCGAGTAGTGCCGGTCGTACCCGGCGGCGATCGCGTGGGCGGGCGTGGCGAACGCCGGCTCCTCGAGTAGATCGGGCACGCGCCGACCCTCGAAGTACGTCGACCGACCGTCGTCCAGCGACTCGATGTACTCGGCTCCGGTGAGCATCCCCCGGCCCCCACCTCCCATTACTTTGGCCGCCCTATATTAGACATATCCAACTACCCGGGACCACCTGGCCGCTCGAAGCGAGCGGGTTACCATCCGGCGCCGTGTCGAGCGATCCGGTCGTCGTCGCCGACGCCCACTGGCGGGCCCACGGTTGGGACAGCGGCCCGTACTTCCGCGCCGGGTTGTCGATCTATCGCACCGACGAGCTGATCCGACTGTTCGACGGCGCCGCCCTCGACCCCCACCGGCTCACCCGGTCGCGGCACGAGGCCCTCGCCGTCCTCTACTTCTCCCGCCACGGTGAGATGCCCCTCGGCAAGCTCGGCGAACGGCTGCTCGTCCACCCCACGAGCGTCACCAGCACCGTTGACACCCTCGAGCGCCTCGGCCACGTCGAGCGGGTCGCCCACCCGACCGACCGGCGGGCGACGCTCGCCCGGATCACGGCGAAGGGCCGCGGAGCGATGGAACAGTCGTGCCGGATGATGGCCGACGGCCGGGGCGGGCTCGGGGCGCTGAGCGAGCGGCAGGCGACCCGGCTGTTCACGAGCCTGCGCAAGGTCCGCGAGGAGGCCGGCGACATCCGCCCGGCGAACAACGCCGGCGAGCCCGACCCCGTCCTCGTCGCCGACCGCAACTGGAAGTCGCGGGGCTGGGGCACCGGCCCGTACTTCCGCGCGTCGTTGTCGGTCTACCGAACCAGCGAGTTGATCCGGCTCTCCAACGACGCCGCTCTCGCGCCGCACCGACTGACCCAGTCGCGGCACGAGGCCCTCGCCGTGCTCTACTTCTCCCGCCACGGCGAGATGCCTCTCGGCAGGCTGGGCAAGCGCCTCCTCGTCCACCCCACCAGCGTCACCAGCACCGTCGACACCCTCGAGCGCCTCGGCCACGTCCGGCGGGTCGCCCACCCGACCGACCGGCGGGCGACGCTCGCCCGGATCACGGCGAAGGGCCGACGGGCCGTCGAGGCATCGAACGCTGGGATGGTCGAGGCCAAGTTCGGGCTCGGTGCCCTGAACGAAGCCGAGGCGGAGACGGTCTTCGAGATCCTCACCAAGGTGCGCCGCGAGGCCGACGGCTCGGTTCGGCCGACGCGCCTCACCCGCGCCTAGGGTCGCCCGATGGTCCGCTTCGGCACGTTCCTCGCTCCCCACCATCCCACCGGGGAGCACCCGACGCTGATGTTCCAGCGCGACCTGGACCTCGCGGCCCACCTCGACCGACTCGGGTACGACGAGTTCTGGTGCGGCGAGCACCACTCGTCGGGCTGGGAGACGATCGCCTCGCCGGAGATGTTCCTGGCCGCGGCGGCGCAGGTCACCCACACGATCCGGCTCGGCACCGGCGTCGTCAGCCTGCCCTACCACCATCCGTTCAACGTGGCCCAGCGCATCGTTCAGCTCGACCACATGTCGCGGGGCCGGGCGATGTTCGGATCCGGCCCAGGGGCGCTCCCGTCCGACGCCCGGGTCCACGGCATCGACCCGATCCTCCTGCGCGACCGGCAGGACGAGGCCCTCGGCGTGATCATCCGCCTGTTGCGGGGAGACGACCGGTTCAGCCACGAGACCGACTGGTTCGAGCTCCACGACGCCAAGTTGCAGCTGCTCCCGGTGCAGGAGCACGTCCCGATGACGACCGCGTCGATGTTCTCGCCGTCCGGGATGCAGATCGCCGGCAAGTACGGCATCGGTGTGCTGTCGATCGGGTCCAACTCGACCGAGGGCATCCAGGCGCTGCCGACGCAGTGGGGCTTTGCCGAGGAGGCGGCCGAGATCCACGGCTCGACGGTCGACCGTCGCGACTGGCGCGTGCTCATGGCGTGGCACATCGCCGAGACGCGAGAGCAGGCGCGGGCGGAGGCGGTGCACGGCCTCCACCGCTGGCACAACGAGTACAACGTGTGGACCCTCGGCCGGCCCGGGGCCGTCCACGTCGACGATGCGTGGGACCTCCTCGACCGCACGACCGCGGGCGGGGCGGCCGGCGCCGGCTTCGCCGTGGTCGGGACACCGGACGACCTCGTCGGCGCGATCCGGGAGCTGCAGGGCATCACTGGCGGCTTCGGGGTCGTGCTCGGGTTCGCCCACGACTGGGCGAGCCGCGAGGCGTGCCTGCGCTCGTGGGACCTCGTCGCCCGTTACGTGATCCCCGAGATCAACGGGTACACCGCCGGACTGCGCGACTCGCAGCGCTACCTCCACGAGAACCAGGAGGACCTGATGGGCGGGGCGAGCCGCGCCGTGATGAGCAAGATCATGGCCCACGACGGCGCCGCTCAGGCCCTGGCGACGACGATGGAGCAGATGGCCCAGCAAGCCCGGCGGGACGAGACCACTTCCAGCTGTAGCTCCCTCGCGTCAATCTGGGCGCGATCGTTCTCACGCACCGATCTGGGCGCGATTGTTCTCGGCCCTCTGAGAAGGATTGCGCCCAGATCGAGAGGATCAGTCGGGGAGGGCGGGCCCGGCCGGGCCGGTGGGCGCGATGAGCACCTCGGAGCAGATCGGCACGAAGCCACAGGCGAGGAACGCGCGGAGCGAGGCGGCGTTGCCCGGCGCCACCTGGGCCCAGCACCGCTCGCCGGGCGCGAGCTCGGCGAGTCCGGCGCGGATCAGCCGGCGGCCGTGTCCCTGGCCCGACCGGGTGGGGTCGAGCAACTCGACGGACAGCTCGCACCGGCCGGCGAGCCCGCGGCCGAGCACCACCAGGCCGGCGTCGTCGGCGTGGACCCGGACCTCGGTCCGGTAGCCGGCCGCTCGACGCACGCGTGGGTGCTGGTCGAGATCTCGGCGGCGCGGGAGCGTAGGTCCGGGGGATCCGTCGGCGACAAGGACGACGTCGAGACTCCCGATGCGTCCGTCGTCGCCCGCCACCGATAGCAACACGTGCGGCCGCGACGCGCCGCCGTACCCGTCGGCGCCAAGCTCCTCCAGCTCGGCCGCGTCCATGTCGGCCAGCACGTAGGCGTGGCCGGTGAACGCGACCACGGCCCGGAAGTCCCCCGCGGGCGGGAGCACTTCACACGCCCCGTCGACCGGCGGGAACCGACCCTCGGCCGCGGCATCGAGGATCGCCAGGAGCGGGTGTGGCGGCCGTCCACCTGTCATCCGAGCACGCGGTCCAGGTACGGATTGGCGAACGTGCGGTCCGGGTCGAGCCGGTCACGGACCGCGGCGAACTCGTCCCACTTCGGGTAGCGCGGGGCGAGCGTGGCCGCCCGCTGGCCGTGGAGCTTGCCCCAGTGCGGCCGCCCCTCGTAATCGTCCATGATCCGCTCGACGCCGGCGAAGTACTCCTCGTAGGGCGCGCCCCGGTACTGGTGCACGGCGATCCAGCCCGACGTGCGTCCGAACCCGGTCGACAGCGGGATGTCGTCGGCCGCCGACACCCGCACCTCGATCGGGAACAGCACCGGAGTCGGAAGGGTCTCGGTGAGGGCGCGGACCCGCCGCACGGCCGCGGGCAGGTGCTCGACCGGGATGCCGTACTCCATCTCGACGAAGTGCACCCGGCGCGGGCTGCAGAACACGCGGTCGCTGCGGTCGACGAGGTCCCGCTCGGCCGCGGCCGACGCGACCAGACGGGAGATCCGCGGGGTCAGGCGGGGGAAGCGCCGGCCGACCCGGCACACCGCCCCGAAGGCGAGGTTCTCGCCGATCCACTTGTCGCGCACGTAGGCCGGCCACGGCTGCGGCGCGCGCGGCTCGTCGGTGCGCCGGTTGCGCTTGACCTGGCAGCGGCGGGTCCCGGGCATCCAGTACAGCTCGAAGTGGTCGACGGCGGCGGCGTGGTCGGCAAAGCCGTCGAGCACGTCGTCGAGGACCTCCACGGTCTCTCGGGCATGGAGGTCGAACGCCGGCACGCACTGCAGCGTGACCTCGGTGACGATGCCGAGGGCTCCCAGCCCGACCCGGGCCACCCGCAGCAGCTCAGGCTCGACGTCGCGCGTACAGCGCACGATCTCGCCGCTGCCGGTCACCAGTTGCATGCCGACGACCGTGGTCGCGAGGTTGCCGAGCGAGAGCCCGGTGCCGTGGGTCGCGGTGGCGATCGCGCCAGCCACCGACTGCCGGTCGATGTCGCCGAGGTTGGGCATGGCGAGGCCGGCCGCGGCGAGGGTGTCGTTGAGCCGGTGGAGACGGATGCCGGCCTCCACGGTGACCTGGCCGCGGTCCCGGTCCACAGCGACGACCCGGTCGAGGCGGTCGAGGCTGATTTGCACGCCGTCGGTGGCTGCAGCGGCGGTGAACGAGTGGCCGGCGCCGATCGCCTTGACCCGGCGGCCGTCCCGCTGCGCGGCCGCCACGATTCGGGCGATCTCGTCGACCGACGCCGGCGTCCGGCGCTCGGCCGGCACCCACCGTTGGTTGCCGGCCCAGTTGCGGGCCCCGGACGAAATCACGCCGCGGACTGTACGGGGGCGACGTCGTAGCGTGGGCCCATGGCCGACGCCCGGGTGATCCACGGAACCTGCCATCACGACTGCCCCGACTCCTGCGGGTGGGAGGTGACGGTGAGCGACGGCCGGGCCGTGAAGATGCGTGGCCGGGCCGACCACCCGTTCAGTCAGGGCGAGCTGTGCCCGAAGGTGAACCGTTTCCTGGACCGCGTGTACAGCCCGGACCGGATCCTCCACCCGCTGCGTCGGGTCGGCCCCAAGGGCTCCGGCCAGTTCGAGCGCGTCACGTGGGACGACGCCCTCACCGAGATCGCGGCCCGGCTCGACGCGGTGATCGCCGAGCACGGACCGGAGGCGATCCTGCCGTTCAGCGACGCCGGCAACCAGAGCCTGTTGTCGATCATGGGCCTCGACGGACGCTTCTTCCACCACCTCGGGGCGAGCCGGCTGGTCCGGGCGATCTGCGGTCCGACCGTTGGTCACGGCGTCCGGATGACGAACGGCAGCAGTCTCGGGCTCGACCCACTCGAGCTCCGCCACAGCCGGCTGATCCTGGTGTGGGGCACGAACACTCGGCTGACCAATCGCCACCTCTGGCCAACCATCGAGGCCGCTCGGGCCGACGGCGCCAAGCTCATCGTGATCGACCCGGTCCGAACGACCACCGCCGACGCCGCCGACGAGTTCATCCAGCCCCTGCCCGGCACGGACATCGCCCTGATGCTGGCGATGATGCACGTGCTCATCCGCGACGGTCTCGTCGACACTTCGTGGGTCACCGCCCACACGCTCGGGTTCGACGAGCTGGCCGCCCACGTCGCCGAATGGACGCCGGAACGGGCGGGGCAGATCTGCGGGCTCGACGCCTCGATCATCGAGGCGCTGGCGGTCGACTACGGCACGATCCGGCCGGCCGCGATCCGGACGCTGATCGGCGCCGAGCACCACGAGAACGGGGCGATGTTCTACCGCACGCTCGCCGTGCTGCCGGCGCTCGTCGGGGCGTGGGCCGACCGCGGCGGCGGTCTGTCGCGCAGCGTCGGCTCGTACCACGACGCGCTCATCGACGAGGCCGCGCTCAGCCGGCCGGACCTGCTCGCCGGACGCTCACCTCGGACACTCAACATGAGCCGGCTGGGTGAGGCGCTCACCGATCCGGACCTCGACCCGCCGGTGGCGGCGATGGTCGTGTGGAACTCGAACCCGCTCGTCATCGTCCCGAACGCCGAGCTCACGCGACGGGGCCTGGAGCGCGACGACCTGTTCACCGTCGTCCACGAGCAGTTCCTCACCGACACCGCCCGCTACGCGGACATCGTGCTGCCGGCGACCACGCAGATCGAGTCCACCGACGTCGTGCCGGCGTGGGGGCACCTGTGGATGGGATGGAACGAGGCCGCGATCGAGCCCCTCGGCGAAGCGTGCAGCAACACCGAGCTGTTCCGCCGGCTCGCCCGGGCGATGGGTCTCACCGAACCGAGCCTGTTCGACGACGACGAAGCGCTGCTCGAGCAGGCGCTGGGCGCGAAGGTCGACCTCGCCGAGCTGCGCCGGGTCGGGTGGGTCCGGGTGCCGTACCCGGAGGATGGCCGGCCCTGGGCGTCGGGTGTGTTCCCGACCCCGTCCGGCAAGGTCGAGCTCGTCAGCGAGACCCTCGCCGCGATGGGCCAGCCGGCGCTGCCGACGTTCGTCCCGCCGCGCGAGGGTCCCCACGGCGACGCCGAGCTGCTCGCCCGGTATCCGCTGCAGCTGCTCACACCCAAGCACCACACCCGGTTCCTCAACTCGAGCTACTCGGCGCTGCCCAAGCACGGTCCCGCCGAGGGTGAACCGTTCGTCGAGCTCGACGCCGGCGACGCCGCCCGCCGCGGGCTCGTCGACGGTGACCGGGCCCGCGTCTGGAACGACCGGGCCGACGTCGAGCTGCCGGTGCGGATCAGCGCCCGCCTGCGGCCCGGCGTGGTCGCGATCCCGTTCGGCTGGTGGGGCACCCAGCACGCCGACGGACGCACGGCCAACGCGCTGACCAACGACACGCTCACCGAGTGGGGCGGCGGAGTCGCCTACAGCGACACACTCGTGCAGGTCGGTCCAGTGACGTGACCATCCGAGGGTTTGCTGCCCACCTGCTGGTCCGCAAACCCTCCGGTGAACGCAAACCCTCGGGTGGCCCGACCCCGGCGTAGCCTGAACCCATGGCCGGTGACCTGATCTACGCGTTCCGCGTGATGCGCCTGCCACTGCTCGACGCCGGTGGCGCCGCCATCGGGCGCATCCACGATCTCGTCGCCGTCCCCGGCCGCGCCGGCGACCCGCCCCGCCTCGTCGGGTTCGTCGCCGAGAGCCAGCGCCGGCGGATCTTCGTCAACGCCAACCGCATCGTCGAGCTGGGCAGCGACGGGGCCCGGCTGCGCAGCTGGGACGTCGACCTCAGCCCGTTCAAGTCGCGGTCGAGCGAGGTGCTGATCGGCGCCGACGTGATCGACCGCAAGGTCGGCGACGAGACGGTGAGCGACGTCGGGCTGCGCGCCGTCGACGACGGCCGCAACCGCCGCTGGGAGATCGTCAAGGTCCGCCTCGGGCGGCGCAACCTGCTGCGCCGGCGGACGAGCTACCGGCTCGTCGACGTCGACGAGGTCCCCGGCCTGTTCGCACCCGTCAGCGAGATGGCGGCGGAGGCGGCCCGCCTCCGCGACATGCACCCGTCGGAGGTCGCCGCCTTCGTCCGGGCCCTCCCCCTCGCTCAGCGTCGCCAACTCGCCGAGGCGATGGACGACGAGCGGTTCGCCGACCTGCTCGAGGAACTGCCCGAGGCCGAGCAGGTCCGGTTGTTGGAGGGCCTCGACCTGGACCGTTTGATCGGCGTGCTCGACGAGATGGAGTTCGACGACCTGGCCGACCTTCTCGGCGAGATGCCGGGCGAGCAGCGCCTGCGCATCCTCGAGGCGATGGATCACGACGACGCCGACGTCGTTCGCCGCCTGCTCTCCTACGAGAAGGCGACGGCGGGCGGGATGATGACGCCCGAGGTGATCGTGCTCGGCCCGACGGCGACGGTCGCCGACGCCCTCGCCCAGATCCGCCAACCGGACTGGGTCGTCAGCATCGCCACCCAGGTGTTCGTGTGCCAGCCCCCGTTCAAACCACCGACCGGCCGATTCCTCGGCACCGCCCACATCCAGCGTCTGCTCCGCGAGGTTCCCAGCCTCGAGTTGCGCCACTGCGTGAGCGATGACCCCGTGGTGTCGCCCGATGCCACCGACCGGTCGGTCGCCGAACTGCTCGCGAGCTACGACATGCTCGCTGTCGCCGTCTGCGACGATGCCGGCCACCTGCTCGGCGGCGTCACGGTCGACGACGTCCTCGACCATCAGTTGGGGGTGGGCTGGCGCCAGCGGGGGGTGACCTTCCGGACGAGGACGGCGTGACGCCATGGTCAAGCGTCGCGAGGATCTCACCGCCCCCCGGGCGACGAGGCGCATCGGGGTCCAGTACGACTCCGACGCGTTCGGACGCTTCAGCGAGTCGATCGCCCGCTTCATCGGTACCGGTCGGTTCCTCGTGTTCCAGACCGCGGTCATCGTCGTCTGGATCATCTACAACCTGGTCGCGCCGCGGTTCATTCGGTTCGACCCGTGGGGCCGCGGTCTCGTCCTGCTCACCCTGGCCCTGTCGATCCAAGCCGCCTTCGCCGCGCCGCTGATCCTGCTCGCCCAGAACCGCCAGGAACGCCGGGACCGCACCCAGGCCGAGCTCGATCGGCACGTCGCCGAACGCACCCAGGCCGACACCGAGTTCCTCGCCCGCGAGATCGCCGGCGTCCGGGTGATGCTCGCCGACGTGGTCACCGGCGAGGAGCTTCGTGAGCAGCTCGACCACCTTGCGACGGCGCTCGATCTGCTGACCAAACGGCTCGACGAGATCGCCGGCGATCAGGCGGCGTCGGGCGACGGCGGCACGTCGGCGCTCGACATCGGCTGAGCGCCCGCTCTCGTCACCAGCTCGACGAGCTCGACCGTCAGCGCGGCGAACCGGACCGGGTCGGCCAGTGCCGCGAAGTGGTCGGAGGGCAGCTCGCGCACCGTCGCGCCGAGCGCCGACGCGAGCGCTCGTTGCTTCGTCGGGCCGACGAGGCGATCGTGCGTCGTGATCAGGCTCGCCGCCGGGACGCCGAGGGACGACGCCCACGGCCGTGCGTCGTAGGCCGACAGGGCGCGGCCGGCGTCGACCATCGCGAAGGAGTCGTTGCGGGACATCTCGCTGAGCAGCCAGGGAAGGTACGGCTCGACCGGATGACCGACGCCGATGAGCTTCGGCACCGCCTTGTTCAGGTACCAGCGGTAGCCCCGGCTGCGCAGCCACGATCCGAAGACGGGCAGCACCCGCCAGAGCGCCCGTTCCCGCCAGGTCGTCGTCCACTCGAGCGCCGTCGCTTGCACCACCAGTCCGCGGACGAGCTCACGGTGGCGACGGGTGAGGTGCAGGCTGACCGGTCCGCCCATCGAGTACCCGACGGCGACGACCGGCCCGACGCCCAGATGGCGGACGACGGCCGCGGCATCGTCAGCGGCATCCTCGAGCCCGAACGCCCTCGGAGAGCGAAGTCCGCGGCCGTGACCACGGTGGTCGACGCCGACGAACGAGTAGCGCTCGGCGAGCGCCTCGTAGGCGGTGAAGAACTGCAGGTCGCTCGACGCGGTCCAGCCGTGGAGCAACAGGACCGTCGGTGCGTCCGGGTCGGCGTGCCGGTGAACGCGCACGAAAATCTCTCCTCGGCCCTCGATCCGGACGAGCCGGCCCTCGGGCAGCCACGGCAGGACGAGCTCGGTCACCACGGATCAGCGTACGACCGGCCTGACGCGGTCACGGCCCGTCAGCCGGTGTGCGGGATCCCGGTGAAGGACTGCAGTCGGACGCCACCACGCGTGACGGCGGCGAGCAAGCTCGCCGTCGGCAGATCGGCATCGGACGTCGTGACCACCCCCGCGGGCGCGACACCCGACGCGACGTGGTCGAGGAAGGCCCCCGCCACGGCCGCGGCAGCGGTGCCGACGAGCTCGGCGATCCCGACGACGAGGGTCGAGCGCGCGCCGTCGGCATCGTGGCCTCGGGCCTCGACCCGGAGCGCGCCGATGCCGCCCTCGCGGTGCGGTGGGCTCAGCATCGGGAGCCGGGCGGTGAAGCGGTCACGGCGCGTCGCCGAGACGCGGGCGCTGATCCGCTCGACATCCGGGAAGCTGCGATGCAGAAGCAGTGGATCGGCGAGTTCGCCGCGGTAGCAGTCGCGCGCACCGACGGGCTCCGGAAACCAACACAGCTCGCGCCCGCTGCCCGCCGCGCGTTCGATCCACCCGCCGTCCCGCCACCCCATCGCCCATCCTCTCAACGCGTCGTGGTGTTCCCGGGCACACGCGGGGCCGGCGGTGCCGTGGCGGGCGATGTGCAGTTCGTCGCACCCCGCGAGCCGTGCGATCAGCTCACGGGCGAGCAGCCCGCTGAGGCCCGGCGAGACGGCGGCGCCGACGACGAGCGTGGCTCCCGCGGCGCGGGCTTCGTCGTCGAGGTCGAGCAGATCGCGAACGTCGGCGACCGCTCCGCTCGTGGAGACCACGTGGACACCGGCCCGCACGAGGTCGGCGGCAACGGGGGCGTGTGGCCCCGCGGTCGCCAGCACCACGACGCCAGCCGCGAGGTCCTCACCGACGAGTCGGTAGCGGGTCCCGGTCACCCGCCGCAGGCGCTCGCCGACAACGCCGCCACCGACGACGGACACGGTGGGCGGCGCGACGACGCTCACGGTTCAGGGAACTCGACCGGCTGCCATCCGCCGTGCTGGGGCGGCGTCCCGCCTCGACCACGGAGACGCAGCGCGGCGGCGATCGCGCCGGCCAGCGAGAGGGCTACGAGGGCTCGGCGCAACAGCTTCACGGTGGGGCTAGCAGGAATCGAACCAGCGACCTCATCCTTATCAGGGATGCGCTCTAACCGACTGAGCTATAGCCCCGTTGCGACAGGGCACTCTACCTGCGGGGACAAAGGCGACCACGGGGCGTTGCGGCGCTCACGGGACGCCGAGGGTGAGCTCGCACGTGGTCTGCTCGTCGGTGTCGGCGCCGCCTCGGCAGGTGTCAGTGTCCGGTCCGCCGTTGAGGTGGTCGTCGCCGCCGTGGCCGATGAGGGTGTCATCACCGCTGTTGCCGCTCAGGAGGTCGGCACCCAACCCGCCCGTGAGGATGTCACCGTTGGCTCCGCCGGTGAGGGCGTCGGCGCCGAGGCCCCCGGAGGCGCTGTCGCGGCCGGCTCCGGTGTCGATGTGGTCGTTGCCGGGACCGGCGGTGACGACGTCGCGGCCGTCGCCGGTGCAGATGGTGTCGTGGCCGGCGCGGGCGCGGATCCAGTCGCGGCCGGCGCCGGTGACGATCACGTCGTCGCCGGGGGTGCCGGTGATGACATCGTTGCGGGCGGTCCCGACGATCGTGGCCGGCCGGCCGTGACAGTTCGGGACGGAGATCCCGGTGGCCAACTGGGCGTGGCCGGGCGTGGCCACGGCGAGGGCGACGAGCGGCACGATCGCGGCACCGATCAATCGACCAGCCACCGCACGCGTCGGGCGCGCCGGATCGGATTCCATGGCGCAAGCGTGAGCGACTCCCGGCGGCGTGTCCGTTCCCGACGACACACTCGCCGCGTGCCGGCGAGCACACAGACTCGCTTTACCTCCCGTCGAGGTACGGGTCCTCGAAGACCGGCGCCCGGGTGGGCAGGTTCGTCGAAGGTGGCCGCGGCTCAGTCGGATTTCCGCTGCTGCCGTCACCGGTTGGTCGACGCACGACGAACCGCCGCATCGGCGAGGCGGTGCGCTCGACGATCTCCTCCTCCAGGACGGTCAGCCGCACCCCGCCGACGAGGTCGGTGATCAGGTTGAACAGCGTCGCGCCGAGCACCGCCGCCCCCGTGAGGCCGACGACACCGAACAGACCGGCGACCCAGGCGCTGTGGTAGATCTCGCCGCCGTTGAACTCGAACTCGCTCCAGCCGAACGATTCGAAGAACCGCTCGAGGTTGTCGATCGTTCCGGTGGCGTAGGCGACGTTCCACAACAGGACGCCCGACGTCAGCGCAACCACGTAGAGCACGAGGTTGAAGACGATCGCGATCTTGAACACGCTCCACGGATCGACGTGCCGGACGACCCGGGTGACCTTGCGGACACGCGGCCGCCGGCCGACGACGCGTGGCACCGGTGCGACCCGGTGGGTCGCCATGCTCGCGGTCGAGGGCGGCGGTTCGGCCGGGAGCGTCGGCGGCAGGACCGTCACGGTCGGGTACTCGGGCACCTGAGAGCCCCGCTTGGCCGGGGTGGCGGGCACCACCACGGGCACCGGCGGCGGTTCGGTCGCCGGCTCGACCGTCGCCGGCTCGACCCTCGCCGCGGAGACCGCGGAGACCGCGGTGACCTCTGGGCTCACGGCGGCGTCCGGGCCGGACTCCGGCGAGGGTTCGATGGCGGCCGGGGCTTCCGTCGCCGCCGCCGCTCCCGTGACCGGTGGCTCGGGCTCGGCGGCCTGGGGCTTGCTGATCAAGCTCGAGGACGTGCCACGCGACGATGCCGTGCCGCGCTCGGGCGCGGGGACGGATCCGTTGAGCGTCGTCCGCTTCGGTCGCGACGTCGAGATGCGTGCGCTCGACCGCACCGCGCCGTTGCCATTCTCCGACTGGCCATTGCTCGGACGGCCCGTTCGTCGACGGCGCGTGTGAGTCCGGAGCCGCGTCGCGCTCGGGCGTCTCGGTCGCGTTCTCGGGCACGACTGTCGCCCCGGCGCGCTTCGTCGGGCTCACAGACCCAAGTGTAGGCAGTGGCACCCGCGAATTCGGGGCGCGCGCTTCAGTCACCATCACCCGCCAGCGGACCGCCGGTCGCCCGGGCTCGGGCGACGGCGCTGCCGACCCGCACGGTGACGAGGACGTCATCACCGTATCGGGACCATCCGATCACCGCGGCGTCGTGCCGCGCGGCGAGGTCGTCACCCGCTCGGCGCCCTCCGATCACGGACGCGAGTGCCACTGCATCGGCCGCCGTGCGGGCCCGGGCCGCGTCGACGAGGTCGCCGGCGAGGCGCCCGACTGCAATCGTGAGCACGACGGCCAGCGCGACCACGGCGGCCGCCAGCGGCGCGGCCTGGCCGCACTCGGTGTGCAGACGACGAGTGCGCATGCGAACTCCGTTCCCCGACGGCTGACGGGTGAGTCCTGTGAGTTGGGCCGCGCGCTCGGCGGCCGATCAGCCGCGCCTGAACCGGTCAGGCGTCGTCGTTGGCGAGGATCGCGGCGACCGACGCCACCGTCTGGCCGTCGTCGAGGTTCATCACCCGCACTCCGGTGGCCGCCCGACCCTGGGAGGAGATCTCCCGGACCGGCATGCGGATCGTGACCCCGCCTGACGAAACGGCGACGATCTCGTCGTCGATGCCGACCATGAAGGCGGCGACGACCTGGCCCTTGCGGCTCGTGAGCTTGATGCCGATCACGCCCTGACCGCCCCGGCCCTGCCGGTTGTAGTGCTCGAGCTGCGTGCGCTTGCCGAAGCCCGCCTCGGTCACCATCAGGATCGCGGTGTCGTCGCGGGCGACATCGACCGACACGACCTCATCGCCGGCGCGCAGCTTGATGCCGCGCACCCCTGCCGCGCTCCGGCCCATCGGCCGCACCTCGTCCTCGTTGAACCGGATCGTCATGCCCTTGCGGGTGACCATGAAGATGTCGTCGCCGCCGCCGGTCTCGATCACGCGCACGAGCTGGTCGCCGTCGCGCAGGTTGAGGGCGATGATGCCGTCGCGCCGGCTCGAGTCGTAGGCGTCGAACGCGGTCTTCTTCACCGTTCCCTGCCGGGTGGCGAAGAACAGGAAGCGCTCGCCGGCGAAGTCTCGGGTGTCGATGATCGCCTGGATCGTCTCGCCCGGCTGCAGCGGCAGGAGGTTGACGATCGGCATGCCCTTGGCCGTGCGCTCGCGCTCGGGGATGTCGAGCGCTCGCAGGCGGTACACCCGGCCGAGGTTGGAGAAGAACAGCAGGTGGGCGTGGGCCGTCGTGAAGATGACGTGGTGGACGATGTCGTCGGTCTTGAGCTTGGCTCCGCTGACCCCTCGTCCCCCACGCGACTGCGTCTTGAACGAGACCGCCGGCACCGCCTTGACGTACTGCGCCTCCGTCATCACGACGACGAGCTCCTTGTCGTCGACGAGATCCTCGATCGACATGTCGCCGGAATCGAGCGTGATCTGGCACACCCGTGGGGTGGCGAACTCCTCCTTGATCGCCGTCAGCTCGTCCTTGATGACGCGGCGCAGCCGGCGGTCGGAGCCGAGGATCGCTTCGAGATCCTTGATCGTCGCCCGGACGTCGCCGAGCTCGGTCTCCAGGTCGATCCGGGACAGCCGCGTGAGCTGGCGCAACTGCATGTCGAGGATGTCGACGGCTTGCATTTCGCTGAACTCGAACGGCTCGGCCATCAAGCCTTCCTTGGCCGCGGCGGCGTCGTCGCTCCCACGGATCAGGGCGATCACCTCGTCGATCACGTCGAGCGCCTTGATCCGGCCCTCGAGGATGTGCTCGCGGCGGCGGGCCCGCTCCAGGCGGAACTTCGACCGACGAGTGATCACGTCGATCTGGTGGGCGACGTAGCCGTTCAGCACCTGGGCGAGGTTGAGCGTGCGGGGCACGCCGTCGACGAGCGCCACCGTGTTGATGGCGAAGCTGGTCTGCAGCTGGGTCAGCTTGAACAGGTTGTTGAGCACCACGTTGGCGGTGGCGTCGCGCTTGAGCGTGATGACCAGGTTGGTCTTGCCGCCCGACGACGCGTCGTTGACGTCGGCGATGCCGTCGAGGTCGCCGCCGTCGACGAGCTCCTGGATGCGCGCCGCGATCGACGAGCAGCTCGTCTGGTAGGGCAGCTCGCTGACGACGATCTCGATCTGCCCCCGCTTGCCCTCCTCGATCATCGCCGTGGCGCGCAGCTTGATGCTGCCGCGGCCGGTGCGGTAGGCGTCCATGATCCCGGCCCGCCCGAGGATGCTCGCTCCGGTGGGGAAGTCCGGGCCCTTGACGAACTGCATGAGGTCGTCAGGCGTGGCGTCCGGGTGGTCGATGAGGTGGATCGTGGCGTCGATCACCTCGCCGAGGTTGTGCGGCGGGATGTTGGTGGCCATGCCCACGGCGATGCCCTGGCTGCCGTTCACCAGGAGGTTCGGGAACCGGGCCGGCAACACACGCGGCTCCTCCGTCGAACCGTCGTAGTTGGGGATCAGGTCGACGGTGTCCTCGTCGATGTCGGCGAGCAGCTGCATCGCCAACGGGTGCAATCGGCATTCGGTGTACGCGACGCAGCCGGTCCAAAGTCTGGACTTCCATAGTTTCCGTGGAAGTCGATCAGCGGGTGGCGTAGCGAGAACGGCTGGGCCATCCGCACGAGGGCGTCGTAGATGGCCCCATCGCCGTGCGGGTGGTAGCGGGCCATCGTGTCGCCGGAGACCCGGGCGCACTTGACGAATGGCCGGTCGGGCCGGAAGCCCTGCTGCTCCATGTCCCAGATGATCCGCCGGTGAACCGGCTTGAGGCCGTCACGGACGTCGGGCAGCGCCCGCGACATGATCACCGACATCGCGTAGTCGAGGAAGGACGTCTCCATCTCGTCCTGCAGCTCGATCGGCTGGATCGGCTCGAGCGGAACTTCGGGGGTCACGTCGTCAGTCGGCATGGTGCATCTAGAAGTCGAGGTTGCGGACGTCGCGGGCGTTGGTGGCGATGTAGTCGCGGCGGCGCTCGACGTCGTCGCCCATGAGCACGCTCATGATCTCGTCGGCGAGGGCGGCTTCGTCGACCGCGATCTGGAGCAGGGTTCGCGAGCTCTCGGCCATGGTCGTGACCCGCAACTCCTCCCAGTCCATCTCGCCGAGCCCTTTGAGCCGCTGGAACTCCTTCTTGTGGTTCGGGCGTTGCTCCAGGAAGCGGGCCTTGGCGCCGTCGTCCTTCAGGTAGGTCTTCTCCTTGCCGACCTCCGTCGAGTACAGCGGAGGCTGGGCGATGTAGACGTACCCCGCCTCGACGAGCGGCCGCATCTGGCGGAAGAAGAACGTCAGCAAGAGGGTGCGGATGTGGCTGCCGTCGACGTCGGCGTCGGCGAGGATGATCACCTTGTGGTAGCGGGCCTTGGTGACGTCGAACTCCTCGTCGCCGACCCCGGCACCGATCGCAGTGATCAGGGCCTGGATCTCATTGTTCTTGAGCATGCGGTCGATCCGCGCCCGCTCGACGTTGAGGATCTTGCCCCGGATGGGGAGCAACGCCTGTGTGCGCGGATCACGGGCGTCGAGGGCGGTGCCGCCGGCCGAGTCACCCTCGACGATGAACAACTCGCTCTCCGCCGCGTTGCGGCTGGAGCAGTCCTTCAGCTTCTCCGGCATCCCGGCGCCGGACAGCGCGGTCTTGCGTCGGATCGCATTGCGCGCGTTCTTCGCCGCCACCCGCGCCTGCGCCGCGGCGAGGCCTTTCTTGACCACCTTGTTGGCCTCGGTCGGGTTCTCGTCGAGCCATTCAGCGAGTCGCTCGTTGGTGACCTTCTGGACGAACGAGCGCATCGGGACGTTGCCGAGCTTGGCCTTGGTCTGACCCTCGAACTGCGGGTCGCGCAGCTTGACCGAGACGATCGCGGTGATCCCTTCTCGGATGTCCTCGCCGAGCAGGTTCTCGTCCTTCTCCTTGAGCAGGCCCTTGGCGCGGGCGTACCGGTTGAGGACCGCGGTCAGTGAGCTGCGGAAGCCTTCGACGTGCATCCCGCCCTCGGTGGTCGAGATGCCGTTGGCGTAACCGTGAATGCCCTCGTAGTAGCCGGTGTTCCACTGGATCGCGATGTCGATCGACTGGTTGTCGTCGTCCTCGGCCTCGTAGTGACAGACCTTGGCGAACAGCGCTTCTTTCGACGCGTTGAGGTGCTTCACGAAGTCGATCAGGCCGCCCCTGTACTGGAACGTGACCTTCTGTTCCTTGTCGGCCCGTTGGTCCTCGAACACGATCTCGAGACCGCGGTTGAGGAAGGCCATCGTCTGCAGACGCTCGAGCACGGTGCGGGTGACGAACTCGGTGCCTTCAGCCACGAAGATCGTCGGGTCGGGCCAGAACGTGACGGTGGTGCCACTGGTGCGCCCGCGGCCCGGCGTGCGCCCGACGACCTCCATCTTGCCCTGCGGCTTGCCGCCCTTGGCGTACTCCTGGCGGTGGCGCTTGCCGTCGCGGTCGATCTCGACGATCAGCCGCTCAGACAGCGCGTTGACGACGCTGACCCCGACACCGTGCAGCCCGCCGGACACCTTGTACCCGTCGCCCCCGAACTTGCCGCCGGCGTGAAGCACGGTGAGCACGACCTGGGCCGCGCTCTTGCCCTTGTGCGGCCCCGATGGGTACGGGTCGACCGGGATGCCACGACCGTTGTCCTCGACCCGGCAGCCGCCGTCGGCAAGGAGGGTGACGTTGATGCGGGTGCAGAACCCGGCCATCGCCTCGTCGACGGAGTTGTCGACCACCTCCCAGATGAGGTGGTGCAAGCCGGCGAGGCCGGTCGAGCCGATGTACATGCCCGGCCGCTTGCGCACCGGATCGAGGCCCTCGAGGACCTGGATGTCCTTGACGCTGTACTCGCCAGGGCGCTCATTCGCCACGGTTGGCTCTTCTGACGGTTGTGTGGTCTGGTTCGTTCACGGGCAGGCTGATGACGGTTTCGAGTGTGGCGTTCACGCTGTCGGCGGCGGCCGGTCGGGGGGTCGAGATGGCCGTTGCGAGCGTGTCGGCGATGCCTTCAAGTCTACCAACGGGGTGTCACTGCCAGGCGGACTTCGGGGCTCGCGATCTGGGCGCGCCGGACCATCCGTCGTGTGACGCGCCACTAGGGGCGTCTGGCCACGCGCACCTCGATCCGTTCGACCACGACGCCGGCGACGGTCTGCAACCGCGCCCGCAGGTCGTCGCCGAGCACGCGCACCTGGGTCGCCCACGACGGATCGTCGACCTCGACCAGGAGTGTCCCCCGCTCGAGACGCACCGGCCGGACGTGGGCGGCAATCGCGTCCCCGACCGCCTCGTCCCACTGTCCGAACACCCCCCGAACCTCCGCCCGCCCGGCGCCGCCGCGGAGCGAGCGCACGACTGCGTCGAGGGCGTCTCCCAGCGGGAGCGGGTCGTCTCCGCTCATTGGTGCACCATTTCGGCCCGTGACACAACCGGGGACCGCCGGGCGGCGCACCAATGAGCGCTTCGCGCCGTAATGATGGTTCGCTCGCTTCGCTCGCTCACGACGCCACCGCGGCCTGATCGAGCAGCGTCCCGCCGGCGATCCGGACGACACGGCCCGGCTCGGCCGCAGGGGGCACGGCGCTGGCCGTCGTGATCACGATCTGACCGGCCGGCAGGTGATGGAGCAGGGCCGCAGCCCTCCCGGGATCGAGCTCGGACAGCACGTCGTCGAGGACGAGCACGGGCACCGACCCGGTGCGCTCGGCGACGAGGCGGTGCGCACCCAGACGGAGGGCCAGGGCGAGCGTGCGCTGTTCGCCCTGCGACGCGTGGGTGCGCGCCGGCATCCCATCGATGCTCAACTGCAGCTCGTCGCGGTGGGGACCGACCGTGGACACCCCGCGCCGGAGGTCGTCGCGCCGCGCCTCGACCAGCGCGGCAGCCAGACCGAACCGCCGCCACGGGGGGTCGTACGACAGCTCCACGGGTACCCGCTGCCCGGCGAGGTGCTCATAGGCCTCGACGACGAACGGCTGGTTGCGCTCGACCAGCGTGGCTCGGGCGTGACCGAGTCGTTCACCGACCTCGACCAGCCTGGCGTCCCAGACGTCGAGCGTCCGTGCCGCATCGTCGTCGAGGCGACCGCCGGTCTGGCGCAGCAGCACGTTGCGCTGGCGCACGACTCGGTCGAGCTCGAGGCGGGCGCGGTCGTGCTTCACGGCCAGGGCGACGAGGGTGTCGTCGAGATAACGACGGCGATCGGCGGGACCGCCCTTCACCAACGCGAGGTCGTCGGGTGCGAACACGGTGACCCGGACGACGCCGAGCAGGTCGCGAGCGCGCGGCAGGCGTTGCCGGTTCACCTGCACCCGACTGCGCCCGCCCGGCGCGAGCTCGGCCTCGATCAGCGAACGCCGGCCGTCCTCCTCGCGGACCTCCGCCCGCACGATGGCCTCCGTGGCTCCGACGCGGACGAGCGCCTCCGGCGGCGCGCCGCGGAAGCTGGACAGCGTCGCGAGGTAGGCGAGGGCCTCGACGAGATTGGTCTTGCCCTGGCCGTTGTCACCGACCACCAGGGTGGTGCCGGCGGCTGGGGCGAACACCGCCCCGTGATAGTTGCGGAAGTCGACGAGCTCCAGGCGCTCGACAATCACGATGGAACGGCCGGGCCCGTCAGGGGACGCGCACCGGCATGAGAAGGTACAGGTAGTCGTCGCGCCCGACGGCCCGGATGACCGCCGGCTTCATCGGATCGAGGGTGGACAGCGTGACCTCTTCGGTGTCGACGGCGTCGACCCCCGCCGCCAGGTAGTCCGGGTTGAACGCCACCGTCATCTCGGTGCCCTCGTAGCTGGCGTCGATCTCCTCGCTGGCGTTGCCCACGTCCTGGGTGATCGCAGTGAGCTGGAGGGTGTCGCCGCCGAGGGCGAGACGGACGGGCGTGGCGTCCTGGGCCAGCAGCTTCACCCGCCGGAGCGCTTCGAGCAGCGCCTCCCGTCCGACGGTGAGCGTGTTCGGGTACGACGGCGGGAGCAGGTTGCGGTAGTTCGGGTACTCGCCCTCGATCAGGCGGGTCGTGAGGCGGGTGCTGCCCGTCTCGAACACCGCGTCACGCGCACCGAGGCGGACGCGCAGGTCGTCGCCGGTGGCGAGGACGCGCTGCAGCTCGTTCAGCGCCCGGCTCGGCACGAGCACCTTCTGCGCGGCCCCGAGGATCTCCTTGTCCGGCAGGTTGCGCACCGCCAGCCGGTACGAGTCGGTGGCGACCATCTTCACGCCCTCGTCCTCGGCCGCGATCAGTACACCGGTGAGCACAGCCCTGGCGTCGTCGGTGCTCGCGGCCCGGACGACCTGCCGCAGCGCCTCGGCGACGTCGGCCGAAGGAAGGGTGACCGCCTCAGTGGCCGGCTCGGCCTGAACGGGGTAGTCGTCGAGGCTCAACGGCCTGATCGAGAACTGCGACCGGCCGGCGCTGATGTTGAGCTCCTCCCCCGCCAGCGCGACCTCGACGGCACCGACCGGCAAGGACCGCACGATGTCGGCGACGAGGCGAGCCGGGACGACGACCGCACCGTCCTGCTCACCGCCGACCTTGACGGTCAGCCGGATCGACAACTCGAGGTCGGTGCCGGTGACGCAGAGCTCGTCACCTCGCACCTCCAGGCGCAAGCCCGAGAGCACCGGGAGCGTGCCCGTTCGACTCGTCGCGGCTCGGCCCGCGGTGGCCAGGGCGTCAGCCAGGACGTCGCGCTCGCATCGGAACTTCACAGTGCGGCCTTTCCCACATCGAGGTGATGGATCAAGCTGATAGCAGTAATAGGTGTTGTGGATTGGGGACAACCATCGGTTCGAGCAGCGTAGAGCGCGGGTGTCACCGCGCTCCGCTGTCCACGTCGATCCCCGGTCCGGAAATGACACCACTGTTCTTCAGGGGATAACGGTGAGTTGTCCCCCCGTCGACGGCTCGATGTCCACACGATGTACCGAGGATGTGCCGCTGGCCGCGGTCGGCTCATGACTTGAGACGCTGGAGCAAGTCGGTGACCTGGTCGTAGATCTGCTTGCGCTCGCTCATCAGGCGCTGGATCTTCTCCACGGCGTGGATCACGGTGGTGTGGTCCCGCCCGCCGAAGATGCGGGCGATGCCGGGGTAGCTCAGGTCGGTCTGCTCCCGGAACACGTACATCGCGATCTGGCGCCCGGTGACGAGCGGCCGCTGCCGGCTCTTGCCCTTCAGCGCAGCGACCTCGAAACCGAGGATCGACGCGATCTCGTCGAGGAGCTCGGCATCGGTACGGCGGCGGGGCGTCGCTTCGCGAAGCAGATCGGCGAGCAGGTGTTGGGCCATCTCGGTGGTGATCGGGACCCGGTTGAGGCTGGCGAACGCGGTCACCCGGATCAGCGCTCCTTCGAGCTCGCGGATGTTCGTGGAGATCTTGCTGGCGATGAACTCCAGCGTCTCGTCGGGCACCCACACCCGGTCGCGCTCGGCCTTGTTGCGCAGGATGGCGAGCCGGGTCTCCAGGTCGGGCGGCTGGATGTCGGTGATCAGCCCCCACTTGAACCGCCCCCGTAGCCGTTCCTCGAGTGTCGGGATCGCGTCCGGGATGCGGTCGGAGGAAATGACGATCTGCTTGTTTGCGCCGTGCAGCGAGTTGAACGTGTGGAAGAACTCCTCCTGCAGACCCTCCCGGTTCTCGAGGAACTGGATGTCGTCGATGAGCAGGACGTCGATGTCGCGAAAGCGGCGTTTGAACGCGGCGTTGGTGTTGGTCCGGATGGCGTCCACGAACTCGTTGAGAAATGTCTCGGTGGAGACGTAGCGGACCTCGTGGTGCTGGTAGTTCAGGTGCAGATAGTGCCCGATGGCGTGGAGCAGGTGGGTCTTGCCGAGACCGGCAGGACCGTAGATGAACAGCGGGTTGTACGACCGTGCCGGCATCTCGGCGACCTGCAACGCGGCCGCCAGGGCGAACTGGTTCGAACTTCCCTTGACGAAGGTCTCGAAGGTGTACCGCGGGTTGAGCCCGGCGCCGTCGATCTGCACCCACCCGTCCTCGGAACCACCACCGAGCCGGGAGTCGACGGCCGGCCTCGACGCCGGCGCGGCGTCACGCTCGAGCGTGTCGGTGGCAGTCGCGCGGGGGTCGACGACGATGTCCAGCGCGCACCCCGGAGCGACGATGGCGTCGAGGGCCTCGCTGACCAGCGGCAGGTAGCGGGTCATGATGCGATCCTTGACGTGGTTGCTCGGCACGAGGATCTCGAGGTGATCGCCATTCGCCTCGACCGGGATCACGTCCTGGAACGTGGAGTACCACACGGCGTCGGTGAGCTGATCTCGGAGATGCTGTGCGACCGCTGTCCACACCTGCTCCTGGTCGCTCACCGTCTGCGCTCCTGTTCCCCGACCTACGCGCCGATCCACACATTGTCCACAGGTTGTGGAAAGCCGCTGGTAGCTTCGGCCGAGCGACCGAACCTACCACGCCGAGGCGAGGGTCCAACACGGGCCCTCGGGGCCCCGCGACGGCACCCGCCGCCCCCGGTTGCCAGTGGCGCGGAACGGGCCGTAGCCTTGACGGGTCGGCACGTGACGGCGTCGGCCCGAGCTTCGGTGGGCGCGGTGAGCGCTCCGGCGAGGGCGTCCTCCGTGGTGCCGCCGCCGTTCGACGCAACCTGAATCCCCGGAGCTGCCGTGAAGCGCACCTACCAACCCAACACCCGACGCCGTGCTCGCAAGCATGGTTTCCGTGCGCGGATGCGCACCAGGGCGGGGCGGGCGATCATCAAGTCTCGCCGCCTGAAGGGCCGCAGCCGGCTGTCGGCTTGAGGGTCGGTCGAGTCAGCGAGCGACGAGCGTTTGAGCGGTTGGCGCGCGATGGGTTCCACGCCCGGACCGAGACGTTGTGGTGTCGGTACCTCCCGGACCACGACGCCGTGCCGCCGCGGCTCGCGTTCTCGATCGGTCGGAGCGTCGGGCCGGCGGTCGCGCGGAACCGTCTGCGCCGTCGGTTGCGGGCGGCGATCCAATCGGTTGCCGGGAGCGGGCAACTCCCTGACGGCTGGGTGCTCGTGGGCGCTCGCCCCGCAGCTCTCGAACAAACGTTCGCTCAGCTGCACGACGAGGTCACGCGGATGTTGACCTGCGCCGTCGACGGGGCATCGGTGGGTGGGCATGACCGCTGAGCACGTCGCGCCTCCGGCCGCATCCCGGCTGGTGCGCCTGATCAACTGGTACCAGCGGGCGATGGCTGGACGGCCGTCACCGTGCCGGTTCACGCCGTCCTGTTCGTCCTACGCACGCGAGGCGCTGATCGTGCACGGCAGCCGCCGCGGGTTGTGGCTCACCCTGCGCCGCCTCAGCCGGTGCCGCCCCTTGGGCCCGTCGGGCTTCGACCCCGTGCCCGAGCGGCAATCCCCCACCGAGGCTCGCTGACCGATGTTCGAGATTCCCGCCTCGCTGCTCGCCTGGTTCTACAGCCTGGTCCCCAACTATGCGATCGCGATCGCCCTGATCGCTGTCGTCGTCATGCTCCTCATCACGCCGCTCACGCTGAAGAGCACCAAGGGGATGCTCGAGATGCAGCGCCTGGCTCCGGAGATGCGTCGCCTGCAGCAGCAGCACCGGAACGACCGGCAGAAGCTCAACGAAGAGATGATGAAGCTCTATCAGGAGCACAAGGTCAACCCGATGTCCTCGTGCCTCCCGTTGTTGGCCCAGATGCCGATCTTCATCATCATGTTCCGGGTCCTCACGGGGCTCACCTACAAGCCCTCCGGGTCGACGGCGGTGATCGCCAACGGTGTGCTCGCCGCGGCCGGGCAGGAGACGTCGAGTTCGCTCGGGTTCGTCCCTCGGTACATCTCGCACGAGTCCGATCTGTTCCAGTCGCTGTTCGAGGCCGACCCGCCGGAGATGATCTCGTTCGGCATCGACCTCGCGATCTCTCCCGCCCAGGCGCTCAGCGAGTCCCTCGCCACCGGGCTCATCTACGCCCTCTTGGTCGTGATCCTCGGCGGTCTGTACTTCCTGCAGCAGCGCATGGTCGCCGCCCGCGCCGCCGTCAGCCCGACGATGTCGCCGACCCAGCAGAAGCTGATGCAGTACCTGCCGGTCGCCTTCGCCATCTTCCAGATCTTCTTCCTCACCGGTCTCGTCGTGTACTACGCGGCGCAGGCGGTGTTGCGGATCGCCCAGCAGGCGTACATCACGCGGCGGTTCTACGGCCACGACGAGGCCCTCGGCCGGCAGGCGCAGCGGGCGGGGGAGCAGGCCCGTGAGCTCGCCAAGCAGGACGGCGGCGGCGGCGGGCTCTTCGGTCAGGCGAAACGCGATCTGACCGCGGCAAAGGGCGGTGGCGACGGAGCGACGGAGAACGCCGGCAAGGGCGCGAACGCGCGCCCGAGCGCGACCAGTCGAACCGGCGGAGGATCGAAACGCACCACCCCGCCGAAGAACCGGCCGACGCCGACCGGGAAGGGCGCGTCCGGCCGCCCGCGGTCGGGCTCGTCGCCGAGTCGGCCGGGTGGCAGCCGCACGAAGAGCGGCAGCAAACGACGGAGATAGTCGACCGGGTCGCCCGCTGGCGGACCGGACTGGAACGGAGTGACGGATGGAGTGGGTCGAGACGACCGCGCGAACCCGGGAGGAGGCCACCGAGCTGGCGCTCGATCAGCTCGGGGTCGTGCTCGAGGAGGCGGAGGTAGTCGTCCTCGAGGAACCTCGGCCCGGACTGTTCGGGCGGATGCGCGGAGAAGCGCGCATCCGGGCGCGGGTCCGACCGGCTCCCGTGCGACCGAAGCAAGAGCGGCGTCGCGGAGGGCGCAATCGCCCGACGGAGGACCGGCCGGCCTCGCCAGCTGTGCCGGCCGACGCGGACACCGAACGTCCAGCGTCGGGCGGCCGAACGCAACGTCGTCGCAGCGGGCGCTCGCGTCGGGGCGCCGAGACCACGGCGACGCCCACGCCCGCTGACCCCGATTCCGAGTCACCGACCCCGTCCACCGCGAGCTCCGAAGGAACCGTCATGTCGACCGACCAGCCATCCGCACCTGACGCCGAGGAATCCATCGCACCAGTCGCGACCGACGATGTCCGTGCCGCCGCGGTGCAGTTCGTGTCCGGTCTCACCGATGCGTTCGGTTTCGCGGCCGAGGTCGATGCTCGGGTCGACGGCAACGAGATCGAGGTGCAGGTCAGCGGCTCGTCGCTCGGACTGTTGATCGGACCCGGCGGACGGACACTGCTGGGCATCCAAGACCTCGCCCGGGTCGCGGCCCAGCGCCGACTCGGCGACCACGACACCCGCCTCCGCGTCGATGTCGCCGGCTACCGCGAGAAGCGCCGGCAGGCGCTCGAACGGTTCGCTGCCACGGTTGCCGAACAGGTGAAGGAGACCGGGGTCGCCCGCTCGCTCGACCCGATGCCGTCGGCCGATCGCAAAGTGCTGCACGACGCGCTGTCGGAGATCGACGGGGTGGAGAGCCGCTCGGAAGGCGAGGAGCCGAACCGGCGGGTGATCGTCACCCCGACGTGATCCGGGTCGACGTCGCCGGCGATACCGCCCTGCTCGCCGCGCTCGCCGACTCTCAACGGCTCGGGCACCTCGGTGACAAGCAGTCGGTCGCGGCGATCGTCGACCACGCCGTCGCGTTCGTCGATGCGCTCGGCGACGTGACCGGGACGGTGATCGATCTCGGCAGCGGCGGAGGCGTGCCGGGTCTCGTTCTCGCTCGGGCCCGACCGGACCTGCGGGTCCTGCTCGTCGACCGCCGCGGCGCCCGCGCCGATCACCTCGCGCGCCTCGTCGGCCGGCTCGACCTCCCCGGCCGCGTGGAGGTCCTTGCGCTCGACGCGGCGACCCTCCCACGGGATCGGCCCGGAATCGCCGACGCCGTTGTGGCTCGCAGCTTCGGGCCGCCGGCCACGACACTCCGCGCCGCGAGACCACTGCTGCGCGACGGTGGCCTCGTCGTCGTGAGCGAACCGCCTCGCCCCGAGCCGGGCCGCTGGCCGGCAGCGCTGCTCGACGCGCTCGAGCTGATCGCGGTGGCGCAACCCGATCGGCGGGTCGCCGTGTTCGCTCACCGCCCGACGGCGGTAGCGCCGGGACCGGCGCCGAGGCTGTAGGTCGCCTTCATGGTCGCGTAGCGCGAGAAGGCCCACTCGTCGAGGTCGGGACTCAGGTACCGGTCGAGGACCGGTACGAGCTCGTCGCGCAAGAACGCGCCCCGCGCCATCCACTGGTAGTAGCTCCGCCCGCCGTGGGTGTACGGCCCGTACAGCCGGCTCCCTGGGAAGCGGTCGAGCAGCCACTCGAAGATACGCACGTGACGGGTGTGCATCCGCAGGGTGACCTGTGGTTGCCGGCCGTCGCCGCCGAAGTGTCCCTCCCCGACGAGCAGCCCGACGAGGTAGCCGGCATCGAACTCGTTCACCATCTTCGCCACCGTACTGGCGGCGTTGTTTCACCGTCAAGATTCACGTGGAACATGAGGGTGGTGCTTGACCCGGTGCGTCCTCGCGCGTCAGGCTGTGCGTGGCGGCCCGGGCCCGGTCCGCTGGCGCACTCCGAAAGACCACCCTCGATGACGCTACCTGACGAGGTGATGGCGATGGCCGTGGCGGCCGAGCCCACCGGTCGTGCCCTGCCCCGCGTGATCGCCATTGCCAACCAGAAAGGTGGCGTGGGCAAGACCACCACGTGCGTCAATCTGGGTGCCTGCCTGGCCGAGCTGGGTCAGCGCACCCTGATCGTCGACCTCGACCCGCAGGGCAACGCCACGACCGGACTCGGGATCGAGAACAGAGGTCTCGAGGCCTCGATGTACCACGTGCTCATGCACGACGTTCCGTTGGAGAACTGCATCGAACCGACGGACGTCCGGCGCCTGTTCGTCGCCCCGGCGAGCCTCGATCTGGCGGGCGCCGAGATCGAGCTGGTCCCGGCGTTCAGCCGGGAGACCCGCCTGCGCCGGGCGATCGAGGGGGTACTCAACGACTACGACTACGTGCTCATCGACTGCCCGCCGTCGCTCGGGCTGCTGACCGTCAACGGACTGAGCGCGGCCAACGAGGTGCTGGTGCCGATCCAGTGCGAGTACTACGCCTTGGAGGGCCTCGGCCAGCTCCTGCGCAACGTCGACCTCGTCCGGCGCAACCTCAACCCGACGCTGGACGTGAGCACGATCGTGTGCGTGATGTACGACGCCCGGACCAAGCTCGCCGACCAGGTCATCGGCGAGGTCCGCAACCACTTCGGCGACAAGGTGCTGCGCACGGTCGTCCCCCGGTCGGTGCGGTTGTCGGAGGCGCCCTCGTTCGGGCAGCCGATCATCACGTTCGACCCCCGGTCCCGAGGGGCCATCGCCTATCGCGACGTCGCCAAGGAGGTGCATGATGAATCGACGCAGCGGGTTGGGTAAGGGAATCACGTCGCTCATCCCGCTCGCCGATACCGCCCCCGCCGACGAGGGTGGCTCCCCCGCCCTCGTCGAGCTCCCGATCGCCGACATCACGCCGAACCCCCACCAACCACGGGTCCACTTCGACGAGGAGTCGTTGAGCGAGCTCGCCGCGTCGATCGCCCAGCTGGGCGTGCTCCAGCCGGTGCTCGTCCGTCCCGTGGACGGTGGCTATCAGCTCATCGCCGGTGAGCGGCGCTGGCGGGCGGCCCAGCGCGCCGGCCTCGCCACCGTTCCAGCGATCGTCCGCGACTCCGACGACGTGAGCGCGGTCGAGCGGGCCCTGGTGGAGAACCTGCACCGGGACGATCTCACGCCCCTCGAGGAGGCGGCCGCCTTCCAGCAGCTGATCGAGGACTTCGACCTCACCCACGATGAGGTCGCCCGCCGCGTGGGCAAGAGCCGGGCCGCGATCACCAACACGCTACGTCTGCTCGGCCTCCCACCGGCGGTGCAGCATCTGCTCGCCGACGGCCGGCTCTCGGCCGGTCACGCCCGCGCCCTGCTCGGCACCCCGGACCGGGCGCTGCAGGAGCGCCTCGCCCGCCGGGCGGCCGAGGAGGGGTGGTCCGTTCGCGTGGTCGAGGAGGCGGTGCGCGGCGGAGGCGACCCTGCGCCGCCGCGCGAGCGTCCGGCCGCCCCGGTCGATGGAGCCGGGTTGAGCAGCGCGACCCGCCTCCGACCGCCGGGGCTGCTCGAGCTCGAGCAGTTGCTCGCTGACCTACTCGACACCCGGGTGAGCATCCACATGGGCGCGAAGCGGGGCAAGGTGACCATCGACTTCGCCGATCTGGAGGATCTCGAGCGGATCTATCGGCTCCTCACCGGCGAGCGCTGACCCCCGCCGCCGCCTCGAACATCAGTTGGGGAACCGCCGAGGACCGCCCCTGAGCAGGGGAAATGGCCAGTTATCCACAATCTTTCCCCTCTCTGTGTGTAACCGTGGAGATGAGGTCAAGTCCATCGACTCGCAGTCGAGGGTTGAGGTCGAATTTGGGCGTCAGGCGGGGGAGAGCGAGCCCGGAATCGGTGACTCGGCCCAGGCCGCGAGCGCCTCGACGACGGCGTCGCTGAGCCGGGGCGTCGCGTCGACGACGCGGGTGACCGGCCCCAGGGCGCACACGACGGCCGGCATCCGCGTCTCCCTGAGCACGGCCAGGCGCATGCCGGGCGCGCGGGCGGACGGGAACCCGGGGACCTCGGCGAAGTGCTTCACCAGGCGCGTGGCGAGGGCGTGGCCGCCAGCGGACTCGAACCCGGCCGTGGCGTAGTAGGCGACCGTGGCGTGCTCGTCGGGACGGGCCTCGAAGCCGACGTAGGCCGTGGCCTCATAGCGGTTGGCCGCGGCGGCCTGCACCGACGGATCGAGCTCGTCCACGGAGATCACCCGCGCCCCCTGGTGTCGCAGGCTCTGGGTGACCTGGCGGGTCAGGGCGCCGAGGCCGCCGAACTGGCCGACCACGACGCGCAGCTCGCGCAGGGACGCCACCGCCCCGAGCCGTTCGATCTCCCGAAGGGTCGCCACCCCTGGCCCGGTGCCACTGTGTGTGCTGTTGACCTCGAGGGCGCGCGCCGTCGCGGGGCCGAAGATGCCGTCGACCTCGAGCCCGCAGTTGCGTTGGAAGTCCTCGAGAGCGCGAGCCGTGGCCGGGCCGAAGATGCCGTCGACGCGGCCGCAGTCGAACCCCAGCTTGCCGAGCCAGCCCTGCAACGCGCCGACGTCGTCACCGCGGAGGTAGGGCGCGACGAGGCGCAGCGGACGGTCTCCGAGCCGCCACGACGCCTCGACGAGGGCGAGCCACGTCGGTTCGTCGCACTGGCCGTTGTCGCGCAGCCCGTGGTGACGTTGGAACGCCCGTACGGCGGCCTCGGTCGTCTGGCAGTAGGCACCCTCGACGCCGGCGGGACCGAAACCGGCGGCGCCGAGCCGGCGCTGCAGATCGTGGACGGCCTCGCCGCGCTGACCGAGGGTCAGCGGGAAGTAACGCGGAATTCGTCGAGCTCCTGGAGCAGTTGGGACTTGCCTTTGGCACCGACGAGGCGCTTGTGCACCTCGCCACCGGAAAAGACCAACAGCGTCGGGATGCTCATCACGTTGTACCGCATCGCCAGGTCG
The DNA here is from genome assembly GCA_963827075.1 of uncultured Acidimicrobiia bacterium. Lineage (GTDB taxonomy): Bacteria > Actinomycetota > Acidimicrobiia > Acidimicrobiales > Ilumatobacteraceae > JALZMG01. The sequence goes on along the minus strand of CAWGZN010000006.1, from coordinate 58,307 downwards.
GGATTGTCGTCCACGTTGACCTTGGCCAGGGTCACCTGGTCCTCGAGCTCGGTGGCGAGCTCGGCGAGGATCGGTGCGATGACCTTGCACGGACCACACCACTCGGCCCAGAAGTCGACGACGACGGGCTTGTCCGAGGCTCCGACCGTCTCGTCGAAGGTGGTGGTCGAGAGGTTCACGATTCCGGCCATGGTGAGGGGCATCTCCAGGGTTGGGCCTAGTTCGGCGGGGCGAGTGTACTCAACTGCAACCGCCGAAATCGGCAGCTCATTCCCTCGCTCAATCTCGAACGTACGTATGGCGTATCGGCTTAGCTCCAGTGGTGGCTAGATGTTGTGGTGAGCTCCCGGTAGGGGTGGGGGTCGGTGTTGGCGGCCTGTTGTAGCAGTCGGTACCAGAGCAGCCCGCGGGAGCGGCTGGTGCGCCGGTTGAAGCGGAAGGTGAACTCGTCGAGGTAGTAGTCGAGCTGACCGGCGGACTGGCCATCGTGGAGAGTGCCCGCAAGCCATCGTTTGAGCAGCGAGGCGACGCGGTGGACGGCGGGGAGCAGCTGGTGGGCGGGGTGCGGTGAGCCGGCCATGATGATCGGTTCGTGGCGCAGGTGGAGGATTCGGGTTGCCCGTTGGTAGGAGGGCTCGCCGTCGGTGTAGACGATGCTGCCGGTGGCGACGTTGTCCCGGATGAAGTCGAGCAACTCGTCTTTGCGGTTGGTCATGTCGATCTGGCGCAGCCGAGCCCGGCCCAGGCCCTTGGGATGGAGGCGTTCGACGGCGATCACGACTTCGGTCTTGTTGACGTAGCGGGGACCGCTGAGCCCCTGCATACGGCCGCCGATGAAGGTCTGGTCGATCTCCACGGCAACGCCGGGCCCGCCGAGGCGATCACGATCGGGGCGGACCATCGCCCGGCGCAGCTTGTGCATCCAGGTCCACGCGGTGCGATAGGAGCCGAACCCGAGCACCCGCTTGACGCCCAGCGCCGACACCCCGTTCTTCTGGGCGCAGACGAACCACATCGCCGCGAACCAAGTGCGCAGCGAGTAGCGACTGCGATGGAAGATCGTCCCCGCAGTCACCGACGTCTGCCGCCCACACAGCCGGCACATCCACAGTCCCCGAGCGGTCCGCCAAGCGTCATGCCCCTCGCAGCTCGGACAGGTGAACTTGTCACCCCAGCGCACCCGAGCCAGGAACTCGCGACACGACTCGTCATCGGGAAACCACTGCTCGAACGCCTGCCAGGTCCCCGGATAGTCCACGCCGGCCCGAGGCACCGCCCCTTCCATCACCCCCAACATATAGGGCTACTGGAGTCAAGAGCATACGCCATACGTACGTTCGTTAGTGACGAGCCTCGAGCCAGCGCTCGGCGTCGATCGCGGCCATGCACCCGCTCCCAGCTGCGGTCACCGCTTGGCGGTACGTGTGGTCCTGGACGTCGCCGGCCGCGAACACGCCGTCGATGTTCGTGGCGGTCGAGCCCGGCGCGGTGATCAGGTAGCCGTTCTCGTCCATGTCCAGCACGCCGGCGAACAGGTCCGTGTTCGGACGGTGTCCGATCGCCACGAACAGACCGGTGACGGGGAGGGTCGACGGCTCTCCGGTGCGGAGGTTGCGCAACTCGACGCCCTCGAGCCGGTCGGCGCCGACGAGGTCCTCGACCACCGTATCCCACACGAACTCGATCTTCGGGTTGGCGAACGCCCGGTCCTGCATGATCTTGGAGGCCCGCAGCGTGTCCCGGCGGTGGATCACCGACACCTTGTCGGCGAATCGAGTGAGGAAGATCGCCTCTTCCATCGCCGAGTCGCCACCGCCGACGACCCCGATGTGCTGTCCCCGGAAGAAGAAGCCGTCGCACGTGGCGCACGTCGAGAGGCCGTGGCCGATGAGCCGGGACTCGGCCTCGAGCCCGAGCATCAGCGCCTGCGCTCCGGTGCTGACGATGATCGCGTCCGCCTCGTACATCGTGTCCCGCACCCAGACTTGGAACGGCCGCAGGGCGAAGTCGACCTTCGTCGCCTTCTCGGTGATGAACTCGGCGCCGAAGCGCTCCGCCTGGTCGCGGAACTTCGTCATCAGCTCGGGGCCCATGATCCCTTCGGGGAACCCCGGGTAGTTCTCGACGTCAGTGGTCAGCATGAGCTGGCCACCCGGCTGGTCACTGGTGCTCGACGGCTCGCCCTCGATGATGAGCGGGGAGAGGTTCGCCCGCGCCGCGTAGACCGCGGCCGTCAAGCCGGCGGGGCCGGATCCCACGATGATCACGTTGCGCGCGCTGCTGGTTGTCGTCAGTGTCATGCAGTTCCGTTCGGACTCAGACGTCCGGGGGACGCCGCTTCATCAACAACAACACTCCGGCCAGGCAGAGGATTCCGCCGACGATGAGGTAGCTGAGGTAGACCGCGGTGGACCACGGGACGGCGAGGTCGAGGAGGACCTGCAGGCCGCGGGTGACGGTGATGAGTAGCAGCGTGACCGCGACCAGACCGAGGATCCCGGCGAGCAGACCGAACACGATGGCGCGCGCCGCGTGGACCGTCGGCCTGGTGGCCTTCTCGCGGACCGTGCCGACCATCCGCTCGATGGTGTCGGCGAGGTCCGGCGCCCAGTTCGGGTCGGTCAGCGGGTTCGCGGCCATGGCCGGCGAGACTAGACGAAGAGGCGTTCCGGGACGTCCAGGTGGCGGAGTCGGCGTGACCTCTACGGCGCCCGCGCGGAGAGGAGCACCTCGCACGATTCCGGATCGAGTGCGCGCACCCGGCCGGCCCGCTCGGCGAGGAAGACATCGACGACCACGTCGCCGCTGTCGGTCTGCAGAACGGCGCGGCCGAGCCAGCTGCCCGCGTCGCATGGGCCTGGGCCGGTGCGGAACAGTGACGACTGTTCGTCGGCGGCGAGCTGGGTGAGCTGCCGCGGCGCTCGGATGACCGGAAGGCTGCCGTCCACGTCGGTCGTCACGTTGTACGTCCCCGCGGCCGCCGTGGCCTCGGGGGCGGCCTCCGTGGCGCCGGTCGTCGCCGTGCCGCCGTCGTCCCGAGCCTGCGGGCTCTCCTCGGTGTCGGCCGGTACGTCGGCCAGCACTTGGCCGCTGGACACGAGTTCCGTCGTGCCGGCGGCGGGCTCGGCAACTGACGCGGCCTCGTCCCCACCGCCGGCGTCGTCGCCGCCGTCCTGAACGCCGCGGGTCGCGATGATGCCTCCCGCGACGATCGCCACCAGAGCGGCCGCGGCGGCCGGCATCAGCCAGCGGCTCCAACGGCGGGCGGAGAGCGAGGTGACCGGTGGGGGAGCGGCGGATGGACGCTCGGCCGCGAACACGTCGAGGGCAGCCTTGATCGCGGCGTCACGACGGGCCGGGTCCGGCCGTTCGACCACCGAGAGCTGGTGCCGGAGCTCGGCCATCCGTTCGACGGCCGCCATCACCTCGGGGTCGGCCTCGGCACGCGCCCGTTCCTCGTCGGTCAGGGCGTCGTCGAGGTAGGCGCTGGCGAGGAGTTCGGTTTCGTCGTTCATGAGGAGGGGGGTGAGATCGGTGGTCGTTTGCTTGGACGTCGGGCGAGGGGGTCCGGGTTCCCGAGTTCGGAGGCCAGCTGCATGCGCCCCCGGGCGATGCGCGACTTGACCGTACCCACGGGGATCTCGAGGATCTCCGCGATCTCGGCGTAGTCCAGGTCGGCGACGTCGCGCAGCACGACGGCCGCCTTGAAGTCGTCGGTGAGGCCGCTCAGAGCCGCGTCGAGCGCGGCCCGCTCGGCGACCGCGTCGACCTGGCGCTCGGCGGTCGCGTCGACGAGCTCGCGGCCCCCTTCGTCCTCGACGGCGTGCAGCGGTGGCCGGCGCCGTCGCCGGCGCAGCTCGTCGAGGGCGGCGTTGGTCGCGATGCGGTACACCCAGGTCGCGAACGCCGACCGGCCGTCGAACTTGCGCAACCCGCGGACGATGCCGATCATCGCCTCCTGGGCCGCATCGTCGGCGTCGCTCCCGGACCCGGTGATGCGCCGGCAGACGGCGTGGACTCGGTCGTAGTGGCGTCGGAGCAAGGTGTCGAGCGCGGCACGATCCCCGGCCTGGGCGGCGGCCACCAAGTCGCGATCGTCGTCGGCACCGATGATCGGTCGAGGTTAGGTCTCCCACGGGGGGCTCCGCCCCCCGTGTGCCCCCCGAAGAACGTGGCCGGCGAAGGCGGTGACGGGTCCCGTCAGGCGAAGCGCACGTTGCCGATCGTGCCTCGATACGGGTTCGCCGACGTGCAGCCTCCGTCCGGGCCGATCTCGCGGAACAGGATCAGCAGGTGCCGGGCCGCGGCAGCCGTCGTGATCTGCACGGTGCCCGGCTCCTCGGAAAACGTCCGCTCGCCGATCTGCTGCCCCCAGTCGGCGATCGCCGCCGGCACTGCTCTCGCGGTCGAGGCGAACACGTCGACGGTGTAGGGCGCGTTGGCGACGTCGAAGCTCAACGTGCCGGTACCGGGCCGCGTCAGGCTGACCGTGAGGCCGACACCCTCCTTGCCCATGTAGCGCGACGCGTAGCAGAGGGTCCGCCAGTTCGTCGCCGGATCGTCGTCGGCGCCGGCCGACGAAGCGAGTTCGTCGTTCTCCTCGCCGTCACCTTGCGGGTCGTAGGCCACGAGGGTCGCGATCTCGACCGGGCCCGGAGGCGGACGGACGGTTGCTGGGGGAACGGTCGTCGCCCCGCCACGTCCGTCGGCGGGCCGTCCGATCGTCGCCCAGAGCACGAGGGCGACCACGAGCGCGACCAGTAGCAGGATGCACACGAGGATGAGTGACGGTGCGGTGCGGGACTGGAGGCCGCGCGCCGGGCTACCGCGGAGATCGGGGCCGGCGTGGGGCGTGTGGTCGCGGGTACGGCGGGGCTCGAGCGGGGGAGTGGCTTCGCCGGGGATGCGGGGGGCGCCGGGCCGGGTCCTGACGACCGGGCCGGCCGGGCCGGCGGAGCTGCCGTGGGCAGGGGGCACGGACAACGGAGTGCCGTCGACCTCGGGGGGTGGTTCGTCGGCGACGCGCTGGAGCTCGGCGCGGAGCTCGGCCCCGGTGGCGGGGCGGTGGTTCGGGTTGCGGGCGAGAAGCCGGTGGATCAGGTTGACCAGCCCGCGGGGCACCGTCGGCCGGAGGCGGGCGAGGTCAGTGGGATCTCGCTGCAGGCGGGCGAGGGCGGTGTCGGCATCGGTCTCGCCGAGAAACGGCACCCGCCCGGCGAGGCATTCGTAGAGCACGAGGCCGAGGGAGTACAGGTCGGCCCGACCGTCGAGCCGGCGGCCTCTGACCTGCTCGGGCGACAGGTACTTGGCCGTGCCCATCATCACGTTGTCGCTCGTGAGGTCCTCGCCCGTCGGGTCGAGCCCCTTGGCGATCCCGAAGTCGGTGAGCAGCACCCGCCCATCCGGGGTCACCAGGATGTTGCCGGGCTTGACGTCACGGTGCACGAACCCGGCATGGTGGGCGGCGTCGAGGGCCGCCGCGACGCACATCCCGATGTGGATCGTCAGCTCAGGGCTCAACCTCGTCTGGACGTCGAGCAACTGGCGCAGGCTCTTGCCGTCGACCAGCTGCATCACGACGGCCTGCCGGCCATCTTCCTCGAACACGTCGTGCACGGCGACGATGTTCGGATGGGTCAGGCCGGCGACCGCGATCGCCTCGCGACGGAAGCGCTCGGCGACGACGGGATCGGTCGCCAAGCTCGGCTTGAGCCACTTGAGTGCAACCTTGCGGTCGAGGGAGAGGTCGGTCGCCAGCCACACCTCGGCCATCCCGCCCTGGGCGAGGCGACGGTCCAGGCGGTACCGGCCGGCGAGGACGAGGGAGCGCCCGCCGTCGGGCGGGGTGGTGCTCGACATGCTCGTGTCGGGGGGAGGGCTGGTCGACGCCGCCATCTCGCACCGTGACGCTAGTTGCGCCACCGTCAAATCTGAGGGAGGGTCAGCCCTCGACGCGCTCCTGGAAGGCGACACCGATCGTGCCCCGGCCGGCGTGCGCGCCGATCACGGGTCCGATCTGGCCGACGACCATCTCGCCGTCGGCGAACGGCTGCAGCCGGGCGACGAAGTCATCGATGTCCGGCGAGTCGGCGTGGAGCACGGCAAGATGCTCGATCCGGCCCTGGAACGAGGCGACCTTGTCGACAAGGAAGGCGAGGGCCTTGGTGCGGGTGCGCTGCTTGCCGTGCTGCTCGACCACCCCGTCGGCGACCTCGATGATCGGTTTGATCGACAGAGCCGTGGCCAGCAGCGCCTTGGCGTTGCCGATTCGTCCGCCCTTCTTCAGGTTCTCGAGCGTGTCGAGGGCGCCGAAGACCCGCGTTCGCCCGACAAGCTCGCGGGCGAGCTGCTCGACGGCGTCCGCGTCGGCGCCACCGGCCGCCCGCTCGGCGGCAGCGAGCGCGATGGTCCCCAGACCGAGGGAAACGGTGCGGCTGTCGACGACGCGGACGTCGATGCCGTCGGCGGCGACGCTTCGGGCCGCGAGTTCGGCGCTCTGCATCGTCGCCGACAGCGCGCCGGACAACGTGATCACGACGACACTGCCGGCGCCCTGCTCGGCGAGCTTGCGGTACGACTGCTCGAACCGCCCCGGCGACGGCGCGGCGGTCGACGGCAAGTCCGGCGATCGGGCGCAGCGGGCCCAGAACTCCGTCGTCGACAGCTGCTCCCGGTCGACGAGCTCTTCGTCACCGAACCGGATCGTGAGGGGGACGACCTCGATGCCCGACCGCTCGGCGAGGTCGGCCGGCAGGTCGCACGAGCTGTCGGTGACGACGCCGACCGTCGGCGACGGCGGCGAGGACTCGGTCATGTAACGACCCTCGCGGAGATGCGAGTGAGCGAGCGCCAGCGAGCGAGCGGCCAGCAGCTGCGCAGGCAGTATGTGGCGTGGCCGGGGAACGCAGTGTCGGTCACGGGTCGGGGAGACTACTGGCCGGCGCCGTGGGCCTGCGCAATCGCCTCGGCGGCGTCGGGCGACACGTCCGGCGCGGCGGGCTTGCCGTTGCGGCCGCCGTTGCCTTCCAGTCGGCGCCGCCGCCGGCGGCGGAAGTGCCCGAACCACCACGACAGCAACACCAGCACGGCGCCGCCGGTGATGACCTGACCGAGACCGGTGAGCGCGTTCACCCGGGCGGTGAGGACGGCCGGCCCGGCGACGGTCTGCCCGAACTCCGGCGTCAGCAGCTCGATCTCCACGGACGACGTTCCGTTGGACCTGGCGACAACGGGCAGCTCGATCTCGGTGTTGCCTGACGGGGCGAGGTCGACCTCCAAGTCGCCCTCGGGAAACGCCAGCTTCGGCGACCGGGCCCGCACGACGACACGCCGAGCTTCGTCGGCATCGTTGCGGATGTTGAGGCGCAGCACGCTCTCGCGCCCGGTGAGCGTGAAGGGGAACGGATCGGGTACGGCGACCGAATTGCGAACGGCGGCGGCCTCGGCCGAGATTCGGTCGAGGGCGGCGTCGACGGTCTCGTCGTCGAGGCCGGTCGACAGCAACGTGTCGAGCTCGGCCCTCCAGGCCTCGGCCGGGGTGTCATCGACCATCATCGAGGCCGCGCTCTCGGCGAACACGCGGGTCAGGTTGAGCCGCTGGGCCCGCGCGCTGAGGTCAGGCCCCGCCTCGTCGGGCAGCGTCACGGTCACCCGCCGGCGGCGCACCCTCATCGCGTCGGTGGCGCCAGGAAGCACCGAGAGCGGCACCAGCTCGACCTGCGGCAGGTCGGCCGCGAGGGTCGTGAACGTGGCGACGACGTCGCTGTCGGGGACACCGACGTCCGGTGTCGCCAGCACGACGCTGCGGCGCCGGTGCGGACCGAGCTCTCCACGGATCGTCAGGAGCTCGGCCAGCAGGCGCACGGCGGCGTCGCTGGGAGTGATCCCGGCCGCCTCGAGGTAGCTCGAGTCGACCAGCGTGCCCAGCGCCGGAACGACCAGCGCCGGGAGCGTGAAGCCGTCGTTGAGGTCGGCTTCCACGGCCAGCGTCGGATCCTGGTAGCCGCCGACGCTGCCGTCCATGCTCTGGTACGTCTCCGCGTCGAGGACGAGCAGCCGGAACCCGAGGTTGCGCAACTCGGCCGCGGCGGCGCCGCTGATCGGCGACGTTGCGAGCCAGGCCGAGCGGCGCGTCGGGGTACCGGGCAGCGCCGCGGCGAGGGCGTCCTCGCCCTCGCGGAGCTCGCGCGTGAACACGTCGGTCGCGCCGATCGCGACCGCGGACGACGGGTCCAGCTGATCGGCAGGTTGGGACAGCAGCTCGGCACCGTCGAGCGCGGTGGCCAGCGTCTCGGACAGCTCGTCATCGGCGGACAGGTCGGCCATCAGCACGGGCGGTAGCACGACGGTCACCGGTCCGGCGGCACGCGAGGCGACGTCCGCGATCGCTTCGAGGTCCTCGCGACCGTCGACGAGCTCGGTGAACGTGGGTGCCGGCCCGGGGTCATCAGTTGCGGCGAGAACGGCGACGTTGAGCGGCGGGTTCGTCGGCGGACCGGTCGGCAGCCGATTCACGAACGTGACGTGATCGGCGACGACTTCACCGTCGACGAGAAGCTGCACACCGATCGGATAGAGCCCGGGCAGCCGCATCGACAACGCGGGGTCGGGGTTGGGTTGGGTCGTGGTCGGCACATCGACCGTCAGTCGGGTCGCGTTGCCCGACACGCTGAGCGCGCCGTCGAGCGGGAGCTCGAAGCGGTCGATCTCGTTGGGGAGATCGCCGGCAATCGTGGCCGCGACCTCGCTGCGCTCGTCGAGCGAGCGGTACAGCACGACGCGAACGCGGGCGTCGACCGGTGGCGGGGTCGGTGGGGCGGTCGTCGCAGGCGACGTCGCCGTCGTGGTCCGATCCGGCCGTCCGGGCTGCCCACCGCCAGGTCGTGGCGGCCTTGGTGGCGCCGTCGTCGTGGTGGTCGTCGTCGTGGTGGTCGTCGTCGGCGGGACGACGTCGGCGAGCCGGCCGGTGACGGAGTACACCGCGCGCCAGGGTGTGTCGGCGGGAATCGCGAAGCTCGGCTCGACGAGCTCGAGCGTGAGGCTGTCGGCGGGCTGGCCGGCCGCCGGTCGGGCGTCGACGGGGCCGGGCACGGCCCATCCGGCCGTCGCCACGACGCCGACCGTCGCGACCACGCCGGCGATCCGGGCGCTCGCCGGGGTCATCGGCCCGGTGACAGGTCGAGCTGCATCACGACGAGGCGGTCCGAGAGCGGGCGGAAGCCGAGCGACTCGTACAAGGCGCGGGCCGCGTCGTTGTCGATCCCGGTGTTGACGACGGCGTGGCCGAGCCGCCGGCGCCGCATCCACGTCAGGGAGTCGACGGTGAGGGCACGCCCGTGCCCGTGGCGCTGGTGCTCGGGCAGCACGGCCAGCCGCTGGAGGTACCCCTGCCCGCCGGCCGCCCCGCTGATCGCGAACGCGACGATCGGCCCCCGGCGCAGCGACCACCCGGAGGTCGCCGAGGCCTCGCGGCGCATTCGGGCCCGGTGCGTCGTCGTCGCCCGCCTGATTTCGGCGAGATCGGCGGCGCCGTTGCCCCAGTTGGCGCCGAACGCGGCGCAGTCGACCATCGCCGCCGCACCGTGCTGGCGCGCCCGCAGCGGGGCAGTCGCGTCGGCCCGGCCCCGAGGACGCCCGACCCTCGGATCACCGAGATCGGCGCGCAGGAGCATCAACGTGTCGACGACGGCGAACCCGGCGTCGGCGAAGCGGTCAGCGGCTGTCGCGAACAAGGCTCCGGTGCGGATCGCGCGAACTCCGGCGTGACCGGCCACGGCGTCGACCCACGACGCGAGCTCGTCGGGATCGGGCACGATGCCCTGATCGGCGAGCGCGAGATGGATCAGGCTCGGGTCGCACGCCGACGCCCGGGCGCGCACCCGGCGTCCCAACGCCCGATCGACCGGCCCACGGACCTTCACATCCGACGACGGTACCGTGCCACCGCCCTCGACGGGATGCCTCGATGAGGGCGCCCACCTGCCGCGAGGCACCGTCGCCCGGTCCACGTATGGTGGGCGTTGTGTCGGTGCTGTTCGTGACCCACGAGGCCTATCTCGAGCACGTCACCGGGCCGAGCCACCCCGAGCGGCCGTCGCGGCTGCAGGCAGTGGTCGCCGGGGCGAAGGCCAAAGCAGTCGCCGACGCACTGGTGCCGGTCGTGCCGCAGGCGGCCACGCGGGCCGACCTCGAGCGGGTCCATCCGCCGTGGTACCTCGACCGCCTCGACAAGCTCGCGGCCGCCGGTGGAGGCTGGATCGATGCCGACACCCGCCTCAGCACGCACTCGGCCGAGGCGGCCCGGCTCGCGGCCGGCGCCGGACTGACCGCCGTCGCCGCGCTGCGCGAGGGCGACGCGACGGCGGCGTTCTGCGCGGTCCGGCCTCCTGGCCATCACGCCACGCCGACCGACTCGATGGGCTTCTGCCTCGTGTCGAACATCGCGGTCGTCGCCGCCGCGCTCGCCGCCGAGGGCGAGCGGGTGTGGGTGCTCGACTACGACGCCCACCACGGCAACGGCACGCAGGCGGTGTTCGACGACGATCCTCGCGTCCTGTTCGTGAGCCTGCACCAGTGGCCGCTCTACCCGGGCACCGGGCGGGTCACCGAGACAGGGATCGGCGCGGGTGCGGGCACGACGATGAACATCCCGATGCCGCCGGGGGCGACCGGCGACGTCTACCTGCGGGCGTTCGACGAGTTGATCGCGCCGGCGGTCGAGCGCTTCGGCCCGACGTGGCTCCTGGTGTCGGCCGGATTCGACGGCCACCGTGCCGATCCGTTGACCGATCTCGGACTCACGTCCGGCGACTTCGCCCTGCTCACGGCGCGGGCGCGGTCGTTCGTCCCCCCCGGCCGGTGCGTGGCGATGCTGGAGGGCGGCTACGACCTCGACGCGCTGGCGGCGAGCGCGACCGCGACCCTCGGGGCGCTCGCCGATGTGACGACGCTCCCCGAGGCGCCGTCCGCCGGCGGCCCGGGCGCCGAGGCGGTCACCGCCGCCCGCGAGCTGTGGGAGCGCTCGTACGGCCTGACGTGAGCCGGGACGGCCGCAATCCGAACGCGTCCGTCGACGGCCCGGCTACGTAGCCTCCTCGCCGTGTCCACCGTTCCCGAGCGCTTCGCCCCGGTGCTCGACGAGCTCGCCCCGCTCGCCGCCCGGTTCGGCGCGGCCGGGCACCGTCTCTACCTCGTCGGCGGCGCCGTTCGCGACCTGCTCGTCGGAACCGACCGCCCGCATTTCGATTTCGATCTCACGACGGACGCCCGCCCGCCCCAGATCAAGCGGTTGGTGGACGGCTGGGCGGACGCCGTCTGGACCCAGGGCGAGCGGTTCGGGACCATCGGCCTGCGGCGCCGGCGTGACGACGGCTCGGACCAGACGGTCGAGATCACCACGTTCCGCGCCGAGGCGTACGCCGACGACTCGCGGAAGCCGCACGTGACGTTCGCCGACGAGATCGAGACCGACCTCAGCCGGCGGGACTTCACGGTCAACGCGATGGCGCTCGAGCTGCGGCCCGCCGGCCTCGACGCCGAACTGGTCGACCCGTTCGGCGGAGCGGCCGACCTGGCGACGGGCACACTGCGCACGCCACTCGCCCCGGAGATCAGCTTCGACGACGACCCGCTGCGGATGCTCCGCGCGGCGCGGTTCATCGCTGGTTACGGGCTCACGCCCATGCCGGAACTTGTCGTCGCGGTCCGCGAGCGGGGGCACCGGCTCGAGATCGTGTCGGCCGAGCGGATTCGTGACGAGTTGGACAAGCTGCTCGTGCTCGACCGCCCGTCGGCCGGACTGTGGTTTCTCGTCGACACCGGGCTTGCCGAGCACTTCCTCCCGGAGCTCCCGGCGTTGCGCCTCGAGCGGGATCCAATCCACCGCCACAAGGACGTCCTCAGCCACACCATCGCGGTCGTCGAGAACGTCCGCCCGCCGCGGTCTGGTGGGCCGACGTTCGACTTCCGGATCACCCGCTTGGCCGCGCTGTTCCACGACGTCGGGAAGCCGAGCACCCGGGGCTACCAGGCCGGCAAGGGCACCACGTTCCACCATCACGACGTCGTCGGGGCCCGCATGACCCGGCGCCGGATGGAGGCCCTGCGCTACCCGACCGCCGACATCGCCGCCGTGTCCGAGCTGGTGTTCCTCCATCTCCGGTTCCACACCTACAAGATGGGCTGGAGCGACTCGGCCGTGCGCCGCTACGTCCGCGACGCCGGACCGCTGCTCACCGAGCTCAACGTCCTCACGCGCTGCGACTGCACGACACGAGACGAGCGCAAGGCCGCTCGCCTCTCGACGCGGATGGACGAGCTGGAGGCGCGCATCGCCGAGCTCGCCGCGGCCGAGGAGCTGGCCGCGATCCGGCCCGAGCTCGACGGTCACCAGGTGATGGAGCACCTCGGGGTCGGTCCGGGTCCGATCGTCGGCGACGCCCTGCAGTTCCTACTCGACGTCCGCCTCGACGAGGGCGAGCTCGGCCCCGCCGCCGCCTACGAGCGCCTCGACGCCTGGTACGCCCAGCGCAAGACCTGACGCAAGTCCTCACCCAAGTCCTGGCGCAAGCGCGGCGCACATTCCGGGTTGTGTCACCGCATACGTCATCGATCGCGTATGCGGTGACACGAACGCAGGAGGGGGTGGTCGGGTCAGTACCGTTGCCTGATGCGCGAGGACGTGACCGACGGCGTCGCCATCCGCCGGCGCACGGCGATGTGGCGCTGGGTCCTGTCCGTCGTCGTCGCGGCGATCCTCCTCGTCGGGTTGGTCGGGCTGGTCGTGCGGCTCGACACCGACCAGAGTCCGGGGATGCTCGCGGCGGTGGTGGTCGCCGCCCTGCTCGCGGCGACGGCCGTGGCGGTGACGTGGTGGGAATCGCGACGGATCACGCGGCACCTCAACCGCACGGTCGAGCGGCTCATCGACACCGAGTCCGAGCTGCGGTTGTTGCTCGACGATCTGCCCGAGGCCGTGATCTCGCTCGACGACGCCGGCGTGGTGCGCGGCGCCAACGCCAAGGCCGCCGAGCTGACCGGGCTCCCGGTCGCCGACCTGACGGGACGGCCGATCGCCGAGCTGGTCGAGCCGGCGCGCCGGACCGAAACGAGTGCGTGGCTGACCGCCGGCCGTCGCGGCCAGACGGTGCCGCCGACGTCGTTCCGGTTGCTCAACGCGGACGGCCCGGCAACGCTCGTCGAGGCCAATGTCGACCGCGCCCGGCAGACCGACGAGGGGGTCATCGTGCGCTTGCGCGACGTGACCGAGCGCGAGGAGCGGGTGCGGGCGCTCGAGCAGGCCAGGCGGCGGTTCCAGCAGGCGTTCCACTCCGCACCCACGGGCATGGCCCTCGTCCGCCTCGACGACTCCACGATCCTCGACGCCAACCGGTCGCTCGCCGACATGCTCGACCGTCCGGTCGAGGAGCTCGTCGGGCGCAGCATCCGCGAGATCACCCATCCGGAGGACCTGCGGGCGGCCGCCACCTACCGGGCCCGGCTCGAGCTCGGGATCGCCGACACCTACCTCCTCGACCAGCGCTACCTGCGGCGCGACGGCGAGTTCGTGTGGGCCCGGACCAGGGTGGCGGTGACCGAGGACGAGGGCGTGTCGCTCGCGATCACGCACATCGAGGACGTCACCGAGCAGCGGCGAACCGCCGAGCGCCTGCAGTGGGCGGCCACCCACGACGACCTGACCGGGCTGCCCAACCGCACCGAGCTGCTCGCACGCGTCGATGCCATCCTGCAGGACGCCGAGGTGGGCGACGTGTCGCTCCTGTTCATCGACCTGGACAACTTCAAGTCCGTGAACGACAGCCTCGGCCACGGCATCGGCGACACCCTCCTCACCGCCATGTCGGTGCGCCTGCGGGAGGTCGTCGGCGAGAAGGCGGTGCTGGCCCGTTTCGGAGGCGACGAGTTCATTGTCGTCCTCACCGGCGGAGTCGACGCCCTCGCCACGGCGGAGCGGATCCGGGAAGCCGTCCGGGAGGCCGTCGTCGTGGACGGCACCGAGCTGTTCGTCGCCGCGAGCGTCGGCGTGTCGGTGAACGACCGGGCCGGGGTGTCCGCGGCCGACTTGCTGCGCGACGCCGACGCGGCGATGTACCGCGCCAAAGCGCGGGGCCGGGATTGTGTCGAGGAGTTCGCCCCCGGCTCGCACGAGACGACGGTGCTCGCCCTGCGCACCGCGGCCGAGCTGCGCCGAGGGGTCGAGCGGGGCGAACTCGTCCCGTACTTCCAGCCGATCGTGGAGCTCACGACGGGTCACGTGGTCGGGTTCGAGGCGCTGGCCCGCTGGCTCCACCCCGAGCGCGGGCTGCTCACGCCCGACCAGTTCCTACCGATGGCCGAGGAGACGGGACTCGTCGAGGAGATCGGGGCGTCGATCCTGGAGGACGCGCTGTCCCAGTTCGCTCGGTGGCGGGCGCGGGACCTCCCGTTCGCCAACGCCCACCTGTCCGTCAACGTCGGCACCCGCCAGGTGGTCGACCCCGCGTTCGCCGGCCTCGTCGCCGACTTGCTCGCCCAGACCGGGATCCCAGCCGACTCGCTGTGGCTGGAGATCACCGAGACGGCCCTGCTCGCCGACGTCAAGGCCTCGACGGTGGCGTTGCGCAACCTGCGCAGCCTCGGGTTGCACCTCGTCGTCGACGACTTCGGTACCGGCTACTCGTCGCTCACCTACCTCAAGCGGTTCCCGGTCGAGGCGCTCAAGATCGACAAGGGGTTCGTCGCCGGGCTCGGTCTCGACACCGAGGACACCACGATCGTCGAGGCCGTCGTCAACCTCGGCCACTCGTTCGGCATCGCCGTGATCGCCGAGGGCCTGGAGACGCCGCTGCAGCTGTCCCGCCTGCGGGAGATGGGCTGCGACCGGGGCCAGGGCTATCTGTTCGGTCGCCCCCGCCCGGCGTCGATCGTCGAGGCCGAGCGCACGAGCTGACACCCCCCACGCAATCTGGGCGCGATCCTTCTCAGTTGCCGATCTGGGCGCGATTCTTCGCAACAGCTGGAAAAATCTGCACCCAGATCGCCGTCAGGACCCCTGCTTGCGGGCCTTCACGACGAGCGTCGTGGGGACCGGGCTGCCGTCGTCCACGCCGAGCTCGTGGAAGGCCTCGATCCGGAAGTTCGCCCGGTCGAGGGCCGTGAGCAGCTCACCCACGGTGCGGTGGTCGTCGCCGTAGCGCCTGGTCGCGCCGCCCCGGCCGAGCTGCACCGCGGCGAACGGGTGGTCGAGCACCATGATGAACGGCGCGCCGGTCCGGAGCACCCGGTGGACCTGGCGCAGGGTGCGGTCGAGGTCGTCGCCCTCGTGGACGGTGTGACAGGCGAGGACGGCGTCGATCGTTCCGCTGGGGGCGAAGCCGAGGTCGGCCAGCTCACCCTGGTGGCACTCGACGGCGACGCCCTCCTTGGCCGCTTCCATGCGGAGGTCGGCGAGCAGTTCGGGATCGGGGTCGACGGCGAGCGCCTTGGCGCCCGACCGGGCGAGGCTCACCGAGTTGCCGGCGAGCCCGAGCTCGAGCACCCGCCGGCCGGCCGAGACGTCGCCCAGCAGGTGCAGCTCATCCTCGCCGGGGAGCCCTTGGCCGTACGACACGTCCGCGATCACGGACGACAGTGTGGTCTGCGCCGCCGGCGCCATGGCGGATCGGCCCGGCCCCGTGTTTCCGAGGTGTGAGCTGAGCGTGCGGATATCCGCACGCTCAGCTCACAGTTCGGAGGAGGTGGGTCCCAATCGTGGCCGTCGGCACCGGCCGGCCGGACGGTGCGATTAGCCTGACCCGCCAATGAGTCTGTCGGTCGATTTGCTGCGAGGGTCGGGCTCCGGCCGCGGGCAGGTCGACCATCGGTTGCTGCGACAGTCGGTCATCAACGAGTACCGCCGCGGCCGGCTCAGTCAGGACCAGGTGTGCGACGCCCACCCCGAGCTGATCCGGGCGGCTGTCAACGTCGGCACCGAGACCGCGGCGTCGTGCCCGATCTGCGAGCACGAGCGGTTGCGGTTGGTCACGTACGTGTTCGGGTCGCGGTTGCCCGCCCACGGGCGATGCGTGTCGACCGCCGAGGAGCTGTCCAAGCTCGACCGCCGGCGCGACGAGCTCTGGGCGTACGTCGTCGAGGCGTGCATCGGGTGCCACTGGCACCACCTCCGGCGGGTGTTCCCGGTCGGCGGCCGGTAGCGACTCCTCCGAGAAGTGTGAGTTCAGCGAGCAGGTTTCCGTCCGTTGCGCTCACACTTCTGCTGACGATCGTCGGCGGGTGTGCCGACGGGGAGGCGACCGAGAGTTCGCCCCCCACGTCGTCCGGCGCTCCCACGACCGCGACCACGATGGCCACCACTCCGACCTCCACCGCACCGGCGAGCACCACGCCCACCCCGAGCACGACGACGCCGGTGCAGCCGGAGGGTTTCGACCTCCAACCCGCCGAGGTCACGCTCGCCGACGGCGAGGTGTGCCCGCTCTGCCTGTGGGTGGCCGAAACGTCCGCCCAGCGTCAGCGGGGGCTGATGGGGGTCACGGACCTCGGCGGCGCCGACGGGATGGTCTTCGTGTACGAAGGTCCGGCGAGCGGGCAGTTCTGGATGCGGGGCACGCCGATGCCGCTGTCGATCGCCTTCTTCGCGGCAGACGGCAGCTTCGTCTCCGCGACGGACATGGAGCCGTGCCTCACCGGTCCGGCCGCGGCGTGCCCGCGGTATTCGGCGGCCGGCCCCTACGTCGCCGCGATCGAAGTCCCGCAGGGCCGGCTCGCCGAGCTCGGGATCGGTTCCGGCAGCCGCCTGGTGCTGGCCGCCGGGCCGGGCTGCGACGACGTCGGTCCGTGAGCCGGCGCTCGCCCGCTGGGTGATGTGACACCCCTTCGTCATGCTCGCGGCCGTGATCGCGAGACGACGACCGCCGATACACTCCCCGGGTCATGTTCGCCCTGCCCCCTCCGAGGGGGCCCCGGGAGGCTCACCGGCCGACCGGGTCCGAAGGGAGGTTCAACACGCATGCTGCGTGCGTACGAATTAATGGTCATCATCGACGGTGACGTCGAGGATCCCAAGGCCCAATCGTGGATCAAGACGGTGACCGACGGCATCGAGGCCGCAGGGGGCACCATCCACGGCCGTCCTGATTGGTGGGGCAAGCGGCAGTTCGCCTATCCGATCAACCGCAAGGAGACCGGCTACTACCTGGTGGTCGAGACCATCGCGCCGGCCGGGTCGTTGAGCGACCTCGAGCGAACGCTGCGTCTCGCGGACGAGGTCGTCCGCCACAAGCTGATCCGCCTGCCCGACGCCGAGGCCGAGCGCCGCGGCATGACCGGCACCGCCGCCTGACGCGGCATCCCGAGAGGAACCACCCATGGCAGACAACACCGTCACGCTCGTCGGCAACGTCACCCGTGACCCGGAGCTCCGCTACACCAGCGGCGGCCGCGGCGTCGCCAGCTTCGGTCTCGCCGTCAACCGCCGTTACCAGGTCAACGGCGAATGGCAGGAGCAGACCTCGTTCTTCAACGTGGTGGCCTGGGGGACGCTGGGCGAGAACGCCGCCGCCTCGCTCAACAAGGGCACCCGCGTCGTCGTCTACGGCCGGCTCGAGCAGCGGTCGTGGGAGTCGCAGGAGGGCGAGAAGCGCTCCGTGATCGAGGTCATCGCCGACGAGCTCGGGCCGAGCCTGCGCTGGGCCCAGGCCCACGTGGAGAAGACCGCCCGCAGCTCGTCGTCGGGCGACCAGGGCCCCAGCGGTGCCCCGGTCGGCTCGGGCGGCGCCTCCCGTCCGCCTGACCCCGCGTACGGCGACGAGGAACCGTTCTGACCCCCGACCCATTCGACAGAAGGTGAACGACTGATGGCGAGCAAGAAGAACCGCGCGCGGGCGTCGAAGGACACCACCCAGCGCAAGTACAAGAAGAAGACGAGTGCGCTGATCACCGAGAAGGTCGAGTACGTCGATTACAAGGACGTCGACCTGCTCTCGCGCTTCATGAGCGATCGGGCCAAGATCCGCAACCGGCGGGTGAGCGGGAACGACGTCCAGCAGCAGCGTGAGGTCGCCGGGGCCATCAAGATCGCCCGGGAGATGGCCTTGTTGCCCTACGCCAGGCGGGTGGCCACGCAGCGCACCCGGCCACCGCGCGACGGGCGTCCGGGGCGGGATCGTGACGCCGAGACCGCCGAGACCGCCGGAAGGCGCGAATCCGGAGGCGACGAGGTCCTCGACCAGGACGTCGCGGCCGACCGCGGCGAGCGTGCCGAGCGCACGTCCGAGGGGGAGGGCTGAGGTGAAGCTGATCCTGCGCGCCGACGTCGACGGCCTCGGGAAGCGGGGTGACATCGTCGACGTCGCCGACGGCTACGGGCGCAACTACCTGCTGCCGCGGGGCCTTGCCTTCGTGGCCACCGCCGGCGCGGTCGACCAGGCGGCGAAGATGCGCCGGGCCCGTGACCTGCGGGACGCCCACGACCGGGAAGCGGCGCAGACCGTCGCCACGACGCTCGTCCCGAAGGTGATCACCGTCTCGGCCAAGGCCGGTCGGGAGGGGCGCCTGTTCGGGTCGATCACCACCGCCGACGTGGTCGAGGCGGTGCGCGAGCAGACCGGCATCGAGCTCGAGCGCAGGCAGCTCGACAGCGAGCCGATCAAGACGGTCGGGCAGCACGTGATCACGGCCCGGCTGCACGCCGACGTGGCGTTCCCGATCACGATCGACGTCGTCACGGCTTGAGCGGATGGCGGGGAATGGACCGATGTCCACAGCCCCGTCACAAAGAGTTCACAGCCTTGTTCCCCTAGCGATCCCCAGGCGTGGCCTGGGAGGGTGACCCGATGGACCGGCGGGAGGATCGGCGGACGGAACGAGGGGGGTCCCCACGCCGGGTGAACCGCGTTCCGCCGCACAACCTGCCGGCGGAGGAATCCGTGCTCGGCGCGCTGCTGCTCTCCCGCGAGGCGATCGGGTCGGTCAGCGAGGCCGGACTGCGCCCGGAGGACTTCTACAAGCCCGGCCACCAGCACATCTTCGACGCCATCCGGGCGCTCTACTCGTCCGGCGCGCCCGTCGACACGATCACCGTCGCCGACGAGCTGCGCCGAGCCGGCCTGCTCGACCAGGTGGGCGGCACCGAGGCCCTGCACTCGTTGCAGAACGCCACGCCGGCGATCTCCAACGCCGCCCACTACGCCCGCATCGTGCAGGACACGGCGATCCTGCGCCGGCTCATTCACGTCGCCGGCGACATCGCCGAGATGGCGTACGGCGAGCCCGATGACGTCACCAAGGCGGTCGATGAAGCCGAGTCGCGGGTCTTCAAGGTCGCCGAGGAACGGGTCGTCGACTCGACACAGCTGCTGAGCGAGTCGATCAAGGGGGTGATGGATCGGCTCGAGGAGACGTTCGCCCGGGGGGACATCATCACGGGCACCGCCACCGGCTACCACGACGTCGACGAGCTGCTGTCGGGGCTGCAGCCGTCGACCTTGAACATCGTCGGCGCCCGCCCGGCCATGGGCAAGTGCGTCGCGTGGGACACCCCGATCGTCGACACGGTCACCGGGGAGCTGATCACGGCGCTCGAGCTGGTCGAGCGCACGGCCGCCCGGGGGCGGACCACCGTCCGGGCGCTCGGAGTCGACGGTCGCCAGCGCGAGGCGCGGGTCGCCACCTGTATCGACGACGGGGTCAAGCCGGTGTTCACGGTGCACACGTGGTCGGGTCGCCGGGTGACGCTCACGGCCGCGCACCCCCTGCTCACCGCCCACGGGTGGCGCCGGCTCGGTGAGATCGCCACCGGCGAGCTGATCGCCGTGCCCACGAACCTGCCCGTCTTCGGAACCCGCGAGTTACCCGTGGCCGAGCTCGACCGCGTCGCCGAGCGCACGGCGCTCGCGCCGGCGGGCACTCAGCGGCTGGCGCCGCCGGTGTTCACGCTGCGCCGGCCCCAGCTCGCCCGCTTCCTGAACCGCCTGCTCGGGTTCGGCGCGCGGGCGTGCGTCAGCCAGTGCGGCGTCCCCCGGGTCGAGTACACGGCGAGCAGCGAGCAGCTCGGGCGCGACGTGTTCCACGTCCTGGTCCGGTTCGGGATCCGGGCCAAGCTCCGCGAACGGCAGACCGGATACAACCGCGGCCGGCGCCGGGAGTTCGAGATCGCGATCGTCGACCCCCGGTCACTCGTTCGCTTCTGCGACGAGATCGGGATCGCCGGCCAGGCGCACGCCGTGGCCCACGTCCGCACCGTCGCCGCGGCGGCGATCCCGGGGTGTGTGACGGACTGCGTGCCGGCGGAGGCGTGGAGTGACGTGCTCAAGGCGCTCGAGGCGGCGGGTGACTTGTCGTGGGCGGAGGTCAACCGGCGCTGTGGACGGCCGGTGACCCACAGCTGGCACGTCGGCCGGGGCCGGCTCAGCCGGGAGGAGCTGGCCGAGCTCGCCGAGGCGCTCGACGACGACCAGCTGCGCTGGTGGGCCTCGCCGGACGTCGAGTGGGACCGCGTCGTCGCGATCATCCCCGCCGGCACCACCCGCGTCGTGGACTTCTCGGTTCCCCGTCTGCACAACTTCGTCGCCGCCGACGTCTATCTCCACAACACCGCCTTCGGGCTGGGCATGGCCACGCACGTGGCGCAGAACACCGGCCGCCCGGTGCTCGTGTTCTCGCTCGAGATGGGCCACAACGAGCTGACCCAGCGCATCCTGGCCAGCGAGGCGCGGGTCGACTCGATGAAGATGCGCAACGGCCGGCTGAGCGAGTCCGACTGGGCCAAGATCGGCCGGGCCATCGGCCGCCTCGAGGTGCCGCTGTTCCTCGATGACAACCCGCGCGTCACCGTGATGGAGATCCGGGCCAAGGCCCGGCGGCTGAAGTCCCGTCACGGTGGTCTCGCCCTTGTCGTCGTCGACTACCTCCAGCTGATGAGTGGTGGCGGCACGGCCGAGAACCGGCAGCTCGAGGTCAGCGAGATCAGCCGGAACCTCAAGATTTTGGCCCGTGAGCTGGAAGTTCCGATCGTCGCGCTCAGCCAGCTCAGCCGGAACCTCGAGTCCCGGTCCGACAAGCGGCCGATGCTCTCGGATCTGCGCGAGTCGGGCTGTCTCACCGCGGCGACCCGGCTCGTTCGCGCCGACACGGGCCACGAGATCACGCTCGGCGAGCTCGTCGACGGCGACGTGCGCGACATCCCCGTCTGGTCGCTCGACGAGCGCTACCGGCTGGTTCCGGGACAGCTCGTGCGGGCGTTCCCGAGCGGCGTCAAGGACGTGTACCGGGTCCGGTTGGCGTCCGGGCGATCCGTCGACGCCAGCGCCAACCATCCGTTCCTCACCGTCGAGGGTTGGAAGCGGGTCGACTCGCTCGTGGTGGGCGACCGCATCGCCGCCACCGACCGGCTCGGTGGCAGTCCGCCGACCGCCCGGACGATCGGCGAGGTCATCCCCGGCGCCGTGTGGGACCACGTGCGCCGGAAGTCGCTGCCCGCGGTCGGCGCCACCGAGCGACAGCTGGCGGCGAGCCTGGAGCTGCTCTACCGGCGGCACTCCCGCCAGCGCACGGGCGTCTCGCGCGAGCTGCTCCGCCGGATGGCGGCGGTCACCGGCGACGTGTGGCTGTCCGACCTGGCGGATGCCGACGTCGGATGGGAGCGGATCGTCGAGATCGCCCCGCTCGGCCCGCAGCCGGTCTTCGACGCCACGGTCGAGCCCACGCACAACTTCGTCGCCAACGGCATCGTCGCCCACAACTCGCTGGAGCAGGACGCCGACGTCGTGATGTTCCTCTACCGCGACGAGGTCTACAACAACGAGTCTTCCGACAAGGGTTCGGCCGAGGTGATCATCGCCAAGCACCGCTCGGGACCGATCGGCACGCGCCGGCTCGTGTTCCTCGGGCAGTACACCCGCTTCGACAACGCCGCCCGCAGCGTCTGACCCGCCACTCCGTGCCCTTTCTCCCGGTTTTGTGTCACCGTTCCCGCCGCATGTGGCGAGATCGGTGACACAAACGCCGAAGGTGAGGGGGTCAGACGAGGCGGATCTCGACGCCGCCGATCGTCGCCGTCTCCCCGGCGCGTGACCGGTCCGACGCGACGAGATCCAACCCGTCGATGCCCTCGCCGCGCTCGGACGCCGGGACGAACCGCACGGCGTGGTCGAGGTCGAGCTCCGCCCACCGCGCCCGCATCGCCGCCGGATCCTGCGCGCCGATCGTGATCCCGGCGATGCCGGTCACGACCTCCGTGTCGGCGTGGGCGACCCACGGGCCGGCCCACGGCCACGTCCCGTTGGGGACGGGCTGGTCGATCGACACGATGGCTCCGCCGACGTCGCGTGGGTGGAGGTGTCGGGCCCGGATGTCGGGTCGCTCGCTGGTCCAGACCGTGCGGACGCCGGCCTTCTCGAGCGTGCCGAGCCGGTCCTCGAGGTCGTCGACCTCGAAGATCGCCATGTAGCCACCGTCGCCGCCTCGCCGGTCGAGCAGACGTCCGGCCGTGGTCCCGTCCTGCGTCGGCGCGACGACCTCCAGAAACTGATCGCCGATCGTCATCAGCGCGTTGTGCAGGCCGAACGTGGCGACGCCCGGATCACGGAAGCACACGCCGACGCCGAGGTACTCACAGAGCGCCTCGACCACTGGATCGAGCTCGCGGGCCACCAGGGCTACTTGGCGTAAACGGATCACGTCGCCATGATGGCATCGATGTTCCTCGGCGACGATCTGCTGGCATGGCTCGTGCTGGCCCTCGGCGGGGCGTTGCTCGTCGGCAACGTGGCGGCGATCGTGCGACCGCCCGAGCACCCGCAGGAGGAGGGCGCGCTCGAGCGGGCACCCCTCGCCCGCAGCGTCGTGATGGCGATCGTCGGCCTGATCGCGGCGGTGTGGGCGCTGGCGTCCCTGTTCACCGGCTGACCCGCCGCGTCCCACTACGCAATCGGCGCACGTAGGTTGAGCCGTGGTGGACCAGGTGATCGCGAACCGCTACCGCCTTGGCCGGGAGCTCGGCGCCGGCGGCATGGCACGCGTCGTCGCGGCGCACGATCTGCGCCTCGACCGGACCGTTGCGATCAAGCTCGTCCCGGTCGCCGGCATCGATCGGGCCGGCCGCGAGCGCTTCGTGCGCGAGGCGCGATCGTCAGCTGGGTTCGCCCATCCGAACGCCGTCGCGGTCTACGACGCGGGTGAGGGCGATGGCTTCCTCTACCTCGTGATGGAGCTGGTCGACGGTCCGTCGCTCGCCACCCGGCTCACCGAACACGGCCGATTGGACACGCCGGAGGCGCTCCGCATCACCGAGCGCGTGCTCGCCGCCCTCGGAGCCGCCCACGCCGCGGGGATCGTGCACCGGGATGTGAAGCCAGGAAACATCCTGCTCAGCTCGTCCGGTGAGGTGAAGCTCGCCGACTTCGGGATCGCCAAGCGACTCGACGACATGGCGTCCGACCTCACCAGCAGCGGCCAGTTCGTGGGCACGCCGAAGTACCTCGCGCCCGAGCAGGTCGCGGGCGAACGCCCCACGCCGGCCACGGACGTCTACGCCGTCGGCATCGTGTTGTACGAGATGCTGGCGGGGCGGCCGCCGTTCGACGCCGGCGACCCGGTGGCGACCGCGATCGCCCACCGGGACGCGCCGATCCCGGATCTCCACCGTACGCGACCCGACGTTCCCGACTACGTGGTCGCCGCGATCAGACGGGCGATGGCGAAGGATCCGGGGCAGCGGTTCGAGTCCGCCGGGCAGATGGCCACCGCGCTCGGCGCCTCCCGGTGCCGCGACCGTCGCGATGCCGGCTCCCCTTGTGGCGGCGCCCGCGGCGACCCGGAACGCGCCGGAGCCGACGCAGATCCTGCTCGCCCCCCGGGGCTCGGGCCGGCGAGTCAAGCCGTGGTGGTGGGCCGCCGCCGCCGGGCTCGTTGTCGGCGGCGGGGCCGCCCTCGCGCTCGCCCAGCGGGACGACGACCCGCCCGCCTCGGCCGGCACCACGAGCACCGGCGCGGAACCGGCGACAACCCTCGCTCCGGCGACGACCGTCGCTCCGGCGACGACCGTCGCTCCGGCGACGACCCTCGCACCCTCGACCGTTCCAGCCACGACCGCCGCGCCCTCGACTTCGCCACCGACGGCGCCGCCGACGGCGCCCCCGCCACCGGATTCGATCGAGGAACTGATCGTGCTCCTCGAAGCGGACCCCGAGCGCTTCGGCTCGCAGGCACCCGCCTTCCTCGACGAGCTGCGCAAGGTCGAGGACGAGCGCGGGCGCAAGCAGTCCGACCGGGCGGAGGAGCTGCTCCAGCACACGGACGAATGGGCAGCCAGCGGAGAGCTGTCACCCGAGCTGGTGTCGCTCGCCCAGGAACTGCTCGTTCCTCTCGCCGACGGGCCGAGCAACGACGACGGTGGACCGGGCGACGGGGACGACGACGACGACTGAGCGGCGTCAGGGCGGACCGACGTGCTCGGGTCCGAGGGCGTCGACCCTGTCCGCCCCGATCAGGGCCATCGTCCGTTTCATGCCCCCGTGGAACAGCCCGAGGACGTGATCGACGCCGCGCTCTCCGGCGGCGCCCAACCCGTACAAGTACGGACGGCCGGTCATGCACGCGGTCGCGCCCAGCGCGAGCGCCTTGACGATGTCCCCGCCGCGGCGGACGCCGCCGTCGCAGATGATCTCCGTGCGATCGCCCACCGCCTCGGCCACCGGGGCGACGAGCTCGATCGGCGCCGGCGCCCCGTCGAGCTGGCGGCCGCCGTGGTTGGACAGGGCGATCGCCTCCACCCCGTGCTCGGCGGCGAGCACCGCGTCGGCGACGGTCTGGATGCCCTTGACGACGATCGGACCCTTCCACACGGACCGCATCCACTCGAGGTCGTCCCAGTCGAGAGCGGCGTCGAACTGGGAGTTGACGTACTCGGCGAGTGAGACGGCCGTCGAGCCGTCGCCGACCTCCAGGCCGACGACGTTGGCGAACCGGATCGGTTCGGACCGGACGAACCGCCACGTCCAACCGGGGTGTAGGGCACCGTCGACGAACGTGCCGAGCCCGATCTTCGGCGGGAGCGAGAACCCGCGCCGCACATCGCGCTCGCGCCGGCCGAGCACCGCGGTGTCGACCGTGATCACGAGCGCCTCGTATCCGGCCGCCGCGGCCCGGCCGATCATGTCGGCGACGAGGCCCCGGTCGCGCCACACGTACACCTGGAACCACAAGCGAGCCGGCCCTGGCGCGGCGGCCTCGGCCACCTCTTCGATCGAACGGGTGCCGAGCGTCGACAGCGTGTAGGGCAGTCCGGCTCTGGTCGCGGACCGGGCGACGGCGAGCTCGCCGTCCGGATCGGCGATCCGGGTGAAACCGGTCGGGGCGAGGACCAGGGGGAACGGCATCGGCTTGCCGAGCAGGGTCGTGGTCGTGTCGATGGCGCTGACGTCCCGCAGCACCCGGGGCCGGAAGGCGATCGACTCGAAGGCGCGTCGGTTGTTGGCGAGGGTGAACTCGTCTTCGGCCGCGCCGTCGATGTAGTCGAACACGCCGCGGGGGAGGCGCCGCCGGGCGATCCGCCGCAGGTCGTCGACCGACGCCGCCCCGGCCAGCCGGCGCTTCACCGCATCGGTTTCGATCGGCTTGAGGCGGACGACCGACCGCAGCGAGTCGACCATCGTCCGCGCCGCGGCGACCGGCGAGGCGCGCGTCATCGGAGCACCGCTGTCAGGAATCCTTGATCGCCGAGAGGTCGAACTCGAGGGTCACCTTCTCGCTGACGAGCACCCCTCCGAGCTCGAGCGGCGCGTTCCAGTTCACTCCCCAGTCCTTGCGGTTGACCTGGACAGACCCCTCGAACCCGACCCGCTTGTTCCCGAACGGGTCCGTCGCCGATCCGGTGAACTCGAAGTCGATCGAGATCGGACGGGTGACGCCCTTGATGGTGAGGTCGCCTGTCAGGCGATAGGTCGTGTCGTCGATCTTCTCCGCCGACGTCGAGTCGAAGACGATCTCGGGGTACTCGTCCATGGCGAAGAAGTCGTTACTGCGCAAGTGAGCGTCGCGGTCGGCGTTGCGGGTGTCGATGCTGGCCGCCTTGATCGTCACCTTCGCGCTCGACTCGGACGGGTTCTCGGCGTCGACGTGGATGCGGCCGTCGAACTCGTCGAAGTTGCCCCGCACCTTCGTCACCATGGCGTGGCGGGCGACGAAGCCGATGCTCGAGTGGATGGGATCGATCGTGTAGTCACCGGTCAGCTCGGCGAGGTCTGTGGCCATCAGTTCCTCCTCGTGGTGAATCAATCACACTATGCAGATGCCCGCGGACAAGAGTCTGGTCGCTGCCGTGCGTGACGGCCTCGCGACCCTCGGCGATCCGGCCAAGGCGCCGCAGATGCAGGCGTACATGAAGTCGGCGATGCCGTTCCGCGGGGTGCCGACGCCGGCGCGTCGGGAGCTGATGCGGGGATTGCTCGCGGCGTGGGCACCCGGCGAGCGGCCGGTGTGGGAGGCGACCGTCCGGATGCTGTGGGACGGCGCCGAGTACCGGGAGGAGCGCTACGCGGCGATCGATGTCTGTGGGCACCGCTCGGCTCGGACGTGGCAGGACGCGGCGGCGATGCCGATGTACGAGCATCTGATCGTGAGCGGTGCCTGGTGGGACCACGTCGACGCGGTCGCGATCCACTTCGCCGGCCCGATCCTGCGCGCTGATCCCGACACGGTGACGCCCACGATCCGGGGATGGGCGACCGCCGGCGACCGCTGGCTGCGGCGCAGCGCGATCATCGTGCAGAACGGGGCCAAGAACGCCACGGACACGGACCTGCTCGCCGAGGCGATCGACGCCAACCTCGACGACGGTGACTTCTTCCTCCGCAAGGGCATCGGCTGGGCACTGCGCGAGTACGCCAAGACGAACCCCGAGTGGGTGCGTGCGTTCGTCGCCACACGCGAGCTGTCCCCGCTCTCACGGCGGGAGGCGACGAAGCACCTCACGGGGGTGGCGCCATGAATCTGTGGTGGTTGGTCGTCGCCGGCGCCGGGCTCGTGCTCGCCTCCGCATCGGTGGCCGCGGCGCGCCGGCCGGTCATCAGTCCCGCCGAGTCGCGGGTGTTCCACGCCATCAACGGCTGGCCCAACTGGCTCTACCCGATCCTCTGGGGGCCGATGCAGCTCGGCAACCTCGTCGTCGGTACCGTCGCCGGGCTGGCCGTGGCCCTCTTCGACGGCGATCTGGCGGTGGGCATCGGCGTACTCCTGGCGATGGCGCTCAAGCTCGTCACCGAGCGAGTCGTGCGCCGCGAGATGGCCGACTACCTCGCCGTTCGGCAGCGGCCCGGGACGAGTCAGGTCGAGGCCGTGCTGCGCGGCGACGTGCCGAAGTCCGGCCCGAGCTTCCCGTCGGGCCACGTCATCCTCGTCGCCGGCGTCGGGAGCGTCGTGGCGCCGAACTTCTCGGCGCAGTGGTGGTGGGTTCCGGGGCTCCTCATCATCCTGGTGATGCTCGGACGGGTCTACGTCGGCGCCCACAACCCGCTCGACGTGACCGCCGGTCTGGGCACGGGCCTTCTTCTGGGCGGGGCCGTGGCCGCCTTCGTGCTGTAACCCCCATTTGGGGGCGGGACCGGAGCGGCGGCGTCAGACGGGCGGGCGGCTGTGGAGGATTCGCTCGTCGAGCCGTCGGCGCAGGTGGACCATGACGGGTATGAAGCCGACACCGGTCCAGAACGCGCTGGCCGTGAGGTTGGACGTGGCGAAGTGGAGGCAGGCGGCGCGGTAGCCGTGGTCGTTCGCCCAAGCGAGGGCGGCGTCGACGAGGGCCGTCCCGGCGCCCGTGCCGCGATCGGAGGCGAGGACCGCGGTCGACCCGATGTAGGCCGCGGCGTCGGGGACGTACAGCGGTGAGCCCAAGCCGGGTCCGACGGACAGGATGCCGACGTCGTCGTGCCCGCGCCGGGCGAGCAGAAACGCGTGATCGTCGCTGGCGAGCTCGGTCGCGAGCTCGGCGCGGACCGCGTCAGCGGTCTCGGCGCGCCGGTACGGGCGGAAGATCGGGCTGCCGGCGTGGAACACGGACTCCTCATCGACGAGTCGGTCGACCACGTCGAGCTCGTCAGGCGAGGCCGTTCGGATCTCGACGTCGGTCGCCGGACGGTTGCGCAGCGGGGTCAGGTCACGGATGGCCACAGCAGCCGAGCGGCCGAACCCGAGCGCAGCCCACGCCGCCTCGGTGTCCCCGGCTCCGATCGGAACGTGGACGACGTGGTCGGTGACTCCCCGGTCGAGGGCGCGGGCGGCGAGCTCGGCGAACATCGGCGCATACACCCGAGTCGAGCTCGCGTCGGCGGCGACGGCGTGGCCGTGGACGAGGTGCACGGATGCGTGCTCGGGTGTGTACCGAGCCATCGGCGAGTGTGGGTCCGGTTTCGACTCGAAGGCCGTGAGGAAGCCGACGAGCGCGCCCCGGTCGTCCATGGCCGCGACGCCCTCGCAGAAGTCGAGCACCTCCTGCACCAGCTCGGCGGCCCGTGCCGGGTCCTCGTACGCGGCGGGCAGGAGTGGGAACCGAGTGCGCTCGCCTGCGTGACGCGAGGCCAGCAGGACGCCCGCGTCCTCGCCCATGGACTCGGTCAGGGCGACGAGGTGGTACATCGGTGAGCTCGCGTCAGGGTCCTGGAAATGCCCGCTCGAACGCCGCCCCGAACTCGGCGTCGCCGCCGATGTCCAGTGGTCGTCGACGCCGTCGGCCGAGCAGCAGGGCGAGGAGATCGCGCCGGGACCCGCTGATCGTTGCGCGGGGCGGATCGACGACGTGGTGGGCGGGTGCCGAGCTGACCCGGCCATCCACGACCGACACGGTCCACCGGAACCCGTCGGCGACGAGCAGCCAGGTGCCCTCGACCGAGCGATCGAACTCCCGGTGATTGGTTCGTCGGGTCGCCAGCCAGGCGAGCCGGGTCGGCAGAGCGACGTCCACCAGGACCTCGCTCCAGTCCGGGAACCCGATGTCGAGGTCCACGCCGTGGATAT
Source organism: uncultured Acidimicrobiia bacterium (assembly GCA_963827075.1). Classification (GTDB taxonomy): domain Bacteria; phylum Actinomycetota; class Acidimicrobiia; order Acidimicrobiales; family Ilumatobacteraceae; genus JALZMG01. The sequence continues at coordinate 29,306 of CAWGZN010000006.1, read as the reverse complement.
CGACCTCGGTGAGGCGGGCCAGCGCGAGCCGGGCGAGCGGCACCTCACCCAGGTCACGGTTGTCGGTCGGCTCGGAGATCGTCACAGCCCACGCGTCCTGACCCAGCGACGACCACGCGTCGTCGAGCCGAGTGGCTGCCCGATCCCACTCGTCGAGGACGTCCTCCGGCCGCTCGCCCGGCGCGGGCGCGAGCGTCGTCGGTCGCTGGGTCCCGCGACCGCCCGGGTAGTAGGACGTCTCGCGCCCGGCGATCGTGTCCGATGTCATCCGGAGCAGCGCCGTGGCGCCGTAACGGAGGTGACAGACGATCGTCAGCCGGCTCCACCCGGGCAAGTGACTGGAACCCTCGAAGGCGGCTGCGTCGAGCTCTCGCAGCATGGTGAGCAGTTGGGTCGTGCGGGCGGCCGACGCCCGCGCCACGGCCGCGGCCGCCGCGAGTTCCTCCGGGACGGCGCTCATGTGCGATCAGGGTCGGGCGGTGTCGGGATCACACCCGCCTGCCGCAGCGCGAGCAGGTTGTCGACGATGCCGCGCTGGTGGCGGACGCGTCCATCATCGCCGAACGCCAGCCACACCATCTCCTCGAACACGAGGTGCTTGCCGGTCGGCGCCAGCGGACCCCACGGCCCGAGCTGCGTACCGGTCACCCGCAGGTGCAGCGCCGCATGTTCGCCGTCGACGCACATTCCGAGGAGCTCTTCGTGGTAGTCGGGGAACGCCGCGATCGCGCCCTCGACCATCGCGCGCACGCCGTCGTGGCCTTGGCGCAACGGCGCGTACGGGCGGTAGTCAGCGACGAAGTCGACGCAGTACAGCTCCGCGATGACCGAGAGGTCTCGTCCGTTCCACACCTCGTCGAAGAGGCGCCGGACCGTCCGCTTGTGGTCCTCGGCCGACCTCACGAGCGGATCACCCGGCTCAGGGGAGCGGTTCGAGCACGTGCAGCTCCCAGCGCTGGCCGCCGCGGGCCGGCGCGTGCAACTCCACCTTGAAGTGCTCTGACAGTGCCTCGGCCAGTCCCTCCGGCCGGCGCGGGTCGAAGGCGTCGGTGACGATGCGGCGGACGACCAACCCGCGCGTGAACTTGGCGTTGTGCGACACGGCGCCACGCGCACCGCCGCGTTCACGGAACACCTTCACGACCACGGTCCGCTCCGCGAGCGCGCCGGTCGGCCGCCACGCCGCGGCGTACTCGGCCGAGCGACAGTCGACCACCAGGCCGCGACGGGCCGCGGCGGGCAACACGTCGGCCAACGGTCCTCGCCAGACATCCGTGAGGTGGGCGAGGCCGGGCAGGCGACCGCACATGTTGAGCCGGTACGGCGGGATGCGGTCGGCCGGTCGGACGGCACCCCACAGCGCCGAGAGAATCACGATCCAGGCGCGCGCCCGACGGCGCGAGGCAGGGTCGAAGTCGGCGAACCCGAGCGCGTCGTACAGCGCGCCCGAGTAGACGACCTCGGCGGCGGCGGTGGGCGCGTCGCGGAGCGTCACGTTGTTCTCCACGAGGCCGAGCAGGCTCGCCGGGACGCCGAGGCATTGGAGCGCGTCGGGTCCGGCGCTGGCCTCGATGAGGGCATCGAGCACGGCGGCTCGCGTCGGCGCCAGTGCGGGGAAGGAGAGACGGCCGGGGTCGAGCGGCTTGCCTCGGCGGACCGGCGTCTTGGTCTCCGACGGCGGCAGCAGGATGAGCACGCTCATTCCTAGCAGCCACTCACGGGCATGACGGCGGGAGAAAGCGGGTACGAGCTGTAACGCCCTTGGAAAAGGAGGCACCTCATGACGCCTGATCTGCTCGACCTCTACAGCCGGGCCAGCGAGTGGACCCTCGACAAGGTTTCGGGAGCGACCGGGAAGCTGAACCATCCGACCCCCTGCGACGACTGGGATGTGCGCAGTTTGATGAACCACATGCTGGACACACAGCACTACTTCGTGGCTGCGGCCCGTGGGGAGGATGTCTCGCCGCCATCACCGACCCCGCCCGAGCTCCTCGGGGAGGATCCGGTTGCCGACTTCGCCCAGGCTCGGGACGAGACGCTGCGCACGTTCGGTGAGGATGGAGTGCTCGAGAAGACGGGTCCGTCGCTCGGCATCGCGTTCAGTGACCAGCTGCTCCACGGCTGGGATCTGGCGAAGGCGACCGGACAGGACACGAGGATGCCCGCCGGTCTGCCGGAGATGGCCTACGAGATGATTCACGGCCGGCTCACGGACGAACAGCGCCAGGGCGCCTTCCAGCCGGAAGTCAAGGTCGGCCCGGATGCCTCCGCCCAGGACAAGTTGCTCGCCTACACCGGCCGGATCCCTTCCGGCTGAAACTCAGCGAGCTAATCGGACGGACGACGGCGCCGGCGGGCGGTCAGCGTCAGCGTCGCGCCGATCACGAGGCTGGTGACGGCGATCGCCGTCGTCCGTCCTGCCTGGTTGCCCGTTGCGGGCAGCATCGGGCGGCTCGTCGTCGGCGCCGCGATCGATGTCGTGGGCGCCAACGTCGTCGGACCCGGCGTGGTGGTGGAGGTCGTGGTGGAGGTCGTGGTGGCGATCGTCGTGCTGGTGGCCGTCGTGGTCGGTCCCGGCCCAACCGTGACCGTGACCGTCCCCACCGCCGTGAGCGCGCCGTCCGAAACGGTGTAGGTGAAGGTGTCAGTACCGACGAAGGCGTCGGTACCGCCGGCGGCGCCCGATGGCGTGTAGACCACGTTGGCACCATCGATGGTCACCGTGCCCTGCGTCCCCTGGGTCACGGCCGCCACGCTGATCGGGTCGCCATCGACGTCGCTGTCGTTGCCGAGGACCGGAATCGCCGTGGCGACACCCTCGGTTGCGGTGGCCTCATCGTCGACTGCGACCGGTGCGTCGTTCACCGGCGTCACCTGGATGGTCACGGTGGCCGTGGCGGCCGTGGCTCCGGGGCCCGTGAGCTGATACGTGAAGCTGTCGGTGCCGTTGAAGTTGGCGTTCGGCGTGTAGACGTAGCCCCCGTCGGCGCTCAGTTCCAAGGTGCCGTTGGTGGGTCCGCCCGCCAGCGCGGCGCCGAATCCCTCGACGTCGTTGGCGAGCACACCGGGCGCAGCCTGCGTCAGGGCAACGTCCTCGGCCGTGCTGCCCTCGTCGTCGGCCGGTGGAGGCACGACCTCGACGGCGCCGATGTCGATCGTGCTGTTCACGATGCGCGCGACGCCCCGCTGGTCCGTCGCCGGAGTATTGGCGATCGCCGGGTCGCCGGCGTCGATCACCGGGCTGGAGGCGTTGGGCAGGTGCGTCTCGGTGAGCCCCCCGTTGTCGCCGAGCGCGGCGAGATCGGGCGCGACGTTCACCACGTTGCCCGGTCCCGTGAGCGTCAGTCCGGCGGACACTCCGATCAGGCTGAACGACGCGGCGACCGGCCCCACGGAGCTGATGTCCGTGCCAGCGTCGGCGGTGTTGCCGGCGACGACGGTGTGACCGATCGTCGGCGTCGCGTGGTCGGTTCGCAGCTCGATGCCGCCGCCGGTCGGGGCCGAGTTGTTCGTGATTGTCGAGTGGACCTGGGACCGCCCGGTCGTGGCCCCGCTCCCGCTGTCGAGCACCACGCTCGACGCACCCGCTCCGGACAAGTGGCACCGTGACGCATCGCTGATCGACGCTGTTCGCACGCAGTTCGAACCGGTGGCCGCTCGCGCCGCTGAGTTCGTGACGAGGACTCGACGACGACACGGCCGCGCGGGCGGTGACAGCGGATCCGCCACGGACGTCTGCTTCGGTCGACGGGAGTCCCGGCGCGGTGTCCGACGACAACGTTGGTTCAACGTCGTACTCGAGCGTCCACACCGCCAGCTTTGGCGCGTTGATCGAGCACACCCGGTCGAGCCTGATCGTGACCACGTACCAGTCGGGCCGGGTGATCATCGTCCGCACCGGCGAGGACGGCCGGCTGAACACCCACCTCCGCGCCTTCCGTCGGCCGATGGGCGTCGCGATCCGGCCCGGAGCGGTCGCCCTCGGCACCGACCAGGCGGTGATCGAGTTCCGCGACCAGCCCGCGCTCGCCGCCCGCCTCCCGGGTGGTCGCCATGACGCCTGCTACGTGCCTCGCCACACCCACGTCACGGGCGACATCAGCGGGCACGAGATGGCCTGGGCCGGCGACGGAGAACTGTGGATCGTCAACACCCGGTTCTCCTGCCTCGCGACGCTCGACGCCGACCACAGTTTCGTCCCTCGCTGGCGTCCCGCGTTCGTCACCGCATATGCCGCCGACGACCGGTGCCACTTGAACGGATTGGCGATGGTGGACGGCCGGCCGCGTTACGTCACCGCGCTCGCGATCACGGACGAGCCCCAAGGCTGGCGCCGGGACAAGATCGGCGGGGGAGTCGTCATCGACATCACCGACGATGCGATCGTCGCGACCGGGCTGGCGATGCCGCACTCGCCCCGATGGCACCGCGGTCAGCTCTGGGTGCTCGACTCGGGTCACGGCTCTCTCAGCCGGGTCGACCTCGCCGCCGGCGTCGCCGAGCCGGTGGTGCGGCTCCCCGGATTCACGCGCGGGCTCGCCTTCATCGACGGCTACGCGCTGGTCGGCCTCTCCAAAGTGCGCGAGCACGTGTTCGCCGGTCTGCCCTTGGCCGAGCACATCGCCGAGCGGCAGTGCGGGGTGTGGATCATCGATCTCGAACGGGGCGAGTCCGTCGGCATGCTGCGCTTCGACGGCGATGTCGACGAAGTGTTCGACGTGCAGGTGTTGCCCGGCCAGCCCCATCCCGAGCTGCTCGAGCCGAACGACCCGTTGGCGGCGAGGTCGTTCGTCGTTCCCGACAGCGCCCTCGCGCCGATCGGCGGTGGCTCGAACGAGCGCTGAGCCGGCCGCTATCGGTCGGGCGCACCGAGCGCGCAGAGAGGGGAACTCGAGGTCCCGGTGCCGCGGCCGTCCCCGCTTGCCGGAGCCACCACCCGGTCCACCGCCGTTGGCGCCGGGTTGTGACTCCGGCACCCATGGCATACCCCGTTTCGTCACTTCTAACTCGCCGGAGCCGCCCAGTCCCCAGCTCTTCGGCGCACAGAGCTCGCGGGCAAGGTCAGTGTCGAGGGGGCAGGTCCGTCCCGAGCGGCCCAGGAACGTTTTCCGCCCCCTCGACCGCCGGCCGGGCGCTCGTGTTCGAGCAGCCGTGCCGGTGAGCCAGCGATCCTACGCTCCCGGGCGGGGAAGCCAACCTCCGGCAGTACGGCCGACCCCTGACGAGGACGTTCCTGTGGATCGCTCGGTGAACAAGGCGATGAACTCCCTGCGTCGGGCCGTGTCCACAGGGGTGTGGACAGTTAGCGTCGGGCGGATGTCGGCAACATCGAACGAGATCCACGGCACGGCCCGGATCGTGATTCACGACGGGAAGCTCGACGAGTTCAAGCTCCTCGCTGCGCAGTGCGTCGAGATCGTGCGCACCAAGGACACCGGAACCCTGGAGTACGACCTGTTCCTGAACGCGGACGGCACCGAGTGCTTCGTGCACGAGCGCTACCGGGACTCGGCCGCTGGTCGTGAGCACATGGCCAACATCGGTGCGGTGATGAAGCCGATGTCGGAGATCGGCACGGTCACCGGCGAGGTCTGCGGCTCACCCAGCCCGGAGCTGCGCAAGGAGCTCGAAGCCGCCGGCGTGACGATCTACGCGCCGTTTGAGACGCTCTCGCGCTGACGTCCCGGCGTTCCTGGACGCAGCCGCTCGCGACGACGCCCGTCATGATGGGATGGCGACGGTGGTCACGGTTCGTCCGGCTCGACCCGCTCGACGGTGCTGACGCGGTCGATCGCCTGGTCGAACGACGCGACTCGGCCGACTCCGGTGGTCTCGGCTGAGGCCACGAGGTAAGCCTCCGCGAAGTCGAGCCGGTCGAGCTCGTACACCTCGATGGCTCGCCGCAGCATCGGCGGATCCAGCACGACCACCGATGGCATCGCCAGAAGCGATCGAATGGCGGCCGCGATTTGAAGCCGGGGCGCCTCGTAGAACGACTCGAGGACGTAGATCGTCTCGGCGACGATCAGATCAGCGACCAAGAGTTCGGGCTCCTGAGCGAGGTACGCGGTGGCCCGCGCTGCCATGTCCGGCGGATCGCCGGTGAGGTGCCGTACCAAAACGTTGGCGTCGATAAACGCGCTCACCGACGATGGGCCGCTTGCGCGCGACGCGTGGCACGGCGAACCTCGTCCCACGAGGTGCCCCGCCGTGACGCCGGGACACTCACGGTGCCGGCCAGCGCCAGGAAGTCGCTGGTGCGTGACATCACGGCGTGATCGCCGCGCACGCGGAACACGACCTCGTCGCCTTCGTGGAGATCGAGTGCATCGCGCACCGCCTTCGGCACGGTCACTTGCCCCTTCGATGTGAGCCTCGCAGCAACGTCCATCACCGGCTCTCCTTACAGAGTGAATCAAAGTAAGGATAGCTGAGAAGCCGATCGCGTTTGGGACGAGCGCGACCACCGTCAGGTTCTCCGTGAAGTCGGGGTCGAGATCCCCCGTGCGGTACCCGTGACGGCTCCGCGGCCGACCGGCTTCCTTTGGTCGTTCGGCAGCAACGGACGCCGGCGTTCGCGAACACGTCTCACCGTGACACTCGAGAGTGGGTGCTTGACCCTCGAGTAGCCCGAGGCCGCATGCTGGCGATGGCCAGATCGCCGACATCGATTAGTACCTCGAGAAGGGACTCTCCATGACCCCAGCGACCGGCACCCGTCCCGTGCAGCTGAAGATCGCGGTCGACGACATCGACGAGGCGATCAGCTTCTACCAGCAGGCCTTCGGCTTCCACTACGACGTCACTCGACGCACCGACGAAGGCGACTACTCGTCGTTCATGTTCAGCAAGTACGGCGAGGGTGACTTCTTCCTGATCCACCTCCTCGACGAGACCGCCGTCGACCGACCAGGTCCGACAACCTTCGGGCTGCTCGTCGATGAGACCTCGACGCGACGCACGCGGCGGCACTGGCCGCCGGGGCCACCGAGGCCATCGAGCCCCAGGACTCCCAGGGCATGCCTCGCAACTCAGCCCTGAAGGACCCGAGCGGCAACTGGATCTGGATCTACCAGGGCTGACCGAACCGACTGGGCAGTCACGCAGCCACCACTCGCACAGCGCGGGCGGACAATCGCGATGTCGGTCGGGGTGGTCAGGCAGGGGCGGGTCGCCGGGTCGGTTCAGTCGTAGAGCTCAAGAGTCGGAATGACCACGAAGCGCCGGTGCTCACGAACCGATCGAGATCCGGTAGAGCAGCGAGATCGGCCAGCAGCCCTCGACAGAGCGCTTGCCGGTTGGGTCCATAGGGTACGGGTGTGCCATGAGCTCCTCCCGTCGGTCAGCTTTGTGGTCGAGCATCTGGTTCCTTCCAGTCATGTGTGTGCTGGCAGGCGTCCTGCTGTCACTTGCCACCTTGGCGGTTGACCGCGCGACGGAGTTCGATGCCATTCCTCGTTGGCTGACCGGGGGGCCCGATGCGGCGATGGGGATCTTGACGACGATTGCCGTGTCGATGGTGTCGTTGGCGACGCTGGTTCTCACGATCACCATGGTCGTCGTGCAGTTGGCGATGGGGCAGTTCTCCCCGCGCATCGTCCAGACGTTCCTACGTGACAAGCCGAGCCAGCTGGCCATCGGCCTCTTCGTCGCCACGTTCGTCCACGCAATGGTGGCGATGCGAGAAGTGCAGTTCGGCGGCAACGGCCAGGTGCCGGGAGTGGCCATCGCGGTGTCGTACCTTCTCGTTCTCACCAGCATCGCGATGTTGGTCCTCTACGTCGACCACATCGGTCGATCTCTTCGAGTGTCGGCCTTGCTCGAGCTGGTCGGCAATGACACTCGCCGGTTGCTCGACGAGCAGTACCCGAACTTCCTCGTCGATGACAACGACGAAGATCCCAACGTCGTTGTGGCACCGACGTCCGGCGTCCTCATCTCGATCGACCGCCCTCGCCTGGTGGAGTTGGCGGCGGCCGCCGATTGCGTTGTGCATGTCGTGCCGGCGATTGGCACGTTCGTTCCTTCGGGGTCGCCGTTGCTGCGTGTCGATGGTGACGGCGCGCGCCTCGACCATGAAGCGGCGACCGATGCGTTGGAGTCAGGATTGGAGCGAACGCTCGACGAAGACATCGCCTACGGCTTCAGGATGCTCGTCGACGTCGCTGAGCGAGCGCTGTCAGAATCGCCATTCCTTGACCCCACCACCGCAGTGCAGGCGCTTGATCGGCTCCACGACGGGTTGCGTCAGCTGGCGGTGCGCGAGCTCTCAGACGGGCGCCATCACGACAGGACTGGAAAGCTTCGGCTGACCGTGCCGGTGATGACCTGGGATGCCTACGTGCATCTCGCGTTCGATGAGGTCCGCGTTGCCGGCACACGATCGCCTCAGGTGACGCGGCGGCTTCTGGCGGCGTTGGAGGATCTTCGTGACGTGGCGCCGCGAGAACGCCGGCCCGTCATCGAGCTCCAGTTGAAGCTGCTTTGTGACGGAGCCGGTGAATCCGAGGAGATCGACTGCGACCGGGCATTCGCCCTGACTCCCGACGTTCAGGGGATCGGAGTGGCGGCCGGTGACGGACAGCATCGTCAGAGAATCTTCAGCGCTCCTTCATGACTCGAAGCTCGTGTGGATATTGAGTCCTTGACGTGGAGCGACCGATGACTGCGAACCGCTACCTGCTTGCGAACGCGGCGATCCAGGCCGGTGATCGATTCGCCGCGTTGTCGGCGTTGTTCGATCCGGTCACCTTCGCCCATGTCGACGCCCTGGGGATCGGCCCCGGTTGGCGGTGTTGGGAGGTGGGCGCCGGCGGCATGTCGGTGCCCAGATGGATGGCCGGCAAGGTTGGGGCGACCGGGCATGTGCTCGCCACCGACATCGACGTCAGCTGGCTTGACGACGCCGACGCCGGTGTGGATGTCCTTCGGCACGACGTGGCCGTCGACGAGCCGCCGAGCGACGGGTTCGATCTCGTCCATGCTCGCCTCGTGCTCGTCCACGTGCCTGCCCGCGACGAAGCACTGCGCCGCATGGTCAGCGCGCTCCGCCCCGGCGGCTGGCTCGTCGTCGAGGACTTCGATACCGCGCTGGTTCCCGCGGCGTGCCTCGAGGCGACCTCTGTCGACCAGCAGCGGGCGAACCGGATCCGGCAGGCGTTCTACCGGCTCTTGGCGGGTCGGGGGGTGGACCTCGAATATGGCCGCAAGCTTCCCCGCCTCCTGCGCGACGGCGGTCTCGAAGCGGTCGCCGCGGACGCCTACTTCGCGGTCGCCCACCCGGCGAGCAGGCTGCTCGAGACGGCCAACACTGCCCAGGTCGCCAGCGCGTTGGTAGACGGCGGCTGGGCCACCAGCACCGAGATCGACGACCACGTCGCCGCACTCGACCGCGGCGAGCTCGACGTCGCCACGCCCCCGCTCATCTCCGCATGGGGCCGACGTCCGCACTGACCGTGATGCTCCGCCGATCCAGTCCACGGGGAGTGTCACATGACCCCGACCGCCGGACGCTGGTCCAATTCCTTGGGATCAGGTGGGCGGGCGCCGCCGGGCTTCGATTCGCTCTTCCACGACGCGCAGTTCGTAGGCCGGTTGGGGCGCGGTGGCAGGACCGTGGATCACGGCGCCGTCGGCCACGCGGAACGTGCTCCCGTGCCACGGGCAGCGAAGACAACCGTCGACGTGGTCGCCGTCTTGGAGCGGTCCGCCGAGGTGGCTGCAGCGGGCGAACAGCGCCGCCGGTTCATTGCCATCGACCGCGGCCAGTGGCGCGCCGTCGAGGTGGGCGAGCGTCGGACTGTTGTGCTCGAGCGTGCCCTCCACGTCGAGCGGGGTCCAGTCGTCGCCGGTCGGAGCATCAACGGCCTGATTGACTCCGCTGGCCCGACGGAACGTGAGGTGACCGCCGAGGAACCCGCCGAAAGTTGCGGCCGCGGCTCCGGCCATCGCGAGGGTCACTCCACTCAGGCGTCGACCCCGTCGGCGGGCCACGAGGGACATGGCGTAGAACGCGGTCGCCGTGACGTTGGCAACGCCGTGAACCAGTCCGCTGCGCCGTTCGGGCTGGTTCAACTCGGACCAGTCGGCCAGCCCGGCCGCCGCCGTGGGCAGCGCGCTGACGACGCCGAGCCCAACGAGGGTGTCGGCGCCGGCCCGATGCCGTCGACCGAGCAGGTCGAGTACGAAGGCGCTGGTCCAGAATCCGATCGGGAGGTCGGTGAGCATCGGATGCAGCGGATGCCCGAGCCACACACCGTGAAGGGCGTCCTTGATCCGACCTTTCGGGATCAGCCGCACCGCGACGTCCCGCACCGGCCCGACGAACCGGTCCAGGTCGGCGGCGGCTTCGAGTTGCTCGCCGAGCATCACGCTCGCCGGCTTCGACGGCATCGTTCCTCCCCGCTGCAGTTCCCGCTACGCGCGACGTGTTCCCCGCCGCTGCGTGCCGCAGACCTGCCTCTCCGGCCCGTCAAGGGGTGGCGCCTACGGCCGGAGAGCGGGACAGCCGACGGGGTGGGAGGCGTCCGGAACGCCGCACGCTGCCGGTGCCTTCGTGGATCAGGACCGGCTCCGACGGGTACCACCGCGTCGCAAGTCAACACAACAAGGAGGTCGTGATGACGACGGCTCGAGACATCATGACGAGCGGAGCCGAATGCATCGGAGAGAACGAGAGCTTGGAGGAGGCCGCACGCAAGATGCGTGATCTGGACGTCGGGTCACTCCCCATCTGCGGGGAGGACAACCGGCTCAAGGGAATGCTCACTGATCGCGACATCGTGACGAAATGCGTTGCCAGTGGCGGCGATGCACACACAACACGCGCCGGTGAGTTCGCTCAGGGCGAGCCCGTCACGATCGGCGCCGACGATCCGGTCGACGAGATCCTGCGCACGATGAAGCAGCACAAGGTGCGGCGGCTCCCCGTGATCGACGGCCACGATCTGGTCGGAGTGGTGAGCCAGGGCGACGTCGCTCGGAACATCGACGAGACCAAGGTCGGCGACCTGGTCGAAGCGATCTCCAGCTGACACCGGCCGCCCGGGCGGCGTTGAATCGAACGACAGGCGCGTCTCGTCGCCGTGTCCGTCCTACGGCGGCGAGACGCCGACTCAAGACAGACCGAGCCGCATCGCCGCGACTCCATCGAGGACGCGTTCCAAGCGTCTCTCGACGAACTCACTGTCCTCCTCGAACGCGGAGACGTCACCGTCACCGTGGTCGACTACCTCGCTCATCCGGCCGACTCGTACTCGTCGTCGGTGACATGGTCGCCCCAGGTTGGCGGGCCCTGCGTGATGGAGACGTGACTCATCAGATGGTCGTGGGTCGCTCCGTGCCAGTGCTCGTGGCCGTCGGGCGTGTGGTGCACGTCCCCGGGCCGCAGCTCGACGGCAGATTCACCCCGTGTCTGGACTCGTCCGCGGCCTTCGGTGACGTAGAGCGTCTGTCCTCCGGCGTGGGAATGCCACGCGGTGCGGGCGCCGGGGGTGAAGTGCACGTGGGCAACGTTGAGCATCGAGGCGCCGTCAGCCTGCACGATGCTGTCGATCCAGACGTCACCGGTGAACCACTCGCCGGGACCCTTCGTCGTCGGTCTCTTCGGTTGAACGTCCATCACTGCTCCTTCGGATCACGCTCGTCGACGGTCTGGTCGGCCACCGCCTCCGCCGGCCGTCATCCAGTGTCGACGAGGCGCACCGCGCCGGATTGGCCTACGGAGGCTGGGGCAGTCGACCTCAGCCCCCGGTCCGATACTGGCACCGGAGAACACCGGCTGACCGCGTCGAGATCGCCGACAGTCCGGGCTACAGCGCCCCGGCCGGACGTTCGTGCTGATGGACGTCGGCATGGTCAATGTGGTCCGATTCAGAGTCGATGAGCCGGGCATCGGAGGACACCAACAGGCGGATGCTGCGCGCCCGCGACGCCATGGATCGCGCCTACGCGGAGCCACTTGACATCCCCGCCCTGGCGTCCATCGCCGTCGTGTCCGAGGCCCACTTCATCCGCACGTTCAGATCCGTCTTCGGTGAGACCCCGCACCGCTACCTTCAGCGGCGTCGAGTCGAGCGGGCGATGTTTCTGCTTCGTACGACGGAGCGCCCGGTGACCGACATCTGCTTCGAGACCGGGTTCGGCAGCCTTGGGACGTTCAGCCGGACGTTCTCCGCCATCGTCGGGGAGTCGCCGAGCGCTTACCGACGGCGCGGCGTCGTGCACCCCGTGCCGTCGTGCTTCGCCATGGCCTGGACCCGGCCGAGTACGCATACCCATCCCGAAACGAGCAGTTCCGGAGAAGCGCGCACCCGAAGCTCTTCCCTACGGTCGGCACCATGATCACTTCACTCGCCATCTCGCAGATCTTCGTCCTCGACCAGGACGAGGCGCTCGACTTCTACGTCGGCAAGCTCGGGCTCGAGGTCGCCACCGATGTCGACCTCGGCTTCATGCGCTGGTTGACCGTTCGCGTGCCCGGCGACCCGGCGCGCGAGATCCTGCTCGAGGCGCCCAAGCCGCCGGTGTACGACCCGGCGACGACCAATGCTGTGCGGGAGATGGTCACCAAGGGCGCCTCCGGCGGCACATTGTTCTTCAACACCGACGACGCGTTCCAGGCCCACGCCGAGCTCAAGGGCAAGGGTGTCGAGCTCGCCGAGGAGCCGACTGAGCAGAGCTACGGGATCGATTTCGGCCTCCGCGACCCGTTCGGCAACCACATCCGCATCGCCCAGCGGTCGACCGCGACGCCGTGACCAAACCGCCGCGTCGCACCGCCATCGGCGGTCCACCCATCACCCGTGTCAGCAACGTCACCGGGCACGACAGCTAGGGGTCGCCGCGAGGGGCGCGGCTCGAACCCTGACGTTCGGAGGCTGCGTTGCCCGTCCCGGTAGTCGCCGCTGAGCCGAGCGGGACCGAGGCGCCGCTCGGCCGTCGACCGACGAGGTACCAAGCCTCCATCTCGCCCTTGCCCTTGACGAGGATGGTGCCCCTCGGTTCGCAGAGAAACTCGTCGGCGAGCAGTTCGTAGGTCGCCCGGGTGATCTGGATCCGCCCCGACGTTCCGTGCGACTCCATCCGACTGGCGGTGTTGACGGCGTCCCCCCACAGGTCATAGAGGAACCGCTTTCGGCCGATCACGCCGGCCACGACCGGTCCCGAGTTGATCCCCACGCGCAGTTCCAGCCCGAACTGGCCGACGTCGTCGCTGACGCGCATCACGTCGAGCATGTCGAGCGCCATCAGCGCCAGGGCCTGGGCATGATCGGGCCGCGGTGTCGGCACGCCAGCGGCCGCCATGTAGCAATCTCCGATGGTCTTGATCTTCTCGAGTCCGTACCGATCGGCAAGGGCGTCGAAGTGGGAGAAGAGCTGGTCGAGGATGCCGACGACCTCGGCCGGCGCGCGGCGCTCCGTCCACGGCGTGAAGTCGACCACGTCGGCGAAGAGGATCGAGGCTGAGCTGAACTGATCGGCGATCGGCTGCCTCTGTGCCTTCAGCTGCTCGGCGATCGAACGCGGCAGGATGTTGAGGAGCAGGTTCTCGGACTTGGCCTGCTCGCTCCGAAGCGCGTTGAGGGCGTCGCGGCGCTGTTGCGCGAACAGCGCCAACAGCGTGAAGACGATCGTGCCCCCGACCACCACGTTCAGCGCGAGCATCGTGCTCGTGAACCAGCGTGGCGGCGCCGGCGTGATGCCGCCGAGCACCTCCCCAGCGATTCCCGAGCCCAGGAAAATGACGACGTAAGCGGCGTACCACTTTGCTCCTGCACGGGCGTCGCTGAACACGAGGGCCCCCAGCGGGGCGAGGATTCCCCACAAGCCCACCCCCCCGGAGTCGAGGAAGCCACCGAGCGGAATCATCGAGAGCGTCGGCGCGAAGAGAATGTCCAACAGGTTCACGTGGAGCAGCAGGGCGAAGTCGCGCGTGCGCGAGAAGACACCGATCGCTGCGAGCAGGACGACGAAGTAGACGAGCGGAACGAAGCCGACCGGCGATCCAAAGGCCAGGTAGAGGACGCCCCAGAGCAGAGCGATCGGCAGGATCAGCACGGAGATCAGGACCAGGAGCGCCTTGCTGGAGCGGGTGTCCTCGTCGTCACGCGGATCGGCGCCAATCAGCGCCACCCGAGCGCGCACGGCATCAGAGAAGGTCCTGGTGCGACGCACCGGGTTCACGCCGGCGACGCTACCCGTGGGACTGGCGAGCCCGGATCCTTGCTTGCCGGTGAATCAGACGCCGGGGTGTTGAGGGCCTTGCTGTTGACGAACAGCGTGGCGCCACGACCCTCACCCGCAGCATCCAGGGGCGGCGGCTGAGGCGGGCCCCCTGACCTTGACGAGGTCGGCGCGTGTTGAACTCGACACACAACTTTGGTGAAGCGCCCCGCCCGACATAGGAGGTGCCCTGACGGGGCGCTTCATCTACTGGGGCGCGAATCGCTGGGAGACGCGGCGGATACCCCCACATGGGACGACCTACCCCAGCCTGGGGGTGTCGAAACTCCGCCCCGGTCGCCGCCGATGTGGGCTTGGGACTCCATGAAGAGGCACCGACTCCGCTCTCCCGGTCAGGACGACTCACCTGCTCCCAACGGCACGGTCGAGGCTGCGATGACGGCTGTCACCGACGGGATCGCGCTGTCCCGGGCACACTGGGCTCATGGCCATCGTGATCGGTACCGAACAGGGACTGCGTTCGCTGGACGGTGACACCGAGCGGTTGGCGGGGCAGCCGATCACCGCCGTGTCCGGCGACTGGGCGCTTGTCGGTGAGCGCCGGCTTGTCTCCCTCGCCACGGGCACCGAGGCGAAGCTCGAAGGCCCGCGGGCGTGGTGCGTGCTGGACGCTGGAGGGCGGCTCTACGTGGGCACAGCCGAAGCGCGGCTGTTCGCCGGCCCAAGCGCGACCGCCGACGTGGCGCCGGTCGACTCGTTCGACCGCATCGAGACGCGTGACGAGTGGTACACCCCGTGGGGTGCCCCGCCCGACACCCGCTCGCTGACCGCCGGGCCCGACGGGTCGCTCTTCGTCAACGTCCACGTCGGCGGCGTGTGGCGGCAGCACCCCGACGATCGCTGGACCGAGGTCGTGAGTGTGGACGCCGACACCCACCAGGTGACGGCCGACGTCGACCAGGGAGCCGTCGTCGCGGCGGCCGCGATCGGCTTCGGACGGAGCCTCGATGGGGGCGCGACGTGGGACTGGTCGGCCGACGGCCTCCACGCCACCTACAGCCGCGCCGTGGCGATCGCCGGCGACACCGTCCTGGTGACCGCCTCGACGGGCCCGAGCACCCGCCGGGGCGCGATCTACCGCCGTCCGCTCCGGGGCGACGGTCCGTTCGAGAAGTGCGAGCGCGGGTTGCCGGAGTGGTTCCCGTTCAACCTCGACACCGGTCAGCTCGCCGCGGCGGGCGACGAGGTCGTGCTCGGTACCGACGACGGCCGCGTCTACCGCTCGCCCGATGCCGGGGCCTCGTGGGCGCTGGTCGCCGACCAGCTCCCTCCGGTGCGCACGGTCACCGTTCGCTGAAGCTCGCCGTCGCCACACCCACATCTCGACGAAGCGTCCGCCACGCAGTATCGCGACGTGGCCGCGAAGATGAGTCGGCTCGTTCTGCACGTCGAGCACCTGGCGGTTGGATGCGGCAGCCGAGATCGCCAACATCGGTCTGTCACACGTGGTGTATCACGAGACGTGATACATTGACGGAGTGGCTCAGGCGATCTCAGTCCGTCTCGACGAGGACGCTCTGCGCGCGCTCGCCCAACTCGAGACCACCGGCATGAGCCGCTCTGCCGCGATTCGCTTCGCCCTGGTGGCAGCCGCAGCTCGCCTCCGCGACCGCCAAGCGCTGGCCGCCGAGGTCGCCGCGTTAGAGGCCGACGAAGCCGACCGAGCCGAGATGCGTGCGGTCGCCGAGCTGATGGAACAACTCCGCGCCTGAACCACGTCATGCAACGGGGTGACATCTACGAGCTACGCCTGCCCAAGGGCGTCGGACACGAACAACGGGGCCCACGCCTCGGGGTCGTCGTCCAATCCGATGCTTTGCTGCCGCGGTCAGTCGTGCTCGTGGCGCCGACCTCAACGAGCGCCCGGGCGGCGTCGTTTCGACCGGAGCTTGACGTCGGCGGCCATCGCACACGCGTCCTCGTCGAGCAGCTCGGTGCGGTCGACGTGAATCGCCTCGGTGACCAAGTCGGCCGCGTCACCGTCGACCAGCAATGGCAGATCGATACGGCAGTTCTCACAGTGCTTGGCCTCGACTGATCGGTGCCACCAGCAGCCGTCTCAGGTCGCGACGCCGCGGATTCCGGCCGTGCCGCGCCACGTGTCGACCGGAACGAGGAGTGCCGCCGCGACATGGATCGCGTCGTAGCCGCGGAGTCGTGCTCAGCGTTCGCTTCGTAGTACTCCCTGACCGCTAGCTGGGACTTCGTCGAGAGCGGATGAGGGGAATCGAACCCCCGTATTCAGCTTGGGAATCAGACCGGGACGACTTCGGTACCAGCGAGATTTCGCGTCGCCCCAGCTCAGGGCGTTCAAGCGGTGTTGAACTGTGTCAACGAATGTTGGTGAATTCCGCTCCGTTGTGGCACGAATGTGGCACGAACGTTGAGCACGCAGTGAAACACGGACACCGCTTCTCAGCGTCGCAACGTTCGTCGGATGTCGTTCATCAACAGCACGAGGTGCAGCTCATCCGTCGGGCTGTTCTCGAACTCGGGCACGAGGTGACGATAGAAGGCACTGGCGTCGTCAGATTCGGCGTGCACCAGCAGGCCACGACACCCGATGTCGTCGGACAGCTCGAGCAGCCGGGCGAAGACGTCCTGCAGCAGTGCCGCGCCGAGGCCGCGACCCTCGTGTCGGATGTCGACGCCGAGCCGGGCGAGCAGCGCGATGGGCTGCGGATATCGGCCCGCGCCCTTGCGCAGCCGCGCTGGCGTCGAACCGACGTCCAGCTGGGCCATGCACCAGCCGTAGTAGGCGACGACGGTGGGGCTGTCGATCTCGGTGACGACGAAGACTCTCGTCGTGCCGGTCGCCACCGATTGTCGGGCGTGGCGGCGCAGCCAGCCGGTCTGCTCAAGAGACCGGCACTCGAACGCCGACGTGTCGTGGTGGCCGGCGAGTAGGACAGGAGCCAGGTAGCGGCTGGTCACTCGGCGAACGGCGACGAGCGCTCCATCAGCCGGCGCAACCCAGGCAGCTCGCGTGCGCGCCGGGCGTTGACTGCCTCCCACGCCGCGAGTGCGTCGTCGTCGAGGTCGAACCGGTCGCGATCGGCGAGTACGCGCTGCGCAGCCTCGACGGCGTGACTGACCACGAATTCCGTGAGATCAGTGGCCGTCACCGAGGCAGCCCGATCGATCAGCTCGCGCTCGCCGGGGGTCGTGCGCAGCTCGAGTCGGCGGCTCCTTCGACGAGTCTCGGTAGCGGGCATCAGGCAGCTCCTTGGTTGTACGGCCAGTGTACGTCCAGTCGTTTCGAGAAGCAAGTTACATGACCACGTCATCGACCAGCACGACTCACGCGGCGAATCGTCTCCCACAGCCGGCCCACGGCGTCGTCGCGATCCTCTGCGATCACCACCGACACGACGAGCCCGGTGACGCGCTCGGCGTAGCTGGACCACCGGTCGAGCGCGGCGTCGAACTTGTCGCGGTCGTCTCCCGGTCTTCTCCCGGTGGGGCGATCACGGCGACGCCAAGGTCGGAACCGGCGCGTGCCGTCCCGTGCACCGACGAGCCGTAGAGCGCCATCCACGATGGCGGAGGGTCGATCGCCGTCGCCGCATCCCGCAGCTTCACGAGCGCGCGCTCACGGACGTCGTCGATCTGTCGAAACGCTTCGACGACCGGGCTTTCCTCCACGACCGACACCAGCCACGCTCGCCCGGCCCGATGCCGTTCGACGAGGCCGAGACGCTCGAGCTCCGCGACGACGGTCGCCGCTCGGTCGCGACTGATGCCGCCGAGCCGACTCACGTCGCTGACTGTGCGGGCGGCATCCAGGCGCAGCAGCGCGGCCAGCAGTCGGCCCCGACCTCCAGAAATGACCGACTCGACGGGCGACACGTAATCCATGGCGGAGCCTTCATGTCGGGCTTACACGACATATGTCGGAGAACGTCGACATCAACTCATCCGAGATCGTGCCGTTGGACTCTTTCCTCAGCGGAGGTCGCGCCAGGTCCACGAGGCGTTCTCGACGAGGAGTTCCGGATCGCCGGTCCACAGTTCAGCGTCGTGGGCTTGTGCGGTCGCGGCCGCGAACGCGTCGGCGTAGGCGAGTGGGTATTCGGACTTGATCCGACCTGCCTGGAGCACCCGCTGTTCGTCGGGAAGCTCGGCGTCGATGACGTCGCGCAGGTCCCGGACCGTGGACGACGCAGCACCCTCGCTCGTCGCTGCGCCGGATGACGTAGAAGACCTCACCGAGATTGATCCAGCTGATGAGCGGACGTTCTGCGGTCAGCAGTTCGGCAACCTCACTGGCCGCGTCACCCTCATCCTCGAGGTAACGAAGAACGGCCCAGGAGTCCAGGACGGTCGTCATCGCTCGCGAGCGCGGTCAGCCTGCCGTTCCGCCTCGAGTGTGGCGGTCAGCTGGTGGCCGCGGAACCGACCACGCAGCTCCGCCCGACCGACGGGACGTACCGCCACGTGGTCGTCATGGCGCCAGAAGTTGACCTCGTCGCCGGGTTCGATGCCCAGTTCGTCGCGAAGCTCCTTGGGGATCACGACCTGGCCCTTCGGGCCCACACGATGAGTCATACCACCCAGTATAACCTGCGACTCCCAACAAGTCCTCATTCTTGGGTGACCGCCACGCACGTTGCCCAGGATCCTGCCGCCGGGCGAGGCCGGACGTCACCTACGACGCTCGGGTCCGACAATCGTCGATCGGGTCGGCGGACACATGAGCGATACCGTCGACGATCACGTAGCGGATCCTGTGGTCATTGTGGCACGAATGTGGCACGACACCAGCCTGGGCGTAAACAGCTTTTCCGTCGAATACGGTCAATAGTGCTATCTACACAGGCGGTTCAGCGGGAGCGGATGAGGGGAATCGAACCCCCGTATTCAGCTTGGGAAGCTGATGTTCTACCATTGAACTACATCCGCGAGCCGGCCTGAGGCTAGCTGATGGTGCCTGTGACCCTGGCTGCTGCCGCCACGAAACCAGTCCCGCGCCCCTCGCTAGGGTGCGGCGCGTGATCCTGTCGGACCGCACGATTCGCGAAGAGCTGGCCGCCGGCCGCGTCGTCATCGACCCGCTCGACGAGGCGGCGATCCAGCCGTCATCGGTCGACCTGCGGGTGGACCGGCTGTTCCGGGTGTTCCTGAACCACACGATGTCGGTGATCGACGTGAGGCAGAACCTCGAGGACCTCACGAGGCTCATCGAGATCGACGACGGCGAGGCGTTCATCCTGCACCCCGGCGAGTTCGTCCTCGGCTCGACGCTCGAGCGCGTTGCCCTGCCCGACGACCTCGTGGCTCGCGTCGAGGGCAAGTCGAGCCTCGGCCGGCTCGGGCTGCTCATTCACAGCACAGCCGGGTTCGTGGACGCCGGTTGGAACGGGCATCTCACGTTGGAACTGTCCAACGTGGCCAACCTCCCGATCACGATCTACCCGGGCATGAAGATCGGTCAGCTCAGCTTCATGACGATGACGACGTCGGCCGACGTGCCGTACGGCGAAAGCCGCCTCGGCTCGAAGTACCAGGGTCAGCGCGGCCCGACCCCGAGCCGCTACTGGGAGAACTTCGACCGCTGACGCCGTTCTGTCGGTCGATTCCCGCGTGAATCTGTAGGTGCCGACCGACAGAACGGGGCATCCGAGATCGGGCGGGGCACGAACGCTGTCGCGTGGAACGTCCGTCTCGCACCATCGCCGCGCTCTCCGGTCTCGTCGCGGCGGCGGTTGCGCTCGCCGTCGCCGAGCTGTTCGCCGGCATCAACCGCTCGTGGCGCTCGCCCGTGCTCGACGTCGGCGACCGCGTCATCGACGCCGCGCCGCCGTTCGTCAAAGAGTTCGCCATCGACACGTTCGGGACGAACGACAAGCCGGCGCTGCTGATCGGCATCGCCGTCGTCCTCGGGATCTACGCGGCCGTGGTCGGCATCGTCGCGCTCCGCCGCAACTTCACCGCCGGCCTCGTCGGGATCGCCGTGTTCGGCGCCATCGGTACGTGGGCCTCGTTGAGCCGGCGGACGAGCGCGCCCGTGCACGTCGCCCTGCCGAGCATCGCCGGTGCCCTGGCCGGAATGGGTGCGCTCTGGCTGATCCGGTCGCGGCTCGTCGCCCGACCCGAGGCCGACGGCGCCCCGCCCGAGGCGGCCACCGATCGGCGCCAGCTCTTCCAACGCGCCGGGGCCGTCCTCGGCGTGCTGACCGGCCTCGCCGCGGTGACGGGCGCAACGGGCCGGCGCCTCGCGTCCCGGTTCAGCGCCGCCGAGTCGCGGGCCGACGTCGTCCTGCCGACTGCAGCCGAGCCGCTGGCCGAACTACCCGCCACCGTCCAGGCCGACGCGGCCGGGATGACGCCCTTCATCACGCCCAACGCCGACTTCTACCGCATCGACACCGCGCTCGTCGCGCCGCAGGTCCCGGCCGACACGTACCGGCTCAAGGTCGTCGGCATGGTCGACAACGAGCTCGAGCTGACGTATTCCGACCTCCTCGCCCGCCCGATGATCGAGCGCGACATCACCCTCACGTGCGTCTCCAACGAGGTCGGAGGTCAGTACGTCGGCACCGCCCGCTGGCTCGGCACCCGGCTCGACGACCTGTTGCGCGAGGCCGGCGTCCAATCCGGCGCCGACCAGGTCGTCGGCCGCTCGGTCGACGGCTTCGAGTGCGGCTTCCCGGTCGAGACGGCCATGGACGGGCGCGACGCGATCATCGCCGTGGCGATGAACGGGGAGCCGCTCCCCATCGAGCACGGCTTCCCCGCCCGCCTCGTCGTCCCCGGGCTGTACGGGTTCGTGTCGGCGACCAAGTGGCTGACCGAGATCGAGCTCACGACGTTCGCCGAGTTAACCTCCCTCCTGAAAAATTGAAAGTGCTTTTTGAACAGTAAACAAAAGTCCTTTTACATCGATGTCAAATATTTTGTCAAAGTGTTTCTCTGAAATTTCACCCAATGGAGCGAATTGAATAATACCAGCATTTGCAAATAGAATGTCGATATGACCTTTCTGATCCTTCACTACCTCATACAACTTATCAAGATCTGCTAAATTAGACACATCACTTTGAATACCACTGACGTTTTTACCAATCTCTGATATAGCTACATCGACTTCTTTTTGATCAGTCCTGTAATGAAAACATATGCTCCTTCTGATACAAATCTCTTTGCAGTAGCTAAGCCAATACCACTAGTTGCTCCAGTAATAACTGCAATTTTTCCTTCAAGTTTATTTCCCATTAAGATCACTTTATATTGTTATAGGTGACTATAGTCCCCAAAGTATAAAATAATTGAAGACAAATAAATTAGGACAGAACAATTTAAAGCAGTAACATTTGAGCCTAGAAATTTGGAAATCATTTCTTTGTTATCCATCATATTTTTCACCATTAGCCTCATTATCAACGGAAAGGTGTTCAATGTCGGCTCAAGGTTGCCTAAGAACCTAACCAAGACCAATGTACCATTAAGCGACAGAGATGGCAAATATTGATTGATATCATAGACATAGGGTACAGTATCGATAATCAAGTCAAATTTGGCTTTGGCAGATGCCATCTGTCCTGTATCTTTAGAGATCATTATATTGTCAGCACATAGCCGACGTGCGTCCTACTCTTTTCCTGGCGAACGGCTGAACAGCTTTTACCTACATTTTTGGATAATAAAAATAAATTTGTTGGATTTATATTATTTGGTGGATGTCTAAATGACAAATACCACAAAACTTGATCTCTATTAACACATCATCATCTCCTAGAGGTCTTCTTTCAAAATTGTATGGACTTGATTTGCCAGATTCATCCTTGGCTTCATAACCTTTTTAGTTAATACTTTCTACTATGCATTAAGACTAGTTCTAAAAAATGACTCCAGTTTGTCAAATGGAATTAAATCTACTCTGTCATATAGATCTACATGTCCGGCACCAGGAACAACATACAATTCCTTAGGCTCTGCAGCCATTTCATATGTATCGTCAGTAAAGTATTTTGAGTGAGCAACTTCTCCAGTGACGAACAAAATCGGTCTTGGTGAAATAGACTCTATATAGTACAGCAAAGGAAAATTCATGAATGCCGCATCACTTGTCATAGTCATTTCTGTTGTAGAGCGTGGATGCTCACCTCTTGGCTCACGATAGTATTCATAGAACTCGCGACCTATTGGGTCTGTATTTTCATCGATTGTTTCAGGAGTCCCTACAATCATTTTCACTTCGCCTCCTTCGAATTCAGCCCATCTTTGTTCACCAATTTGATCCAGATAGTCTTTTCGTTCTTCTTCAGTCATGGCGTCCATCCATCCTAGGGCTTTTACTCGGCTCATATCATACATGACTATTGGTGCAATCGCTTTAATTCTCGTGTCAACCTGAGCAGCAGTAAGTGCAAATCCACCACTTCCACACATACCTATCACTCCAATTTTGTCTCTATCCACAAATTCACGAGTTCCGAGAAAATCTACTGCAGCACTAAAATCCTCAGTAAATATTTCAGGTGAGGAAATTCGCCTTGGCTCTCCACCGCTTTCTCCGTTATATGATTGATCGAAGGCAAGAGCTACAAATCCTCGCTCTGCCATTGTCTGTGCATAGATTCCTGCTCCCTGCTCTTTGACCCCGCCATAGGGTGTGCCTACAATGATTGCAGGGTATTTTTGAGACCTATCCATATCTTTTGATAGGTACATCTCTCCAACAAGGGTTATCCCGTATCTATTTGGGAATGAGACTTTTTCGACAGTTACGTTTTCGCTGAGTGGAAAAGTTCTCTTATTAGATTCAAAATTCATTCCTACCAATTTATTATAATCTTGTTCATTTACTTCTTGAAACCACACTGGCTCTACGTCTCCTCCTTGTGGGTTTGTAATGATTTTTTCCAGTTCAAACCAACCATCCTCTGTTGCCCCATACCAATGTTTTACATTTGGAGTTGTAGTTACAGTAGCTCCAGGATGTAGAAGTTGTCCAGGTTTTCCTTCTTCCTGATAATATCCGGTCCCTTCAACACCGAATAGAATTTGTTCACCTGGATATGAATGCCAATGATTTCTTGCACCAGGTTCAAAAGTCACCACATACCTTGAGGAATTATTTTCTAAATCAGTATCAAGCTTCTTAAACCATGCATTTCCAGTGGCCATATTACTATCTTTTTGGGTATAGGTTGAAAGTGCATCTTCTCTATTGTTAGATGCAATGTCTGCAACTGGATCTGTTTGCTCATTTGGTTTTTCGTCTTTTGGAGCTTCTGCAGTTTGGGAAAATGCCATAGATCCTGGAATAATGCTCGGTACAAAAACTATAATTGCTAGCAATGCAATTATTACTTTTATCAATATATTATAGTTCTACTATTTTATTTAAGAGTTGGACATAATTTTGCATAATTTTTGTACTAAAGAGAAAAATACTTGTGACTTTATTTAGTAACTAATTCATTGATTTGGTGAGATGCATATGCTAGAACCTTTTTTTAGAAATTACGAAATACTTTATGAGTTCAATGGAGAAAGTGTGATTGGATGTTTAGTCTTAAATCTTCTTTTTTGTAGATTCATGATAGAAGTTAGTTTAGCATACACTAAGAAATAACTGTTAAGTAGTTATCTGCATAATGGCAAATTATAATAATATGTCAAATCACGAATCTATTAGCAAATTCTGGTTTCTTGTTATTCCACTATCATTCTTAGTCGTTGTTTTGGGATTTTTCTTTAATCTTATACCTAGCAATGCAGTATTGTTGATTAATAGTAATAATAACTATCTTGGTCCTAGCAATTTTGCATATGGTCAGCAGCAGGAAAACCAGGAAAATCAAATCAACTCCAATATTACTACAAGTTCATTAAATGTTCAAAACATCCCAACAAAAAAAGTTCATGTAGGTGATATTGACATTGCATACAAGACTTTTGGTAAAGGAGATCCTATTATACTCATAAATGGTTACTCCGTTGCTATGGATACCTGGCATCCAACTCTATTAGAAAAGCTTGCTGCAAACCATACAGTAATTATATTTAATAATCGAGGAATGGGAAATACAACTTCTGGCGATGAACAAAAGTTCTCACTAGGACTATTTGCAAATGATACTGCTGGCTTATTGGAAGCATTAAAGATAAGTAAAGCAGATATGCTTGGATGGTCTATGGGTGGAGCAATTGCACAAGAATTGGCACTTAACCATCCTGATAAAGTTGGAAAACTAGTTATCCATGCATCATTTTGTGGTCCTTTGAATTCTACAGAATCAGGTAAGGAAGAGTTTAACGCAATGACTAATGAAACAGGAACAGCAGAAGATAGAATAGCAAGACTTCATCAAACATTCTTCCCAGAAGAATGGCGCAAAGAAAATCCAAATTATCTTGAGAGCATTCCAAAAACTACAGAGATTATTTCTAATCAAACACTTAGTCAGCATAAGGAAGCCATTGCCAATTGGACAGGTACTTGCGATAAACTAGCAAATATAACTCAACCAACACTAGTTATAGTAGGAACTAAAGATACAGGAACTACTCCTGCTATTTCTCTAAAAATTACAGAACAAATTCCTGGAGCTTGGCTTGTTCAAATGAAAGGAGGTGGTCATGGATTAATGTATCAATATCCAGAACAATTCAGCAATATAGTAGAAGCCTTCCTAGAAAATACTAACACACTTTAATAGAGTATAAAAGCTTGCTCATATTATGTATCATTACCTGAAAAGTATTTGCTATTGGGTTCATTCCTCATACATCGTTAAAAGATAATAAAAAACCTCGACAAGGGACAAAACAATAGAAGTATAAAATAATTGAATGCAAATTGTAAAGGCAACTACTTAAAATACCAAGTAATAATATGGAGAAGAATAGTAGACAAAAAAGTTCAGATAAATATGAAGTAATAGGATCTGCTGATAAATCAGATATTACCATAGATTGCAACCCTGATCTAACGGAAAAAGAAATAATCTATTATGATAAAGATGACAATATTGTGGAGATCTTTACCTTCTTCTAATCCAAAGTAGGGATTTGAACCCATTACTGCTGTTCATGGGATTAGACAATCAACTATATCTAAAGCCTTTCTGTGTAACAGAATTGGAAAGACAATGAAAAGGGATTAGTCACAGAACGTGATTTGGTTAGAAAAGTTTGTGTTAAAGATGTTTATACTAGCAAAGTAACAATTAAAGAAATAATGTCTTTACCACTTATCACTATTAACCCGAATGAATCTCCCTCAACAGCAATTGATATAATGTTACAACACAATATCAGACATTTGCTGGTTGTTGATGATAAAAGGGAAATAAACAAGCCAATTGGTATAGTGACTCCTAGAGACTTGACAAGATATCAGGAATTTACAAGATGATGATAATAATGATAAGCTTGAAAAGATATTAGAATATTTTATATGATGTCTTTCTATTTGTATGGTTTGACTACTGTTTTAAAATATTTTTATTCTTGTCATTTTAGTATTTGAATACTAGTCCTAATTTTAGAAATTAATAATTTTATTCTGTTGTATAAATAAATAGCATTTTATTGAATAGTTGTGTAGAACTAAATAAAAAACTAGAAAAATAATAATGATAAGAAAATTAAGCAGTCCTAAAGTCGAATAAAACTTTAATTGGACTTTCTACTGGTTTACTGTTAATTGACATTATTTCGACACTTATTGGATATGTAGAACCCTTTTTGAAATCTGATTGGACATGGTAAGCTCCTGTACTACTAAAATCTGGCCCATATGAAATAGTTTCATTACCTTCTGCAGAAATTAACTCAAGGGGAAGTGATTGACCGGCAGTCGTAAATAATTTAGAAAATAATATTTTATCATTATTATTTTCATCTTCACTGATAGTTACATTATAAGTAATTGGGGTAGTTCTATCTAATGGTATTGTCTGTGGTTCGATATCTAATAAGACTCTTGGATGAGTTGTAATGTCCCATACTGCTCCTGAACCTATATCTATTTTAAAACCTTCGCCTGTGAAAAATGCATCACTTGCAGTCACTGAACCCACTCTCCATGGATGAATAATACAATGATATAGAAATTCACCAGGTTGTGTAAATGTGAATTGAAACAAAGAGTTAGCTGTAGCGGGCATTATGCCTGAATTAAATATGGAGCCTTCATCTGTTGCTTTTGGTTGTCCACTGGTTACTGTGTGAGGCTGTCCAAAGTCATTATTAAACCAGCCTACAGTAGTGCCTGTAGGAACGGCAATTTGTGGAGGATAATAATGATGTATGTTCTCTTTTTGAGCAGCACCAGGAACTATGCTTACTGCATAGGTAGCATCAATATGTTGTAATGTAGAGATACTACCGCCTGGTTGGGCAACGACTTCCATTGTTGCTACATGTATTGTCAGAGCTAACAGTATTGGCAATATC
The DNA here is from genome assembly GCA_963827075.1 of uncultured Acidimicrobiia bacterium. Taxonomy (GTDB): domain Bacteria; phylum Actinomycetota; class Acidimicrobiia; order Acidimicrobiales; family Ilumatobacteraceae; genus JALZMG01. The sequence goes on along the minus strand of CAWGZN010000006.1, from coordinate 2,651 downwards.
AATAGAATTTGATTATTAGCCATAGTAATCATTTATAGAAAACAAATTATAAATACACATCTATTATTTGAGTATTCAAATTATCAATTTATTCTTAACAATTGGTATGATAGAGGATAATAAAGAATTTTATTTTTTTAATAAAATATTACCTAATATATCTAAATATATAACTTCTGATAATTACAGTTTTTGCAATTATTATCTTGTAACAATAAAGAGAATTTGTCTCTATTTTGTTGATTTATTTGTCTATTATTTGTATAATTATAAATAATTAAAGAAATGAATGAAAGAGGATAAAATTTATAATTTTTAAGAAATAGGATAATCTAATCCATAATAGGATTGAATGTTAGCATTCTCTCTTATTATTATTATTATTTATTATAAATAAACACTAAAAAATCCTACTAATTAGATTCATCTCCAAAGACAGCAGCTAGTTAGTAATATAGATTCGTCCATGTAGTACGGTTCTACCACGTCGTATTTAGCGTTTATGATAGAAATCTTTATATTACTCATTTAATAACATTCTAAAGTTTAAATTATTTAATATCTGATTGCTCTAACCTGCAGTGTACACTTAATACTTAAAAAGGAGACTTTCAGCATAGTTATATTACAATGTCAAATAACAATCTATAGATATTTAGAAAATATTCTACTAAAATAGATACTGAATTTAGGAAGATAATGCTCCGATGTCCTCAACTTATAATTTAACTAAGGTCCACTCATTGTCATACCATGATAGTATTTTCACATTTTTTTCCTTATTGCCTAAAACCATATTGGCTTAAACAGTCAAATTTTATTTGTTTCATTAATAATTTTGAATCTTAGAATTTCTTTAAAAGAGAATTTGAACATTATTAACACTAATTTTAGTTTTATTTGTTATATATTCTATCATCTAATAACCATCTTTTACTTACTAATAAATGACTTGAAAAACAATAACAAGAAATAATGCTATTGCTAAAATAAATTTAGATTAATGTCATCTATTGATAATATAGGAGAGAATGAATTTAACGATGATGAATCTAATATTATTGGAAAATCAGAAGATAATAAAGATGAAGAAATAACTGATAAAATAAAAGATGAGATTAAAAAAGAAGATAGGAATATTCTAACTCAACAAGAAATCCAAGACAATAGAGAATTCCAATTTTGTTTTGAAATTACATCAGAAGAATTGAAAGAAAAACTAAAAGACAAATCAGGAAAACCTATAATGATTTTTGATATAGGAAATAAGGAAAGATATCAAAAAGAGCATATTCCAGGAGCAAAATTTGTAGTATGTGACCAACAAACAATAAACAGTTTATTACCAAAATTACCAAAAGATATAAACATTGTCTTGGTAGCTGAAGATGAAGATTATACGAGACAGATGGCTAAGATGGCTAGAGAGAAAGGTGGTCTTAAAACGAGGTATTTGAAAGGAGGTATATCTTCTTGGAATGGTGAAAAAACAGAAAGGCAAGACATAAAGATATCTGCAAAAGACTTGAAAAATGCAATTGATAAAGGCAAAGTAAAACGAGGAGACATTTTCCTGCTTGATGTGAGAGACTCTAATGAGTTTAAGCAATGGAGCATTGAAGGAAGTAAAAATATTCCTCTCAGTCAGATTTCTAGTTCACTAAATGAAATACCAAAAGACAAAGAGATTATCACTATTTGTCCACAAGGAAATAGAGCTGGCATGGTTACTTTCATACTAGAACGACAGGGTATAATGTAAAGACTTTAGAAGAAGGACTAAAGGGATGGTCGGACAGCCAAAACAAGTATATGATAACTTGAAATGCACAAAGGACTATATTTTATTTAAAAATAGCGAAGGTGCTGGAGATCATTGTCAAATTGCTGCATTAAGTCTTTCAAATCAGCGAATATTTGATTGGCTGGATAAAATAATTAGATAAATAAAAAAATGAAAGATCTGTAATTTAAGCAATAAAATGTAATAGAAAATTCAATCAAATTGAATTTTCTAATCATTGATAAATTTTCCTAGATCATCGATATTGATTTAATCTTTGGAAGATCCTATTCCAAATACTTCTAATTCGAGCTAAAGTTTGGGAGTAAAAAATATTCATATCACCATGTCTGCTCAAGACTACACAATTACCAGATTGAGTATCTTTAGTATAGAAAAGGGATTTGAACCCTTACTTGCATTCACGGGTTTGTCGTATTTGAAATGAGAGTTTTAAGTTAAAACTTTTTTACAGATTATTTCAATAAGATTTATTGAATGAATTATCTAAATTTTCCAAATCATTAAATAATTTTATAATAAATATATGAGTTAATGTTTTGCTAGTAATTTATATCCCTTTTTTTATAATAACAGTGGTGTTATTTGGGTTTCAATGGTAATAATGTTCCAAGTCGTGGCCGCTATCCATATCCAAATAACCGTGATAATGCTAACAAATACTTTGATCCTAGATTTAAGAGAATCCTTTGGTTTCTTTTTGCAAGCACCAGAGGAGGTTCTACTCGTGCTAAAATCATAAGTTTAATCAATGAAATGCCTGCAAATGCTAACCAAATATCTACAATACTAGATCTAAATTATAAAACTGTGATTCATCATTTGAATGTCTGATAAAAAATGGATA
>CAWGZN010000005.1:185000-426696 GCA_963827075.1 uncultured Acidimicrobiia bacterium | reverse complement strand
CGTTCGTAGCCCAACGCTCCCCATCGAGTCCATCTCCGAGAGCGATCGCCCGAGCGCGTCGCGAACGCCCGACAGCCGGCGATCCCGGACGCGGGAAGGTCGGCTGGTGGGGGCGCGGACATCGGATACGGATGCCCGATCACGGGTGCCGGACCCAGGACCAGTGGAGAGACACGCGGGGTCCTAGGTTGAGGCGGTGGTTGTGCTTGGGCCGGCCGTGTTCGGGCGCGGTGTCGTCGTCAACGTGGGGGGTGTCGTCCCGGCACAGTGGGCAGCCTGCGACGTCGTCGCCATCGACGAGCGTGTACTCGCCGATCCGGGCGGCACGGTTGAGCGGCTGCACCTCGCGTGGGCTCGACGCCAGCCGGTCGTCGTCGAGCTGCGGGTCGACCCGGCCCGCTTCCGTCACCCTCAGTCGATCGACGCCGAGCCGTGGACGCTCACCGCCGACGTCGAACCGTGGTACGACCGCCTCCACTTTCTGACGTGGGCGAACACCTACGACGCCCACGCGGGCGAACCGGTCTGGTGGTGGGGGGTGAAGGCGGCGCGACTGAACGAGGCGGCGGCCGCGACGCCGGCGGGACCGGCGGACGTCACCCTTGGCGACGGAACAGCGATCTGGGTCGACGGTGGCCCGCGGCAGCCCTGGGCAGCCCGCGACGTGGGCGGGTTCGCCGTCGTCCACAGCGAGTCCGTCGACAGCAGCCGCCTCGTGCCGGCTCCCGAGCCGGTCGTTCCGCACGCCGACCTGGCCGCCGATCAGCTCGCCGCAGTGGCCCACCGGTCTGGGGCGGCGCGGGTGATTGCGCCTGCTGGCTCAGGCAAGACGCGGGTGCTCACCGAGCGGCTGCGCCATCTGCACCGCGACCGCGGCGTCGAGCCGAGCACGATCGTCGCCGTCGCCTACAACAAGCAGGCCCAGCTGGAGATGCAGGCTCGCACCACCGACTTCCGCCCCCACGTCCGCACCCTGAACTCGCTCGGCCTGTGGGTGCTGGGGGAGCACCGAGGGTCGTCGCCGCCGGTCGTCGACGAGCGCGACGTGCGCCGCATGGTCGAGGCGCTGGTGCCCGGCCGACGCCGGCGTCGTGCGAACACCGATCCGATCGGGCCCTATGTCGAGGGGCTGGCTTCGATCCGTCTCGGCCTGCGCGACCCGGCGGAGGTCGAGTCGTCGCGGGACGATGTCCCGGGCCTCGCCGAGCTGTTCCCGGCGTTCCGTCTCCAACTCGCCGAGCGCGGCGTGGTGGATTTCGACGAGCAGATCTACGCAGCGGTCGAGTCGCTCCTGCGCGACGGCGAGTTCCGGCGGTCGATGCAACGTTCCTGCCGCCACCTCCTCGTCGACGAGTTCCAGGACCTCACGCCGGCGCACGTCCTGCTGATCCGGCTCCTGGCCCTGCCCGCACTCGACGTGTTCGGCGTGGGTGACGACGATCAGTGCATCTACGGGCACGCTGGCGCCGACCCCGGATTCCTCATCGACTACGGGCGTCTGTTCCCGGCAGCCGCGGAGCACGCCCTGAACGTGAACTACCGCTGTCCGGTCGAGGTCGTCGCCGGCGCCCGGGCGCTGCTCGGCTACAACGACCGACGCGTCGCCAAGCAGATCGAGGCCGGCCCGGCCAGCGACCCCGCGAGAGGCGCCCTACGAGTGGAGGGCCACGGTCCCGACGACGGCGCGGTGGCGCTGGTCGCCGTCGTGCGCGGTTGGCTCGACGAACCGGGCGTCAATGCGTCGACGATCGCCGTGCTCACGCGCGTCAACTCGTTGCTGTTGGCGCCGCACGTCGCGCTGCACGAGGCGGGAATCGCGATCGCTTCGGTGCTGCGACCGGACGTGCTCGAACGCACCGGCATCCGCGCCGCTCTCGCCTACCTCCGCATCGCCGCTGCGACCGGCGGGCTCCACCGAAGTGACATCGTCGAGATCCTGCGCCGGCCGACGCGCGGGCTGCCTCCCTGGTTCTCCGAGCGGTTGGCGCGGCGGGACCGGTGGACGCTGGGTCAACTCGACACGATCGGCGGCCGCCTCTCGGACAAGGACGGCGTCAAGGTCGAGCGTCTCGTCGACGACCTCCGCCTGGTCGTCGACGCCGGGCGCGACGGCACCACCCGCGACGTCCTGGAGACGGTGCGCGACGACGTCGGCCTGGGCTCGGCGATGAACCTGCTCGATCGCACCGGCGGCGGTCAGGGCTCGAGCCACCTCGACGACCTCGAGGGTCTCCTCGGTGTCGCCGACCTCCACCCCGACCCGGCCGGGTTCGATGCGTGGCTACGCACCGCATTTCAGCGCCAAGTCGACCCAGCAGGCGTGACGCTCTCGACGATCCACCGGGTGAAAGGACGTGAATGGGACCGCGTCGCCGTGTTCGGCGTCACCCAGGGCCTCGTCCCTCACCGCCTCGCCGAAGACGTCGAGGAAGAGCGTCGCGTGCTGCACGTGGCCATCACGCGTGCACGCCACCGAGTCGCCGTGCTCACCGACCACACCCGCCGGTCGGGCTTCCTCGACGAGCTCGCCGGCACGGCGCCAAGGCGGCCTGCGCGCCCGGCTCGAGTCACCGCGCCCCCGCCGGTGTCGACGATGACGTCGGCTCCGGATCGCATCGGCGCTGAACAAGGCCTCGTGCTCAAGGTCGCCGGCGGCTACGAGGGCATCATCGCGGAGGTCGACGGGCGGGCGGCAATGGTCCGGCTGCCGTCGGGCGGCAGCCTGCGGGTCCGGTTCGGCGAACGCGTCGAGCACGACGGCAAGCGGGCCGCCCTCGCGCCACCATCGCGGCTCTGGGGCGCCGCGGCCGAAGCCGAGGCGGCGTTGCGGGCGTGGCGGACCTCCCGCGCCACCGCCGACGGCGTCCCCGCCTATCTGGTCGTCAACGACAAGCACCTGCGCGGCATCGCCATGGCCCGGCCGACGACACCGGCTGAGCTGGCGACGTGCGACGGCATCGGCCCGACGAAGCTCGAGCGCTACGGCGACGAGCTGCTCGCCCTGCTCGAACCCTTCCCGCGCAGCTGAGCCACACCGTTGTCGCTCCCTCGGGCAAGGTCGAAGTCGCTCGATCAGCATCAACGACGACGCCGAGTAACCGGCGTTCTGGGGCGGTGCGCAAATCGAATGATCGGTGTGCGGTCGGGCTCGTTAGAACGAGCGCCGAGCGGGCATTCGGCGTCGCCCGCCAAGCCGGGCTGCTCGTCTGTGTCCGCAGAACAGCCGGCGATTCGACGGATAACGCTGACACAAACGGCCACCCATACCTGCCGCTCGGCGCTCGGCGGTGAGCGTCCTGATCGGGCAGTCTGTGCGCTCGCGAAAGGTAGCGGCACCGTGCCGCCCACCGTGGCGCGGTGTCCCTGGCCCCGGTGGGTTGGGGATAGCCGCCCCCTTGTGCTAGGGGTCGTTGCGCGTCCAGTGGGGTGGACAACCGCAGTCCGTGGCGCCGGTCAACCAGTCGGCGACTCGTCCGCCGCAAACGTGGCCTCGAGCATCCGATACCTCTCCACGAGCGCGGACCGGAAGGGATTGGCACGCTGCAACGACTCGTACCGGGTTGACGACGGGATCTCGCGACATCCGTCGCCGCGTAGTTGCGATGGCGCGTCCTTGTCGCCCGTCGATAAGAAGTCGCGGACGTTGAGTCCGCAGCACGGGAACTTGAAGTACTCGGCGTAACCGTGCATCGCATCCCCGTGTCCGAGGTGGCGCGCTGGCTCGGGGTGCCAGCGGTCGGTACGTTCGACGAGGGAGCGCAGCAGCGCGATCTCGGTCCGCTGCTCGTCCGCGATACCGGGATGCTGCGAGATGGGCTGCGATTCCTGTACCCGTAGCTCCTCGGCGAGGAGATCGCGGGTGTAGCGGTCGATCTCCTGAAACCTGACTCGTTGCAAGTCCTCGACCGCACGCCGCTCGGCTTCGAACTTGCGGCTCGCCTCAATGAATTCTACGACCACGTCGATGAGGGGCGAAGCGCCGGCCGGGCGTCGCACGGCCCACGCCTCGGCGCGGCGCAGATCCGGACCTAACAGCACCATCTCGGCCGCCCGCTCTGCGGCGTCCCACCGCAGCGCCTCCTGGGTGATCCAGGTCGCCTCGCGCACCCAGCCGACGTCCACCAACAGGGCCCGTACCAAGTCGTCGAGCGGCCCGTCGAACGCGTCGACGAAGGAGATCTTGACATTGAGACCGGCGAGCCGCGGCGGTGCGGTGCGAAAGTCGATTGGGCGGCCCAGGATCGCGATCGTGCGCTTGCCGACGCCGCGGGCGTAGGCGATCTCCTCGTCGCACACCTTCGAGGCGGCCGAATCGGGGGAGACGACGAACACGATGACGTCGGCGGCCATGATCATCTGCTGCAGGCGCGCCCACCACTCGTCCTCGGCCGAGATCCCGGTCGCGATGTTGTCGGGATCCGTTGACGCCTGATCCCAGTCGGCCACGAACCCCCGAGCCGTTAGCGATGTGGCGAGCCTCTCGGCGAACGCCCGGTCCTTGCGTGAGTAGGACAGGAACGCACGCGGCCACGATCCCTGAACATCCTCGGCGACCATCGCTCCAGCCTGCCTGCCACAAGGCGTGGGACCAAGCCTCTCATCAGCGGCGTGGCGGCGACCAAGGCCGAATACCGGGCCGATGGGAGGCGAGGACAGGGTCCAACCCTGGAGCAGGACTTCCACCGCGTCGCACCCTGGCCAAGTGAAGTGGAAACTGTCCGCGTACGCACCATCCATGGCCGCTCACGACAGCAAGCGCGCCGCCTTGACACCGCAGAACCGCAACCGATCTGCCGTGGTGTGCTAGCGGATCGTCCGGACGCACCCGCACATATCAGCAACCTGGAGCCGGCGTTCGGGGGACCGGCTGGCCACATCGAGCCGCGTCGTCGATGGCGTCGAGGCGGACGCAGACCCACCGGTACCGCATGTCGGAGGGGCGGGGCATGAGGAACTTGTCGGGCTCCGAGGCCACGAGTGCCTCCCGCTCTTCTCGAGGGAAGCCGAAGCCCATGATCGTGTCGTCGTCGTAGAACGCGGCATAGACCATGCGGCCGACCCGGAACCTCACCTCGTCGCGTACGAGCGCCTCGTACGAACGAGGGAGCGTGGCGGCGATCGCCCGGGCATCGTCGATCGTCACCCCCATCGGCGGCGCAGCACCTCGGCGGTGCGCTTCGTCGGCGGGCAGGAACGCCTCGAGCTGCAGCTCGGCGAGCGTCACGTCGGCGGCGGTGGCGAACGATGTGATCGTCGTGATGAGCCGGAGGTCGCCATCGGCCGAGGCCAGCTCCAGCGGCACGGCGAAGCCGAGCACGTCGGCCTCCGCGGGCAGCGGCGGCAGGTAGGACTCGAGCTCGGCGAGCAGCTCCTCCAACGACGGGTCCGGGCTCCGCACGAGCAGGGCCCGCAGGTGCTCGGTGATGTGCCGGCCCCACTCCGGCAGGTTGCGAACCCGGGGCGCGAGACCGTTGGGGTGGAGGGCGTGGCGGAACATGTTGGCCGGCGGCGCCAGCAACGCGGGGTCGACGCCTTCGTTGAACACGTCGAACGCCCGGTTGGCGGTGACGAGGATGCCGTGGGGCCGCACGACCATCGCCGGGTACGGGAGATGGCCGTCGAGGATCGTGTCGAGCGCCTGGCGGACCGGCCGGAGCGCCTCGTCGTCGAGCGGTGACTCCGGGAACGCCGGGGCGAAGCCGGCGGCGAGGAGCAGCTCGTTGCGCTCGCGCAGCGTGAGCTCCATCGACTCCGCCAGCCGCACCACCATGCTGCGGCCCGGGCGGGAGCGGCCCTGTTCGATGAAGCTCACGTGCCGCTGGGTCGTGTCCGCCCGTATCGCCAGCTCCAGCTGGCTCAACCGGCGGGCCGTGCGCCAGCGCCGCAACTCGGTCGGGAATCGGGACATCAGCGATGATCGTCGCCCACGCCGGGCGTCGATGCCATTCCCTCCAGGGAGTTGCTGGCGGCGACTCCCCGGCGGACGATGCGGCCATGACCGACACCAGCAGCAGTCATCGACCAGTACAACGCCGCGTTCCTCGAGCGGGCACCCGAGAAGCTCGTCGACCTCATCGCCGCCGACTGCGTGATGGAGGGCACCGGCCCGGCGCCCGACGGCAACCGATGGACGGGCTACGACGAATGCCTCGCCGGCTGGCAGGGATTGGCCTCCGACCCCGCCATCCAGTTCACGGTCGAACACGTCGACGTCGACGGCGACCGAGCCGTCATCCGCTGGCGGATCACCGGCACCGAGAACTACCGGGGCGTGAACCTCATGCGCGTCCGGGACGGGAAGATCGTCGAGGCCCTCGGGTACGGCAAGCGGCCCTGATCCGATGACCACCGTCGACGCCAATGGGGTCGCCCTGGGCATCGAGTCCTTCGGTGACGACGACGCACCACTCGTCCTGCTCGCGGGCGGGACGACGATGCTCTCCTGGCCCGACGCGCTCTGCGAGCGCCTCGCCGCCGGCGGGCGCCGCGTGGTGCGCTACGACCTGCGCGACAGCGGCGAGTCGACGACGGCGGACCCGGAAGCGCCCGCCTACACCCTGCGCGACCTCGCCGCCGACGCCGCGGCCCTTGCCGACGCGCTCGGCGGCGGGCCCGCGCACCTCGCGGGGATCGGCGTCAGCGGGATGGTCGCCCAGGTGGCCGCGCTCGACCATCCGGGCGCGTTCTCGGCGCTCACCCTGGCCGGCACCCGCGCGGTCGCGCCCGGCCGGCCCGACGATGACCTCCCCGACCATGACCAGGCGACGATGAGGCGGCTGTTCGCGCTTCCGATGCCCGACTGGACCGACCGCGAGGCGGTGGCCGAGTTCGCCGCCGCCCGGGCGGAGATCCTCGGCGACGACCCCGTCGCCGCGCGCGCGATCGCCGCGCGCATCTGGGACCGCACGCCCGGCACCGCAGCCCCGGTCCAGATGGCCAACCAGATGGGCATGGTGTTCTCCAAGCTCAACTGCAAACCCCGCTGGCGCGAGCGCCTGCCCGAGATCGAGGTCCCCACGCTCGTCGTCCACGGCCGCCGCGACCCGTTCTTCCCCGTCGGCAACGGCGAGGCGATCGCGCGCGAGATCCCCGGGGCGCGGCTGCTCGTCCTCGAGGAGGCCGCCACTGCGATCCCCGATGCGGCGGCCGGCGAGGTCGCCGAGGCGATGCTCGCGCTCGGGTAGAGGACGGCGCGTGCCGCGCGGGTATCGCATCCGCGCAGCAGTGGGCGTCCGAGGCTCGACACGGCCGGCGCCTCGCCCGCGATCGGCGCCCGCGGAGCTCTCGAAGGTGGTTCCGTCGGCCCGTGCCCGGGTCCGGTTCGACGCGGTCGGACGCCCCGATGTGCCGGTTGAGGATGCGCCCGCGGGTCCGGCGCGGTATCCGAAACGTCACGCCGATACGGCGCGCGTCAGCTCCACTGGCGGCGTCCTCGAACGCGTCGGCGAGTGGGCCGACGAGGCGTCGGTCAGATGACCGCTGACTCCTGGAACAGGTGCGTGAGGAGCTGTGTTGCCTGGCCGTACACCGGAGCCGTGATCTCCTCGGGTAGGAACGCCCGCATCCCGCGTAGTCCGTCGAGGAGGGCCTGCGCGATGAGGGCGATCACGAGTCCGGGCACGAGGGGTTGCATCTCGCTCGAGGGCGACAGTTGGTCGATCCGCTCGCCCCAGTCGTGCATGTGTTGAAGCACGACGTCGTGCGCGGCGGCGCGTGCGTGCGGATTGCGCAGCGCGAAGGCACGTACCTCATACCACGTGGCCATCGTCGTGGTCGCCAGGTCGACGTCCTGCGCGTTCACTTCACCGAAGCGCCGAAGGCGGTCGGCGAGGCTGCAGGTTGTGTCAGCGAGCATGGAGACGTCGACGGGCTGGGGGTCGATACGTCCGAGTAGTTCGAGGAACGTCCGTTGCCCCGGCGGCCGCGGTCGGTCCTGGCGAGGTGCACCTCACCTGGACCACTCCGACTGATGCCGGTGGGCTGACGATCGACGACTACGTCATCGAGTGGTCGATCGACGGCACGACCTGGACGACGATCGATGACGGCGTGTCCGTGGCGACCGAGTTCGGGCTGAACGGCCTCACCAACGGCGCGACCTACTGGTTCCGCGCCTCCGCGGTGAACGCCATGGGCACCGGAGCATCGAGCGAGCTCGTGGAGGCAACTCCGGCAGGGCCGTCAGCCGCCCCCGGCGGGTTGACGACTGCGGTCGCTCCGGCGACCGGGGTCGGATCCGGTCAGGTCAAGCTGACCTGGACCGCGTCCGTCGTATCCAACGTCGGCGTTGTCCATTCGCGAGCGGGGTCGCTATTGCGCGTCGTATCGGATGCGTCACGGCCTGTTGTCAAGGACGAGGATGGCGTCAGAATTTCGAGCACCTCCATCTCCTCATCTCGGTGCACACGATGCGGCTCGGCGTCGGTCCATTGAGGACCGAGTTCGGTGCCGCGCTGCGCGCCGCCGTGCACAAGCTCGGCCACCTCGCGGCGATCGGCTGACGACCCTGGGACGAGAAACTTGAGAACGACTCCAGCAACTTCGTTGACGCTGAGGCAATCGACGGGTAGGTTCAGCGGCGGGGAAAGTAGATACTCCCTCCAGTTAGTTGCCGCTCCACCAAGAGGGGAACGTCCATTGAGCGCCTTCGTCTCGTCCTTCCGGCGTCGCGCCGCTATCGCCGTCGCGGCTGCGTCGCTCACTGCCGTGGTGGCAACGGACCACTCGGTCAGTGCCGACAAGCCGGTGCAGTATTCGATCCTGCTGTTCACGCGCACGGCCGGCTTCGCCCATCCTTCGATCCCGAGTGCGATCGCGGCCATCGAGACGCTGGGTGACAAGCGCGGCTTCGAGGTCGTCTCCACGACCGACCCGAACATGTTCAACCTCGCCGAGCTCTCCAAGTACGCGGCGGTCGTGTTCGTCAGCACGACGGGCAACGTGCTGCCGCTCCCCGAGCAGCGTGCCGCACTGGAGGGCTATATCCGCGCCGGCGGCGGCTGGGTGGGCGCACACGCCGCCTCTGACGTGGGAACTGCCGTTCGCAACGGCTGGCCGTGGTTCGTGGGCCTCGTCGGAGCGGCGTTCCAGGGCCACACCCGCACGCACGTGTGGGCTGCCGCCCCCGTTCCCGGCACCGTCTACGAGGGTCCGCTCGCAGACGCGCCGGCTGACGCCGAGAGCTTCGGCACGACGCTCAAGTACAGGTCGTGGGAGCCGGCGCTGGTCGACATCGAGGACGTCAACTCACCGGCGACTCGGGGCTGGGGCCAGCGGCGGACGTTCGTCGACGAGTGGTACGGGTTCCTCACCAACCCGCGCGGCACGGTGCACGTTCTGGCGTCGCTCGACGAGAGCAGCTACGACGCCTTCCAGGGCGACATGGGCGAGGGCGCAGCCGACCACCCGATCGTGTGGTGCCAGAAGTACGACGGTGGCCGTTCGGTGTACACGGGTCTCGGTCACACAGCCGCCGCATGGTCGGACAAGAAGTTCCTCGCCCAAATGGAGGGCGCCATCGAGATGGCCGCCGGAGTCGCCCCGTTCGACTGCGCGCCCTGATCTGACCGGGACGGCGCCACTGGCGAGGGGTGGCGCGGGCGGTCGACCCGTCTCGATCAACGGACGGATGACATATCGCTCTTCCGAGGGCACGTCCGCGGCATCACACCTGCATAACGGCTATGCCGATGTGTCGGAGTGGTTACTCCGACACGGTTTGTGGGTTGTGCACCCAGTCGGTGCGCTCGCGAGAGCAAGCACGGCCTCCGCCCCTCGGCCCGCGACGGCGCGACGACCCGGTGGTACCGGATACGACGGATCGCGATACTCGGCGCCGTGATCGGATAGCTCCCTGCTGACGTTCGCTGCGCCCGACAAGCTCCGGCGAGAACATGCGGGCCCACGACTCGGCCATCGCTCGGATCGGACCTCCGGGCCGCCCGCCGGGAGTCAGAGCAGGACCGTCTGATTGGGCTGCGGTCGACCTGGACGCGGATCCGCCATTCGACGCTATGGGTTCGTGGTCTGCCAGGTGTCGTCGCGGAACGCGACCAGGTTCGGGCCGCCGCTTTGCATACGGGGACTGATGTTGATGGCGACCGCCCGCCGCGTCGAGCTCGATCGGGATGGCACGGCTCATTCCGGCGGCGGCCTCGCGGCGAGAGCCAGTCCTTGGCGACCGTGGACCACGCCTCATCGTTCTCGCCGGTCCGTGATCCTCAGGCGTCCAGCAGCTCGTCCAAGCGGGCGTTGACCGGATCGGTGCCGGCCGAGGTGTTGGAGATGACGGTGTAGGTCAGCTGGCGCGCCGGGTCGTGCGTCGTCATGCACGACACGCCGGCGTCGAAGCCCTCGAGCATGACGGCCGGACCCGACGGCTTCAGCCAGAACCCCAGCCCGTAGCGGCGTCCGTGCTCGGGGGCGTCGCTGCGTGGCTCGACGAGCTCGGCGACGAGTTGGGGCGCGACGATCCGCCCGGCGAACATCGCCGTCCACAGCCGGTGCAGGTCGGCGACGGTCGAGTAGATGCCACCGTCGCCGGTGCCGCGCACGGGGAGGTGGAACACGTTCGTCCGCCAGGTGCCCTCCATCGGCACGTACCCGAGGGCGACGCCACCGGGCAGCTCGTCGGAGCGCAGGAAGTCGGTGTCGTCCATCCCGGCCGGTTCGCAGACCCGGCGCCGGACGAGGTCGTGGTAGCCGACACCGCTGGCCCGTTCGGCGATCAGGGCGAGCACGACGAAGCCGCCGTTGCAGTAGCTGAACCGATCGCCGGGCGGGAACTTCGTCGGGAAGCCGTCGAGCACGGCCAGGAACTGCTCGGTGGTCGCCAGCTCGTGCACCGGAACCGTCATCGCGTAGTCACTGATGTCGCCGGGCAGGTCCTCGTCGAGGTAGTCGCCGATGCCGGAGCGGTGGGCCATCAGCTGCTCCACGGTGACGGCATCGTCGATCAGCGGGAGGTCATCGCCGAGCAGCGAGCGCGCCGTCGTCGTCCATTGCAGCGTGCCGTCCTCGACGAGGGTCGCCACGGCGAGGGCGGTGAGGCCCTTGCCGGCGCTGGCCACACCGAAACGGGTCTCGACGGTGTTCGCGATGCCCCAACCTCGATGGGCCTCGCCGTAAGCGACGGCCAGCTCGGTGACGTCGCCCCGGTCGACGCGCACCACCCCCGAGAACCCGGTCTCGGCGGCGACGCGCTCGACCTCCTTGGCCAGTCCGTCCACGACCCGGAATCTTCGCACGTGGCGTCACCGCGATCCGTCCCGCCGTGGTGCTCTACGAAGCCGTCGGGTTCGTGATCGACGGCGTGGTGCGCCGGTTCGGCGACACTGCGCGCATCACCTCGACGTCGTCGGAGCGCATCGGACCGGCGATCGAGGACGCAGCCGTTTGGCGTGCTCCCCGTCGTTCTCCGTTACTCCTCGGTCGGTCGGTGCTCACGCGCGTTGGCGAGTCGGCGACCATCGCGAGCAGTCAGCGCCGGCGTCGATCACGCTGGGCGCCGAGTTGCCGCAGGGTGCCGGCTACAGGTGACTCAAGCTGAGCACGCCTGATCGCTCGGCGCGGCGGTCCCGGATCGGGCAGCGTGAGTGCCGCGGGTTCGCGGATCAGTCCACCACGGCTCCAGCGTCGATCTCCACCGCGCACCACGGCTCGTAAAGGGCGGCGACTCCGACGAGCGTGCTCGCGGTGAACTCGCTGAAGCTCCCGCTCGCGACGCCACTGACGGCTTCGTCACGGACTTCGGGCACGTCTTCAGCCTGTTCTTCCGAGACCCAGATGAGCTCGAGGCAGAAGTGTGCGTGCAGAACCCCGACGCGCAGCCCGGCGTGTACAACCCACCTGGGACGCGGGCGCTGCGGTACCACCCGGACGGCACCGCACCGCCAGAGCGGCTCGCCGACTCGCCGGTTCAGATCTGAACAGCTCGCCGGCACGTCGCACCAGTACGACGCCGTCACGACACTCCAGCTGCGCGCCCGATTCGGCATTGTTCGGCGTCGCGCAGTCGTGGCGTCCGCTGACCATCCGGTTCCGGAGGTCGGCTGGTCAACGGAGGCGGCTGTGGTACCGAACCGCGGGCAACGACGGTCGGTAAGGGCCCGTCTAGCCGGCGATCCGGGCCTGCTGGTGCCCCGCTCGCTGAGCGTTCTGGGGCATGGCGGCCGGGATGGAGGATCGTTGCTCCTACGCCTGATCGCGAGTCACGACGCTGGAGCGGCGCGTCAGGCGGCCGCTGGTTCGATGCCGAACGGTTCGCAGCACGAGACCTGTTGGCGACGACGCCGTTGTGAGCCCGAGGGCTTCGCCTTGCTGACCGGATGCGTCAGGCTCGGCGCGCGGTGACGATCCATGCCCGCGAGTCGAACCGAATGCCGTCGGTGCGAGCGTGGGCTTCGAGCGTGCGAACGAGCCGGTCAAGCGCGTGTTCCCTCGATGTGGGATCAAGTTGTTCCAGCGCCTTCGCCACGTGGGCGAAGCCGCGAACCCAGTCGAGTGCCGCAGCCACGTCTCGCCCGTAGTAGACGGGCTCGTGAACGTCGGTGAACGACAACTCGACGAATCCGGCGGCATCGAGGATCGTGGTGACGGCGGTCGGGTCGCCCAGCGAGAACGCGTCCATCGAGTCGGTGGGAAGCAGCGGCGATGCCTGGTCCGCGGCGAGCGCGTTGTCGATCGACAACGCCCACTCGTTGCGGTCGTGGTCTTGCCAGACCATCATCACGAGTCGTGCGCCGGGACGTAAAGCCCTGGCAATGTTGCCGAAGGCGGCAGTGGGATCGGCGAAGAACATCGTGCCGAATCGGCTGATCGCGACGTCGAAAGCCTCATCGTCAAATGGGTGGACCTGGGCGTCCGCGACCGCGTGCGTGACGTTGTGGAGGCCCTCTCGGTACGCGAGTTCGCGGGCGCGCTCGATCGCCGCAGCGGAGGTGTCGACCCCCAAGACGCTGCCGACGACGGCCGTGTGCGCGGCGTCACGCGTGGTCTGACCAGTTCCGCACCCGATGTCGATCACGCGGTCGGCGAGACCGATGTCGTAGACGCGCCGCAGCCTCGCATTGTGGACGCGCAGCTCGGCGTCGTAGTCCACGGACACGCACACCAGACTGCCCTGAGGGAGGACCTCGGGCAACGATGCGCGTCGCGTCGGAGAGCGCTCGGCCGGTCTCGGTGCGGGGCCACAAGTTTGTCGGGGTTCTCCCGCAGCCTTTGGGCAGTTGACCCGGGGAGCGTCAGCCTCGAGAAACGCTCGCATCTGACCCAGATGACACGCCCGCCACCGGCGACGATGCCAAGGCGTTCCTCGGACCACTCGTGAACGAGTTCCTCGTGTTCGTCGACGATCGGTCTGTCGTGTAGGCGTTCGGCATCGAGGCGTCTGCTGCTCAGTCGGCGACTGACGGCGAGCACCGGACGCATCGCCGGCCTCGACACACGCCAGACTTCCCGGCATCGTTGAGCTGCCCGATCTCCCGATCGTCGAGATCCTCGGCGACCTTCTGAAGGCGCTGGACGCGCCCGGCCGGGCGGTCGTCAGCGCGCCGCCTGGCGCCGGCAAGACGACCGTCGTGCCGCTCGCGCTGCTCGACGCGGCGTGGCGCGGCGACGGAAAGGTCATCGTGCTCGAGCCACGTCGATTGGCCACGCGGGCGGCGGCGAGGCGGATGGCGCAGCTGGCCGGCAGCGCGCCCGGTGATCTCGTCGGATACCAGACCCGCGACGAGCGAGTCATCGGGCCGGCGACCCGCATCGAAGTGCTCACCGAGGGCGTGCTGACGAGGCGCCTGCAGCACGACCCCGAACTGCCGGGCGTCGCGGCAGTGCTGTTCGATGAGGTCCACGAACGCAATCTCACGACCGACCTCGGACTCGCGCTGACCCTCGATGTCGGGTCGACGCTCTGCCCCGACCTCCGGATCGTCGCGATGTCGGCCACCGCCGACACGGCAACGTTCGCCCGGCTCCTCGCGACCGACACCGGTCCGGCACCGGTCGTCGTCGGCGAGGGCCGCACCCATCCGATCGACCTCCGCTGGATCCCGAGGCAGCGCAACGATCGAGTCGAAGCGGCCGTCGCGTCGGCCGTCGAGCGGGCGCTCGATGACGAACTTGGCGACGTGCTCGTGTTCCTGCCAGGCATCGGCGAGATCACGCGGGTCCGGGAACGCCTCGTTGCATCGCTGCCCGCTCACGTCGACGTCCGGCCGCTCGCCGGCGCGCTGTCGCTCGAGGACCAGGACCTCGCGTTGGCACCGTCGCCGCCCGGGCGGCGCCGGGTCGTGCTCGCCACCGACATCGCCGAGACGTCGCTCACCGTCGAGGGCGTCCGCATCGTCGTCGACAGCGGACTCGCGCGGTCGCCACGATTCGACACCGGCACCGGGATGACGCGGCTGACGACGGTGTCGATCAGCCGCGACTCGGCGGACCAGCGCGCCGGTCGCGCCGGTCGCACCGAGCCAGGCGTCGCCTACCGCCTGTGGTCGAAGATCGAGCACGGCAGCCGCCTGGCCCACCGACCGGCCGAGATCGAGTCCGTCGACCTCGCCGGACTCGCACTGGAACTGGCCGCCTGGGGCACGACGCCGGACCGGCTGTCGTTCGCCGATCCGCCGCCGGCCCGGGCGTGGCGCCAGGGCCTCGAGCTGCTGGCGATGCTCGGAGCGATCGACCCTGATGGCCGGCTGACCGACGTCGGTCGGATGATGGTGAACCTCCCGCTGCATCCCCGGCTGGCCCGCATCGTCGCCGGCGCACCGCTGTCCGCGGCCTGCGTCATTGCGGCGGTCGTCGACGAGCGCGACGTGATGCGCGGCCACGTCGACGAGCTTCCGGCCGACCTCGCCCTACGGGTCGCGGTCGTCTGCGGGCACACCACGGATGACCGGGCGGACCGGGGCGGTGTCCGCCGGGTGCGGGACCGGGCGGCCGACCTGGCGCGCCGCATCGGCATCCGGTTCGACCCCGACTCGGTCGATCCCGACCGCACCGGGCTGCTGCTCATGGCCGGCTTTCCCGACCGACTGGCGGCCCGCCGACGGCCGGGCCAGTTCCAGATGCGCACCGGCTCCGGGGCGTGGGTGGCAGAGAGCGATCCGCTCGCGCGCGCCGACTTCCTCGTCGCCGCCGACGTCGACGGGAAGCGCTCAGGCGCCCGCATCCGCCTCGGCGCAGCGGTCGAGGCGTTCGAGATCGCGGGCGTGCTCGACGACGTGGTAGAGGACCGACGGCTCGTGTGGGACGCCGATCGCGACGACCTCGTGGTGCGGATCGAGCGGCGCCTCGACGCGCTCCGGCTCGGCGAGGAGGTTCGGGCTCCCGAGCCCGGCGACGACACCGTCGACGCGCTCGTCGTGCGCATCGGCAACACCAAGCTCGGCGTGCTGTCGTGGCCGGAGCGGGCCGTGCAGCTGCGCGCACGCGTCGCACTGCTCCGCGACACGTTGGGTGACGACTGGCCGGACTGGTCCGACAAGGCGCTGGCTGCGACGCTCGACGAATGGCTGCGGCCCTACCTCACCGGCGCGACCGGCCGGGCCGACCTCGACCGCGTCGACGTCGCGACACTGCTTCGTCACCAGCTCCCGTGGTCGCTCGGAGCCGAACTCGACGAGTTGGCCCCGCCGGCGTGGACGCTGCCCGGCGGCCGCACCGTTCCGATCGACTACACCGGCGAGCGTCCGACGGCGTCGGTGCGGGTGCAGGACGTGTTCGGCGTGAAGGAACACCCGACGATTGCCCGAGGCCGGGTGCCGATCACGCTCGCGCTGCTCTCCCCTGCCGACCGCCCGATCCAGGTGACCGCCGACCTGCCCGGCTTCTGGACCGGGTCATGGGCGGCGGTGCGCAAGGACCTCGCTGGCCGCTATCCGAAGCACCGCTGGCCGGAGGACCCGGCCAACGAACCCCCCGGCCGCCTCAAAGGCCGCTGACCGGGCAGAACCCACTCCTCCTTCCGGATTTCGCGAGCGCGACTATCGCCTGGGCGCGGTCGGGCCGAACCCGCACGGGGACGGCGACTCGTAGGCCGTCGTTACGGGCGGGCGATCTCGCGGACGCGAGCCGCCGCGACGCCCCCGTGAGGACGACGCGCTTGGGCGTTGCCTATGTCTCGGGCGTGTCGCCCAGGTGAGCTCAGACGCGGGCTGCGAGTTGGTTGAGTGCGTCGTCGTCGGCAGGGCCTTCTCCTAGCAGCTCGGCCGTGGTGCTCAGGTTGAAGACGGGGCCGAACAGTACGAGCGTGGTGTAAAAGACCGAGGACCTCGAACAGCTCGAAGAGACGATCGACGTGCTGTCCGATCCCGAGGCGATGACCGGCATCCGCGAGGCCGACGCCGCCGTCGTTCGAGGCGACGTCGTGCGCGGCGTCGACGCCGTGCGTGCGTTGCGTCCTCGCCATCGGTGACACACCCGTACGAGCTGGTCGTCGCCGCACCAGCGGCAAGGGCGCTTGCCGAAGAGTTTCCAGAAGCCGTCGCCCACGCCATCATCGAGCTGATCACCGGCCCGCTCTTGGAGGACCCGTACCGCATCGGACGTGAGCTCCGCCGAGAGCTCCAGGGCGTGTTCGCTGCCCGCCGAGCGACCTATCGAGTGCTGTACCGCATCGACGAGGCCACGCGCGAAGTCACCGTGATCCGGATCGACCACCGTCGCGACGTGTACCGACTCTGAGGCGGTCCGGAGACGACGGGGATGATTCCCGGTCTCCGCGTCCTCGCTCGCCGGCCACCGGCAGTGGGGGAGCCTCCTCCAACGTTCCGGCGACCCCGATCGTCTAGACCTCATGGCGTGCGTACATTGCGGCGAAGCGCTCGTGCCGGTCAGGCTCACTCGGCGAAGACCGGGCAGTCCTCGTCGGGGAAGTACCGCGCGCATTCGTCGGGGGTGAACTCTCGGGTGAGCAGCGACCGGGCCAGCTCGGTCAACTCGTCAGGAGTCCGGGGTGAAGCGCCGGATGAGCCCGCCGCCGTCTCCGTAGTACAGGGTGTCGGTGCCGGGGGCGAACGCCAGCGCGGAGCCGCCGTCGAGTTGGACCGAGAGGTCGGCGATCATGGCTCCGTCAGCGGACCACACCCGTACGTTCCCAGTGAACGACGCTGTCGCGATCAGCCCGCTCGCCGACGTGACAACGGTCGCGACACTGCCGGTGTGGGCGGCCTTTGTCCAGACGACTGAGTCAGCGGGATCGTCGGCGAGCCGAGCGAGGTCGATCACGGCGAGCTGACCGGTGTCCCTGGTCACGGCCAGGCGACTCGCGTCGGCCGTGAACGCGGCCGCCAGCGGGAGGCCGTCCGTGCTGGGGTAGGAACCGAGGAGCGTTCCCTGCTGGGAGGCGATAGACCCTGATCGCCTCGTCGTTGCCCTGTATGGCGACGAGAGTGGGGAGGCCATCGGCGCCCGGCGGGCCGAAGACCCCGGACCACATGTCCTGGGCGCCGAGGTCGACGACCGTGTGGCCAGTACGCAGGTCGAGCACGCGGTTGTCGACACCTGGTCCCGGCAGCAGATCACCGCCCTGCGGCCCGCACACGGTCTCCCCGTCGATGAGTGCCCAGCGCCCGCTGTGGTCGAGGGCCTGCACGAACTCGCACCGTCCCAGCTCGACGTCGGCGCCGGTGTCCAGGTCGATGACATGGGTGAGGAACTCGTCGTCCAGCCCGGCGGCCACTTGGAGGTTGCCGGAGATCAACGGCGCCATGTTGGGGAGTTCGAAGTTGAGCTCCCCGCCGACCTCGATGCCCTCGCCGGTTGTCAGGTCGATCCGTTCGATGGTCACGACACCATCAGGTGCTTCATGGGTTGCTGCCGCCGCCGACTCGCCTTCGCCGATCACGAGCTGCTGCACGGGGCCGGACGCGTTGAAGTTGCCCAGCGCGGGGTGGGTCTTGGGCGCCAGCGCCCAGAATCGAAGTTCACCGGCGCTGATCGACGCCATGCGGGAGCTGTCCGGCGCGAACGCCACTTTGCGACGAGGTTCGGCGATCCCGGGAGGGGCGTGTCGGCGAAGTCCTCGGTGTCGAACAGGTGGACGAGGTTGTCGAAGCTACCGATCGCCAGCCATCGTCCGTCGGGGCTGAACTCGGCCGACTGTCCGCCCACCACCGCGAAGGTGGCGACCTGTTCGCCGCGGTCGACATCGAGGACCACGACCTCGGCCGATCCACGCTGCATCAGGGCCAGGAGGTCGGTGGGATCGGCGCTCATCCCGGCGACGTCCTTGGCGTCCGTCTCGATCGTTCTGGCGACGTCACCGGTCTCGATGTCCACGACGCGGAGTGAACCCTCCTCGTCGCCTCCGGCGATCGCCACCGACGTGGTGCCGGGGAGGAAGGCGTACGCGGTCCCCGGCCCGAGCGAGATCGGCGTGGCCGGGGAGTCGACGGCCCAGACGAGGATCTCCGTCTCCGCCGGGTCGCCGTGGCGGCGCACCGCGCCCGAGCCAGCGTCCGTCCCGGTGATACGAGACCTGCTCGTAGGAGCCGGCTGGTCCCATGAAGGCTCCGGCGGCGCGGCCGCTGGGAACCGCGAAACGCCCGATCGCGGGATCACCGTCAGAGTCGGCGTAGGCCACGGCCAGCTCGGCGCCGCCTGGATCGAAGGCCAGACCGTCCAAGCCCGCTGCGTATTGGGTCTCCACCTCGGCCAGCACGACGCCGTTCGCCGGATCGATGAGCTCGACAGTCCTCGCGCCCTCCGTGGATCGACCGCGACCAGCGAGCCGTCCGGGCTGTACGCGAGACTGCCGTCCGACGCCGTCGACCTTGTCGACGAGCCGCACCGACTGCGTCGCCGCCTGGAGCGCCGAGACCGGACTCCGGGAGCGGCTCACTCGTCGTCTCGCTCGCGGCGAGGGCGAGCATGATCGCCCGCTCCGGGTCCTCCTCGATCGCCAGCTGGGCCTGGCCGGCGAGCTCGCGAGCCGGGTCGTCGCGGGCCTCCCGGTCGGCGGCCGACCGCTGGACGAGCGCGTAGGCGGCCACCGCCGCCGTCACGACCGCGATGCCGACGAGCACCTCGACGATCCGCCGCCGGCGCCTGGCGCGAGCGGCCGTGTCACGATCGACCCGAGTGCGGCTCGCCGTCAGGAACCGCTGCTCGTCGTCGGTGAGCTCGAAGCCCGACTCGGCCGCCCACGATTCGGCCAGCTCGAGCCGGCCACCGGTGAACAGGAAGCTGGCGATCGGATCCGGCCGCGAGCCAGTCGTGGGCGGCCGATTCGATCCGCCGGCGGGTGAGCAGGTCCTCGCGTGCGTCGTCGATCCAGCCCTTGAAGCGCGGCCACTCGCTGAGCAGCGCCTCGTGGGCGACCTCGACCGTCGGTGTCCGGGTGGCCGGGTCGCGATCGAACGTGAGCAGCCGGTGGCGGCCGTACTCGCGCAGCACCCGGTCGAGCTCGTCGGCGCGACGCCGGCTGCTCCAGCTCGGTCCGGCGCACCCGGCGGCGGGTGTCCTCGTGGTCGTCGTCCACGCTGACGAGGCGGAGGAACACCTCCCGCGCCGCCGATCGCGCGGCGGTCGTCGAGCTCGGCGTAGATCGCCTCGGCGCGCCGCCCGATGGCGCCGGCCAGGCCGCCCGACTCGTCGTAGGCGGCGAGGGTGATGACGTTCGCCGTCCGCTGGGCGAAGAGCTCGGCCATCGTGGTGCTGGACGAGCGGGAGCGCACCCGGCTGCGTCGGCGGCCTCGGCCGTGATCCGGTCGACGAGCGCCGGCTCGACCTCGACGCCGACGCCGGCGGCGGGCCGGCGGACCGCCTCGGCCAGCTCGGCCGCCGACATCGCGCCGAGCGCGATCGTGCGTCCCTTGATGGCCTCGGCGAAGCCGGCGTAGCCGAGCGGTCGGTCGAGAAGTCGGCCCGCAACGTGACGACGATCCGCACGACGGCATCGGGTTGGGCGGCCGTGTCCACGAGCATCTGCACGAACGCCGCGCGCTCGTCCTCGTCGATCGTCTGGGTGAACAGCTCCTCGAACTGGTCGACGACGACGACGCACGCTCGTGCCCGGCGGCACGACGCGGCGCACGACGTCGTCGAGCGACGAGCGCCGAACGACTGCAACGCGTCGACGACGTCGGGCAGGGTGGTCGGTGGCGACGCGGGTCAGCGCCGCGCGGAGCTGCTCGAACGGATCGTCGGCCGGGTGTCATCTCGGTGACGAGCCAGGACTCCGAACCGTCGACCGCCCCCCGCCGCAGCGCGGGGACGAGCCCGGCCTTGACCACCGACGACTTGCCGATGCCCGAGGGACCGAACGACGACCATCAGCCGTTCCCGCCGGAGCACGTCGACCATCTCCGCGACCACCCGCTCGCGACCGTGGAAGTCGTCGGCGTCGGCCTCCTCGAACGGCGCCAGACCTCGGTACGGGTTGCGGGTCGGCACGAACACCGCCGACGGCGGGAGCGGGACGGCCAAGTGCCTCGCGCAGCTCGTCGACGAGCTCGTCGACCGAACCATGGCGGCCGCGCGGGTCGGGATCGGTCGCCCGGGCGACGACCGCGTCGACGGCGTCCCGCGCCGCGCACCGGCCCGTCCGGGGGCGGCGGCGAGCCGCTGAGCACCTCGTGGACCAGCAGGCCGAGCGAGTAGACGTCCGACGCCGGCGTCGCCAGCGCGCCGCCGAGCCGCTCGGGGGCGTCGTAGGCGTGGGTCGCGAAGGAGACGATGCCGGTGCAGATCTCGTCGATCCCGAGGTCGGCGACGTACGGGTTGCCGGCGTCGTCGAACAAGATGTTCTCCGGCCGGACCCGCCCGTGCACGACGCCGAGCCGATGGGCGACCGAGATGCCGGCGGCCATCTTCTCGATCAGCGCCAGTGCCGTCGCCGGGTCCATCCCGTCGGCGGGGATGCGCTGTCCGAGGTGCCCGCCGGGCACGAGCCGGGTGACCATGACGGCCCGGCTCGGCTCCCGCCAGTAGTCGAGCAGGGGAAGCACGTGCGGATGGTCGACGCGGGCGATGCGCTGCGATCCGCTCTCGAACCGGCGCACGAACTGCGGATGGCCGACCATCCACGGTCCGAAGATCCGCACCGCCACCTCGCGTCCGACCGCCGGCTGGTAGGCGCGGTGGACCTCGCCGAGCTCGCCCGTGCCGATCAACGCCCGCAGCTCGTAGCCCGGCACCGACCCGGCGGTCACCCCCGGTACCGACGGCGGCAGACGATCGACGAGCAGCTCGGGGAACTCCGACGCGAAGCCCTGGCCGACGAGCTGGTAGACGAGCACACCCGGGTCGAGACCGACGATGTCGAAGCGTCCCAGCGACTCCGCCGCCCAGCCTGACAGCCCCGCAGTCGTCAACGCCTCGTGCGCCTCGGCCGACAGCAGCGCCTGGCCGGGGTGGGCGACGGCGACGAGGCGCGCCGCCCGGGCGAGCGGCGGTCCGACCGGTTCGTCGTCCTGCACCTCGAGGTCGCCGAAGTCCACCGCCACCCTCATGCGCCCGTCGACGAGGTCCCGCGCGGCGCGAACCGCCTGGATCGGCTCGGCGAACACCGCGTACCCGGCCGAACCCTTGGGCGCCAGCTTGCGCCCTCCGTCGCGATCCGCCGCGGCGGCGAGCTCCAGCTCGCGGCGGGCGAACGCGGTCTCGCGCTCCCACGGATCGGACCACCCGGCCGCGTCGTCGAGGTCGGCGACGACCACCGCCCGCCGCTGGACCGCCGGGCCGACTCGAGACGAGCAGGCTGCGATCCTGATCGAGGATCCGGTGCTCGAGGTCCTTCAACTCCGGCGACGGATCGATCCCGAGACCCTCGGCCAGCGCGACCCTCGTGCGCCCGAACGCCCGCAGCGCCTCCGTCTGGCGCCCCGACCGGTACAGCGCCAGCATGTGCATGGCGCGGAAGTTCTCGCGCCACGGATGCTCGACGGTCAGACGCCTCGAGCTCGGCGACGACCTCGCGATGCCGGCCGGCGTTCAGATCGGCCTCGATGCGCGCCTCGAGCGCGGCGACACGCACCTCGTCGAGCCGGGTGGTCTCGCCGTCGAGGACGCCGTGGGCCTCGACGTCGGCGTACGGATGCCCCCGCCACATCGCCAACGCCGCCCGCAGCAGCGACGCGGCGCCGTCGGCATCGGACATCTCCGAGGCGCCCGGTAGGACTCCTCGAATGCCACGCTGTCGATCTCGGCGCCGGAGCACGTCAACACGTAGGCGTCGCCTTGGCGCACGATGACGTCGCCGAGCACCTGGCGCAGGTTCGACACGTAGGTCTGCAACGTGCGGCGTCCACCCGGCGCCGCATCCTCGCCGTAGATCGCCTGGAGCAGCACGTCCACCGGCACCGGCCGCCCGGCGGCGGCGACGAGCACTGCGACCACCACCCGCTGCTTCGGACCACCGAGCGGGAGCGGATCCCCGTCGACGAGGACCTCCAACGGGCCCAGCACCCGGTAGTCCACGGGCCGAACGTATCCCTGGGCCCCGCCGACGACGCCGAATTCTCGCATCGGGTTCATGGTGAACGACCCCCGTCAAGAAACGCTCAAGCGAGGGCCCGGCTTCTGATCCGGGCCCTCGCGGTCGGCGCTGCTCCACGTCAGCAGCGGACTTGAGTGCCGAGGCGGGGGAGCCGAATCCCGCAGTCGTTCGGGAAGTGCTCGGGCTGCGCCACCGTCGTGGCGACGGCGGGGGGATTGCCCGCCGGGATGACGTCCTCTTCGGCGCGTTCGCCGCACGCACCCAGGCCCAGGACGACCACCGCGGTGGCGCCGGCGAGCCGGACGAGGTTGATGGTCCGCATGATGTTCTCCGTTTCCCTCCCGGACCGATCCGGGAGTCGGCATCACCGTGCGCCGACCCGCCAAAGGACCGTCCAAGCGCGCGCTCAAGAAGCGGTCAAGGCCCTGCAGCTCCAGACTCCGGGCGATCCTTGACACTTTCTTGACCCGCCGCGCCGACCATGGACCTCGTGCCGGCACCGAGCCGGAGCGCGAATCGAGGGAGACGTGATGAGAGTCGACACGCACGTGAACGGATCCCGCACCGTGCTGCTCCTCATGGCCGCCGCCGTGAGCACCCTCGCCGCCTGTGGCGACGACGACGCGAGTGAAACTGCCACCACCGCGCGCAGGAGAGCGTTCCGCCTGACCACCGGCGAGCCGACCGTCACCGGCTCGACCGCCGACGGGCCCGACACGACGACGCATCCACGACGGTCGGCGACGTCGAGCCGTGGATCGCCTATACGACTGGGGACCCCGACGGACGAGCCGGAGGGAGTGGCGCTCGTCCATCCCGACGGCAGCGACGACCACGAGATCCTGGCCGAGCTGCCTGACCCTGCGCTCAATCCGGACTGGTCACCTGACGGCACGCGCCTCGCGGTCCAGATCTACAGTCTGGACAGCGTCTGGATCGCCAACGCCGACGGCTCCGCGTCCGAAGCCGTGCGCGAGTGCACCGCGTCCGTGCGCAGTCCTCACCGACCCCGCCTGGTCTCCGTCCGGTGAAGCAGCTCCTCACGGTCCGCCTCGACGACACCGACCCCTTCGACCGCACCGTACCCGAAGGCATGCCGACCGCCGCCACCGTCGAGGTCGTCGACGTGCGCACCGGCGAACGGCGCGAACGTCCTGCAGTCGGCGTATCCGGAGCTGCTCCGCGACCCCGAGCTGGTCACCCGACGGGTCGTCCTACGTCGGTCACCGTTCGAGCGCTACGACGACGATGGTGAACGGCACCGGCTCCGCCATCGCCATCGGCGGGCTCGACGGCTCACCGCTGAAGGTCCTCACCCCCTTCGAGCAATGGGCGGCCCAGGCCGACTGGCATCCCCACGACGACGTCATCGTCTACGCGTCCACGCGGGTCGCGGCATCGACGAGCAGCGTCGAACGTGTTCACGATCCGCGCCGACGGCAGCGACGTCCAGGCGGTCACCGAGTTCGAGCCCGGCGGCACCCGCGCCGAAGGTCCCGTCTGGACTCCTGACGGTGAGCGCATCATCTTCGCCACCGTCGACGAGCCCTGCCGACGTCGACCAAGGTGCGCCATACCTCACGATGGCATCGGTCAAGCCGGACGGGACGGGGCTGGAACGGATGCCGCTCGCCGGACGCAACGGCTACCACTACACGATGCAACCGACGCCCGAGTGATCTCTCGAACGCGGCCGACCTCGACCCACCCGGTACAAGCTCGTCAAGACTCCTTGCAGGCGCCGGCGAGGTCGCCCAGACGATGCGGTCGCGAGGGTCCACCATCATCACCGCCGCACGACAGGTCAGCTGACGGTCACGCGGCATTCCTCGTCGAGGTAGTGGTGACACTCCTCAGCAGTCAGGTCTCGAGTCAGAAGGCTGCGTGCCAGATCGACCAGGCCGTCGGTATCGAGGATGTGCCGTCGCAGGATCGAGCCGTCGCTGTAGATCAAGTAGCTCCCATCGGGCGCGAACGCGAGGACCGAACCCCCGGTCGCCCGTCCGGTGCCGAACTCGAGGAGCGACTCACCGGTGGCGAGATCCCAGAGCTTGACGCTCTCGCCGAACCCGGTCGTTGCGAGGATGCCGTCGGCGCTGATGGAGAACCAGCTCCCGCTGTCGTGGGCGACGATGTCGAGCACGGTGGCATCGTCGGCCGGGGCTCCCGCCACCACGGCAGCCACATCGACGGCCCAGATCCGGCCGCCGCCGGTCGCGGCGACGAGCCACTGCCCGGTTGGATCGAAGCGGAGTCCCCACACTCCGTCGTCGACGGGGAGGCTGGCGACGAGGCGCTGCGCACGCACGTCATAGAGGTCGACGCGTGCGGTGTTCGCGTTCACCGCCAGGTACTGCCCGGCCGGAAACGGGCCTTCTGGATTGAAGGCAGCATCGAAGATCGTGGCGTCGCCGAGGTCGACCACCTCGCGACCCGACGAGACGTCGATGATCCGGTTGCGGAGCGTCGCTGCCTCGGGCGCCGCGAACAACCCGTCGCCAGGGGCGCACACGGTCGCCCCCTGGACGACGAGGAGTGTGCTGTCGGGACTGAACACGACCGGCCCGGTGCACGGCGGGAGCGGGGTGATCGGCGTCAACGTGGCGAGGTCGAGGATCGCTCCCTCCCCGGTTCCCTCGTCGACCGACGCGACGAACCGCCAGTCGGGACTGACGGCAGCGACGTACGGCAGCTGGCCGACGAGCTGCCCGGTTCGTCGGGCGAGGACCTCGCCGGTCTCGGTGGCGATCCGTTCGACGGATCCCGCCGAGTGTCTGCACGATCATCTCGGCGCCGTCGGGTGACAGGCTGACGACTGTCGCCGCACCGGATGGCGGCGCCACGGCATGCAATGCCCTGGGGCCGTCGGGCGTGACGTCCCAGAGCCGGAGCTCTCCGCCGTAGCCGACACTCGCCAACCGCTCGCCGCCACCGATGAAGCCAGCATCCCAGGAACCGCTCGTGTGGCCGAGCAGCACGAGTGTCTCCTCACCTGTCGCTCCGTCGAAGATGCGGATGGGACTGGAGTTGCCTCCGGCGACGGCGAGGAGTGCACCGTCGGCGCTCCAGTCGAGCGGCCCGACGTCGGCCATGGCGATCTTGTGGGTGACGGTCCCGGTGCTCGGTGTCGACGATCTGCACCTGGCGTGAGATTTGCGATCCGAGTGCCAACCGCCCGGTCGCCTCGTCGAGCGCGACGCCCTGTGGCTTGATGCCGGGTGTCGGGATCTCGCCCCGCGGGGTGCCCTCCTCGGCGGAGTACAGCGCGATGCGTTCGGTCTCGTGTTCAGGGATCGCGAGGATGGCGTCGGGCAGGAAGACGGGAGGTCCGCCGAGACCATCCACGTCGAGTGAGTACACCTTGCTGGCGGCGGTCACGTCCCACATGGTGACGACGTCGTTGACGTCGCCCCCACCCTCGCTGACGGTCGCGAGGCGCCGGCCGTCCGGACTGAAGGCGTGGAAAACGTACCGGTCGTCGGTGACCGGGAGTCGGGCGACCTGATCGCCGGTCTCGCCGTTCCACACGATGACCGCAGGCGGTCCCGGGTCGTCGATGTGGTAGTAGGTGACCACGAGTCGGCGCCCGTCGGGGCTGTACAGGACATCCTGAGCGAGCGCATCGGGGTAGGGACGTGGCAACGTGCGCAGCACGTCGCCGGACACGGCGTCGAAGACGAGGACAGCACCGCGGTCGGACGCCGATCCGGTGGCGATGCGGGTGCCGTCGGGACTCACGTCGAGGAACTGGATGGCCTCATCGCGACGGAGCTCGAGCCGGGCAGCCTGGGTCGCCTGTTGCAACGCGCTGACGGCCTCCGGCAGCGGATCACCGCCGGCACGCCGCGTCGTCTCGATCGCCTCGAGCCCGAGCAGCATCGCCAGCTCGGGATCCTCGTCGATGGCGCTCGTCGACTCGCTCGCCAGCTCACGCGCCCGCGCCTCGCGAGCCGTTCGTTCGGCCCGATCGCGCTGGGCGACGAACAGGAGCCCGGCCGCCACCGCCGCCACGAGCAGGCCCGCCAGCCCGACCAGGGACCACCGCAGCCGCCGGTTGTCGCGGGCTTTGTCGGCGGCTCGGCGCCGCGCATCGTCCAGTTCCCGGGCGGCACCGCTCGTACCGGCGTCGAGGAAGGCCTGCTCGGCCGGATCCAGGTCGGCGGGATGGGTGCCTGCCCAGTCGAGGGCGGCGTCGAGGCGCGTGCCGCGGTAGAGCTCCGACGGATCCTCGCCGCTCGCCGTCCATGCCTGGGTCGCCTCGCCGAGGTGCCGGTGCAGCCGGCGTCCGTGCACGTCCTCGTCCATCCACGCCCGCAGCCGGGGCCACTCGCGCAGGAGCGCCTCGTGGGCCACCTCCACCGTGTCGCGATCGACCACCAGCAGCCGACGGTCGACGAGCGCTTCGAGCGCTCGCATGGCGTCGTCGTCGGCACCGAGTGCGGCGAGCGGCACGCGATCGCCGCACGTCCGGCGCTCCGTCCTCGCCGGCGTCGCTCAGCCGCATCAGCAGCCGCCGTGCTGCCACGCGCTGCTCGCGGCTCCGAGCGCCAAGTAGGTCTGCTCGGCGATGGTCGCCAACGCGCCGTCGACGCCGCCAACGGATCGGTAGCCGCCGAGCGTGAGCACGCCGTCGACTCGCCGTTCCCAGGTCTCGGCGAGCGCGGTCGACAGCAGCGGCAGGGCGCCCGGACGGCCGGCGACGTCGTCGATCACCTCGTCGACCAGTCCGGGCTCGAACACGCCGCCGGCACGCCGCGCCGGCCGCTCGATCGCCCGGCGCAGCTCGACGTCGCGCATCGGCCCGACGAGCACGTCGTTGCCGGTCATCAGCTCGGCCAGCTCGGGGAACGACGCGCACCGGTCGAGGTGGTCGGCGCGGACGGCCACGACGACCACGCAGTCGGCGCGGTCGGGCCGCGCGGCACGAGTCGCTCGACGAAGCGCGGCCTGTTCGTCGTGATCCAGGCCGTACGCCGAACAGCTCCTCGAGTTGGTCGACGAACACGAGCCGCCGTCCACGGTCCGGACGGCGCCTCGGCCATGACACCGGCCAGCGGATCGTGACGCGCGTCGACGGCGTCGGGGCGTCTCGATCACCGTCGTCCAGCCCCCGGGCACGGGCAGCATGCCGGCTGCCAGCGCCGGGATCAGGCCGGCGCGGACGAGCGACGACTTGCCGCTGCCCGACGGCCCGACGACGGCGAGCAGTCGCGCGCCCGCCAGCCGGGCGACGAGCTCGGCGACCAGCCGCTCGCGCCCGAAGAAGTCGGCGGCGTCGTCCGACTGGAAGGCGCCAGCCCCTTGTACGGGCGCCGAGCGGTCGATCGAGCTGCCGTCCCGCGTCGCCCCGTGCGTTGGCTGCCGCGGCGCGATGTTGGCGCGCCGCTGTTCGAGCACGTGCTGGATGCCCTCGACGCTCTGGGCGATCTCCGCCCGCAGCCCGGCGAGCCGGGACTGGCCGCGGCCGAGCGGTCGGCCGCCGCCCCGACGTCGCGAGCGGCGCGTTCGCGGGCCCAGTCGCTCGCCAGCTCGTGCACGCGCAACGGGATCACCGCCCGTCAGTTCGTGGAGCCGGTCGATGTCGTCGGGCCACCAGCCGTCCGCGTGCGTACATCTCGCAGACCCGCCGCATCGCGTCGCGGTCGAGGCCGCGCAGGACGAGGTGGGAGCCGCCCGTCACCGGTCGTGGCAGACGGCCGGATCGGGCCGTCGGCGTCGGTCCGGAACGTGGCGACGACCAGCAGCGCCCCGGCGTCGGACCAGCCGGCCAGCTCGGCGAGCACCTCGATGGTGTCGGCGTCCGCGAGATGCACGTCGTCCACGGCCAGCAGCACCGGCCGGCCCCGAGACGCAGTCGCCAGCACGCTGCATCACCGGTTCGCCGAGCTCGGCCACTGGTGTTCCGTCGAGGTCGTCCGGTGAGCACGGCACCGGACGCAAAGGCCTGGTCGAGGAGGCCGCGGACGCCCGCGCCGGCATCGCCGCAGCGGCCGTACATCACGACGCCCCCGGACCGCTGCACCTCACGGGCCAGCTCGGCCACCAGCGGGTCTTGCCGATGCCCTCCGGCCCGAGCACCGAGACGAACCCGCCCCGCCCGTCGACGGCGTCGAGCCACGCCGTCCGCAGCCACGCCAGCTCGGCGTCGCGCCCGACGAACGCCGGTCCGACCGCCTCCAGCGGTGCGCGGCAACCCGAACGGCCGCCGATCCGGCGGGCCTGGCGTCCAATGCCGGGTCCTGCTCGAGGATCGCCGCCTCGAGCGCCTTGCAGCTCACGCCCCGGCTCGATCCCCAGCTGCTCGATCAGCACGGTCCGGGCCCGGCGATACGCGCCAAGGGCGTCGCCCTGACGGCCCGAGCGGTACAGCGCCAGCATCAGCTGCGCCCACAGGCGTTCACGGAACTCGTGCCGGGCGACCAGCGACTCCAGCTCGGCGACCAGCTCCGACGCCGCACCGGCCGCCAGGTCGGCGTCGACGCGATCCTCGATGGCGACGAGGCGCATCTCCTCCAGACGCCGGGCCTCGGCCTCGCACGCCTCGACCTCGAGGAACTCGCCCAACGCCTTCCCCCGCCACAGCGCAGCGCCTCCCGCAAGCGTCGCCCGGGCACCGCCATCACCGTCGTGGAGCTGCTGCGAACCACGTGCGCACCAGCGCCTCGAACCGCAGCGCATCGACCTGCCCAGTGCTCACCCGCAGTCGATAGCCAGGCCCGGTCCTGACCAGCAGCGTGCTCTCGGCGCCGGACGGCGCGATCCGGCTCGAGCGCCCCACGAAGGCGCGCCACGTACGCCTGCAGCGTCCGCTCGGCGCTCCGCGGCGGATGATCGCCCCACAGCGACTCGATCAGCGCATCGATCGTCACCACCTGGTTCGCCCGGGCCAGCAGGTGGGCCACGACGAGCGCTCCTTCGGTCCGCCGACCGCGACGACCTCGCCGTCGAGGAGCACCGTCAACGGGCCGAGCACGCCGAACGACACCGCCTCGTCGTCCGAGGGCCGGGGCATGTCAGCCGCCGCTGGAGGTCGGGCGGACCGAGCCGGCCGCTGCACCGGTCGAACCGCTCACCGCAGCGACCATCTGAGCACCTCCTCGATCCGCTTTGCATCGTACCGACCGGCGGCCGGAGCTCCGGCCGTCGACGGTGACCGGCACCATGAACTCACCAGTTGCAGCCACGTTGCAGTCACTGCCGCCGGCCCCGGGTTCGTCGTGTCGAGTCCCCGCCGGGTCCCGCCGCAACCGGCCTGCAACGCGTGGGCGGAGAGTGCGCATCAGCCGAATCCATCGGCGCCTGACAAAAGGAACCACCCATGACCGCTACCACCATCGCTCGGCGTCACCGCCCCTGGGTACCCGTGCTGAACATGCTCGTCGCGCTCGTCGCCCTCGTCATCGCCGTGCTCGCGCTGGCCGATGCTCCAGACGCCGTGCGCAGCGAGTCGATCCGCACCCCGAGCACACGAGTCGTCGTCGACGACGGGTCCGCCAACCCCAGTCCACTCGACCGGATGACGATCGACGGATGTGACCGGGCCAGAGGGATGAACCTCTGCTGACCCGGCCGCTCGCTGACACCCTCGGCAAATTCCATCGACGTGCGTGGCCTTCGCTCCAGCTGGTCATCTCGCAGGTTCGCCGGCACCTCGGGTCGGCGGCCTCCCGCACGGACTTGCGCGCTCCCGGGCGCACGACGCGCAGCGAGCGACATCGTCGTGTCGGTATCAGCGTCCGCCAATCGCGTCCGGGATGGAGACGCTCGCCAGCCGCCCGAGAATCGCGGGCTTCCGGTCTGGTCCCGCGACCCGAGCACTTCGGGCGCACTCGCGTATGTGCGCGCCACTTCCCATCCCCGCTCCCGAGGACGTCCCTGACGTCGCTCCTCCGGTCGGCGGCCGTCGATCAGTCAGTGATAGCCGGCCGCCACGCTGAGTCAGAGCGCGTGAGCTGGCGGCGGTGAGGAGGGGTCCGGGTCAAACCCGTCGCCTCACGGCAGCCGAGAGTTGCTCTCGTCAGTCAGACGGAGCGAACGTTCTTGGCTTCGTCGCTCTTGCGGCCGGGGCCGATCTCGAACTCGACGGTCTGGCCCTCGGTGAGCGTGCTGCCCTCGGCTTGGAGATTGGAGACGTGCACGAACACGTCGTCGCCGCCTTCCCGGGCGATGAACCCGAACCCGCGGTCGTGATCGAAGTACTTGACTTTGCCTTGCACAGCTGAACCAACTTGTCTTCCTGGGCCGGCAGACTGGCCGGCCGGGTGTTGACGGTATGGGCAGTTGAGCCGCGATCCTCGCGACAACTCGATCTTCCGTGATGTGGCGAAGAACGATCCGTCCGCGCCGGAGGTGCGGTAGCGTGAGGATCCAGCTTCTTGGAAGAGTCGCCTTGCGTGGGCTCGGCTGCCGCCGGTGGGTAGGTCGCGAGCATGCCCGACGCCTCGACCGAGCGAACGACAGGAGCTCGTTGTCGACGTCACTCGCATCGTTCCGACAACCGTTGACGCGGCGCCCGCTGTGGCGGCGGCCGCGTCGGGCTGGCGGTTGCGTCCCTCTCGGCGTTGCGTGCTCGGAGCGGTCGTCCGTCGACTCATCCCGTATGTGATCGAAGCGACGGTCATCCCGACGCTGCTGTTCTACGGGCTATTGGTGGTTGGCGGGATGCGGTGGGCTCTCGTCGGGGCCCTGGGCTGGTCGTACGGGGCGGTAGCTCGGCGTCTACTGGCCCGGCAAGCGGTGCCCGGGCTGCTGATCCTGGCCACGTTGGGCATCACGGTGCGGACGCTCGTGTACGTGTGGAGCAGCAACGAGTTCGTCTACTTCGCGCAGCCGATCATGCGCACGACGCTGACCGGGCTGTTGTTCGCCAGCTCGGTTGCGATCGGTCGTCCGCTCATCGCCCGGTTCGCCGGCGACTTCTGCCCGTTGAGCGCCGAGGTCCGTGCTCGTCCCGGTGTGTTGAGCCTGTTCACGCGATTGTCGATCGTGTGGGCGACGGTGAACGCGCTGGCTGCGGCGTCGAGCCTGGTGTTGTTGCTGACGGTGCCGGTGTCGTTGTTCGTGGTCACGGCGGCGGTGTCGGCGTGGATCGTGACCTGCAGCGGCGTGGTCGTCACCGTCGTCGACTCGGTGACGACGGCTCGGCGCGAGGGCTTGGTCACCGCCCTGTCACCCGATGGTGTCCTCTACGCCGCCACCGTTCACCCGGCCGCGCTGTGACCGCCATCCGGTGCACTCCGAGGCGGTGGCGCTGATGCGACGGTTCTGCTGCCGGCACTGCCGACACGAGGTGGCGTTCGACGCGTCTGCATGTCCGTCCTGCACCACCCAACTCGGATACGTCCCAGACCAACGGACGCTGCGCGAGTTGACACCGTCGGACGACGGCGTGTCCTATCGGCTGTCAGGAGAGCCTTCCGAGCATTGGCGATGCTTGAACGCGGCGTGGGGCTGCAACTGGATGGTCCCCGCGACGGCGGGGATCACGCGGTGCCGGTCGTGCGCGCTGACACGAGGTCGTCCCGACGACGGTCGGCCAGACGTCATGAACGCCTGGATGCTGGTCGAGGCCAGCAAGCGTCGGCTCATCCACCAGCTCGATCACCTGGGGCTGCCCATCGAACCGCGCACACCGGCGACCCCGAACGGTCTGGTGTTCGATCTGGTGCACGTCCGTGGCGAACGCCGCCTGACCGACCATCTCGACGGCGTGGTCACCGTCGACCTCACCGAGACGGATCCTGTGGGTCGCGACGGGCTGCAGCGAGCGCGCGGTGAGCGCTACCGCACCTTGATCGGACACCTGCGCCATGAGATCGCCCACCACTACTGGCATCGGCTGGTCGGGCAGAGCGACCACCTCCCGGCGTTCCGCGCCTTGTTCGGCGACGAACGCGCCGACTACGCGTCGGCGCTGGAGCGGCACTATGCCACTCCTGTGGTGGCGTGGGACGAGCACTGTTTCGTCACCCGCTACGCCCAGGTCCACCCCCAGGAGGACTGGGCGGAAACCTTCGCCCACTATCTCCACCTCGCCGACCTCGTGGGCACCGCCAGGGCCCACGGCCTCATCGAACCGGACACAACCCCCCGAACGACGCCCGTCACCGTCCACTCGGCGTTCGGGCCGATCCTGCATCGATGGCAGCGGCTGGCCCGCGCCCTCGACGACCTCGCCGACGCGGTGGGCTCGGCGCCCATCTACCCGATCAACTCGGCGGGGGCCGTGCTCGACAAGCTCGAGTTCATCCACGCGTGCATCCGCGACCACGCCAACCGCGGTCGGTTCTACGACGATCCGGTCGGCGCGCGGCACAACGGATCAAACCCACGATCGATCAACGAAGAGAGCAGCTGATGGCCGACAAGTCACCTCGCCAACATCAATCGAAGAAGTCGGGCAAGACACTGAAGGAGAAGCGGAGCGAGAAAAAGGTGAAACAAGCGTCCAAGCGACCCAGCTCGTGACCGTCCACCATCATCCTGAGGCGATGTCCGACGACGATCTGCTCGACCTGCTCCGGGTGATCAGTGAATTCGCCGAGGGATCGGACCCAGTTGACAGCTCCGACGTCAGTCGGAAGCTCGGTTGGAGCGACACTGTCACGGCGTCGTCGCTGGCCGAAGCCCGGACCCGCCTCTTCATCTGGGGCTTGCGCGTCGGCGGCACACCCGGCCCTCGTTTCGAGGACATCGAGCTCACCGTCCAGGGTCGCCGCCTCCTCCTGGCCGTCGGCCCGACGGCTGATGGTGAGCCGCCCGCGAGCGGCGCACATGCTCCCCGCAAGCCCTGACGTCATGACGGACATCGATCGCGTCGTCGTCCTTGGCGAGGAAGAGGCCGCGCTGGTCGTTCACGTCCTCGCGGTCTTTGAACGGCTGCTCCGCCAAGGCGGACTGGAGCTACACCAGATGCGCTGTCTCGTCGCCGACGGCGGGATCTCGGCGCTCGATCGGGCCGATGTGGAGATGGCCGAGGTGGTCGTCGAAGCCGCCCAACCGCTCCTTCGCCAACTGCGCTGATGTCCACGAGTCCTCGACGCGGTTCGGCGGACCGTCGAGATGTACCCGGCCAGGGGTTGGTGACATCGCTGACGCGGCGTGTCGGACGGGCGTATCGCCTGGGACCAGGGCGGCGCAGTGTCGTGGTGAGGCAACCCTCGGGCTGTTGGCGCGGCGGTGAAGGGTCGTAGGATGGCTGTGTCGGTTGAGCCACCAGCCGGATGGGTGTCTCCAGCCCGCTCGAGGAACCCTGGTAGTCGTACACGAGCTGGGCGAGAGAAGGCCGCGGCCATGTCGAGCAGTGGTGAGTCCTCCAAATCCGGTTCACCGTGTGGGGCGGCGGGCTGGGCAGGTTTCGGTGTGTACGTCAGTGAGGGTGTCGGCGGCGCAGGTGTCGTGTGGGTTGCGGGGGAGCTCGACAGTGCGACTGCCGGGCTGATGGGCGACGGGTTGTCGTTGGCGTCGATGATGCCGGGCGATCGCCTGGTCGTCGATGTGTCGCGCCTCATCTTTATGGACGCGGCCGGCATCAGGGTCCTGGTCGCCGCCCACGAGCGCCTGGTTGCGGCTGGCGGAGGCGGCCTCGTGATCCGGGGAGCGTCGGGGATCGTGCGACGGGTCTTCGAGCTCACCGGGCTAACGGTGCTGCTCGACGATCGGGACCCGGTGGGCTCGAGTTGCGAGGTGGCAGCCGACGGTGGGCGCGGGGCGCTTGATTTGGCGCGCCGCGCCGCGGGGCTGTCGGTCGGGGATCTGTTCGTCGCTTACTTCGCCCTTGGGGGCGCGGCAGACCGCGGTCAGCTGGTCGCCTACCTCAATGGTGATGCTGCGGCGTTGGACCGCCACCAGCGCGACATCGCGGTCCACGCCGTGAACGAGCGTCTCGGTGATGTCGGGCGTAGCGACCAGTTCGTGTCGTACGCGTCGGCCTGAACCGGTGAGGAGGGGCTCCGGATGAGTGACGACGAACAGAGCGATGAGTTGGTGTGGGCGGCCGAGCGGCGCGACTTCGTCGCCGACTGGCGAGACGGCATCGCCGCCGATCGCGATACGCACGCCGACGTCAGAGACGCGACGGCGGACGAACGCGAGCAGCGAGCCGACGATCGCGAAGCCGAGCTGGACGAGTTCGAGCGGCGTCTCGACGATCGCGCCCGCGAGTTGGGCCTGTCACCGACGCGGACGCCAGCCGAGCTCGAACGCGCCGCCGCCCAGCGCGCCCAGGACGCGGGCGCTCGTGACCGGGCACGCGAGGAGCGACAGAAGTACGCCCTTGACCGTGATGGGGCTGCGGTCGCCCGCGCCGAGGCCGCCACGCGACACAAGGGCGCCACCCCGACGACGCAGCTGGCGCTGGCCTTCGCTGAGATCGCCCAGCATCTTTATCAGGCGGAGGACTTCGACGACGTCCTCACCCGAATCGTGGTGACGGCCGTTTCGACGGTTCGGGGGTGCGAGATGGCCAGCGTGACCGTGCGCGACGACGCCGGGTATCGCACCGTGGCGTCCACCCACGAGGCCGCAACGGAAAGCGACCGTGCGCAGTACGAGGCAGGCGAAGGTCCCTGCCTCGACGCGGTCGAGGAACCGGTCGTGTACACACCGGCGTTCCCCGACCCGCGTTGGCCGGTGCTCGCCGCGCGCCCCACCGATTCCGGCGTCGTGTCGGTGGTCTCCTACCGCTTGATGCCGTCACGCCCCGACCCGGCTGGTTCCCTGGCCGGATCGCTCAACGCCTATGCCGGCACACCCGACGCCTTCGACGCCGAAGCCCAAGAGATCGGGTTGATCCTCGCCGCGCACGCCTCGGTGGCCACTGGAGCGATGCGTGAACGCGAAGCGCTCGAGGAGATGAGCCGCAACCTCCATGAGGCCCTCTCGTCCAGAGACGTCATCGGCCAGGCGAAGGGCATTCTGATGGAACGACTCCGGATCACACCGGAAGAAGCGTTCGATGCCCTCCGCCGTTCCTCGCAACGACTCAATGTCAAGCTCCGAGAAGTCGCCGCCACGCTCGCCGAGACCGGAGAGTTTCAAGACAGCACGATCCAATCTCGGCGGTAGAGGCGATCGGCCCCGGCGCAGACCGCCCCGACGCAAGTCTCTGAAGGGGCTTCCGCGCGCACTCGACAGCGCCGGGGGGCGTGGGAGCACCCAGTCAGCGACTCTCGCTAGCGTCACGTGCATCTCCGCGGCGAGCCGTTGCAGGGCTTCCAGTCCGATCTCGTCCCGTATCGCACCGAGGCGCGAATCCTCCAGTCATCCGAGCCACTT
Source organism: uncultured Acidimicrobiia bacterium (assembly GCA_963827075.1). GTDB lineage: Bacteria > Actinomycetota > Acidimicrobiia > Acidimicrobiales > Ilumatobacteraceae > JALZMG01. The sequence goes on along the minus strand of CAWGZN010000005.1, from coordinate 390,983 downwards.
TCTGAGCACCGTCGGTCTACGGGCGGCCACAGGGGGTAGAGGGAACTCCGCGCAGCCTGTTTGCGGGCCCGCACACAGGAAGCGCAGGCGCTCGCGGTTGAGCAAGCAGCCGTGGGCGCCGCTTCGTCGACGCCCGAGGACCAGGCCCGAATGGCTGCCCAACCAGTCGGCGCTGGTCTTGAAGGTTCCGCTTGCGCGTGACCGCCGAACGACTGTCGCGACATGCGGTCGCCCGTACCGCTGCCACGCAGTCGGTCGACCTGGTCGGCCTGCGCCGCACGACCGGGCGAGCCCCGGCGCGCCACCGCCCCGGCTCGACCGGTCTAGCGGGCGGACGGCAGACCGGCGGTCAGGGCGGCGGTAGTCATTCAATCAGCCGATTGGCGTCCAGCCACAGAACCGCAGAGACGCCATCATCGTCTTGCGACCGTGAAGTCGGCAGCAACGATGCGACCGGCCGCCCGCGTGACGAGACTCGAGCCGAGCGGTGTGGGAACACGACCGGCCCGTATGCAGTTCCATTTCACGACGACCTCTACGAAAGGTGGAGACATGACCGAGGCAGCAGAGCGCGCCGTCCTCGCCGGAGGATGCTTCTGGGGGGTGCAGGAGCTGGTCCGCAAGCTCCCAGGCGTCATCTCGACCCGAGTCGGATACACGGGCGGTGACGTCCCGAACGCCACCTACCGCAACCACGGCACGCATGCCGAGGGCATCGAGATCACGTTCGATCCATCGGCGACGAGCTACCGCGACCTGCTGGAGTTCTTCTTCCAGATCCACGACCCGACGACCAAGAACCGCCAGGGCAACGACGTCGGGATGAGCTACCGATCAGCGATCTACTACACCTCCGACGAGCAGCGGACGGTCGCCGAGGAGACGATCGCCGACGTCGAAGCGTCGGGCCTGTGGCCGGGCAAGGTCGTCACCGAGGTGCAGCCGGCGGGCCCCTTCTGGGAGGCCGAGCCCGAGCACCAGGACTACCTGCAGCACTACCCGAACGGCTACACGTGCCACTTCGTCAGGCCGAACTGGAAGCTGCCCCGCCGCCAAGCCGCGTCGTAGCGCTGCCCATTCGTCGGTCGCAGCTCCGCACGCCGGCCTGCGGCCGAGGGCACGGCTCCACGCTGCGGGGGTGGGCCGCGGTTTCATGGACGGCGCGGGCGTCTGTCGTCGTCGGCGCGCTCACTTGCGTCACCGGCCCGCTACCGAACTGATCGGAACGCTGCCGCGCAGCTCCTCGGCGAACAGCCGCGGCTGCTCCCAGGCTGCGAAGTGCCCGCCTCTGTCGAGTTCGCTGTAATGGATGAGGTTCGGATAGGCCTGTGCTGTCCAGCTGCGCGGCGCCTGATATTGCTCCCCGGGGAAGACGCTGACCGCGACCGGGATGGTCACGCCCTTGGCGTTGAAGAAGCCGCCGCTGTACTCCCAGTAGAGGCGGGACGCAGAGACCCCGGTGTTCGTCAGCCAGTAGAGCGTGATGTTGTCGAGGATCTCGTCGCGCGTCAGCTCGCCGGTGGCGCTCGTGGTCCGATCGAGCGCCGTGGCGACGGCTGCCGCTGGCTGGCCGTCAGCGTCGTTGTGGTCGAGCAGCCAGGCGGCCAGGCCGACGGGGGAGTCGGCGATGCCGTACAAGGTCTGCGGGCGCGACGCCATGAACCTGGCGTAGTCGACTTGGGCGAACGTCCTGATCAGCTGTTCGTAGGCGCGGCGTTCCTCGGGTGAGAGGTCCGGCGGCGGCGGGTCGCCCGCCTGGGCCGCCTTGTTGACATCAGCGGGGACGGTGGCCGGCATGTTGGTGTGGATGGCGAGCAATCCCGTGGGTGCCTGCAAACCCATCTGGTCGACGACGAACGCACCCCAGTCGCCACCTTGGGCGACGTAGCTGGTGTATCCGAGGCGCGTCATCAGTTCTGCCCAGGCGCGCCCCATGCGTTCGGGACCCCAGCCGGTGCTCGTTGGCTTGCCCGAGAAGCCGTAACCCGGCATCGATGGGACCACGACATGGAAAGCGTCCGTCGCGCTCCCGCCGTACGCGGTCGGGTTCGTCAGCGGATCGATGATCTTCAGCTGCTCGACGATCGATCCCGGCCACCCGTGGTTGACGATCAGCGGCAGCGCGTCGTCATGCGGCGAGCGGACGTGAATGAAGTGAATGTCCAGTCCGTCGATCTCGGTCAGGAACTGCGGCATCGCGTTCAGCGCCGCTTCGCACCGCCGCCAGTTGTACTCCGTGGCCCAGTAGCGCGCGAGCTCCTGGGTCATCGCCAGCGGAACGCCCTGCGACTGATCGGCGACCGTCTCCTTCTCCGGCCAGCGCGTGGCCACGATCCGCCGGCGAAGCTCGGTCAGCTCCTCCTCCGGAACGTCGACGTGGAAGGGGCGGATGTCGGTGTCGACGCTGCTGCTCATGACGAGCCTCCTGTTGTGGGTGAGTGGTGAAAGCTGCGTGCGCGATGGGTCCCCCGATCAGCGCACTGACATGAAGGCGGCTCGCACCTCGGCGGTGAAGAGCGATCCGGGGCTGTCCCAGCCGTCAACCCGAAGGCGACCTGCAACGCTCGCTCCTCGGGCTCCGGCACAGCAGTGAGGCCATCCATCATCGGGTCGCACAGTTGATTCAATGCCGCGAACGGCATCGCTAACTCGGCCTCGACCCCAGCGATCTGAGCGACTCGGCAGTCCGACGCTCGCCCAGCGCAGTAGTTCATCAGTGCTGTCTTGCCGATCCCCGCTTCACCCCGGATGACCAGCACCGCGCTCTCGCCCGCACGAGCACGATCAAGCAGGCGGTCGAGCGCTTCGCACTCGCGTGTGCGCCCCCTGAAGGCCGGTGCCCTCGTGGCGGGCATGCCGCAACACTACGACCGGGCTCGAAATCGACCTCCCGGCACGCGGCTGGGCCAAGCGGCCATGCGGCGCCCGTCGTCGAGCGGATTGTGGCGCCATCGTCGTCAAGCCCGAACGCAGCAGAGCACGCTTGCCGACTGGCCGGCCGCAACCTCACCGGTGCCGAATCGGAGCGGTACATGCCTTCGGCGTCGCAGGGAGTGTCCATCGCACCGCACCCGTCGTTCCGGCGTGGTATACCGGTGATCTGAGTAGAGGAGGTGCAGTGGCCGGGCCGTCGATGCAGGAACCGACGTTCTTTATCCTCGCTGCGCTGGCCAGCGGCGACGCCCACGGCTACCGGCTGCTCGGCGCGGTCGAGGAACTGTCCGAGGGTCGGGTGCGGCTGCGCGCCGGGACGTTGTATGCCGCTCTCGATCGGCTCGAGCGGGACGGGTACATCGAGCTCGACCGGGTCGAGTCCGAGGGTGGGCCACCGCGGCGTTCCTATCGGATCACCGCTCGGGGGCGGAGGCTGCTCGGCGAGGAGGTCGCCCGGCTCGAGGCGAACGCGACGATCGGCCGGGCCCAGCTGCAGCACCGGTGGTTGACGTGATGCCGGGTCCGGGACCAGCCGCGGTCTGGATCGCGCGGCGCCTCCCGCTGGACGACGACGCCCACCGCGAGGAACTGGCAGGATCGGTCGCCGATCTGGTGGCCCAGCGGCCGCGGTGCGAGCGGACCCGCGAGGCGGCGAGCCTCGCCGGGCTGTGGCTCCGGTTGTGGGGGCGCCGGGAAGGGCTCGACGATGCCCGCGAAGCCGTGCGCCAGGGGATCTACCTCGGCGGTGTGCTCGTCGCCCTCGTCGCTTCCGCCTCGGCGTGGAGCGCCGGCCGGCTGGGCGGCGGGTCGGGCCCCATCGTCGCGGCGCTGCTGGCGTCGCTGGGCGCCGCGCTCGCCGCCGGTGGGTGGCGGGTTGGAGCGGTCGCGGCGGTCGCCGGCTCGACGATCGCGGCCACGGTGGCCACCGGGACCCGGCCGGCGCTGGCGTTGTTCGCCGTGCTGGCGCTCGTTACCGGGGACCGTTTCGGTGCCCGCCGCTGCGGGCGCGGGCTGACCGCCGGTGTCGCCGGGGCCGCCGCCCTCGCTGGCATCGCCGTGGCCGTGCCCGCAGCGGTGAGCGCCGCCGCGGTGGCCGTCCTCGGCAGCGTCGCCGTGGCGTTGCTGGCCGTCGGGTGGTTCGATCCCCGCTTCGCGCTGGCCGCGACGACGTCCTGGCTCGGCGCCCTCGCCGCCGTGGACGGCCTCACTCCCGCGACCCCGACGGTGGCCGCGCTGGTCCTCACCTCGGCAGCGCTGGCCAGCGCCGTGCTCGGCTGCACCGCGTTGCGGAGGAGCTTCACGGTCTGATCCCCAAACCCACCTGGCACACTAGTCATATGATCGGTATACTGGTTGCCTGACGAGAGGGGAATGCATGGCGATCGGTCGACTGACGCCACGTCAGGTCGACGTGTGGCTCGAGTTGCTCCTCATTGGAGCGGTGGCCAGCGGGCTGACGTCGTGGGCAATCGGCACGTCGTGGTCGAAGGTGGCCGCCGTGATCCACGCGGTGTGCGGGTTCACCGTGCTCGTGCTGGCCGGCGCCAAGCTTCGCGGCTCCGTGCGGGCCGGGCTGCGCCGGCGTCGGGCCAGCCGTTGGCTGTCGGTGTGGTTCGGCCTCCTGGTCCTGATCACGATCGGGCTCGGCGTCGCCCACGCCACCGGCCTGTGGTTCGGCGTCGGCTACTGGTCGGCTTTGTGGACCCATTTCCTCGCCGCCTTCTTGATCGTGCCGCTGTTGCTCTGGCACGTGCTCAGCCGCCCGAACCGACCCAAGGTCACCGACCTCGATCGCCGGGCCCTGCTGCGCGGCGGGGCGGCCCTCACCGTCGGCGCCTTCGCCTACAGCGCCCAGGAGGTCGCCGTGCGCGTCGCCGGGCTGGCCGGTGGGGGGCGGCGCTTCACCGGCTCACACGAAGTCGGCTCATTCGATCCCGACCGCATGCCGACGGTGTCGTGGATCAATGACGAGGCGCCGGCGTCGACGGACGCGGCGACGTGGGCGCTCGACATCGTCGGACAGCGAATCGCTGTCGCCCGGCTCGCCGCCCTCGCCACCCCGATCGTGGCGAAGCTCGACTGCACGGGCGGATGGTGGAGCGAACAGGCCTGGGACGCGGTGCCGCTGCAGGCCCTGATCGGCGACCGGTCGGAGCGCAGCATCAAGGTCACCTCGGCCACCGGGTACAGCCGGCTGTTCCCACGATCCGACGCCGGCGACCTCTTCCTCGCCGTCGGCTACGGCGGCGAGCCGCTGCGCCGCGGCCACGGCGCGCCCGTGCGCCTCGTCGCGCCGGGCCGCCGCGGGCCGTGGTGGATCAAGTGGGTCACATCGGTACAGCTCGACGACCGGCCCTGGTGGCTGCAGACGCCGTTCCCGTTCGAGTAGGCACCGGGTCAGCCACCCGCGAGCTTCACCGCCCGCTCGACGACTGCGCCGCTGCCGTCGACGGTGTACGTCGAGCCGCTGCGTTCGGTAGCACCAGACTTCCGGCGGTCCAGGACATGCGGGCTTCGGGTTGTCCAGACGATCTGGGCGCGATCGTTCTCCTTGCGGTTTCTGGGCGCAGATGTTCTCGGCGGTCGCGAAGAATCGCGCCCAGAAAGCCTGCTGAGACGATTCGCCAGCTCGCGCCTATTGGCGCGCGCCCTGACTCGGTGTCGGTTCCGGCTTCGGCGTCACGTCAGCCACGGCACGCGCGGCCGGTGTGGGACCGGCCGGGCCGCTGTCAGCGGGTTCAGTCGAGGAACGTGGCGAGCATCGGGAGCAGCAGGTCGGCGCGACGCGGCGCCTGCATGTGGGTCGTGCCCGGCAGGATCGCCAGCTGCGAGCCCGGAATCAGCTCCTGCATGACTGCAGCGTGGGCGGTGGTGGTGAAGTCGTGGTCGCCGACCACGATGAGCGTCGGCGCGGTGATGCCGGCGAGCTGCTCGTCGGTCCAGCCATTCCACCCGTTCAACGAGGTCATCGACCGCGCCGGCAGGTCGTCGAACCGCTCCGGGTGCGGGGCCACCTTGGCGTACGCGGCGGCCATGTCGGCGAAGTCCTGCTCGGTCGGCATCCGAGTCGAGGTGGCGTACGTGCTGGGGTCGGCCAGGTCCGAGTGCATGCCCTCGGGGCGCACGCTGGCCGAGATCGGCACGACCGACAGCAGCCGCTCGGGGTGGTTCACCGCCAGCTCCAGCACCGTGCCGCCGCCCATGCTGTGACCGATCACGTGGGCGCGCTCGATGCCGAGGTGGTCGAGCAGGCCGACGACGTCGCTCGCCAGGTTGGCGTAGGTGAGGTCCCGGTCGATGTCGGCGGTGCGCCCATGGGCCTGGAAGTCGACGCCGATCACCCGGTGACGCTGCGTCAGCGTCGGAAGCAACGAGGCGTACGTGAGCTCGATGGTCATCACACCGCCGTGTAACAGCACCAGCGGCGTCCCCTCGTCGCTGTGGATCTCGTAGTAGAGGTGCAGGCCGTTGATGTCTGCGTATCCGCTGTCCATGCCCATCCGACGACACCCGGCCCCCGAACTCATCGGTCTCGGCGCCCCCTCGGTCGCCGCTGAGTCGGAGTAATCGCGGTGTGGTCGCAGCGAGCCGCCTCTGCTCGACCGCGTTGCGTATGGTCCGTCAACCGTGATGCCACAGGGAGGCGACCGATGGCAGCGGTCGTAACCGCGGAATTCGCTCACCTCGAGTGGCGGGTGGACTCGGGATCGGCCAATGGATTGGTCGACATGATGGCCGACGCCGCCGGTCATTCGGTACTTCGAGTCCCGCCCCGACATCGTGAACCGCGCGGACGCACCCGGTGTCAGCGCTCGTCAGCGACCGAGCGAGATGGATCTCGCCTCGCCACCCGACAACGTCAGCCGCTCAGCCCCCGGATGGACGGACGACGGGGCCAGCACGGGTGGCAGCGACGTGCGGTACCGAACGGCGAGTCGCCGCGCTATCTCACGTGTTGGGCCCAGCGTCGGGACCAGGCATCGAGCGGACCGAGGGCCGCACCGAGGTCACTTCCGAGCGATGTGAGTTCCCACTGCTGGCGGTCGCGTTGCACGAGGCCGGCGTCTTGCAGCTCGCGGAGTCGTTCGTAGAGCACGCTGGAGGAAAGCCCGGCGCATCGCTGGAGCAGGGGGCGTGCCCCGAGGGGTCCATTGCGCAGCTCCCAGAGGATGCGCAGCGCCCAGCGGCGCCCGAGGAGGTCGAGTGCTGCCATCAGCGGGCGACCGGTCGTCGACCCCCGAACCGGTCGTCCCGGTCGTGGCGCGGTCATGTTCCGTCGCTCCTCTCCACTGCCTTTGCGTTTCGAAATCCGCAACATTAGCTTGGTGCCAAACCGTTTCGGAAACCGCTACACCAGTGGAGGTTGTGTGAGTCGGATCAATGCCCTCGAAGCACCGTTCGACCCCGATGTCGCCGAGGTCCTGGAGGCGATGATGCCGTCCGGGGCGCCGCCGATTGCCCTGTTCCGCACGTTCGCCCGCAACCTGCCCATGACCCGGGCGATGAATGGGTGGGGCGGCTATGAGCTTTCGCGTCGGCTGTCGCTGTCCATGCGACAGCGAGAGCTGGTGATCGACCGAGTGACCGCGCGGTGCCACTGCGAGTACGAGTGGGGCGTGCACGTCGCCTTCTTCGCCGACCGAGTCGGGATCACCGCTGCGCAGATCACGTCGCTCACCCACGGCGCCCCCGACGACAGCTGCTGGACCGACCCGGCCGAGCAGGCGCTGCTTTTTCTCGTCGATGCGCTCCACGACACCGCGGATGTGGACGATGCCCGCTGGGAGGCCGCCACGGCGCACTTCGACGATGCCCAACTCCTCGACACTTGTCTCCTGGCGGGCTGGTACCACGCCATCTCGTTCGCCGCGAACGCCGCCCGCGTCCCACTCGAAGCCGGCGCGCCACGCTTCGCCGACGTCGTCTGACCGCGACCGCTGCCACCGGAGTGTTCAGATCGATCGGGCGACCCAGATGTTGCGCACGAAGGTCTGTCCGAGGATCTGGAACTTCAGGGTGAGGGACTCGCGGGGCTCGGCATCACCGTCGCGCACGATGGGGATGGACACCATGACGGACCGTACGTCGGGGCGGACCGTGCCGAACACGAAGGCCTGGCGGCGATACAGCGGCGTGGAGTCGTCGCCCTCGCCGAAGGCGTGTCTGGCGAGCCAGCGGTCGGACACGTCGCCGGCGCGGACGACTGGCGCCGGGCCGCGCACGACCTGGCCGAAGAAGAACGCCTGGTAGTCGAAGCGTCCTCGCAGCCGCACTACGAATGTGGCACGTTCTCCCTCGGTCACGGTGCGCTCGACTCGTCGCACGGTGACGACCGGTGCTGGGTCGTCGTCGCGGATGGTGAGTGCACCGATGTAGCGGTCGGTGGTCAGGTTGCGGCCGACGAACCCGCTGACGAAGTACGTGGTGCGATTCTGGTCGTCGCGCTGGTCGGCGATGTAGGCGACCGGGATGCTGCCCGTGGTTTGCCCAGGGGCGAGGTCGATCGTGAACATGTGCCGCGAGCGGGAGCTGTCGCTGACCGTGACCACCGACAGCTTGGCCGGGGTGTTGACGTTTCCGCTGATGGTGAACGGCACGCGGGCGGTTGTGAAGCCGCCGTCGCCCTCATCGATCGAGCGCCGACCGATGTTCACTGTGGGTGGCCGCTGCTCGGGCACGGCCGTGAGCGAGGACGGGGCCGCGGCGACGTCCAGCACCCACACTCGACCGTCGCTGCTGTCCCCGACGAGCTCGACGCGAGCGACCCGGCTGAGGTCGATGTCCGCGCCCGCGGGGTTGACCAGCACCGGTTGGGCCCACCGCTTGGCCAGCCCGGGTCCGCCTCTGAGCAGCACCGGCAGCCGGCCTCCGCCTCGGGGGGTGAGGGTGGTCTGCTCGCCGTCGGTGTCCGTGAGGCGCACCCGCAGCCGAACGCTACCCATGGCCGGATCGACGATCGTGCGCAGCTCCAGGCGACGGCCCGTGAGGTCGAGCGGTCTTCGGAAGCTCATACCGCCGACGTGTCCGGCGGCGGTCCACGTCATCTCGAATTCGTGCCGCAGTGGCACCCGTTCGAACGTCGACGGCCAATGCGGGGTCGAGAAGGGGTCGGGCGCCGTACGTCCGCACGAGTTCGGCGAGCCGTGGTAGTCGCTCCTGCCGACACAGAACTGCGTCTCCGCCCCGGCTGGCAGGGTCAGGCTGGTGTCCAGCGCCGGCCTACGCAGTGTGCGTCCGCCGCCCAACGTGTGAGTGCGGACGTCGGCTTGCCCGGCCGAGGCGGGTACGACCCGTGACCCGTCGTACATCGGCAGGAACTCCTCGGCATCCCGAGCGAACAGCGTCACCGCCCCCGCGACGTACGACCTGCCGACCGCCCGCTGCTCGGAGGCCGTCAGGCGGGCGTCAGTCGCCGTGCCGCACGCCGCGTTCTCGTCCCCGAACCAGTCATCGAACGATGGTGCCTCCGACACGCCCGGCGTCCACTCGGTGTTGAAGAAGTTGTGGTTGGCGCCCATCACCATCACCGAACTCCTCAGCGACGGGTCACCGGTGACGACGTCGCGGGCGACATCGGTGAAACGCTGGCCTTGCAGGTCGATGACGTCGCCGTCGCAGTAGGGCAGCAGCGTCACGGTGGGCACGAACGGGGCGGTTTGGCTACCAAAGTTGGTCGGCGCGATCAGCACCTGGCCGACGATGCGGTATGGCGCGGATAGCGGGGTCCGGATGCTCGCCCGGTTGACGCCCTCACCGCCCCGACTGTGCCCGACAAGCACTACCCGGGACAGGTCGACCTGATGCGCTGCGGCCAGTTCGGCCCAGTGGGAGAGGTGGCGGCGCACGAGCACCGCCCGGGCATGCGCGCCGCCGTCTGTGTGCGCGAAGTCCTGGGCGTTGATGCCGTTGGCCCGGATCGACACCGTGGCATAACCATGGCTGGCGAGCAGAGTCTGCACGTAGTGGTAGCCGAGGTGGCTCGGGATCTCTCGCGCCGGCGGCACGCACGGCCAGCCGCCCACGATCTGGCCGCCCACGTAGCACACCGAGTGCCGCCCGTGCAGGAACAACACCAGCGGCCGCGGCCCGGTCACCGCGCCAGGCGCTGGCTCCACCACGTGCCCCACCATCTCGACGGGCTCCTCGAAACCCCCGATCGGTACGCGGTCGAGCGTGTAGTCGCTCACCACCACGGCGTGCGGCCCGGGTATCCCGGGGTCGGCGACACGATTCGTGACCACCGGCCCGGCGCCAGTGCCGGTGCTGAAACGCTCGTGGTGTCGTCACGTCCGGCCTCATCCAGCCGGTCGCCCGAGAGCAGCACGTCCAGCGTGTCGGGGTTAGGCGGATGAGCGGCGGACATCGTGACGGTGACTGTTCGCCCATCGGCACCGACGCTCGCGACACCCACGGGCCCGTCGGTGTCGGACGTGATCCTCGGCCGATCCGAAGTCATCGGCAGCTGCGTCGGCGAGGTCCAGCTGACCTCGTAGAAGCCACCACCCGCCTGCTCCACCCGCCACGTACCGCGGTCGTCGCCAGGCGCTGTGACGTCTCGTGGGACCAGCGGCGCCGCTCCCGCGGTCGCGGCGGTCGCGCCGGCGAGCCCGGACGCGAGCGATCCCACAACCACCACGGCGACACGGCGGCTCACCGTCGTCTTGTGCGCTCGCGATCGCATCACTCATGCCTCCAGCCGGCAACGGGCACGGCGCGACAGGAACGCAGGAAGAGTTGACGACGCATGTGAATTCCTCTCGTCGATTTCACGGCCGGATGCGATGGACCTCCAGTCCCTCTATCTGACGTTGCCGAGAGCGTCTCCCGCCTCAACTTCGTCGACCTCGTGGTGTCATCGAACCACTGACACGAGCGCGCAGCGTCCCATTTCCGGCGCGTTGCGATCCCTCGGTCTTCCGAAGCTCTTCGGCCCATCGCGATCGTGAGAGGATGAGCCGATGTCGGTCAGTGGGTCGCCACGCAACGCCTGGCGCCGGGACTCGCCTGGCATCGAGGGCTGGACGCGCACCGCACAACGGGACGACCCGGATAAGTACTACATGGTGTCGGCGGACTGCCATGCGCAGGAACCGGCCCGGTACCTGGCCGACTACATCGACCCGAAGTACCTCGATCGCATCCCGCGCCTCGAGCGCCGTGACGACGGCTCGGAGTGGATGATCACGGAGGGAAACCGTCCGCAGCTCGTCAAGCGCGGCGAGAGGACCAGCACGGTCCAGGGCCAGCAGTCGTTCGAGAAGCCCGAGCACAACCGCCACATGCAGGCGCGCATCGAGCCCGAGGACGAACTGCGCAACAAGAGCGGCCTGACGATCGGACAGCGATTGGCTGACCAGGCCGCCGACGGCGTCGACGTCGAGTTGATCTTCCCGAACAAGGGCCTGCTGTGCTGGGCGACCCCCGATCCGGTCTTCGCCGACGCCATGTGCGGGGCGTGGAACCGCTGGGCGTACGACTGGTTCGGCGGTGCCGACGGCTGGTACGAAGGGCGCACCCGGCCGCTGGCCTCGATCGCCACCGGCGATGTCGATCTCGCCCTTTCGCAGGCCCACTGGGCCGCCGAACACGGCTTCGTTGGTCTGTGCCTCGGCAACAGCCCCATCTACGGGCCCAAGCAGTGGGGGAACCTGGAGTACAACGACCCGGCGTTCGAGGAGTTCTGGGCGTTCGCCGAGCAGATCCGGATGCCGATCACGTTTCACGTGTCGACCGGCCGAGACCCCCGGGCCGTCGGTGGGAACGGCGGGGCGATCATCAACTACGTCTGCCACAGCATGGAGACGACGATCGAGCCGCTCGTGCAGCTGATCACGTCGGGTGTGTTCGAGCGTCACCCGGACTTGCGGGCCGGCACCGTCGAGTCGGGCATTGGCTTCGTGCCGTGGCTGCTGGAGACGATGGACTACGCGTACAAGGCCCACCACTTCTGGGTCCGGCCGGTGATCCCCGAGCTGCCGTCGGCGTACTTCCGACGGAACTGCTTCGCGACGTTCCAGGAGGACCACGTCGGCGTCGAGACCGCCGAGCAGTATGGGGTCGTCGACAACCTCATGTGGGCGAACGACTACCCGCACCACGAGGGGTCGTGGCCGCACTCGGCGGCGTCGATCGAGCGCCAGATGGCGTGCCTCAGCGACGAGTCGCGGGCCAAGATCCTGGGCCTCAACGCCGCTCGCGTGTTCGACGTCTGATGTTCGGCGCCGCGGTCGTCGCCGGCGTTGGCGAGTCCGTCTACTACGCCCGCGGGAAGTCGCCCGACACCGAGTTCCAGCTCGCCTGTACGGCGATCCGCAACGCTCTCGACGACGCCGGCCTCGCGCCTGCGGACGTCGACGGCTTCGTGTCGTACATGGACCGCAACGAGCCGGTGCGCCTCAGCGCCGTCCTCGGCACTGGGGACCTCAACTTCACGGCGCAGACGTTCGGTGGCGGCGGCAACGGTGCCGGCGCCGCTGTCACGCTGGCCGACGCCGCGATCAGCGCCGGCTATGCCGAGTGTGTCGTTGCGTTCCGGGCCCTCGCCCAGGGCCAGTTCAGCCGCTACGGGCAGGCCGGGAGGATGCGCCGGTCGTCGGGACAGTTCGCGTTCACCGCGCCGTACGGGATGCTCACGCCGGCTCAGACGACGGCGATGCAGACGATGCGCTACATGTATGAGCACGGCGTCACGCAGGACTCACTGGCCGAGATCGCCCTCGCGTCGTACGCCCACGCCCAGCGCAACCCGCGGGCGATCCGCTACGGCACGCCGCTGACGCGGGAGGAGTACCACGCGTCGCGCTGGATCGCCGAGCCGTTCCACCTCTACGACTGCTGCCCGGAGAACGACGGCGCCGCGGCCATCATCGTGACGACGCCCGAGCGGGCGCGGGACCTGCGCAGGCCGCCGGTGGCGATCGTCGCCGCGGCTCACGGCCTCGAGCGCCGCGACGGGGTCGGCGCGTTCAACGAGGCCAACTTCCCGACGGCGCACCACCGCCATGTCGGGCGGATGCTGTGGAAGCGGGCGGGTGTCGGACCGGAGGACATCCCGGTCGCCCAGTTCTACGAGAACTTCACCGGGCCGGTGCTGATGGTGATCGCCGAGATGGGGTTCTGCACCCCCGAGGGGCTCAACGACTTCGTGGCAAACGGCAACATCCAGTGGCCGGACGGGCGGCTGCCGATCAACACGGCCGGCGGCAACCTCGCCGAGGCGTACATCCACGGCTTCGGCAACGTCGTGGAGGCGGTGCGCCAGGTGCGCGGTGAGTCGACGTGCCAGATCGACGGCGCCGAGCTGAGCCTGTCCGTGTCAGGGCCCGGCTACGCGCCGGGAAGCGCCCTGCTGTTCGGGAAGGCCTGACCATGGGTTCGCTGCCGCAGGACTGGGCGCTGCCCGCGCTGACGCCGTGGAACGAGTCGTGGTTCACGACCGGAGCGGTCATCGTCCAGCGCTGCACCGCATGCGCGACGCTGCGCCACCCACCCGAGGAGATCTGCCACGTCTGTGGCGCGACGACGTTCGACGGCGTCGAGCTGGCCCCGAGCGGCACCGTGTACAGCTACACGGTGTGTCACTACGCGGCGAACAACGCGCTCGCCGACGCGGTGCCGTACACGGTCGTGCTCGTCAGCCTCGACGACGCGCCGCAGGTGCGCGTCATCGGCAACCTGCTCGACGCCGACGGCACCGACGTGCGAATCGGCATGCCGGTCGTGGCCGAGTGGGAGGAGCGCACCGCCGAAGACGGCGCGCGCATCCTGTTGCCACAGTGGCGCCCGGCGTGACGCGCCTTGCGCTTCGGGATGTGGACCTCTTGTCGTCCCGGTGGCGGGCTCAGGGGACGTTGCTCGTGCGTTCGCAGGTGGCGGCGGTGTCGTGTCCCGTGCCGCCGCGACAGTGGTCGCGTCCCGGACCGCCGTTGTGACGGTCGTCGCCGGGTCCTCCGTCGAGGAAGTCGTTGCCGGCGCTGCCGCGGAGGAGGTCGGCGCCGCCGCGCCCGCTGACTCGGTTGGCGTGGTTGTCGCCGATGAGGAGGTCGCCCCGGTTTGATCCGATGAGGTTCTCGACGCCCACGAGTCGGTCGTCGCCGAGTCCGGTGGCCAGATGGTTGGCCAGGTTCGCGGCGATCGGGAATGGGGAGTCGGTGAAGCTCGCCGTGTCGACGCCTGGCCCGCCGGTAATGCGTTCGTCTCCCGGTCCGCCTTGCAGCAGGTCTCTGCCGTCGCCGCCCGTCAGGCTGTCGCGGTCGAGCCCCCCGATGATGGTGTCGTCGCCGGCCCCGCCGAAAAGTAGGTCGGCTCCGCCAAGGCCGCGCAGGTGGTTGGGGCGCGACGTTCCGGTGAGCACGTCGCCGCGGCTCGATCCGATCAGGTCTTCGATGCTCACGAGGGTGTCGGTGCCGACGCCCGTGGCCCGCCGGGTTGCGAGGCTCGCGGTGACGGCGATACCCGAGGTGGAGTAGCTGGCAGTATCGGTTCCAGCGCCTCCGTCGAGGCGGTCGTTTCCGGGTCCGCCTTCGAGCACGTCGTCGCCGTTGCGGCCGGCGAGCCGGTCGTTGCCGGGCCCGCCATTGATCACGTCATCCTCGTCCTGTGGCAGCACGGTGCCGTTGCCGTCGATCACGTCGGCACCGTTGCCGCCGTTGATGCGATCGCGGCCGTTCTCGCCGCGTACGGTGTCGTCGCCGTCCCCCGCGTCGAGGATGTCGTCGTCGCTGCCGCCCTCGATCGTGTCGTCACCATCGAAGCCGTGGATGGTGTCGTCGTCGCCGCCGCCCTCGATCGTGTCGTCACCGGCGCCGCCGATAATTGCGTTGGCCGCGGCGTCTCCATGCAACCGGTCATCGAAGCGGCTGCCGATGATCCGCTCAATCCGCTCGACGGTGTCGGTCCCGTCTCCGGTGGCGGTGCCTGTGGCGAGGTCGACGCGGACGGCGCTCCGTGAGCCGAAGTCGAGTGTGTCGTTGCCGTCCCCGCCGATGAAGTGATCGTCGCCCGCGTCGCTGGACAGGTGATCGTCGCCCGCGCCACCGTCGAGCGTGTCAGCAGCCGGGAAGAACAGATCATTGCTGCCGAAGAGCCTGTCGTTGCCCGGGCCGCCGACGAGCCGGTCCGCCGTGTTCCCTCCCAGGATGATGTCGTCGCCGCCGCGCCCGTCGGCGGAGTATCCGCGCAAGGTGTCAGCGAACTCCGAACCGGTCACCTTCTCGACGCTGCCGTCCACGTGGTCGCTGCCTTCGCAACACACGGTGCGAAAGTCGACACTGACTGCGGCCGGCGAGGCGCTGAAGTCGACCGTGTCGAACCCGTCGCCGCCGTGGAAGCTGTCGTCGCCCGGCCCGCCCACGAGCGTGTCGTCACCGGTGTCGCCGACTATCGCGTCGTCACCGGCATCACCGAAGACGGCGTCGCCGTCCGGTCCTCCGTCGAGAATGTCGTTGCCGTCGCCGCCTTGGATGACGTCCCTGCCGCCGCGCCCGAAGAGCCATTCGGGAGTGGTCGATCCGATGAGATCGTCGTTGGACGCCGAACCGGACACGGCATCGACGAAGTCATCGACGCGGTCACTGCCGTGACCGGTCACCTCGTCCAGGCGCAGGTCGACGTGCACCGGGTTGAGCGCCTCGCGGTAGTCGACGGTGTCAAAGCCGATTCCGAGGCGGTACTCGTCGTTGCCGGCACCGGCGACGACCAAGTCGCTGTCTTCGCCGCCGAAGACGGTGTCGTTGCCGGACCCGTCGCACACGATGTCAGGGCCCTCTCCTGCGTTGATGGTGTCGTTTCCGCCGAGACCGACGATCACGTCTTGGCCGTCGGTGCCGGTGAGCGCGTCCTCGCCTTGCGTCCCGACGATCGTCGCCGAGAAGCCTCCACACAGTTCGACCGCGGCCACGGGTTCGCCAGTGGCACGGACGGTCGCCGCCGTGGTCGTCACAGCGAGCACGGCGATCAATCCGGCTCGGGCCAGGCGCCTTTTGGCGGTGGGCTCGTCAATTGCGTTCATCTCGCTCGTCCTCGCTGGTTAGTTGCAGGGTGTCCAGATGGCATCGGACAACCGTCACCGAGCCGAGATGCGGCGCGGCGGTTCACGATGACGGCACCGTGGCACGCGATCAATCGGGGGATTCCCTCGATGTGGAACTCGACGCGTCCTCAGGGGTGCGCGACTGAGCCTGGCCGAGGTCATGGAGTGCCGTGCGAGTGCTCAGTCGTCAGTGCGCGTCTGCGAGGTCGATGACCTTCGTCGCGACGTCGGAGTCGTCGCGAACTCGTTGCAGGAACTGACCGTCGACGACGCTGCCCTCCGCGGCCGCCGCTCGGGCAAGCGCGCGATTCCACTCCTTGCCGCAGGGACCGACGAACTCGATCGTCCGCCATCCCTGCGCCGGATGCGGTGGCCGCTCGCCACGCCTGCGCCCGTTGTGCCGCGGGCTGTGTCAGTCGGGCCGCCGGTCAAGGATCTGTTCGCGCAGGATGTCGGCGTGGCCGCTGTGCTGGGCGAGCTCTCGCAATACCTGCAGGTGCAATGCCCACACCGTGCGGTGGCCACGGCCGTCGACGACGGCGTCGAGGCTCCGGGCAGCCATCGTGCGCCGCGACAACTCACATCGCCGGCGATGGGCGGCCTGCACCGAAGCGATCGTGTCGTCTTTCGTCAGCGTGAAGGACTGGGCAGGCGTGGTGGGGATGCCGATCTCGGCGTAGGAGCGGCCGCTGATCGCCTGGTCGAACCAGACACCTTCGACGTACGTGGCGTGCTTGACCAGACCGAGCAACGTCGTCTTCGACGACACGAGCCGAAGTCTCGCCTCCTTCTCGGAGAGTCCGTTCAGGGAGTCGTGTAGCGACGCCCGATACTCGTCGAGAAGTTCATCGAGGCGTGCGCGGAGATCCGCCGTCCACACGGCGCTCTGTTCGCCATTGCTCGGATCAGCCATCACCCGTCCTCTCTCCTCGCGGTGACCAGCATCCGGATGATGGCAGCCGCATCGCGCCGGCGTGCAGCCATCAGCCACGAATACCGCGGCCACCACGGTCAGCAGAACGCGTGGTGAGTACGCGTGCGACGACGTCCCCGGTTGGTCACAGTCCCATCAGACACCGAGCCATCCACCCAAGGAGAACCTCGATGACCACCACGGCCGCGCCAGCTCACGTGGAAACCACCCATCGCCGGTTGGCCAGGCTGCTCGCCGCCGTCACCGCGGCCACCGCGGTGGTCGCCTGTACGGCGACCGAGGCCACCGAGTCGCCCGCCCACGACATCCCCGTGCCGTGCGGGTACTGGTGCTTCGATCGCCGCACCGCCGCCGAGTGGCCCGCCGATGACACCCCCGTGCCATGCGGCTATTGGTGCTTCGACACCGAACTCATCGCCCACCGGTGAACTGCGGTTCGCGGCACGACATCCCGCGCAGGCAGACGCCAATGTGTACGCTCCGACCCGGGAACCCTCGGGCGGGTCCGGGCGCACGTCGACACCGTGGCACCAGCGGTGACGTCCATCGCCTGTGCACTCGGCGCCCGCGCCGGGATCGAAATCCAGAGGAGACGACGTGACCGCCGAGAAGTCGACCCAATCGCTCCAGGACGTCATGGACTCCGTCCCCAACCTCGTCGACCACTTGTACAGCAACCGCAAGGGATCGGTCCTGAAGGACGCCGTGCTGCGCCAGCCCACCGAGTTCGT
Organism: uncultured Acidimicrobiia bacterium; assembly: GCA_963827075.1. Taxonomy (GTDB): domain Bacteria; phylum Actinomycetota; class Acidimicrobiia; order Acidimicrobiales; family Ilumatobacteraceae; genus JALZMG01. The sequence goes on along the minus strand of CAWGZN010000005.1, from coordinate 373,354 downwards.
CGCTCCGGAGTTCACGAGTTGGCGTGACGAGCAAGTGGCGTGGCGCGAGGGGATCGCGTTCTACGACCAGTCGTTTCACATGACGACGACCTACCTACGCGGCCCAGACGCCCAGGGGCTCGTGTCCAGCCTGGCGGTAAACAGCTTCGAGACGTTCGGTGTCGGTCGCTCACGGCACTTCGTCTGCTGCAGCCCCGACGGCTATCTCATCGGCGACGGCATCCTCTACTCCATCGCCCCCGAGGAGATGGTGCTCGTGGGTCGGGCGGCCGGCCACAACTGGGTGCGGTTCTCCGCCGAGACCGGCGGGTGGGACGTGTCCATCGAGGCCGACGAGATCTTCTCCCACAATCCGGCTGGCCGGCGCACGGTGTACCGATATCAGGTGGAGGGGCGGCACGCTTTGGAGCTCGCGGAACGGGTTACCGGTGCTCCTTTGCCCGAGGTGCCGTGGTCGCACATCTTCCCCGTCTCCATCGCCGGCCATCAGGTCTGGGCCTATCGGCACACGATGGCCGGCAATCCGGGGTGCGAGTTCTTCGGGCCCTGGGATGAGGGTCCCGCGGTCAAGGAAGCGATCCTGGAGGCCGGGGCCGCACTCGACCTGCGCCGGGTCGGGTCGCTCGCCTACTTCACCAACGCGCTGGAGCTGGGCTGGATCCCACGGCCCGTGCCGGCCATCTTCACGGCCGACGAGCTGCGACCCTTCCGGGAGTGGCTGCCGGCGACCAGCAGCGAGGCGACCTGGGGGCTCGGCGGAAGCTTCTACTCACCCGACATCCAGGACTACTACTTCACGCCGCGGGAGCTCGGGTACGGCAATGTGGTCAAGTTCGACCACGATTTCGTCGGGCGAGAAGCGCTCGAACGGACGGCCGGCGACGATCATCGGCGGAAGGTGACGCTCGTGTGGGACCCCGCCGACGTTGCTCGAGTCATCGAGTCGTACATGCGGCCCGAGGAAACCCCCGCGCTCTACATCGAGTTCCCGCGGGCGACGTATGCGACATGGCAGTACGACGCGGTCCACGACGCCGAGGGACGAACGATCGGGGCCTCGACCTACACCGGCTTCAGCTGGAACGAGCGCGCGATGCTCTCGCTGGCAGTCGTGGAGCCTGAGCACGCCACGCCAGGGACGCACGTCTCGGTTGTCTGGGGCGAACCGGAGGGTGGCGCCAAGAGCCACCCCTGGCTTGAGCCCCACCGCCAGGTGGAGATCGGCGCCACCGTCGCTCCGGCTCCGATCGGCAAGCAATAGCGACCTGCGGTTGCCCACACCATCGATGACCCCGTCGATGGCACGACTACGCTCGTGGGGGTCACCGGATCAGGAGGGAGTTCAGCGATGCTTGAAACGATCCTGCGCGTAGCGGCTGACAAGCATGGCGACAAGGTGGCGCTGGTCAGCAGCGGTCGTTCGTTCACCTACCGGCAGCTCAACGACCTCTCGGACGCGTTCGCCGGGGCGTTGACGAGTCGGAAGATCACCGGCGGGGACCGCGTGTCGATCTACGCGCAGAACAGCTGGGAGTGGGTCGTCGCCTATCACGGGACTCTCAAGGCGGGTTGTGTCGTGAACCCGATCAACGTGATGCTGACCCCGGAGGAGGTGCTGTTCGTCCTCAACGACTGTGGCGCCCGTGCGATCGTCACCTCCGGCGAGAAGGCTGCGGCGATCGCCGACCTGCGCGGGCAGGCGCCGGCACTCGAGAGCGTCGTCGTGATCGGCGCGGGACCGGTCGGGACGGTCCCGTTCGAGGAGCTGGTGGCCGCCGAGAGCCTTTCGCGGAGGTCGTTGCGCCCGCACCGACATCGTTGGCGACCATCGGTTACACCTCAGGCACCACCGGTCATCCGAAGGGCGCGATGCAGTCGCACCTGGCGGTCTTCCTCAACTGCGCCCTCACCGCCACGATGCACGTGCGGACTTCGCGCGACATCGTGGTCACCGCGTTGCCCGCCCCTCACGTGTACGGCAACGTCGTGATGAACAGTCTGTTCATGGCCGGCGGCACGGTCGTGTTGATGGAGCGCTTCGACCCAGCCGAGGCACTGCGGTTGATCGCCGAGCACCGGGCGACCTTGTTCGAAGGCGTTCCGACGATGTACGCAATGATGCTCGCCCTGCCCGATGTCGACGCCTACGACTTGTCGAGTCTCACCCGCTGCACGGTCGGCGGGCAAACGATCGCCACCAGCGTGATCGAAGCGTGGGAGCGACGCTCCGGAGCGCCACTTCTCGAGTTGTGGGGAATGACCGAGCTGGCGGGGCTGGGCACAACCCACGCTCTGTACGCGCCCAACGTCCACGGCTCGATCGGCGTCGCCCTGCCTGGAATCGAGGTGCGGGTGGCCGGCTTCGACGACCGGACGACCACGATGCCGCCGGGCGAACCCGGCGAGTTGATGGTGCGCGGACCGATCGTCATGCTCGGCTACTACGGCAACGACGCCGCCACCGCGGAGACGATCGAGCCTGACGGATGGCTGCACACCGGGGATGTCGCGGTTGCCGATCCGTACGGACGCTTCGCCATCGTCGACCGGCGCAAGGACATGATCATCACTGGCGGCTACAACGTCTACCCGGCGGAGATCGAACGTGTCGTCGCCGGACACCCCGCAGTGGCGATGGTGGCGGTGGGGAGCCAGGCCGACTCGCTGAAGGGTGAGCTGGCCCGCGCCTACGTCGTCTTGCGACCCGGAGCCTCGGCCACCGAGGCAGAGATCCTCGACTACTGCCGGCCCCATCTCGCCCCGTACAAGCTGCCCCGCTCGGTGCAGTTCGTCGAGGACCTCCCCAAGACCTCGACCGGCAAGATCATGCGCCGTGAACTGCGCAAGCTGGATTGAGGACTCCGGTCGCCGAGAAGGGTCGCCGCCGGCCTGAATCGCCCGGCCAATACGCTCGACGAACGTGGTCGTGGGACGCGAGCTGCTGAGGGGTCTCGGGCGGTTGAACGCGACGACCACGGTCCTGCAGCGCGCTCGCCTGGCTGATCCGCTCGGCGGCATGTGGGAGGCCGCCGACGTGCAGTGGTGGTGGCGCAGCCCCCGGGCGACCGACGAGCTGGCGCTCCCGGTTTGGTTCGACGAGGTCGGCCCGGTAGCGGCTGCAGGGCTGACGGCTTGGGGCGACACCTGGCAAGCGGACGTCTTCGCCCTGCCGTCGATCGTCGACGCGGCAGACGTTTGGGCCGCGACGTTGGAAGCCGCCGTCGGACATCGGGACGGGGCCCTCCAGGTGCTCGTGTGCGGGGACGACGCGTTGGCAGGCCTCGCCATCGAGAGTGGATTCGCGATGACCGATGAGTTGTCGGGGACCGCATGGATGGACGCCGACCTAGCGCCCGCCGGTCGCGGACGTCGATGGGTTCGCCATCGTCGATCGGGTGACACGCGCGGATCGCCCGCACCCGATGATCGCTCGCAACGGCGAACTGGTCGAGCCGCGGCTGCGACAGTGCTCGCTCTATGATCCGACGCTCGATCTGGCGGTCGAGGACGCGGATGGCAGGGTCGCCGGCTACGCGTTGTTCTGGTTCGACCCCACGACGCTGGTCGGACTCCTCGAACCGATGCGCGTCGAGGACGACTACCAGCGACGCGGTCTCGCCCGCATGTTGCTGACGAACGGGCTCGATCGGCTCGCACGCAAAGGCGCACGCCGCCTGAAGGTCGGCTTCGAGACCGACGCCGCCCGCAACCTCTACCTCGGCGCCGGCTTCGTTCAGACGTCGATCGATCGGCTGCTCACTCGACCAGCGCCGCGCGCGATCGGGGTGCGCCGCTGGTCCCGCCCGCTGACGTTTCGGTCAAACGCCGTATGGGGCGCTACTCGGTGAGGGCCTTGAAGCAGGGTCGCAGTCGCCGCATGCCGTCGGTGATCAGCTCCGACATCGGCGGACTCGTGGGAGCGACGATGTAGGACCGAATCGCGGCGCGCATGACGCCGACGGAGGCATGGGCGGCGGTGCGTACCACGAAGTCGTTGGGCGTCCGAGCGGTGCGCTTGGCGATCTCGTCGCCGATGCGGTTCTCGATGTCGAGGAGCATCGCGATGGTCGCCTGGAACGCGCTGCGGTCGCCGAAGACGTAGGGGACGTTTCTGATCCTGGAGCCATACTCGGCTTCGAGCCGGTCGGTGAACAGGATCAGCGCGTCACGGACCGCGTCGTACACGTTCGCCTTGCGGTTCTCGGTGAGGGCGACCCGCAGCGCGAACGCGGCGTGCTCCTGCCAGTTCGCGACCAGGACGTCGGCCTTGGTGGGGAAGTAGCGGAAGAACGTCCGCTCGGTCACTCCGGCGTCGTCGGCGATGGCGGCGGCGGTGGTGCCTTCGAAGCCGTTGGCCTGGAACCGCCGAGTGGCTGCTTCGAGCAGGCGCTGGCGGGTTGCGTCACGCTTTCGGCTGGGAACGTCCATGGGTCCGGGTCACCTCGAAATTCCTCTTGACTGAAATGTCAGTCTATGTCATTCTGATAATGTCAGTCACTGAAACTTCCGGGGAAGTTGACGTCTCGATCCGTGTGCTGGCGCGCCCGTTCCCGCGCCCAGTGAGTCACGTCGGGATCTGAACCCTCGGAACCGCAGACGAAAGGGACCCGCGATGACACCACCCTCTTATCGAATCGCGCCCGGAACCTGGCCCGTGGGCATCGACCACCGACCACCGCGCCGGCCAGCGCAGCGACAACGGAGTCGGCCAAGGACTGGGCTGCGCCTGCGCTGGACACGGTCGTCGGCCGGGCTCACCGCCCAGTGGAGCCTCGACGAGCAATGACCAACGGGTGGGCCGACCGACGCTGATCGATGCAGGAGAACCGAGATGAGAATTCGACGGCCGGCGCCGGCCATGGTGGTGGCGCTCGTGGCCCTGGTGCTCAGCGCGGGCGGGACCGTCACCGCCGGGGTGCTGATCACGAGCGCCGACATCAGAGACAACACGATCCGCAGCGCGGACATCCACGACGGGGCGATCAAGAGCCGCGATGTCGACAACGGCTCCCTGAGCGGTGCCGATGTGGCGAGGAACTCGCTCACCGGTGTCGACATCCACGAGTCGTCGCTGGGCAACGTTCCCAACTCCAACCGGCTCGACGGCTTGGACTCGACGCAGCTGTTGCGCAAGTCGGAGTCGTTCACGCGTCACTTCTCCTGTGAGGGCACCGCCTGGGAGAACGGCTTCAGCTGGAAGGCCTACGGCCTCGACGGGTCGGGCAAGCACGGCGACGGCTCCTTCCCCCCGACGCTGTTCGTCTGCAGCGTGAACATCCCCGACGGAGCGACGGTGACCGCGGTCAGTTTCTCCCTCAAGGACGACCATGCCTCACAGGACGACCAGTGCTCGATGTGGCGGACCGACCTGACCACCGTGATCGGCAACCCAGGGCGGCCCATGGCCTATGGCGTCATGACGAGTGGCATGCCTGGAGACGTCCGGCTCACCGACACGACGATCGACTTCCCGGTGATCGACAACTCCAGGTTCGCCTACCTCCTGTCGTGCTTCGTGGGCAACGACAGCGATACCGGCCTGTACGGCGCGGTCGTCACGTATCGGGTGACCGGCGGGTAGGGCGCTGGCGGACGACACCGGCCGCAGAACGTTCATCGATACGGAAGGAGAAGAGATGAGGATGCGACGGCCGTCACTGGCGATGGTGATGGCGCTGGGTGCACTGGTGCTCGGCGCGGGCGGAACCGTCACCGCCGGGGTGCTGATCACGAGCGCCGAGATCAAGAACGACACGATCCGCAGTGCGGACATCCACGACGAGACGATCGGCAGCCGAGATGTCGACAACGGTTCCCTGAGCGGCGTCGACGTGGCGCGGAACTCGCTCACCGGTGCCGACCTGAGCGAGTCCTCGCTGGGCAGAGTCCCCAACGCCAACCGGCTCGACGGGTTGGACTCGACCCAGTTCGTCCGCAAGGCCGAGTCGTTCACGCGCCATTTCTCGTGCGCGGGTACCGCCTTCGAAAACGCCTTCAGCTGGACCGGCTACGCGGTCCAAGACTCGCTGAAGTACGGCGACGGCGCCTTCGCTCCGACCTTGTTCCGGTGCAGCGTCGACATCCCGGATGGGGCGACGGTGACTGAGGTCAGCTTCGCGGTCAAGGACACCCATCCCTCACAGGACGTCCAATGCTCGATGTGGCGGCGCGACCTGACCGCGTTCGGCGAGTCACCGCCCATGGCGTACGAGGTCATCACGAGTGGCACCCCCGGGGACGTTCGGATCTCCGACACGACGATCCAACAGGCGGTGATCGACAACGCCAAGTTCTCCTACTTCGTGCAGTGCTGGGTGGGCAACGACAGCGAGACCGGCCTCTACGGAGCGGTCGTCACCTACACGGTGACCCGCGGGTAGGGCCGGCTGACGATCTCGGCGGCAGAACGTTCATCGATACGGAAGGAGACCAATGATGAAGATGCGACGGCCGTCACCGGCGATGGTGGTGGCGCTGCTGGCGCTGGCGCTCGGCGCGGGCGGGACCGTCACCGCCGGGGTGCTGGTCACGAGCGCCGACATCGAGGACAACACGATCCGCGGCGTGGACTTCCACGACGAGACGATCACCCGTCGCGACGTCGACAACGGTTCTCTCAGCGGCGTCGACCTGGCGAGGAACTCGCTCACCGGTGCCGATGTCAACGAGTCCTCCCTGGGCCGGGTGCCCAACGCCAACCGGCTCGACGGCTGGGACTCGACCCAGTTCGTCCGCAAGGCGCAGTCGTTCACGCGGCACTTCACCTGCGCGGGCACCGCCTTCGAGAACAGCTTCAGCGACCGGGACTACTCGCTCGACGTCATGCTCAAGTACGGCGAGGACCCCCACCCGTCGCTGTTCCGGTGCAGCGTGAACATCCCCGACGGGGCGCGTGTGACCGAAGTCAGCTTCTCGGTCAAGGACACCGATGCCGCGACGGACGACGTGTGCTCGATGTGGCGGACCAACCTAACCACCGAGATCGGCGCGGAGACGGCGATGACTGGCGAGGTCACGACGAGCGGTACGCCGGCAGACGTTCGGATCATCGACAGGACGATCCAAGAGCCGGTGATCGACAACGGCAACTTCGCCTACTTCCTGCAGTGCTGGGTGGGCACCGACGACGCGCTCGGCCTCTACGGAGCCAATGTCACCTACGTCGTGAACGGCCGGACCAGCACCGGCCGACAGACCGCCGAACCGGCGGTCGACAACGGCGGGCGGAGCAGCACCGACCACGCCGGCCACGAGTGACGTCTCCGTCCAGGGTGGAGCCCATTGAGGAACGGCCGCGTGGTTCGGCGGTGTCGTGACGAGCAGCCCGGGAACTGTCGCGCACGTTCGGCCAACTGCCTGATCGCGCGATCCGCTGACCGGTTCGCGCCGACGAGCTGACTCGAAGCGTGACCGCCGGGTCCGGCTCCGTCGTGGACCTGTCGGCGTCGCCATGCCGGGCGGACGCCGAAGAGGGTGCCGACCGGGCTTCAGCGCAGCCCGACGCGTGCGACCGAGCTCACGTTGGGGGTGCCGCGGCGAAGCGTCCGGAGCTCACCACGCCCGACGCGCTGCTGACGCTGCAGCGCCAGGTCGGCAACCACGCTGTCACGGGGCTGCGTGTCCTCCAGCGCCAGCCGGCGCCGCCCGGTCCGAAGCCGGTGCTGCGCCGCGGCTCCCACGGTGAGGCCGTCGTGAGGCGCAGCGCAAGTTGAGCCGAGTCCAGGCGTCCGCGCTGCCGCTCGTCGAGGACGGCAAGTTCGGCCCGTTGACCGAGGCCGCGGTGCGCACCTTCCAGACCACGTCCGGCGCTGCTCGCCGGTGAGGCGGGTCAGCTGTCGGTGGTGTTCGGGATCGTGCAGGGCGAACACGTTGTCGCGGTCGAAGTGACCGGTCAGCCGGGTCGGCAGTAGCCGGTTTGGCGGACCGACGGGCTCATCGGTGCCGACGCGGGCCACGGGCACCCGCCGGGTGCACGATGTAGCACATGGCTGCAACGGCTTCGCCCGGTCTGGACACGTTGGAGCGCGCCGAGGCCGATGTCGAGCTGCGCAAGGAAGCGCTCACGATGGCGCTCTACGTGGCGATCTGCCTGCTCGCCGCGCTCGCCGCCGTCTCCGAGGAGACGGCCGAGGACCACGTGTTCGAGATCGTCTGGGGGACCACCGTCGGGTTGGCGGTTGCACACTGGTTTGCGTTCCGAGTTTCGGCACGGTTCGTGGCGCAAGGAACGGTGCGCCGTCACGACGCGCTGGCCGCGCTCGCCCAGCTGCTCGGCGCGGTGGCGGTGGCGCTCGTCGCCACGGTGCCGGCGCTCATCCTGCCGGCGTCGGTCGAGCTCGACGTCGTTGAACTCGTGCTGGCGTGCTTCATCGGCGTCGTCGGGTACTCCGTCGCCCGGAGCAGCGGAGCCAATCGCTGGCGGTCCATCGTCCACGGGGCGCTCCTGCTCATCGCGGCCGGACTCGTCGTGGTCGTGAAGATCGCTCTCACCCACTGACGCGGCCGCGTCATCGGACGCCGGGTCGCCGCTCGTTCGCCGCCTCCAGCTCCTCGAGATCGCGCTGTGCGTAGCGGTTGTGCCAGAACTCTTCCTCGAGGACGGTGAAGATGCACTCTTGCAGCAGGTTCGTGCCGTTCTCGAGCACGTCGACCGGTCGGGTGAACTCGCTCGCCGCAACGGTTGCGAGAAACTCGCGAAAGCGCGTGACGCGATCCGCGCGCACGGCGAGGGCTTCGGAGACTGAGGGCGTCAGGTCCGAGTCGAGGTCGGGCCACGGGAACTCGACGGAGCCGCTGTTCGGCAAGCCGATCGGGTGGAAGCTTCCTCCCAGGATCGGCGCCGTGAACCACTTGTCCATCGCGAACACCAGATGGCGCACCGTCTGGACGAAGGACCACTCGTCGTTGACCGACTCGTGCAGCCTGGCTTCGGGAAGCGCCAGTGCCCGGGTGAGCGTCTTCGCCCACTCGTGCTTCGAGTGCCGCCCACGCGGCGCGCATGCCCTCTGGGTCGGACGGGCGGAGCATCGCCCGCAGCGGGTACCACGGGTCACGCTCGTTCACGTACGCCGTGACGTCGACGCCGTTGATGACAACCGTGTCGACCAGCGCGTCGATGTCAACATTCACGAGCCAGGCGTGGCTGATGCTCACGTTGGTGAGGTTGACGTCGCGAAAGCGGGCACCGCTGAGATCCGCGCCCCAGAACACCGCGCCCGCAAGATCCCCCTCGAACTCCTCGGGCATGCTGCCTCCCATCGCGTCGCGGCCGTTCGGCGTCCAGCCTCCGCAATTCTGCAGGAACGCCGTGCTGCCGTAGGACGGCGTTCCTGCAGACGTCGCGTGCGAAGCGACCGGCGACCGAACTCAGCCGGCGACGGGTCGGTCTTGGGTCACGTATTCGACGTCGTCGTGTCGAGCGCGTGTGCCGGTGAGGTGCGAACCAGTGTCGGGCGAGGGGCGTGAGGTGGCTGACGCGCCGTGCGAACCTCACAACGCGTGATGGCCGGCGCTCGCGGCGGGCTCTTCGCATGCGCCGCTCGACGGCGATCTCGTCGCGAAGTTCGCGGATGTGCTCGTTGATCAGTTGCTCGTACATGTAGTGCATCGGTCTGCCTTCCCTCGTGTGTGGCCGCGAGACGGTCTCGCCGTTCGGCCGTTGAGGAGCTGGGTCGAACCGGGGATTCGTCGCCACGCTCGTCTCATGGCAGATATCAAGCGCGGATTGCGCCGAGTGCCGGTATTGGCGCCGCCGTCCGAATTTGCTCACCCTCGCGGTAAGGGTGATGTAGCTGGGTGGCTACCTCGAATCGTGTCGCAGCGTCGAGGGCCAGCGTGACGGCGTCGTCGAGGCCGAGTGCCTGGCCCGCGCGCCACGCCACGTCGGGCGTGCCGTCGCCGGTGGTGAGCACGCGGATCGCGCCAGTCACGGCTTCGCGGTCGCGAACCGGGACGGGGAACCCGATCGCGATCCGCCACTGGGTGGCCGCCGCGAGCAGCGTCGCCGCCCGACTGTTCCGTCCCTGACCGAGCGCGTCGATGGCTACCGCTTCGAGTCCCTCGAGAATGGCCCGGTTGTCGCCGAGATGGTGGCGAAGGCGGAGGGCTTCGAGGTGCATCGCTTCGGCCCGCCGGTTGTCGCCGCCGGCGGCGGCGAGCGTCGCTCTCGCCCGCAGTAACGAGGCACGGGTGGCGATGGCACGCTGCGGGTCGCCGCCCTCGTCGGCCTCAGGCTCGTTGAGCCAGCGAGCCGCGCTGTCGAGGTCACCGCTGGCCAGAGCGACGCTGGCCAAGCCGGCCAACGCGACGCCCGCTCCGGTGTTCTCCTTCAGCTGCCGGGCCGTGGCCAGGGCGTCGACGAACCGGCGGGCGGCCTCGCGATCCTCGCCACTCACGTAGAGGTTCTCACCGAGACCCAACTCAGCGAGCAGGATGCCTTGACCGAACCGGATCGTCGTGGAGCGTTGGAGGGACTCTTCGAGCAACGCCGAGGCCTCGGCGAAACGGCACTCCCAGGTGGCGAGAACGCCGAGGCGGAACAGCACCCACGACATTCCCCACGCGTCGCCCTCGGCGCGCCGCACCGCGAGGCTCTCCTCGTAACACTCGCGGGCAGCGGAGGTTGCGCCCTGCAGGGCCAGCACGTTGCCGAGATTGTTGAGCGCGCAGGCATAGCACCAGGGGTCACCCGCGGCCCGAGCGCCCTCGACCGCGGTGCGGTGACGTTGTTCCGCCTCCACCGGTCGTGCGAGTCCGCTCGCGGCCAAGCCGAGCAGCATCTCGGCGCGGGCTTCCCACCGTCGGCTCTCGAGACGGCGGGCAAGCGCGCGCGCCTCGTCGGCGACGGCCGCCGCCCGGTCGTAGTCGCCGGCGAAACACGCCAAGTGGCCCAGCGCACACAACGATTTGACTCGCAGCGCGTCGGGCCGCGGATGTCGGGCGAGGGCATCCTCCAGCCATCCCCGACCCTCGGTGAGCCGGCCCCGCACCAGCCAGAACTGAGCCAACGCGGAGGCCAAGCGGACGTCACCACCATCTGGCCCGTCGCGGCCTGAGCCGAGAGCAACGAGAAGATTGTCGTGGTCGGCTTCGAGCATGTCGAGCCAACGGGCCTGGTCAGCACCGGTCAGCTCCACGTCGGCCCGTTCGGCCAGTGATTGATACCAGGCGAGGTGGGCGGCGCGGACCGCGGTGTCCTCCCCGGCTTGGACGAGACGCTCAGCGGCGTACTGACGGGTGACTTCGAGAAGCCGGAATCGGCCGGCGCCCGGTTCGGTCTCGAGCAACGACTTGTCCACCAGGGCAGCGAGCAGGTCGAGAACGTCGAGGCCCTCGATGCCGTCGCCCGCGCACACTTGCCGGGCGGCTTCGAGGCTGAAACCGCCGGCGAACACCGACAAGCGGCGCAGCAACGTGCGTTCTTGCTCGGAGAGCAGATTGTCGCTCCACCTGATCATCGCCTGGAGGGTCGGCTGGCGGGCCGACACCGCGCGGGAGCTCCCCGACAGCAGGCCGAGATCATCACTGAGCGTTGCCGCAATCTCGGCCACGGCGAGCACGTTGACGCGTGCGGCGGCCAACTCGATGGCGAACGGGATCCCGTCGACTCGCTGGCAGATCGATGCGATCGCAGCGAGTTCATCGTCGCCGAGAGCGAGGTCGGGACGTCGCAGCATCGCCCGGTCGGTGAACAGACGCACCGATGCGCACTGGCGGACCGTCGCCGGGATCGCGGCCGATGACGGCAGCTCGAGTGGACCCAACCGGAACGTTTGCTCGGCGGCGAGACCGAGGATTTCCCGGCTCGTCGCCAGGATCCGCAGCCGCTGGCAGCGGCGCAAGAGGATCTCGGCCAGCTGGGAGCAGGCGTCGACGACGTGCTCGCAGTTGTCGAGCACAACCAGCGCGCTCCGATACTCGAGGTGATCGACGAGCCGTTCCACGGCGGACCGCACCGTGCGGCGCCGTGCCGCCGCATACGTGCCGGAGCCGCCCTCGCGCACTCCGAGATCAGTGGCCACCGTGCTCGCCAGTACCTCGCCGTTCGGGACGCCAGCAAGGTCGGCAAGCCACACCCCGTCCGGGAACGACACCAGCACCTCGGCGGCGACCTGCATCGCCAGCCTTGTCTTGCCCGCTCCTCCGGTCCCGGTGATCGTGCACAACCGGTTGGCATCGAGCAGGGCAACCAGCCGGACGATCTCGTCTCGGCGTCCGATGAACCGAGTGAGCTGTACCGGCAAATTGTGGGAACGGTTGTCAAGAGACCGGAGCGGCGCAAAGTCAACGGCCAAAGCGGGATGCTTGAGCTGATAGATCCGGTGCGCTTGGGACAGGTCGGTCAGCCGATGGGCGCCGAGATCGAGCAACTCCGCCCCAGCGGCGAGGCTGGGCATGGCAAGTGGTCGGGCGGCCTCGGAGACGAGCACTTGACCGCCGTGCCCGGCCCGGCACACCGCCTGCGCGGTGCCCGTCGAGATGGGGAGGGTGGCGCCTTCCGGTCCCGCCGCTCGCTCGACGTGGATTCCCATCCGCACGCGCAGCGGCGACAGCCCGGATGGTGCCAGGTCGAAGGCTTGCTGGGCGGCCACGGCGGCACCGACAGCTTCGCCGGGTCCGGGCAACGCGACGACCGCGGTGTCCTCGACGCTGCTCAGCAGCGTCCCGCCGAAGTCGGCACAGATCTCAGCCAGCACGCGCCGGTAGCGGTCCATCTCCGATCGGTATCGCTCGGGTGACCGCTGCAGCAACCGGGTCGACTCCTCCACATCGGTGCACAGCACCCACACCGCGCCCGATGTGCGCTCCCCGCTTCGGTCCGACTGCAACACGAACCGGTCGTCCTCTCGATCAACGAGACCGAACAGTCGCCCGCCGGTCGCGTTCGCAGCTGCGGGAAGCGCCGAGTCGAGGTCGAACAGCACCACCCCGGCGGGACGGCGGCCGCCGAGCAGCTCGGCGGTGGCCTGCGACACGACCGTTCTTCCCCCCGGCACGCCGGCCAGCAGCCGGCCCGCCAGATGGACGGCCCGGCCGTGATAGTCGCCGTCACGCAGCTCGGCCTCACCGGTGTGCACCACCACCCGGACGCGAAGTGGGAGCGTCCCGGGCCAGCGTTCCACCGCCACCCGCTGATGCAGCACCAACGCCGCGAGGGCCGCCGCCGAAGCCTCGGCGAACACTGCCAGCCAAGCGTCACGACCCCCAGATCCGACCAGCCGCCCACCGTGGTGCTCGACGACCTCCGCGACCACGTCGTCGAGGCGGTCCACGACGGACGCCATCACGTCGCTCTGCCCGTCCCACAGCGCGGCGGCATCGGCCACGTCGATCGACACGAACGTGACCACCCCGCGGGGCAGTGACTCGAACCGCCCGGCGCGCAGCCGCTCGGCCAGCTCACCGGCCGACCGCGGCCGTCGGGCCGGGTCCGTCGCCAACCCTCGGCGGAGGGCCCGCGCCAGCGGTCCCACCTCCGCCGGATCGATCCCGTCCCACAACGGACGGGTGCCATCCGGCGGGCGACCGGTCAACAGCGACACCGCCGTCGCCGCCAACCCGTAGACGTCGGCAGCCGGGGTCAGCCGGCCCTCGGCGGCCACCTCCGGGGCGATGTAGCCCCGAGTCCCTGCCCGCCGCCGCGCCCGTCCCCCCGACGCGATCCCGAAATCGACCAGCGTGACCCGTCCCGCCGCCGAACGGATCACGTTCGCCGGCTTCACGTCGCCGTGGACCACCGGTGGATCATGGCCATGAAGGTGATCGAGCCCGGCTGCAACCTGCGACACACAGTCGACGACCACCGATCGGGGCAGGCCCGGCTCGCCCTGCTCGACGAGCACTTGGCGGAGGTCCGTCCCCTCCACCCAATCCATCACCACCACATATCGCGCATCGACGAAGAAGTCGTCCCGCACCGTCGGCAGACCAGGATGCGGCGACAAGCCCAGCAGCACCCGAGCCTCCGCCAACAGTGCCTCTCGCTGCACCTCCTCGGCGCACTCGTACACCTTCAACGCGACCGCCCGATCATGTCGACGATCGATCGCTCGCAGGACCGACGCCTGGGCACCCCGACTGACCGTCGTCACCACCTCATACCGGTCCGCCAGCACCTCGCCGGTCACCAGTGCCCCCCACGGCGTAGGTCGCTCATCGACACCGCGCCGCGCTGCAACGCCTCGTTCGCCAGCTGCACCCGCCGTGGCCCGGCGACGTCGTCGACGACGCCGAACTTCTCATACAGCCGGCCCAAGTGCTGCTTCACCGCCGCCTCGCTGACCACCAACACCTCAGCGATCTCTCGCACCGACGCCGGTTGCGTGAACACGTTGCCCGACAACAACGGCCGACACAACTCGACCAGCACGACCCGCTCCCGTGGCGTCAACGCCGGGGGCGCCCGCAACGCCTCCGTCGTCGATTCCTCGCCCGACCCCTCATCGCGAAACACCAGCCGGGTCCGTCCGACAATGATCTCGTCGCCGTCACGCAGCACCCGCTCACCAAACAGGCGCTCACCGTTCACGAACGTGCCGTTGCGCGACCCCAGATCCCGCACGCACCACGTCGCACCGGCCCGCTCCAACAGGGCGTGCATCCCCGACACCGCCGCGTCGGTCGCGATCGACAGATCGGCGTCATCGCGTTTGCCGATGCAATACGGCGACCCGCCCAGCACCGCCACATCGTGCTCGCCCGGCCCCCACACCTCGAGTACGGCCATCGTTCTCCCTCGACCTCGTTCCCGACGATCACAACCGTCGCGAACGCCCCACCCAGCACATCGACCCCGACAGCCGTCCGTCTGCCGAACGTCTCTGGCCAGGCGCCGACGACGATACTCCCGATGGAGCCCCGAGGACATCGTGTCGTTGAGCGTCGTGGTCGACGCAAGGCGCGGTGCTCGATCGCTTCGGCGCGGCGCGTCGGATGGGTCACTCGGGCCGCTGGATCCAGCTTCGCGCCGCGATCCGCTCGGTTTGTGTCACCGAACTCGCCGCATGCGGCGGTTTCGGTGACACAGATTCGGTGGCCGAGGACGACGGCCAAGTCTGTCGTCAGTTGAACGCCACCGTCACCCTGCCGAACGGCCCGAAATCGGCCACGCACGAGTCGCCTGCGCCGGCCTCGAACACATCGGTCGCGACACCGGTCGTGACGATGTCGCCACGACGCAGTCGTAAGCCGAACCGAGGCAGCTCGTCGGCCAGCCACGCCATCACGTTGAGCGGATGACCCAGCACCGCCTCACCCGAGCCGGTCGTGACGAGTTCGCCGTCGCGGGTGACCGACACCGACGACGCCGCGAGGTCGTGGCCGCGCCAGTCCGCGACCGGCTCGCCACGGACCCACCAACCGTGGATCGCGTTGTCGGCGGCAATGCGCAACGCACCGACCGCCCACGACTCGAACCGGTAGTCGACGATCTCGATGCCCGGGATCAGCGCGTCGATGTGCGCGGCGATCGTCGCCTGCGTATGGCCACCATCGACCGGTTCCACATCAAGGCCGACTCGGAAGGCGAACTCGGCCTCGATGACGCGATGCGTGAACTGGTCGGCCACGAGCGTCGTGCCACTGGGCGAGGTGCTCTGCGACATCAGCCGGCCGAACACCGGTCGATCGATCTGCAGGGCCGCCTGCGCGAGCTCGTTGGTGCACGCGGCCTTGTAGCCGATGGACCGGCCACCCGCCTGCGCCACAAGGTCAGCGACCACACGGTCTTGGATCGCGTACGCGTCGGCCAGAGTCTCGGGCCGCAGCCGCAGCGGCAGATCAGGCACCACTCGACGGTTCGCCCGCATCTCGAGCAGCTCTCTCGCAGCATCGCCGACCACCTCGTCGTTCACGGTGAACAGCCTGCCGATCGGTCCATCCGTCGCAGCGCCTCATCGATCTGGCTCGGGGGTGGAACGAAAGCTGGTGACGAAGCGCACCCGATCCTTGGTCAACCGGTAGAAGTCGAGTCCGGCGTGCGCCCAGGCGTCGATGTCAGCCGGGTCGGCTCGGAGAAAGACCATGTTGGCCCGGGGCTCGTGGTCCGGTTCGAGGCCCCGCTCGATCAAGCCGGTCACGAGGCGTGCCATGGCCTGATTGGCCGTGGCGGCGAGACGCAGCCACAGTCCGTCGGTGAGGTAGGCGTCCAGCTGGACGGACTGGAAGCGCATCTTGGAGGTGACGTGACCGGCGCGCTTGAGGCGGTAGGTCAACGGTTCCCTCAGCGCCGGGTCGAAGCACACGATGGCGTCGGTGCTGAGCGCACCGTTCTTCGTCGCCCCAAGGGTGACGACGTCGGCGCCCGCCCGCCAGGTGAGGTCGGCGGGTGAGCAGTCGAGTGCGACGAGCGCGTTGGCGAGACGAGCCCCGTCGATGTGGACACGCAGCCCGCGAGCACGCCCGGCGTCGGCGACGGCCTGCAGCTGCTCCAGCGGATAGACGGTGCCGTGATCGGTCGGCTGGGTCAGCGAGACGACCGACGGCTGCGAGTGATGGGGGTCACCCCACCGGGTTGCGTCCAGGGCCGCCCTCGACTGCACTCGGTGTGAGACGGCCGTCCCCGTCACCGGGCAGGGCCTTCATGACCGCGCTCGTGAACAGGGATGTGGCCCCGCCCTCGTTGGCGATGATGTGCGCCGTCTCGTGGCACAACACCGCACCCCACGGCGGGCAGAGCACCGAGAGGCCGAGCGCGTTGGCGGCGGTGCCGGACGCGACCGGGAACACGGCGACGTCGTCGTGCTCGAACACCTCGGCCACCCGCTCGTGCAGGCGAGCCGTCCACGGATCTGCGCCGTAGGCCATCGTCCCGCCAACGTCGGCGGCGATCACGGCAGCCAAGATCTCGGGCGCCACGCCAACCGAGTTGTCGCTGCGCAGCTCGATGCGTCCACGATCGGGCTCGATCACGCTCGAACCCTACGGTCGGCGGCGCCGGACGGGTCGACGAGGAGCCGTCGATAGCGCATCTCTGGCACGACGACACCGAACACCTCGTCGTCACGCCTGAAGTCGTCGTCGCACCACCCTTCCGACTCGTACAGCCGCCGGGCGCGCTGATTGTCGGGGACGACCCACAGCACAGCCTCGACGTAGCCGAGCTCTCTCAGCCGATCTGTCGCGACGCTCAAGAGCGTCCGACCGAGCCCTCGACCCCAGACGTCGGGATCGAGGTTGATCGCGTAGAGCTGACCGATGCCGGTGGCGTCACTGTCCAGTGCGGGCCCGACACTGGTGAACCCGACCACCCGATGATCGTCGACGACGACGAGCAGGTGCACGTCCGACGATGGGGCAAGGAGATGCTCCCGCCATCGCGTGGCGTGGTCGCGCGCTTGCAGGCCGTCCAAGTAGTCGTCGGGCATCATGCCCCGATACGCCGACTGCCACGCACGCACGTGGACCTCGCCGACGGCGTCTGCATCGTCGACAGTCGCGGGTCGGATCGTCACGACCATGGACACATCGTCGCCCACCGGGACGTCGCCAGTGGTACACGTTCGAGCCGGCGATCCAGGGTGCGGCGGGACCTGAACCGGCGAAGTCGACGCGCTCATGTCTCAATTCGTGGACGCGGCCAACGGCAGCTGGGCGATGACTTCGGTGCGGCGGCGACGTCTATCACTCCCGAGGAGGGCCCCACCCATGCTCATCGTTGCAGGACACATCACCGTCGAGCCCGAGCAGCGCGAGTCCTATCTCGCGGATTGCGTGATCGTCGTCGAACAGGCACGCCGCGCACCCGGGTGCCTCGACTTCGCCATCACCGCCGACCTGATCGACACCGGTCGCATCGACATCTTCGAGCGCTGGGAGTCGCAAGCGGCCGTGGACGCGTTTCGCAGCAGCGGGCCCAGCGACGAGCAAGGCGCGGCAATGCTCGCGGCGTCCGTCGCCGAATACGACATCGCCGACGTGCGGCCCTTGTTCGGAGATGGCGAAGCCTGAGCGTCCGCGGCCGACGGAACTCGCGTCACGATGCGGACTAGCGTCGCGCGGGCGGGCGGCCCCATCGAGCGAGGAGGCCTCCACGTTGTCGCTGAACCGACGCCAAGCGCTCACCGGGTTCGCTGCCACGGCCACGGCCGCAGGGCTGCTCGGATCGAGCCCGGCCACAGCATCGTCAGGTGCTCACCCTGACCTGTTTCCCACCCTCATCCAGCTGCCGGACAACTGGCTGCCGGAGGGCATTGCCATCGGGCTGCTGCCGTTCGCCTACTTCGGCTCGCGGGCCGACGGTTCGATCTACCGGGCCAACCTGATCACGGGCACCGGGCGGGTGCTGCCAACTCCCGGGCCGGGCACGCCTGCGGTCGGGCTGAAGCTCGACCTCCTCGGACGGCTGTTCGTCGCCGGTGGTACCGCCGGCAATGGACGCGTCGTGAGCGCGCTCAGTGGACGCATCCTGGTCAACTACCAGTTCACGACGGCCGAATCGTTCGTGAATGACGTCGTGCTCACCGCTGACGCGGCGTTCTTCACGGACACCCGCAACCCGGCGCTCTACGTCGTCCCCCTGGGCCGGCACGGATCCTTGCCGAACTCGAGCGGCTTCCGGGCATTGCCGCTGTCGCCAGCGCTCATCAACCTCAACGGGATCGCCGAGACACCAGACCGGCGGGCCCTCCTCGTGATCCAGTCGAACACCGGCACGTTGTTCCGGGTCGACAAGAGCACCGGCGCGGCCACGGCAGTCGATCTGGACGGAGAGAGCTTGCCCAACGGCGACGGCCTGCTGCTGGACGGGCGCACGCTGTACGCCGTGCAGAACCGGCTGAACATGGTTGCCGTCCTGCGCATGAGCCGCGACGGCACCTCGGGCAGGGTCCTCGAACGGGTCACCGACCCGAGATTCGACGTGCCCACCACGGTCGCCAAGTTCTTCGACCGCCTCTACCTGCCGAACGCCCGCTTCGGTGCCGTCCCGCCGGCGACGACGTTCACTGCCGTCGCGATCCCGGTGCCACGGCCGTAGCCCAGCGAGGGCCTCGCGGCGGGCGGTCTACAGGCTCTCGCTGAGCACGCCCGACTGGATCGCCGTCGCCGGGTCGTGCCAGATCGCCATCGCCGTCCTCATGGGGAGGAACCCGAACCTGGCGTAGAAGCCCTCGGCTCCTGGGTTGGCGTAGAGGATGATCTTCTTGTGCCCGTGGGACAACTCGACCAGCTGGCGGATCACCTCCTGTCCGAGCCCGCGCCGCTGGTGGTCGGGGTGCACGGCGACGTCGGCGATGTAGGCGCAGTCGAGGCCGTCGGCCAGCACGCGGCCGGCGGCGACGAGGAGACGGTCGAGGTAGCCGAAGCACTTGAACATGCTGTTGCCGAAGACGGTCGCGAGGGCGTCGGGTGGCTTGTCGCCGAGCGGGGCGATCCGGTACAGGTTCGAGAGCTCGTTCCAGTCGACGTCACGGTCCTCGTGGACCCAGGTGTACCTCACGCCGCTTCCTCGTCATGACGGTCGTGCAGCCACGCGACGATCGCCGAGCCGATCTCGTCGGGGCTGTCCTCCTGCACGAAGTGACGGCCCGGCACCGTGATCTCGCGCTGGTTGGGCCAGCGCCGGCAGAACTCGAGCTGGGTGCCGGTGAGGATGACACCCGGGTCGGCGACGATGAGCAGCTTGGGCACCTCGCACGTGGAGAGCCAGCCGGCGTAGTCCGACACGATGTCGTGGACATCGGCCGGTTCGCCGTCGAGGGGGATCTGTCGCGGCCAGGTCAGCGTCGGCCGGCGGCTTTCTCCGGGCTCGGCGAACGGGCGCCGGTACTCGGCCATCTCGACGTCGGTGAGCGGGCGGATCACCGACGCCGGCAGCACGGCCTCGACGAAGAGGTTCTTCTCCAGCACCATCTCCTCGCCAGCGGGGGACCGCAGGGCCGCGAAGAACCGGCGGGACGCGTCCGGCCACTCGTTCCATCGCAGCGGCCGCACGATGGCTTCCATGTAGACGAGTCCGACGACCGCTTCGCGGTGGCGGTTGGCCCAGTCGAAGCCGAGCGCCGAGCCCCAGTCGTGGACCACGAGCGTGGCCCGTCGGTCGATCCCGAGCTCGGCGAGGAGGCCATCGAGGTAGTGACGGTGCTCGACGAAGGTGTACGACGCGGCGTCGGGCCGGGCAGTTTCCCGGAGTCGCCCATCCCGACGAGGTCGGGCACGATGCATCGTCCGAGCGGCAGGACGTGCGGCACGATGTTGCGCCACAGGTAGGACGAGGTCGGGTTGCCGTGGAGGAACACGATCGGGTCGCCGTCTCCTTCGTCGACGTAGGCCATCGGGATCCCGTCGACGTCGAGTCGGTGTTTCTCGAACGGCAGCACCGTGTCGATCATGGCTGATACGACCCCGGCTCCCAGGCGCGGGTCGTGACGCCGAGCGTGTTCCACGCGTTGATGACGAGGATCAGGGCGAGCAGCGCGGCGACCTCCGCCGGGCCGTACTCGGCGGCCACCTCCTGGTAGGCGGCGTCCGGCACGTGGGTCTCGGCGAGTCGGGTGACGGACTCGGTGAGGCTCAACGCGGCGCGCTCGCGAGGAGTGAAGAACGGTGTCTCCCGCCACGCGGGCAGGGCGTAGAGGCGTTGCTCGGTCTCGCCGACGGCGCGGGCGTCCTTGGTGTGCATGTCGATGCAGTAGGCGCAGCCGTTCAGTTGCGAGGCGCGGACGCGGATCAGCTCGCGCAGCCGGTGGTCGATGCCCGCGGCGTCGAGCTGCTTGGTCACAGCCCGGTCGAGATGGGCGACGGCCCGGTAGGCGTCGGGGGCGAGGGCCTCGAAGTCGAGGCGAGGGGCGATCGTGGTCGCGGTGGTCACCGTGGTCTCGGTCATGGTCTGCACCGTACGGGGAAAGCGGCCCGCGAGTAAGGTCCACTTCAGTGGCGAGATCGCGGGCCACTTTCGGGGTCGATCTTCAGATCGATCTGGCCGATCACGGTGTGCGTTCGGGCCTCGAGCAGGAGCTCCGGGAGGCGATCCGAGCCGGTCGCCTGCAGCCCGGGTCCCGGCTTCCGTCCTCGCGTTCCCTTGCCGCCGAGCTCGGGGTCGGGCGCAACAGCGTCGCCGACGCCCTCGCCCAGCTCGTCGCCGAGGGATGGCTCGTCGCCCGACATGGTGCCGGCACGTGGGTCGCCGACCAGCCCGATCGCGGCGACATCGCACCGTCGGGCGACTCCGTGCCGGAGCGGGCGCCGCGCTTCGACTTGCGTCCGGGGTCTCCCGACCTCGGCGCGTTCCCGCGGTCGTCGTGGCTGGCGGCGGCCCGCCGCGCCCTGACCGTGACCGCCGACGAAACCCTCGGCTACGGCGATCCGCGTGGGCTTCCCGGTTTACGCGAAGCACTCGCCGGCTACCTCGGCCGCGCCCGACGGGTCGCCGTCGATCCGGCCGCGATCGTCGTCTGCGCCGGCTTCACCCAGGGCCTCGAGCTCGTCTGCGCGCAGCTGCGGTACCACGGCGCGACGACGTTCGCGGTCGAAGCGTTCGGCCATCGCCTGCATCGCGAGATCATCGAGTCCAGCGGTCTCACCACGACTGCCGTACCGGTCGACGATTGCGGCGCCGACACGGCTGGGGTCGGCGCCGCGGCGGCTGCGCTCCTCACCCCGGCCCACCAATTCCCGATCGGCGTCGCTCTCGATCCGACGCGTCGGCGCGAGGCGATCAGGTGGGCGGCCGACAACGGGGCGGTCGTCGTCGAGGACGATTACGACGGCGAGTTCCGCTACGACCGCCAGGCGATCGGAGCGATGCAGTCCCTCGCCCCCGACCACGTCGTCTACGCGGGGACGGCCGCCAAGAGCCTCGCTCCGGGCCTCCGGCTCGGCTGGCTCGTGCTGCCTCGCCGGCTCGTCGACGAGATCGTCGAGATCAAGCGGTCGAGAGGCGCCTTCCCCAGTGCCGTCGACCAACTCACCCTCGCCGAGTTCATCGCCAACGGCTCGTACGACCGGCAGATCCGCCGGACCCGGCTCGCGTACCGGAGTCGTCGGGACCGGCTCGTCGGCATGCTCGCCGACCAGGCGCCCGCCGTGGCCGTGAGCGGAATCGCCGCCGGGCTCCACGTCCTCGCCCGGCTTCCCGACCGCGACGAGAGCGACGTCATCGCCGACGCCGCCCACCACGGCCTCGCCCTGCAGGGCCTCGGCCACTACGCCCATCCCGGACACCACCACCCGCCGGCACTGGTGATCGGATACGGGACTCCGCCCGATCACGCCTACACCGCGGCGCTGGCCCGGCTCGGCGCCGTCCTGTCCGGCTGAGACCTCGAGCTGCTCGTAGCGATCCTGGTGCCGTCAGAGCCGCTCAGTCCGCCTCGACGTCGATGGGGTTCCCAGGGTTGAACACGGCGATCTCGTCCACATCACCGGCACACCGTCGGACGGCCTCGGCGACGGCGGATCCAGCGACGTCGGATGATGTGGGGGTCGTAGTTGCCGGTGCGGTTGCCGGGTCATCCGTGTTCGTGCAGGCCGCCGCGAAGATGGCGACGATCCCGCCGCTCAGACACTGACGTATCCTCACAAAGGACCAATCTTCTCATCTGGCCGGCGTGTGAGACTCACGTCATGATCCGACTCGGGACGATCGTGCTCGGTGCCGATGACGTCGACCGAGCAGTGTCGTTCTGGTCCACTGCATTGGGGTATCGCCCCGTTCAGTTTCCGGATGCCGACGACGGCTTCACGATCCTGGTGCCGCCGTCGGGTGAGGGCGCACGCGGTCGCGCTCCATCGCTCCGACACCCCGGCCCAGGAACGTCCACGAGCGCATCTCGACCTCGTCGTCGCTGATGCCGACGAACAAGCCACCGAAACCGAGCGCCTGATCAGCCTGGGCGCCGTTCGCGTGCCGTGGGAGTATCCCGCCGACCCGGACTTCGTCGTACTCGCCGATCCCGAAGGCAACCGCTTCTGCGTCGTCGACGCGAGCCACGGTTGACGCACCGCGGCGCGCGAGATGTGTGAGGTGCGATGAGAGCACGAGCACCCGATTGGGAGACGACGCTTGATCGGTCCGGCGTGGACATCCACGTCGAGGTGCACAACGACGCAGGCGCACCAACGGTTCTGCTCGTGGCGCCATCGCCGATCACTGATTCGCGCATCTGGAAGGCGGTGTTGCCGACGCTTGCTCGCCGTCACCGGGTGGTCACATTCGACGGTCGTGGCAGCGGCCGCTCGGGCCGGCCGGCCGCCGTTGGCGAGCACACCCGAGCCGAGAACGTGGCGGACATGGTTGCAGTGCTCGATGGGACGGGCACCGACGTCGCCGTCGTCGTCGCCCACTGCCATGCGAGTTGGTGGGCCGTCGACCTCGTGGCCGAGCATCCCGACCACGCGTCGGCGCTGGTCACGCTGGCGCCCGGAGTGCCCTTTCTGGGTCGATCACAGCCTCACTGGTTGGCTGCCGGCGCCACGTGGGACCAGGTGCTCGACGAGCCGACGGGCTGGGAGCTGTTCAACCGGCACACGATCACCACTGAGCATCGCCGGTGGGTGGAGTTCTTCTTCCGGTCGCAGCTCGTCGAACCGCACTCGACCAAGCAGTTCGAGGACGCGGTCGCGTGGGCGACGGAGTCGACCGGCGAGATCCTGGCCGCCAGCGAGGAAGCCCAAGATCTCGACCTGCCCGGTCGCGAGGCGTTCGAGGCACGGTGCCGGACACTCGGTCTCCCGGTGCTCGTCATCCACGGGGATCTCGACGTGTGTCAACACGTCGAGAAGGGTCGAGCATTCGCCGAGCTCACGGGAGCAGACCTGCTCGAGATTCGCGGTGGAGGTCACCTGGCGCTCGTTCGCGACCCCGTGCGGATCAACCTCGAGATCGAGCGCTTTCTCCAGGCGCGGACGTGACCGCGCCGTAGCCCGACATCGCCGGCGACGCTGAGCGCCTCGGTGGGCTACCGCTCGACGTACTCGGCGAGATTCGCGAGAGACGCCGCGAGCCCCGTTGCGTGGTCCTCGGCGGAGATGCCGTCCGGAACGTTGTCGGCGGTGATGTCGACGCGGGTTCCTCCATCGACTGTGGTGACCTCCCAGGTCATGGTCATCGTGCCGGCGAAGGCAGGATCGTCGGAGACGAAGTCCACTGCTTGGACGACGCGGACGTCCGAAACGATGTCGACGTATCGAACGTCGACGATGTCGGAATCAGCCGTGGTCTTGCCCGCGGCGCGAGAAGCGTCGGCGTAGGTCAGGACCAGTCGGTAGGAGCCTCCGGGCCGGGGATCGAATCGCTCGAATGTGCCGGTCATCCCATCCGGCGGAAGCCACGCGGCGAGGGCGTCTCGATCGACGAGGGCGGCGAAGACGTCAGTCGGCGGGGCTGCGATGACCCGAGATCCGCGGTCCGTGCGCGGCATCCGACGACGGTATCGCCGGTCCCCGGGGGCAGCGTCGTCCTACGATTCCGCCGTGCCGTCGGCGAGCTCGGGCAGCAGGGACGACGGTTGGCCATGACGAGCATCCCGGCCAGTGCATCGGATCACCCGGCGACGTGGAAGTTCGACTTCCCCGTGTACCACCCGGCGAACCTGGCCGCCTGGCGGGCGTGGCTGGTGGCCAACCACGACACCGTCCGTGGCGTGTGGGTGGCGTCGTGGAGGAAGGGCAGTGGGCGGGACCCGGTCGCCTACGAGGATCTGGTCGAGGAGGCCATCTGCTTCGGCTGGATCGACTCGACGGTGAACATCCTCGACGACCAGCGGGCACTGCAACTGATGACGCCGCGCAAGTCCAAGAGCGCCTGGACACGGCTGAACCGGCAGCGGGTCGCCGCCATGGAGTCGCAGGGGCGGATGACCGATGCCGGCCGCCGGGCCGTCGAGGTGGCCAAGTCCAACGGGTGGTGGACGATCTACGACCAGGTCGAGGACCTGGTCGAGCCCGTCGACCTCGGGGCTGCCCTCGACGCGTCCCCCGCGGCTCGCACCGCCTGGAACGGATTCCCGCCGTCGGCCCGCAAGCAGATGTTGTGGTGGATCGTGAGCGCGGGAAAGCCCGAGACACGCACGAGCCGCATTGCCAAGATCGTCTCGGAAGCCGAGCACGGCCGCCGCGCCGCCGGCTGAGCCCGCCTCGGTTCCGGCGCTTGGTGAGAGCAAGCGCCATGAGGCGGCAAGCTTCGTCGCCAACCCGCGATCGATCGGCTCACCGGCTGGGCGCACCGTGATGGTCGCGCCGACGTCGCGATCCCGCCGGATCCGATGCGAGTGGCCGACGTGCGGAGGTGTTCGACGAACGACGTCCATGACCGTGCCGCCGAGCAGTGCGGGTCCTGGTCGAGATCACGAGTGCACCGCTCGCGCGTGCGGCCTCGCTGAGATCGTGATGCTCGCATGGGGAGCGTCCGCGGTGCGCTGACGGATCGGGAGCCCACCGGCCGATCCGTGAGACGATCGACGCGCGGCCCCGGAGCTGATCACGACGGGCGCTCGTGCTCCGCGAGACGCCGGTCGGCTGACGAGGTCAGCTCGCGGGGTCGGTCCGGCGCCAGCTTCGGATACCACAGACAGCTCGTCACCGGGCTCGACAACGAGATCGTCTTCAGCATGATCGGCGGGCTCACCGTCGGCTGCGACGTGGACGGGCAGTACTACGTGAGGTTCACGACCGACCCGTCAGAAGACGCCCACTTGTGGATCGAGCGTTCCTCGACCAACTCGATCGATCACGTCGGCCCGTCGACATCGGTGACGACGTGGCCGTACGACGTTCAGGTCGACGGAGTCGCCGACGAACGCCAGCGTGTCCGGACCACGGACGGTGCCGGGACTGAACGTCACGCAGCCGGCCGTCATCGACGCGCCCCCGCCCGACGACCGAACGGGCGCCTCGCCGACGACGTCGCGAGGCCCCCACGACGTGACGAGAACTGTGAGCTGAGCGTGCGGATATCCGCACGGTGGGCTCACACTGCGAGGCGGTGCGAGACTCGTGGAGAGCCGCGACGGAACGGAGGCGCCCGATGACGACGGTGAGTGATCGCTCGACGGCGACGCCAGTCAGTGACAGCGAGCTCGAACGAGTCGACCGGTGGTGGCGGGCCGCGAACTACCTGTCAGTCGGTCAGATCTATCTGCTCGACAACCCGATGCTGCGCGAGCCGCTCGCCGCCGAGCACGTCAAGCCACGGTTGCTCGGCCACTGGGGGACGACTCCCGGTCTCAACCTCATCTACGCCCACATGAACCGGGTGATCCGGGAGCGCGACCTCGACGCCATCTACATCATGGGGCCGGGCCATGGTGGGCCCGCTGCGGTCGCCAACGCCTGGCTGGAGGGCACCTGGTCCGAGGTCCACGGGGACGTCGGCCGCGACGAGGACGGCATGCGCCGGCTCTTCCGCCAGTTCTCGTTCCCCGGCGGGATTCCGAGCCACGTCGCGCCCGAGGTGCCCGGTTCGATCCATGAGGGCGGCGAGCTCGGCTACGCCCTCGCCCACGCGTACGGTGCGGCGTTCGACAACCCCGACCTCGTCGTGGCGTGTGTCGTCGGCGACGGCGAGGCCGAGACCGGGCCGCTGGCCGCCAGCTGGCACTCGAACAAGTTCCTCGATCCCGCACGAGACGGTGCGGTCCTACCGATCCTCCACCTCAACGGCTACAAGATCGCCAACCCGACGGTGCTCGCACGCATCCCGGAGACCGAGCTCGTCAAGCTCCTCGAGGGCTATGGACACCGCGTGCTCACCGTCGCGGGCGACGAGGCCTTCGACGTGCACCGCCAGCTGGCCGACGCGCTCGATCTGGCGCTCGACCTCATCGGGGAGATCCACGACGAGCATCGCCGCGACGGTGAGCGGACCCGACCGAGCTGGCCGATGATCGTTCTGCGCACGCCGAAAGGGTGGACCGGGCCGCGGGTCGTCGACGGTCAGCAGGTCGAAGGGACGTGGCGCGCCCACCAGGTCCCGGTCGACGGAGTCCGCTCGAACCCCGAGCACCTCCGTCAACTCGAGGCGTGGATGCGGAGCTATCACCCCGACGAACTGTTCGACGAGCGGGGCGAGCCGCGTCCAGAGATCGTCGAGCAGGCGCCCGTGGGGGCTCGCCGGATGAGTGCCAATCCGCACGCCAACGGCGGACTGCTGCTGCGCGACCTGCGCCTGCCGGACTTTCGCGACTTCGCCGTCGACGTGCCGAGTCCCGGCGAACCGCCCTCCGAGGCCACCCGACAGCTCGGGCTGTGGCTCCGGGACGTCATCCGGCTCAACCCGCAGACGTTCCGCGTGATGGGACCGGATGAGATCGCGTCCAACCGGCTGAGCGCCGTGTTCGACGTCACCGATCGGACCTGGATGGCCGAACGGGTCGCCGGTGACGACCATCTCGCGCCGGATGGTCGGGTGATGGAGATCCTGTCGGAGCACCTCTGCGAGGGCTGGCTGGAGGGATACCTGTTGACGGGCCGTCACGGGTTGTTCACGAGCTACGAGGCGTTCATCCACATCGTGGACTCGATGTTCAACCAGCACGCCAAGTGGCTGCGCACGACCCGGCGGATCGCCTGGCGCCGGCCCATCGCATCGTTGAACTACCTGCTCAGCAGCCACGTGTGGCGACAGGATCACAACGGCTTCTCCCATCAGGACCCGGGCTTCATCGATCACGTCGTCAACAAGAAGGCCGAGGTGATCCGGGTGTACCTCCCACCCGACGCCAACACGCTGCTGTCGGTCGCCGACCACTGCCTGCGCAGCCGCGACTACGTGAACGTCATCGTCGCCGGCAAGCAGCCGAGCCCGTGCTGGTTCACGATGGACGAGGCCGTGCTGCACTGCACGCGCGGGATCGGCATCCTGCCCTTCGCCTCCTCCGACGGAGGCAGCGAGCCCGACGTCGTCATGGCCTGCGCCGGCGACGTCCCCACGCTCGAGACGCTCGCCGCCGTGATGCTGCTGCGCACGCATCTGCCGGAGTTGAAGGTCCGCGTCGTCAACGTCGTCGACCTGATGCGACTGCAGCCGGTCAGCGAGCATCCCCATGGACTGCCGGACCGTGAGTTCGACTCACTGTTCACCGCCAACCGTCCCGTCGTGTTCGCCTACCACGGCTATCCGTGGTTGATTCACCGCCTCACCTACCGGCGAACGAACCACGACAACTTCCACGTGCGCGGCTACAAGGAGGAGGGCACCACCACGACCCCGTTCGACATGGTGATGCTCAACGACCTCGACCGTTACCACCTCGTCATCGACGTCATCGACCGCGTCCCGTCACTCGCTTCGTCCGTCGCTGACCTCCGTCAAGAGATGGTCGATGCTCGCGCGGCAGCCGGCTTGTACACGCGAGAGCACGGCGAGGACCCGCCGGAGATCTCCGGTTGGACGTGGCAGCCGGATCCCCCGACCCACGCGTGAGGGTGCTCGTCGTCAACGCCGGCTCGTCGAGCCTCAAGCTGCGGGTGGTCGAGGACGACGACACGGTCTCGTCCTCGATCGACCTCGACGCCGACCACGGCCGTGTCGACGACAGTGGCCTCGATGACGCACTCGACACCCTGGGGACCGTCGACGTAGCGGGACACCGGGTCGTGCACGGAGGGACGTCGTTCCGGTCGCCCGTCGTCGTCGACGACAGCGTGCTGGCAACACTCGATGACCTCGTCGCCCTGGCACCGCTTCATCAGCCGACCGCACTGGCGATCATCCGCACGCTGCGTGAGCGGCTGCCCGACGTCTTGAACGTCGCCTGCTTCGACACCGCCTTCCACGCCACGTTGCCGACGTTCGTGTCGACCTACGCGATCCCGGCACGGTGGCGCGACGACCTCGGCGTGCGGCGCTACGGGTTTCATGGGCTCTCGCATTCGTGGGCGACGCGGCGGGCTGCCGAGCTGGTCGGGCGCGACGTCACCGAGCTGCGGATTGTCACCTGCCACCTCGGTGCGGGCGCGTCACTGGCGGCCGTGCGGGGCGGCGTCAGCGTCGACACCACGATGGGCTTCACGCCACTCGACGGGCTGGTGATGATGACCCGGCCCGGGTCGCTCGATCCTGGCGTCGTGACGTGGCTCGTGACCCAGGCCGGCCTGCGACCCGAGGACGTCGAGCGCGAGCTCTACGACTCCTCGGGCTTGTACGCGCTGGCGGGTACCAGCGACATGCGCGAGGTTGGAGCGCGGGCGGATCGTGACGATGCCGAGGCAGTGCTCGCGCTCGATGTCTACGTGCACCGGCTGCGGGCGTCGATCGCGGCCATGGCGGCCACGCTGGACGGCCTCGACGTGCTTGCCTTCACCGGGGGCATTGGCGAGAACAGTTCGCTCGTTCGCGGTCGCGCCGCGGAGGGATTGGGCTTCCTCGGTGTCGCGGTCGAAGAGGCGCGTAACTCCACCGCTGACGGCGACGCGGACATCTCGGCGTCCGATGCACCCGTTCGATCCGTGGTCGTCCGTGCCCGCGAAGAGCTCGAGATCGCCCTTCTCACGCGCACCGCGCTGGAGTAGCGACGGCGGGTTTACTGGGTCGAGACGATGTGCTCGAGCGCGAGGACGTGCGCGTCGATGGACGTCGCCGCGAGGTTCTGTGTCGCTTGCGCGATCAGACGTCGGGCGTGTTGTGGGGTGTGGATGAGCGATTGAACTGCGGTTGTCCAGGCAGTGACGTCGCCGGGCCGGACGCGGATGCCGTTGTCGTCGTGGACGACGATGTTGGCGAGTCCGCCGATGTCCGAGACGACGACAGCGGCGCCGGCGGCCATGGCCTCGAGGGCGACGGCGCCGAGTGGTTCGGGCCATTGTGACGGGACGGTGACGATGTCGGCATCGGCGAACACCTCGTCGATGGCGTCGTAGTCGAGGTGGCCGAGGTAGTGGACGGTGAGTCGAGGGTTTCGCGACGTTGCCGTTGTTTGCAGGCGTTGGCAATGGGCCCAGTAGTCGCCGTCCTCGATGACGCCGGCGAGGCGAAGCTCCACCGGACCGGCACTGCGCAGCGCGCCGAGCGCGTCGATCACGATGGCCTGGCCCTTCTCGGCGGTGATCCGTCCGGCACACACGATGATCGTCGGTTCGTGGGGGTCTTGACGGATCTGCCGGCGGCGTCGAGCGGGCTGACGTACCGGTCGGGTGAGGCGATGCAACCTCGCGCCGAGGCCTGGCTCGGCGGCGGCCAGTGATCGGCGCATGTACTCGCTGACCACGACGACCGCATCGACGGCGGTCATCGCGCGGGCCAACGATTCTCGGTGGTGGAGGACTGCGGTATCGATGGTTGCGTTCGGGTGGCGCCGGACGCAGTGTCCGGCATCGATAGCGGTGAGACAGTCCGGGCCGAGCCGGTGTGGGCAGGCGCCGAGGTCGCGGCGCCACCGCAACTCGGTGAGGCAGGTCAGATAGTGGTCATGGACGTACCAGAGCACCGGGCGTCGACCGGAGTGCTCGACTACAACCTCGACGACGGCCGGGTCGAACAGGTTGTGCAGGTAGACCACGTCCGGCGCGACGGTGGCGACAACCTCGGCGACGGCGCCGGGGGTGGACGGGTGGGGGCGGCGTGATGCCAGTCCGTCGACGATGTGGATCGACGCGAGCGCGGCCGGCACATCGCCGGCAACGACTCCACAGGCCAGGTGCGACCGGATGCCACGGCTCGACAGGGCGGCCGTGAGCAAGGCGATGTACTCCTCCGTGCCCCCGAAGCTGCCACCCTTCTCGCTGATGTGGAGGACTGACCTGAACGCTGGCGCGGCGCGTGGTCGTGCGGTCCGGTGGTCGACGGCGCGACCCGTTGCCGCGGGCAAGGGTGCAGGCACCCGGGCAGACTACGAAACTCCGATCACCCACTGGCTCCACCCTTTCGCGCCCCGACCGTCCGGTCACTGAGGCAGACGGGCGATCGCCACACCGGCGTCGTGGTGGCGGGTGAAGACGACGCGGAACTCCTCCTCCCAGCGCCGCAGCACCTCCTGCTCGCCCGGTCGCTCGATGTCGTCGAGCACGACGGTGGCGCCCGGCGACAGTCGATTCCAGAGAACGGGCAGCGCCGGAGCGCGGGCGGTACCCATCCCGGCTTCGAACGCGGGCGGGCCGTCGACCACCAGGAGATCGATGCGATCGGCCCCGAACGCGGCGTCGAGCCCGGCGGTGAGGGCCGATTCGTCGTACCAGCCCACATCCTCGTCAGCCCGCGGATGGAATCCGAGCGGCGCCCGCACGACGACCGAGTCGCGACCAACGGCCTCTCGCGCCAGCTGATGGGTCACCCAGTCCGCCCACCGATCGTCGTGCTCGACCGAGACCAGCCGAAAGCCGCTCGCCGCGGCCAGCTGGCGGCCGAGACGACTCAACAGCACCGTGCTGACCCCCGCGCCGAGCTCGACCACACGGCATCGATCGTTGAGGACGATGTCGTTGCACACCATGACGAGCCCGCCCGGCCGCATCGACCCAGCGCCCCACGGCAGGTACGGACCATCCAACGCGCCCAAGACGTGACGGGCGTCGGCGTCACCGAACCGACGGTCGGGCCCGTCCGACGACGCGAACGTGGATCGCTCGTGTTCATCGCGCGACACGATCCCCAGCGTGCCACCAACACACGCGGGGCGAGCTCCACGGTCGCCGAGATGTCACGGTTCGTCTGCCAGAGTGGCGGTGTGGCTGAGCAGCAGCTCGCGGGCGGGATCGCGAACGCCGGCCAGGTCGTCCGCGTCGGTCCGCACGTTCTTCGCCCCTCGAGTCCGCACTCGCGATCGATTCACGCCTTCCTGCGAGCGGTCAGACACGCCGGGTTCGAGGGCGTCTCGTCACCGGTCGGAATCGACGACGACGGTCGCGAGCGTCTCGTGTTCATCGACGGCGAGGTACCCGTGCCGCCCTATCCGGACTGGAGCCAGGACGACACCGCGCTGGCGTCCATCGCCAGGCTGCTGCGCGGGCTGCACGATGCCGGCCGCGGATTCGACCCTCGGGGACACACCTGGGACGACCGTCTGGCCGACCCGGCGGGCGGGACGCTCGTGTGCCACAACGACGTTGAGCTTTCCAACGTCGTGTTCCGTGACGGCACTGCCGTGGCACTGCTCGACTTCGAGTTCGCCGCCCCCGGCCGTCCCGTCTACGACCTCGCCCAGTTCGCCCGCCTCTGTGTCCCGATCGAGGACGACTTCGACCAGGCCCGGATCGGTTGGCGGCCCGCCGACCGGCCGGGACGGCTACGCCTCGTCGCCGACGCCTACGGACTGGACCGGGACGGTCGGGCAGAGCTGCTCACCGCGGTGAACGACGCCATCGACCGAGTCGAAGCAGCCGTTCGGTACAGCGTCGACGCGGGTGACCTGAACGCCATCGCGATGGTGAACCGGACCGGTGGCATCGAGAAGTACGACCGCCGGCGCCGATGGTGGACCGACCATCACGACCAGTTCGTCGCCGCCCTCCGCTGACCAGGCATCCCTCGAGGCCCTGACGAGTAGACCGTCGACCACTTCCAGCGCCCGGTCGGCGTCGGCCGGGTACCGTGCCGCGATGACCAGGTTGGCCGGATCATGAAGGCGGCGGTTTGTGAGTCGTACGGGCCGCCGGAGGTCGTGCGGATTCGGGAGCTGGCCACTCCGGTCCCGGCGAGCGGCGAGGTCCTGATCAGGGCTGGGGCGACGACGGTCAACTCGGGTGACGCCCGGCTGCGCGCCCTGCGCGTGCCGCGCGGTTTGGGCACGGCGATCCGCCTCCGGTTCGGCCTGACGAAGCTACGACAACCCGTGTTGGGCTTCGACGTGGCGGGCGAGATCGAGGCGGTCGGGGCCGGGGTCACGCGCTTCCGGCCAGGTGAGCGGGTGGTGGCCTCCCGCGACCTGAAGCTGGGCTGCCACGCCGAGTACGTCACCGTCGCCGAGCAGGGAGCGATCGCCAGGATCCCGGACACGTTCAGCGACGTGGACGCCGTGGCGCTCAGCTTCGGCGGCTCGACGGCGCTCCACTTCTTCGACCGAGGCGCGCTCCGCGCCGGTGAACGGGTGCTGATCAACGGCGCTTCGGGAGCCGTCGGCGCGATGGCCGTTCAGCTCGCCAAGCACCGCGGCGCCGAGGTCGTTGCCGTGTGCAGCAGCGCCAACGCGGACCTCATCACGAGTCTCGGGGCGGACCAGGTCGTCGACTACACGATCGACGACTTCACGCGCACGGGACAGCGCTACGACGTGATCATGGACAACCACGGGACCGCCAGCTACTCCCGCGTGAAGGCGTCGTTGAACCCGGGCGGTCGGGTCCTGATGGTCAACGGCGACCTCTGGCCCACGATCGCCGCGACGTGGCAGAAGGCGGTGGTGAGCGGTACGGCCTCGATCAGTGCAGCCCACCTCGAGAGCCTCATGTCGCTGGGGGAGCAGGGCGCCATCAAGCCGGTGATCGACTCGGTCGTGCCGTTCACGCAGATCGTTGACGCACACCGTCGGGTCGATGGCGGTCACAAGGTCGGCAGCGTCGTGCTGACCTTCGGCGACGACCAGTGACGCAGCGACGATCACGAAGCGGGTTTCTGTCGGTCGGAACCGACCGGATTCGGCGGATGCCGACCGACAGAACGGGAGGGCGGGGTCAGGGGATGCCGAGGGTGGCTTCGCACGCGGCCTGCTGATCGGTGCCGGTGCCGCCGCGACAGCTGTCGGTGTCGCTGCCGCCGTCGAGGCTGTCGTTGCCGTTGTGGCCGATGAGGTTGTCCTTGCCGGCGTTGCCGCGGAGGGTGTCGGCGCCGAGACCACCGGTGAGGATGTCGCCGTTGGGTCCGCCCGTGACGATGTCGTCGCCGGTGCCGCCGTGGCCGCCGTCGCGACCGTCGCCGGTGTCGACGATGTCGTCGCCGGAGCCGGCGACGACGATGTCGCGGGCTCCGCCCGTGCAGATGGTGTCGTCGCCGGCGCTGGCGCGGACCCAGTCCTGGCCGCCACCGGTGACGATCACGTCGTCGCCAGGGGTACCGGTGATCACGTCGTTGCCGGCGGCACCCACGATCGTGGCCGTTCGACCGTGGCAACGCGGGAGCTCGATCACGGAGTAGTTGACCGTGGCCGTGTGAAGGTTGCCGGCCCGGTCCCGAGCGGTGACCGTGAAGCGGTGGGAGCCAGGGGTGGAGGTGTCGAGCCGCATCCCGTCGGCGACCGGACCCGTGCAGGCTGCGACGCCGGAGCGCCGGTCACTGCATCCGTAGTCGGCCATCACCTCCGCGCCGCGGCCAGTAGCTGCGTGGTGCCGGCGAGGAGATCGTCACGGTGGGAGCGATGGAGTCCACCCTCACGGCGTGGCTCGCGGTGGACTGGTTGCCGGCGCGGTCGGCGCATGTGGCGGTGACGGTGATTGCGCCTTGGCCCTCGGTGGTGGAGCGGCCTGTGCACCGGGCGGGGTCGATGTCGCTGTCGACATCGAACCAGTTCCAGCTCACGGTCACGTCTCCGTTGTGCCACCCGGCAGCGTTGGGTGCGGGGGACGTCGTCGGCCGGGCCTCCGGGCCGGATGCGTCGACCAGGTGGAGGAGCGGCGCCGGAGTGCTCTGCGCGAACGCGCGCGTCCCGTTGTAGGTGGCCGTGATCGAGTGGGTGCCGGGCGTCAGGTCGGAGGTCGTGAACGTGGCCCGGCCCTCGTCGACGTCGACGGTGCCGAGTGCTTCCGCTCCCCGACGGAACGTGACCGTCCCGTCGGTCAGCGCACTCCCGGCCTCACCCTCGACCATCGCCGTGAAGGACACCGCCTGTCCCAACCGCGACGGGCTGGGCGTCGAGTCGAGCGTGATCGTCGACGGCTGGGCGCTCCTGATCGTCAAGCACCACCCGCCGTCGATCGACCCGGCCGGTGTCCCCACATCCCCGAACAGCAGAGAGGCCACGTAGAGACGCCACACCCCGTTGGGGTTCTGGCCGTCGAACGTGCTCAGTGCGGTCGCCTCCGAGGGCGGCGGCGCCGGATCCGGGAGACGGTCGCCGCCGAACAGGTCGCCAAAGTTGGTCGGGAGATAATCGCCGGACGTCAGCTCGTCCATGATCAGATCCGGGGCGGCGTCCGAGAAGGTGAGGTTGACGTCGGTCACGGCCGAGAAGCCACCTGCTCCGGCCATCAGGATGAGGTTCTCGCCGGTCGGGCTGACGAGGAGCACCTGGAGCGCGAACGGGAGCTCGAGGTTGACTCCGGACAGTTCGACTTTGGCCTGCGACGTGACCGCGGCGACATCGCTGACGGTGATCACCGACGGATACGGCGTGGCCTCGCCCTCGTTCACACCGATCGGCCCGGCGTTGCACCACGTCCCGTCCGTGGGGGTCGTGGTCGGGGCGTCGACGAAGTGGGTGATCGAGGCGAAGTTCCCGGGCAGCCCGGTGCCGGCGTCGAACGTCGCCGTGACGAGGTGGCCGCCCCGGGCGAGGGCGTTGGTGGTGAACGAGGCCCGCCCTTCGCCGTCGACCGTCGCCTCGGCGAGGGTGGCATCCCCCTCGCTGAACGTGATCGAGCCGTGCGTGACCGGCTGGTCGTTCATTCGTGACGATGGCGGTGAACGTGACGTCCTCGCCCGGCGCTGAAGGGTTCGGAGTCGACTCGAGCGCCACGGTCTCGGCGAAGTCGACCGTGTGGGTGAGGGTGTCGGCGCTCGCCGCCAGTTGCGTGGTGCCGCTGTAGCTCGCGATGACCTCGTGGTCGCCGACACTGAGCGTGTCGATGGCGAAGGAGACCCGACCGCCCGGGTCCAGGTCGGCTGCGAAGAGCTCGGTGGCCGTCGTGTGGTCGGTGAACGTGACGGTGCCCGCCGTCACCGCATCGTCGCCGCTGGACACCGATGCGGTAAATGTCACGGAGTCGCCGACGACCGATCGGTCAGGCGTCGATGCCAGCACCGTGGTCGTCCCGACCCTGACGTCGTGCGTCAGGGCGTCGTCACTGGGTCCGAACTCGGTGGTGCCGCTGTAGGTGGCGATGATCTCGTGGTCGCCGACGCTCAGGTCGTCGACGGTCACCGAGGTCTCGCCGTCGGTGTCGAGCTCGAGCCCGGTCGCCAGCGTGCTGTTGGTGGTCGCGTCGACGATCGTGACCGTGCCATCTGTGACCGGCTCGTCGCCACCCGTGACCTTGGCCGTGAACGTGACGTCCTCACCCGCCAATGACGGGTTCGCCGAAGCCGTCAGCGTGGTGACCGTTGAAGGGAGTTCCGTCGAGGCAACCGTCAGGCACCAGCCGCCATCGATCGAACCGGTGTCGGTGTTGGCGTCGTCGACGACGAACAGACGCCAGTCCCCATTGGGGTTCGTCCGGTAGAACGTCGCCAGCCTGGTCGCACCCGATGCAGGCGGGGCCGGCTCCGGCCAGGAGTCGGGGTCGGAGCCAGCATTGCTCGGGGCGTACGTGCCGGTCGCCAGCCGTTCGAAGCCCGGGATCGGGCCGGCGGCGCCGTCGGAGAACGTGACAGTGACGGGCGCACCGCCGACCGTGTCGTTGAAGCCGGTGTCGCTCATCAGAATGAGGTTCTCGCCACCCGGTCCGACCAACATCACGTCGACGTCGACCGGGAATTCGTGGCGGAAGCGACGGAGCTCGACGGTGACGTCTGAGGTGTAGGGAGCAGCGCCGGACACCTTGATCCGTGACGGATAGGGGTCGGCGTTGCCGCTGGTCCCCGAGCCGGGAACGGCGATCGACCCGTCGTTGCACCACGTTCCCTCGGCGGGCGTCGTGGTTGCGGTGTCCACGACCTGAGTGACCGACGCGGCGCTGGTGGCCAGCCCCGGCGCACCGTTGAAGGTGGCGGTGATCTCGTGGCGCCCCGGTGTGAGTGCATTGGTGGTGAACGTTGCCTGACCGTCGACGACGGGCACGTCAGCGGCCAGCGTCGTCGTGCCGTTCTTGAACGTCACAGTCCCCGTGGTGACCGGGGCTCCACCGCTGGTGACGTCGGCGGCGAACGTGACGTCGTCACCTCCGAGTGACGGGTTCGGCGAGGACGTCAGCGCCGTGGTCGTCGCCCCGGTGATCGTCAGGCACCAGCCGCCTCCGATCGAGCCACCACCGGACGTCGTGAAGTCGTCGTGGACGTACAGGCTCCAGACACCGTTGGGGTTCGTGCCGTTGAACGTGGCCAGCCCGGTGGCATCCGACGCGGTTGGTGCGGGCGCCGGCCAGGAGTCGCCTGGTTCCGCGTTCGTCGGGCGGTACGTGGTGCTCTCCAAGGCGTTGAACTCAGGGATCGGAGGCGCGCCGTCGGCGAATGTGACGGTGGCCGGCAGCCGAAAGCCGCCGACGTCGCTCATCAGGACGAGGTTCTCGCCGGTCGGGCTCACGAGCAGGACGTCGAGGTCCTTGGTGAAGCCGTGGATGACGCTGCCGAGCTGGACGGTCACCTGCGCGGTGGAGAGCGCCCGCACCGGCGACGGTGATCTGCGACGGGTATCGATCGGCGCGGCCATCGGCGCCGGAGCCGGGCACGGAGATCGGGTCGTTGTTGCACCACATCCCCCCGGCGAACGTGGCGATGCGCTGGTCGACCCCGCCGGCGCTGGCGAAGAACCCGGTGCCGCCGCTGTATCTGGCGACGATGAAGTGGCTGCCCTCGGCGAGGGCGTTGGTCGTGAACGTCGCCTGGCCCTGGTCGTCGACGGGCACGTCGACGGCGAGTGGCGTGTCCCAGTTGTTGAACGTGACGGTCCCGGAGGTGACCGGACTGCCGTCGCTGGTGACGGTGGCGGTGAACGTGACCTCAGCACCCGCGCGCGACGGGTTCGCCGAGGACGTCACGGCCGTGGTGGTCGCCTCGAAGGCGACCTCGTCGCTGGTGATGTTCAGGCACCAGCCGCCGCCGATCGTGCCGACGTTCTGGACGTCGCCGTCGTTGACGAACAGGCGCCACGCGCCGTTGGGATTCTGGTTGGTGAACGTCGCCAGCGTCGTTGCGCTCGACGGGGTCGGGGCCGGCGCCGGCCATCTGTCGGCAGATCCACTCGAGTTCCCGTTGGTCGGGCGGTACGTGCCGGTCGTCAGCGCGGTGCTGAAGTCGACCTCACCGACCGCGGAGTCGGAGAAGGTGAGCGTGGCGGGGCCATTCTGCGGGCTCCCGCCGACGTCGCTCATCAGCACCAGGTTCTCGCCCGTCGGGCTGACGAGCAGGATGTCGAGGTCGCGCGGGTAGGTGTGGGTGACGTCCACGAGCTGCACGGAGACCTGCCCGGTGAATGCGCCGGCGCCCGTCACATCGATCGTCGACGGGTAGGGCGCCGCGGCGCCGATCGTGTTGGAGCCGGGCACAGCGATCGAGCTGTTGTTGCAGAAGGTGCCCTCGACTCGTGTGGTGACGAACTGGGTGACCGAGGCGGTAGCTGGTGAGCATCCCGGAGCCGTTGAACGTGGCGGAGATCGCGTGGTTGCCGAGGGTGAGGGCGTCGGTGGTGAACGCGGCCTTCCCTTGGGCGTTGACAGGCACGTCGGCGGCGAGCGTCGTCGCTCCATCGCTGAACGTGACGGATCCCGCGGAGACCGGGTTGGGGCCGCTGGTCACCGTGGCCGTGACCGTGACGTCGGCGCCCGGTCGCGACGGGTTCGGCGAAGACGTCACCGCCGTGCGCGTCGCGGGGAGCGCGTCAGAGCTGATGGTCAGGCACCAGCTGCCGATACGGCCGGAGTCGACCTCGGTGTCGTCGACGACGAACAGGCTCCACACGCCGTTGGGGTTGGCGCCGATGAAGGTGTCCAGCGTCGTGGCACTCGACGCGGCCGGGGCCGGCGTCGGCCAGACGTCGTCTGACCCCACGTTGGTCGGGAGGAACGTGCCGGTGAACAGCCGGACGTCGTCAGGTACCGAACCACTGGCCGTGTCGGAGAACGTGAGGTCGGCGCTGGTCGGGGTGCCCGAGCCGCCGCCGGTGTCGCTCATCAGGACGAGGTTCTGGCCGGTTCGGGCTGACGAGCATGACGTCGAGGTCGCGCGGGCGGGTGTGGCTGACGCCAGCGAGCCGGACGGTGACGAGCGAGGTGACGGCGTCAGCGCCACTGACCGTGATCGTCGACGGGTAGGGCGTGGCGACGACGCCGGACGGCATGAACGTCACGGTGGTCGGCGCGGTGTTGCAGAACTCCTGGCCGTCGGTATGGGTGGCGCCGACTTCTGCCGGCGTCGACATCCGCCGGCGCCGTCGTCGGTTCGACGCTCTCCACCGCCTCGGTCGCGGGCACCGCGGTCACGACTTGGCCCATCGAGAGGGCCACGACCATGAACGCGAGGAGCGAGGCGATCAGGGCGCCGATCATTCGCGGGCGCGGTGCAACGGCAGCACTCTTCACGTCGACGAGAGTGCGCCAAGTTTGCTGTCATCACCGTCGTGACCGGCACACACTCCGCGTGTCGACGGGCACAGAACCGGGTCGACGGCGATCCGACGGCGGTTCGCCGGCGGCCGCCTGCCGAACGACCTGTGGAAGGATGGCTGACCCCCTGAGCACGACGCGGAGGTCGGCCATGTCCGATGCCCATGCCATCATCGACGTCCACGCCGGCGACGATCTGTTTCCGCTCGCCGGGACGTGGGAGGTCGACCCGACGCACTCGGCGCTCGAGTTCGTCGCCCGCTACGCGATGTTCACGCTCGTGCGCGGCCGCTTTACGTCGTTCTCCGGGACCGTCGTGATCGATCCGCCGTACTCCGAGGCGACGCAGATCGACGTCGACATCGACGCCTCGTCCGTGGACACGGCGATGGGGGTGCGCGACGCCCAGCTGCGGGGCGACGAGTTCTTCGACGTCGAGCGCCATCCGGAGATCTCCTTCCGCTCCCGGGGCGCGACCGTGCTGGCTGCGGGTCGCTACACGGTGCACGGCGAGTTGACGATCCGCGGCGTCGCCCAACCGGTTCGGCTGGTCGTCGACGTGTTGGGGCGGGCGCCAGACGTGCAGGGCAATCCCCGGCTGGGCCTGCGCGCGACGGGCAAGGTGCAGCGCGCCGTGTGGGGCATCACGTGGAATGCTCCGGTCCCGGGCGGCGGCGTGGCGTTGGCCGACGAGGTCGATCTCGAGCTCGACGTGTCGCTGGTGCCGGCTGGGGCGGCCGGCGCGTCCCCGTCGGGCGAGGCCGGGTGACCTGGCGCCGTGCTCGCTGGCGCGCCGCGTGGTCAGCCGACGACGAAGTGGACCGCCCGGGCGTAGACCACGCCGTCGGGTAGGACGACGGCGATGGTGACGACGTGCGGGCCGGGGTCGAGCCGTGGGCGGGCGGTCACGACCGCGTTGGTCAGTTCGAGCTGCGCCGGAGCCAATGCCTCGCGCCCGTCGAAGGCGACACTGACGAGCCGGCGCTCGGGCCTGATGGCGGCCCGGAACCTGATTGGTTCACCCTCGGCGACGACGTCACCGACGCCACAGCACTCGAACTCCGGTTCGACTGACGGGTTGATCATCTCAATCGCCGGCCCGGCGCTGCTGGCGAGCGCGGTGGCGGTCAGTGAGATCCGCCACTCGCCCGCCTCACGCAGCACGGCGAACGCCTGCGTCCGCGGTTCAGGTGCACCTTGGACGTCGAGGGTCCCGGTGTAGGTCACCACGGCCACTCGGACGGCGGCTGGCGACCGGGCGACCATCACGGCCTGCTGTTCGATCGCGCCCGGCGCGCTCCAGACGCTGAGCTCCCGGCCGAATCCGGCGGCGAGCTGGGCGGCGTTGCCCATGAACTCCCGCGACTCGTCCGTCAGCATGGCGAACGCGGCGTCCCGGTCACGACCGATGCTTCCCACGAACTCCCGGACCGTCGCCTCGGGCGACGCGGCGGGCGGCTCGGACACCGTCGTCGTGGGTACGGGCGTTACGGCCGTCGTGGTGTCCGGCCTCTCGGCAGGCCCGCCGTTCCGGTCGTCGGATCGGGTGAGGACGACCACCGCCCCAGCCGCCGTGAGCAGCAACAGCGCGGCCACCCTGAGGAGCAGGCGGCGCTGACGGATCCGGCGCTCGCGCCAGCTGTCGATCTGAGGCGGCTCGGCCATCGGCAGTTCGCCGGCGTCGCCCCTTGATGGCATGTCACCCGCGTCCGTCGCTGAGGTCGCCGGATCCGGCTGCTGTTGTCCGGACCGCCCGGGGTGCACGTCGGCCAGCCGCGCTTCGAGCTCGGCCCAGAACCCGGGCTGGTGGTCGGGCACGGGCATGGTGCGCAAGGCGCGGCTGACGATCGGGTCGCGTTCGACAGGTTGGTTCGGGGAGATCGGACCCTCGCTCACGAGTCGTCCCCCTCACCGAGGGCGCGGCGGAGCGCGATGCGAGCCCGCCAGAGACGGGAGCGAACGGTCTCCGGCGCGACGTCGAGGACCCGCGCTGCGGTCTGGATGTCGAAGCCTTCGCCGTCGACGAGCACGACGGTGATGCGGTAGATGTCGGGAAGGGCGGCGAGCGCTCGCGCGGGTCGCGTCGCGGGCTACCGCCGCCCGCTCGGGTCCAGGGGCCGGGCTGACCGGATCCCACGCCGTGCCGGCGGCGGTGGTCGGATCGAACGGTGTCGCTCGGCGCCGGAGGCGGCGCAGCTCGTCGACACAGGCGTTGTACACGATGCGGTAGAGCCAGCTGCCGATGGTGGCGTCATGACGAAAGCGGGGGAGTGCCCGGTAGGCCCGCACGTACGCCTCCTGGAGGGCGTCGTCCATGAGCTCCCGGTCGCCGCCCAGCAGCTTGTAGGCCAGCCGGCGCAGCCGCTCGTCGTGGCGGCGCACGATGTCAGCGAAGGCGGCCGGGTCGCCGCGGAGGACTTCTCCGACGACATCCACGTCGGGTTCATGCTCGGCGACGGCCAAACTCAGCTCACCGTGACGGACACGTCTCGGCCCAGGTAGCGCGACGAGGCGAGCCCTTCGGACTGCACATACCTATCTGACGACGGAACTCGCCCCTTCGTTCCAGAACGTCCGACTTTGTTGGTCAAGACGAACGTTCAGTTGCAGTACCAGGAATGTTTGGTTGCGGATCAAACGCTCCGGCGCCGGTGGGCGTCCAAAGCATCGAGCGACAGGGGAGTGACGTCACCCCCTGGGCCCTCCCCGCACTCGAACTCACGGAGCACTCATGAACATCGACCATTCCTCACGTCACTGGCTTCGCGGCAGGCATCGGTCCGGCCGCGCCCTCCTGGCCGCCGCGCTCGTGACGGCGATGTCGACGACCGCCGTCGCAACCGTCACGGCGCGAGGTGACGCGCCGGCGAACACGGCGGGCGCATCGGGTGTCGCCTGCCCGGGGCTTCCTCGTGGCCTCGCCCTGATCGGCAGTGGCCCGCACCGGGTGTGGAGGGTGAGCCGTGCTGGCTCGACGTCCCTGGTCGCCGTCCGCAGCGGGGTCATCACCAAGGCCCTTCGGGGGCGAGACGGCACGATCTGGCTGGAGGCGCGCCGGACCGGCCGGCCGAACGGGTCGTGGCGCCGGATCGTGCGCATCGATACGGATGGGGTCCGCCGCGTGAGCGAGACCGGCGACGTCCGGCTGTCCCACGTCGGCACGGTGCCCCGCCCGAGGGGAAGGACCGTCGCGGCGTACATCGATCGTGACGGCAGAACGGATCCCGGGGGACACGTCTTCGGGGACGTGTATGTCGAGTTCTCCTCAGGCCGTCGAAGGTCGGTCGGGGTGGCTGGTGACCTCATCGACCTCGTGACGTCGGCTGCTCCGGCCGCTCACCGGCCGGGCGCGGGCAGGTTCGAAGCCGTCGTCGCGCTCGGACGGCTCATCGACGCGGCCGAGGACTTCGCGTACAAGGACCTTCGGGGCGGGACCGTGCCCGGTCTGTACGACCCCAACACCCGCGGACCGTTCGGGCCGCCGCTGTTCACGACGCCGATCCTGTCGCCGAACGGCGTCAGCTTGTCGTGGGTCGAGGGACCCGAACGGGAACGATCGCAGTTCGTCGGCAACTGGAAGCTCGTGGTCGCAGACAGCGAGACCGGTACCGAGTCGTTGCGGGTTCGGGTCGGCCGAAACGGTGAGGAGCTTCATCACGCCGACTACGACGGTCGCTACTGGGTGGGCACGTTCAGCCGGCGAATGGATCGAGCGCCCCGGGCGGGCGAGCTGAGGGTCCGCGTGGTCGATGTCGGAGCGGCCAGCCCCCGCGCCGTCGCAGCCCGCTGCAGCAGCGGATTTCTCGCCTCGATCGACCGGCTGGGCTCGACGACCGTCCTGCGGTGACCGGAGGGACCCGCCTGCGGCGTTGAGCGCCAGGCAGGTCCGCGACTCGCGTATTGTCGCCGCCTGTGCTCCCCCCGCTCTGCCGCGGCGCGCGGATCGCCGCGACGCTGCTCACGACGGTGAGCGCGATCCCGCTGGCCGCCTGCGGTCACAGTCGCTCGGCTGCCCGAGTCGCAGCAGCGCCGCCTCGCGCTCGGGTTGTTCCTGTACGTGAGCGTCTTCGTCGTGGCCGGCCTCTGGGTCGGCGAGGTGCTGCTCGAGGTGCTCGGGATCACGACCGCCGCGCTGACCGCCACCGGCGGCGTGGCCCTGATCCTCGAATCCGTCCCGCTGATGGTCGGCACCCATTCAGCCGAGCTCCCCGACGAGGTCCCCGCTGGTCGCCGCCGCGGAGACCGAGGACTCGCTCGCTCAGCCGGCGTCCTGGCGATCGGTGCTGCTCACGCCCGTCACGTTCCCGCTCACGGTCGGGGGAGCGACCTTCGGCATCCTCGTCGGGTTCGGCGCCGACGCCGACAACGCTGGGGACCGGCTCTTCCTGACCGTCGCCGGACTGACCTATGCCGCCGTCACGGGGATAACGCTGTACGCGTCCACCCGCGTTCACCGCCGCGCATCTGATCGAGCCCGTGCGATGCTCGACCGCATCGCCGGGATCCTGCTCACGGCGATCGCGGTCACGCTGTTGGCGAGCGGCGGCACGCGGCTGGTGGTCGAGACCTTCGACTCGCTCCAGCGGTAGTTGGTCGCTGCGAGGCTTCGCGCTCTTTGGTCACCAAAATGGTTGTCCGTCCAACCAATTCGGTGACCAAAGCGAGTACTCCGTCAGCGCCGCCACCGCCCTCGAGCGGCGAGCGTGTCGCGTTCCGACACGACGGCGTACGAGGTTCCCCGACACGTGCTGCCGGAGTCCCGATGCGACCGCCCCCGCCGTATCGCGGGCGGCCACGGCACTTCTCCTTCGCGTCCGCTGGGCGATCCGGCGGACTCACGACACAAGGAGAACAACCGTGAAGATCCGGAACCTGCTGACCCTCGCCAGCGCCCTCGCGGCGTTTGCGACCGTCGGCACTTCGGCGTCCGTCTCAGCAGCCGCTGGGCCGGGGCTGAAGAACTTCTGCACGAACACGCAGGCGGCGGTCACCGCCGGCTACACCGTCTTGCTCGTGCCCGTCGGCGGCCTGCCGTTCAACGGTACGAACAACGACGACGTCATCATCGGCACCCCGTTCCGCGACGACATCGACGCCCAGGCGGGCGATGACGTCGTGTGCGCGCGCGGTGGCAACGACGACGTCCGAGGGGACACCGGCGAAGACTCGCTCTTCGGCGAGAACGGGCGCGACGACCTCCGGGGTGAGGGCGGAAGCGACTTCCTCTCCGGCGGCGCCCAGAACGATGACCTGCGCGGCGGCAACCAGCCCGACGTCCTCAACGGGGGCGCCGGTACGAACAGCTGCAACGGCGGATTCGGGAACGACAGCCTGATCAACTGCTAACAGCACCGGCCGGGGAGGAGCGGGCACCCTCCGCGCCTCCCTGGCCGGACCCCGAGGTCAACGCCACGTACAGCAGCACCATCGCCGGGATCTGGGCGACGTGGTAGAGCGAGGTGGGATCGAGCCCGACGGTGTGGGTCACGTCGGGTGGGAGCGCCCGGACGGTGCCGGCCAAGATGCTGGCCGCGAGGGCGACGACCATCGCCGGGGCCGCGGGATGGTGGCGCCGCAGGGCGAGGACCCACAAGGCGAGGATCGTCACCATGGTGACGCCC
Organism: uncultured Acidimicrobiia bacterium; assembly: GCA_963827075.1. GTDB lineage: Bacteria > Actinomycetota > Acidimicrobiia > Acidimicrobiales > Ilumatobacteraceae > JALZMG01. The sequence continues at coordinate 328,460 of CAWGZN010000005.1, read as the reverse complement.
TCGCAGGCCAGGATGGTGCCGACGCCGTAGTACCCGAACGCGGCGAGGCCCACGTAGGCCCCGATGCTCAGCGAGCGCAACAGCCAGAACGCCGCGTAGCGGTCGGGTCCGAGCACGTCGTGCACGCTGGCGGCGAGGACAAACGAGATCGTGACGACGACCATGCCGCTGATCACCGCCCACGACGGCCCGGCCCAGCTGTCGGAGTAGGTCACGAACCCGTGGTGGACCGCGCCGGCGAGCGCCGCCGCAGCCGCCCACCACAGCGCCCGGCGCCAGTACCGGTTGACGCCGGTGTTGCCGAGGCCGCTCGCCAGGGCGAGGGTGACGAGACCGAGGGCGAGGTCGGTGAGTGATGCGCCGGGTTCGGACAACCACATGCCGACGATCGACGCTACGGCAGATCAGGACATGGTCTTGGCTCGTTTCGCTGCCCGGCCGCGCTCGGTCTGGTCGAGCACGACCTTGCGCAGACGGACCGATGTCGGAGTGACCTCGACGCACTCGTCGTCGGCGATGTACTCCAGCGCCTGCTCGAGCGACATCGGACGAGGCGGGATCAGCTTCTCGAAGCTCTCGGCGGTCGAGGAGCGGATGTTGGTGAGCTTCTTCTCCTTCGTCGGGTTGACGTCCATGTCGTCGGCGCGTGCGTTCTCGCCGACGACCATGCCCTCGTAGACCTCGGTCCCGGGGGCGACGAACAGTTGGCCGCGCTCCTGCAGCGAGAGCAGGGCGTACCCGGTGCACGGACCCTGACGGTCGGCGACGAGGGATCCCCGAGCACGGGCGCGGATCGCACCGAACCACGGCTCGAAGCGCTCGAACACGTGGTGGAGCAGCGCCGTCCCGCGGGTCTCGGTGAGCAGTTCGGTGCGGAAGCCGATGAGACCGCGGGCCGGCACGAGGTAGTCGAGACGCACCCAGCCGGTGCCGTGGTTGACGATCTGCTCCATCCGCCCCTTGCGCAGGGCGAGGCTCTGGGTGAGGACGCCCATGAAGTCCTCGGGGACGTCGACCGTGAGGCGGTCGACCGGCTCGTGCAGCGCCCCGTCGACGTCTCGCGTGAGCACCCGCGGCTTGCCGACGATCAGCTCGAACCCCTCCCGCCTCATCATCTCGACGAGCACGGCGAGCTGGAGCTCGCCGCGACCCTGCACCTCCCAGGTGTCGGGCCGCTCCGTCGACAGCACGCGAATGCTGACGTTGCCGACGAGCTCGGCGTCGAGCCGGTTCTTCAACAGGCGTGCGGTGAGCGAGGTGCCCTCGCGGCCGGCGAACGGCGACGTGTTGATGCCGATCGTCATCGCCAGGCTCGGATCGTCGATGTGAATGACGGGGAGCGGGCGCGGGTCGTCGGGATCGGCCAGCGTCTCACCGATGGTGATCTCCGGGATCCCGGCGACGGCCACGATCTCTCCCGGTCCGGCCGCGTCGGCGGGCACCCGATCGAGCGCGTCAGTGATGTAGAGCTCGGCGATCCTCGCCCGCTCGACGGAGCCGTCGATGCGGCACCACGCGACCGCGCGGCCCTTGCGGAGTGTGCCCGATCGCACCCGGCACAGGGCCAACCGCCCGACGTACGGCGAGGCGTCGAGGTTGGTGACGAGCGCCTGCAGCGGCACGTCGGGGTCATAGACCGGCGGCGGGATGCGCTCGACGAGCAGGTCGAGGAGCGGCTGCAACGTCGCGCCGTCGGCCAGCCCGGCACCGTCGGCCGGCCGCTCCATCGCGGCCTGGCCCTCCCGCGACACGCAGTAGACGATCGGGAAGTCGAGCTGGTCCAGGTCGGCGTCGAGGTCGAGGAACAGCTCTTCGACGTCGTGGACGACCTCGGCGATGCGCGAGTCCGGGCGGTCGACCTTGTTGACGACGAGGATCACGGGCAGCTTGGCCTCGAGGGTCTTGCGCAGTACGAAGCGGGTCTGGGGGAGTGGCCCCTCGGAGGCGTCGACGAGCAGCAGGACCCCGTCCACCATGGAGAGCGCCCGCTCGACCTCGCCGCCGAAGTCGGCGTGGCCGGGCGTGTCCACGATGTTGATCGTCACCTCGCCGGCCGGCGTTCCGTAGCGCACGGCCGTGTTCTTGGCGAGGATCGTGATGCCCTTCTCGCGCTCGAGGTCCATCGAGTCCATCACCCGCTCGGCGACCTCCTGGTTCGCCCGGAACGCGCCGGTCTGCCACAGCATCTGGTCGACGAGGGTGGTCTTGCCGTGGTCGACGTGGGCCACGATTGCCACGTTGCGAAGATCGTCACGCGTCTGCACGCATGACTCCTACCGCATCGGACGCCCGAATCCTGACGTTTGCGTCGACAACGGGGCGCGGGGATTCTCAGATCCGGGACGCTCTGCGCCCAGATTGGTCCGGTTCTGGGTTTCGGCTCACGAGCACGATGTGACCGGCGTCGACGAGTTCCGGCGGTTGTCGGCGCGCCATGGGGGTCCTCCTCGAGTTCGATCGCGGTCAGGCGATCGAACCCGAGGCTGATGGCGCGACGATTGACGGTCGATTGCGGGGGACGTGGCACCGCTCCTTGGCCCACCTCCACGCCGACCTCATGAGCACGCCGTTAGTCGAGCGGGGCCGTGAACGACTTCCAGTAGTGGCCCTGCGGGACGATGTCGGCGTAGATGCCGACCGACGCGACGTCGGCGTTCTCGTCGGGCCCGGCGGCGAGACGGAAGTGGACCCAGTGCCATGGTGTGAAGTCGTTCGGTGCGAGCTCGTTGGGGAACGTCTTGTCCGAGCGGGGGATGCCCTGGGTGTAGGTGTCGTCGCTGTAGAAGGTCACTCGTGCCGGATAGGCATTGACGACCCTGATCTCGACGTCCTTGGCGTACGTCTCGGTCCCGACATTGGTGACGCGTACGCCGACCCGATAGTCGATCGCCTCCTTGATGTCGGCGACGTTGGTCTGCCACGCGCCGGTGCCGTTCCGGAACTGGACCCACGTGCGCCACGTCAGGTTGGCCCTGACGAAGTCGTCCATGCTCAGTTCGAGGGGTGTATTTGACATGACTGTCTCCTGTCTTGGTGAGAGGGTTGCGCCGCCGATTCGGTCAACCCATGGCTTGGAGCGGCGACCGTGCCAGGTGCCGCTTCGATCCCACTTAGAAACGGGAGGCGCTCGGTCCGCAGGTGTTCCAGTACAAGATCCAGCCCCCGGCGCTCCCGCGATGCGTCGATCGACCCCGTCTGACCAGGCTCGTTCGGCCGTACCCGGTGGTGGTGCTCGCCGCCCCTGCCGGGTCGGGCAAGACCTGCCTGGCGGCGCAGCTGGCGGCAGCGACGGGTGGACCCACGGCGTGGTTCCTCGCCGACGAGCTGGACCGCGGCCAGGCCGAGATCGCCGGACAGCTGCACTCCGCGCTCGCCATCGCGTGGGCTGACCTCGCCACCCCGGCCGCGGCTCCGCTCGACGGATCGGTCGCGGCGTCGCTGCTGGGCGCAGCCCTGCAGACCGTCGCCGGTCCCGGGTGCGTGGTGATCGACGACGTTCATCTCCTCCCCGCCGACGCGCTCGACGCCGTCCTGCGGTTGGTGATCGCCACGCTGCCGCCCGGCTGTCGCCTCGTCGTGTGCACGCGAGCGGACGTGCCGCACGCGCTCCTCCGGGCGCAAGCCGCGGGTCAGGCGGTGACGCTCGGGGTCAGCGAGCTGGCCTTCGACCCCGACGAGTGCGCCCAGGTGTGCGCATCGACCGGGACTGGCGTCGCCGTGCTGGAACGAACGGGTGGCTGGCCGCTCGCCGTCGCGCTGCTGACCAGCATCGATCCAGACGCCCCCGCGCCGGGCGCGTACCGTCACATCGGCGAGCTCGCCGAGCTCGCCCTGGTCGGGTTGACGCCCGCCGCACGCGAGCTCCTCGTCGTCCTGGCGCGCATCCCTCGCTTTCCGCGGCACCTGCTCGATGCGTCTCGGCGGCCGCTGCGTCGAGCTGGAGGCGTTCGGACGCCGGCACCCCGAGCTGCTCGCCCGCGACGGTGCGTGGTGGGCGCCGCGCGAGTGGCTGCGTGAGGCGTTGAGTGGCATCGCCGCCGAACAATCCCTCGTCGAGCGCGTGGCGGTCGTGCTCGTGGCCCTCGACGAGGACGAGCTCGCGACGCAGCTCCTCGTCGCCGAGGCTCAGTACGAACGAGCCGTCCCCCCGCTCGAGCGCCTCGTGGCCGACGGGCTCCGCGACGGCCGCACGGCGTGGGCCAAGAGTCTCCTGACGGCCATGCCCACTTCGGCGCGGACGCTCCGACTCGACCTGGCTGCTGCGACGGTCGACCAGCTGCTCAACGACGATGGATATCGGCCGGCCGCGGCGAAGGAGCGTGCCCTGCTCGAGCTCGTCACGCGGGCCGCCGCCGACAGTCATCGGGCGGGGCTCGAGGCCACCGCCCTGCTCGCCAACCACTACCGCATGACCGGGGACGCGCGGATGCTGTCGGTGTGCGAGGAGGCCCTCGGCGACGCTCTCGATTCGCCGGATGGCGAGCTCAGCAGCCGGTGGCCGCCCGACGAGGTGCCGGCGGCCGCTGAACTGCTGCGCTACCTCGGTCAAGCGATGTTGTTCGCCCCGGATGCGCACTCGGTCGCACGCGGGCGACGACTCGTCGCCACGGCGCTCGACCTGCTCGACGGGGTCGGACGACCGACCACCTCGGTCCGCGCGTGGTCGACCTACTTCGAAGTGCTGCTGTTCCTGCGCGGCCCGGAGGAAGCGATCGCCGACGTTCGGCTCGCCGCCCATCGGATGGCCGAGCTGGAGCACAACGACAGCGCCGTGCGGCTCGCCGAGCTGGCCACCCTCGAGTTCTTCGCGGGCGATCGGCACGCGGCACGGGCAACGATCGAGCGGACACGCGAGTGCGCCGATCGCACGGGCAACCGCATCGCCCTCGCCCCGGTCGCCGCCATCGAGGTGGCGCTCGACGTCTGCGCCTCGTCGTTCAGCTCGGAACACGACGAGCGGTTGCAGGCCATCACCGCACAACTGCGCGCCGATCCGTGTCTGACGAGATTCGCCGCGCTGATCACCGCGGAGTTCGGGATCACCCTCGTTCGCCACGGTCAGCCGGCCGCCGCCCGCCGATACCTGGGTGTCGCCGAGTCCGCGCTCGACGACTCGTTGTTCGCCAGCGTCTCATCACTCCGTTGCCGGCGCCTCCGGGGGCTGCTGCTGGCGGCCGAGGGTGACGCCGAAGCGGGACGGGCCACCCTGGTCGCGTTGCGGCAGGCCGCGCTGACGGAGGGTCGGACGGCGCTCATCGAGCTCGTCGACTCCGACCTCGCCGCGATCGGCGCGGCGGAGGTGGGTGCGAACCCATGTCGATCACCGGCTCGTCTACGGATTCAAGCTCTGGCCCCCGAACTGTCGGTCGCCGTGGATGGCGAGCGGAGACCGCCGCCGCGGGGATATCCGGCCAAGCTGCTGGCCCTGCTGATCGCGTCCGGTGGGTCCCTCACCGTCGACGCCGCGATCGAAGAGCTGTGGCCCGGCGCCGATCCGGACGTCGCCCGCAACCGGCTCCACGGCGTGCTGCTCCGCCTGCGCCGTGGCCTCGGGCTCCCTGCCGGTGGGCCGATCAGCTGCGTCGACGACATGGTGCGGCTGGAGGCGACACCGTTCGTCGAGATCGACAGCTGGGAGTTCGCCCGCCAGGCGGCGCTCGCGGCGACACAGGTCGGGGCCGCGGTCGCCGCGGTCGGCGGGTACGCGGGCGACGCGCTCGACCGTCCAGTTCGCCTACGACGACACGATCGAGGCGTACCGCGGCGACCTCCGTCGAACGTTCCTGCGGCTGGCCGCCGCCGTTCTGACTGACCCGCCCGAGGATCTCGATGACCCGGAGCTGGCAGCGGTCGCCCGGAAGGCGGCGCGCTCGGCGCCCGACGACGAGGACATCTGTCTCGCCGCGGCGGCGACGCTCATCCAGCTCGGTCACGACGCCGAGGCCCGCCACGTCGTCGAGGCGACGATGGGCGCGGTCGCGGAGTTGGGGATCGACGCCGCCGCCTTCCAGCGCCGGGCCGCGGACCGGCTCACGCTCCTCAGCTGAGCCGCCACGCTCGTTCTGTCGGTCGGGATCGGCCCGATCCGGTCGTTGCCGACCGACAGAACGGGGTGCCGAGGACTCAGTCGAGTTCGGCGAGCAGGGCGGCCGCAGCGCGGAGGTCGCCCGTATCGAGCCCCTCGGTGAACCACCGGTACGTGCCGGCGACGAGCGTGCGCGCCCGCGGGATGTCGCCGCGTGACTGCCACAGCCGCGCCAGGCTGATCGCGGCGCGGAACTCGAGCGACTTGGCCTGCTGTCGCCGTGCGATCTCGGCCGCCTCGACCAGGGCCCGCTCGGCGTCGTTCACCACGGTCTCTCGACCGCTCGCCTGGGACGGCGCGCTGCGCAGGAGGATCTCGCCACGGAGGCGGGTGAGCTCGGCGGCGTACCAGAGCTGCCCACTCCGCCGGGACATGACCAGCGCACCGGACACGGTCTCGAGGGCGCTGTCCGTGTCGCCGGCCAGCGCGAGCGTCTCCGCCAGTAGCGACGTCGAGAAGTAGGGGAAGCCGGAAGCGCCGGAGTACTCACCGAGGCTCTCGCGCATCGGTGCGATCGCGCCTTGTGGCTCGCCGGCTTGCCCGAGCATCCAGGCCGCGACGAGGTTGCCGAGCGCGGACCACCGCGTCAGCTCGTACTCGGCACAGACCCCGACCAGGGCGTCGCTGAGCTGGCGAGCGCGGCCCACGTCACGACACATGATGTGGATGACGGTCGCGAACCAGGTGGCCTGGGCCAGGTCATTCGGGTACGCCAGCTCCTGCGCAAGTTGGCGGGCCTCGTTGGCGTGATGGCGGGCGCGGTCGGGGTAGCCGAGCAGCCACGTGGCGTAGGCGGCCCACTGGTGGCTGTTGACCCCCGGGTCCTCGCCGTAGACGAGTGCGAGTCGTCGATGCCGGATCGGGTCGTACAGCGCGATGCACTGCTCGAGATGGGGGAGCGCGATGGCCGGCCGGCCGGCCAGCACGTGGTTGTAGCCGGTCGTGCCGTGGGCTTGCATCTCCAGCACGGGGTCGGGTCGTCGCCGGGCGAGGCCGTGCAGTTCCTCGCTGAGCTCGGCGGCGTCGCTCATCCGGCCCCGGTTGAAGGCGAAGTTCCAGAGCCCGTACAGCACCGGCCCGAGCACCGTGGCGTCGTCGATCTCGGGGGACACGGCGCGGGCCTGCCGGTACGCCGTCTCGACGGCCGGCGCCCCGGCTCCGTGCAGGCTGACCAGCGCGACCGTCTGCATCATGCGCAGGCGGAGCTCGATGGCCCGATGGTCAGTGAGGTCCGGCGTGCGCTCGAGGAGCTGCAGGCCACGGCTGGCGTAACCGAGCGTCTCCCGGTGGGCGGCCCGCTGCAGGGCGATCTCGCCCGCTCGGGCGAGGAACGGGATCGCCTGGTCGGCGTCGTCCCCGAGCTCGAAGTGCATCGCCAGCTCGGCCGCGATCTCGCCCGCCCGCGGTCCGAAGCCGGACGCCAACCGGGCACCGATGCGGCGATGGATCAGCGCTCGACGGGTGGGCGTGAGGCCGCCGTAGAGCACCTCCTGATAGAGCGGATGGTGGAAGCGGTACTGCGCGGTCACCGTGCCGTCGGGCCACTCGGCCAGGTCGTGCTCGATGAGCAGCCCGGTGTCCCAGGCGAGCATCGAGCAGACGTCGGCGACGGCCTTGGTCGTGAGATCCGGCCGATCCTCGTGCGCACCGGCCAGCACGGCCGCCGTCGAGAACTCGACCCCGACCACGGCGGCGATCTCGAGCAACTCACGATCGGGCGTGGCGAGCTCCTGGAGCTGCTGCTCGATGAACTGATGAACGCTGGCGGGGATGCCGAGACGGTCGAGCTCGTCCCGGCCGTGCGTCTCGCCGCCGAGCTCGACCAGCAGCCCGCGGTCGATCAGGTAGTCGACCACGGTGGTCACGAACAGGGCGTTGCCGTCGGTGTGTTGGTGGACGTCGGCGACGAGCGCCGCCGACGGTCGGCTCGGTGCCAGCCGCTCACCGAGGTATGCCGCGACCGCCGTTCGGGTCAGCAGGTCGAGGGGAAGGAAGCCGCAGTCGCCCTGGGCCCGGAGGTCCCGCACGAGCGAGCGCATGGGGTGAGACGGCGCCACGACCTCGGGGGAGCGGTAGGTGGCCACGATCATCAGCCGGGCCGGCTCGCGCCGGCGGGCGAGGTACGCCAACACCTCCGGCGTGGATCGATCGCTCTGGTGCAGGTCCTCCCACACCAACACCACCGGCTGATCGGCGGAGAGCATCTCGACGGCGTCGCCGAGCTCTCGGAGCATCCGCTCCGCCGACGCTCCAACGGTCCGCAACCGCAACGCCTCGAGATCCGGTGGCTCGAGCAACAGGGGCAGCTGGAGGAGCCACGTCGGCGCCGCCGAGTCCAGGACCTCGCGGACGTGGCTTCCCTGGGCGCCGCGACACAGCCCGGACAGGGCGTCGAGGACGGGCAGGTACGCCTCGCCCTCGCCGAACTGCTCGACGCACTGACCCCGCCCGACGAGCACCTGCTCGCCGTTGGGCAGCCCGTCGACGAACACGTCCACGAGGGCGGTCTTGCCGACACCCGTCGGGGCCGAGACGAACACCACTTGGCGATGACCGGCTCGGGCCTGCTGCCACCAGTCGGCGAGCACGGCGAGCTCATCGTCCCGGCCGACGAATGGCTGTTCCCGCCGACCGGTCGGAGCCGGTGGAGGTGGGGGAGAGGAGACGGGGGCCACGAACCGCTACCCGCGCCGCGCCGAACGAACCACGGTCGTTTCGGCGGGGTCGTGTGCCCAGGGCACGACGCCATCATCGCGCGTCGGGCCCGAGATCCATTAGCCGCCGATCGATCGAAGCGCGGAGTGCCTACGATGCGCTCAATGAGGCCCGAAGTCCGATACGCCAGAAATGGCGACGTCGCCATCGGGTATTCGGTAGTGGGGACGGGGACCGAGGATCTCGTCTACCTCTCCCCGTACAACAACCTCGACATCTCCTGGGAGAACCCGCTGTACGAGCGGTTCCTCCGACGGCTGTCCGGGATCGGCCGAGTGATCATCATCGACCGGCGAGGGACCGGTGTCTCGGACCGCTACTCGCCCCGCGATCTGCCGCCCCTCGAGGACCTCGTCGACGACCTCGTCGCGGTGCTCGATCGCGTCGGATCGGAGCGCGCCGTGCTCTTCGGCTTCTCCGACGCCGGCGCGTTGTGTGCGATGTTCGCCGCGACCCATCCGGAGCGCACGTCGGGTCTCGTGCTGTATGCCACCGCCGCCCGCGGCAAGCAGGCGCCCGACTATCCGTGGCAATGGTCAGAGGGCGAATGGCAGGACTATCTCGGAGCCGTCAAGGCCGGCTGGGGAACCAGGGAGTACGCCGAATCGTCGCTCACGTTCATCAACCCCAGCCTGGCGGGCGACGAGAGCATGCTCGCCTGGTGGGAGCGATTCCAGCGCCTGTCAGCGAGTCCGAGCGCCCTCTACGCGCAAGAGCAGGTGTACCGGGAAATGGACATCCGTCAGCTCCTGCCCGCGATCAGCGTCCCGACGCTCGTCCTGCACCGGTCCGAGGACGTGGTGGAGCCGGTCGGGGCGGGTCGTTATCTGGGGCGAGCGATCGCCGGCGCCGAGTACGTCGAGCTCGCCGGCGCGGACCACTTCCCGTGGGCGGGAGACCAGAACGCGCTGATCAAGGAGGTCGAGCGGTTCGTCAGCATGGTGGTCAGGGACGAGCAGGAGACGTTCGACCGCATCCTGGCCACGATCATGTTCACGGACATCGTGGACTCGACGGCGCAGGCGGCGGCGATGGGCGACCACCGCTGGCGAGACCTCCGGGCGTACCACGATCGCGTGACACGTGCGCAGCTCGCCCGGTTCCGCGGCCGGGAGATCCAGAGCCTCGGTGACGGCTACCTCGCGGTGTTCGACGGGCCGGCACGCGCGGTGCGCTGCGCTCGCGCGATCTGCGAGTCGATGGGACGGCAGGGGGTGCACCTCCGCGCTGGGCTGCACACGGGTGAGGTCGAGCCGCACGGCGACGAGCTCTCGGGGATCGCCGTCACGATCGGATCCCGCATCGCCGGTCTGGCCGGCGCCGGCGAGGTCCTCGTCTCCTCGACGGTCAAGGACCTCGTCGTGGGCTCGGCGCTCTCGTTCAAGGACCGCGGTGTGCACAAGCTGAAGGGCGTTCCGCACGCGTGGCACCTCTTTGCCCTGGAGGGCTCGCTCTGACGGAGCGCGGCCGGCCCTTCCTAAACGGTCTGTGTCACCGCATACGTGCTCGATGACATATGCCGTGAGAGCGAGCGTCGATAGGCGGAGCTTCGCCCGCTCGGCAATCACGATGGTCGAAGGCTCTTGAATCGGGCGGTGCGGTTGCGAACGCGACCGGCGTCGCCGGATCTGGGCGGGATCGTGCCAACCGGCGAGTCGCCCAGCAGGCTTTCTGGGCGCGATTCTTCGCGACCGCTGAGAACGTCTGCGCCCAGAAACCGCCATGAGAACGATCGCGCCCAGATCGCAGCAGGCGTCCGCTTCCAGAGCTCGTTGCCCACGTGAAGGCTCAATCGGCAACGCTCGCGCGTATTGGCGGACGCTTTGACACAGATGCGGCTTCGACGAACCCTTCCTCGGCGACGATGGACGAGTACACCGCGGGTTCCATGTCCGTCATCACCGTGCCCGTCTGTGACGACATTGCGGCGAGCGCGGTGAGCTTGCGGTCGAGCTGCCACCCGTCGAGCCGTACGTAGACGGCGAGCTCGTCGGGGCGGACGCCCGCGGGCCGCTCGTCGGACATGTAGACGCCCCATTCCTCGTAGTGCGCGCCGAAGCGGGCGAAGTGCTCGACGGGGAGGGCGGCGTACAGCAGGCGGCCCGGGCAGCCCCGTTGCCGCCATGCGGTCGTCACCCAACGGGAGATCGTGACGTGGTCGTCGTGGAAGGTCATGCCATCGGGCCCGAACGTGAGGATCGTGTCCGGCCGGACCTCGTCGATCAGGCGGCCGACCGCGGCGAGGCCCTGCTCGTCGTAATCGGCCAGCGCGCCGTCGGGCAGCCCCAGCACACGGTGCTCGGTGACACCGAGCACCGCCATCGCCGCCGCGGCTTCCCAGCGGCGGCGGCGACCGAGCCGGAGCGGAGGCCAGCCGTCGGGGTCGGACGTGCCGTGCTCGCCGGCGGTCGCCGACACGCAGACCACGCGGTCGCCGCGGTCGGACGCGGCGGCCATCACGCCGGCGGCGAGGTACGTCTCGTCGTCGGGGTGCGCCCAGATCGACAGGACGGTTCCCAGCTCGGCGCTCATCGGCACGCCACTCCGGTGCACTCGCCGCCGAGGTTCCCGTTCGCCCGGTTGCGGCCACCGTCGATCGTGCCGTCAGGGACGGCGATGCCGATGCCCTGGTTCGCCACCGCCCGGTTTCGGGCCACGGTGTTCCCGGGCTGGTCGGCGAAGATGCCGTCCCCGGCGTTGGCCACGGCCTGATTGCGCGCGATCACCCCGTCCTCGACGAGGGTGAGCTCGATGCCGGTCGAGTCGTTCGTCGCGGCGCGGTTGCGGACGGCGACCACCCCGTCGGACCCGTTGAGCACCAGGCCCGGCGAGGAGTTCTGCGTCACGGTGTTGGCCTCGTACGTGGAGTCGTCGGTGAACCGGTCGACGATGCCGCTCAGGCCGTTGCCCGACGCGGTGCTGCGCCGGACACTGACGCGCTCGCTGAACGTCACGTCGATGCCGTTGCTCACGTTCGCGGTCGCGCCCACCCGGTCCAGCTGGACGTCGGCGGAGCGGGCGACGAGAACACCGATCATGTTCGACTCGGTGGAGATCCGCTCGACCCGTGCGCCGCTCGTCTCGAAGAGGTGGACGCCGAACTGGAACTGGCGAACGATTCCGCCCACGATCCGGACGTCGTCGTGGCCCGCTTCGTTGTCGATGCCGGCACCGGTTCCGGTGCCGTCGACGACGTGGCCGGCGAGGTCGACGGTGATTCCGGACGCCCCGACCACGAGGCCGGATCCGGCACAGTCGAGGAGGTCGGTGGTGAGACGTACGTCGGTCGTGACGACGCTGCCACACGTGAGCGTCGACCCGCCGGCCGAGGCGGTGAGCGGGAGCGTCGCACCGAGACCGATCGCGGCGAACGCGGCCCCGACGATGGCGGACCGGGGGGTGGAGAAGGGAGAACGCTGCTTCATGCCGCCACCGTCGATCTGCTGGCTCACACGACGCTCCCTCGCCCTCTCAGCGGGGCGTGAGCGGATGGGAGATCGGTGAGAGTGACCACCGCGATCGTCGCCGCCATGACGAACACAGCGACCATCACGACCCTGCGGCCGCGGCGCGAGCTGCCGACGGACATGCTGGAGCGCTTCCGCGCCCGGGCCGGGGACCACGACCGGACCAACACGTACTTCCACGAGGACCTGGCCGAGCTGCGGGAGTTCGGCTACCTGGCCGCCGCCGTGCCGGTGCATCTCGGCGGGTGGGGGCTCAACGTCGCCGAGCTGACCGCCAGCCAGCGCCGCCTGGCCCGGTATGCGCCGGCGACCGCCCTGGCGATGAGCATGCACTCGTACTGGGTCGGCGCCGCCGCCGAACTCGAACGGGCCGGTGACTCCTCGCAGCGCTGGATCCTGGAGGCCGCACTCGAGGGCGAGGTCATCGCCGCCGGCCACGCCGAGGCCGGCAACGACATCCCCGTCCTGCTGTCGACGTGCCACGCCGAGCGCGTCGAAGGTGGCTACCGGCTCACCGGCCGCAAGCAGTTCGGCTCCAACGGGCCGGTCTGGACGTGGCTGGGCGCCCACGCCATCGACCCGGACGCGCCTGGTGGACCGCAGACCGTGCACGCCTTCGTGGAGCGCACCAGTCCCGGCGTGACCGTGGTGGAGACGTGGGACACGCTCGGCATGCGGCCGACGCAGAGCCACGACACGGTGCTCGACTCGGTGTTCGTCCCCGACGAGCGCATCGGGCGGGTGGTTCCGGCCGGTGACGGGAGCGATCCGTACCTCGTCGCGATGACGATGTGGGCACTGCCGCTGATCGGCACCGTCTACCTCGGGATCGCCGAGCGGGCGCTCGAGCTCGCCGTCGACGGTGCCCGCCGCAAGAAGTCGATCGCCATCGAGCGCGGCGCCTACGCCTACAACCCGATGGTGCAGCACCAGATCGCCGAGATGTACCTCGAGCTCGACGCCGCCACGGCCACGTTCGAGCGCTTCGTCGACGACTGGGTGGCCGGTGCCGACCACGGCGACGCCTGGGTGGCGAAGGTGTACTCGACGAAGTGGCGGGCCGTCGAGGCTGCCAAGCGCGTCGTGGACATCGCCCTCGACGTGGGCGGTGGTGCGGGCATGTTCCGGGGCAACGAGCTGGAGCGTCTCTATCGCGACGTCCGCTGCGGCGGGTTCCACCCCGGGAACGACGCGATCACCCACGAGATGGTCGGCAAGTCGGTGCTCGGCATCATCGCCGAGCAGCCCCGGTGGTGACCGTGGTCAACGGAGCCCCGATCACCTCGGCGGTGTCGGCGCTCGGCTCCGAGCTGAGCGCCGACACCGACGCCGGTGCCGACATGGTTGCCGCCGCGACCTGCTTCGCGGACGACTTCGCCGCCGGCGCGATGGCCCACGACCGCGACGGCACGTTCGCCCTCGAGCACCTCGAGAAGCTGCAGGCCGACCGGTTCCTCGTCGCGCCCGTGCCGAGCGAGTTCGGTGGTGGCGGCGTGACGTCGATCCACGACGTGCTCGTGGCGTCGTCCCGGCTGGCGCGGGGTGATCCCGCCACCACGATCGGGGTGAACATGCACTTCGCGGTGCTGGTCAATCTCGTGAGGTCGTGGCGCACCGCGTCGGCCCGGGGTGCGGATCGGGCGGCGGCCGCGATCGGGGCCGGTCTCCGGGCGGTCGTGGCCGCTGACGTCGTGTTCGCCGCCGCGGCCAGCGAGCCGTCGCCGCAGGACCTCACGCGACCGTCCACCACGGCGACGCGAGTCGGCGACGGATGGGCGATCAACGGCCGCAAGGCGTTCGCCACGATGGCCCCGGTGGCCACGATCCTCAACGTCGCCGTGACGTACGTCGACGCCGACGGCCAGGACCGCTACGGCTTCGCCCTGGTGCCTCGTACCAGTCCCGGCGTCGTGTTCCACGACGACTGGGACGCCCTCGGGATGCGCGCGTCCGCGTCCGGCTCGGTGTCGTTCGAGGACGTCCGGCTCGGTGCCGAGGGCCTGCGTGACGGATTCCCGGCCGGGACGTACTCGTCCGCACTGTTCGAGCGCTATCTGGCGTCGGGCGCGTTCCACGCCGCGGCGTCGCTCGGGATCGCGGAGGCCGCCCATGCCAACGTCGTCTCGACCCTCCGTCGCCGCGTGGCCTCCGTGCTCACCGATCCTCACGCGATCTCCGAGCTCAGTGCCAACGTCGTCGACCTGGCGGCGATGCGGGCGTCGTTCGATCGGGCGGGACGGCTGATCGACGAGCACTTCACCGCGCATCCCACCGGTGAAGCCACGGTGGGGGCGACGCAGGCCGTGTTCGGCGAGGTGCAGGCGAGCAAGGCGTTCCTCACCGCGACCGCGGTCCGCGTGCGTCGACCGGGCGCTCGCCCTCAGCGGCGGCGCCGGCTACCTCGCCGCGCACCCGCTCGCCAAGGCGTGGCGGGACGTCCGAGCGGGCGGCTTCATGCATCCGATCGGAGCCAACCGGGCGGGAGTGCTGCTCGCCCGCACCGCGCTCGGCGTCGCGCTGGATGAGCCGGCAGACTGATCCGCCCTCAGAGGGCCCGCAGAGCGAGCTCGGCGGCGGCGTCGCCGTCCAGGCCGGCGCCCTCGTCCAGGGCGGCCTCGTAGGCGCCGTCACCGAGCGCGTCTCGCAGGTGCGCGCCGAGCTGGGTGAGGGTCGCCTCGTCGTCCCCGAAGATGCGGTGACCTTCCGACGTCGCTCGGACGGCGCCGACGAGGACGGCGGACTCCCGTGGCCGTCCCAGGCGGGCGAGCAACCCGGCGACCGAGCGCAGCATGGTCCACTGCGTCGACCACACCCCGGCGCGGCGCCAGTGGTTGATCAGCTGGCGGTAGTCCGCGGCGGCCACCGACGGGTCGCCCTGGCGGGCCTCGATCGACGCCTTGGACGCCCCGGCGACGCCGGCGACGAACAACGCACCGGTGAGCTCGGCCAGTTCGAGCGCACGAGCGAAGCTCGCCCGCGCCCGCTCGACGTCCACCGTCATGGTCGCCTCGCCGCTGCAGTACCAGGCGTACGCGGCGTACACGGTGCGTGACTCACCGACGTCGGCCAGCAGGTCGGCCGCGACGTCGGCCGCGGTCGGATCACCGGCATAGGCGAGGGCGAGCGCTTCGGTGCATCCACCCCACACACGTTGCGCCGGATCGTCACCCGCGGCATCGCGCCCGCGCCGATACCACGAGGCGGCCTCGTCGAGGTTCCCCATGAACAGGTGGTAGCTCCCCCAGCTCGTGGCGACCTGCGGCGCGAGCTCGCCACCGCCCTGCTCGTTCACCCGCACGGCGCGACGGGCGCGGACGCCCGACTCGTCCAGATCGCCACCGAGCCACGCCGCGTAGCTACTGACCGCCCACACCTCCGCCGCCAGTGGGCTGCGGTCGTCGGGATCGGCGTCGGTGACCCGCTCCGCCCAGGCGAGGACGTCAGGCCGCAGATGGAGGAACCCGTAGTCGAGGAGGGCGATGACCAGGCGGCCGGCGAGCTCGACCTGCCCATGATCGAGCATCCATCCGAGTGCGGTGCGCAGCTCGGGGAGCGTGGCGTCGATCTGGAGGACGGCTTCCTGGCCTCCCGGATCCGCCATCCGCCCCTTGGCGGCCTCGCTCCACTCGAGGTAGTGACGGGCGTGGCGTTCGCCGGTGACGTCGGCCCGGCCGTCGGCGACGAGGCGCTCGGCACCGAACGCGCGCAGCGTCTCGAGCAGCACGTACCGGCGGTCCGGCGCCCGCATCACGAGTGACCGTTCGACGAGCTGGTCGAGCGCGACCGTCACCGTGGCGATGTCGAGGTCGCAGACCGCGGCCGCGTCACCCGCGGTGAACGACCCGGCGAACACCGAGAGGTCGGCGAACGTCTGCTGCAGCGAGGAGTCGAGCAGGTCGTAGGACCACGAGACGGCAGCCGTCAGCGAGCCGTGGCGCGACGACGTCCGGAACCCGGACGAGAGCAGGACGAAGCGGCGGTCGAGCCCGGCTGCGACCTCGGCGACTTCGAGGGTGTGCAGCCGGGCGGCCGCCAGCTCGATGGCCAGCGGGAGGCCGTCGAGCCGGCGCACGATCTCGGCACTGACGGCCAGCTCGTCGTCGTCGGGCGCGAACCCCGGGGCCACCGCCCGGGCCCGCTCGACGAACAGGCGCACGGCGGGGGCGTCGGCAGCGGCCGTCGACAGCGGTGGCACGGAGCACAGCTGCTCGCCGGCGACCCGCAGACGCTCCCGGCTGGTGGCCACGACCGTGACGCCCGGGCAGGTCGCGAGCAGACGTTCGGTCAGGCCGGCGATCGGATCCAGGACGTGCTCGCAGTTGTCGAGCAACACCACGATCTCGGTGTCGGCCAGCGCGGCGGCCACGCGATCGGGAAGACCGGCATCGGGGCGGCCGTCGAGCGCCAGTGCCGCGGCGACCACGTCCACGGCCGACTCCGGGCTCGCCGCCGCGAGCTCGCACATCACGACGGGACGATCGGCACGCCCGTCCCGGAGGCGGACCCCGATCTCGGTGAGCAGACGCGTCTTGCCGACGCCACCGGGGCCGATCAGGGTCACCAGCCGGTGGATCTCGAGCGTCGCCAGCACTTCGGTCACGAGCGCGTCTCGACCGATCAGCGACGTGACGGGGGCGGGGAGCCGGGTCGCCGGCGTCCACTGCGCCTCGTCCGGGACGCCGCCCAGCAGATCGGCGTGCTGGGCGGCGAGGGCGGGCGAGGGCTCGATCCCGAGGTCGTCGCTGAGCAACCGCCGGAAGTCGTCGTAGACGCGCAGCGCCTCGACGTTGCGACCGGACTTCGCCAGGGCCGTCATCAGCAACGCCCGCGGCCGCTCGCGCAGCGGTTCCTCGTCGGCCAGCGCGGCGAGCTCGACAACGAGCTGGTCGGTGACCTCCCCGGCCAGCTGGCGCTCGGCCCGCGCCTCGCGGGCGCGGATCCGGAGCTCGCCGAGGCGGACCGCCTCGGCCCGCCCGTCGTCGACGTCGTCGAGCTCGGGGTATGCCGGGCCGTGCCAGCGGTCGAGCAGCTCGTCGATCGTCGCCTGGACGGTGGGCTCGGCTGGGTCGCGGGCGTTGAGCGCGGCGGCGAGCCGGTCGGCGTCGAGATCGATCAACGACGGGTCCAGGCGGTAGCCGGAGCTCGTCGACTCGATCAGATCGTCGCCCAGGTCACGCCGGAGCCGGAAGAGATGGTTGTGCAGCGCCGCCGCCGGGTCGCGGGGCTGCTGCTCCGGCCAGACGGCCTCGATCGCCGTGTCCACCGACACGACCCGACCCCGGCGGAGCACGAGCAGGGCGAGCAGTCGCCGCTGCAGCAAACCCGGGGGCGTGAGGTCGCGATCGTCGGGGGTGCGCACCCGGAGCGGCCCGAGCACGTCGACGCGCAAACGGCCGTCAGCACTCATCGGCCCACGCATCCGAGCTCGATCATCGGCACCGGTCCGCCCGCCCCGACCTGGCCCACATCGAGCTTCACCGTAATCGACGCGCCCGGTGGTTCTTCGGAGTCCACGGATCACTGTGTGATCCTGGCTGTCGTCAGAACCGGGTTCAGGACGAAGTCGTGATTCGGGATCTCACACCGTGTGGCGCGCTCTCACGCCGACTCGGGCATGAGCACATCCACCATCACCCCCATCGAGATCAGGCGGGCCGCCCGCACCGACGTCGACGCCGTCGCCGACGTTCTCGCCCAGGCGTTCTTCGCCGACCCGGTCTTCCGCTGGTGTCTCCCCGACGAGGCGCGCCGGGCGGAAATCCTGCACCCGTTCTTCGCCCTCGTCACCTCGGCGCTCCTGCCCTACGACGACGTGCACGTCACGTCGGCGGGCGGGGTCGCGTTGTGGGTGCCGTCCGGCCAGCCCCCGGTGCCGGAGAGCGAGGCGCAACGGTTCGAGGAGGGCCTGGGCGAGCTGATGGGCGCCGACGGTGAGCGCACGTTCGCGATCGTCGAGCTCCTCGAGGCGAACCATCCGCAGGAGCCGAGCCACTACCTGTGGTTCCTCGCCGTCCGCCCCGAGGGGCAAGGACTCGGCGTCGGTTCGGCGATGCTCGCGTCGGCGCTCGCGCAGAGCGACCGCGACGGCACGCCGGCGTACCTGGAGGCGACGAGCCCGGACAACCGGCGGCTGTACGAGCGCCACGGTTTCGTCGTGATGGACGAGATCGCGGTCGCCGACAGCCCGCCCATCTGGCCCATGTGGCGCGAGCCCGCCGGATGATCAGTCGGGCTCACGCGACGAGCGTCGGGAGCGCCTCGGCCACGAGGCGCTCACCGGCGGCGACGGGCACCCCGTCCGGTCGCACGAGCACCGCCCCGTCCGCCCGTAGTCCGAGCGCGCGGGCGGTCAGGGCGTCGAGCGACCGCACCGTCACCGGAGCGCGGGACGGCGACGGCCGCCCGCGCCAGCCGGGTCCGGCGAACAGCGTCCACCCGGATCCGAGGAGGTCGAGCGTCGACACCCGCCCCAGCCCCGGCAACCAGGCGTGGGTGAGGCGTCCGCCGAGATCGACCTGCAGCTCGTCGAGGACCGGCCGGCGGCTGCCGTTCGGATCGGTCGAGCGGGCGAGGTTGTGCTCGGCCACGACTCGGCGCTCGGCTTCGTACGTGTCCAGCAGATCGGTCCCGGCCCAGCCCTGCACGACCCACGCCACCTTCCACCCGACGTCGTAACCGCTCTGCAGCGCGGTGTTCATGCCGGTGCCGCCCCGCGGCGTCACCCGATGGGCGGCGTCCCCGGCGAGGAACGTCCGCCCCACGCGGAACCGCTCCGCGAGCTGGCCCGGTGAGTGGAACGTGCCGATGCGCGTGATGCGAGGTTCGAGATCCGGCACGCCTGAGCCCAACCGGATCGCCTCGGCGATGTGCGCCGGGTCCGGATCCGAAGGACGCTCGGCATTGGACGGCAGTTCCGGACCGTAGAGCCACCGGTCGCCCCGCCCCGCCGGGAGGAAGAGTCCCGGCGCGACGGGCGTGGTGACGTAGTAGAGCGCGTACCGCGCGTCGTCGAGCAGGTGCCACAACGGGGCGCGGAACTCGGCGATCACTCCACCGAGCGAGCCCTCGCGCTCGACCATCGCGACCCCGAGCATCCGCCGGATCGAGCTGCGCGCGCCGTCTGCGGCGACGAGGTAGCGGGCGCGGACGGTTCGCAGGGCACCGGTCCGATCGCGCAGCGTCACGCGCACCGCGTCGGGCGCGTTGTCGATGCCGGCGACCTCGGTGCCGAGCTCGAGCCGGACCTCCGGCAGTGACGTGAGGTGGCGGCGCAGGACTCGCTCGAGCCAGTCCTGGGGCACGACGCCCGGCGCACACGGACTGACGACGGCCGCCTGGGCGCGGCTGGGATATCCGACCAGGTGCCCAGTGCCCTCGGCGGCGCGCGCCAGGGTCACGCACTCCCAGAGCATCACGTCGGCATCGACGCCGCCGGAGAGCACCTCGTCCTCCAGCCCCCATCGCCGCAGCAGCTCCATCGAACGAGTGCTGATCACCGTCGCGCGAGGTGCGGTCGGGGGCGTCAAGCGTCGCTCGACGAGCAGGGTGTCGACGCCGTGGTCACCCAGGGCCGCGGCGGCCGCCAGTCCGGCGGCTCCGGCCCCGACGACGAGGACGTCGAGATCGAGGGGTTGCATGTCGATCAGCTCCATTGGGGGAGGGCGAATTTCGACGGACACTGTGTCGTTTGAAAGACAGTGTGTCCAGTGAAATAACTAGGATCCCTGGTCATGTCACCGCGGTCGTACGAGCAGCGCCGGCGGGCGGATTCCAGTGCCGCCACCCGGCAGCGCATCCTCGACGCCCTCGAGCTGCGCCTGCGCGAGCGACCGACGGAACCGGTGAGCGTCGATGAGGTCGCGTCGCGGGCCGAGGTGGCGCGCTCGACGGTTTACCTCGTGTTCGGCTCGCGGGCCGGACTGTTCGACGCCCTGGCGACCGAGTTGTGGGCCCGCGCCGGCCTGGCGGACCTCACCGAAGCCGTCGCCCATCCCGACGCGCGGGAGCACCTGCGTGGCGGCATGCGGGCCGGCACGGAGATCTACGCCGCGCTGCGTGACGTCGCGGTCGCGCTCTTTTCGATGTCGGCGCTCGACCCCGACTCGGTGGGAGGCGCGATCGTCCGCCTGGAGAAGAAGCGCTGGGGTGGGATGCAGCACCTCGCCCGCCGGCTGGACGAGCAGGGGGTGCTCCGCGACGACGTCACGGTCGACGAGGCCGCGGATGTGCTCTGGATGCTCGCCAGCTTCGGCAGCTTCGACGCCCTCTACACCGGGCGGGGCATGCCCGCCGACGAGGTCGCGGCCACGTTGGCCGTGACGGCCGAGCGCACGCTGTGCCGCTGAACCCGAGCGGCGCGAGATCCACTCCGGCTCGCCGGCACGGCCGTACTGTACGGCTCCGTGCCGGTCGCGGCGTCGCAGGGCCAACCATGAGGAGAGGAGTCCACGATGGGTGAGGCGATCGGCCAGGTGCTGCCGATGGCGGTCGGAGTCGCGCTGAGTCCGGTCCCGATCATCGCGGTCGTGCTGATGCTGGTGTCGCAGCGGGCGCGGGTGAACGGGCCGATCTTCGTCGTCGGCTGGCTCTTCGGGCTCGCCGCTGTCGGCGTCCTGGTCCTCGGCATCGTCGGTCCGAACAACACGGACGACAGCGGCGAGCCGGCGACCTGGGTGAGCTGGCTGAAGATCGTCCTCGGTGCGCTCCTCCTGCTGCTCGCCGTGAAGCAGTGGCGGAGCCGGCCGCACGGGGGTGAGCAACCGGAGATGCCGAAGTGGATGGGCGCGATCGATGCCTTCACGCCGGTCAAGGCGGGCGGGGCCGGCGTGGTGCTCTCGGCCTTGAACCCGAAAAACCTCCTGCTCGCCATCGGGGCGGGCGCGGCGATCGCCCTGACCGGGATCTCCGGAGGGGAGCAGGCCGTCGCCTACGCCGTGTTCGCCGTGATCGGCACGATCGGTGTCGCCGCGCCCGTCGTCATCTTCTTCCTGATGGGCGACCGGGCGCCCCAGATGCTCGCCGGGCTCAGAACGTGGATGGGACGCAACAACGCGGTGATCATGACCGTGCTGTTGCTCGTTCTCGGGACGAAGCTCGTCGGTGACGGCATCGGCGGGCTGTGAGCCCGGACCGCTTCACTCGAGCACGCTGATGCCGAAGGCGAGAGCGAACCCGAGCGTGGTGAAGAGCCCGACGAGCCGACCGCCGTTCTCGAACGCTTCGGGCATCATCGTGTCGGCCAGCATCGTCAGGATCGCGCCCGCTGCGAAGGCGAGCACGAACGCCACCGTGCGGGGTCCGGCGGAGTCGAGGAGCGCGTAGCCGGCCAGCGCCGACAGCCCTGAGACGACCGTCACGAGGACCCAGAGGCCGATGATCCGGCCCCGCGCCCAACCGGCAGTGGTGAGACCGGAGGTGGCGGCGATGGCCTCGGGAAGGTTCGACAGGAACACCGCGACGAGGAACGCCGCGCTGACACTTCCGTCCTGGAGGACCGTGAGTCCGAGGACGAGTGACTCTGGGATGCCGTCGAGCACGATGCCGAGCACGATGGCCAGCGGCGTTCCGGCCGCCTGCTCGCCGCCGGAGTCCTTGCGCGCCGACCCGCCCATCCGGCCGATGACCACGTCGCCGGCGAAGAACACCCCAGCGCCGCAGAACAGCCCGAGGGTCACACTGCCCTCGTCGCCGGCGGTCGCGAACGCCTCCTCCACCAGCTCGAACGCAACCGCGCTGATCAGCACCCCGGCCCCGAACGCCATGATCAGGCCGAGCGGCAGCGGGCCGATTCGCCACCGGAGCACGAGCAGACCGCCGAGGATCAATGAGGAGCTGGCCAGCAGTCCCCACCACAGCGCCTCCACCACGGCCGACCACGATGACACAAGCGCAGCCGCGTGGCGGGCCTCACGCCGGGCTCATGACGCCCATCACCGGGCGGACGACACCGGCTGTTCCCG
Source organism: uncultured Acidimicrobiia bacterium (assembly GCA_963827075.1). GTDB lineage: Bacteria > Actinomycetota > Acidimicrobiia > Acidimicrobiales > Ilumatobacteraceae > JALZMG01. The sequence goes on along the minus strand of CAWGZN010000005.1, from coordinate 306,234 downwards.
GCGCTGACCGCGCGCCAGCCCGGGCTGGTGCTGACGACGGAGGAGTTGGAGGCCGAGCACCATGACCTCGACCGCGTGCTGGCGGCGTTGCCCCGCGACCTCGAGATGGCCGGCGACGCGTGCCGCCTGATCGAGCGGCACCTCGGCCGGGAGGAGCACCTGGTCCTTCCGGTGTGGCTTCGGTCGTACGGGACCCGGCCGACGCCGGCGCCGCCGACGGGTCTGGCCGCCGCGGCCTGACTCCATCTGGGCGTGTCGCTCGTCGTTCGGCTGCTACGACTTCGCCGGTGAGCGAGCGCGACTGGATCCTCCACGTCGACCTCGATCAGTTCCTCGCCGCGGTGGAGGTGCTTCGCCGGCCCGAGCTCGCCGGCCGCCCGGTCGTGGTGGGTGGCGACGGCAATCCGAGCCGGGCCCGTCAGGTCGTGGCGACGGCGTCGTACGAGGCCCGGGCCTTCGGCGTGCGCTCGGGGATGCCGCTCGGGGCGGCCGCCCGTGCGTGTCCCGACGCCGTGTTCCTCCCGATGGACCGGCCGGCCTACGAAGCCGCGTCGGAACAGGTCATGGCGACGTTGCGCTCGCTCGGCGTGGTCGTCGAGGTGTGGGGCTGGGACGAGGCGTTCGTCGGGGTGCGCACGGACGACCCGGAGGCGTTCGCCCGTCTGGTGCAGACCACGCTGCTCGCCGAGACCCGCCTGCACTGCGCGGTCGGGATCGGCGAGACGAAGCTGCAGGCGAAGACGGCCACCGGCTTTGCCAAGCCCGGCGGGATCTCCCGCCTGACCCGCCGGACGTGGATCGAGACGATGGGGGATCGGCCGGTCACGGCCGTGTGGGGGATCGGCGAGCGCACGGCGAGGCGGCTCGCCGAGGCCGGCGTCCACACCGTCACCGACCTGGCCAAGGCGGATGCCGACGATCTCGCCCGTCGGTTCGGGCCGAGGATCGGTCCGTCGCTCAAGGTGCTCGGTCTCGGCGGAGACGACGCGCCGGTCGTGGGCGAGCCCTACGTGCCGCGGTCACGCAGCCGGGAGGAGACGTTCGAGCACGACCTCACGTCGGCGGCGGAGATCCACGAGCGCGTCGCCGTGCTGGCAAGGGAGGTGACCGAGGCGATCGTGGCGGAGGGCCGGCGAATCACTCACGTGGCGGTCAAGGTGCGGACGATGACGTTCTTCACCCGCAACAAGATCCGCAAGCTGGCCGAGCCGACGACGGATCCGGCGGTCGTCGCCGCCGTCGCCGCGGCCCTGGTCGACGAGCTCGGCGTGACGCGGCCGGTCCGGCTGCTCGGCGTGCGGGTGATGCTCGAGCTGCCGTGATCGGCTGAGGTCAACGAGGGTCGCGGCCGAGCAGCCCGAGCAGGCGGTCCTGCAGCGGGGCGCTGTCGGGCACCGGCACCTCGGGGCCGAAGACGACGATGCCCGGGCCGAACACGTTCGGGATCCGCATCCGCTCGTCCATCGCCTGGGCGATGGGCCACATGCGCTCGACCTCCTCGGGGTCGATCGTGTCGTCCTGTCCGGTGGCGCGGGCGAGATCCCACCCATGCACGACGAGGTCCTCGCTGGCGACCTGATCGATGTGGTCGGCGGCCGTCGCCGGTCCCATCGGCGTGTTGCACTCGGTCGCGGCGAGCGTGGGATCGCCGAGCACGGCCTCGATGTCGGCACGGGCGTTCACGAACGCGGACAGCGGGTCCTCCTCCACCGACGGACCCGGAACTCGCTGCCGGTCGAGGGGCTGAAGCATCGCGGAGTGCATGTCGACCACGTGGCCGACGACGTCGCGGGCGGTCCAGTCGGCGCACGGGGACTGGTTCGCCCACTGGTCCGGCGCCACCGCGGCGACCTTGCTCTGAAACGCGTCGGCGCGGCGGCGGTAACGATCAGCGATCTCGGACACCGTGCTGTCCCTACCCGATCGGTGGCCGGCGCTGCAAGCCCTCCCGCCGGTTGCCGACGGGGCAAGATGTCCGGACCCAGCTGACGAGGAGTGACTGACGATGGACCCGACCTTCTACCGCACCCCGGGAGCGGCGATCGCCGCCCCGCCCGAACAGCTCGCCTACGTGGCCGCGTTCGACCCGGCGGGCGCGGTCAACGATGTGATGACAGTGATCGATTGCGACGAGTCGTCCGAGACGTACGGGTCGGTCGTCGGGTGGACCGAGTTGCCGCACGCCGGCAACGAGCTCCACCACTTCGGGTGGAACGCCTGCTCGAGCGCGCTGTGCCACGAGGGGCACGCGGGCCATCTGGAGCGGCGCTATCTGATCGTGCCCGGGCTGCGGTCGTCGCGGACGTACGTCCTCGACACCCAGCCCGACCCCCGCGCGCCGCACCTCGTGCGGACGATCGAGGCCGACGAGCTGGCCAAGGCCGGCTACTCCCGTCCCCACACGCTGCACTGCGGCCCGGACGGGATCTTCATGTCCGCGCTCGGCGGCGCCAACGGTGACGACGGGCCGGGCGGTGTCGCCATCCTCGACCACCAGACGTTCGACGTGATCGGCGCATGGGAGGTCGATCGGGGCGACCAGTACTTCAGCTACGACGTGTGGTGGCACCTCAACCACGACACTCTGATCACCTCGGAGTGGGGGACGCCCTCGATGATCGAGAACGGGCTCAACCCCGAGGATCTGCTCGGCCGCAAGTTCGGCCACCACCTCAACTTCTGGAGCCTGTCCGAGCGCCGGCTCGTCCAGCGCGTCGACCTCGGCGACCAGCACCAGATGGTGCTCGAGCTGCGACCGGCCCACGACCCGACGAAGACGTGGGGGTTCGTCGGGGTCGTCATCAGCGTCGAGGACCTGTCGGCCTCGGTGTGGTTGTGGCACCGCGAGAACGGCAACTGGGCGGCCGAGAAGGTCATCACGGTTCCGGCGGAGCCGGCCGACGCCGCCGATCTCCCGCCGGCCCTGCAGCCGTTCGGCGCGGTGCCGCCGATCATCTCCGACATCGACCTCTCCGTCGACGACCGGTGGCTGTACGTGTCGTGCTGGGGCACCGGCGAGCTCAAGCAGTTCGACGTCAGCGATCCGTTCCATCCGGTGGAGACCGGTTCGGTGCGGCTCGGCGGGATCGTCGACCGGGCCGCCCATCCGGCCCTGCCGGACCAGCGTCTCGCCGGCGGTCCACAGATGGTGGAGGTCAGCCGCGACGGCAAGCGGGTGTACGTCACCAACTCGCTCTACGCGGCGTGGGACGAGGTCTTCTACCCCGACGGTGTCGGCGCGTGGGTCGCCAAGCTCGACGCCGATACCGAGGGAGGAGGGCTCGCCGCCGACGCCCGGTTCTTCCCCAACGGCGACGACTTCCACGGCCTCCGCGTCCATCAGACCCGCCTCCAGGGCGGCGACGCCTCCAGCGACTCCTACTGCTTCACGTCCTGACCATCCGAGTGTCTTCCGCCGCCCGAGTGTCTCGTGAGGGACCTTCCCTCATCGCGCACTCGGATGCACGTAGACACTCGGATGAGAAGGTCACGGCGTCAGTCGGGGGAAGACCCGTCGGGCGTTGCCCTCGTAGATCTGGCGGCGCTGAGCCTCGGTGAGTTCGGCGGCGTCGATGTACCGGCGGGTGTCGTCGTAGTGGTGGCCGGTCTCGGGGTCGACACCGCGGACGGCGCCGACCATCTCCGAGGCGAACAGGATGTTGTCGATCGGGATCGCCCGCAGCAGCAGGTCGATGCCGAGCTGGTGGTAGACGCACGTGTCGAACCACACGTTGCCGAGCACGGCCTCGTCGAGCGGGGGCAGCTTCATGTCCTGAGCCACACCGCGGAAGCGTCCCCAGTGGTACGGGACCGCCCCGCCACCGTGGGGGATGATGAACCGCAGCGTCGGGAACGTCGCGAACAGGTCCGACATCATCAGCTGGGTGAACGCCGTCGTGTCGGCGCCGAGGTAGTGCGACGTCGTCGTGTGGAGGTTCGCATTGCACGCCGCGCTCACGTGGATCATGGCTGGGACGTCGAGCTCGACCAGCTTCTCGTACAGCGGGTACCAGAACCGGTCGGACAGCGGCGGACTGTCCCACGCGCCGCCGCTCGGGTCGGGATTGAGGTTGCAGCCGACGAACCCCATCTCGTCCACGCACCGCACGAGCTCGGCGACGGACGGTTCGACGGGCGCGCCCGGCGATTGGGGCAGCTGGCAGACCGGCACGAAGTTCTCCGGGTAGAGGTCGCACACCCGGCGGATGAGCTCGTTGCAGTGCTCGGACCAGAAGCGGCTGGTGTGGACGTTGCCGAGATGGTGCCCCATCCAGCTCGCCCGGGGAGAAAACAGCGTGAGGTCGGTTCCCCGCTCCCGCTGCAGACGCAGCTGGTTGTCCTCCAGGCTGGCCCGGATCTCGTCGTCGGAGATGTCGAGCGCGCCCTTCTCGCCGACGTGGCCGGCGTCGGCCACGAGCGCCTCGCGTTGGCGCTCCCGGTATTCGCCCAGCTGCGCCGGCGCGGTCGTGTAGTGACCGTGACAGTCGATGATCACGCTCGGGACCGTATCGTCACCCGACGGCAGCCATCTGGGAGGTCGTGATGAACCGACACGTCGTCGTCCGCAGGATCCCGCGTGCCGATCCGGCGGTCATCGCCGGGCTGGCCGAGGCGGGTTCGGCAACCGTCCACGAGGCGATCGGCCGGCGCGGATACGTCGGAGCAGACATCCGCCCGATCCAACCGGACGTGCGGATCGCCGGCTCGGCCGTGACCGTCTCTTGCCATCCCGGCGACAACCTGATGATCCACGCCGCCGTGGAGATGTGCCAGGAGGGGGATGTGCTCGTCGTGACGAACACCTCCCCGTCGTCGCACGGGATGTTCGGCGAGCTGCTGGGGTGCTCGGTCATGGCCCGCGGCGTGCGCGGACTCGTGGTCGACGCCGGCGTGCGCGACACACGCGAGCTGCGCGAGCTCGGCTTCCCGGTGTGGTCGCGCCACGTTTCGTGCCAGGGCACGGTGAAGGCCTCGCCGGGGTCGGTCAACGTGCCGGTCGTCCTCGGCGGTATCTCCGTCGCACCCGGGGACGTGGTCTGCGCCGACGACGATGGCGTGGTGGTCGTGCCCCACCGCGAGGCCGAGTGGGCGCTGGCGCAGTCCCGGGCGAGGATCGCCGCCGAGGACCAGTCCCGCGCCAAGCTCAAGGCCGGCGAGCTCGGAATCGACTTCTACGGGCTGCGGGCCAAGCTCGCCGAGCTCGGCGTCGAGTACGTCGACTCGCTCGAGGGATGACCGTGCGCGTCGCCGTGCTCGGACTGGGCGAGGCGGGAGCGCTCTTCGCCTCCGACCTGGTGGCCGCCGGCGTGACGGTCGCGGGATGTGATCCCGGCCCGGTGCCCACGCCGCCGGGCGTCGAGCGGTGTCCCGAGCCCGCGCAGGCGGTCGCCGGCGCGGACATCGCGATCGTGCTCACCGGGCCGACGGACGTGGCGGGTTTGTTCGAGGCGACGATCGATGCCCTGCCGGCGGGCGCCGTCTTCGCCGACTTGACCACGAGCACCCCGGCGGCGAAGGCAGAACGGGCCGGCGTCGCCGATGAGCGCGGTCGGGCATACGTCGACGTCGCGCTCATGGCACCGGTTCCCGGACGAGGGCTGCGCACACCTGCGGTCGCGTCCGGTCCCGGAGCGCTCGCCTACGGCGCCGCGATGCGACGGCTGGACGTGACGGTCGACGTGATCGTGGGCCCGGCCGGTGAGGCGACCACGCGCAAGCTCCTGCGCAGCGTGACGATGAAGGGGCTGGCCGCGATCGTGATCGAAGCGCTGCGCGCGGCGGAGGCCGCCGACCTGTCGGAATGGCTGTGGCGGGATCTGGTGGCCGAGCTGACCGCGGCGGACGAGCGGCTGCTCGTCCGGCTCGTCGAGGGAACGGGGGTGCACGCCGGCCGCCGGGTGCACGAGATGGAGGCGTGCGCCGAGATGCTCGATGCGCTCGGCGTCGAGCCGGTCATGACACGGTCGACGGTGGACGCGCTCCGGCGGGTGCTGGCGGCCGGTGTCCCGGAGGTGCCGCGTCAGACGGCCTGATGGTGCCCGGCCCGCTCGTAGTGCTGGCGCAGGAGATCCATTCCGTAGTCGTTGCCGTTCGGCGTGCGCACGACGGTGTGGACGTGATGGCGGGTCGGCTCGTTGTTGGCGAAGACGACGCCGGGTTCGTGGTCGAATTCGATGAGGATCACCGGGCTCTGGACCTTGTAGTAGAAGGGACCGGAGTCGTCGGTGGCGCCGATCCACGAGAAGTGGGTCTCGTCGAAGTGGGCAGTCACTTCGTCCATCCGGAGCTCGGCGTGTCCGTCGCGGATGCGCCCGACATAGTTCGCGATGAGGTCGCGCAGCAGGCGCCGCTGGCCGTCGCTCATCGCGTCGGCCCGCACGCCCTCGTACTCCAACCGCCGGTTGTCCCGGAACGCGCACGCCATCATCTGCCCGTCGATGGGGACGCTGCGCTCCGGGGGAAGGTCGGTGCTCAGGGTCGACGGGTAAAGGATCGCGGTGCGGGCCTGATCGGCCGACAGTGAGCGGACCATCGCCAGCCCGTCGCGCTCCTCGGCGACGAACGCGCGACAGGCCGGCGTGCGGACCGGTGCGGACGCGGCACGGCTCGCTGCCGAGGAACGCCGGGCTGAGCACGACCTGGTCGCCGAGCACGAAGCAGTGGAGGTTGAGGTGGTGGCCGTCGAGCTGCCAGCCCCACGGCTCGTCCTCCGAGGGCGAGCCGAAGACGCTGAGGAAGAACGCCCACTCGCCGTATTCGTCGCGGCTGTCGGTGATGTCGGCGAGCACTTCGTTGAAGCGCATGACGGTGCGCACATCCTCGAAGCCGCGTGCGCTGAGGCTGGCCCGCAGGAGGTCGAGCGCCGCCGCCCGCTGGGCCGGTGCGAGGTCTTCGAGGAGCAACCCGTGGCGCATCAGGTAGATGTGCACGTTGCTCCACCGTCGCCACTCCTCGGCGCCGATCGGGAATGAGACGGCGTCCTGCTGGCCGGCGTCGAGCGAGGCGAGGAACGCCTGCCCCGCGTCGACCAGCGGCCGGGTCGGGATGCCGGTCGTGGTGAGGGGGAACAGGCCGGAGCGGACGTGGCCGTCGGTCGTGATGCCGGTGAACGGCTCGGCGACCGAGCGCTCACCGAGCGCGACGTGGTCTCTGAGTATCTCCGGGAGCGCCGGCGGGAGTCGGCGGGCCGACAGCGGGGGTGAGCGCCGCAGCCCCAGCGACTCCCAGTCCTCGGTCATCCGCTCGGGACGGCGTCGCCGACGGGCACGGGGTACTCGTCGGCGTTGAGCACCCACCCCGGGCGCTCGCTGAAGTCCAGGCGCGGCGGGCAGAAGATGTCGATGAGCTGGTGGGGCATGTGGTGGACGCTCTGCGACGTGTGCACGGTCGGAGGCGGGATCACGGTCAGCGCCGGGCTGGCGCAGTACTGGTGGTCGTCGTCGCGCCACTGCGCCATGTCGACGGTCCACGGCGTCCGGATGTGGTGGACGTAGTCGCCCTCGAGCTGCAGGGAGAGCTGCTCGAAGTCGTCGTGGTGGTGGGGCGACATCACGTGGATGTCGCGCGGTGAATCGTCGACGTAGAAGTAGTTGACCATCAGCGTGCTGCACCGCAGGATCCGGCCGAAGCGGCCGGGGTCGGGCTTGATGTCGGCGAGTGGGTACACCCGGATCCGATGGCCGGCCGGCGGGTCGGGCCAGGGCTCGAACGGCGCCACGTTCGGATCCGGCTCGGCGTACGCGTCGGCGTTGCGGCACCGGGCGAGGAGGTCCTCGGCCTGCGGAGAGAAGACGCGGACGACGACGCCACTCGAGCCGATGGCGACCTCGCTCCCGCCCGGTGGCACGAAGACGACCGCGCTGCCGTCGACGTCTGACTGTTCGCCGCCGGCCCGGACGGTGACGCACGAATCGGCGGACGGGAGGAGCACCATGTACTCGTCCGGCTGATCGTCGCGGCGCAGGGTGTCACCCTGGCGGGCGAGCGTGTAGGCGAGGCAGCAGTTCTGGCTGCGCACGAGCCAGGTCTTGCTCCCGGCCGGCGAGACCTCGTCGGGCTCGAGCTTCGGGAACTCGAAGTACTGCGGGGCGAAACACCCCCCGACCACCCGGCCGGGCGAGCGAGTGGCGAGCTGTGATCGCGGATCGTGCGTGTCGTACGGCACCGGAGCCCCCTTTCCCGTCGAGCACGTTTCTAGCCGAACTCGTAGAGCCTCGTGGGATTGTCGACCAGGATCTTGGTGCGCGTCGCCTCATCGGGCGCGAAGGCGGCGAGCACGTCGACCAGGTCGCCGTCGTCCGGCATCTGGCGCACGTTGGGATGGGGCCAGTCGGTGCCCCAGAGGATCCGGTCGGGGGCGATGTCGATCACCGCCCGGGCGTACGGGACGACGTCGGCGTAGCCCGGCGGCCCGGCGGCACTGAGTCGCTCGGCTCCGGAGATCTTCACCCAGGCCCGTTCGTCGCGCAGGAGCTCGCACAGCCGGGCGAACGGCTCCTGGTCGAGTCCGCGGGCGGCGTCGATCCGAGCGAGGTGGTCGATGACGTAGGGGACCGGCAGGCGGTCGAGGACGTCGGCGTAGGCCGGCAGGTCGACCGCATCGAAGTGGAGCACGACGTGCCAGCCGAGGGGCGTGACCCGGTCGATGATGCGCCAGAACTCGTTCATCTCGGGCGCTCCGCCGAGGTGGGCGACGAAGTTGAACCGGACGCCCCGGATGCCGGAGTTGTGGAGGGCACCGAGATCGCGGTCGGTGAACGAGTCGTCGACCATGGCCACGCCGGCGTAGCGCCCCCCGCCCCGGCGGATGGCGTCGACCATGGCGGAGTTGTCGGTTCCGTGGCAGCTGGCCTGGACGAACACGGCCCGCGAGAGTCCGAGCCGGTCCTGCAGGGCGGTGAAGTGCTCGTAGCCGGCGTCAGGTGGGGTGTACGTGCGATCCGGAGCGAACGGGAACCGGGCCGCGGGCCCGAAGATGTGGCAGTGGGCGTCGCACGCCTCCCGGCGGGGGAGTGAACGCGGTCGGCGGATGGGGATCCGGGTGGGGCGGAGGAATCGTCGGCTCGTCCACGTCAGCTCCGCGATCTGGGTGCGATTTCTCTCAGGAGCTGCGAAGAATCGCGCCCAGATCGGCGATTGAGAAGGATCGCGGGGGTCAGGAGGGCCAGATCTTGTGCGCCGCCTCGACGACGCGCCCGAGCTTCGCCCACTGCTCATCGGCGGTGAGCTGGTTGCCCTCCACCGTGCTGGCGAAGCCGCACTGCGGGCTGAGGCACAGCTGATCGAGCGGGACGTAGCGGGCCGCCTCGTCGACGCGGGTGGCGAGTGCGTCGACCGACTCGAGCTCCGGGCGCTTGCTCGTCATCAACCCGAGCACGACGGTCTTGTCGGCGGGCACGAACCGCAGCGGGGCGAAGTCACCCGACCGCTCGTCGTCGTACTCGAGGAAGTAGGCATCGACGGCGAGCTCGTTGAACAGCACCTCGGCCACGGGTTCGTAGCCGCCCTTGGCGAACCAGGTGCTGCGGTAGTTGCCACGGCAGAGGTGGATGCCGACGACCAGATCATCGGGCCGCCCGGTGATCACCGAGTTGATCAGCTCGGCATAGGCGTGGGGCAGCTCGTTCGGGTCGTCGCCGCGCTCGACCGCACCCTCCCGCATCACGGGATCGCAGAGGTAGGCGAGGTTGGTGTCGTCGAATTGCACGTACCGACAGCCGGCGGCGTACAGCGCGTCGAGCTCGGCGCGGTAGCAGGCGGCGAGGTCGGCGAAGAACTTCTCCATGTCCGGGTAGGCGTCGATGTCGATCGCCGCCCGGCCGCCGCGGAAGTGCACCATCGTCGGCGAGGGGACGCAGACCTTCGGGGTCTCGGTCACGATCGACGCCAGGTACCGGTAGTCGTCGACCTGGATGTCGTGGGAGTGGCGGAGCGGTCCGACGACCGAGAGCTTCGGCGGGGTCATGTGCACCGTCGCGGCGGCGTCCGAGCTGGCCGCGATGTTGCCGGTGATCGCGACGCCGTCGAGCTCCTGGAGAAAGTCCAGGTGGAACCAGGCCCGGCGGAACTCGCCGTCGGTGACGCTGCGCATCCCGAGACTCTCCACCGTGCGCACGGCGTCAGCGATGGCGTCGTCCTCCACCTTGCGGAGGTCGGCGGCGGAGATCTCGCCGGCGGCTCGTTTCGCCCGCGCCTCGTGCACGGCGGCGGGACGGAGCAGGCTGCCGACGTGGTCGGCTCGGAAGGGCGGGTTCACCTGGGACACGTCCGGCAGGTTAGAAGGTGGCCGAGCACCCGATGGCGACGACCGTCGATCACACCCGCCGCGACGGCGAGGACGGCGTCCGGGATACGCCGCCTCGCCGTCGGGCTTTGGGGGGACGGCGACGGGTCACGCCGGCACCCCGGCGAGGACGTCACGCAGCCGCCCCAGGGCGCTCCGCAGACGGGTCTTCACGGTGCCGATCGGCACCCCCCACGCGGCGCTGATCTCTCGCGCCGTGAACCCGAAGTACGCCGCGGCCATCAGTGTCTCCCGCGGCAGCGCGATGGCGTCCAGGCCGTACGACGCGGCGCTGGAACTGCGGCTGCACGAGCACGGCCGCGAAGTCGTCAGGGTCGCCGGCGGCCACCCCAGCCACCAGCGCCTCGTCCGAGACGTCCCACACATCTGCTGTACGTACGAAACCGCTGCATGGATCTCGAACGGGCGAAAATCCTCCTGGCCACGATGTGGGTACTACCGACCATGGGTGGTCGTCAACCCCGACCACAGTCGCACCGACGCCAGCGCCCAGATCACGGTCAACGTCACCGAGGGGGCGGCGGGGCCGGCACCCCGACGACGTTCGCCGGGTACCCCGGGTACTGACCGCAGCGGCGGGTGGCGCGTTCGACGCCGCGCCGGGGTACACAAGGGGCATGGCCCGCCCGAAGGCGAAGAAGCGGAGCCGCGCGGACGACTCGCTGGCGACGTATCACGCCAAGCGCGACTTCGGCCGAACGCCCGAACCGAAGGGTGGGACCACGTCGGAGTCGGGTCGAGGGGGACGGTTCGTCGTCCAGCGCCACCGGGCCCGACGCCTCCACTACGACGTGCGTTTCGAGATCGATGGCGTCCTCGCCAGCTGGGCCGTCCCGCGAGGCCCATCGCTCGATCCCGCCGCCCGGCGGCTCGCCGTGCACGTCGAGGACCACCCGATCGAGTACGTCGACTTCGAGGGCGTCATCCCGAGTGGCGAGTACGGCGGCGGTGACGTGATCGTCTGGGACCGTGGCCGGTGGGAGCCGTACGGCAGCGATGACCCGGCGCAGGCGGTGGCCGACGGCGAGCTCCACGCCGACGTGTGGGGAGAAAAGCTGTCCGGCCGATTCGTGCTCGTGCGCACCGGCAGCGACCGGTCGGGCAAGGAGCAGTGGCTGATGTTCCACAAGCGCGACGAGCACGCGCGCGAGGGGTGGGATCCGGAGGACTTCCCGCGATCGGTGAAGAGCGGCCGGACCAACGACGAGGTGGCGGCCGCGCCCGACGCCGAGTGGCGGTCGGACCTCCCACCGGAGGTCGCCGAGTCGAGGCTGCGGTGGGATCCCCCGACGGAGGACGAGCTGGCCGCCCTCGACGCCCTCGGCAACAAGGGCTCGTGGGAGTTCGACGGACAGACGCTGCGGCTGACGAACCTCGACAAGGTGCTGTTCCCGGGCCGGGACGGCGAGGCGCAACTCAGCAAGCGCGACCTGATCCGCCACTACGCCACCATCGCGCCCGTGCTGCTCCCATACGTGCACGACCGCCCGGTCAACACCCGCCGGTACCCGGACGGCGTCGACAAGTCGGGTTTCTGGCAGAAGGCGGTGCCGTCCCACGCGCCCGACTGGGTCTCCCGCTGGCGCAACGACGCCGCCGACCCCGGGGAGACCGAGTGGTACGTCATCGCCGACCGCCCGGCCACGCTCGCCTGGCTGGCCAACTACGGGGCGGTCGAGCTGCACCCGTGGACGTCACGGAGCGAGGAGCCGAAGCTGCCCACGTACGCCCTGATCGACATCGATCCCGGGCCCGACACGCGGTTCGACGACGTCCTCGTGCTCGCCCGCCTGTACCGCTCGGCGCTCGACCACCTCGGCGTGGTCGGCCGGCCGAAGGTGAGCGGGCGCCGGGGCCTGCAGATCTGGGTGCCGGTCACGCCCGGACCGTCCTTCGGCGAGACGCGGCGCTGGGTCGAGCAGATCTCGCGGGCCGTCGGAGCGACCGTCCCGGAGCTGGTGAGCTGGGAGTGGAAGGTCGGCCAGCGCGAGGGCCGGGCGCGCCTCGACTACACGCAGAACGCGATCAACAAGACGCTCGTCGCGCCGTACAGCGTGCGGGCGGCGGCGGGAGCACCGGTGTCGGTCCCGCTGGAGTGGGACGAGCTCGACGACCCGGACCTCCGACCCGACGGCTGGACCGTGCGCTCCGTACCGGAGCGCATCGCCGAAGGCGACCCGTTCCAGGTGCTCCTCACAACCGCGCAGCATCTACCAACCCTCTAAACCCGGGGGGTTCAGCCGAGGGGAGGCACCTGCTGGGTGATGCAGTGGATGCCGCCGCCGCCATAGGCGAGGATCGCCCCCACGTCGAGCGGGATGACCTCGCGCCCCTGGTACTGCTCGGCGATGATCGCCACCATCGCGGCGTCGGCAGGATGGCCGCACACGGGCACGACGACGAACCCGTTCCCGACGTAGTAGTTGAGGTACGGCACGGCGACGCGACGGCCGCCGACCTTCGTGAACGGGAGCACCGGGATCTCGACCACGTCGAGTCGTCGCCCGGCTGCGTCCAGGGCGCCGAGCGCGGCGCGCCGGTTCACGTGGCACCGCAGCCAGTCCGCCTCGTCGCGGTCGTCGCATCCCTGCACGACGAGTACGCCAGGGCGGGCGAAGGCGGCGACGTTGTCGACGTGGCCGTCGGTGTCGTCGTCGAGGGCGAGCCCGTGGGGCAGCCACACGATCGTGTCGACGCCGAGTTCGGTCCGCAAGCGCTCCTCGATGTCGGCGCGGGTGAGCTCGGGGTTGCGGTTGGGATGGAGCAGGCACTGCTCGGTGGTCACGAGCGTGCCCTCGCCGTCGACGGTGATCGACCCACCTTCGAGGACCATGTCGACCGAGCGCACGTCGTCGCCCGCCCGCTCGGCCCAGCGCCGGGCCACCGCGTCGTCCTGGTCCCACGGCGGGTACTTCTCGCCCCACCCGTTGAACACCCAGTCGACGGCGACCCGCTGGGCGCCATCCGGGGACACGACGTAGATGGGGCCGGTGTCGCGGAACCACGAGTCGTCGATCGGCAGCTCGACGACCTCGACCTCCTCGCCGCAGTGCTGCGCCGCGGCCGCGCCCGAACCGGGCGCGGCGATCATCGTCACCGGCTCGAACCCGGCGATCGTGCGGGCCACCGAGGCGTGCGCCTGCTCGGCGGCCGGCATCAGCTCGCCGTACAGCTCCCGCCGGGCCGGCCAGCACATCACCGTGCGCTCGTGCGGCGCGGACTCCGCGGGCATGCGCAGCCCGTCGTCGGCACTCATCCCGGGCGCGTCGTGCCGTCGAGGGTGAGCAGCGGCCCGTAGAGGTCGGGCCGGCGGTCCCGGAAGAGCCCCCACGAGTGGCGGTCCCGCCGGCCGGTGGCGAGGTCGAACGTCGCCACCAGCACCGCTTCGTCGTCCCGGCCGGCTTCGGCCACCTTTGCGCCGGTCGCGTCGGTGATGAACGACGATCCGTAGAACGTGATCTCCGTCGTGCGCCCGGTCTCGTGACCGATGCGGTTCGCCGCCACGAGGGGAGTGAGGTTGGCTCCGGCGTGGCCCTGCATCACCCGCTGCCAGTGCCCGCTCGAGTCCCAGTCCGGATCGGGCGGCTCACTCCCGATGGCGGTCGGGTAGAAGAGGACGTCGGCCCCCATCAGCGCCATGCAGCGGGCCGACTCGGGAAACCACTGGTCCCAGCAGATGGCGACCCCCACCGACCCGTACCTGGTGGGCCACACCCGGAAGCCCGTGTCTCCGGGGTTGAAGTAGTACTTCTCCGTGTAGCCCGGCCCGTCGGGGATGTGGCTCTTGCGATACGTGCCGAGCTCGCTGCCGTCGGCGTCGATGACGACGACCGAGTTGTAGGTCGCCCGGTTGGCCCGTTCGTACACGCTGAGCGGCAGCACGACCTCGAGCTCGGCGGCCAGCTCGCGGAAGTGGGCGATCGTCGGGTGGCCCTCCAGCGGGAGAGCGCGGTCGAAGTGCTCGGGGAGCATGTCCTTGCAGAAGTACGGCCCCTCGAAGAGCTCGGGCAGGAGCACGATCTGCGCGCCCCGGGCGGCCGCCTCGCGCACCAGCCGTTCCGCCGTCTTGACGTTGGGATCGACGTCCTCGGCCATCGCCATCTGCACGGCGGCCACGGTCAGCTCCATGGCACTCGATGCTACGACCCGCGTTCTTGCATCTGGATTGCGCGCCAGGACGCGCAAAGTAGATGCAAGAACGACGGGTCGGGTCGGCCGTGACCGTTCGAGCGGGGGATGTCGATGACGGGCTGCTCGATCTCGGTCATCGTCCCCAGCATGGCGTCCCGTAACGGACTGCACCCCATCCGGAAACACTGGCGAAACACGTGCTGCTTACGGTCCCTCGCGGGGGGCCGGTTGCCCCTGCGGCAACGACAGAAAGGAAACCGATGGACTCTGGCGCACTGGCGTGGGTGTTGACCTCTTCGGCACTCGTGCTGTTCATGACGCCGGGCCTCGCCTTCTTCTACGGAGGCATGGACCGGAGTCGGAACGTCCTGAACATGCTGATGATGAACTTCTACTGCCTGCTGATCGTGCCGGTGTTGTGGGCGATCGCCGGGTTCTCCCTCGCCCAGGTCCCCTTCGACAACGACTTCATCGGGAACTTCGACGCCTTCTTCCTGAAGGACATCGGCATCCTCGACGACAACGGCGGTGCCATCGCGACGATTGCGTTCCTCGGCATGTTCGCCGTGATCACGCCGGCGTTGATCTCCGGGGCGGTCGCCGACCGCATGAAGTTCTCGGCGTGGGTGCTGTTCGTGCCGCTGTGGCTCTTCCTCGTCTACGTGCCGATCTTCAAGTGGGTGTTCGGGGGCTGGCTGGGTCAGCGCGGCTCGCTCGACTTCGCCGGAGGCACAGCCATCCACGTGAACGCTGGTATCGCGTCGCTCGCCGCCGTGTTCGTCCTCGGGCGGCGGCGCGGGTGGCCGCACGAGGGCCATCCGCCGCACTCGATGCCGCTCGTGATGATCGGCGCGGGGATCCTGTGGTTCGGCTGGTTCGGCTTCAACGCCGGCTCGGCGCTCAACGCCAACGGCCAGGCCGCCCAGGCCTTCATGAACACGTTCCTCGCCGCCGCCATGGCCGGATTGACGTGGGTCGCCGTCGAGTGGCTGCGGGACGGCAAGCCGACCAACCTCGGCGCGGCGTCGGGCATCGTCGCCGGCCTCGTCGCGATCACACCCGGGGCGGGTTTCGTGCGGGGCCCGGCACCGCTCGTGATCGGCCTCCTCGCCGGGATCGCCTGCTGCTACGCGGTCCGGGTCAAGACGAAGGCGGGTTATGACGATGCGATGGACGTCGTCGGCGTGCACTTCGTCGGTGGCCTGCTCGGCTCGCTGCTGATCGGGTTCTTCGCCGATCCCGAGTTCTTCGGCCTCGACTTCAAGGAGGGTCTGTTCTACGGCGGCGGAGCGAGCCTGCTGGGCGAGCAGCTGCTCGCCAACGTCGTGGCGATCATCTGGTCGTTCGTCCTCACGTTCGGGATCATGAAGGCCCTCGACGCGACGATCGGGGTCCGGGTCACCGAGGAGACCGAGGAGAGCGGGCTCGACCTCGCCGAGCACGCGGAGACCGCGTACCACGCCGGAACTGCCACCATGGAGCGGGCGTGAGCGCCCAGGGAGATTGAGGACATGAAGCTCATCACCGCGATCATCAAGCCGTTCAAGCTCGACGACGTGAAGGCCGCGCTCAAGTCGGCGGGCGTGGTCGGGATGACCGTCACCGAGGTTCGGGGCTTCGGTCGTCAGGGCGGGCACACCGAGACGTACCGCGGCAGCGAGTACCAGATCGACTTCGTCCCCAAGGTCAAGATCGAGATCGTCGCCGACGACGACGTCGCCGACGGGATCGTCGACGCGATCAGCGCGGCCGCCCAGACCGAGAAGATCGGCGACGGCAAGGTGTGGGTCACCACCGTCGACGAGCTGGTCCGCATCCGCACCGGCGAGCGGGGAGCCGACGCCATCTGACGCACCTACGTCGCGGGCTTCCCTGGGTTTGTGTCACCGTTCTCGCCGCATGCAGCGGCAACGGTGACACAAACCGGGAGGCCTCCGCGCCAGCGTCGTCGCCGGCGCCCGTCGCGACGACTGCGAGCACCACGACGAGCTCGCCGGCGACGACGTCGACGTCCACCACCACGTCGACCACCGTCACCCCGTCGACCAGCACGACCACCACCACGACCACCACCACGACCACCCTTCCGGGGGTCGCCGGCCTGGCGACGGACGCCCTCCAGGTCCTCGAGATCGGGCGCTCGGTGGACGGCCGGCCGATCACCGCCGTCGAGCGGGGCACGCCGGGTGGGACGGTGGTGCTGGTCATCGGCGTGATCCACGGCGACGAAGCGGCCGGTGTGCGGATCGTCGAGCGGCTCGCCACCGCCCCGCTCCCGCCGGGGATCGACCTCTGGCTGATCGAGTCGATGAACCCCGACGGCCAGGCGGCCGGAACGCGGACCAACGCCCACCTCGTCGACCTCAATCGCAACTTCCCCTACAACTGGGCGCCGCTCGGGCAACCCGGTGACTCGCAGTACGGCGGCGCCGGGCCGGCCAGCGAGCCCGAGACGCAAGCGATCGTCGACTTCGTCAGCGCGATCCGACCGGACATCGGCATCTGGTACCACCAGGACCTCTTCCGCATCGCTCCCGGCCAGCCCGGGCGCGACGCCGAGGTCCGGGCCCGCTACGCCGAGCTGACCGGCCTCCCCATCCTCGACATCAGCGGCGGCACCTACACCGGTGTGGCGGCGACGTGGCAGCGCACCACGATCTCCGACGGGGTGGCGTTCATCGTCGAGCTCGGCCCGACCCTCAGCCGCGCCGAGGCGGCCGTCCACGCCGCCGCCGTGATCGAGATCAGCCGCTAGCGAGCGTGAGCTGGCCTCAACGATCGTCGGCGAGCAGACGGTGGTGGTGGATGACCTCGTCGACGATGAACCGGAGGAACTTCTCGCTGAACGCAGGGTCGAGACCGGACTCCGCGGCAAGGGCGCGGAGCCGGGTGACCTGCTGGGCCTCCCGGGCCGGGTCCGCGGCGGGGAGCCCCACGTCGGCCTTGTAGCGGCCGACCGCCTGGGTGATCTTGAACCGTTCGGCGAGCAGGTGCACGAGCGCGGCGTCGATGTTGTCGATGCTGGCTCGGTACTCGCGGAGCCGGGCGTCCCCCGCCTCGCGGCTCCCCGGGATCATGGGCGCAGTGTAGAAGGGAGCCCGCTGAGCAGGCCGTCCAGCGTGTGGTCGACGCCCGGCAAGTCGGATCGGGGCTCGGCGACGATGCGGCTCAGGTAGGAGATGGTGACCTCGTCGCGCTCGATCGCCCCGCCGTCCGTGTCGGGTGGGAGCTCGATCGCGTCACCCCACTCCATGCGGACGGCGAACACTCCCTCCCGCCCGCTCACCGGCTCGAGGGTTCCGCGGGAGATGGCACGCGGCGGGAGGCGCCCGATCGAGGCGTGGCGCCAGCCCTTGATCTCCTCGAGCGGCAGGTTGGGCACGTTGACGTTGACCACCACGGGTTCGGCGAGGTCGGCCTCGAGCACGGCGCCGGCGACGGCGCTGCCGACGTGGGCGGCCGTCTCCCACTGCTGGTCGGCGATCATCTCGTCCCAGCCCTGGCCCTCGATGCCGAACCCGGCGACGGCCTGGCTCACCGCCACCCCGCTCGTCCCCCCGTTGCGGGCGGTCAGCGCGGCGCCGACGGTGCCGGAGTGGTAGACGGCCCGCCCGACGTTGGCGCCCGGGTTGATCCCGGATACCAGGAGATCGATGCGCCCGAACACGCCCAGCCGGGCGAGCATCGCGCACAGCCCCGGCGGCCCGTTGAGCGACCAGGCCTCGTCGATGCCCGAGATGGCCGTCCGGCGGACCTCGGGGTGGATGACGTGCAGCGCGCCGAGAGCGGCGCCGGCGCCGGAGTACTCCGTGTCGGGCGCGACGACGAGCACGTCGCCGTGCTCCCGCACGGCGCGGGCGAGGACGTGGAGGCCGACGGAGTCGATCCCGTCGTCGTTGGTCACCAGGATCCGCGGCATGGACCCAGCTTCGCGTGGATGCCGCGCTTACGTCCGGGTGCTGCCGATCGGCTCCGACTTGCGCACGTAGCCGAGCACCGGCGTGGCCTTGACTCGGGCCCGGGCACCCTGGGGGACCGCGGTGCGCTCGTTGGACAGCCAGGCGCTGACGCGGTCGGATCGTCCGTCGTCCACCGCGATGAAGAGGGAGAACCGGTCACGCCGGGCCAATGGACGGAGCAGGCGGGGGAACGGGACGACCCGCTGCGGGCGCCGGGCCCGCACCACCAGGCCCTGGCGCTCGATCGTCGAGAACAGGTCGAACGCACCGGCCGCGGCGAGCCACACCATCCACAGCAGCGGCACGATGAGCACCGCCGCGACGACGAGGGCGATCGTCTCGATGAGGTCCGCCTGGTCGGGGAAGTCCTCGATGATCCCGAGCGTGGAATCGCCGCGGGCGACGTCGAGGAGCAGGCGCTGCAGCGCGACCAGCCCCGCGCCGACGACCAACCCGATGAGCAGCATCAGGGCGGGATGGCGGCCGTACCCCGGGCGGAACGGGTACCGCACCCGCACGACGTGCCACTCGCCGGTCGCGTTGCTCCACGCGAGGCGATCGTCCTCGGGCACAATCGGGAGCTCGTCGCCCGCCCGCTCGGCGAGGCCGAGGGCGGCGGCGTAGGCGAGGGCGCGGCTGGCGCTGTTCGCGGCGGCCGCCGAGGCACCCTCGAACCCTCGTGGCTCCATCCACGCCCGCACCGAGAGCCAGTGCTCCGCTCGTTGCAGACCGGCGGTGGTCGGGCGCTGGGCGCGGGAGCGGATCCGCTTCCAGAGCCGCCACGCGACGAGCAGGATGAGCAGCGCGACCGCGACAGCGATGGCCCGCGGGACGAGTGAGTCGGCGACGGCGTCGGGCTCCCCACTGCGCACGGCGACCCACCAGGAACGGACGGCGAGCGCGCACGTGATGACGGGCGGGCCGATCGCCCAGAGCGTCCAGCGGCGTTTCGAAAGGCGTTGCCGGCGGGCGTCGGACACGACGGCTCGGGTGAAGCGACGCCACCAGCGGCGGGAGAGGCGCAGACCGGCGATCTCGACCCCCGCGCCCGAGACGCCCGTGAGCGTGCCCGCGGTGAGCTTGTGCACGTGGTTGAGCACCTGCTGCTCGTAGGACGTGAGGTGATCACCCTCGCGGCCCCGTTGGTCCGTGAGCAGGACCACCTCCTGCTCGGCGTGCTCGATGCGCAGCCACCCGCGCGCGACCAGGTCGAGGAGCGTGGCGACGGCGGCCGGCGGGGTGACGATGAACCCGTTGGTGAGCAGGCTGGCGACGGCCGGCGACTCGGCTCCGAGCTCGGCCGACGTCGTCGACGCGACGAGGCGTGGCGGTCGCGTCAGGCTCGCCGCGATCAGCAGCAGGACGACCGTCAGCGCCAGCCACCCGATCGACCACCACAACGACCCCGTGTCCGGAGAGGTGAAGAACCCGACGACCGCGATCAACCCCACCGCCCGACTCGACCAAACACGGGCGACATGATGGCACGCGAGGCCCGACGATCCCCGACACCGCGCACGGCGGTCAGGGTGGAGGCGCGGCCGGTGGTGGCGGTACGGGCGACGGCTGGGCGAGGGCGATGCCTTCCTCGTCGAGGGTCTGCTTGATCGCCTCCCGCAGCACGCGCTGGATGTGGTACTGGGCGCCCGGCTTGGTCTTGATGCGCAGCCGCAACGTCACGCCCGTCGCGGTGATGTTCTCGACGCCGAGCAGTTCGGGTGGTTCGAGCACGTCGGCGGCGATCGTCTCGTCCACGGACACGCGCGTCACCGTGTCCTGCAGCACCTGGCTCGCCCGTTCCACGTCCGCATCGATGCCGATCGCGACGTCGATCAGGGCGACGGCCCAGAGCTGCGAGCGGTTGCCCACCCGCAGCACCTCGCCGTTCGGGACGTGCCACAGGGTGCCGTCGGGAGACCGCAGGACGGTCGTGCGCAAGGAGATCTGCTCGACGGTGCCGACGGCCTCGCCGAGATCAACCTCGTCGCCGATGCCGTATTGATCCTCGAGGAGCATGAACAGCCCGGTGATGCAGTCCTTCACGAGGCTCTGGGCGCCGAACCCGAGGGCGATGCCGACGATGCCCGTGGCGGCGATCAGCGGGGCGAGATCGACGTTCAGCTCGCCGAGGATCATGATCGAAGCGACCGTCCAGACCACCACGGTCACGGTCGACGCCACGACCGTCGCGATCGACGCCGCCCGTCCCTCCCGGCGTGGATCGGTGATCGTCGCGGTCGTCGTCGAGTTGATCCCGACGCGTTCCAGCGCCCAGGTCCCAGCAACCCGTTGGGTCATGACCAGCCGCCGGACCCCTCTGCGGACGAACCGGCGGGCGACGCGGGCGACGACGAACGCGACGACGAGGATGATCAGGATCGTCAGCGGCTTCCCGATGAACCAGTCGGCAATCTTCGCCCACCGTTCGCTCTCGGTCGCGTCCCACACGGCCTCGCACACCGCCCCGGGCTCCAGGCCGCACGCATCAATGAGGCCCGAGTCGTCGCCCGGCGGGGCCAGCAGCATGCGACCACGGTAGTAACCCCCTGTCGGCCGGTAGCGTCCTTGCGATGTCTCGAATCGCGATCATCGGCACCGGCTACGTCGGCCTCACCACCGGTGCGTGCTTCGCCCATCTGGGTCATGAGGTCGTCTGTGCGGACGTCGACGCCGACAAGGTCGCCCAGCTCTCGAGGGGCGAGGTGCCGATCGTCGAGCACGGCCTCGATCGGCTGGTCGAGGAGGGGTTGCGCTCGGGCCGGCTGCGCTTCGTGCTGGGGGCGGCGACCGCGGTGCGGGACTGTGACATCGCCTTCCTGTGCGTTCCCACACCGCAGGGCGACGACGGCAGCGCCGATCTCACGTACATCGAGGCCGCGGCCCGCGAGATCTCCGAGAACCTGCCCTACGAGAGCGTCGTGGTGAACAAGTCGACCGTCCCGGTCGGCTCGACCCGCGTCGTCGAGCGGGTGCTCGACCGGCCGGACGTGAAGGTCGTCTCCAACCCCGAGTTCCTCCGCGAGGGATCGGCGGTGCAGGACTTCTTGAAGCCGGACCGGATCGTCGTCGGGAGCACCGACCAGGCCGCGGCGATCAAGGTCTCGTCGCTGTACCTCGGGGTGGCCGCGCCGGTGATCGTCACCGACCCGGCGTCGGCGGAGACGATCAAGTACGCCGCCAACGCCTTTTTGGCCACCAAGCTCTCGTTCGTCAATGCCGTGGCCGCGATCTGCGAGGGGGTGGGCGCCGACGTCAACGACGTCGTGCTCGGCCTCGGGTACGACAAGCGGATCGGTCAGGACTTCCTGCGTCCCGGTCCCGGCTGGGGCGGCAGCTGCTTCCCGAAGGACACGCGCGCGCTGCTGAAGATCGCCGACGACGCCGGCTACGAGTTCGACCTGCTCGACGGCGTGGTAGCGGTCAACGACGAGCAGTTCGAACGGGTCACCGAGAAGGTGCGGTCGGCGGTGGGCGGCGAGCTCGCCGGAAAGACGATCGCGGTGTGGGGGCTGACGTTCAAGGCGCGCACCGACGACCTGCGCGAGTCCCCGTCGCTCGCCGTGATCGAGCGTCTCGTCGCCGCGGGGGCGAGCATCCGGGGCCACGACCCGACCGTCAGCGGGCCCAAGGCCGGCGTCCCGGAGTCGGTCGTGATCTGCGAGGACCCGTACGCCGCCTGCGAGAACGCCGACGTGCTCGTCGTGCTCACCGAGTGGGACGACTACCGCTGGCTCGACGCCGGCAAGGTGTCGGCGTCGATGAACCACCACGCCGTGGTCGACGCCCGCAACCTGCTCGACCGCAGCGAGTGGCGCCGGGCCGGGTTCGAGTACCAGGGCATCGGCCGCTAGTCACCGTTCCCGTTCGCGACCCCACCCATCCTTCTCACGCCGCCTTCTGGGCGCAGTTCTTCTCAACCCCTGAGAACGAACGCGCCCAGATCGACTGGGGACCCCTCGACAACCCCTGCGTAGGCTGCCGCGATGGCTCGCGTCGTCGTCACCGGAGGGGCTGGCTTCCTCGGTTCCCACCTCTGCCGTGCCCTGCTCGACCGGGGCGACCAGGTGGTCGCGGTCGACAACCTCATCACCGGCGCGGTCGCGAACATCGAGAGCCTGTTCGGGCGACGGGGGTTCACGTTCGTCGAGCACGACGTGAGCCAGTACGTGTGGGTCCCCGGCCACGTCGACCAGGTGCTGCACTTCGCCAGCCCGGCCTCGCCGGCCGACTTCGAGCGCATCCCGATCCAGATCCTGAAGGTCGGTGGGCTCGGCACGCACAACTGCCTCGGTCTGGCCAAGGCCAAGGGTGCCCGCTTCTTCCTGGCGTCGACGAGCGAGGTGTACGGCGACCCGCAGGTCCATCCGCAACCTGAGAGCTATTGGGGTCACGTCAACCCGATCGGGCCGCGGGGTGTCTACGACGAGGCCAAGCGCTACGCGGAGGCGATGACGATGGCGTACCACCGCCACCACGGGCTCGACGTCCGGATCGTGCGAATTTTCAATACGTTCGGTCCGTCCCAAAGGACCGAGGACGGACGGGCGGTGTCCAACTTCCTCGTCCAGGCGCTGCAGGGCCGGCCGATCACGGTGTACGGCGACGGCAGCCAGACCCGTTCGTTCTGCTATGTCGACGACGAGGTCCGCGGCTTCCTCGCCCTGCTCGACTCCGACCTGACCGGGCCGGTGAACATCGGCAACCCCGACGAGTACACGATCCTCCAGCTCGCCGAGCTCGCCGTCGAGGTCACCGCGTCGTCGTCCGAAATCGTGTTCGAGCCGCTGCCGGTCGACGATCCGACCCAGCGCCAGCCCGACATCACCCTCGCCCGCGAGCGGCTGCGCTGGGAACCGGAGGTTCCCCTGCGCACCGGGCTCGAGCGCACGGCCGAGTACTTCCGCAAGGTGCTCGAGCTGTGAGATGACGGCCGTTCGCAGCCCGCTGCAGGGCACGATCATCTCGATCGAGGTCGCCGACGGGTCCGAGGTGCGGGCCGGCCAAGTGATCTTCCTCATCGAGTCGATGAAGATGCACCACGAGGTCGTCGCGCCGGCGGCGGGTCGGGTCGACGAGTTGCTGGTCGAGGTCGGGATGGCGGTGATGCCCGGTGACGTCCTCGCCCGACTTGGTGAAGCAGCAGCGGATGACGACGCCGCGACGAGCACCGACGCCGATCGCAGCGGCGAAGCGGGCGTCGACACCGCCGCGACGGGCGAGCGAGCCGATCTGGCCGAGGCCCGGGAACGACATCGCGTCGGGCGCGACGAGGCGCGTCCGGCGGCGGTCGAGAAGCGCCGAGCGGTCGGACGGCGCACGGCCCGGGAGAACGTCGCCGATCTGGTCGACGACGGCTCGTTCGTCGAGTACGGCCCGCTCGTCATCGCCGCCCAGCGGCGGCGCCGCGACCTCGACGACCTGATCGCCAACACCCCGGCCGACGGGATGATCGGCGGGCTCGGCACCGTCAACGGCGATCTGTTCGACGGCCACGAGGCGCGGGTGATCGCGATGTCGTACGACTACACGGTGCTCGCCGGCACGCAGGGCACGAAGAACCACTACAAGAAGGACCGGCTCTTCGAGCTCGCCGAGCGGATGCGGCTGCCGATCGTGTTCTTCACCGAAGGGGGTGGTGGGCGGCCCGGCGACACCGACACGCAGGGGATCTCGGGCCTCGACTGCCTCGCCTTCCTCTGGTTCGCCCAACTCTCGGGACTCGTCCCGCTCGTCGGCGTCAACGCCGGGTACTGCTTCGCCGGCAACGCCGCGATCCTCGGGTGCTGCGACGTGGTCATCGCGACGAGCGACTCGAACATCGGCATGGGCGGCCCGGCCATGATCGAGGGTGGTGGGCTCGGGGTCTTCGAGCCGACGGAGGTCGGGCCGAGCGACGTGCAACGGGCCAACGGCGTCGTCGACATCGCCGTCGCCGACGAGGTCGAAGCGGTCCGAGTGGCGAAGCAGTACCTGTCGTACTTCCAGGGCGCCGTGCCGGCATGGGAGTGCGCCGACCAGACCCGGCTGCGCGACGTCGTCCCGCTCGACCGGCTGCGGGCCTACGACGTGCGCCGTGCGGTCGACCTGCTGTTCGACACCGGCTCGGTGCTCGAGCTGCGCCGGGACTTCGGGATCGGGATGATCACCGCCCTCGCCCGGGTCGAGGGTCGCCCGGTCGGTGTGATCGCCAACAACCCGCACCATCTCGGCGGCGCGATCGACAGCGACGGCGCCGACAAGGTCGCTCGGTTCATGCAGCTCTGCGACGCGTTCGACATTCCACTGGTCACGTTGTGCGACACGCCGGGGATGATGGTCGGCCCGGACGTCGAGACGACTGCCCTCGTCCGTCACTGCAGCCGGTTGTTCGTCACCGGGGCCAACCTCACGGTCCCGACGGTGACGATCGTCCTGCGCAAGTGCTACGGCCTCGGCGCGCAGGCGATGATGGGCGGGTCGACGAAGGCGCCGGCGGCGTGCGTCGCCTGGCCCACCGGCGAGTTCGGCGGGATGGGGCTCGAGGGCGCGGTGCGGCTCGGCTACCGGAAGGAGCTCGCCGCCGTCGACGACCCCGTCGAACGCGACGAGCTGTTCCGCACCATGGTCGAGCGCATGTACCAGCACGGCAAGGCGATCAGTGCGGCGTCGTACTTCGAGATCGACGACGTCATCGACCCCGCCGACACCCGTCGCTGGATTCTCGCCGTGCTCGACTCGGCGCCGGCGCCGGCGGCGCGTGAGGGCAAGAAGCGCCCGAACGTCGACACCTGGTGAGCGAGCGCAGCGAGCTCACCGCCGGGCGCGCGAGCGCCAGCCATATGACCGCCCGCGCAGCACGGCGATGGGGTCCGGGGGCGCAGCCCCCGAGCAGGCTGGTGACCTCCGCCGCGCTCGTCGGGGTTGCGCTGGTCGCGGCCGGGGCGGCGACGGTGCAGTTGATCGCCGGCTTCGGGTTCGCACTCGCCGCGGTGCCGCTCTTCTCCGTCGTGATCGACCCTCACGACGCGGTGATCGTGTCGCTCGGGATCGCGACCGTGACGAGTGGCGCGCAGGCGTGGACGGGGCGGCGCGCGATGGACCGGCGGGTCGTCCGTTCGATGCTCGCGGGCGCGGTGGTCGGCCTGCCCGTCGGCTGGCTCGTCTACAAGTGGGCGGACAACCAGGTCCTCGGGATCGTCATCGGCGTCGCCGTGCTCGCCTCCGTGGTCGTGATCGCCCGCGGGCTCGACCTGCGCCACTCGGGTCCCGCGCTCGACGTCGGCGCCGGCGCGGTGTCGGGCGCGCTGACGATGTCGTCGAGCGTCAACGGCCCGCCGCTCGTGTTCGTCCTCCAGGCCCGCCAGTTCGGTCCGGTCCCGTTCCGCAGCACGATCACGACGGTCTTCGCCGTGCTCGACATCGTCGGCATCAGCATCTTCGCCGCGACGGGCGAGATCGGCGGCGACCAGCTGATCGCGATCGCGGCCGCGTTGCCCGGTGTCGCGATCGGCGCGGCGGCGGGCATCGGCCTGCGCCGCCGCCTCGACGTGGCCCACTTCCGGCGCCTCGTGCTCGTGCTCCTCACGGCCGCAGGCGTCACCGCCATCGTGTCCGCGCTGGCCGGCGGGTGATCAGCGGCCGAACATCGTCAGCCACTGCTCGCGCGACGCCGGGCGGAACACGTAGTTCTGCTCGCGGATCGCGGTCATCGTGGCGCTCGACGGCAGCGAGTAGCGGTGGCCGGGGTAGACGATGGTGTCGTCGGGGAGCTTGGCCAGACGCTGCAGGCTCTCGTACATCAGGGCGGGATCGCTGCCCGGCAGGTCCGTGCGACCGCAGCCGTCGAGGAACAGCGTGTCGCCCGACACCAGCCGCCCGTCGACGAGGAAGCACTGGCTGCCCGGCGTGTGCCCGGGAGTGTGGACGAGCTCGATCTCGATCGAGCCGACGGTCACCCGGTCGCCCGGTTCGTGGGCGGCGAGCTCCTGCTCGGCGATGCCCGTCGTCCGGGCCACCCACGGCACTTCGTCCCGCTGGACGTGCACGGGGCAGCTCACCCGCTCGAGCAGCCGGGTGACGCCCTCGATGGTGTGACCCATCATCGACCCGCCGACGTGGTCGGGGTGGTAGTGCGTGGCGAGGACGCCGACCACGGCCATCCCGTCGTCCTCGACCGTGGCGAGGAGGTCGTCGACGGCATAGGCGGGGTCGACCACCACGCACTCGCCGCTCGCCCGGTCGCCGATGGCGTAGACGAAGTTGACCATCTGCTGGGCCACCGGATCGTCGGTGGCGAAGTCGCGTCCGGACAGCAGCTGCCGGAAGTAGAGCCGATCGGGTGCGTCCGCGATTCGTTCAACCTACTGCCGGCCATACGCTGGTCACGATGTCCGGCTCCCGCGCTGAACGCCTCGATCGCCTGCTCGCCGGCCAGCCGATCGTGTTCGGCGGGGACCGGGTGACGTACGTCGACGACACGCTCGCCGACGCGTTCCGGCCCGGCGACCGTTTGATCGTCGTCCAGGAGACGGGCGATCTCCTCCACGTGCCCGCTCTGGCGGAAGCGGCTGCTGCGCAGGCGACGGCGAGCGCGGTCGACGCGTTCGACGCCCTTGCCGCCTGCCGCGACGACCAGATCACCGAGTTCTTCGACCGCTTCGCCGCCGTCCTCGGCGACGACGGGCGCGTCGCCCCGATCCTCTCGGCCAACGAGTCGGACGTGGCCCGGGCGGCCGGAGCCGGCCGATCGACGACCCGCCTCGTGCTCAGCCCGCGCATGCGCGAGGACATGGCCGCCGGGCTGTTGGGATGGCGCGACTCGCGGTTGCGCCGCGACGACGTGCTCGGCCGGATCGAGCACTCCGGCTGGGCCGTCGAGACCCGCCGGGCGCCGCTCGGCGTGGTCGGGTTCGTGTTCGAGGGCCGGCCCAACGTGTTCGCCGACGCCACTGGCGTGCTCCGCACCGGCAACACGGTCGTGATGCGCATCGGCTCGGACGCGCTGGGCACCGCCGAGGCGATCCTCGACCACGCCCTCGCGCCGGCTCTCGCCGAGGCCGGGCTGCCGGACGGCACCGTCAGTCTCGTGCGCTCGCCGAGCCGGGCCGCCGGGTGGGCGCTGTTCGCCGACCGCCGCCTCGCGCTCGCCGTCGCCCGCGGCTCGGGCACCGCGGTCGCCCAGCTCGGCGCCGTCGCCCGACAAGCCGGGACCCCCGTCAGCCTCCACGGCACCGGCGGCGCCTGGTTGGTCGCCGCGCCCGACGCCGACGCCGAGCGCTTCTGGGCTGCGGTCGTCAACTCCCTCGACCGCAAGGTGTGCAACACCCTCAACGTGTGCTGCATCCCGGCGACTCGCCGAGACCTCGTCGGCGTGTTCCTCGACGCCATCGACGAGGCCGCGGCACGTCGCGGCACGGTCGCCCGGCTGCACGTCGAGCAGTCGTCGCGCGACGCCGTGCCGGCAGCGCGGTACGCCACCGAGGTCAAGATCCGGCGCGCCGACGGCGAGCACGTCGAGCCGGCCGCCTCGGTCCTCCCGACGTCCGAGCTCGGACGGGAGTGGGAGTGGGAGCACGCTCCGGAGGTGACGCTCGTCGTGACCGCGGACGTGGCCGACGCCATCACGCTGTGCAACCGCCACAGCCCCCGCCTGGTCGCCTCGCTCGTCAGCGCCGACCCGGCGGAGCACGAGCGTTTCTACGCCGCCGTGGACACCCCGTTCGTCGGCGACGGGTTCACCCGTTGGGTCGACGGGCAGTACGCCCTCGACACCCCGGAGCTCGGGCTGTCGAACTGGCAGGGCGGACGCCTCCTCGGTCGCGGGGGCGTCCTGTCGGGCGACTCGGTGTTCACGGTCCGCCATCGGGCGATCATCTCCGACCCGGACCTCCACCGTTCATGAGCGTTCCCCGGCCGAGCGCTCGGCGGGCTGATCGCGGCGCTCGCCGTCGCCGCGGGCGCGTGCTCCGACGCCGGCGTCGAGACCGACTCCGCCCGCGACGCGACCGAGGACCCGTCCGCCACCGCCGCGCCCACGACCGAACCCCGGGCCCAGGAGCCGCCGGCCACCGATGCCCCGACGACGGAAGCTCCGACGACCACCCTGCCGGCCGGAGAGCCGTCCGACTCGGCCGGCGACTCGCTGTTCCCCGACATCGGGTCCGCCGACCTCGACGTCCAGTCGTACGACCTGCGCCTGAGCTACGACCCGGAGAGCCAGGACCTCGGCGGCACGGTCGCGATCGAGACCGCCGTCAACCGGGCGGTCGACGAGATCGTCCTCGATGCCGCTGAGTTGACGGTCGAGTCGGTGACGATCGACGGCAGACCCGCCGAGTTCGAGCACGCCGACAACGAGCTCGTCATCGCGACGGGGGAGCGCATCGGACCCGTGATCGCCAGTGATCCGATCGAGATCGTGGTGACCTACCGGGACGAGGCCGGGGCGGTTCCGTCGAGCGGCCTGTCGCCCGAGGGGTGGTTCGCCACGGACACGGGGTCGTACGTCCTCAACGAGCCGGACGGAGCGCACTCGTGGGTGCCGAGCAACGACCATCCCTCGGACAAGGCGACGTGGCGGTTCGAGCTCACCGTTCCCTCCGGCACGGCGGCGATCGCCAACGGCCACCTCGTCGACCAGCGGACCCGTGCCGACGGCGACACGTGGGTGTGGGAGCAGCGGGAGCCGATGGCCACCTACCTCGTCCAGCTGCTGACGGGCGACTACCGCGTGCTCGACGGCGGGAGGGCCGGCGACACGCCCCTCGTGAACGTGGCCCTCCGCCGCGACATCGACTCGATGGAGGAGTACTTCGACCTCACCGACGACCAGGTCGAGTTCTTCGAGCCGTTGTTCGGGCCCTACCCCCTCGACCAGTACGGGTTGGCCTTCACCGAGAGCTTCCCCGGGCTGGCGATGGAGACGCAGGGCCGGTCGCTGTTCTCCCGGGAAGACTTCATGTCGGGTGAGCCCGAGCTGGTCCAGCACCTGCTCCTCGCCCACGAGCTCGCCCACCAGTGGTTCGGCAACGCGGTGACGCCGGCCGACTGGAGCGACCTGTGGCTCAACGAGTCGTTCGCCAGCTACGGCCAGTGGCTGTGGCTCGACCATGTCGGACTCTGGGACCTCGAGGCGCAGGCCGAGGCGAACCTCCGCTTGCGCCAGAGCCCCACCGAGCCCACAGGTGTGCCCTCGCGCGGGAACCTCTTCGGCTACGAGCGGTACGACGGCGGCGCGGTCGTGGTCCACGCGCTGCGCCGGCTGCTCGGCGACGACGGCTTCTTCGAGCTCCTCCAGCGGTGGGTCAGCGACAACAACGGCACGTCCCGCTCGACTGCGGACTTCATCGCCCTGGCCGAGGAGGTCTCCGGGCAGGACCTCGACGGCTTCTTCACCACCTGGCTGTTCGCCGACTCCCTGCCGCCCGAGTACCCGTGATCACTCCTCGAACTTGCATCTGAACTGCGCGCTCGGCGCGCAGTTCGATGCGAGGGGTTATCAGATGCAAGAAGGGGTTATCGGCCCGACAGGGCGGCGAGCGATCGACGCCAGAGCGCCTGCGCCCGCGGCCACCGGCCGGGCCGTACCTCGGCGGCATCGGCCCGAGCGGCGAGACGGAGGGCGGCGTTGATGCCGAGCCACCGGAGCGGCTCCGGCTCCCAGCGCCGCGAGCGGTGTCCGACCCATGGCAGCCCGACGAGCTCCGAGGACTGACCCGTGATCAGGTCGGCGAGGGTCCGGCCGGCCAGGTTGGTCGTCGCCACACCGTCGCCGACGTATCCACCGGCGACGGCCAGACCGGCGGGCCGGTCCAGGGTGACCGCGCACTGCCAGTCGCGGGGCACGCCGAGCGGTCCGCCCCAGTGGTACGGGAAGGCGACGCCGTCGAGCACCGGGAAAAGCTCGCGCGCCGTCTCGACGAGCAGCGCGCGGACCCGTTGGTCGGTGTCGTAGGCCGGTTCGATGCGGGAGGCGTAGTGGTACGGCGCGCCGCGACCGCCGAACGCCAGTCGTCCGTCGGCGGTGCGCTGGCCGTAGATGATCGTGTGCCGGCCGTCGGCGAACGTCGGACGGTCGGCGAGCCCGATGCGGGACCACTCCTCGTCGCCCAGCGGATCGGTCGCGACCATGAGGGAGTACAGCGGGGCGAGCGTGCGCCGTCGACCCGGGAGCCGGGCCCCGTACGCCTCGGTGGCGACCACGGTCACCTCGGCGCGTACCGCGCCGCGGGTCGTCGTGACCCGACCCGGCTCGAGCGCGGTCACTGCCGTGTGCTCGCAGATCGAACCACCGTGGCGCTGCACGGCGCCGGCGAGACCGTGGGCGAGGCGCAGCGGGTGGATGGCCGCGCAGTCGGGCGTGAACAGGGCCATACGGGTGGCGGTGGCCCGGCACTTGGGCTCGACCTCGGCGGCGGACAGCCGGCGGAGGTGCTCCTCGCCGAACCCGAACGAGCGGGCCTCCTCGAGCTCGGCCGTGAGGCGCGTCTCCTGGGCCTCGGTGCGGGCGAGCGTGATCGTGCCGCCCTTGGCGTAGTCGGCATCGATGCCCTCGTCGGCGACGACACGCCCGACCTCGTCGACCGTCGCATGCATCGCCTGCTGCATCGCGACAGCGGCCGCCCGGCCGCTGCGTTTGGCGATCGTGCCGATGCCAGCGGCGAGCAGGGCCGAGCACCATCCGCCGTTGCGCCCGCTGGCGCCGAAGCCGATCACCTCCCGCTCGAGCACGACGACGCGGAGGTGAGGATCCGCCCGCAGCAGGTAGTAGGCGGTCCACAACCCGGTGTAGCCGGCACCGACGACGGCGACGTCGACGTCCAGATCGCCGGGCAGCGGCGCGCCCGTGACGCGCATCGCCTCGGGCAGCGTCGCCGCCCACATCGATCCGGCCATCACATCTCGGGCTGCGCCCGAACGCCATCGCCATCCTGCGCAGGCGGCGAGCTGGCGCTCGCTCGGCTGGCATGTGCTCGCTGCGCTCGCCCATCGGCCGCGTACCATACGCCCGGTGCATGGAACCGGTGCGGCGGGCCCATCACCGTTCGCCCCGCCCACCGGCCCGCAGGCGGGCTGGTACCGAGACCCGTGGGGCTACCCCGTCCTGCGCTACTTCGACGGGCGCCGCTGGACCGCCCACACGGCGGCGATGCTCGAGCCCCAGCGGACGCGCGAGAAGCACCCGGAGCTCCCGCTGCAGGTTGCAGTCGGCGCCGTGGCGGTGCTCATCGGCTCGCTGCTCGCCAGCCGCTACCTCCTCGAGGCGCTCATCCGGTTCGAGTGGCCGATCGCGGTCTACGCCCTCATCAGCATCGTGGTCGGCTACGGCCCGTCGGTGATCTGGTGCGTGTACGCCAGCCGCCGGTGGGGGACGGGCCGCGCCGCGACCGACCTCGGTCTGCGCTTCCGCTGGAGCGATGCCGGCTGGGGCCCGCTCGCCTGGCTGGCCGCCCTCGGCTGCGAGGTGGTGGTACTCATCGTCATCGAGCTGTCCGGCATCCCGCTCGTCGGCAACACCGAGGGCATCGGTGAGCTCGATCTCGACCGCACGTACGTGATCTCGCTCCTCGTGACCGCGGTCATCGCCGCGCCCGTGGTCGAGGAGATGGTGTTCAGGGGGCTGATGCTGCGCGGGCTGCGCAGCCGGATGGGCGCGGTCCTCGCGGTCGCCGTGCAGGCGCTGCTGTTCGGCCTCGCCCACGTCGATCCATTGCGCGGGAAGGGGAACATCGGGCTGGTGCTCGTCCTCGCCGCCGTGGGGGTGGCGTTCGGCGGCACCGCCTACCTCTTGCGGCGGATCGGCCCGACGATCATCGCCCACGCCATCTTCAACGGCGTGGTGATGGCCGTCGTCCTCACCCGCTGACTGCTGCGGGCAGCTCCCGGTTGTCGATCAGGCGGATGTCGGCGAACCAGACCGCGGTCGCGATCCGGGCGGGGCGGTCGAGGACGTCCAGCGGGAGGAGCGTCTCGGGATCGAACACGGTGATGTACTCGACGCTGGCCCGGGGCTCGGCTGCGACGACGGCACGCGCGGCCGACTCGATCGCCGCGACGTCGCGCTCGCCGGCCATCACCGCCGCCGCCGCCGCTTCGAGACTCCGCGGGATGCACACCGCGGCCGCCCGGTCGGCGGGCCCGAGACGGCGGTTGCGGCTCGAGAGGGCGAGGCCGTCGGGCTCCCGCACGATCGGCGCGGCCACGATCTCGATCCCCATGTCGAGGTCGTCCACCATGCGCCGGATCACGGCGAGCTGCTGGAAGTCCTTCTCGCCGAAGACCGCCAGGTGCGGGTGCACCGCGCCGAGCAGCTTGGCCACCACCGTGGTCACGCCCCGGAAGTGGCCGGCCCGCATCGCCCCCTCCATCACGTCGGCGAGGGCACCGGGCTCGACGTGGGTCTGGAAGCCCTCGGGGTACATCACGGCGGCGGTCGGGGCGTAGACGGCGGCGACGCCGGCCGCCGCGCACGCCGCGACGTCGTCATCGATCGGGCGCGGATAGCGGTCGAAGTCGTCGCCGCGCTCGAACTGCAGCGGATTGACGAAGATCGACACGACGACGTCGTCGGCTCGTTCGCGAGCGAGCTCGATGAGCGCGAGGTGCCCGTCGTGGAGCGCACCCATCGTCGGCACCAGCCCGACCGTGCGACCGCTCCGGCGCAGCGGTTCCGACCACGCGCGCATCGCCCGAGGAGTGTCCAGCACCAGCACGTCGGCTCCGGCGACGGACGAGCTCAGTGGAACGAGTGGTCGTCGTCCGGCCAGACACCCTGCTTCACCTCGGCCACGTAGGCCTCGGCGGCGGCGATCGCAGCCGCGCGGAGGTCGGCGAAGCGCTTGGCGAACTTGAGGCGCAGCTCGCTCAGCCCGAGCACGTCGTGGAGCACGAGCACCTGACCGTCACACTCCGGTCCGGCACCGATCCCGATCGTCGGGATCGACAGCTTGGCCGTGATCTCCGCGGCGAGATCGCGAGGCACGCCCTCGACGACGATGGCGAACGCTCCGGACTGCTCGACCGCGAAGGCGTCCTCGATGAGGCGCTCGCGGCCACCGGCCTCGAAGCCGGACTGCCGACCCTGGACCTTGTGGCCGCCCATCCGGTAGTAGCTCTGCGGGGTCAGCCCGATGTGGCCGACGACCGGGATGTCGACCCGGGTGATCGCCTCGATCGTCTCGGCCATCGCGATGCCGCCCTCGAGCTTGACGCTCTCGCCCCCGGCCTTCATCAGCTGGATCGAGCTCGTCACCGCCTGTTCCGGGCCTACCTGGTACGAACCGAACGGGAGGTCCGCCACGACGAGCGCCGCGGGGTGGGCCTGGGCGACGGCGCGCACGTGGTACGCCATCTCGTCGAGCTCGACGGGGATCGTGTTGGTCTCGCCCTGGACGACCATCCCGACGGAATCGCCGACGAGGATCATGTCGACTCCGGCGAGGTCGACGACGCGGGCGAAGGTCGCGTCGTACGCGGTGATCATCGCGATCGGATCGTGGTCGACCTTCATCCGGGTGATCGCCGGGACGGTGACCTTCTGCCGAGGGGGAGCCGATGCATCACTCATGGGGCGAATCCCTTCGCTGGGGCACACGGTGACAGAGGCAACCTAGCCACGACCGGGCGCACTTTCGAAAGCGCCTGGACACAGGTCGCGGTAGGCGGGAGGACCGCCGATGGAGGTCGTGGTCAGCACGGCGTCGGTGACGGCGGCCGCGAAGCACCAGGCGGCGGCGTCGAGTAGCTGGTTGAGCCGGCCGGGGCGGGTCTCGGCGGCCCGATAGCGGGCCGCCGCGTCGGGCAGCGCGTCGCGGCCGGTGGCGAGGGCGAACACGGTGTCGCCGTCGAAGAGCGAGTGGACCGGCCGGACGGAGCGGGCGAGCCCGTCGTGCGCCACGCCGGCGAGCCGCGTCGCCTCGGCCCTGGTCAGCGCGGCGGACGTGGCGACCACGCCGATCGTCGAGTTGAGGGGCGCCTCCACCGCGGCCGGCGCCGGCGGGGTTGTCGCGGCGACCAGTGCGGTCCGCTCGGCCGCGGGCGGTCGGCGCAGGGCGAACCCGTCGGGCGTCCACGGGAGCCCGGTCGCGTCGTCGATCACGCGGCCGGATGCGTTGACGACGGCGAGGGCGCCGACGACGATCCCGTCGACGTCCCGGGACGCCGTGCCCACGCCGCCCTGCAGTCCGCCCGCCACGGCACCCGTGCCGGCGCCGACGGCACCCCGGCGGGGGACCGTCGACCCGGCCCGGCGCGCCGCCTCTGCGGCGCGCAATCCGAACTCGGAGGTCGGGCGGTTGGCGAACCGACCGCCCCGACCGAGGTCGAAGATCACCGCCGCCGGCACCACCGGGACGACCCAGTCCGGCTCGTCGTCGAGCCCGACCGGAAAGCCGAGGCCGTGCTGCTCGAGCCAGGTGACCACTCCGTCCGCGGCGGCGAGCCCGTAGGCGCTGCCGCCCGTCAGGCAGACGGCGTGCACGGTCGGGACGAGGTTCTCCGGGCGCAGGGCGTCGGTCTCCCGGGTCCCGGGCGCGCCACCGCGCACGTCGACGCCGGGCGTCGCTCCGGCCGGCACCAGGACGACCGTCGTCCCCGTGCGCCAGCCGCGACCGCGCCGCTGATGGTGTCCGACGGAGACGCCGGGGACGTCCGTGATCGACCCGGCGCTCAGTCCAGCCACGGCCGCAGGATGCGAGAACGGACGTCGCCGCCGGTCGTGAGCGTGAACTCGACGAAGCCCGGTCGCGGGTCGCCACCGGGGGCGAGCTCGGGGCTGCCGGTCTGGGTGAGCGACGGGGCCCAGAGCGCGCGGTCCTCCAACTTGCTGGCGTGGCGGTGCCCGGACGCGACCAGGCGTACGTCGGCACCGGCCGTCACCCGCTCGTAGGCGGTGCGGGCCGCGGGCGGCATCTCCCAGCCGTCGGCGGGTTCGCCCCGGACCGGCTGGTGGACGAAGACGAGCACGGGTTGCTCCGTCGCGACCGCGCCGGCGAGCCACTCATCGTGCTCCGCCGTGCCGAGCAGGTAGGCGTCGGCGCCCACGATCCGCCAGCCGGCGAGGTCGGCGACGAACCGGTCGTCCCCCCACGTCGTGCGGAACGCCGCCAGCCGCCGCGGCCGGTCGGCCTCCTCGCCGTAGAAGCCGATGTCGTGGTTGCCGGGAATGAAGCAGAGCGGGACGGGGAGCTCGTCGTGGAGCCGGCGGGCGAAGTCGCGGTCGGCGGCGTCGTCGGGATCCTCGTAGACGATGTCGCCCGTGTTCACCACCAGATCGGGCGGATCGTCGCCGAGCCACGCGACCAGCGCCTCCCACTGCGGCGGCACGCCGAACCGCGGGGACAGGTGGGTGTCGGTGATCTGCACCACCCGGGCCGCGTCGTCGCCGGTCACCACCGGGCCATCGTCGCACGCGGGTAGCGTGCGCCGCCGTGTTGCAGCGCCCGCAGGTACGGGACACGCCGTGGACCCGGGCCGCGGCAGCGGTGAAGCGGGCCGCCGGCGAGCTCGTGCAGCGCGGCTGGGACGCGGCGTGCGAGCTCGGCGCGATCGGGCCCGAGAGCCGCCGCGGGCGGCGCTTCGGGACGTTCGGCGACCGCAGCGTGATCTGCTTCCCGGCCGCCGCGATCGTCAACGAGCGGTACATCCGGATCGGATCGGGAACGGTGATCGGCCCGCACGTCACGCTGTCGGCGGGGATGGTGCCCGGCCAGTCCTGTGTGACCGACCCCGTCGTGCGGATCGGTGACCGCTGCCTCATCGGGCGAGGGAGCGGGATCGTCGGGCACCTGTCGATCGAGATCGAGGACGACGTGTGGACCGGCCACCACGTGTACGTCACCGACCAGAACCACGGGTACTCGGACCTCGAGCGGCCGATCTCGGTGCAGACGATGCCGGAGCGACCGGTACGCATCGGCGCCGGCTCGTGGCTCGGCCACGGCACGGTCGTGCTGCCCGGCGCGACCATCGGCCGGCACGTCGTGATCGGGGCGAACAGCGTCGTGCGCGGCGACATCCCGGACTTCTGCGTCGCGGCCGGCAATCCCGCCGTCGTCGTCCGCGAACTGGGCGCGATTCTTCGCGGCCCTTGAGAAAATCCGCGCCCAGATGGCCCCGTGAGAACGATCGCGCCCAGATTGCGGGGGTCAGGTCGCCAGGTCGTGGGGGGGCGCGCAGGCCGGCATCTCGTTGTCGCCGGCGAACACCTCGAGCTTCTCGCTGATCGGGATGCCGTCGACCGCGGTCTCGGTGAACGCGTCGTTGCGCCCGCCGCGCAGGACGTCGGCGAACTCGCGCCGGTCCTCCAGATAGGTGCGGTAGTCCGCCTCCCAGAGCGGCACGATCGCCCGTCCCTTCTCGTCGGTCGGCTGGGTCGCGACGACGTCGTCGAGCATGGCCTCGATCACGTCCGTGACCCGGTCGATGAGCTCACCGCGCTCGGCGAGCATCGCCGGGTCGTCCGCGTCGACCCGGCGGTAGTCGGCGAGGGCCTCGCGATCGGTCTCGGCCTCCCGGCAGATCGACTCCGCCCGTTCCGCCCACTCCCGGTCGTCGATGCGGTTGACCGACTCCTTGGACGCGAAGAACAGCGCCCACACCCAGAACGCCGCGAACCCGACGATGGCAACGGCGCCGAGCAGGCGCCAGCGGCCGGCGCGGGTCACGTCGAGGGGGCCGGCGCCGGCGGGCGGTAGCAGACCGCGAGCTGGGCGATCGCCGCGCCGACGCCGAGCAGCCCGGCGATCAGGGCGCCCGTCCAGCCGCTCCAGTCGATGCCGAACGCCTCGTCGAGGCTGTAGTCACCCGGGCCGGTGGTGGCGACCGCCCAGGCGACGACGGCGATCGACACGGTGTACTCCCAGCCCTCGTTGAACACGAACAGGCCGTTCCGGCGATGTACGACCCACGTCGCCACCGCCATCAGGCCGATCATCCCGGCGGCGGCGAACGGCGTCAGCAGGCCCGCGGCGAAGAGCAGCCCGGCCCCGATCTCCGTTCCGGCGGCCATGCGCGCCTGCACGTGGGGCCAGCGCATCCCGACCGACGCGAACCACCGTGTGGTTCCGGCCAGCCCGGCGGTGCCGAAGATCTTGTTGTAGCCGTGGCAGGCGAGCGTGATCCCGAACACGAGCCGCACCACCAACAGGGCCACGTCGAACTGCTCCATCGGCTGGGAACCTACCGACGTCGCCGGGAAACGAGTGACCGGTCGGCGCGGGGCCGCTGGTAGAAACGGCTCGTGGGTTCCCCAGCGGTGACAGGGCGGTTCGAACGCGCCCGCAGGGGACTTCGCATGATCGGCGCCCAGGTGGGCCTCCATCGGGGACCGTTCGCCCTCGCCGTCACCGGCGCGGCGATCTTCGCTCTCTGCACCATCGCGTCGAGCGTCGCGGTGGAGTGGGTCATCGACAACGTCATCGGGCCCCGCTTCGACGAGGGAGACGTCGCCGCCGGTACCGTCGCCGCGGGCGTCGGGATGATCATCGCGATCGGGGTCGTCCGCGCGGGCGGTGTGGTCGTCCGGCGGACGTGGGCCGGCAAGACGCAGTGGCGTGTCGCCGAGTCGCTCGGGCACGACGTTGTCGACCGGCTCATCCGGCAACCCATCACGTGGCACCAACGGCGACCCGACGGCGATCTCGTCGGTCGGGCGGGCGTCGACACCGACACCGCGGTGTCGGTCCTCGCGCCGGTCCCGTTCGCCACGGGCACGGTGCTGCTCATCGTCGTGTCCGGCATCTGGCTGCTCGTGACCGATCTCGCCCTCGGGGCCGTCGCCGTGACCGTCTTCCCCGTCCTCATCGGCATCAACATCGTCTACCAACGGCGCGCCGACCGCTTCTACGACGAGGCCCAGCACCACCTCGGCGCCCTCTCGGCTGCCGTCCACGAGAGCTTCGAGGGGGTGCAGCTGGTCAAGGCGTACGGCGCCGAAGCGCGGGAGACCGAGCGACTGGCCACGATCGCCGGCCGGCTGCGGGACGCCCGCGTCCAGGCGGTACGCCTGCGGGGGACGTTCGAGGCGCTCCTCGACGTGCTCCCGTCGATGACCAACGTCGGCCTGATCCTGGTCGGCGCCTACCGGGTCCGCAGCGGCGACGTGACGGTCGGCGAGCTGACGAGCTTCGTGTACCTGTTCACGCTCCTCGTGTTCCCGCTCCGCCTGATCGGCTACGTGCTGTCGGAGATGCCGTTCTCGCTCGCCGGCTGGGGGCGCGTGCGGGAGGTGCTCGACGAGCCGATCGAACCGGACCCGGCGATGGCGGTCACGCCCGCCGACGAGGGTCACGGCGTGCAGGTCGAGTCGGCCGCCTTCGCGTTCCCGGGGGACGCCCGCCCGGCGCTGCACGGCGTGTCGCTCGACGTGGCGAGCGGACGGGTCGTGGCGATCGTCGGTCCGACCGGAGCCGGCAAGAGCACGCTCGTCGAGCTCGTCGCCGGATTGATCCCGCCCGAGTCCGGCCGGGTGCGGCTCGACGCCGGCACGAGGTCCATCGTGTTCCAGGAGGCGTTCCTCTTCAGCGGGACGATCCGCCACAACGTCGCCCTCGGCGACGCGATCGACGACGACGAGATCTGGGCCGCGCTCCGCCTCGCACAGGCGGACGACTTCGTGGCCGACACGCCCCACGGCCTCGACACCGTCGTCGGCGAGCGAGGTGTGACGCTCAGCGGCGGCCAGCGTCAGCGGGTGGCCCTGGCGCGGGCGTTGGCCCGCCGGCCGTCGGTGCTCCTGCTCGACGACATCACGTCGGCGCTCGACCCAGCCACCGAGGCGGCGGTGCTGACCAACCTCCGCGAGGCGTTCGCCGACACGACCGTCCTCATGGTCGCGTCGCGACCGTCCACGATCGCGCTGGCCGACGAGATCGTGTACCTCGCCGGCGGACGGATCGTCGACCACGGCCGGCACGGCGAGCTGATGGAGCGATGGGACGGCTATCGGGCGCTGGTCGAGGCGTTCGAGACCGACCGGGCCGACAGCCCCGCCCCGGTCGCCGGAGGTGGGTCGTGAGCGAGCCGATCGGGCGGTTCTCGGCCGTCCACACGATCAACCGCGGCCTGCAGGAGGCGCCCGTTCTCCGCCAGGGTCTGGCGGTGACGTGGGGTCTCGCCGCGGTCGGCGCGACCAGCCGCGTGGTCGTGCCGATCCTGCTGCAACAGGCCATCGACAAGGGCGTCACGTCCGAGGGCGTCGACGTGGGGCTCGTCGCCTGGCTCGCCCTGATCGCGTTCGTCGCCCTGATCGTGGCCGGGATCGCCCAGCGACAGGCCGTCGTTCGGCTCGGCGCGCGCAGCGAGCAGGCGCTCTACGACCTGCGCGCCCGTCTGATCGCCCACATCCACCGGATCAGCCTCGCCGACCACAACGAAGAACGGCGGGGCGCGCTCGTCGCCCGCGTCACCGCCGACATCGAGACGCTCGCCCACTTCTTCCAGTGGGGCGGGCTGGCGTGGCTGCTCGACGGACCGCTGATGCTCCTCGTCGCGGCGGTGATGCTGGCGTACGACTGGATCCTCGCCCTCGTCGCGTTCGCCGTCGCCGCGCCGCTCGCGATCGTCCTGCGAGTGGTGCAGCGCCACCTCGTCGCCGCCTACGAGAAGGCGCGTGAGCGCAACGGCGAGATGACGGCGGCGGTGGCCGAGGTCGTCACCGGTGCCGAGACGATCAGGGCGTACGGCGCCGGCGAGCCGCTCGGGGCGGAGGCCGACCGGGCGATCACCAGCCGGGCGGACGCCCAGATCCGGGCCAACGTGATCGGCGCGTACCTGTTCCCGTCGGGCGAGGTGTTCTCCGTCCTGACCGTGGCCGCGGTCATCGTCGTCGGCGTGGCGCGGGGGCCGGCGAGCGGTCTCACGGCCGGGGCGATGATCGGCTTCATCTTCCTGACCTACCGGTTCCTCGAGCCGATCGCCGAGTTCACCGAGGTCCTCGACCAGACCCAGACCGCGGTCGCCGGTCTGCGACGCGTCCTCGGCGTGCTCGACCTGCCGGTCGGGCCGCCGCCGCCCCGGGACCCCCGCCCACTCCCACCCGGGCCGCTCGCCATCGACGTCCGCGACGTGACGTTCTCCTACCCGACGAGGGGGCTGGCCGACACGGTCGACGAGGCCGTCCTGCGCCACGTGACCGCGCACATCCCCGCCGGCCAGCAGGTGGCGCTCGTCGGTGCGACCGGCTCGGGGAAGACGACTCTCGGCCGGTTGATCGCCCGCTTCGCCGACCCGACGATCGGCGAGATCCGCGTCGGCGACGTCCCGCTGCGCTACGTGTCGAACGCCGACCTGCGGTCGCGGCTGGTCGTCGTGTCGCAGGAGCCGTTCCTCTTCGACGCCACGATCGCCGAGAACGTCGGCTTTGCCCGGCCCGGAACGTCGGTGGACGACATCGAGGCGATGGTCCGGCGGCTCGAGCTCGAGGAGTGGGTGTCCGGGCTGCCCGACGGCGTGATGACCACCGTCGGCGAGCGCGGTGACGACCTCTCGGCCGGGGAGCGTCAGCTGGTCGCCCTGCTGCGGGCGGGCGTGGCCGACCCCGACGTGCTCGTGCTCGACGAGGCGACGTCGTCGGTCGACGCCCTGACCGAGGTGCGCATCTCCCGCGCCCTGACCCACCTGGCCGAGGGCCGCACGACGATCGCCATCGCCCACCGGTTGTCGACCGCGGCCCGGGCCGACCGGGTGCTCGTGCTGGAGAACGGCGCGCTCGTCGAGGACGGCGCGCACGACGAGCTCGTCCTCGCCGGCGGCGTCTACGCCCGCCTCTACGCGGCCTGGATGGCCGCCACGAGCAGCGAACGCGCCGCCCTGGACTGATCCGCCCGCAATCTGGGCGCGATCATTCTCACGGGGCCATCTGGGCGCGGTTGTTTGCAACTGCCGAGAACAATCGCACCCAGATCGTGGCGGGGGGTGCTCGTAGCCTGACGGCGTGGAGTTCGTGTTGATCCGTCACGCCCAGCCCGAGTGGGTGCGCGAGGGGTTGACGCAGGTCGACCCGCCGCTGAGCGAGCTCGGGCGGCGTCAGGCGGAGGCGCTCGGCGCGGCGATGGCCGGCCAACACTTCGACGACGTGCTGGTGTCGCCGCTGGTGCGGGCCCGGCAGACGGCGGCCCCGATCCTGGCCGCCCTCGACCGCGTCGAGGAGGTCGAGATGTGGCTCGAGGAGATCCGCGACCCGACGTGGCACGGCACCCCGGCCGAGCGCTCGGCCGAGGCGTACCGCGAGTTGCGCAGCCGGCCGTCGATGGACCACTGGGACGGGCTCGTCGGCGGGGAGTCGATGCGCGAGTTCGTCGCCCGCATCCGCCTCGGCGCCGAGAAGTTCCTCGAGGAACGCGGCGTCCGCCACGTCGGCGGTGAGCTCCCGGTGTGGCAGATCGCCGAGCCGGGGGAGCGGATCGCGCTCATCGCCCACGCCGGCACGAACTCGATCTTCATCTGCCACCTCCTCGGGCTGTCGCCGACACCATGGGAGTGGGACCGCATGGTCCTCGGCCACGCGTCGATCAGCCGGCTCGAGGCCATCCCGCTCGGCGACGGCTACACGTTCAGCCTCACCGCGCTCTCCGACGTCGAGCACCTGCCCCGAGACGATCGCACGCGCTGACGCGGCGTAGGTTCCGGGCATGACGCAGATCGATCCCGACCGGCTGCGGGCCGTCCAGTTCAACGTGTTCTCCAAGCTCGACGGGGCGGTGACCGCAGGCATGATCCACCTCGGCGACCGCCTCGGCCTGTACCGCGCGCTCGCCGCGAGCGACGGAC
This sequence comes from uncultured Acidimicrobiia bacterium, assembly GCA_963827075.1. Taxonomy (GTDB): domain Bacteria; phylum Actinomycetota; class Acidimicrobiia; order Acidimicrobiales; family Ilumatobacteraceae; genus JALZMG01. The sequence goes on along the minus strand of CAWGZN010000005.1, from coordinate 264,096 downwards.
CGCTGACGAGCGCCGAGCTCGCCGAGCGCGCCGGCCTCGCCGAGCGCTGGGTGCGGGAGTGGGCGTACAACCAGGCGGCGGCCCGGATCGTCACCGTCGATGGCGACAGTGGACCGGAGCGGTTCTCCCTGTCGCCCGAGGCGGCGGCCGTGCTCGCCAGCCCGACGCACGAGGCGTTCGGGATGGGGTGGTTCCACGACCTTCCGCAGACGATGGCCGCGCTGGAGACCCTGCCGGAGAGCTTCCGAACCGGCCTCGGACAGAACTTCGACAGCCGCGGCCGCGAGGCGGCGGTCGGGATGGAGCGCAGCTTCGAGCCCTGGAACCGGGCGCACCTGCTACCGACCGTGCTGCCCGCGATGGACGGCGTCACCGACAAGCTCGCCGCCGGCGGCCGGGCCGTCGATGTCGGGTGCGGGGCGGGCGGGGCGGTCCTGCTCCTCGCCGAGTCGTTCCCCGCCAGCCACGTCGCCGGCTACGACATCTCCGAGCACGCCCTCGGTCGCGCCGGCCAGCGGCTCGCCGAGACGGGGTTGGACAACGCCAGCTTCCACGACGCCCGGGTGACCCCGCTGCCCGACGACCACTCGGTCGACCTCGTGACGACGTTCGACTGCATCCACGACATGACCGACCCGCAGGGGATGATGGAGGCGATCAGGGGCGCGCTCCGCGACGACGGCAGCTGGCTGCTCGTCGACATCAAGGCGCTCGACACGTTCGCCGAGAACGCCGGCCGCAACCCGATGGCGGCGCTGATGTACGGCATCAGCGTGATCTCGTGCATGTCCTCGGGGCTGTCGGAGCCGGGTGGCGCCGGCCTCGGCACGCTGGGGCTGCCGCCCTCCCGGGCCGAGGCGATGGCCCGCGACGCCGGGTTCACCCGCTTCCGGGTGCTGCCGGTCGAGCACGCCGTCAACGGTTTCTACGAGGTCCGACCGTAAGCCCTCGCCGCCACACACAATCGGAGCCGCTTCATCAATCTTGATGAAGCGGCACGAACTGCCTCGTCTTACCCTCGCCTGGTGACCCCACATTCGGCCGACGGCCCGTCGCGGATGCCGCGCGCGGCGCGCCTGGCGCGCGCTGGGAATCTCCGCGGTCACGGCGACCCTGTCGGTACTGGTGATCCCGGGCGGCGTTGACGCGAGCGCCGTGCGAGCGGACGTGGAGGGGGACGATCCACTCCTGGCCGTCAGACAGTTCATCCACGACCACGCCGGCGGGGTCACCACCCGGCTGAGCGCCGGCCTCGGCGCAGGAGCCCAGGCACTGTCGTCGTGCTACGCCCTCAGCAAGACCGATGCGCAGGGCGACACCTCGGGGCCTGATGTCGTCACCTACCGGTTGGGCTCGGACTGTTCGACCTGGGCGCTCGATGTCGGCACGGATGCCGGCTGGCGGGCGAGCGAAGTCGAGCTGTTCGGGATGCGCATCGACATCGACTACGACCGCACGACGGGCTGCCTGGGCGGCGACTTCGTCGCAGGCGTGATCTACGACGCCGGCCTCCAGGGCGCCATGATCCGCACCCCGCAGTGCGATGACGCGACGTGGTCGTCCGTCGGTGGGATCGCCGCGTCGAAGCCGTCCACGGACACGGTCGCACTGAGCTTTCCGGCGTCGATGATCAGCAGCGACACGTCGTTCCGCTGGTACCTCGGGTTCAGCGCGGTCAACGGGGGCGTCGACTTCGCGCCTGACCGATACTGGGTGGCGATCAACCCTCAGGCGACTGCGCCGACGGCGCCGCGGTCGCTCACCGCCACCCCCGGTCGGGGCCTTGCGAGGCTCACCTGGCAGGCGCCGTCGTCTCCCGGAGGCACCGCGATCAGCGACTATGTCGTGCAGCGCTCCGCCGACGGAGGACGTACGTGGAGAACACTCGATGACGGCCGCCGCACCGGCCGCCACGTCACGGCCAGCGGGCTCACGAACGGCCGGCGGTACCGGTTCCGTGTCGCCGCGGTGAACCGGGCCGGGCGAGGACCGTGGTCGGCCCCGGTCATCGTCGTGCCCGCCACGGTGCCCACTGCTCCCCGGCAGCTCAGCAGCGCCGGCGCCCGCCGGGCGGTCAGGCTCAGGTGGCAGACGCCGTCCTCGAACGGCGGTGCGGCGATCCGCGACTACATCGTGCAGCGCTCCGCCAACGGGGGACGGACCTGGAGAACGGTCCCTGACGGCGTCAGGACGAGACGGGCCGCCACGGTCACCAGCCTCACGGTGCGCAAGCGCCACGTCTTCCGCGTCGCCGCCGTGAACCGGGCCGGTCGGGGAGCGTGGTCGGCGGTCGTCCGGGGGACTCCCAGGTAGACATCTCTCAGCACGCGCGTGCGTCGGCTGGTTGCGGCCGGCCGGTCCAGATGTGCTGGTCTGAGGTGATGAGACCGTTGATGCCAGCGCGGATCCGACCGTGAGCCGGCTGACCTCGCTGTCCCGGTCGGTCGCCGGGAAGCGGGTGCTCGTGACCGGCGCGGCGAGCGGGATGGGGCGGGCCACGGCCCAGCTGTTCGCCGACGAGGGGGCGCGGGTCGCCGCGGTGGATCTCACCCCGGAGGGGGTCGATGCCGTGGTCGGTGAGATCACGTCCGCCCACGGCCCCGATGCGGCGACCGGCTTCGTCGCCGACGTCGGCGACCTCGCCGCTCTCGCCGGCCTGGTCGAGGACGTCGTCGCCCGGCTCGGGGGCCTGGATGTGCTGATCAACAACGCCGGCGTGGCGCTGCCCGGATCGGCGTTCCAGCCGCTCGACGAGTTCGACGCCGACTGGCACCGCACGATGGACGTCAACCTCACCGCCCACGCCCGCCTGATCCACCTGGCCCGGCCCCACCTCGCCGCCGGCGGCGAGGGGCGGATCGTCAACATCGCCTCGACCGAGGCGCTCGTGACCACCGCCGGCATGGCGGCGTACGCGGCCTCCAAGGCGGGCGTGGTCGGGCTGACGAAGAGCTTCGCCGTCGAGCTCGGACGCCACGGGATCACGGTGAACTGCATCTGCCCGGGCCCGATCCGCACGGGGATGACCGTGGGCATCAGCGAGCAGGACAAGGACACCTACGCCCGGCGGCGGGTGCCGCTGCGCCGCTACGGCGACCCCGAGGAGGTCGCCCAGATCACGCTCAGCTTGTGCCTCCCGGCGGCGAGCTACCTGAACGGGGCGATCATCCCCGTCGACGGCGGGATGTCGATCCGCCACACGTAACCGCCTCGGATGGAGCGGCGGTTCTCTAGCCTCACGTCGTGACCGTCAGCCCCGGCCGGTACCGCGCCATCACCGTCGGCGCGCTGATCGCCTTGATGGTCATCGTGGTCACGGGCGCGGCGGTGCGGCTGACCGGATCGGGTCTGGGCTGCGACGACTGGCCTCGGTGCAGCGACGAGCGGCTGATCGACGTGTCCTCGAGCCACGCCGCGATCGAGCAGATCAACCGGCTGTTCACCGGGCTCGTCGCCGTGGCCGTGATCGCGGCGGTGCTCGGGTCGTTGTGGCGCCAGCCCCGCCGCCGCGACCTGGTCCTGCTCTCCGTCGGCCTGGTGGCCGGCGTCCTCGGTCAGATCGTGCTCGGCGGCATCACCGTGCTCGTCGACCTCCATCCGGTCGCCGTGCAGAGCCACCTGCTGCTGTCGATGGTGCTCGTCGGCACGGCCGTCGTCCTGGTCCACCGGGCCGGTGAACCCGACTCCGGCACCCGCACGGCGGTCGTGTCCGCCCCGGCCAGCTCGCTGGTCTGGGGGATCGCCACCGCCACGGCCGTGGCGATCCTGACCGGCACCGTCGTGACCGGCGCCGGTCCGCACGCCGGCGACGAGGAGGCGCGGCGCTTCGACGTGTCGATCTCGGCCGCGGCGCGCGTGCACGGCATCACCGTTCTGATCGCCGTTTCGCTGGGCGTCGCCCTCGCGGTGTGGCTGACAAAGCGCGCCGGCGACCGCTCCCACCTGCAGCACCAGCTCTCCTCGTGGATCTTCGTCGGCCTGCTCCAAGCGGCCGTCGGGTACACGCAGTACTTCAACGACGTGCCGCCCTTGCTCGTCGGCATCCACGTCGCCGGGGCGACGGTCCTGTGGGCGATGACCGTGTGGCTCGTCCTCGCAACGCACGAACGTGTGCCCTCCGTCACAGCGATGGGTCACACGCCGACGTCCGGTCTTGTACCCTCTCGCTCCAGATGAGTGGGGAGACGGGGAATCGTCTGCGGAGAGGGCTGACCTGGTTCGCCCTCCTGCTCACCGCGATCGCCCTCGTCGGCCCCGGGGCGCCTGCGGCAGCGCAGGAGGACGAGCCGCCCCAGTCGATCCGCGGTCGGGTCTTCAACGAGATCGTCGAGGACGGCGAGAGCGTGCGCGAACCGGTCGCCGGCGTGCGGGTCCTGGTCGAGACCGAGGCCGGCGAGCCGGTCGGGGAGGCCGAGACCGACGAAGAGGGCGCCTATCTGGTCGGGCTCGACGAACCCGGCACGTACGTCGTCCGCCTCGACGAGGAGACGTTCCCGGAGGGCCTCGAGGTGCAAGAGGGGCAGGGCGAGGCGACCGTCGAGATCCGTCCCAACGGCCAGCAGACCCGGGCGTTCTTCCTCGGTGAGAGCGGCCGTACGACCGACAGCCGGTGGGACCGCCTCCCGCAAGTGCTCGCCAACGGCTTGAAGCTGGCGATGATCATCGCCATCACCTCGATCGGCTTGTCGCTGATCTTCGGCACGACCGGGCTCTCCAACTTCGCCCACGGCGAGATGGTGACGGCCGGTGCACTGATCGCGTTCTACTTCAACACGACCTTCGAGTGGCACATCATTCCTGCGGCGATCGCCGCGGTCATCTTGTCGGCAGTGCTCGGATACCTATTCGACCGTGGGATCTGGCGCCCGCTGCGCCACCGCAAGATCAGCCTGACCTCGATGATGATCGTATCCATCGGCCTCGCGCTCGCGGCTCGCTACGTGTTCCTCTACCTGTTCGGTGCCGACGTCGAGTCGTACGGCCAGTACACGCTGCAGTCCGCGGTCGACATCGGCCCGATCGCCTGGACGCCGCGGTCACTGTGGGTGATGGGGCTGTCGTTGGTGATCATCCTCGGCCTGGCGCTCTTCTTGCTCAGGACCCGCTTCGGCAAGGCGATCCGCGCCGTGTCGGACAACCCCGAGCTCGCCTCGTCGACCGGGATCAACACCGACCTCGTGATCGCGATCGTGTGGGCATTGGGCGGCGCCCTCGCCGGGATCGGCGGGGTCTTCTACGGGCTCGAGTTCCAGGTGCGCTGGGACATGGGCTTCACGCTGCTGCTGATGATGTTCGCGGCGATCACGCTCGGTGGTCTGGGCAACCCGTTCGGAGCCCTCGTCGGCAGCTTGGTGGTCGGCGTCTTCGTCGAGCTGTGGACGTGGATCGTCCCCAACGCAAACGACCTCAAGACGGTCGGCGCCCTGGTCGCCCTCATTCTGATCCTGCTGATCCGGCCGCAAGGTTTGCTCGGGACGAAGGAGCGCATCGGGTGAACTGGTCGCTGATCTTCTGGAACGCCCTGTACACGGGGATCAACGCCACCGCCGCCGCGTACTGCCTCGTGGCCGTCGGGCTCAACGTGCACGTCGGGTACACCGGTCTGCTCAACTTCGGCCAGGCCGGGTTCGCCGCGATCGGCGCCTACGCCTTCGCGATCCCGATCGTCGAGTACGGCTGGGCGTGGTACTGGGCGCTGCCGCTGGTGTTCATCGGGTCGATCGCGCTCGCCCTCATACTCGGGCTCCCCACGCTGCGCCTGCGCGCCGATTACCTGGCAATCGTCACGATCGCCGCCGCCGAGATCATCCGGTTGTTCCTCAACTCGACCCGCTTCACGTGGCTCACGGGAGGCACCGACGGCCGTAACGGGTGGACGGGTCTGTTCCAAGACCTCAACCCGCTGGACAACACCGCGCGCTACAACTTCGGCGCCCAGCAGATCGATGGTTACCGGCTGTTCATGCTGTTCTTCAGCTGGGGGCTCGTCGCCCTCATCTCGCTCCTTGTCTGGGCGTTGATGCGAAGTCCGTGGGGTCGGGTGCTGAAGAGCGTCCGCGAGGACGAGGACGCCGCACGCGCGCTGGGCAAGAACGTGGTCTCGTTCAAGATGCAGAGCCTCATCGTCGGCGGGATGATCGGCTCGATCGGCGGGCTGATGCTGGCCGCCGCCAGCCAGTCGGCGCAGACCGGTCAGTTCGCCACGACACTGACGTTCTTCGCCTTCACGATCGTCGTCCTCGGCGGTCTCGGCCGGGTGAAGGGACCGATCATCGGCACGGTGATCTTCTTCTTCGTGATCCAGTTCGTCGACAACATGCTCGAGCAGGCAACGCGGCGCGGGAAGCTGCCGGAGTGGCTCGTCGACCAGAACAACTTCGGCCAGGTCAAGTACATCGTCGCCGGGTCGATGCTCGCCCTCCTCGTCATCTACCGGCCGCAGGGGATCTTCGGCGATCGCCGGGAGCAGGTGTTCGATGTCCGCTGAGCCGTCCATCGCCACGCCGGCCGCCGAGGCCGGCGAACTGGCGACGATCGAGCCCGTGCCCGGCGTCCCGAAGCCGGATCCGATCCTCGTCGCCGACAGCGTGCGCCGCCGTTTCGGCGGTCTCACGGCGGTCGACGTCGACCACGTCGAGATCCAGCGCCGCCAGATCACCGCGTTGATCGGCCCCAACGGCGCCGGCAAGACCACGTTCTTCAACCTGCTCACCGGCTTCGACGACGCCGACGCCGGGCGGTGGGTGTTCGACGGCGTCGACGTCGAGGGCGTCTCCGCCCACCGGCTCGCCGAATTCGGCATGGTGCGCACGTTCCAGCTCACCAAGAGCCTGGCCCGGCTGCCGGTCATCGAGAACATGCGACTCGGAGCGATGGGCCAGTCGGGCGAGCGGATCTGGGTCGGCCCCTTTCGGAGGCTTTGGCGACGCCAGGAGGACAGCATCACGACCCGCGCCGAGGAGCTGCTCAAGCGCTTCCGGCTGGACCACATGCGCGACGAGTTCGCCGGCAACCTCTCCGGCGGGCAGCGCAAGCTGCTCGAGATGGCGCGGGCGCTGATGACCGATCCCAAGCTGATCATGCTCGACGAGCCGATGGCGGGCGTGAACCCGGCGCTCAAGCAGAGCCTGCTCGACCACATCAAGCAGCTCAAGGACGAGGGCCGCACGGTGCTGTTCGTCGAGCACGACATGGACATGGTCCACGAGATCAGCGACTGGGTGCTGGTGATGGCCCAAGGGCAGCTGATCGCCGAAGGCACGGCGAAGGCGATCTCCGGGAACCAGGAGGTGATCGACGCCTACCTCGGCGCGCACCACGAGGTCGACATCGGCGCGATGGACGAGGCCCAGGCGATCGAGGAGCTCGGGCTCGACGCCGACGACCTCGGACTCGACCAGCTCGAGCACCTCGGTGAGATCGACCACGACTCCGAGGGGCCGGCATGAGTGCCGGTGCCGCGACCGTGGCCGAGGCCCCGACGACGGTGAACGTCGTCGAGGCCAGCGACGTCGTGGCCGGCTACGTGCCCGAGGTCAACATCCTCAACGGGTGCGACCTCACAGTGGCGCCAGGCGAGTTCGTCGGGATCATCGGCCCCAACGGCGCCGGGAAGTCGACGCTGCTCAAGGCGATGCTCGGCATGGTTACCGTGCGCTCCGGTTCGATCCGACTGAACGGCGAGGAGATCACCGGTCAGCCGGCGCACAAGCTGGTCCAGCGCGGCGTCGGGTTCGTGCCCCAGACGAGGAACGTGTTCCAGACGTTGACGGTCAAGGAGAACCTCGAGATGGGGTGCTTCCTCGCCCCGAAGCGGTTCAACGAGCGTTTCGAGGTCGTCAAGGGTCTGTTCCCCCGGCTGGCCGAGCGGGCCGACCAGCGCGCCGGATCGCTCTCGGGTGGTGAACGCCAGATGGTGGCCCTCGGGCGGGCGCTGATGCTCGACCCGTCGCTGCTGTTGCTCGACGAGCCGTCGGCCGGGCTCTCGCCGATGCTGCAGGACGAGGTGTTCCTGCGCTGCAAGCTGATCAACGATCACGGGGTGGCGATCCTGATGGTCGAGCAGAACGCCCGCCGCTGCCTGCAGGTGTGCCACCGGGGCTACGTCCTGGACCAGGGCCGCAACGCCTACACGGGCACCGGCCGCGAGCTGCTCACCGACCCCAAGGTGATCGAGCTCTACCTCGGCACGCTGGCCCAGCGTCTGACTCCAACCTCGTTCTGTCAGTCGGAATCGGCCGAATTCGGCTCGTCCCGACCGACAGAACGCGAAAGGAGCCCGGGGCGATCCCCGGGCTCCCTTCGGTTGTGAGTCAGTTAGTTACCGGCGTCGAAGTCGACACCCAAGGCGTTGCCGATGTTGCCGTCGCAGCCGTAGGCCGGAACTTCCGTTGGTCCGATGCCCTTCTCGACCATCGTCCGCAGGACCCGGGCCGACTCCTGGAAGCCGCACATCCAGATCGCGTCGGGGTTGGTCGCCGCTACGGCGTCGACCTCGCTGTCGAAGGACGTCGCCGCCGGGTCGTACGCCTGACGGGAGACGACCTCACCACCGGACGCCTCGATCGTCGCCTGGGCGGCGTCGGCCAGGCCGTTGCCGTAGGAGTCGTTGAGGTGGATCATCGCCACCGACTGGTGACCGTCGTTGATGATGAACTGGCCGATGATCTCGCCCTGGTAGATGTCGGGCGGCGCGGTCCGGAAGTACAGACCCTTGTCCGCATAGTTCGACAGTTCAGGCGATGTGTTCGCCGGCGAGAACATCGTGACACCGGCCGACGTGACCTTGTCGATGATCGACAACGTCACGCTCGACGACGCGGTACCGATCATGGCGTCGATGTTCTCCGAGAGCTGCCGGTCGGCGGTCTGATCGGCCTGGTTGGTCGTGGTGTCGCCCGAGTCCCCGCGGATCGGAACGATGTCCTGACCGAGCACTCCGCCAGCGGCGTTGATCTCCTGGACGGCGAGGTCGAAGCCGGCGAACATCGGTGGGCCGAGGAAGGCCAGCGACCCCGTCTGCGGGAGGTTGGCGCCGAGCGTGAGCACGCCGTCACCCTCGCGGGTGCCCTCGATGGGCGTCTCCGGAACGTCCGCCTCCTCCGTGCCCTGGAACGGCAGGTACTCGGTGAGCGTCGGGTCGATGCGGTTGTTGTCGCCCATCACGAGCAGGCCATAGGTCCCCTCGAGCGGCTCACCGTTGCCGGCGAACTGCCCGGGCCCCGAGGCGCCGTCGTAGTCGATGTCGGTGGTCCCGGCCTCGATCAGCGCCATGCACTCCTCGAAGGTCGTGCACTTCTCGCCGTCGCGGGTGACGCCGTTGATCATGCTGGCGTGAGCGATGCCGTCGTCTTCCGCGAGCGCCGTCGCCAACGCGGTGATCACAACGGCGTCGTAGGTCTCGGCGGCGTAGTTGAGGTCGGTGAGGGCCGGATCGACTTCGCACAGCCGGGCGAAGAACTCATCGGAGATCTCGCCGTAGGGCGTCGTGCCACCGAAGCCGGACAGGTCGCCGTCGGTGACGTCGCTCGGCGCGAAGCCACACTCCTGCTCCCCGCCGGCGGCGGTGGTGCCCGGCGCCATCGTGGTGCCCGGTGCGGCCGTCGTGCCCGGCGCCGCCGTGGTGCCCGGTGCGGCGGTGGTGCCTGGTGCGGCGGTGGTGCCTGGTGCGGCCGTGGTCCCGGGCGCGCCGGTGGCTCCCGGTGCCTCTGTGGTGTCGCCGGCGGCCCCGTCGTCATCGTCGTCGTCGCCGCACGCCACGGCAACGAGCGAAAGCCCGAGGACCAGCGCACCGACGCGTCGTACGCGTGATCGTTGCATGGTTGTTTCTCTCCCCCTGTGTCGAGCGGGGCGGGAGTGCCCCGGTCTCCTGGGTGGCCCACAAGGTAGTGCACCCGTCCCGCTCGCGTTGCAAGTCCGTGGCTACGGTTCGCGCCGGATGGAGCGCGGCATCGACCTGCTGGAGGCCCTGGCGACGACGCGGGCGATCCGTCGCTACCGGGACGCGCCCGTTCCCGAGGCCGATCTCGCCACGATCCTGTGGCACGCCGCGCGCGCCCGTCGGGCTCGAACCGGCAGCCCTTCCGCTTCATCGTGCTGCGTGACGAGCCGGGGACCGCCGACGCCAGGGCGCTGCTCGGGCGGGCGTTCCGCGAGTCGTGGGCCCGCAAGCGCCGCGACGCCGGGTTCGACCAGGGGAGCGGCACGATGGCGGGGAGCCCGAAGGCCCGGACGGCTGCCGCGATGGAGCACTTCGTCGAGCACCTGGAGCGGACGCCGGTGATCGTGCTCGTCGGGCTCGAGCGGTACCGCGAGGCGACCGCCTACGAGGGGGCCTCGGTGTACCCGGCGTGCCAGAACCTGCTCCTCGCCGCGCGCGGCCTCGGCTACGGCGGGGCCCTGACGATGTGGCACCTCGCGGTGGAGGCAGAGCTGCGCGACCTGCTCGGGATCCCCGACACGGTGGCGTTGTCGGCGTGCATCACGCTGGGGGTGCCGGCCGGCGGGCACGGACCGCTCCGCCGTCGCCCGCTCGGTGAGATCGTCCACGACGGGCGGTGGGGTCGCGCCGCCGACTGGCTCGGGGACGGCGACGGTGGCTGACGACCCGTTCGCCGTGCTCGGCCTGGAGCCGGGCGCGACCGTGGAGGAACTGCGCGCGGCGAGGCGCCGCATCGCCATGCGGCTCCATCCGGACCATGCGGGCGGCGACACCGAGGCGATGCGGCGGCTCAACACCGCTTTCGACGCCGCCATGGCCGAGCACGCCGCCCGCCTTGGTCACGAAGTTGGTTCCCCGCCCAACCAATTCCGTGACCAAAGCGGATCGGCGTCGCCGCGGCGGGCCTCCACGCACGTCGTTCACGACGTCGCGTCCTTCACGATCGAGGCGCTCCCCGCCGAGGCGTTCGAGGCCCTGCTCGTCGTGACCACGTGGATCGGCGAGGTGCTCGTCGACGACCCGCCGTACCAGCTCGACGTGGTCCTCGAGGAGCCCTACGCGTGCTGGTGCCGGCTGGAGCTGCTGCCCGACGCCGGCGCGACCACGGTCAGCCTGACCCTCGCCGGCATCGGGCTGACCGCGCCGCCCGACATCGACGACGTCCGCGACCTCTGGGTCGCCAACCTCAACCAGCTCGGCCGCCCCGACTAACCCCACCCGACGGTCAGTGGGCGGCGGCTTTCTGCGAGGCGGTCGCGGATGGCGTGGCCGAGGCCACGCGGCGGGGGGAGGACGGCGATCACCCGGTCGGCGCCGGCCGTGTCGGCATCGCGCAGGGACTGGTACAGGCCGCGGGCGTAGGCGACGAGGTCGTCGCCGTGGTCGAGCACGACCACGCCGACGCCTTCCCGCTCGTAACCGGCCCGGAGCTCGTCGGCGCGCCGCCGGTCCTCGGCGAGCACGACGGTGGCGGCGGGGGAGTAGTGCGTGGCGAGCATGCCGGGTGCCCGGGCCGGACCGCCGCGCGGCGGCGAGGCCGACGTCGAGCAGCCGCTCGATGTCCTCACGGGGGATCCCGCCGGGCCGGAGCAGCTCCGGCGGATCGGTCGTGCAGTCGACGATCGTGCTCTCGACGCCGATGGGCGACGGCCCGCCGTCGAGGATGACGTCCGTCCTGGGGTCGAGGAGGTCACCGAGGTCGTGGAGCACGTGCTCGGCGGTCGTCGGGCTGACCCGCCCGAACGGATTGGCCGACGGCGCAGCGATTCCCCGGCCGGTGCGGGCCAGGAGCTCCTGCGTCAGGTGGTGCGCCGGCGCCCGGACCCCGACCGTGTCCCGCCCCCCGGTCACCACGTCGAGCACCCGCCCGGCCCGGGGCAACAGCAGCGTCAGCGGACCCGGCCAGCAGGTGTCGGCGAGCACCTCGGCGGCCGGCGGAACGTCGGCTGCCCACTCGGTGAGCACGCCGGCTCCGACGATGTGCACGATCAGCGGATGGCCGGCCGGCCGGCCCTTGGTGGAGAAGATCCGCCCGACGGCCGCTTCGTCGTCGGCATCGGCGCCCAGCCCGTACACGGTCTCGGTCGGGATCGCGACCAGTCCGCCGCGCTCGAGACACGTGGCCGCGCGCTCGACATCGCGCGTGACCAGGCTCGCCGTCACGGCACCGCGTCGAGGAACTCGAGCGTGGCGTCGATGAAGCCGAACGACTCGGGCGTGGCGAAGTGGTCGACGTTGCGCAAGGTGACCAGACGGGCGTCCGGCAGCGCCTCGACGAGCTGGTCGGCCGGGCCGGCGAAGTCCCGATCGCCGATCACGACGAGTACCGGCACGCTGACCGCGGCGAGCTCGTCCCCGGTCAGCGGGGCGCCGTCGGTGCGCCGCATCACGGCGGCGAGGGCGACCGGATCGTTGCCTGGTTGCCCGGCGTACTGGGCGAACAACCGGGCGAGATTGTCCTCGGGGTCGGCGACGCCGTCGAGTCCGGCGAGGATCCGCTCCCGCACTGTGTCGTCACGCTCGAAGGCGTTGCGCCCGATGCCCGCGACCACGAGCCGGCGGAACGCGCTCGGGCGGCGGACCGCCAGCCGGAGCAGGGTGAGCGCCCCGAGGGAGAACCCGACCGCGTCGATCGGTTCGGACGGGAGGACGTCGGCGATCCGTTCGGTGAGGTCGGCGTAGGCGGCCGGGTCGTGCGGCTTGGGCGCCTCGCCATGCCCCAGCAGGTCGACGCCGATCACCGGCCGGCCGGCGTCGGCGAGGAGCTCGGTGAAGCCGCTGCGCCGCCACGTCGCGGCGAACGACCCGCCCCATCCGTGCACGAGGACGACCGGGGTGGTGTCGGCGGCGGTCATGTGAGGACCCTCGCGCCGTGCGAGCGACCGAGCGCCAGCGAGGGAGCAGCCAGCCGCTGCGCAGGCAGTATGCGGCGTGGCCGGGGAACGCCGTGAACGGTCACGGCAGCAGCGTAGATGCGCTCCCGTGCTCATAACCTTGACAGGCCGCGATCGCACACGAGGTCACCGCCGATGCGCCTGCTCCACCCCGACCCCGGTCACGACCTGACCTACAACGACGTCTTCATGGTCCCGAGCCTGTCGGCGGTACCGTCCCGACTCGACGTCGACCTGTCCACGCCCGACGGCATCGGCACGACGATCCCGGTCGTCGTCGCGAACATGACCGCCGTCGCCGGGAAGCGGATGGCGGAGACGGTCGCCCGCCGGGGCGGCATCGTGGTGCTGCCCCAGGACATCCCGCTCGACGTCGTCGGCTCGGTCATCGACTACGTGAAGAGCCGGCACCAGATCTACGAGACGCCGATCACGCTGTCCCCGCACCACACGATCGGCGACGCCCTCGGTCTGGTGCACAAGCGGGCCCACGGCGCGGTCGTGGTCGTCGAACGAGGAGAACCAGCCGGTCGGCGTGTTCACCGAACACGACGCGGCCGGGTTCGACCGCTTCACCCAGCTCCACGCCGTGATGAGCCGCGAGCTCGTGACTGTCCCCGACGGCATCGGCGCACGGGAGGCGTTCGAGGAGCTGGCGGCGAGCCGGCGCACGATGGCCCCGGTGATCGACGGCGACGGGCGGCTGCTCGGCGTCGTGACGCGCCCGGGCACGCTGCGCTCGACCACGTACCGGCCGGCGCTCGACGCCGACGGGCGGCTGATGATCGCGGTCGCGGTCGGTGTCAACGGCGACCCCGAGACCAAGAGCAAGGCGCTCGTGGACATGGGCGCCGACGTGCTCGTGATCGACACCGCCCACGGGCACCAGACGCGGATGCTCCACGCCATCGAATCCGTCCGGGGCGTCGCCGGCGGGCGGCCGATCGTGGCGGGCAACGTCGTGACCGCTGACGGCACGCGCCAGCTCATCGAGGCGGGCGCCGACGTGGTCAAGGTCGGCGTCGGTCCCGGCGCGATGTGCACGACCCGGCTGATGACCGGCGTCGGGCGCCCGCAGTTCTCCGCCGTCGTCGAGTGCGCCGACGAGGCGGCCCGCCTCGGCAAGTGGGTGTGGGCCGACGGCGGCGTGCGCTGGCCGCGTGACGTCGCCCTCGCGCTCGCCGGCGGCGCGGCGAGCGTGATGTTCGGATCGTGGCTGGCGGGCACGTACGAGTCGGCCGCCGACACGCTGCACGACCGGGATGGTCGGCTGTACAAGGAGAGCTTCGGGATGGCGTCCAACCGCGCCGTCAAGAACCGCACCAGGGACGACAGCGCCTTCGAGCGGGCGCGCAAGGAGCTGTTCGAGGAGGGCATCAGCACGTCGCGCATGTACCTCGACCCCGAGCGGCCCGGCGTGGAGGACATCCTCGACCAGGTCGTCGCCGGCGTCCGGTCGGCCTGCACGTACGCCGGCGCGGCCAACCTCCGGGAGTTCAACGAGCGCGTCGTCGTCGGGGTCCAGAGCCTCGCCGGATACGAAGAGGGCCTCCCCCAGAGCAGCTCGTGGTGAGCACCCGGTGACGGTGATCGCGATCGATGGTCCGGCCGGTGCGGGCAAGAGCACGGTGGCGCGGGCACTCGCCGACCGGCTCGGGCTGGACTACCTCGACACCGGCGCGATGTACCGGGCCGTCGCGTTCGCCGCGCTGCGGCGGGGGATCCCGGTCAGCGACGACGAGCGGGTCGCCGAGCTCGCCCGCGGGCTCGAGCTCGACGTCGACGATTCGCGGGTGCTGGTCGACGGCGTGGACGCCACCGTCGACATCCGCGGCCGTGAGGTCACCGAAGCGGTCAGCGCCGTGGCGGCCAACACGCCGGTGCGCGAGGAGCTGCGGTCCCGTCAGCGGAAATGGGCCGACGACCACGGAGGTGGGGTGATCGAAGGTCGGGACATCGCCAGCGTCGTGTTCCCCGACGCGACCCTGAAGCTGTACGTCACGGCGTCGTCGCGGACTCGCGCCGAGCGGCGGGTAGGCGACATCGGCGGCGACGTCGACGAGGTCGTGGCGGCCATCACCGAGCGCGATCGTCGCGACATGACGCGCGTGGACGGCCCCTTGCGCCCCGCCGAGGGCGCCATCGTCGTCGACACCACGGGCCTGACCGTCGACGAGGTCGTCGACCACCTGCTGACGCTGATGCAATGATCGCCGGCAGATGACCGAAGTCGAGACCTTCCTGGCCGGGCAGAGCGCGCTGAGCCGCGCCGCGTACTACGTCGCCCGGGCGCTCGTCAACGGCTTCGTCCGGCTCTGGACGCGCCTGACGATCGAGGGACGCGAGCACGTGCCGGTCACCGGGGCGTTCGTGCTCGCGCCGGTGCACCGATCGAACATGGACACCCCGATCTCAGCCTGTGTCACCCGCCGGCGGCTGCGATTCATGGGCAAGGATTCGCTCTGGAAGCGGCGTCCAGCCGCGTGGTTCTTGTCGACGCTGGGCGGCTTCCCGGTCACGCGCGGGACTGCCGACCGCGAGGCGCTCAAGCGGTGCATCGCCGTGCTCGAGGCCGGCGAGCCGCTCGTCTTGTTCCCGGAGGGGGAGCGCAAGTCCGGCCCGGTCGTGCAGCCGCTCTTCGACGGCGCGGCATACGTCGCGCTGCGGGCGGGCGTGCCGATCGTCCCCGTCGGCATCGGCGGCTCGGAGCGAGTCATGCCGAAGGGCTCGAAGTTCATCTACCCGCGCAAGGTCCACGCCATCGTCGGGCCACCGATCTGGCCGCCGGTGACGGAGAGCGGACGCGTGCCGCGCCGCGCCGTCCACGAAGTGACCACCGAGCTGCACGCCACCCTGCAGCAGCTCTTCGATGACGCTCAGAAGCGGGTCGGGCTGAAGTAGGCGCGCAGCGCCCGCTCGAGGTGCACCGGGTCGGCGGTGCCGCACAGCTCCCGCGCCGAGTGCATCGACAGCTGCGGGACGCCGACGTCGACGGTGCCGATCCCGAGCCGGGTCGCGGTGAGCGGACCGATCGTCGAACCGCACGGGACGTTGTTGCGGGACACGAACGTCTGCCACGGCACACCCGCCTGCTCGCAGGCGGCCCCGAACAGCGCCGCCGTCTCCGCCGACGTGGCGTAGCGCTGGTTGACGTTGAGCTTGATCGCCGGGCCATGGTTCACGAGCGGAGCGTGGTCGGGGTCGTGACGCTCCGGGTAGTTGGGGTGGACGGCGTGGGCGTTGTCCGCCGACACGCAACTCGACGCGGCGAGCGCCCGGTGGAGGTCGTCGCGGGCGCCACCTCCGGCCTCGTGGAGCCGCTCGACGACGGAGGTGAGGAACGGCCCCGACGCACCGCCGGTGCTGGCCGAGCCGACCTCCTCGTGGTCGAACAAGGCGATCATCGCGACGTGGTCGTCGTCCGGCTCGCCGGCGTGAACCGTGGCGAGCGCCCTCGTGGCCGCCCAGCAGGACACCTGGTTGTCCAGCCGTCCGCTCGCCACCAACGAGCGGTCGGCGCCCAGCACCGCCGCCGGTTGGACGTCGTAGAGGCACAGCTCCCACCACGCCGGTTCGCCGATCCCGGCCCGCTCGCCGATCCACTTGGCGAAGTCCTCGCCGCCCGCCGTGCCCCAGACCGGCGCCAGGTGAGCCTGCCGGTCGAGCACGAGCCCCTGCTCGTTGACATCGCGGTCGAGGTGGATGGCGAGCTGCGGGACGCGCGCCACCGGTTCGGCGACGGTGACGAGGGTGGCGGATCCATCGGCCATCACGACCCGGCCGGCGATGCCGAGGTCGCGGTCGAGCCAGCTGTTGAGGAGCACGCCGCCGTACACCTCGACGCCCAACTGGCGCCAGCCGGCGCGCTCGACGTCGGGCCGTGGCTTGACCCGCAGGCCGGGGGAGTCGGTGTGCGCACCGACGATGCGCAGGGGCGCAGCGGCACCGGCACCCGCGGGGCGTCGCCATGCGATCAGCGCACCGCCTCGGGCGGTGTAGCCGGCGGGCGGCACGTCACGCCACGGCGCGCGCTCGTCGAGGCTGGTGAACCCGGCGGCGTCGAGGATCGCCGCCGACGTCCCCGCCGCGTGCCACGGAGACGGTGAGGAGTCGAGGTAGGCGAGCAGATCGGCGGTCGGATCGGCGGGCAGATCGGATGACTGCTCCATCAACCGACTAGATAAGCAGCTATGGGCTGCCGCACGAAGATCGTCGCCACGCTCGGCCCGGCGTGCGGGGACGCCGCCGGGATCGAGTCGGTGGTGCGGGCGGGCGCCGACGTGGTTCGGCTCAACCTCAGCCACGGCACGATCGAGGAGCACCTCGCCCGGCTCGAGGTGGTACGCACGGTCGCCGCCCGCGTCGGCCGGCCCGTCGCCTCCCTCGTCGACCTACCCGGGCCAAAGGTGCGCGCCGGTGACTTCGGATCGTCCGGCGCCGACCTCCATCCCGGGAGCGGTGTCAGTCTGGTCGCCGGCGAGGATTCGAGCACCGCCGACCTGATCACGATCGACGAGCCGCACGCGCTCGACGGCGTCGAGATCGACGACCGGGTCGTGCTCGGCGACGGCGCGATCTCGCTGCGCGTCACCATCGTCGACGGCGACCGCGTGGGCGCCGAGGTCGAGACCGGTGGGCACGTCGAGGGGCGGCCCGGCGTGCACGTTCCGTCGGAGCGGCGGCAGATGAGGGCCCCGACGGACGAGGACCTCGCCCTCGCCGAGCGCGTCGCGACGTTGGGCGTGGAGTACATCGCGCTGTCCTTCGTCCGGGCGGCCACCGACGTGGCCGCGCTTCGGGACGTCGTCGGCCGGCGGGCGGGGATCGTCGCCAAGATCGAGACGGCCACGGCGCTGAAGGACCTCGACTCGATCGTGGAATCGGCGGACGCGGTGATGGTCGCCCGCGGCGATCTCGGCATCGACGTCCCGCTCGAAGACGTCCCGCACCTCCAGAAGCACATCGTGCGCACGTGCGTGGAGCGCGCGGTGCCGGTGATCACGGCGACGCAGATGCTCGAGTCGATGGTGGTCGCACCGACACCGACGCGGGCGGAGGTGAGCGACGTGGCGAACGCCGTGCTGGACGGTACCGACGCGGTGATGCTGTCGGCGGAGACGGCGATCGGCCGGGATCCGGCCCGCGTGGTGGCCACGATGGCGCGGATCGCCGGGCGGGCCGAGACCGAGGAGAGCTACCGACAGTGGGCGGAACGGCAAGGGCGCGAGTCCGGTCCGTCACTTCGCCGCGCCGCGGACGATCCGGACGAGGAGTCGGCCGAGCGGATCACGGCCGCGGTCACGCACGCCGCGTGGCAGGCCGCCTTCGACACCGGGGCCACGGCGATCGTCTGCTGCACGCGCACGGGCCGGACCGCCCGGGCGATGGCGCGGTTCCGGCCCCGCGCTCGACTGATCGGCCTCTCACCCGACCCCCGGACGGTGCACACGCTGGCCCTGTCGTGGGGGGTCGAGCCGGTACTCGTCGAGGAGCTCGGCCCGAGCGACGAGATGGTCGAGCGGGCCGTCGCGACGGTCGTGGCTCACGGGCTCGTCGACCGTGGCGACACCGTGCTGGTGCTCGCGGGCACGTCGGGCGCCCGCCACGCCGCTGCGACCGACGTCCTGCGCGTTGTGCGGGCGTGAGGGTGCGGGCGTGAGGGCGAACGGGCTCTGGTCCGAGCAGTCCGGTCCGTCCGATGCGCCGCTCGTCGTGCTCGTGCACGGGTCGATGGACCGCTCGGCCGGCGTGCTCAAGCTGTCCCGGCGGCTCGACACGGCCTACCGCGTCGTCCGCTACGACCGGCGCGGCTACGGGCGGTCACGACCGCACCCGGGTCCGTTCGGGATGGACAGCCAGGTCGACGATCTGGTCGGCGTGCTCGACGGACGGGCCGCGATCGTGTTCGGACACAGCTACGGGGGCAACGTCGCGCTGGCGCTGGCGACGCGACGTCCGGACCTCGTCCGGCGCGTTGCCGTGTACGAGACCCCCCTGTCGTGGCTCGACTGGTGGCCCGGCAGCACCGCCGGCGCCGACGCCCTCGCCACGCGTGGCGAGCCCGCCGACGCCGCCGAGCGGTTCATCCGCCGCCTCATCGGTGACGAGCGGTGGGCCCGGCTGCCCGAGAAGACCCGGACGGCGCGGCGCGCCGAGGGCGTGGCGATGGTCGGTGAGCTCACCGACCTGCGCGACCGGGCCCCGTGGGACCCGGCGGCGGTCACGATGCCGGTGGTCGCGATGCACGGATCGGAGGGTGCCGCCCACCACCAGCTCTCGACGGCCTACCTGTCGGACGTGCTGCTCGACTGTCGGGTCGTCGAGATCAGCGGGGCGCGGCACTTCGGTCCCAACACCCACCCCGACGAGGTCGCCGAGGTGATCGCCGGTCTCTAGTCGGCGAGCGACGAGCTGACCGTCACGTCCCGGCCGAGGAATGTGCACGTCGTGTCGTCCCGGGCGCCGGCCTGGAGGATGGCGCCGACGCGGTCGGCGCAGTCCGCCAACGATCGGCGCTCGGACCACACCACGGCGGCGACCGTGACGAGCAGGGTCACGGCGACGAGCTTCATCATGATCGCCTTCACGAGCCAGGCTCCGGCCACGGCGAGTCCGAGGGCGCCGAGCACGACGAGAAGCGCCGTGTTGCGTGCCGTCTCGAACTCGAGCGCGATCACGGCCGTGACGGTAGGGCACCGTGCTCTCCGGCTGGCGTACCCTCGCAGGTCATGACCGAGCACTCGCCCGTGGAGATGTCGACGGGATTGCCGACCACCGTGCTGCCGGAGGCCGATCCGGAAGCCCGCGCGGCACTGGCGGAGGCGCTCACTGGCGACGACGCGGACCGTCGCGACGCGATCGCGGCGGTCGTCGCCCGGCACCCGCGGTTCCTCGAGGGCTGGGCGGCGCTCGGCGATGCCGGTCGGGACGAGGTCGAGCGCTACGCCGCGTACCGGGTGGGCTATCACCGCGGGCTGGACGCGCTGCGCGCCAACGGGTGGCGCGGCTCCGGGTACGTGCGGTGGTCGGAGCCGACGAACTTCGGGTTCCTGCGCTCGCTGGCCGGGCTCGGGGCGATGGCGGCGGCGATCGGCGAGCAGGACGAGGCCGAGCGGTGCGCCCAGTTCCTGCTCCAACTCGACCCGCAGGGCCCGCCTCCCTCCGGGTCGTGACCGTTCATTGCGTTCCCCGGCCACGCAGGCCGTCATTGCGTTCCCCGGCCACGCAGGCCGTCATTGACCGCTCCTCGGCTGGCGCCTCGTCGCTCGCAGCGGCGGCGCACCTGGCGCTCGCTCGCTCGCATTGGTACCGGGTGCTCCATTGACCGCCGGCGCCGTCTTGTGCGGCGGGAGGAGCCGGCGCATGGGCACCGACAAGGCGTTCGTCGAGGTCGACGGCGTGGCGATGGCGGAACGGGTCGCGCGGGCGCTGGTCGCCGGCGGGTGTGAGCCGGTGGCGTTCATCGGTGGGGACTCCGTCGGGCTCGCCCGGTTCGGCCGTCCCGCCCACGCCGATCGATGGCCGGGGGAGGGTCCACTCGGGGGCGTCCTCACCGCCCTGTCCGTGGCCGAAGGCGACGACGTCGTCGTCGCCGCGTGCGACCTCCCGTTCCTCGACGGACCGACGGTGCGCCAGCTGCTCGACGCGGTCCCGGAGCACGGGCGCGAGGCCGGCGAGGCGGGCGAGGTCGTCGACATCGTCGTCGCCCGCACCGAGCGGCTGGAGCCGGCGCTGGCCTGGTGGCGCGCGGCCGCGGCCGAGGACGTCGCCCGCCGATGGGACCACGGGGTCCGCGCCCTGCATGACGTCATCGGCGCCCTCCGTCGCGTCGAAGTCGCCGTCGACGGCGCCGTTGTGCGCAACGTCAACCGTCCGTCCGACCTACCGCCGTGAGCCCGTGGCCTGCGCTCGCTAGCGTGCACGACGTGCCGCTGCCGGAGATCGACGTCGACGAGCTGGCTGAACATCTACGTACCGGCGCCCGCGTGATCGACGTCCGGGAACCCGAGGAGTACGAGCGGGGCCACGTGCCCGGTGCGCTCTCGATCCCGCTGGCAACGGTTCCGGACTCGCTCGATCTGTTCCGCGGACCGGAGCCGGCGTACGTGATCTGCCAGGCCGGCGGCCGCAGCCGCCGCGCCTGTGAGTACGTCGAGGTTCACGGCATCGACGCGATCAACGTGGACGGCGGCACATCGGCATGGGTGGCATCCGGGCGCGAGACGGTCATCGGCGACCGTCCGGTCCGATGACCCATCGCTGGGTCGACCGAACCGCCGAGCTCGAGCAACTCGTCGATCACCTCGTCACCGAGCCCCGCTACGCCCTCGACACCGAGTTCCACCGCGAGCGGACGTACTTCCCCCGCCTCGCCCTCGTCCAGCTCGCCTGGCCCGGGGACGTGGTGCTCGTCGACCCGCTGCGGGTGGACTCGGCGCCGCTCGGCCGGCTGTTCGCCAGTCCCGCCCTCGCCGTCGCCCACGCCGCGCAGCAGGACCTCGACGTCTTGCGGTACGCCGTCGGGGCGATCCCCGAGCGGCTGTTCGACACCCAGGTGGCGGCCGGCTTCGTCGGGTACGGGACGCCGTCGCTCTCGTCGCTCGTCCAGGGCGAGCTGGGAACGACCCCGCTCAAGGGCGACCGGCTCACCGACTGGTTGCACCGCCCCCTGACCACCGCCCAGTGCGAGTACGCCGCCTCCGACGTCGCCTACCTGCTCGAGCTGCAGGATCGGCTGGTCGCCCAACTGGAGGCGACGAACCGGCTGAGCTGGGCGGAGGACGCGTGCGAGGAGTTGCGGCGGCGACCGACGGGGGGCACACCCCCGGAGCTGGCGTGGACGAAGCTGAAGGACGCCCGGTCGTTGCGGCCGCGGGCGCGCGCGGTGGCCCAGGCGGTCGCGGCGTGGCGGGAACGGGAGGCGGCGGCGACCGACACCCCGGTCCGCCAGGTCCTCCCGGATCTCGCCGTGCTGGGGATCGCTCAGCGCCAGCCGGCCACGATCGACGATCTGGCCCACGCCCGAGGGGTCGACGAGCGGCACTGGCGCGGCCGCACCGGTCGGGCCATCCTCGCCGCCGTCGCCGACGGTCAGCACGCCCCGCCACCCACACCGCCCGAGTCGGTCGAGGAGCTCGAACGGGCCAAGCGCCCCGCTCTCACCCTGGTGTCGGCGTGGGTCAGTCAGGTCGCCCGGTCGTCACGCATCGACACGGCCCTGCTCGCCACCCGCGCCGATCTGGTGGCGGTGCTGCGCAACGACCCCGACGCCAGGCTGGCCAACGGGTGGCGGGCCGAGCTGCTCGGAGACGACATCTCCCGGCTCGTGGACGGCCGGGCCGCGATCACCTTCGACGGCGCGGGGGCGCTCAAGCTGATCGACATCCCCTAATCCTCGGATGCGGTGGTGCCGTCCGCGAACGGACTCACCAGGTAGACTTGGACTCAATGTCAACTCACTAGTTGCTGGGAGCCCTGCGTGAAGAAGGGTCGTCATCGCCGCTTCGAAGAGGCGCGCAAGCTGAAGCAGTCGGGTCCGGGGGCCTTCGACCTGGGTCTCGGAGATCGTGGTCGGCAAGCCACCACCACCAAGGACGAGGAAGACGAATACGCCGCTCTGGCGGAGAAGTACGGCGTCCAGTTCGACGACGACGACGAATCGGGCAATCAGGACTGAGCCGGCCCCCTCGGGGCGGGCAACTGCAGGTGACACGTGCCCCCCGGATTTGGGGGACGGAGTGGATCGCTACGCCGAGCCGGCCGAGGCGCGCGCTCTGAGCACCGGGTGGGGCAACGGAACCCATCCCGGCCGCTCGAGCTGCTCGACGAGCGTGTCGTAGATCCCCTTCCCGACGAGCTCGACGATGTCGTCGCGCGCCGATCGGTACACCGGCTCGTCGCCGACGAACGCGTCGGGCGCCTCGGTGCACCACCAGTGGAACTCCGCGCCGCCTTCGCCCCAGTCCCGTCGCTTCCACTCGCGCAGTCGCGACGTGACGTGGCCATTCTCGTCGGTCGAGTGCTCGAGCCGGAGGGGAACCTGCCAGCACACGTTGGGCTTCCAGTCGAGCGGGCGCTCACCCGCCTCCAGGGCGGCGATGTGCAGGGCGCAGCCAACGCCTCCGGCGAACCCGGGACGGTTGAGGAAGATGCACGCGTCGTCGATGAGCCGCGTCACGGTCGTCGGGGCGCCGTCGTCACCTGGCTCACCCGGGCGCATGAACCCTCCCCGCCGGGCCTTGGCGTGGAACTGCATCTGGTCGGGCCGCACGCGAACGAACGCCTTCACGACGTTGGCGACATCATCGTCGTCGACGAAGTGGGCGCCGTAGCTACAGCAGCCCAGCGCCAGCTCCGGAGCCGGCGCGTCGAGCACGCCCTGACAGCCCTCGCCGTAGATGCACCGGTAGTTCGACCGCAGGAACGTCGCGTCGAACACCCACGTGCGCTGCTCCTCGGGGTCCTCGAAGCTGATCCACTCGTGCAGATCGTCGGGGCGCTTCGGCCACGCCACCAACGTACAGATCGCCGTTGGCAGCGCGCCGTTAGGCTGACAAACGCCATGACGACACCACCGAAGACCGCCGACGAGCTCCGCCAGTCGTTTCTCGACTTCTTCGTCGCGCGCGACCACGTCGCGGTGCCGTCGGCGAGCCTGATCCCGCACGACCCGACCGTCCTGTTCACCGTGGCGGGGATGGTGCCCTTCAAGCCGTACTTCGTCGGCGACGAGACCCCTCCGTTCAAGCGGGCGGTCGATGCGCAGAAGTGCGTTCGCGCCGGAGGCAAGCACAACGACCTCGACGACGTCGGACGGACTGCCCGTCACCTCGTCTTCTTCGAGATGCTCGGCAACTGGAGCTTCGGCGACTACTTCAAGGAGAAGGCGATCCCGTGGGCCTGGGAGTACACCACCGAGACCCTCGGGTTCGACGGCGACCGGATCTGGATCACCGTCCACGACTCTGACGACGAGGCCGAGCAGATCTGGCGTGACGCGGTCGGCGTGCCCATCGAACGCATCCAGCGACTGGGCGACAAGGACAACTTCTGGCAGATGGGCGACACCGGCCCGTGCGGTCCGTGCAGTGAGCTGCACCTCGACCGGGGACCCCGGTTCGGACCCGAGGGCGGCCCGGCCACCGACCCCCACGGCGACCGGTACATCGAGTTCTGGAACCTGGTCTTCATGCAGTACGACCAGGCGCCGGACGGCACCCGCACGCCCCTGCCGAAGAAGAACATCGACACCGGCGCCGGGCTGGAGCGGGTGTTGTGCCTGCTCCAGGGCGTCGAGTCCGTGTGGGAGACCGACCTGCTCACCCCGCTGATCGACCGGGCGGCCTCGCTCACCGGGCGGGGGTACCGGCCGGGCGATTACGAGGACCGGGACAGCTTCGCCCTCCGCGTCCTGGCGGAGCATGCCCGTTCGGCGACGATGCTCGTCGGCGACGGCGTGTTCCCGAGCAACGAGGCGAGGGGGTTCGTGCTGCGCCGCATCATCCGTCGGGGCATCCGCTACGCGTATCTGCTCGGCACCGAGCGCCTCGTGATGCCCGACCTGGCCGAGGTGGCGGTGGACGTGATGGGCAACGCCTATCCCGATGTGGCGCGCCAGCGCGACTTCATCCTCGGTGTCCTCACCAAGGAGGAGGAGCGCTTCCGCCAGACCTTGCGCAACGGACTCTCGATCCTCGAGGCCGAGCTCGCCGACGGCCGGCAGGAGCTGCCGGGTGCGACGGCCTTCGTGCTCCACGACACGTACGGGTTCCCGCTCGAGCTGACCCAGGAGATCGCCGGCGAACGGGACGTCGCGGTCGACGTCGCCGGGTTCGAGGCGGAGATGACGCAACAGCGCGAGCGGGCGAAGGCGGCCCGCCGCCGCGCGGGCGACGACGCCAACCTCGACGCCTACCGCGAGGTCGTCGAGGAGTTCGGCACCACCACGTTCACCGGTTACCAGGAGGACACGTCCGAGGGTCGCGTGCTGGCGGTGATCCCGGCGAGCAACGGCGACGGCGCGAGCGACCCCGACGGGCCCGGCGACGTCGTCGAAGTGTTCCTCGACCGCAGCCCGTTCTACGCGGAGAGTGGTGGCCAGATCGGGGACACCGGCACGATCGCCACCGACAGCGGCAGCGTCGAAGTCCTCGACACGACGTTCGCCCTCCCCAACCTGCGCCGGCACACGGCGCGCATCGTCGAGGGCTCGATCACGCCCGGCCAGCTGGCCAGGGCGGCGATCGACGTCCCCCGGCGGGAGCGGATCCGACGTAACCACACCGGCACCCATCTGCTGCACAACGCTCTCCGGCGGGTCCTCGGCGAGCACGTCAAGCAGGCCGGGTCGCTCGTCGCGCCCGACCGGCTGCGCTTCGACTTCTCCCACTACGCCCCGCTCACCCCGGAGCAGATCGAGCAGATCGAGGCCATCGTCAACGAGGAGACCCTCGCCAACACGCCCGTCCGGTCGTTCGAGACGACGAAGCCGGAGGCCGAGGCCATGGGCGCCGTCGCCTTCTTCGGGGACAAGTACGGCGACATCGTGCGCGTGCTCGAGGCGGGGTCCTCGTTGGAGTTCTGCGGAGGCACGCACGTCCGCGCCACCGGCGACATCGGCACCGTGAAGATCGTCAGCGAGGGCTCGATCGGCTCCAACCTGCGCCGCATCGAGGCGGTCACCGGAGAGGGCAGCGTCGCCCTGCTGCAACGCGACGAGCGGGTGCTGGGCGAGACGGCCAAGCTGCTCGGTGTCTCCTCGGACGAGCTCGTCGAAGGGGTCCGGCGCCGGCTCGAGGAGAGCCGCGCCCTGGCCGACGAGATCAAGGTCCTGCGGGCCAAGCTGGCCACCGGTCGGGCCGACGAGCTCGCCGGGCGGGCCGCCGACGGCGTCGTCGTCGAGCGGGTCGACGGGCTGACCCCGGCCGAGCTTCGCGAGCTCGCCCTCGCCGTGCGCAACATCGCCGGGGTCGAGGTCGTCGTGCTCATCGGTCAGTCGACCACCGGCGGCGTGAGCATCGTCGCGGCGGCGAAGCCCGGGCTCGGGGTCGAGGCCGCGGCGCTGATCCGGGACGCGGCCCGGGCGGTCGGCGGCGGCGCCGGCGGCAAGGGTGACGTCGCCACGGCGGGCGGCAAGGACCCGGGCGGCATCGACGAGGCCCTGCGGATCGCGGCGAAGACCGTCGACGACATCCGCGGCGCATCCTGAGGATGCGGGCGCTCGGGCTCGATCTCGGCAGCAAGCGGATCGGGGTCGCTGTGAGCGACCGGTCCGGCACGATCGCGTCCCCGCTGACGGTGCTCGAGCGCGGCCGCTCCCGCCGGGACGACCACGCCCGCATCGCCGAACTGGTGCGGGCCGAGGAGGTCGACTGCGTGGTCGTCGGGCTCCCCCTGAGCCTCTCGGGCGCCGACGGCCCGGCGGCCCAGGCTGCCCGCGCCGAGGCGGAGCGGCTGGCTACCGTGGTCGGAGTGCCGGTGGAGACCCATGACGAGCGGCTCACCACGGTGACGGCCGAGCGCAGCTTGGCCGCGGCCGGCGTCCGGGGACCGGCTCGCCGCCAGCTGGTCGACAAGGTCGCGGCGGCCGTGATCCTGCAGTCCTGGCTCGACGCCCGGGGGCGCGCGCGTGAGCCGGCGGGGGCAGGTGCTGGAGGACGCGGCGCGGGACGACCCGGCCCGCCGGCTCGCCGAGGCCCGACAGATCGACGACGTCGACTCGCTCGAGCAGCTCGACGCCCTCAGCTGGCACGCCGATCCCTGGGACGTGGCGGAGCAGGCGGGCACGGTCGAGCGCCTGCGCGTGCAGACCCGGTCGGTCAAGTGGGTGTCGTACATCGTGCTCGTGCTGGCGATCGCTCTGATCCTCGTCGCGGGCGGCGCCGGCTGGTGGTACATCCGCCAGGTCAACCCGGCGGGCGAGCCGGGCGAGGCGGTGAGCTTCACCGTGAACGAGGACGACACCCTGCGCTCCATCAGCGAGCGGCTCGAGGACGAAGATCTCGTCGTCGAAGCCGGGCTGTTCCGCTGGTACGTGGAGCGGCACGGCGGCCTGGAGATCATTCCGGGGTACTACGCGATCCCCACCAGCGACCACATGGGCAACGTGCTCGCCCGCCTGCGCACACCGCCCAACCAGACGTACACGAAGGTCACGTTCCCCGAGGGGTTCACGGTCGCCGAGATCGCGGCCCGCCTCGGCGAGGAGATCGTGCCGATGCGGGCCCGCCGGTTCCTGCGGGCAGCCAACGACCCCGAGGTCGTCTCGACGATCCGTCCCGATGGGATCACGTCGCTCGAGGGCCTCCTCTTCCCCGACACGTACCAGGTCTCCAACGGGGAGAGCGAGGCCCAGGTCGTCGAGCGGATGATCGGCCTCATGGAGCGCGTCGTCAACCAGGAGGACGAGGCCTTCGCCACGAGCGAGCGGCTGGGGCAGAGTCGGTACGGGATCCTGATCATCGCCTCGATGATCGAGGAGGAGGCGAAGCTGTCCGAGGACCGGCCGAAGATCGCCCGGGTGATCTACAACCGGCTCGCTCTCGGCATGCCCCTGTCGATCGACGCGGCGGTCCGCTACGGGACGCGACAAGCGGGCCGTGATCCGAACCGGGTTCCCTTCGAGGAGCAGCGGGAGACGGCCGGGCCGTACAACACGTACCTGAACCTCGGTCTCCCGGCCACGCCGATCACGAACCCGGGACGGGCCTCGATCCACGCCGCCCTGAACCCGGCGCCCAACCCCAGCGTCGGCGACCCGATCTGCCAGGACCTGCCCGACGACGTCGAGTGCCAGTACCTCTACTACGTGCTCGCCACCGAAGAGGGTGGGCACGTCTTCGCCGCCACCGGTGAGCAGCACGAGGCGAACGTGGCGGCCGCGGACGCGGCGGGCTCTACTCGATTGATGAAACTCGCGGGGGTGATCGGCTCGCCGGTCGCCCACTCGCTGTCGCCCACGATCCACAACGCCGCCTTCCAGGCCGCCGGCATCGAGTGGGTGTACGTGGCCTTCGAGGTCGCGGCCGGTCAGGCCGGCGCGGCGCTGGACGCGATGCGCGTGCTCGGTCTGGGTGGGCTGTCGGTCACGACGCCGCACAAGGAGGCCGTCGCCGACGGGGTGGACGAGCTGTCGCCTGCGGCGGCGGCCCTGCGGTCCGTGAACACCGTCGTGGTCGACGGCGCAGGACGCCTGATCGGCCATAGCACCGACGGGGACGGGCTCGTCGCCGCCCTGGGTGAGGCCGACGCGGTCGTCGCTGGCGCCACCGTCGTCGTGGTCGGGGCCGGCGCGGCCGCACGCAGCGTCATCGACGCGGTCGGGCGAGCCCAAGCCGGCGTGGTCGTCGTGGTGAACCGGACGCCGGCCCGGGCCGTGGACGCGGCCGGCCTCTCGACGCGCGCCCGGGTGGGCTCGCCGGCCGACGTGGGGGTGGCCGACGTCGTCGTCAACGCCACGTCGGTCGGGATGGGCAGCGACGAGGTCCCGTTCGACCCTGCGCTCTTGCGGCCGGACCAGGTCGTCGTCGACCTCGTGTACCACCCGCTGGAGACACGCCTGCTGCAGGCCGCCCGCGAGCGCGGCTGCCGCGTCGTGGACGGGCTGGCGATGCTCGTCCACCAGGCCGTGCTGCAGCAGGAGCTGTGGACCGGACATCGTCCGGACCCCGCTGTGATGCGCGCCGCTGCCGTCACCGAGCTCGCCCGGCGCGCGTCAGTAGCGTGACGCCGATGCTGCGCTTCCTCACCGCCGGGGAGTCCCACGGCCAAGGCTTGGTGGTGATCGTGGAGGGGCTGCCCGCCGGGCTGGAGGTGACCGTCGAGGACGTCCAGGCCGAGCTCGCCCGCCGCCGTCTTGGCTACGGGCGTGGACCCCGGCAGCGCTTCGAGGTGGACGAGCTCACCCTCTTGGGCGGCGTTCGCCACGGGCGCACGCTCGGTTCGCCCGTCGCGATCGAGATCAAGAACACCGAGTGGTTCCGCAGCGACAAGTGGCACGCCGAGATGTCGCCGGCTCCGGGAGCGACCGAGAAGCCGCTCACCCAGGTCCGGCCCGGCCACGCCGATCTGGCCGGGATGCAGAAGTACGGGTTCACCGACGCCCGGGACGTGCTCGAACGGGCGAGCGCGCGAGAGACGGCAGCCCGCGTCGCCGCCGGCGCCCTCGCCAAGCTGCTCCTGCGGGAGCTCGGCGCGTCGGTGATCTCCCACGTCGTCCAGATGGGCTCGGTGCGATCGCCCGGGCCCCGGCCGTTGCCGGACGACCTCCCGACCGTCGACGACTCGCCCGTGCGCTGCTTCGATCCGGAGGCGGCCGAGGCGATGATCACCGAGATCAAGCAGACCGCCAAGGAGGGCGACTCGCTCGGCGGCGTTGTCGAGGTGCTCGGGTACGGGGTTCCGGTCGGCCTCGGCAGTCACGTCCACTGGGACCGCAAGCTCGATGCGCTCATCGCCCAGGCGGT
Source organism: uncultured Acidimicrobiia bacterium (assembly GCA_963827075.1). Classification (GTDB taxonomy): domain Bacteria; phylum Actinomycetota; class Acidimicrobiia; order Acidimicrobiales; family Ilumatobacteraceae; genus JALZMG01. The sequence goes on along the minus strand of CAWGZN010000005.1, from coordinate 234,799 downwards.
GATGAGCATTCAGGCGGTGAAGGGGGTGGAGGTCGGCGAGGGCTTCGAGGTCGCCGGACGGCGGGGGAGCGCGGCCCACGACCCGATCCGTTGGGATGCCGGCGCCGAGGCCTACCGGCGCGACACCACGCTCGCCGGCGGCATCGAGGGCGGGATGTCCACGGGGGAGGTGGTCGTCGTCCGGGCGGCGATGAAGCCGCTCGCCACGCTGAACGTGCCCGTGCTGGAGACCGTGGACACGGCGACCAAGGAGTCGACCGTGTCGTTCAAGGAACGGACCGACGTCACGGCCGTCCCCGCCATGGGGGTGGTCGCCGAGACGATGGTTGCGCTCGTGCTGGCGGCCGAGGCGCAGCGCAAGTTCGGCGGCGACTCGGTGGACGAGTTCGTCCGCAACGCCGAGGCGTTCCGCGCCCAGGTTCGTCGCGGCACGCGCGCCGAATGAGCGAGCGAGTCTTCGAGCGAGTGAATCAGCATTACGGCGCCGAAGGCTCACTGGTGCACCAGGCACGACCCTCGGATGACCTCCTCCATAGTGGGATGGTGCACCAGTGAGCACGCCCCGTCACGTCGTCCTCGTCGGTCTGATGGGGGCAGGGAAGACGACGATCGGACGGCTGCTCGCCACCCGGCTCGGTCGGCCCCTCGTCGACTCCGATCACGAGATCGAGGCTCAGACGGGTCGGACCGTGCGCGAGATCTGGCACACCGACGGCGAGCCCGCCTACCGCGTGCTGGAGACGGCAGCCCTGCGCGCCGCCCTGGACTCGCCGGAGCCGGCGGTGATCGCCGCGGCCGGCGGCGTCGTGCTGCGGGAAGAGAACCGGGCCGCCCTCGCGGCCGCCGATGCCCTCGTCATCTGGCTCGACGCCGACGTCGACGTGCTGACGGCGCGGGCGACGACGGGCGACCACCGTCCGCTGCTCGACGACGACCCCGCCCGGACGATGCGGCGGATGGAGCACGACCGCGACCCGCTCTACCGCGAGGTGTCCGACCTCGAGATCGACACGACCGGGCGGGCTCCGGACGTCATCGCGGACGAGATCATGTCGCTCGTCACCGCCACACGACGCGTCAGGGTGCCGCTCGGGGAGCGCGCCTACGAGGTGGTCGTCGGACACGGGGCCGTTCGTGACCTACCCCGCCTGCTGCCGCCGAGTGCCCGCCGAGCGGCGATCGTCTCGCAAGCGGGGATCCCATTCCCGGTCGATCCGGGCGTGCCGGTCGAACGATGCGACATCGCCGATGGCGAGGCCGCCAAGACGCTCGCCACGGTCGAGGCGCTGGCCCGCCGGTTTGCCGGGTTCGGACTCACGCGCAGCGACGTCGTGATCGCCGTCGGTGGCGGGGTGGTCACCGATGTCGCCGGGTTCGCCGCCGCGACGTGGCACCGCGGTGTCCCCGTCGTCCACGTGGCGACGACGCTGCTCGGCATGGTGGACGCCGCGATCGGCGGCAAGACCGGCGTGAACCTGCCCGAGGGCAAGAACCTGGTCGGTGCGTTCTGGCAGCCCGCCGGCGTGATCTGCGACCTCGACGCCCTGGCGACGCTGCCCGAGCGCGAGCGGCGTTCCGGCGACGGCGAGATGGCCAAGTACCACTTCCTCACGGGCGACGACCTGACCGCGATGGAGCTCACCGACCGGGTGACCCGGTGCGTCGAGATCAAAGCCGACGTGGTCGCCGCCGACGAGCGAGAGGCCGTCGGCGCCGGGAAGCGGGCGTTGCTGAACTACGGCCACACGCTCGCCCACGCCCTCGAGACCGCCACCGACCACCAGCTCACCCACGGCGAGGCGGTGGGCATCGGCCTCGTCTTCGCCGCCGAGCTCGCCCACCGGCTCGGGCGCATCGAACGGCCGCGGGTGGACGAGCACCGCGAGGTCGTCGGCGAGACGTACGGCCTGCCGACCACGCTCCCCGCCGGGGTCGGCCACGAGGAGCTCCTCGCGCTCATGGGGCGGGACAAGAAGGCGGTGGACGGGCTGACCTTCGTGCTCGATGGCGCGGCCGGGCTCGAGGTCGTGGCGGGCGTCGGCGGGGACGACGTGCGAGCGGCGCTCCACGCGGTGGCCGCGTCGTGACGGTGCCCGCGATCCAGACCGGGCGGCTGTTGCTCCGCGGCTGGACGGATGCGGACCGCGCTCCCTTCGCCGCGATCAACGCCGACCGGGCAGTGATGGCGACGATCGGGCCCCTGCAGACCCGTCAGCAGACCGACGCCGCGATCGACCGGATGAGAAAGGCGTGGGACGACAACGGCTTCGGGTTGTGGTGCGTCGACCTCGACGGCGTGTGCATCGGGTTCGCCGGGCTCAACCGGCCCTGGTTCGACGCGGCCTTCACGCCGTGCGTGGAGGTCGGGTGGCGACTGGCGTCCCAACACTGGGGCAACGGCTACGCCCCGGAGGCCGGTGCCGCCGCGCTCGACTTCGGGTTCGGCGAGCACGGTCTCGCCGAGATCGTGTCGTTCACCGCCGCCACCAACCACAAGTCGCGGCGGGTCATGGAGAAGCTGGGAATGACCCGCGACCCGAGCGCCGACTTCGAGCACCCGAGCGTGCCGCTCGGGAGCCCGTTGCGCCCGCACGTGCTCTACCGGCTCGCGGCCGTCGAGTGGCGGGGCCTACCGTTGCGCTCGTGAGTGAGCGCAGCGAGCCGGCGCCGATCGTGCTGCTGCTGCACGGTCCCAACCTCAACCTGCTCGGAACCCGTGAGCCCGAGGTGTACGGCACGGCGACGCTCGCCGACCACGTCGCCACCACCGAGCGGGTCGCGGGTGAGCACGGTCTGCACGTGGAGGCCATGCAGAGCAACCACGAGGGCGACCTCGTCGAGGCCATCCACGGCGCCCGCGGCCGCTGCGCGGCGATCATCATCAACCCCGGCGCGTTCACCCACTACGCGTGGAGCCTGCACGACGCCCTCGCCGCCTTCGACGGTCCCGTGGTGGAGCTGCACCTGTCCAATCCCAACGCCCGTGAGCCGTGGCGCCACACGAGTGTGGTGGCGCCGGTGGCCGAGGGCTCGATCGTCGGGTTCGGCGGGTTCGGGTACGAACTGGCGGCGCGAGCGGTCGCCCACCTGCTGGCGAGGACGGCGTGACTGTTCACTGCGTTCCCTGGCCACGCAGGCCATCACGACGTTCCCCGGCCACGCAGGCCGCGTGTCGCCGCTCCTCGGCTGGCGCCTCGTCGCTCGCACCTGAGCTCCCCCTGGCGCTCACTCGCTCGCATTGGAGCAGGGTGCTCCAGTGACCACCGCCCTCCCACCCATCGGGTACGCGAGCCGCCCCGACGCCGTGCGCGAGCGGATCGACGGACGGACGCTGCTCGTGTCGACGCCGTCGAACATCCGCTGGCTCACCGGCTTCGCCGGCAGCCTCGGATGGGTGGTCATCGGGCCGGATCGGCTCGCGCTGATCACCGACGGGCGCTACGGCGAGCGGGCCGCGGCCGACCTGGCCGCGGCGGGCGTCGACGCCGAGGTCATCGTGGGACCCTCGCGCCGGGAGCTTCGCGACCTCGTCGTCGCGGCCGCAGGCACGGACCACCCCGTGTTCGCCGAGGCCGGCCACCTGAGCCACGCCGCCTGGACTGACTTCGCCAGGGACCTCGCCCTGGAACCCGACCCGGGCACGATCACCAAGCTGCGCAGGGTGAAGGACGACGGCGAGCTGGCCCGCATCGCCCGGGCCGCCGAGATCGCCGACGCCGCGCTCGCCCAGGTCGCGCCGACGCTGGCGGACGGGCCGACGGAGACCGACGTCCGCGACGAGCTGGATCAGCGCATGCGCCGGCTCGGTGCGGATGGCTTGAGCTACGAACCGATCGTGGCCAGCGGCCCGGAGCTCGCCGCGCGGCCTCACCACCAGACCGGGCGGCGCACGATCGTCGAGGGCGACACCGTCATCATCGACGTGGGCGCGCTCGTCGACGGCTACCACTCCGACATGACGAGGACGTTCGTCGTCGGCGAGCCCAACGAGCAGCAGACCGAGCTCTACGCCCTCGTGCGGGCCGCGCAGGCCGCCGGCCTGGCCGCGGTCGGTCCGGGGCTGCGGGCGCGCGACCTCGACTCGGTGTGCCGCACCGTGTTCGACGATGCGGGCTACGGCGACTGGTTCATCCACGGCACCGGGCACGGTGTCGGGCTCGACATCCACGAGGACCCGTTCGCGGCGCGGGTGTCCGACGACGAGCTGGTGGTCGGAGACGTCGTGACGGTCGAACCCGGCCTCTATCGTGGCGGCTTCGGCGGGATCCGCATCGAAGACCTCGTGACGGTCACGACGGCCGGATGCCGCATCCTCACCCATCTGCCCAAGGACTCGCCATGCCTGCCATCACCACCAACGACCTGAGGAACGGGATCACGCTCGAGCTCGACAACGGGCTGTTCCAGGTCGTCGACTTCCAGCACGTCAAGCCGGGCAAGGGTGGGGCGTTCGTGCGGACGAAGCTGCGCAACGTCAGGACCGGCAACATGCTCGAGCGGACGTTCAACGCCGGGGTGCGGGTCGAGCAGGCGATCGTCGACCGCCAGGACATGCAGTTCCTGTACCGCGACGGTGACGACTACGTGTTCATGAACACGTCGACCTACGAGCAGATCAGCGTGGCGCCGACCGCGCTCGGCTCGGCCGCCGAGTACCTCGTCGAGCAGGCCATCGCCCAGATCGCCCAGTACCAGGGCCAGATCATCGGCGTCGAGATCCCGGCCTCGGTCGAGCTCACCGTCGCCCAGACCGAGCCCGGCGTGCAGGGTGACCGGGTGTCGGGTGCGCGCAAGGCGGCTCGTCTCGAGACCGGCAAGACGGTGCAGGTACCGCTGTTCGTCGAGACCGGCGACCGGGTGAAGGTGGACACCCGCACCGGCGAGTACATCACCCGGGTGTGAGCGAGCGAGGACCGAAGCGTCCCGACCGACGATCCGACGCCCGGGAGCGGGCGCTCTACCTGCTGTACGAGGCGGACGCCAAGGGGATCTCGCCGGTCGACGCGCTGGAGCTGCAGATCGTCGAGCCCGACGAGATGACGGCGCTGTTGATCCGCGGCGTCGCCGAGCATCGCGAACGACTCGACACGGCGATCGCTGCCCGGGCGACGGGCTGGTCGCTCGCTCGGATGCCGGTGCTCGACCTGAGCGTGCTGCGGATCGGTGCGTTCGAGCTCGCCGAACGACCGGACGTCCCGGTCGCCGTCGTGATCGACGAGGCGGTCGAACTGGCCAAGCGCTTCTCGACCGACGCCAGCGGACGCTTCGTGAACGGCGTGCTGTCGACGCTCGCGGCTGACCTGCGCCCGGAGGCCGGCGACCGCGAGTGAGAATGTGAGGGTGGCGCGGGAGACGGTCGAGCTGCAGGACGCGGCCGAAGACCGCTACCGTCGCGGAGCTGACCTCGTCCGGCCGCTGGTCACAGTTCACGAGCTGGCGGATCTCCCTGTGGCAGGTGGCGCTCGTCGTCGCGATCGCCATGTACGTGGCGTACTTCGCCGGACTGACGCTCGACATCCACCACGGCCTCGGAACGTCGAGCTACGACTCGGGTCTCTACGACCAGGGCGTCTGGCTGATGTCGCGCTTCGAGGCCCCGTTCGTGACGCTGATGGGCCGCAACCTGATGGGCGACCACACGTCGTTCATCCTCGCCCTGCTGGTGCCGTTCTACTGGCTGTTCCCGGCGGCGGGAACGCTGTTCTTCGCCCAGTCCCTGGTGATCGGGCTGGGCGCGGTGCCGGTCTTCCTGTACGCCGCGCCGGCGGCTGGCGTCGGAGGCGATGGCGTTCGTGCTCGCCGGCGCCTACCTGCTCCACCCGGCCGTGGGGTGGACGAACCTGGAGAACTTCCACCCGGACTCGTTCCTGGGCGTACTCGTCGGGATGGCGATCTGGGCCGCGCTCGAGCGGCACTGGAAGACCTACGCCGTGTTCGTCGCCCTCTCGTTGCTCGTCAAGGAGGACGTGTCGCTGGTGATCGTGCCGCTGGGCATCTGGGTCGCCCTCAAGCGGGACCGCCGGATCGGCCTGATCACCATCGTCGGCAGCATCGGCTTCATGCTGTTCGCGACGTTGGTCGTGATGCGCTCACTGATCGGCGTGCCGACCCGCAACACGTGGCGCATCCCGTTCGGCGGAGTTCGGGGCTTCGTCGAGACCACGTTCCGGCGGCCCGGTGACGTCATCGACCACGTCCGCTCCGACGGCCGGCCCTGGTACGTGTGGCAGATGCTGACGCCGTTCGCCTACGTGTTCCTGCGGCGGCCGAGCGTCGCGCTGATCGGCGGCTTGGCGCTCGCCGCCAACGTGGTGTCGACGTTCTGGTACCAGTACCACATCCAGTACCACTACTCGCTGGTGATCGTGCCGGCGCTGGCGCTGGGCACGGCCTACGCGGTCGCCGCGTTCGGGCGACACGCCCGCACCGTCGCCGTCGGTGCGGTGGCCGTCTTCGCGATCTACTCGGCCTACCTGTGGGGTCCGCTGCCCTTCTCGCGCCACGAGCTCGCCTACTGGGCGCCGGATCACCCGGTGGCCGAGCAGATGCGGGAGCTGATCGACGACGTCCCACCCGCTGCAGTCGTCTCGGCGTACCACCGGGTGACGCCGCACCTCGCCCACCGCAAGAAGATCTACCAGTTCCCGAACCCGTTCCGGGTCGTGCTCTACGGCCCGGACATCAGCCTCGAGGGCACGCGACTGGACGACCTCGCCGAGGAGGTCGAGTACGTCGTCCTGCCCGTCGTCAAGGAGCCCGACAACGAGGCCGACTGGGAGGCGATCAGCTCCGCGTTCGACCTGGTCGACTCGAACGAGTCGTGGGAGCTCTGGCGGCGGAGCGGCCGTCCGCTGCCCGCGTTGGACGGGTCGTCGTGACCCGGCGAGCTACAGCGCGCCTTTCTGCCACGGGCCGGTGATGGCGAACGTGATGCCGGGCGACTGGAGGTTGGCGAACAGCCACTTGCCGCGCTTGGGCTCGAACGTCGCGCCGGCCCACTCCGATCCCCGGTAGTCCTGGGGGGCGACGTTCTTGCCGGCGGTGCCACCGCGCAGGTCGGCGGCGTTGGAGGCGAACGGGAAGATCGTGCCGTCGGTGTCGAGGCCGTGGAGGAACTCCTCGCCCGAGCCGTCCTCGCAGAGCACGAGCCCGCCGCGAGGGCTGACGGTGACGTTGTCCGGCGCGTTCAGGGTGGCCGCGGCAGGGGAGGCGAACAACACGCTGAGCTCGTCCCGGCGGGGGTTGTACTCGAACACCTGGCCCTCGCCGACGGGGCCGCCGCTGGTCGAGATGAAGTACGCGCGGCGGTTGCCGAACCACGCGCCCTCGCCGCGGGTGATCGCGGTGCCGCCCTTCGCCACGCCCTGGGCGACCGTCGAGGTCTCACCCGGCCCGGGGTTGGGGTTGTCGATGTCGACCCAGTCGCTGACCTCCCACGACGTCCCGGTCGCCGCGGTGTAGGTGTCCGGAACCCCATCGATCGCCATCATCTGCAGCCGGCCGGACGAGAGGTCGCCGCGGCGGCGGGGGATGAAGCGGTAGAACCCGCTCGGCGTCGCGTCCTCGGTGAGGTACACGATCCCGCTCACCGGGTCGACGCACAGCGCCTCGTGCGAGTAGCGCCCGAGCTGCGTCAGCGGGACGGCGTCGCTCGTGCCGTCGGCCGGAACGTCGTAGACGAAGCCGTGACGCACCTCGTCCGGAGTGCCCGGCGAGTTGACCTGGGTCGTCTCCTCGCACGTCAGCCAGGAGCCCCATGGGGTCGGGCCGCCGCAACAGTTGCGGATCGTGCCGCTGAGGCTCGGGTAGGACTCGAGCCACTCACCGGCGTGCGGATCGAACACGAGGTTGGTGGTGCCACCGGATGCCGTCGGGTCGTAGACCGAATCGGCGTCGGCGAACGGCGTGCCGTTGCCGCGCTCGTGGTTGCGGACGAGGTGGACGACGCGGCCGCGCCGGAACGCCGCCATCCCGTCGTGCGCGCTCGGTGTCGGCGCCCCGTTCGCCATCGCGTCGCCGGTCCAGCCGTAGGAGATGTACTCGAACCCCTTGGGCAGCAGGAGCAGCGGGAGTCCGGTCGCCGCGTCGCGCACCGGGCTCAGGGGGCCGTAGTCGCTCGCCTTCGGCTTGCGCCGGATCGAGGCCGGGTCCGTCGCAGCGCGGGCGCCGAGCGCCCCGAGTGACGAGGCGACGGTTCCTGCTGCGGCGGCCGCGATCGCCCCGCCGAGAAAGCCGCGCCGATTGACGGGCCTGGTGTCGAGTGTCATGGATCTGCCTCCGTCGGTCGCTGTCCCGCCCTCGATTCCGAACGTAGGAAACGGAGCGGAACGGCCGATGGAGGTGAGGTGAACGTCGGTCGAAGTCCGGCCGACATTCCGCGCCGCGGTCAGGCGAGGTGGTGGTCGAACCACTCGAGCATGCGCCGCCACGCGTCCGTCGCCGACGGCTCGTGGTAGCTCTCCCGCTGGTCGCAGTTGAAGCCGTGGCCGGCCTCGGGGTAGCGGACGATCTCCGTCGGCTGGCCGGACCGGGCTGCCGCGATGCGCAGTTCCTCGACGCCTTCCACGGGGATGCCCTTGTCGAGGTCCCCGTACAGACCGAGCCACGGTGCCTGGAGCCCCGGCGCCTCGTCGACCAGGGCGCCGAAGCCGAAGCGTCCTTCGGTGACCCCTCCGCCGTAGAACGTGACGGCCGCCCCGACGTCCCGGTGGACCGCGATGACCAGCGCGACGGAGCCGCCCATGCAGAACCCGACGATCCCCGTGCGCGACGAAGGGATGCCGGCCTCGGCCGTCCGGGCGAACGCGGCGTCGACGTCCTCGAGGATGCCCTCAGCGGTGAGCTTCCCGGCGTGCGCCCGCGCCTCGTCCATGTCGTCGGTGTACCCGAGCTTCGGGTCGCCGGTGCGGTGGAACAAGTGGGGGGCGACGGCGAGCCAGCCGGCGGCGGCGAGCCGTCGGGACACGTCCTCGATGTGGTCGTTCACCCCGAAGATCTCCTGGATCACGACGACGCCGCCCTTCGGGTCGCCGGCGGGCTCGTGCACGGAGAGGGGAGTGTCGCTCATGGAGGCGACAGTACGTCAGCCGACGAAGGCGATGTCGAGGCTGGTCGGCACGGTCGTGATGACGTCACCGGTCAAGGCATCGAGGACGATGACGGCCTCGTGCGCCACCCCCGGCACGCCGCCTCCGGGCACCGCGGCGAGGATGCGGTCGTCGTACCAGTGCAGTCCGGCGACGGGGTCCTCCAGCTCGGCCGTCCACAGCAGCTCGCCGGTCGTCGTGTCCCGTGAGCGGATCAGCCTCGTCACATGGATCGCGGCGCTCATGTCGCCGTAGGCGACCCGAGATCCGTCGGCGGAGAACTCGTGGTAGCCGGCGTAGTCGTCGCCGTTGATCGAGACTCCGGACTCGTTCGTGCCGTCGGCGTTGCCCTCGGCGTCGCCTGCGAACGTGAAGGTCCGTTCTCCGACGTGCTCGACGTGCCGGGAGCCGGCCTCTCGGGTCCACGTGACCGTCTCGATGGGCTGCTCCGCGCCGGTCTCGCAGTCGACGGCGAAGTTCGGGACCGGGGCCTCCGAGCCGTCAGGAGCCGGGTTCGGCCGTTCGACGGAGGCGACGTAGCCGCCGTCTGGATCGACCCGGATTCTGTGGATCGAGCCCTCGACCTCGCAGACGACCGTTCCGTCGATGGTTGCCGCCGCAGACCGGTTCGTCGTCTCCCCGGTGACGATGTCCCACCACAGGAACGTGCCATCGGTCTGGACGTAATTGTCGGGTGGCGTGGTGACCTCGGTGGTGGCGCCGTCTTCGAAGACGGTGATCCGACCAGGCTCGCGGACGATCAGCTTCGAGGCGCCGATGGCCTCGGCGAGCGCCCCCTCCGGCGTCGGGGCCGCGGTGGTCGTCGGGGCGGCCGTTGTCGGGGCGGCTGTTGTCGGGGCGGCTGTTGTGGCCGGGGCGGCCGTGGTCGGCGCGACCGTCGTCCCCGGCTCGGTCTGGCTCGGCGTGGCGAGCGTGGCCAGTTCGAACTGCTCGCCGACCCGGCGGGTGAGGATCGTGCCCCACACGTCGCTGGCCGCGACGGACCAGCCATTGGGCAACCGGCGCCACTCGGCGGAGCCGTCGGGTGAGAGCACGGCGATGACGTTGATCGGGTCGTCGCGTGGGCCGATGCCCGTCCAGTACACGACGTTGCCGTCGGTGGTGGGTGAGGGCGGCGACTCGCCCTCTGGTGGTTCCACGTAGCCCGGGTGACGCTCGATGTCGAGCGGCCACTCGATGTCCTCGACGAAGCAGCACGCAACGACGGTGTCGTTCTCGTCGATGGTGTAGTCAGGTGGCGCCTCGAGCCAGGTCGTTGGCTCCCCGGTCGCGTCCACGTAGTTGCTGATCTCCTCGCCCGTCCGCCGGTCGGTGAGCCCTTCGCTTCCGTGTCCGAACGCGCCAACGGGCAGGCGTGAGTACCGCTGGGGTGGGAGACCCTGCACGGCCACGATCTGCCCTGCCTGGTCGCCGGAGAGCGGAACCGCGACGAGGGTCGGCCCATCGGCCGTCCCCTGCTCGAAGGCGTAGAGCACGTCGCCCGGGCCGGCGGCGACAGCGCCACACCTGCACTCGAGGGGCACCCGACGTGTGGTCCCGTCGAGCTCGACCACAATCGCCTCGCCCGCGATCTGATCAATGGTGACGGCGCCGCCCGTCTCCGTCACTGCGAAATCGGTGAGCGACGTGTCGCCCGGATCACCGATCGTCGCGAACACGTGCGGGTCGAGCACCGGCGGCGGGTCCTGGTAGCTCACGCTCAGCCCGGCCGCGGGCTGCGGGGGCGGACTCGTCGGCGTCGTCGGCTCAGGTGTCCCGTCGGGCGTCGTGCCCGGCAACGTCGGTGCCGACGGATCGCGTTGCGACCACACGATGGCGGCGGTCCCGGCGATCACGACCACGGCGGCCGCGGCGAGGACCGCCCAGCGGCGGCGTGGCCCCGTCGTCACCGGTTCGAGCTCGTCGCTGCCGTAGATCCGGGCGAGTCCGGACTCCACGTCGGCGTACCGCTCGGCATCGGCGAGGGCGGCGCGCGCGGCGCGCCGGCCGATTTCGTCGATGGCATCCATCAGCCCACCTCCTCCGCGCGCATGGTTCGGGACAGCGTCTGTCGGGCCTTGAACAGCGACGTCTTGATCGTCCCGGCCGTCACCTGGAGGATCTCGGCGATCCCGTCGACCGAGAGGTCGTCGATGTAGTGCAGAGCGACCGCGGCGCGCTGGCGCTCGGGGAGGGCGCGGACCGCGGCCCAGAAGCGGCCACTGGTCGGCTCGGTGAGCTCGAGCGCCGTCGGCGGCCCGAGCCGCGCCAGCGCCCTCAGCTCGCGGCTGCGGCGGCGCTGGTGGTCGATGGCGAGGTTGATCACGACGCGGCGGATCCACGCGCCCGGACGCTCCATGGCACCGACCCGCGCCCAGTCGCGATAGGCCCGCAGCATCGCCTCGTGGGCGAGGTCACCACCCACCTCCGGGCTGCCGGTCAACGTCGTGGCGAGGGCGACGATCGCCCGCAGCTCGCGCCGGTACAGGTCCTCGAACGAGGATTCAGTCACCACCGCCCGTAATCCCGACGCTCGCACGGCTCAACACACGATGGAGCCTCCTGTTGGGTTGATCCACCGTAGACCCGAGGAGCCCGCTGCTAGTCTCGCCTCGACCGTGAAGCGGGTCCCGTGAGGCCCGGACGGGAGGCACACCACGTTGAGCGAGACGGCGAGAACGCCCGAGCGGGCGGGCAAGCAGGTGCTGGGCGCCGACATCGCGTTGGGCCGGACCGCGAGAACGCCCGAGCGGGCGGGCAAGCAGGTGCTGGGCGCCGACGACGTGCGCCGGGCGACGACCCGGATGGCGCACGAGATCATCGAGCGCAACCGGGGGCTCGACGGGGTGGTCCTCATCGGGCTCCAGCGCGGTGGTGTCTGGCTGGCCACGCGACTCGGCGAGGAGATCGCTCGCATCGAACGCCCGGTACCGGTCGGTTCGATCGACGCGTCGATGCATCGCGACGACATCGGCCTGCGGCCGGTCGTGCCCGCCGGCCGCAGCGACATCCCGGTCCCGCTGGACGGGTCGACGGTCGTGCTGGTCGACGACGTGCTGTTCACCGGGCGGACCGTACGGGCCGCCCTCGACGCGATCGGGGAGTACGGGCGGCCCCGCGCCGTGCAGCTCGCCGTGATGGTCGACCGCGGTCACCGCGAGCTGCCGATCCGGCCCGACTTCGTCGGCAAGAACCTCCCCACGAGCGTCACCGAGGACGTGTCGGTCACGCCCGACGGCGTGGAGATCTGCTCATGAGGCATCTGCGGTCGATCGCCGAGATTGGAGTCGAGGGGGTGCTGCGTCTGCTCGAGCTCACGGACACGATGGTCGAGGTCAACCAGCGCCCGAACCCGAAGGTGCCGGCGCTGCGCGGCAAGACCGTGTGCAACCTCTTCTTCGAGGACTCGACGCGGACCCGGCTCTCGTTCGAAACGGCGGCCAAGCGGCTGTCTGCCGACGTGATGACGTTCACGGTCAAGGACTCGAGCGTGAACAAGGGCGAGAGCTTGCGCGACACGATCGAGACGGTCGCGGCGATGGGCGTCGACGCCTTCGTCATCCGCCACTCGTCGAGCGGGGTGCCGTGGCAGGTCGGCCGGTGGACGACGGCGAGCATCATCAACGGCGGCGACGGGTGGCACGCCCACCCGACCCAGGCCCTCCTCGACGCCTACACGGTGCGGTCGGCGCTCGGGCGCACCGGCGGGCTCGACGGCGTGCGCATCGCCGTCGTCGGGGACATCCGCCACAGCCGGGTCGCCCGCAGCGACGTGGAAGTGTTCACGGCCCTCGGCGCAGACGTCGTCCTCGTCGCTCCGGCGACGCTGCTCCCGCCCGTCCCGCCCGCGCCGGCGACGGACGACCTGGACGACGTGATCGAGAAGATCGACGTGCTCTACCTGTTGCGGATGCAGCGGGAGCGGATGACCGAGGCGCTCGTGCCGAGCCTGCGCGAGTACAGCGCCCGCTTCGGCCTGACCGCGGCGCGGGCGGCGCGACTGCCCGACCACGCGTTGGTGATGCATCCGGGACCGATGAACCGGGGCGTCGAGATCCTCGTCGACCCCGCCGAGCTGCCCGGCGCGGTGATCACCCAGCAGGTCGCCAACGGCGTGGCGGTGCGCATGGCAGTGCTCTTCGAGCTGCTCGGCGCCGGACGGGACATGGGAGAGACGGCGTGACCACTCATTGCGTTCCCCGGCCACACCGCATACCGCCTGCGCAGTCGATGGCCACTCGCTCGCTGGCGCTCACTCGCTCGCATTGGTACAGGGTGCTCCAGTGACCACGGTGATCCGCGGCGGGCGGGTGCTCGATCAGCGCGGCGAGCGGCGGGTCGACGTGCTCGTCGCCGACGGCGTGATCACCGACGTCGGCGATGGCCTGGACGGCGACACGGTCCTCGATGCCGGCGGCTGTGTCGTCGCGCCGGGCTTCGTCGACCTCCACGTCCACTTGCGCGAGCCCGGTCACGAGGAGGCCGAGACCATCGAGTCGGGCAGCAGAGCGGCGGCGCAAGGCGGGTTCACCGCCGTCGTCGCGATGCCGAACACCGATCCGCCGCAGGACTCTCCCGGCGTGATCGAGCTGGTCCGCGCCCAGGGCGAGGCGGCCGGCCTCTGCGACGTGCTGCCGGCCGGGTGCATCACGGCCGGGCGGCGCGGCGAGGCGCTGGCCCCGTTCGCCGAGCTCGCCGCCGCGGGCGTGCGGATCTTCACCGACGACGGCAACGGGGTTCAGGACCCGCTGCTGATGCGGCGGGCGATGGAGTACTCGCTCGGACTCGGCATCGTGCTCGCCCAGCACTGCGAGGTCGCCCGGCTCACCGAGCGGGCGGTGATGAACGAGGGCCGGTGCTGCAGCGAGCTCGGGGTGCCCGGCTGGCCGGCCATCGCCGAGGAGCTGATGGTCCACCGGGACGTCGAGCTGGCCCGGCTCACCGGCGCGCGGGTGCACCTGCTGCACCTGTCCACGGCGCGGAGCGTCGAGATCGTGCGGGCGGCCAAGGCCGACGGCGTCGCCGTCACCGCCGAGGCCGCACCGCACCACTTCAGCCTGACCGAGGAGGAGCTGAGGGGGTACGACCCGGTGTTCAAGGTCAACCCACCCCTGCGCACGCAGGCGGACGTCTCTGCGATCAGGGCCGGGCTGGCCGACGGGACGATCGACGCCATCGCCACCGATCACGCGCCGCACCCGACGGAGGCCAAGGAGCGGCCGATCGATGACGCACCACCGGGGATGCTCGGCCTGGAGACCGCGCTCGGGGTCGCCGTCGCCGAGCTCGACATGCCGCTGGCGGACGTCGTCGCCGCGCTGTCGTGGAAGCCGGCGGCGATCGCCGGGGTCGCCGACCGCCACGGCGGACCCGTCGAGCCCGGCCGGCCGGCCAACCTCACCGTGTTCGACCCGAACGAGACGTGGACGGTGCGACCGGGCGCGCTCGCCAGCCGGTCCCGGAACACCCCGTTCGCCGGCCGCACCCTGCGCGGGCGGATCCGCCACACGGTGTTCCGCGGCCAGGTCGTCGTCCGCGACGGAATATCCATACGGTAAGTTGTATGAACATGCAAGCCCACCCCGAACTGTCGGTCGGAGATCGCCCGAACCCGTCGTTCCCGACCGACAGAACCGCGGCGCTCGTCCTCGCGGATGGCTCCCTCTTTGAGGGGGTTGCATTTGGCGCCACGCCCTCGCGTGGGGTCGCCAGCGGTGAGGTGGTGTTCAACACCGCGTTCGTCGGCTACCAGGAGGTGATCACCGATCCGTCGTACGCCGGGCAGATCATCACGTTCACCAATCCGCACATCGGGAACTACGGGGTCAACGCGTTCGACTTCGAGGCCCGTCGCCCGTTCTGCCGCGGCGTCGTCGTGCGCGACCTGGCCCGCCGCCCGAGCAACCGCCGGGCCGAGGCCGACCTCGAGGCGATGCTCGTCCAGCACGGCATCCCGGGCATCACCGGCATCGACACCCGGCGACTCACCCGCTTGATCCGGGAGGCGGGGGCGATGCCCGGCGCGTTCGGCACCGCCGACGAGGCCACGTTGCGCGCGGCCGCCCTCGCCGAGCCCGGTACGAACGGCATCGACCTCGTGGCCCAGGTCACGACGCCCGAGCCGTACACGGTCGGGGACGACGGCCGGTTCTCCATCGTGGCGTACGACTTCGGCATCAAGCGGACGATCCTGCGCCACCTCAGCCGCTGGGCCCGGGTCGAGGTCGTGCCGGCGTCGACCAGCGCCGCCGACGTGCTGGCTCGGCAGCCGGACGGAGTCTTCCTCTCCAACGGCCCCGGCGACCCGGCCGAGGTGCCGTACGCCGTGGAGGCGGTGCGGGAGCTGCTCGGACAGGTCCCGGTGTTCGGGATCTGCCTCGGCCACCAGCTGCTCGGCCGGGCGGTGGGGGCGGAGACGGTCAAGCTGCCGTTTGGCCACCACGGTGCCAACCACCCCGTGAAGGACCTCACCACGGGACGCATCGAGATCACCAGCCAGAACCACAACTTCGCCGTGGCGTCCGACTGCCTGCCGGCGGGGGTGGAGCTCACCCACGTGAACCTCAACGACGGCGTGTGCGAGGGCCTCGCCGTCCCCGAAGCGGGGGCGTTCTCGGTCCAGCACCACCCCGAGGCCGGGCCCGGACCGCACGACAGCGCGTACCTCTTCGACCAGTTCGCCGCCAAGGTCGGGGTCGGCTGATGCCGCGGCGCGACGACCTCGACTCGATCCTCATCATCGGGTCGGGCCCGATCGTCATCGGTCAGGCGTGCGAGTTCGACTACTCCGGCACCCAGGCGTGCCGGGTGCTGCGGGACGACGGCTTCCGAGTCGTGCTCGCCAACTCGAACCCGGCGACGATCATGACCGACCCCGACTTCGCCGACCGCACCTACGTCGAGCCGCTGACGTGGGAGGTGCTCGCCCGCATCATCGAGCGTGAGCGCCCCGACGCCGTGCTCCCGACCCTCGGTGGCCAGACCGGGCCTCAACGTGGCGATGGACCTCCACCGCCGGGGCCTGGTCGGGGTACCCGGGACGCCGGAGTTGATCGGCGCCGACGCCACCGCCATCGCCACGGCCGAGGACCGTGAGCAGTTCCGGTCGGCGATGCTCGAGATCGGGCTTGATGTCCCCGACTCGGCCACCGCGCACAACATGACCGAGGCCCGGGCCGTGGTCGATGACGTCGGGCTGCCCGTGATCATCCGCCCGGCCTACATCCTGGGCGGGCGGGGCACCGGGATCGCCACGACGGTCGAGCAGTTCGAGCGCCTCGCCGCCGCCGGCCTCGCGGCCAGCCCGATCGACGAGATCCTCATCGAGCAGTCGATCGCCGGCTGGAAGGAGTTCGAGCTCGAGGTCATGCGTGACCGGGCCGACAACTGCGTCGTGATCTGCTCGATCGAGAACCTCGATCCGATGGGCGTGCACACCGGCGACTCGATCACCGTCGCTCCCGCCCAGACGCTCTCCGACGTCGAGTATCAGGAGATGCGCGACCACGCCTTCGCGTGCATTCGCCGCGTCGGCGTCGAGACCGGTGGCTCGAACGTCCAGTTCGCCGTCGACCCGGTGAGCGGGCGCGAGGTGATCATCGAGATGAACCCGCGGGTGTCGCGCAGCTCGGCGCTGGCGTCCAAGGCGACCGGTTTCCCGATCGCCAAGATCGCGGCCAAGCTCGCCGTCGGCTACACGCTCGATGAGATCCCCAACGACGTGACCAAGGCGACGCCGGCGAGCTTCGAGCCGGTCATCGACTACGTCGTGACGAAAGTGCCCCGGTGGGCGTTCGAGAAGCTGCCGGGCACGAGCGGCGTGCTCGGCACGCAGATGCAGTCGGTCGGCGAGGTGATGGCGATCGGGCGCACGTTCCCGGAGAGCCTGCAGAAGGCCCTGCGCTCGCTCGAGCAGGGCCGGCTCGGGCTCAACGCCGATCCGGCCGAGGAACAGTACGGCGCGCTCGGCGACGACGAGCTGCTCGCCGCCGTCGCCGAACCGGTTCCCGAGCGCATCTTCCAGCTCGGGGAGCTACTCCGCCGCGGCGTGCCGCTCGAACGGCTCTACGAGGCGACTCGCATCGATCCGTGGTTTCTCGATCAGCTGCTCGCCATCGTCGAGGCGCGGGCATGGCTCGAATCCGCGGAGGGCCCGGCCGTCCTCGACCGGGCGGGCTGGCGCTGGGCCAAGCGCCTCGGCTTCTCCGACGCCCAACTCGCTCACCTCTGGCAGACCACGGTTGGCGACATCCGCGCCGCGCGTGAGGCGCACGGCGTGCGGCCGACGTACAAGACGGTCGACACGTGCGCCGCCGAGTTCGCCGCCGAGACGCCGTACCACTACTCGACGTGGGAGGACACCGACGAGGTGCGCCCGTCGGATCGTCCCCGCGTCGTGATCCTCGGCTCCGGCCCCAACCGCATCGGGCAGGGCATCGAGTTCGACTACTGCTGCGTCCACGCCAGCTTCGCCCTGCGCGAGGCGGGCTACGAGACGGTCATGGTCAACTGCAACCCGGAGACGGTGTCGACGGACTACGACACGTCCGACCGGCTGTACTTCGAGCCGCTCACCGCCGAGGACGTCCACCACGTGATCGCCGCCGAGACCGACGCGTCCGGAGGCACGCCGCCGAAGGTGATCGTGTCGCTCGGTGGTCAGACCCCCCTGAAGCTGGCCGGCGACATCCCACCCGAGCTCGTGGCGGGGACCGCTCCGGCGTCGATCGATCTCGCCGAGGATCGGGAGAAGTGGAACGCGCTCTGCGCCGAGCTGCACATCCCGCAGCCGCCGGGTGGCACGGCGACGGACCTCGAGGAGGCGTTGCAGGTCGTCGACGCGGTCGGGTTCCCGGTGCTCGTCCGGCCGAGCTACGTGCTCGGCGGCCGGGCGATGCAGATCGTGCACGACCGCAACCAGCTCGCCGGCGGCCCTCCAACAGGTATGGACGTCGGAGCTGAGCGGCTTCGGGAGCCTCGGCCGGGAAGGCGGGCTGTCCGCCGAGCGGCCGGTGCTCATCGACCGGTTCCTCGACGATGCCGTGGAGGTCGACGTCGACGCCGTGCGGGACCACACCGGCGAGGTGCTCATCGGTGGGGTGCTCGAGCACGTGGAGGAGGCCGGCGTCCACTCGGGGGACTCGGCGTGCGCGATCCCGCCGCCGACGCTGTCGTCGTGGGTCGTCGAGGTGATCGAGGCCTACACCGCGGCGATCGCCGCCCGGCTCGACGTCCGTGGCCTGCTCAACGTGCAGTACGCGGTCGCAGGGACCAAGGTGCACGTCATCGAGGCGAACCCGCGGGCCAGCCGGACCGTGCCGTTCGTCGCCAAGGCGACGGGCGTCCCGCTGGCGAAGGTCGCCACGAGGGTGATGCTCGGGGCCACGCTGGCCGAGCTCCGCGCCGAGGGCCTCGTGCCCGAGTCGCTGATGCGACGCCCGCCGGACGACGGCGAGGCGCCGGTCGTGGCCGTCAAGGAGGCGGTCATGCCGTTCAACCGCTTCCCGGAGGTCGACCCCGCGCTCGGTCCGGAGATGCGGTCGACGGGCGAGGTGATGGGGATCGACACCACGTTCGGGCGCGCGTTCTACAAGGCCGAGCTCGCCGCCGGCACCGTCCTGCCGACATCCGGGACGGTGTTCTTGTCGCTCGCCGATCCGGACAAGCCGGCGGGTCTCGTCGTGAGCAAGCGCCTGCGCGAATTGGGTCTCGGCGTGGTCGCGACCCAGGGGACGTCCGACTACCTGGCCCGGTTCGGCCAGCCGGTGGACCAGGTGGTGGCCAAGGTCTCCGAGGGCGAGGGCAAGACGGCGGTCGACCTGATCGCCGCGGGGGAGGTCAGCTTCGTCGTCAACACGCCCCGCGGCGGGATCGGCCGGACCGACGGTGAGCAGATCCGCAAGGCGGCGAGCCTCCACCAGGTGGCGTGCGTGACGACGGTGGCGGCCGCGCTGGCGGCCGTCCACGGGCTCGCCGAGCTGCAGGCGAGCCCCACCCACGTCCGCTCGCTGCAGGAGCTCCACCGCCGCGCGTCGCGATGAGCGACATCGGGCCGGTCGAGATCGGATCGGTGCGGCTCGCCAATCCGGTGATGACGGCGTCGGGGACGGCGGGGTACGGGACGGAGCTGGCCGGCTACTTCGACCTCGCCGAGCTGGGCGCGGTGGTCGTCAAGTCGCTCGCAGCTGAGGCCTGGCCCGGGAACCCCGCCCCCCGCCTACACCCGACCCCGATGGGCATGCTCAACGCCGTCGGCCTGCAAGGCCCGGGCGTTGCGCACTGGCTCGACCACACGCTGCCCGAGCTCGTGGCGAGCGGGGCCACGGTCGTCGCCAGCATCTGGGGCCGGACGGTCGACGAGTACCGGAAGGCGGCCGAGGCGCTCGCCGTCGCCCCGCCGGCCGTGGTGGCCGTGGAGATCAACCTCTCGTGTCCGAACCTCGAGGGGCGCGACGCGATCTTCGCCCACGATCCCGAACGGTCGGCGGAGGTCGTCGCCGCGACGGCAGCGTGCGGCCGCCCCCGCTGGGCCAAGCTGAGCCCGAACACGGATCGCATCGTCGAGGTCGCCGCGGCCGTCCGGGACGCCGGCGCCGATGCCGTGACCTGCATCAACACGGTGCTCGGGATGGTCTATGACCGGACCACCGGCGCTCCGGCGCTGGGTGCAGGCGGCGGCGGGCTGTCCGGCCCGGCGATCCATCCCATCGCCGTTCGCGCCGTCCACGACGTGCACGCTGCGCTCCCCGGTCTCCCGATCATCGGCGTGGGCGGCGTGGCGACCGGGTGGGACGCCCGCGAGCTGCTCCTCGCCGGAGCCGTCGCGGTCCAAGTCGGCACCGCGACGTTCGCCGATCCGCGGGCTCCCGTCCGCATTCTCCGCGAACTGCGCGGGGGATAGCTGTCCCCCGCAAACTGGCGGTATCCGCCATCTACCTGGTCCGCCTTGATACCGTGACCTGCATGGCTACACCTCCGCAGTTGACTCCCGAGCAGCGGGCCGCCGCTCTGCAGAAGGCCGCCGAGGCCCGGGCGGCCCGGGCCGAGATCAAGGCGCGCCTGAAGATGGGGTCGATGTCCCTCAACGACGCGCTCGGCTCCGAGGACAACAACGTCGGCAAGCTCAAGGTCGTCTCACTCCTCGAATCCCTGCCGGGCGTGGGCAAGGTCAAGGCCCGCAAGGTGATGGACGAGATCGGGATCGCCGACAACCGCCGGGTCCAGGGCCTCGGCTCGCAGCAACGGCAGGCACTGCGCGACGCCCTCGGGTGAACCCCGAGCGATCGGGGCGCCAACCGCTGATCATCGTGGTGTCCGGCCCGGGTGGGGTCGGCAAGGGCACCATCGTCGACGCGCTCGTCGAGCGTGATCCCGTCTCTGGCTGAGTCGGAGTTGGACCACACGCGCCCAGCGTCCGGGGGAGCCGGACTCCGCGTACGTCTTCACCACGCGGGATGAGTTCGAGCGGCGCATCGCCGAGGGCGGGTTTCTCGAGTGGACCGAGTTCCTGGGCAGCTACTACGGCACGCCGCTGCCGCTGCCGGAGCCCGAGCCGGGCGCCGACGTCGTGCTCGAGATCGAAGTCGACGGTGCCCAGCAGGTGAAGGCCGTCCACCCCGACGCCCTGTTGATCTTCGTGCTGCCGCCGACCCGCGCCGAGCAGGAGCGGCGGCTGCGCATCCGCGGGGACGAGCCCGACACCGTCGTCTCGCGCCTGCGCAAGGCCGAGGACGAAGAACCCGTCGGGATGAAGCTCGCCGACTACGTCGTCGTGAACGACGACCTCGACGTGACGGTCGAACAGATGCTGAAGCTCATCAATCAGGCCCGCAGTCGGTAGAATCGTCCGCTCACCAGCGATGGAGAGCGGATGGAACGCGCGCACGACACGATGATGACCCCACCCATCGAGGACCTCCTCGACGAGGTGGACTCGAAATTCGGCCTGGTCACCCTGGCCGCCCGCCGGGCCCGGCACATCAACGCCTACTTCAACCAGCTCGGCGAAGGCCTCGGGCACATGGTGCCGCCCCAGGTCAGCTCGGTCTCCCGCAAGCCACTGAGCATCGCCTTCGAGGAGATCGCGGCGGACAAGATCGTCCGCACCGAGGCCCCGGAGGAGCCCACGGGCACCGGTGAGGTCGACCTCGCCGCGCTCGAGGGGGAGATCGCCGGCGCCGACGGCGACGGCGGGGCCTGACCGACCGGGCCCACGTGCTGAGGGGCAGACGCGTCGTCCTCGGGATCACCGGGGGAATCGCGGCCTACAAGGCCGTCGAGGTCTGCCGGCGTCTTGTCGATGCCGGCGCCCACGTCGTGCCCGTGATGACCAAGGCCGCTGAGCGGTTCGTCGGCCGCACGACCTTCAGCGCGCTCGCCAGCGAACCCGTCCAGACCGAGCTCTGGGACGGCCCGACTCCGATCCCGCACACCCGGCTCGGGCAGGACGCCGACCTGATCGTCGTGGCCCCGGCCACGGCCCGGGTGATCAGCGCCTACGCCACCGGACTGGCCACCGACCTGCTGACCAACACGCTGCTGGCCACCCGCGCGCCGGTGCTCCTGTGCCCGGCGATGCACACCGAGATGTGGGAGCACCCGGCCGTCGTGGCGAACCTCGCGACGCTGCGCGCCCGCGGCGTCCACGTGGTCGAGCCCGCCGTCGGCCGGCTGGCGGGTGGCGACACCGGCGCCGGCCGGCTCGCCGACCCGATCGACATCGTGGCCGCCGCCGACCGGATCCTCGGTCCTCGCGACCTCGCCGGCGTCACGGTGGTGGTCACGGCCGGAGGGACCCGTGAGCCCATCGACGCCGTGCGGGTGATCGCCAACCGCAGCTCGGGCAAGCAGGGCTACGAGATCGCCGCCGAGGCGGCGTCCCGCGGGGCCGGCGTCGTGCTCGTCAGCACGGTCGACCTGCCCGCCCCTCCCGGCGTCGACGTGGTGCCGGTCGAGACCGCCGAGCAGATGGAGGACGCGGTCACGACGCGGGCCGGTGCCGACGTCATCGTCATGGCGGCCGCCGTCGCCGACTTCCGGCCCAAGCTGGCCGCCGCCGGCAAGCTGAAGAAGAACGAGGGCCCGCCCGAGATCGTGCTCGAGCCGACACCTGACATCCTCGCCGGACTCGGCGCGGCCAAGCGCGTCGGGCAGGTGCTCGTCGGCTTCGCCGCCGAGACCGACGATCTGCTCGCCAACGCCGAGGCGAAGCTCGCCGCCAAGCGCCTCGACCTCGTCGTCGCCAACGACGTCAGCGCACCCGGCGTCGGATTCGGGCACGACACGAACGCGGTCGTGCTCCTGCGCCCGGGCGCCGAACCGGTTACCGTCGCCCTCCGTGACAAGCGAGCGGTCGCCGCCGCGGTCATCGACACCATCGTTGCTATCAGGTCGGCCTCCGGCGGACCCGACGACTGATCCCAACCAATCCACCCCTGCAAGGAGCAAACCCGTGCCCCGCTGGACCTTCACCTCCGAGAGCGTCACCGAGGGTCATCCCGACAAGATGGCCGACCAGATCAGCGACTCGGTCCTCGACGCGATCCTCGAGGAGGACCCCAACGGCCGGGTCGCCTGCGAGACGCTGCTGACGACCGGCCTGTGCGTGGTGGCGGGGGAGATCACCACCACGGCCTACGTCGACATTCCCCGGCTCGCCCGCGAGACGATCAAGTCGATCGGCTACGACAACGCGCTGTACGGCTTCGACGGCGGAACCTGCGGCGTCATCGTGTCGATCGATGAGCAGAGCTCGAACATCGCCCAGGGCGTCGATGCCAGCGAGGAGGTGCGCGGGGGCACCGGGGGCGAGGATCAGCTCAACGCTCAGGGCGCCGGCGACCAGGGGATGATGTTCGGGTTCGCGTGTGACGAGACCGCCGATCTGATGCCGCTGCCGATCTGGACCGCCCACCGGCTGGCCGAGCGGCTCGCCGAGGTGCGCAAGTCGGGTCTCGTCCCGTACCTGCGGCCGGACGGCAAGACCCAGGTCACCTACACCTACGAGGACGGTCGCCCGGTGGGGTTGAAGACGGTGCTCATCAGCACCCAGCACCAGGAGGGCGTGGATCGGGATTCGGTGATCCGGCCCGACCTCATCGAGCAGGTCATCCGTCCGGTGGTCCCCGATGAGTTCATCGACGACGACTACGAGATCTACGTCAACCCGACGGGAGTCTTCGAGAAGGGTGGGCCGCACGCCGACGCCGGACTCACCGGGCGCAAGATCATCGTCGACACGTACGGAGGGATGGGCCGCCACGGCGGTGGCGCGTTCAGCGGCAAGGACCCGAGCAAGGTCGACCGGTCGGCGGCTTACGCGGCCCGCTGGGTCGCCAAGCACGTCGTGGCGAGCGGGGCCGCCAGCAAGTGCGAGGTGCAGGTCGCCTACGCGATCGGCGTGGCCCACCCGATGAGCATCCTCATCGAGACGTTCGGCACGCACACGGTCGACCCGGGCGTGATCGAGAAGGCCGTTCGCGAGATCTTCGACCTGCGCCCGGGTGCGATCATCCGCGACCTCGACCTGAAGCGCCCGATCTACCGGGCCACCGCGGCCTACGGGCACTTCGGTCGGGACCGCCCGGAGTTCACGTGGGAGCAGGTGTCGCGCCTCGACGACTTCCGGGCGGCGGTCGGCGCCTGAGTTGACCCCTCGGGTCGCCCGGGTCGTCCCTGACGTCACCGGGCTGGACAAAGAGTTCGACTACGTCGTCCCGTCGGACCTCGTGGATGCCGTTCGCGTCGGCTCAATCGTCCGCGTCCCCCTCCATGGGCGCCGCGTCCGTGGGTGGGTCGTCGAGCTGGATCCCGTCGATCTGTCGTTTGGGATCGACCGGATGCGGCCGATCGCCCAGGTCAGTTCCCTCGGACCGGGCGCCGACGTGATCGATCTCGCCCGCTGGGCGTCGGTGCGGTGGGCGGCCGGGCGTCTTCGGCCGTTTCTCGTCTCGGCCAGCCCGCCGGTCAACGTGGTCCGCCTGCCGGCGCCGTTGCGCAGCTCGGCGCGGATGGAGCCGGTGCACACCGGGGCGGCCGATCTGCTGGGTCGAGGAGGCGGGATGCTGCGCGTGGCGCCCGCGGAAGACGTCGTCCCCGTGCTCGCCGCGGCGGCCCGGCTCGGGCCGGCGCTGGTCGTCGAGCCGTCGGCTGACCGGGCCCGTCTGGACGCGATCCGGCTGCGCCGGGCCGGTCTCTCCGTCGCTCTCGTTCCACAGGAGTGGGCGGCCGCGGCCGGCGGCGTCGACGTCGTGATCGGCGTGCGCACGGCGGCGTGGGCCCCGTGCCCGGATCTCGCCGTGGTTGTCGTCGTCGACGAGCACGACGAGGCGCTGCAGGAAGAGCGCAGCCCGACGTGGCACGCCCGCGACGTGGCGCTCGAGCGGGCTCGGCGGGCCGGTTCGGCCGCGCTCTTGGTGTCGCCCTGTCCGACCGTGGCCGGGCTGGCCGCGGTCGGCGGCCGGCTGGCGAAGCCGTCGATCGACGCCGAGCGGCGCGGCTGGCCGATCGTCGAGGTCGTCGACCGCAGCCGGGACGAACCGTGGCGGACCTCGCTCGTCACGTCGCCGCTGATCACCCACCTGCGCCGCGCCGACCACACCGTCGTGTGCGTGCACAACACGCCCGGTCGGGCCCGGATCCTGGCCTGCCGCGCCTGCCGCTCGCTCGCCCGGTGCGAGCGATGCGAGGCGGCGGTCACGCTCGCCGACGACGGATCACTCACGTGCCGGCGGTGCGGCGCAACCCGACCCGCGGTGTGCCTCGTCTGTGGCGGGTCGGCGTTCGCCAACCTCAAACCGGGCGTGACCCGCCTGCGCGAGGAACTGGAGGCTGCCGCGGGACGGGCGGTCGTCGCCGTCACCGGTGGCGACGGCGAAGCGCCCCCTCCGGCGGCGGTCTACGTCGGCACCGAAGCGGTGCTGCACCGTGTCCGGCAGGCCGACGTGGTCGCCTTCCTCGACTTCGACGTCGAGCTGCTCGCGCCGCGGTACCGGGCCGTCGAGCAGGCCATGGCGTTGCTCGTGCGGGGCGCCCGGCTCCTCGGATCGCGCACGGAGCGACCGGACGCTCGGCTGCTCGTTCAGACGTTCCTCCCTCGTCACGAGGTCGTCCAGGCGGCGCTGCTGGCCGATCCCGGCCGGTTCAGCGCCGCCGAGACCGATCGCCGGCGGACCCTCGGGCTCCCTCCCTTCGCCGCCCTGGCCGCGGTCAGCGGACCGGGCAGCGAGGACGTCGCCGACGCGCTGCGGGTCGTGCCGGGCCTCACCGTCGGCGGGGACCCTCGCCGGTACGTCGTGCGGGCGCCGTCGTGGGACGACCTCGGCCGGGCGCTGCTCGCGGCCCCTCGCCCCAAGGGCAGCCGCCTCCGCCTCCAAGTCGACCCCCCACGGCTCTGACGAACGGGTTCTGAGCCTCCGGAGTCGCGCTCAGCGCGATCAACACTCCGGAGAATGCGTGGCGCCCGCCACGACCTCGAGCAGGCGATACCCCTTGGCGGACGCCAATCGGGTCGTGGACCACCCCTGTCCGGCGAGCCAGCGGTGGAGCGAATCGGCGCCGAGGTGCTTCTGGACGACGAGGAGCGCCCGGCCGTCGACGTTCAACCGGTCGAGCCACGTCGCGAGCAACTCGTGGAGCGCGGGCTTGCCGATACGAATTGGAGGGTTCGACCAGATCGCCTCGAACCGGATGTCGCTCGGCACCTCCTCGGGCGCGCGGACGACGACGTTGCGGATCGCGTTGGCGGCCGCGTTCGCTGCGCACAGGTCACGGGCCCGCTCGTTGACGTCCACCGCCCAGACCGTCGCGGCGGGCGCCCGGCGGGCGAGCGTGAGGGCGATCGCACCCGCGCCGCACCCGAGGTCGAGCAGTTCGCCGTGCTGCGGTGGCGGCGGCGCATTGCGCAGCAGCACGGCCGTGCCCGGATCGAGCCGGCCATGGCTGAACACGCCTCGATCGGTGCGCAGCGTGAACGCGGTGTCCGGGAGCTCGACGGTGACCTGCGCCTCGTCCGAGTCGGCCACCGGGCGCTCGTCGAAAGTAGTGCGACATCGCGTCTGCCTGTAGCCTGCCCAGGCATGTCCTACCCGATCCGCACGTTCGGCGACCCCGTGCTCAAGTCCAAGGCTGCGCGGGTCGCCGATATCGACGGGAAGGTGGTGCGGCTGGTCGACGACATGTTCGCCACGCTGCGCGACAGCGACAACGGACTCGCCCTGGCGGCGCCCCAGATCGGCGTCCAGAAGCAGATCTTCGTGTGGGACTTCGGCGAGGATCCCAAGGTCGTCTTCAACCCCGACATCGTCGAGAGCGGTGGCGAGTGGGTGTACGAGGAAGGCTGTCTGTCCATCCCGGGCCTGTACGTCGAGATGGTGCGGCCCAAGCAGGTGCTGCTGCGGGGAATCGACGTCGACGGCAACGAGGTCGAGTGGGAGGCCGACGAGCTCGAGGCGCGTATGTTCCAGCACGAGCTCGATCATCTGAACGGCGTGCTGATGTTCGACCGCATGACGCCCGACCAACGGCGCGACGCGATGGCCGAGTACCGCCGCCTGCAGGAAGCCCCGGCCCCGGCGCCCCCGCCGCGGCGCCGTCTGCGGCTGCGCTGACCGCGGCAACCACGTTGCGGCTCGTCTATCTCGGCACTCCCGAGATGGCCGTGCCACCGCTGCGCGCCCTCGTCGAGGCCGGTCACGACGTCGCCCTCGTCGTCACGCGGGTCGACCGCCGGCGAGGGCGGGGGAGCGAGACCTCACCGAGTCCGGTGAAGGCGGCCGCGCTCGAGCTCGGCGTGCCCGTCTCGCACGATGTCGACGACGTGCTCGCGGCCGGTGCCGATCTTGGCGTGGTCGTCGCCTTCGGCCGGATCATCAAGCCCCACGTGCTCGCCGCGCTCCCGATGATCAACGTCCACTTCTCGCTCCTCCCCAGGTGGCGGGGGGCGGCGCCGGTCGAGCGGGCGCTGCTCGCCGGCGACGATGTGACCGGCGTGTGCGTCATGGGGGTCGAGGAGACGCTGGACACCGGCCCGGTGTACGCGTGCCGGAAGGTTCCGATCGCACCCGACGTGACCGTCGACGTCCTGCGGGCCGAACTGGTCGACGTCGGCACCCGGCTCCTCGTCGAGCTCCTGGCCGGTCCGCTGCCGGACCCGACCCCGCAGGCCGGCGAACCGACCTACGCCCACAAGATCGAGCCGGAGGAGTTGCGCATCGACTGGCAGCAGTCCGCCGAGCAGCTCGAGCGGTGGGTGCGTGTCGGCGGGACGTGGACGACGAGGCGCGGCAAGCGTTTGAAGGTGCTCGCCGCGGAGCCCGTCGGTGAGCCCGGTGAACCCGGAGTCCTCGGGGCGGATGCTGCGACCGTGGGGACCGGCGCGGGCTCGCTGCGCCTCGTAACCGTGCAGCCCGAGGGCAAGGCGCCGATGTCGTGGCGCGACTTCGCCAACGGCGCCCACCCGGTGCCGGGGGAGCGCCTCGGTTAGGTTCCGGGCGTGAGTGAGGACCGCCTGCGGGCGAAGGTGCTGACGGTCAGCGACGGTGTGGTCGCGGGGACCCGGGACGACGCCAGCGGCCGGGCGCTCGTCACCCAGCTCGAGGACGCCGGGTTCGACGTGGTCGACCACCAGGTCACCGCGGACGGGGCGGCGGAGGTCGCCTCGGCGCTCGCCGCGCTGACCGACGGGTTCGCCGGCCTGGTGGTCACGACCGGCGGCACCGGCTTCGCCCCGCGCGATCAGACCCCGGAGGGCACCCGCGACGTGATCGAGCGCGAGGCGCCCGGGCTCGCCGAGGCGATGCGATTGGTCAGCCCGCTGGGCCGGCTGTCGCGAGGCATCGTCGGGATCCGCGGCCAGTCGGTGATCTGCAACACGCCAGGGTCCCCGAAGGGGTGCGTCGAGCAGCTCGCCGCCGTGCTGGACGTGCTCCCGCACGCGCTCCGCCTCCTCGCCGAGACGCCGACCACCCACCACTGACCGGCGGGCGACGAGCGTCAGGTTGGGACGTTCGGGCTCGTGACGTGACGGATGCTGCGGAGCGCGAGCGCGAACAGGATCGTCACCACGCCGCGGACGATCACCCACAGACCGAGGAGGATGGCGAGGACGAGCACCGTGGCGTCCGGCCAGATGATGCACAGCACGCCGGCGACCACACTCAGCACGCCGGCGAGCAACCACCACCCCCAACCCGGCAGCGCCTGGTGCATCCGGAGCGCGAACCAGGCCTCCGCGATCCCACCGGCGAAGAAGCCGATGCCGACGGTGAGGGCGAGCGCCCACAGCGTGACGTCGGGCCACATCAACGCGATCGCGCCGACGACGATCCAGAGCGCGGCCATCAGGTACGACGGCCACCGCACCCGGTGGCGCTGGGCCTCGACGATCGAGTCGATCCCGGCGAGGAAGAGGCCGAGCGCGACGAGCAGGGCCAGCGTGAACGCGGCGGCGTCGGTGTTGACGAGAAGGAGGACACCGATGACCACCAGGGCGATGCCGAGCACGAGCACCAGCCACCACTTGCGGATCAGGGGCGCCACCCCGGTGTCCATGAAGCCGACGACGACGACGCTCTCTCGGGCGGGCGGCGTCTCCATGTTGTGACCTCCTTCTGGCGTGACCAGCACAGCATGGCGTACCGGCACCGATCCGCCCGCGGACCGCGAGGATCGCCGCAGTAGCCTCCCCGGCCGTGTTGCGCATCGTGCTGCCGAAGGGCTCGCTCGAATCCGCCACGCTCGACCTCTTCGCCGCCGCGGACCTCGCCGTCGTGCGCTCGTCGGCAATCGAGTACCGCGCGTCGATCGACGACCCGCGCGTCGACGAGGTCCGCATCCTGCGCCCCCAGGAGATCCCGGTGTACGTCGCCGAGGGGTTGTTCGACCTCGGGATCACCGGCCGCGACTGGATCGAGGAGACGGGCAGCGACGTCGTCAGCCTCGGCGAGTTGCGCTACTCGAAGGCGACGACGAACCCGGTCAAGGTCGTGGTCGCCGTGGCCGAGGGCAGCCCGGCGCGGAGCGTCGCCGACCTGCCCCAGGGCGTGCGGGTCTCGTCGGAGTATCCCGAGCTGACCCGCCGGTTCTTCGCCGAGCGGGGGATCGATGCCGACGTGCGCCTCTCGTACGGCGCCAGCGAGGCCAAGGTGCCCGACATCGCCGACTGCGTCGTCGACATCACCGAGACCGGCCGGGCGCTGCGGGCGGCCGGGCTGCGGGTGATCGACACGATCCTGACCAGCTACACGGAGGTCGTGGCCAATCCCACGTCGCACGCCGATCCGGACAAGCGCCACGCGATGGGTCAGCTGATGACGCTCCTCTACGGCGTGCTCGAGGCCCGCGAGAAGGTCCTCCTCAAGCTCAACATCGCGGCCGAGAGCCTCCAGGCCGTGCTCGACGTGCTGCCGTCGGCGAAGTCCCCGACGATCTCGGAGCTCGCCCGGGGCGGGTTCGCCGTCGAGAGCGTCGTCGAGAAGCGCACGATCAACCTCGTCATCCCGGCGCTCCGCGACGCCGGGGCGACGGACCTGCTCGAGATCCCGATCGCCAAGATCGTGCACTGACGGGACTGCGATGCCGACCGGCAAGGTGATCGCCTTCGACGAGCACGTCGGGCTCGGCGAGGTGGAGAGCGGGGACGGAGCGGTCTACCTCTTTCACTGCGTCGAGATCGCCGACGGCAGCCGCACCATCCAGGTGGGGGCGGCCGTCGAGTTCGACCTGATGCGCAAGCTCGGGCGGCTGGAGGCGGCCCGGCTGCGACCGGCGTCGCCGCCGTGACCGACTGGACCGACTTCGAGCGCCGGGTGATCGGCGTGATCGTGGCGCTCGGCGAGGGCGAGGTCGTCAGCTACGGCGACGTGGCCCACGACGCCGGCTACCCGGGACGGGCCCGCGCCGTGGGTGCGCTGCTCGCCCGGTCCGGCGCCGAGCTGCCATGGTGGCGGGTCGTGCGCAGCGACGGCACGCTCGCCGCGCCGCCGGCGTCCGATCAGGCCGCGGCGCTGCGGGCCGAGGGGGTGATGGTGCGGTCCGGACGGGTGGTCAAGGCTCCCCGTGGGCGGTTCAGCCGGCGTCGGGAACCGCGGCGGACTCGTCCGGCTGGTCGCCCTGAGGCCGAGTCCGGGACTTGATCTGGACGAAGGCGATCCGGATGTTGGCGAGCGCGTCGCGGAGGCTGCCGATGTCCGGCCCGAGCCGGTCGCCGAGACCGTCCACGAGGCAGGCGACGGCGTCGATGGCGAGGGAGGCGGCGGGCAGGTTCGGCTGGTCGGCCGAGAGATGGATCGCGGCGAGCTCGTACAGCCCCATCACGTGGTTGGCGACGACGACCTCGGCGGGTGCCTCGCCGACGCGACGCCTGGCCTCGTCGATCGCCGCCTGGGCCTCGGCGATCGGGTCGGCGTCGACGGCCTCGTCAGCCTCGACGGCGTCGACGGCGTCGACGGCGTCGGCACCGGTGCGGTCGTCGCTCACCTGCGCTACCCTAACGGGCACAATTTGAGGCGAAGCGGGGGCGACCCCCACCCGGCCACCAGCACTCCCAGCCCGGGAACGAGGTGTGCGTCCGGGTCCAACGGCTGCAGGTGGCGATCGGGATTGGGGCCGATCGGCGCAGGTGTGCTCCGCGGGCTTGGCGTCGAGCAACCCATCCACCGAACAGGGAGCGATCACCCATTGCGCAGGAGTGAACAGCCATAGCCGCGCCGCAACGCGAACAACATCGCATCAACGACCGCATCCGGGCCCGGGAGGTCCGCCTCATCGGACCGGACGGCGATCAGTTGGGGATCACGGCGGTCCCCGATGCGTTGAGGATGGCCCGAGGCCTCGAGCTCGATCTCGTCGAGGTGGCCCCGATGGCGAACCCGCCGGTCTGCCGGATCATGGACTACGGCAAGTTCCGCTACGAGGAGGCCCAGAAGGCGAAGGAGTCTCGGCGGAAATCCAGCAACGTCTCGGTCAAGGAAGTCAAGTTCCGCCCGAAGATCGGCAAGGGTGACTTCGACGTCAAGGTTCGCAAGGTCGACCAGTTCATCCACGAGGGGCACAAGGTCAAGGTGACGTTGCAGTTCCGGGGCCGCGAAATGGCCCACCCGGAGCTCGGAACGAAGATCCTCGACGACGTGCTCGCCGTGGTGGGGCAGGTGGTGAAGGTCGAGAACCAGGCCCGCCTCGAAGGACGCAGCATGTCGATGGTTCTCGCGCCGGACAAGAAGGCGCTGGACGCGAAGAAGGCGGTCAAGGCCGACACCACGGGCGAGGTGCCCGCAGTGCCGTCGGTGAACGACACCGCGCCCGCCCCGGAGCCGGCGGCCACCGCCGGCGGCGGCTCGCACGAGGTCCGCACCGCCGACGGCCCAGCCCGCTGAACGCTCACTCACCCCCCAGGAGCTACCCATGCCGAAGATGAAGACATCCAAGACCGCCGCGAAGCGGTTCAAGACCACCGGGAGCGGTCGCTTGCGTCGCCAGCAGGCGATGCGCCAGCACCTGTTCGAGAAGAAGCCGTCGACGCGGACCCGTCGCCTCGCGGCCGACGCCGACGTCCATCCGGCCGACCGTAAGAAGATCAAGCGCCTCCTCGGCGAGCGCTGACCCCGATCGTTCGCGTGGTCCGTGCCGCGCCCGTCACCAGAGGAGAGTGAGTTCCCATGGCACGCGTGAAGCGTGGCGTCGTCGCCAAGCGACGGCACAAGAAGGTGCTCGAACAGGCCAAGGGCTACTACGGCAACAAGAGCCGGTCGTTCCGGGCCGCCAACGAGCAGGTCATGCGCAGTGGCCAGTACGCGTTCCGTGACCGCAGGGCCCGCAAGGGCGAGTTCCGCCGGCTGTGGATCCAGCGGATCAACGCGGCGACCCGGCAGCACGACCTGTCCTACAGCCGGTTCATCGCCGGGCTCAACGCCGCCGGGATCGACGTCGATCGCAAGATCCTCGCCGACCTCGCGGTCAGCGACTCGGCGGCGTTCGCCAGGCTCGTGGATGCCGCGAAGGCGGCACTCTGAGCGAACCGCTCGGATACTCCAACCCGAAGATCCAACGGCTGCGGCGCCTCCTGAGGCGCCGCAGTGCGCGTCACGAAGAAGGTGTGTTCGTCGTCGAGGGGGCGACCCTCGTCGGCGAGGCGATGGCCGCCGCGTGGTCGATCGAGGCCCAGTTCGTGGCGCCGGGTGTCGCTCCGGTGGCCGCGGGTTCGAACCCCGTCCACGAGCTGGCGCCGGGCGTGGCCGAGCGCGTCGCGGCGACCGAGACACCTCCGGGACTGTTCGCCGTCGTGGCCTCGCCGGCGCCGGACCAGGCGGTCCTGCAGCGGGCCGGGTTCGCCCTCGTCGCCGATCGCATCGCCGATCCGGGCAACCTCGGGACGATCCTGCGCTCGGCCGAAGCTGCCGGCGTGGAGGTGGTGGTCGTGACGCCGGCGACCGTCGACGTGCTCAACCCGAAGGTGGTGCGAGCTTCGGCGGGGGCGCTGTTCCACGTGCCGGTCGTGCCGGCGGAGCTGGCCACCGTGCGAGCGGCCGGGTTGCGCCTCGTGGGTACGTCGTCGCACCACGGGACGCCGCACACCGACGCCGACTGGCGCGGCCGGCTTGCGATCGTGGCCGGCAGTGAAGTCCACGGGGTCGACGAGGGGCTCGTCGACGAGTGGGTGCGCATCGAGCACCGCGGCCGGGCCGAGAGCCTGAACGTGGCGATGGCGGTGACGGTGCTGTGCTTCGAAGCGGCCCGTCATCGCTGACTGATCCATTCGGGCTGCGCGTGCGGAGGGCTCGCCGTCTATCCTTCCCGCCGTGCTGGCGCAGCGATTTCGCAGCCCCGGGTGAACCCGGGGACGGCCCTGTCGATCGTCGTACGCGCCGCTGCCTGAGTCCACCCGGGGTCCGCTTCAACCAAGATGCAAGCACGAGAACCGGGCCGCGTCGTTCTGAGCCGAAGACCCGGTTCGGCACGGCGGCGGCGCCAGCCGCTTCGCCGGCCGCGTTGATGAAAGGACTCCTGTTGTGATCGACGACATCGCCGCCGCACGGGACGCGGCGCTCGACCGGATCACCGCCGCCGGCACCGTCGAGGAGATCGTCGCCCTCGACCCGCAGCTGCTCGGCAAGCGCGGGGATCTCGCCCGGCTCAAGACCCGCCTCGGCGCGCTGGCCACGGTGGACGAGCGGCGCGCGACCGGTCAACGGCTGAACGAGGCCGTCGACGCCGTGGCCGCCGCGCTCGCCACCCGCCGCGAGGAGCTGACCGCGGCGGCGACGGCGCGTCGAGTCGAGGCCGAGCGGCTCGACCTCACCGAGTTCGTCGGAAAGCCGCGTCGCGGCCACGCCCACATCGTGACCCAGGCGTGGGAGCGGCTCGAGGACGTGTTCATCGGCCTGGGCTTCGAGATCGCCGAGGGGCCGGAGGTCGAGACCGACTGGCACAACTTCGAGGCGCTCAACATGGGCGAGGACCATCCGGCCCGGAGCGACTTCGACACACTGTTCGTCGAGCACGCCGGCGCACCGCCGGGGCAGACGGTGCTGCGCACGCACACGTCGCCGGTGCAGATCCGGGCCATGCTCGCGGGAGAGCCGCCGATCTACCTGGTCGCGCCGGGACGGGTGTTCCGCCGCGACACGCCTGATGCGACCCACATGCCCGTCTTCCACCAGATCGAGGGGCTGGTGGTCGATCGCGACATCAGCCTCGCCGACCTCGCCGGCACGATCGAGGCGTTCACGCAGGCGTTCTTCGGGACGGACTTCACGTCCCGCCTGCGTCCGAGCTACTTCCCGTTCACCGAGCCGTCCGGTGAGTTCGACATCCACACGCCCTCGGGCGAGTGGCTCGAGCTCGGTGGCTGCGGCATGGTCCACCCGAACGTGCTCCGGGCCGGTGGCATCGACCCCGACGAGTGGAGCGGGTTCGCCTTCGGCTTCGGCATCGACCGGATGGCACGGGAACGCCACAGCGTGAGCGATCTCCGAGAGATGTTCACCGGCGACATCCGCTTCGCGGAGCAGTTCTGATGAAGATCCTCCTCTCCTGGCTCCGCGACTACGTCGACCCGGGCGACGACGTCGACGCCGTCGCTGACACGCTCGCGATGCTCGGGCTCGCCGTCGACGACATCGTCCGCACGGGTGGGGTCGACGGCATCGTGACCGCCCGCGTCGTGCGCACCGAGGCACCACGCGACGCGGCCAAGGTGCAACGGGTGTGGGTCGACGCCGGCAGCGGTCGTGACCTCCATGTGTGGTGTGGCGCGTTCAACTTCGCGCCGGGCGACGTCGTGCCGCTCGCGCCGGTCGGCACGACGATGCCGGACGGGCGAACGATCGGCCGCAGGGCGATCCTCGGCGTCGACTCGGAGGGGATGCTCTGTTCGGCGCGCGAGCTCGGGCTGGGTGACGACCACAGCGGGATCCTGATCCTGCCCGACGACGCGCCCGTTGGCGTGCCGTACAGCGAGGCGCTCGGGATGCGGCCCGACGTGATCCTCGATCTGGACGTCACCCGCAACCGGCCTGACTGCTGGTCGTACGTCGGAGTGGCCCGCGACCTCGCCGCCCGCCGTGCGGTCGAGTTCACGCCGCCCGTCCCGGCGCCGCTGACCCCGGAGGGCGAGCAGCGGGTCGCGTCGGTCGAGATCGTCGACGGTGACCGCTGCGGGCGCTTCACCGCAACCGTCGTCTCCGGAGTCCGAGTCGGCCCTTCGGCGGCCTGGATGGCCGAGCGCCTCACGGCGGCCGGCATGCGTCCGATCAACAACGTCGTCGACGTCTCGAACTACGTGATGCTGGAGGTGGGTCAGCCCAACCACCCGTACGACCTCACCCGGCTGGGCGGCGGCGGCTTCCGCATCAGGACGGCACGGACCGGCGAACCCCTGACGACGCTCGACGACGTCACGCGGCCGCTCGGTGACGACGACCTGCTCATCTGTGATGCCCACGACCGCCCGATCGGGCTCGCCGGCATCATGGGCGGGGCCGACACCGAGATCGGTGACGACACAACGGACGTCGCGCTGGAGATGGCGTGGTTCGCGCCGGTGCCGATCGGCCGGACCGCGGCCCGCCACGGCCTGCGCTCGGAGGCGTCGGCGCGGTTCGAGCGCGGCGTGGACCCGTACGGCATCGACACCGCCGTCGCCCGCTTCGTGGAGCTCCTGCGCGAAACGTCTCCCGGGCTCGTGGTGCACGCCGGCGCGACCGACGCCCGGGGGTCGTCACTCCCGCCCCCGACGGCGCGAGTGCACCGTCCGCGTCAGCGAGGTCAACCGGATCCTCGGCACGTCGCTTTCGGCCGACGAGCTTCCACCGCTCCTCGACCCGATCGGGTTCACCGTGTCGGGCGAGGGCGACGTCCGGACCGTGCAGATCCCGTCGTGGCGGCCCGACAGCGCGGTCGAGATCGACGTCATCGAGGAGGTGGCGCGCCTCTACGGCTACGACCGGGTCGGCAAGCGCATGCCGGCGTCCACGCGTCACGGGCATCTAACTCTCCTCCAGCAGCGGCGCCGGCGGGTGCGTGACGTGCTGCTCGGGCTCGGAATCACCGAGGTGATGCCGAATCCGTTCCTCGCTCCGAGCGATCTCGCCCGCGTGGGTCTCGACGGGACCGCGGTGCGGATCAGCAACCCGCTCGTCACCGAGGAGAGCGTCCTGCGACCGTCGCTGCGGCCGGGGCTGCTCCGCGCCGTCGCGTTCAACGAGTCGCATCGCCGGCCAGGCGTGTCGCTCTTCGAGATCGGGCACGTGTACGAGCCCGGCCCGGGCGAGCTGCCGGAGGAGTACGAGGCGCTGGGTGTCGTGCTCGCCGGCCGGGAGGCGCCGGCGGCGGTCGCGGTGTGGCGGGAGGTTGCCGCGGCGATGGGTGTCGGCGCGCGCATCGACCAGACGCGTGTGCCGCCGGGACTGCACGCGACGCGGTCGGCCACGCTCGTCGCCGGCCGCGACGCGATCGGTGCGGTGGGCGAGATCGCCCCCGAGGTCCTCGCCACGCTCGGTATCGACGAACGGATCGCCGTGCTCGAGCTCGACCTGCGGCCGGTGCTCGGCCAGGAGCCGCGTCCCGGCCCGGTGGAAGCCGACGAGCCGCTTCCCGTCGAGCGACCTCGATCTCGCCTTCCTGCTCCCGGAGGACGTACCGGCGGAGCGCCTCGACAAGGCCATCCGCCAGGGCGCCGGGTCGTTGCTCGTCGACCTCGAGCTGTTCGACGTCTACCGCGGGCAGGGCGTCGGTGAAGGCCGGCGCAGCCTCGCCTTCCGACTCCGGCTCCAGGCCCCGGACCGCAACCTCACGGACGCCGACGTGGCCGACGTCCGCGCCAAGGCGACGGCCGCGGCCGGCAAGCTCGGCGCCGAGCTCCGCGGTTGAACCTCTCACGGCGTTCCCCGGCCACGCAGGCCGTTGGTTGCCGCTCGCTCGCTGGCGCTCACTCGCTCGCATCGCAGCCCCGCGGCCAGGGAGCGGCAGTCAGTTGGCGATCAGGTCGTCGGGCGCTTCGGCGAGCCAGGCGAGCCGGCCCGGCTGACGGCGTAGGACCTGACGCCAGAGGTCGCTCGGGTCGGGCGTGAACAGGTCGCTCGGGTCGGGGTCGAGCACCATCCAGGCGCCGGCCTCGATCTCGTCCTCGAGCTGGCCCGGACCCCACCCGGAGTAACCCCGGAAGACGCGCAGGGCGTTGATCGAGCTCACCACGAGCGCCGGGTCGGCCGCCAGGTCGGCCGAGGCGATGTCGCCGCTGAGCGGAGCGAGGTGGTCGCCCGCATCGTCCAACGGCTGCGAGGTGCGAGCCAGCGCGATCAGCGCGTCGGCCTCGACGGGTCCGCCGGTGAACACGAGCGACGGCTCGGTCTGCAGGTCGACCCAGCCATCGAGCGGCTCGCCGAGCTGTTCGAGGCTCGGGCGGTTGAGCACCAGCCCGAGCGCGCCCTCGTCGTGGTGCTCGAGGACGTAGATCACCGTGCGGTCGAAGTTGGGATCCTCGAGCGGCGGGGTCGCGACGAGCAGGCGACCCTTGGTCAGTGAGCTCGCTGGCATCACGGACCATTGTGCCGCCCCCGCCGTGGCGCCGCGGCGCGAACTCCGGGTTGAATGAACATGCGGACAGTCGTATGATCATGCGATGGCCGTGCGCGTGGGTGTCGTCGGAGCGTCGGGATACACGGGCGTCGAGCTGCTGCGCCTGCTCGCCGCCCATCCGGACGCCGACGTCGTCGTTGCCACCGCCGACAGTCACGCCGGTGAGCGGGCCGCCGAGTTCCATCCCGCGCTGGCGGCGGCCTATCCCGAGCTGGTCTTCGCGGGACTCGGCGACGTCGACCTCGCCCGGCTCGACCTCGACGTCGTGTTTCTCGGCCTTCCGCACCAGGCGAGCATGGACTTGGCGCCCGAGCTGGTCGGCGCGGTGCGCTGCGTGGTCGACCTGTCCGCCGCCTTCCGGCTCAAGGACGCCGCCGCCTATCCACGGTGGTACGGCTTCGCCCATGACCAGCCGGCACTGCTCGCCGAAGCGGTGTACGGCCTCCCGGAGCGCACGCGCGTGCAGCTCCCCGGTGCCCGGCTGATCGCGACGCCCGGGTGCTACGTCACCGCGGCGACCCTCGCGCTCGCCCCGCTGCTCGACGCCGGCGTGATCAGCGCCACGGGCATCATCGTCGACGCGGCCAGCGGCGTCTCCGGAGCTGGTCGCGCTCCCACCGCCACGAACGCGTTCTGCGCGGTCTCCGATGACTTCCAGGCCTATGGGCTGCTCGACCACCGCCACACGCCCGAGATCGAGCAGAACCTCGGCGCCGAGGTGCTGTTCACGCCGCACCTCGCGCCGATGAACCGGGGCATCCTCGCCACCTGCTACGCCCGCCCGGCCGGCGCGGAGTCCCTCTCGACCGACGGGCTGCTGTCGATCCTCGACAAGGCGTACGCCGACGAACCGTTCGTCGTCGCGATCGCCGCGTCACCGTCGACGAAGGCGACGCTCGGCTCCAACACCGCCCACGTCACCGCCCGCTACGACGAGCGCACCGGGTACGTCGTCGCCCTGTGCGCGCTCGACAACCTCACGAAGGGCGCATCGGGAGGTGCCGTGCAGGCCGCCAACGTCGCCCTCGGGCTCGACGAGACCGCCGGCCTCCCCACGGTGGGCGTCGCACCGTGACCCGGCGATGCGAGCGACCGAGCGCCAGCGAGGAAGCGGCCAGCAACGGCCTGCGTGGCCGGGGAACGCCGTGACGTCGATCGCCCACGTCCTCGTCGAGGCGCTGCCGTACATCCGGCGGTTCGCCGGCAAGACGGTCGTCGTCAAGTACGGCGGCAACGCCCTCGCCGGCACCTCCGACCACGACGCCCTGACCCTGTTCGCCCAGGACATCGTGCTCATGCGGCTGGTCGGCATGCGTCCCGTCGTCGTCCACGGCGGCGGACCGCAGATCAGCAGCCTCATGAGCCGCCTCGGGATGACGGCCGAGTTCCGCGACGGCCTCCGCGTCACCGACGCCGCCACCGTCGACGTCGCCCGGATGGTCCTGATCGGCCAGGTCAACCCCCAGCTCGTCACGGCGATCAACCTCCACGGCGACTACGCCGTCGGCGTCAGCGGCGAGGACGCAGGGCTCATCCGGGCCGCTGCCCGAGACCCGCGGCTCGGCTTCGTCGGCGACGTCAGCGCGATCAACCCGGCGATCCTCGACGGCCTGCTCGCCGACGAGTTCATCCCGGTGGTCGCCACGATCGGCACCGACGAGCACGGGCAGGCCTACAACATCAACGCCGACGCCGTCGCCGGCGCGATCGCCGAGTCCCTCCACGCCGAGAAGCTCGTCTACCTGACCGACATCGAGGGGTTGCGGCGCGACGTCGACGACGCCGCCAGCCTCATCCGGCAGACGACCGCCGACGAGCTCGACGCACTGATGGCCGACGGCACGATCGCCGGCGGCATGATCCCCAAGGTCTCGGCCTGCGTCCACGCCGTGCGCAACGGCGTCGGTCGGGCGCACATCCTCGAC
Source organism: uncultured Acidimicrobiia bacterium (assembly GCA_963827075.1). Taxonomy (GTDB): domain Bacteria; phylum Actinomycetota; class Acidimicrobiia; order Acidimicrobiales; family Ilumatobacteraceae; genus JALZMG01. Next base: position 195,717 of record CAWGZN010000005.1, on the reverse strand, counting down.
GGCCGCATCGCCCACGTGCTGCTGCTCGAGATCTTCACCGATGCCGGCATCGGCACGATGATCGTCGGAGGAACACCATGACCACGACCGGCAAGACCACGCACGCCTTCCCGACCGTGGGGCTCGGCGGCCTCGAGGAGCTCGACCACTGCCCGTTCATGCCGGTGTTCGGCCCGCCGCAGGTGATGTTCGTCCGTGGGAAGGGCACCGAGCTGTGGGACTCGGAAGGTCGCCGTTATCTCGACTTCCTGTCCGGCCTGGCCGTCACCTCGCTCGGCCATGCCCACCCGGCAGTCGCCGCGGCGCTCGCCCACCAGGCCGGCGAGCTGCTCCACGTGAGCAACTTCTTCGCCAACCCGGTGGCGACCCAGGCGGCGATCGAGGTCGATCGCCTCCTGACCTCGGCCACGGGCCATGCCGGTCAGGTCTTCTTCACCAACTCGGGTGCCGAGGCCGTCGAGTGTGCGCTCAAGCTGGCGCGCAAGCACGGCGGCCGGGGCCGCCACGTCGTCGTGAGCGCGTTCGGCAGCTTCCACGGCCGCACGCTGGCCGCCCTCGCGGCGACCGGTCAGCCGACCAAGCACGAGCCGTTCCAGCCGATGCCCGAGGGCTTCCGCCACGTGGCGTGGGGCGACCTCGATGCGCTCGCGAGCGCGGTCGACGCGACAGTTGCCGCGGTGCTGATCGAGCCGGTCCAGGGGGAGGGGGGCGTGAACCCGGCGCCGGACGGCTACCTCGCCGGGATCCGGGCGCTGTGCGACGAGACCGGCGCGCTGATGATGGTGGACGAGATCCAGACCGGCTTCGCCCGCACGGGTCGGTGGTTCGGCTTCGAGCACGACGGGGTGGCTCCGGACGTCGTGACGCTCGCCAAGGCGATGGGCAACGGCGTCCCGGTGGGCGCGTGTTGGGCCCGTCGCGACGTCGCCGCCGTGTTCGAGCCGGGTGATCACGGCAGCACATACAGCGGAACCGCGATCGCGACTGCCGCGGTGAACGCGGTCATCGCCGAGATGCGCGCCATCGACGCACCAGCGTTGGCCGCCCGCCAGGGAGAGAAGCTCGCCGCCGCGGTCGCCGATCTCCCGAAGGTTTCGTCGGTGCGCGGCCGGGGTCTCCTCCTCGCCGCCGAGCTCGATGGTGTCGAGGCTCCGACGGTGTACCGCCAACTGCTCGAGCGCGGCCTCGTGGCCAACGCGGTCACTCCGACCGCCTTGCGGCTCGCACCTCCGATCACGGTGTCCGACGAGCACATCGACGAGGCCGTCGGGCTGATCGCTGAGGTTCTGAGATGACGCGGCACCTCCTCGAGGTGACCGACCTCACCGCGGGCGAGCTGCGCACGGTCCTCGATCTCGCCGCGCTTCCGGCGGCCGAGCTCGGACGCCCGCTGGACGGCCGCGGCGTCGCGCTGATCTTCGAGAAGCCGTCGGCGCGCACGCGACACTCGATGGAGATGGCGGTCGTCCAGCTCGGCGGACACCCGGTGTACACGCGCGGCGAGGAGATCGACATCGACGTGCGCGAGCCCGTCGAGGACGTGGTCCGAGTCTTCCAGGGCTACCACGCCGCCATCGCGGCGCGGGTGTTCGACCACGAGGTGCTCGAGCGCATGGTCGCGGTGGCCTCGGTGCCCGTGGTGAACATGCTGTCGGACCGGGCCCATCCGTTGCAGGCGCTGGCCGACGCGTTGACGATGGAGCAGCGGCTCGGGCCGCTGGCCGGGCGTACCGTCGCCTGGGTCGGCGACTACAACAACGTCGCCCGTTCGCTCGGCGAGGTGTGCGCGTCGCTCGGTGCGCACGTGCGGTTCGCCTGCCCGGTCGGCTACGAGCCCGACCCGGCCGAGGTCGAGCGACTGTCGCTCCTGGGCGCGGCGAGCGTGGTCGCCGGGCACCGCCCCGACGAGGCCGTCGCCGGCGCCGACGCCGTCCACGCCGACACGTGGGTCTCGATGGGTCAGGAGACCGATGCGGCCGCGCGCAAGCAGGCCTTCGAGGGCTTCACCGTCGACGAACGGATGATGGCGCTCGCCGCCCCGGCCGCGGTGTTCATGCACTGCCTGCCCGCCCATCGTGGGTTGGAGGTCTCGGCCGACGTCATCGACGGACCGCAGAGCGCGGTCGTCGAGCAGGCGCACAACCGCCTGCCGTCGGCCCGGGCCGCCCTGGCCTTTCTGCTCGGGGTCCGACAGTGAGCGAGCGAAGCGAGCGAACCAGCGTTACGGCGCGAAGCGCTCATTGGTGCGCCCCCCGCCGGCTCTCTGTGATGGCACACGCGGTCATGGCGCACCGATGAGTGTGAAGCAGCAGCGCCAGCGGGCGATCGCCCGGATCATCGGCCAGGGGACCGTCGGGAACCAGCCGCAACTCGTGGACCTGCTCGCGGACGAGGGCATCCGGGCGACCCAGGCGACGGTGTCACGCGACCTCGACGAGCTCGGCGCGATCAAGGTGCGCGTGCCCGGAGGCCAGAGCGTGTACGCGCTGCCCGAGATCGAGACCGACCGGGTCGTGCCGTTCGACCAACTGCGCCGAGTGCTCGGCGAGTGGGTGGCCGAGGTCGGCGCGTCGGCGAACCTCGTCGTGCTGCGCACGCCACCCGGATGCGCTCACGTCGTCGGGTCGGCCCTTGACCGCAGTGGGCTCGACGGCCTCCTCGGCACGGTCGCCGGTGACGACACCCTGCTGTGCGTGGCGGCGCCGGGTACGCCGGGGGACGACCTGGCCGAGCGGCTGCGCGAGCTGGCGGGGTTGGGTGCCGAGCGTGCCTGACGGCGACGACGGCCGGGCGTCGGGGACGACGCTGTGGCACGGCCGGTTCGCCGGCTCGCCGTCCGACGCCCTGATGGCCTTCACCGTGAGTTTGCCGTTCGATCGGCGGCTGTGGCCCGACGACATCGCGGGGTCCCGGGCTCACGTCGACGGCCTGGCGCGGGCGGGACTGCTCGCACCCGCCGAGCGCACCGCCGTCCTCGCGGCCCTCGACACCGTCGAACACGAGCTGGCGGCGGAGACGTTCGCGTTCGCGCCGAGCGACGAGGACATCCACACCGCGATCGAGCGCCGCGTGACCGAGCTCGCCGGACCGGCCGGCGCCAAGCTGCACACGGCCCGCAGCCGCAACGACCAGGTCGCCACCGATCTGCGCCTGTGGTGCAAGCGGGAGCTCGTCGCCGTCGCCCGCCTGCTCACCGATCTGCAGGACGTCCTGCAGCGGCGGGCGGTCGAGGCCGGGGCCGCCTACCTGCCCGGCTACACCCACCTACAGCGGGCCCAGCCCGTGCTCCTCGCCCATCACCTGCTCGCTCACGGGTGGGCGTTCGCCCGCGACGTGGACCGGCTGCTGGCCACGGTCGACCGGCTCGACGTGTCGCCGCTCGGCGCCGGCGCGCTCGCCGGTACGTCCCTGCCGATCGACCCCGGGGCCACGGCCGCCGCGCTCGGCTTCGCCCGCGTGTTCGACAACTCCCTCGACGCGGTGAGCGACCGCGACTTCGTCGCCGAGGCGTTGTTCGACCTCGCCCTGATCGGCGTGCACCTGTCCCGGCTCGGTGAGGAGTGGGTGCTGTGGACGTCCGACGAGTTCGGCTTCGCCCGGGTCGATGACGCCTACGCGACCGGGTCCTCGATGCTGCCGCAGAAGAAGAACGCCGACGTCGCCGAGCTCGCCCGCGGGAAGGCCGGCCGGCTGCTCGGCAACCTGACGGGGTTGCTGGCCTCCCTGAAGGGCCTGCCGCTCGCCTACAACCGCGACCTCCAGGAGGACAAAGAGCCGCTGTTCGACTCGGTCGACCAGGTGTCCCGGGCGCTCGTCGCGGTGGCCGGGATGATCGCCACCGCCGTGTTCGTCCCCGAGCGGATGGCGGCCGCGGCCGACGCGGAGACGAGCTCGGCCACCGACCTCGCCGAGTGGCTCGTCGAGCGGGGCACGCCGTTCCGCGAGGCCCACGCCGCCGTCGGCGAGCTGGTCCGGCGTCACGTGAGCGACGGCACACCGCTCGCCGACCTGGTCGCGGCCGACGACCGGTTCGGTGCCACAGCCGCCGAGCTCGTCGGCCCCGGGCGGGCCGTGCTGCGCCGGACGTCTGCGGGGGGAGGCGGACCGGGGCCCGTCGCCGTCCAGCTGGAACGCTTCGCCGAGACGTTGCGCCGCCAACGGGCGCGGTTGGGCTGAGCATCGGCAGCTTGGTGATCACGCGGCCAGGGTGCAATCGTGCTCCCGTGGGCTACCACCAACAGGTACGGGTTCGTTACGGAGAGTGCGACATGCAGGGCGTGGTGTTCAACGCCAACTACCTCGCCTACTGCGACGACGCGGTCGACACGTGGATCCGCAAGATCCTGCCCGGAGAGGTCTACAGCGCCGACGGCAACGGCGCGACGTTCGACTTCATGACCAAGACGGCGGCCGTGACCTGGTACCGCGGGCTGCGGTTCGGGGAGCTCGCCGACCTGGACTGCGCCGTGACGCGCTTCGGACGCACGAGCTTCGAGGTGACGATCGAAGGCAGCGTCGCCGGCGAGCCGTCGTTCTCCACCAACCTCACCTACGTCAGCGTCGAACCGGGCACCCATCGGCCGTGCCCGGTGCCCGACCACGTGCGAGTCGCGCTCAGCGCGTGACGCGGCGCGAGCGGCGGCTCGCCCGGCTCTTCTTCGCGCGGGACGCGCTCGTCGTCGCCCCGGACCTGCTCAACAAGGTGCTCGTGGCCGGCGAGTGCGCCGGGCGGATCGTCGAGGTCGAGGCGTACCGGGCCGACGACCCGGCGAGCCACTCGTTCCGCGGTCGCACGGCGCGCAACGCGACCATGTTCGGCCCCGGCGGGCTGCTCTACGTCTACTTCACGTACGGCATGCACTACTGCGCCAACGTCGTGACGGGACCAGAGCACGACGGCCAGGCGGTGCTGCTGCGTGCCCTCGTGCCGTGTCGCGGCATCGACGTCATGAGGGACCGCCGGGGCGGCCGTCCGGACCATTCACTCGCCGACGGGCCGGGCAAGTTGTGCCAGGCGTTCGGGCTCGACCGCACCCACGACGGAGTCGACCTGTGCACGTCGGCGGACGTCTTCGTCGTGGACGACGGCACGTTGCCGCCATCCGATCCCGTCGTCGGTGGGCGGATCGGCATCCGCCACGGTGTTGAGCACCCCTGGCGTTGGCGGAGTCCGCCGCCGTAGACGCCGGCTACTCGGCCGACTGGGCGAGAAGGTGCTTCCAGACGTCCACGTCGACGATCCCGTCGACGTGCAACTCGTTCGCTTCGCTCGAACGCGATGACGGCGGTCGCGGGTCCGGGAATCGAATCTGCCGTCCACCGGCAGGGTGGCGCCGTTGTCGTTGAGGAGCGTCTGGGCGGCTCGAACTGCCTCGCCTTCGCTGTCCGGCTGCAGCGTGATCACGAGCTCGGACCAGGTGAGCGGCCCGAGCACGCCGTCGGCGATGATCCCGGCCTGCCTTTCGAACTGCCTCGTGGCCTCGGTCGTGGCGTCGTCGAAAAATCCCGTCACTTCGACGTCGACCCCGTGGTCATTCAGCAGGTGCTGCGCCGCCCTGACCTCTGCGCCGACGGAGCCCGGATCGACCGTCGGGAACACCACCGCGTCGTACGTCGTCGCCGCGGAGGAGGCGGACGCCGCCGAACGCCACCGCAGTCACGGCGAGCACGGCGAGCGCGGCCGAGCCCCCACCGCATCGGCCGTGGGCGGGCGTCTGCCCAGCCGGCGAACCTCGTGATCGGCCGCACCCATCGGGGCGACGTCGTCGCCCTCGACGTCGGTGCCCGGTGGCGGAGTCGGAGGCAGTGGTGCCGCCGGCACCTCGAACCGGAACAGCTCGACGTCGGGGTCGCGCAGGAACAGGACGGGCGTCGCCCACTCGATGGCATCGATCTCGGTGTACACGGCTTTGCGCGCCTCGGCGACGGCGGCGTCGATCGGGTCCTGCCGGCCGACGAGATTGGTGTACAGCTCCTCGGCGAAGAGCAGGGCCGCGTCGTCGCTGATCTCGAACTGCATCGCGACGACGGCCGGAACGCCGAGCTGGACGAGCGTGGTCGCGACGCCGGCGTACGGATCGGTGAGCGTGGTGCGTGCCCCTTCGCACGAGTTGAGCACGACGAGCCGCAGCCGGTCCTGGTCCGACAGCAGGTTGGCGAACAGTGTCGAGTCGACGCCGACCGATTGCCGGTCGGTCTCCTGCTCGAGGTACAGCATCCCTTCGCCCTCGTCGGTGAAGGCGCTGTGCCCGACGTAGTGCAAGACGTGGTAGTTGCCGTCGCGCAAGGCGTGGCGGAGCGCCCGCGGCGTGGCCGGCTCGAGCCAGTCGAGCTCGACCCGCTCGGCCGCGGCCATCCCGGCGACGACCTGTTCGATGCGCCGGCGCTCGGCCTCGACGTCGAGCGGCGGCAGGTCCGTCGGGCTGGCGACGACGGCGAGCATCCGTACCCGGGTCTCGATGGTGGGCGGCGGGACGAGCGAACCGGTGTCGAGCAGGCGGACCAACGGCGTGCGCCGTTGGCTGGCGAGGAACCGCGGTCGCCGGTAGAGGAACTCCCAGGGAACGCTGAGCAGCGACGGCGTCCCGGCGAGGGACAAGGTCATCCGCACCCCGCGCCCGTTCGCCGAGGCGCGGTTCGTTGCGAGGTCGTAAGCGACGCCGATGTCACCACCGAGAAGGGCACCGGCGAGCGTCCCGCCGAGATGTTCAGCGTCCGTCTTCGGCGGTCCGTCGCCGCCGACGTCGCGGGTGATCGTGCCGTCGGAGTCGGGTGGCGGGCCGACGGGCACCGTCTCGGGCGTGGCCCGGCGGGTCCGTCGAACGGCGCGGGCGCTGGCGACGTCGAGCACGGCGCGCTCGAGCTCGGCCTCGGTGAGCGGGAGCTCGAACACCCCCGCCGCCTCGGTGCCCTCGGCGTCGACGGCGCGCACCGAGAATCCGCCCTCCGCCCGCGGTGTGAACGTCACCCGGAAGTCGTCGTAGACATAGGTGGCCATTCCCAAAAGAGATGATCGATGACTCGTGATCCTGATACAAGGGGCAATCGCGTATTGACGGAGGAGGGAGCAGGGTCGATGGCGAAGGAACCAATGGGTGACGTGGTCGTGCTCCTCCCGGGCATCCTCGGGAGTGCGCTGGCGCGGGACGGCAAGGAGGTGTGGGCGCCATCGCCGGGAGCGATCGGCCGGGCGCTGTGGACGCTCGGCCGCAGCGTGCGCTCGCTGGCCCTCGACGACGACCCCTGGGAGCAGGACGATCTCGGCGACGGGGTCGTCGCGACGAGGGTGATGCCGGACATCCACATCATCCCCGGATTGTGGGGGATCGACGGCTATACCGCCATCTCGAGGATGATCACCGACCGCTTCGACGTGGTGCCGGGTGAGACTTACGTCGAGTTCCCCTACGACTGGCGTCGCGACAACCGGGTGGCCGCTCGCCGGCTCCGCGAGCTCGCGGACAAGAAGTTGCATGCGCAACGACAGCGGAACCCCGACGCCAAGCTTGTACTCGTCGGTCACTCGATGGGTGGCCTCGTCGCGCGCTACTTCCTCGAGTGTCTCGACGGCTGGCGGGACACCCGGATGCTCATCACGTTCGGGACGCCTCACCGCGGATCACTCAACGCGATCGACTTCCTCGTCAACGGCTTCGTCAAGAAGGTCGGCCCGCTGAAGATCGCCGACCTGACCGACCTCCTGCGCTCCCTCACGTCGGTGTATCAGCTTCTCCCGGTGTATCCGTGCATCGATCTCGGTGACGGGTACGAGCGGGTGGCCGAGACCGGCACCCGGCTACCGGGCGTCGATCCCGGGCGGGCGCAGCACGCCCTGACGGACTTCCACCACGCCATCTCGGCCGGTGCGGCGGGCCACGAACCAGGGGCCTACGCGATCCACTCCGTCGTCGGGATCGCCCAAGGGACGAAGCAATCCGCGGTGTGGGACGGCTCGCGCCTCTCGGTCGAGGAGCTCCACGGTGGCGACGACCACGGGGGTGACGGCACCGTGCCGCGGGTCTCGGCGACGCCGATCGAGACCGACGACTGGCAACCGGCGTACCAGCCGATGTACGCGGCCGACCGGCACAGCTCCCTGCAGAATGCTGACGCCGTCCAGGTGCAGCTGCAGGGCATCCTGACAGCGAAGCCCTTGACCGGGTTCCGCGCCGTCCAGAGCGTGCGGCTGGAGGCCGACGAGTTGCTCGCCACCGGCGAGAGCCTCGTGCTGCGCGCCCTGCCGGAGCGGGCGAACCTGACCCTCCAGGCGTCGGTCACCGACCTGGCGACCGGCGCTCCGGCCACGCCCCCGATCGCGATGCGGCGCGACAGCGACGACGTCCATCACGCCGAGGTGCCGCCGCTGCCGCCCGGCGACTATCGCGTGCTCGTCGAGGGGGTCGGCGACAGCGCCGGGCTCGCCGACCCGGTGCACGGGCTGGTGTGCGTGTTCAACGACGTCGTCCCGGACGTCGACCCCGCGGCATGACGCGACGGGTGTTCGCCCTCCTCGTCGGGATCGACGCCTACCGGCCGCCGATCAACCCGCTGTGGGGCTGCCGCAACGACATCGCCGCCCTCGAGCAGTACCTGCACGCGCGCGTCGGCGACGAGCTCGTTCTGCGCACCCTGTACGACGAGGAGGCCACCCGCGACGCGCTCGTGGGCGCCTTTCGCGATCACCTCGGACAGGCCGGACCGGGTGATGTGGCGTTGTTCGCCTACGCCGGGCACGGGAGTGAGGAACCGGCGCCGCCCGCCGTCGCCCACCTCGAGCCGACGGGGCGGATCCAGACGCTGATGTTGCACGACTGCGGTCGCCGCGTCGACGGCAAGCTGCGTCGCGCCGTCGCCGACAAGGAGCTCGCCGTGCTGCTGGCGGAGGTGGCTGACCGCGGCCCTCACCTCGCCGTGATCCTGGACTGCTGCCACTCCGGCGGGGGCACCCGCGACCCGTTCGTCGGGATCCGCAGCTGGCTGCCCGATGCCGCCTCGGCCCGCGACGAGGGCGAGCGCGACTTACTGCTCGAGCTCGCCACCGCCCGTCCGTCCACCGACTTCCTGGCGGGCGCGCTCGACCGGTGGGTCGCGCCGAGCGCGCCGCACGTCGCCCTCGCCGCGTGCCGCTCCTCGGAGACGGCCAAGGAGCTGCGCGTCGGCGACGACACGCGAGGCGCGTTCTCGGTCGCTCTCGTCGAGGCGCTCGATGTGCTCGGACCGCGCACGACCTACCGCACGCTGCTCACGACCGTGCGGTCGCGCGTCGAGCGGTCGACGTATGACCAGCGCCCACAACTCGACCCGGTCGATCCGGGTGGCCTTGGCGATGCGCTGTTCCTGGACGGAACGGTCACGCCGGTGGCGGCGAGGTTCACGATGAGTCGGGCCAGCGACGGTTGGGAGGTCGACGCCGGCCTCGTGCACGGGCTGCGACCGCCGACGGGCGACGAGGCGTTCGTCCTCGCCTGCACCGCGCCCGACGGGACGGTGGCCGGTGCGGTCCGGGTCACCGCGGTCGAGATCGGTCGAGCCACGGTGGAGCCGATCGACTGGGACCCGGCGGACGTGGCGTACGGGGCGGTCGTGGCGGACGTCCCGCTCCCCGCGGCGACGGTGCACGTGGACCCACCGATCGAGGAGTCGCAGCGCGGAGTGGTCGCCCCCGTCGAGCAGCGGTTGCGCGACGCACTGGCGACAGCCGGGCCAGATGGTGGGCCGTCACCGCACGTCCAACTCGTCGCGTCCACCGACCCGATGGCCGACCGTGTCCTGCGGCTGCGGATCGCCGTGCCGGCGCCCGGAACCGCCCGGCTCACGCGTGCGGACGGGAGCGCGGTCACGACCGATGTCGACGTGACCACCGACGGTGGGACGGCGCTGTTGGTGTCCCGCCTCGAGCACGTGGCCCGGTGGGAGCAGGTGCGCGCCCTCGGTGGCCATCCGTCGCCGCTGGCGGATGTGATCGCGCTGAACGTCTACGACGCCCAGCCCGGCGAGACCACCCGACCGGCTGATCGCCCGCCGGTCGCACTCGGTGGCGGCTATCGCTTCACCTACCGCCGCGCGGACGAGGCGTGGGAGTGGCCGGCGGTCTTCATGGAGCTGCGCAACCCGACGGACGAGGAGCTGTTCGTCTGCGTTCTTGATCTCACGGATCGCTTCCGCTGCCACGCCGTGCTCCCGACGGTGTGTCTCGCCGCCGGCCACACCGTCGCCCTCTGGGACGGCGCACCGATCCCGCTCACCCTCCCCGACGACCGACCGGTCGCGCCCGGTGCCGTCGCCCGTGACTGGCTCAAGGTGGTCGTGAGCGATGTCGACTTCGATGCCGCGGCGTTCGACCTGCCGCCGCTCGACGAGCCGGCGCCGGTGTCGCGGGCGACCCGCGCCGTGACGTGGAGCACGCTGGCCCGGGTGGCGGGCAAGGCGGTGAGCCGCGACGTCGGTGACTCCGGCCCACCACCGGTCGCCGCCCGCTGGGCCGCCGACACGATCCCGTTCGAGATCACCGTCCCCTCCTGACCATCCCGGGCTCCCGCCTCGCCCGAGGCCGCCGTACTGCCAGTGCAGCCAGTAGCCGTGGGGATGGACGTCGGCGAGGTGGGTGACGGTACGTTCGCCGGCCCGCCAGCGGACGAGGACGAGGACGGTGCGTTCAGACGCGCGGTCGGCTCGCGGTCCGGGCAGGTTCTGGGTGAGGTACGGGCTCTCGGCGAAG